>JAPDDQ010000417.1 GCA_027587225.1 Solirubrobacter taibaiensis
TTTATAAAAGGTGGGAGAGTTGTAATGAATGTCGATATTTCCGTAGATCGGACATGGCAAAACAATTTTTTAAATAGAATTGATGAAGATGGTCCTTGGACAAACTGGGATTTATATCACTTAGCTTATGAAACAGAAAAATCGTTACTTGTTCCTACTTTTGATGGACTACAAGCACCGAAACATTTATCCCATTTCACACCGCTTCCGCATCAATTAGAAGTCGCTCAAAATGTAATTGAACAAATGAATGGTAAAGCGATTCTAGCAGATGAAGTAGGTCTTGGAAAAACAATCGAAGCTGGACTTATTTTGAAAGAATACATGGTCCGCGGGCTTGTGAAAAAGGTACTTATACTTGTCCCAGCTTCTCTCGTATCACAATGGGCATACGAGCTGAATACAAAGTTTTTCATTCCCGCTGTAGCACAAAAGAAAAGCTACTCGTGGGAACAAGCTGACGTAATCGTATCATCAATTGATACTGCGAAACGTTCACCACATCGCGATATCGTGTTGAACTTAGAATATGACCTTATTATTATCGATGAAGCACATAAACTGAAAAATAATAAAACAAAAAACTATGAATTTGCACAACGATTAAAAAAGAAGTTTTGTTTATTACTAACCGCTACTCCTGTTCAAAATAAGA
>JAPDDQ010000418.1 GCA_027587225.1 Solirubrobacter taibaiensis
CATTGGCTTTAATTGTCATTCCTTTACTTTTAGTCGCATTACAACCTGATTTGGGGCCAGGCATTCTGATCCTCACCAGTGGTCTGTTTGTATTGTTTTTGGCAGGTATTTCTTGGAAATTAATTCTAGGCTCTATGGGTTTAGTGATGTTATTTCTTCCGATTGCTTGGACTTTTTTATTGGAAAGCTATCAAAAAAAGCGTATCACAACTTTGATTGATCCTGAGGCTGATGTCCTTGGTTCAGGTTGGAATATTATTCAGTCTAAAATTGCGATTGGTTCGGGTGGGTTTTCAGGAAAAGGTTATTTACAAGGCACTCAATCACATTTTGGATTTTTACCTGAACGGCATACAGACTTTATTATGTCAACTTATGCAGAAGAGTTTGGTTTTATTGGTGTGGTGATTCTATTTAGCTTATATGCAGCAATCATCATCCGCTGTTTTATGATTGGATTAAACTCATTTAATAATTTCGGACGATTGATTGTCGGCTCATTAGCGTTGTCTTTTTTTCTATATGTCGTTGTTAACTCAGGTATGGTCAGTGGAATTTTTCCTGTGACAGGAGATCCATTACCATTTATGAGCTATGGTGGTACAGCTATTATCACCTTATTGGCAGGTTTTGGGATTGTGATGTCAGTTCATAC
>JAPDDQ010000419.1 GCA_027587225.1 Solirubrobacter taibaiensis
AAGGCCTTGATACAGACACTTTGGTAGTAACTGGTGTTGAAAGTCTGCATGGTTGTGAATACGCAGTCGTAGCAGATCGTATAGAAACTGGTTCATATTTAGCTGCTGCAGCGATCACTGGTGGTCGTATCAAAACGACGCATACAGATCCAGCATTATTAGAAGCTGTATTAGATAAATTCGAAGAAATGGGTGCGGAAGTTACTCGTGGCGATGATTGGATTGAACTAGACATGCAAGGGAAACGTCCTAAAGCTGTTAGTTTTAGAACATTGCCTCATCCAGAATTTCCGACTGACATGCAAGCTCAAATTATGGCCGTGAATGCAATTGGTCGTGGTTTTGCGACGATTTCGGAAACAATTTTTGAAAATCGCTTTATGCATGTCCCTGAACTTTCACGTATGGGTGCAAATATTCAGGTAGAAGGCCATGATGCGATCGTAACTGGTGTGGAAACACTTCAAGCTGCACCTGTTATGGCTACAGATTTACGTGCTTCATTTTCACTAGTGCTTGCAGCCTTAGTTGCAGAAGGTGAAACACTAATTGATCGTATTTACCATATAGATCGTGGCTATGAACATGTTGAAGAAAAATTGCAAAGTTTAGGCGCTCAGATTAAGCGAGTAAAAGGATGAATGACTTAAGAAAC
>JAPDDQ010000420.1 GCA_027587225.1 Solirubrobacter taibaiensis
ATGAAAATCTATGCTATCTATATACAAATATGAATACTCTTTAAATGTTGAAGAATAGTACGGAAATTTCCCGTAAAAAAGGAGACGTCTAGTAGTGGCAACAAAAACCCCATGTTGATACGATAATATAAAATTATCCTTCTCAAATATCCCTACCACAAAAGCCAGAATCTTTTCATCATCATCTACATACTTTTTCATACTCGATAAAAGTTCATTCATGCATATTCCTCCAAATTCTATTCACTGCATTAACACTTGAAAAGAATCCATGGATTATTACAGACCGGTTTAACTCCTTTATAAAGTATGAAACGCGTTTCCTGTCAAAGATATTTCAAAAAAATAATCCGTTATGCGATTATACACATAACGGATTACGATTAAACTGTAGAGCGTTCCACAAGTTCGTATGGAATTTCCAGCTTTTCTTGTTCAGAACTCTCGTCATTCACTTTTCTATGCAACATTTCAAAAGCAGTTTTCCCTATCTCCTTTAAATTTTGATCAATAGTTGTCAATTGTAACACTTGCGAGATAGGTTGATTATCAAAGCCAATAATCGCTAAATCCTCAGGAACTTGAATCCCTAATTTTTCAACCTCTGTCATAACCCCAATCGCAACTTCATCACCTGCTACTATTAATGCTCCA
>JAPDDQ010000421.1 GCA_027587225.1 Solirubrobacter taibaiensis
CTTCCATAGTTTTTTCACCACGAAGACGAGCGTAGTTTACTAACCAACGAAGACCTAAAGTTGTACGGCGTTCTGGACGAACCTCAACTGGAACTTGGTAGTTAGCACCACCAACACGACGAGCGCGTACTTCAAGAACAGGCATGATGTTCTTAAGAGCTTGCTCGAATACTTCCATTGGCTCTTTACCAGTACGTTCGTTTACGATATCGAACGCATTATAAAGAATTGTTTGAGATTTACCTTTTTTACCGTCAACCATCATTTTGTTGATAAGCCGTGTTACTAGCTTCGAATTGTACATTGGATCTGGTAACACGTCACGTTTCGCAACAGGTCCTTTACGAGCCATATTGAGTTCCTCCTTTCATTTTAAAGTTATTATTTTTTAGCAGGTTTTGGTCTCTTAGTACCATATTTAGAACGTCCTTGCATACGTTTGTCAACACCAGCTGTGTCAAGCGCACCACGAACGATGTGGTAACGTACCCCCGGTAAATCCTTTACACGACCACCGCGAATTAATACTACGCTATGCTCTTGTAGGTTATGACCGATACCTGGGATGTAAGTTGTAACCTCGATACCGTTTGTTAAACGTACACGAGCGTATTTACGTAACGCTGAGTTAGATTTCTTTGGAGTCATTGTACC
>JAPDDQ010000422.1 GCA_027587225.1 Solirubrobacter taibaiensis
TCATTATACCCAAGAACAATTAGTCCCCCCGTTTGTGCGCGAAGTACATTATCTATCCCTTCGCGCAGTGGTGTTCCTGGGGCCACGAGCTGTAAAATGTTAATCATACTTTTGACACGTTGCTTATTTTCTTCCATAGCCTAGCCTCCTAATGTCAAACGAAGCGCTTCTCCCAAATTAGAAACACCTACAACCTCAATCCCCTCTGGAATTGTCCATCCCCCTAAATTTTTTCTAGGAATGATAGCACGTTGAAATCCTAATTTAGCTGCTTCTTGTACACGTTGTTCAATTCTTGATACTCTTCTTATTTCTCCAGTTAATCCAACTTCTCCTATTACCGCATCAGTTGGTGCCGTAGATTTATCTCTAAAACTTGAAGCTATACTTAAGGCGACAGCTAAATCAATTGCCGGTTCGTCTAATTTCAAACCACCAGCTACTTTTAAATACGCATCTTGATTTTGTAATAGTAAACCTGTTCTTTTCTCTAGTACCGCCATAATAAGCGAGACACGATTATGATCAATTCCTGTCGCCATTCTTCGAGGATTTCCAAAACTAGTAGGGGAAATTAATGCCTGTATTTCTACTAAAACTGGTCTTGTTCCTTCCATTGAGGCAACTACTGTTGAACCTGCAACTCCAACTGG
>JAPDDQ010000423.1 GCA_027587225.1 Solirubrobacter taibaiensis
TAAATGACTCTTTTTTCGGTTCTTTAGGGATATTTCCCATCGTAATTTTATTTTCTTTTAATTCTTGATCTATCTTTGTTTCTGCAATAAGCTCCAATTGATTACTATCTTGCTTTTGAATGAATTGGAAAATGAGAAAGAGGTCCAAAACAAAAAAGGTCACAATAAATATGGTTTTAATCCGATCCCAATCCATTTAGTCCTCCCTCACTCCACTCATAGATTTTCTGTTTACCTGTTTCATCTTCAACAAGCTTTACATACCAAATTGGTTGTAGTCGAACCACTTGCCCATCTAGTGATAACTTGTATCCAATGCCAATATCCTTAATTAATTGTTTCTTTATCTCTGGATTATTTTCTAGGGATGCTATTACAACATGCCCTGACGGAAGAGTAACCTTCTGTTCTATACCTTTAGTATTTAAAGACAGCAACGGTCTTTCATATTCCATTACTTCTTCTGATCCCCATATTTGTCTCAATTCAGCTAATCCATCTTCATTGAATACTGAATATCCATCTTCATTTAAACGAAATACTGTCTCTCCTTTATTCATATAGTCCAAACGATATGAATCCAAACTGGCACTGTGACCACTTACAAATTCAAAGCTTTTTTGTAAAAGCATTAAATTATCTATCGTTTTCT
>JAPDDQ010000424.1 GCA_027587225.1 Solirubrobacter taibaiensis
TACGCAACTGGAAGCAGCATTATGCCGCAAAAGAAAAATCCGGATATGGCGGAACTAATCCGTGGTAAAACAGGCAGAGTATACGGTAATTTATTCAGTTTACTTACAGTAATGAAAGGATTACCGCTCGCTTACAATAAAGACTTGCAAGAAGATAAAGAAGGAATGTTTGATACAGTAAAAACAGTAGAAGGATGCCTTCATATTATGGCGGGCATGCTTGAAACGATGACTGTAAACAAAGAAAAAATGGGGCAAGCTGTGACGCAAGATTTCTCCAACGCAACAGAAATTGCCGACTATTTAGCAAACAAAGGACTACCATTCCGTCAAGCTCATGAAATTGTTGGGAAGTTAGTGCTATATTGCACACAAAAAGGAATTTATTTATTAGATGTCTCGCTTGAAACATATAAAGAAATGAGCTCTTTATTTGAAGAGGATTTGTATGAAGTTCTTTCACCATATGCGGCTGTAAAGCGTCGTAATAGTTCGGGTGGAACAGGATTTGAACAAATCAAAAACGCTTTGGAAAAGGCGAAGGGGTTAACGAAAGAATTTATTAAGAATTGAGTTGGGAAGTACGCCAGTCTAGTAAAGTCTGGCGTACTTTGTTTTTTAATAATATTTAAGTTACAATATAGTAAAAAA
>JAPDDQ010000425.1 GCA_027587225.1 Solirubrobacter taibaiensis
ATATTAATTAACTTTGGATATCTCCAGTATCTCCTTGCGCTAAAAAAATCATTTAATTACCTCTTATTATTTTCATGTTGCATAAATATCGAAATTATTACTAGCAATTGTTAAAAGCGCACCATCATATTGAATAAATGCACACGCCGATGATGGAACTAATTCGATTTGTGGTACAACACATTCTCCCATTAAACACTTCATCAATTTACTTTGATTTATTTCCTCTAGTTTAATACCAACGCTATTTCCTAAACTGATAATAGCAAAAGTATTTTCTATACTTACACCATAAAAATACTTGATTATATATGATACTTCTGTCCTTGGTATAGAATCAAAAACAAAGAAAATGTTCCTTCTTCCCGAATCAAAAACTGTGTAGGAAATGTTTTTAGACTCTATTTCTTCTTTCACATTTTTTTCCTCAGATTTATCTACATGTACAATAAACTGATTAATCCTCTCTTGAACAAGTAAACTTAAATTATCAACATTACGATTATAATCATCAAATAAATCTGTTTCATAAATATCAGTTATATTACTAACACGGTATATATTTGCATCTTCAATACGTTGAACCTTTTCGAATGTAAACTCCATAGTACACCTTCTTTTCTCTCAAAGTTATATTTATCCCTATTCCAT
>JAPDDQ010000426.1 GCA_027587225.1 Solirubrobacter taibaiensis
ATCATCGTAGCCTCCTTGGTTTTCTTTTTCTCAATAAAATAGTAATAAAAACGACTGCTCCCACTGTTGCAAGTATTAAAGAAACAGGTAATTCAAAAGGCTGTATAATTGTTCGAGAAATGATGTCACAGGCAGTTATTGATCCCATTCCGATCACACAAACCCAAGGTAAATTACTCCTAAGATCATCACCTCTAAACATTGAAACGATATTTGGCACAATTAATCCTAAGAAAGGTAAGTGTCCAATAACAGCTGCAACAATTCCAACTGCAACAGAGATAAGAGCAGTTCCAAAAAGAACAATTCTATTGTAATTAACTCCAAGACTTGTTGCGACATCTTCTCCTAGTCCAGCTAAAGTCAATCTGTTAGCATACATAAAAATAAGAAAAGTAATGATAACAATCAGCCATAAATATTCATATCTTCCGACCTGAATGTTAGCAAATGAACCTACAAACCAAGTTTCAATACTTTGCGTCTTTTGAAAAAGGAGTCCTAAAAAAGTAGACACTGCAGAAATAACTGCTCCAAGCATCAATCCAATAATCGGGACAATTAAAGACGAACGAAGCTTAACTCTTCTTAAAAATAAAAAGAAAATCATAGTTCCTATAAAAGAAAAAATGATTGCACCAGTCTTTCTTT
>JAPDDQ010000040.1 GCA_027587225.1 Solirubrobacter taibaiensis
CCCACCGCCCGCTGGCGCGGCCTCGCCCGCGGCCGCCTCTGCGCCGCCACCCGCCGCGGCCTCGCCGCCCGCCGCCACCGCGGCGGCTACGAGCTGCAACAGCGCGAGGAGCCCGATCGGCGTCGTCTCGGGCGTGTCGACCCACGTGCCGCGATGGCCGCCGGCTTCTCCGCCCTGCGCCACCAGGACATCGACGCCGGCCGCGATCGCGGCGCGCGCCTCGTCCGGGCTCGTCACGGTCACCCACGCCTCGCTGGGCAGGTCGGGCAGCGGGTCCGGGCAGCCGAACGTGTACGAGACCGCCGCGACCGGCTCGCGCGTGAGGAGCGCGAGCTTCGCGTCCCAGGCGTCGTCGTCCCAGCGTGGGTCGCCGAGGTCGGCGCAGTACGCCGCGTAGGTCTCTGGCTCCGCCCGTGGACCGGGCACGAACAGGTTCACGCCGAAGGGCTTGTCGGTCAGCGCGCGGGTCGCGGCGATCCGTTCCGCGAGCGCGTCCGCGCTCAGGTAGCCCGCGGCGAGGAAGCCCAAACCGCCGGCGTTCGACACCGCGGCGGCGAGCTCGGGCGTCGACGGCCCACCCGCGAGGGGCGCGCCGATGATCGGGATCTCGAGCCCGTCGAGCACGCCCTGAACCGTATCGACGGTCACACAAAGGAGCTAACACGCATCTGGGATGCAAGCTGTCACCATTGGAGCTCCTCCCCACTCCTGAAGGACCCTCCCACCATGAGCAAGATCATCTCCGCGCTGAAGCGCACCATCGCCGGCGCGCCGGACGGCGAAGCGCCCGTCCACTTCCACCAGGGCATGACCGACTCGTTCCCCGAGGTCTGCCACGACGGTCGCTGCGACCGCCCGCAGCTGCAGGTCCGCTAGACCGCGGCCTGCTCGGCCGCCACGGCGCGCTCGAGCAGCCCCCGCAGCGCATCCCGGTCTTCGGTGCTCAACGCGCCGAAGACCTCTTCCTCGAGTGATTCCATGGCGCGCTCAGCGCGCGCCAGCGCTTCCAGCCCCGCTTCGGTGGTCCCCACGATGTGGCGACGCCGGTCCGTGGGGTCGCGCCGGCGCTCGACGAACCCCAGGTCCTCGAGGTAGTTGAGCAACAGGACCGTGTTGTTGGCGTCCATCTGCATCGACGCGCACAGGTCGGCCTGCGGCAGCGCGCCCTCGCGCAGGTTCATCAGGACCATGTACGCCTTGAGCTTCATCCCGAGCACGTCCTCGTTCGCGCGGCGGTAGACGCGGCGCGTGAGCTGGATCAGAAGGGCGACCGAGCCGGACGAAGGGGTGCTGGACATGTGTCGATTTAGAGAGTAGCGGTTGCGGGATCATCCGTGACGCCATATAGTCACTTCCATAGTGACTATCCCTTCCCAAGTAGAAGGCGCCTCCCGGCGCACGTGGATGGCGCTGGTGGTCGTGTGTTTGGCGCAGCTGATGATGGTCGTGGACATGACCATCGTGAACGTCGCCCTTCCGGTCATCCAGCGCGACCTGCAGTTCTCCCAGGCCGACCTCACGTGGGTCGTCGGGGCGTACCTCATCTCTTACGGCAGCTTCCTGCTGCTCGCCGGCCGCCTCGGCGACCTCCTCGGCCGCAAGCGCGTGTTCCTCGCCGGCACGGCCATCTTCACCGTCGCCTCGCTCGCCTGTGGGCTGGCGGAATCGCAGCTCACACTGATCGCCGCGCGGTTCCTCCAGGGCTTCGGCGGCGCGATCGCCACCTCGGTGATCCTCGCCCTCATCGCCACCGACTTCCCGCGCGTCGACGAGCGCGTGAAGGCCATGGGCGCCTACATGTTCGTTGTGACCTCCGGCGGCTCGCTCGGCCTGCTGCTCGGCGGCGCGCTCGTCCAGTCCGTCGACTGGCACTGGATCTTCACCGTCAACGTCCCGATCGGGATCGCGGTGCTCGCGCTCGGCGCGCGGCTGATCGAGAACCGCCCGGGCCTCGGCCTGCGCAGCGGGATCGACGTCGCGGGCTCGGTGCTGATGACCGCCTCGATGATGACGGCGGTCTACGCGATCATCACCGCGGCCGAGCACGGCTGGACGTCCGCGCACACGCTCACCTGGGGCGGCGCGGCCGCGATCATGGGCGTCGCGTTCCTGTACCTGCAGTCGCGCATCGCCAACCCGATCCTCCCCCTGCGCATCCTGCGCGTCCGCTCGCTGATCGGCGCTTCGGTCGTCCGCGGGTTCCTCGTCACCGGCATGTTCGGCACGTGGGTGATGGGCTCGCTGTACGTCGGGAGCGTGCTCGGCTATGGCGCGTGGCTCACCGGCCTCGCGTTCCTGCCGATGACACTGATCGTCGGCGCGCTCTCGCTCGGCACCACCGCGCGGGTGATGAACCGGCTCGGGCCGGAGCGCACCGTCGTCGTCGGCCTCGTGCTCGTGGTCGGCGCGCTCACGCTGCTCACCACCGTGGACGCCAACACGGGCTACTTCCCGACGCTGTTCGCGGCCTTCGCCGTGATGGGTCTCGGCATGGGCACGGCGATGCTCCCGCTGATGACGATCGCGATGAGCGACGTGCGCCCGGAGGACGCGGGCCTCGGCAGCGGGATCATCAACGTCTCGATGCAGCTCGCCGGCGCGCTCGGGATCGCGATCCTCGGCACGCTCGCGTCGGATCGCACCGCCGAGCTCACCAGTTCCGGCGAGAGCGCCCTGAGCGCGCTCACCGGCGGCTACACCCTGGCCTTCCAGGTCGCCGCCGGAGCCGTCATCGTCGGCATCGCGATCGCCCTCGTGGCGCTCCGGATGCCGCGCGAGCGCGAGCCTGTCCCCGGCTCAGAGGTCGCCGTCGAGGTCTGACAGCCTCGGCGGAGAAGCACCCGCCCGCTCGCAGGTCCGGGCGGCGACGACGCACGCAAAGCGCGTCGCCGCCCGCACCGCCTCCGCGTCTTGCAGCGCGTCACGGGAGAGCCCCGATCGCGCCCAGTAGGTCAAGAAGCCGCCGCCGAACGCGTCGCCGGCGCCGATCGTGTCCACCACCGTGATCTTCGGCGCATCGACCTGCACCTCACCGTCCGGCGTGACGATCAGCGCGCCGTCGCCCCCGAGCGTGACCAGCGCGACCGGCACGCCCAACGCCCGTGCCGCTTCGGCCATGCCAACGCCGGGTGACAGATATTCGAGGTCGTCCCCACTGACCTTCACTACGTGCGCGTGGCGCAGCGTGTTGTCCAGGCTCGCCCGGTACGCGTCGCGGTCCGCGATGAACGTCGGCCGGCAATTCGGGTCGACCATGATCAGCGCGCGGTCGGCAACCGCCTCGACCACGGCCTGCAGCGCGCTCGCGATCGGCTCCATCACGAGCCCGAGCGTCCCGACGTGCAGGAAGTCGACCTGCGTTGGGAGCGCGGCAAGCGCAGCCTCGGGCGTCAGCGCGGGAGCGCTCGTCTCCTGCGTGTAGAAGCGGTATGAAGCGGCGCCGTCCGCGTCGAGGTCGACCAGCGCGAGTGTCGTCGGCTTGGTCGTGGCCACTGACGTGTCCAGGCGCACGCCGTCCTGCTCGAGCTGCGCGCGCAGCTGGGCACCGAATCCGTCATCGGACAGACATCCCAGGTAGTGGACGTCCTGGTCCAGTCGCCCCAGCGTACGGGCGGTGTTGTACGGCCCCCCACCCGGGTGTGCGCGCAGCTGACCGGCAGCGTGCGGCACCAGGTCGACGAGGGCTTCTCCTCCGACAACGATCGCCATGTGATCCCGGACCTTACGCGTTGACACGCGAGAAGCGACCGGCGTACGGTCGCGTCAGCGCATGAACAAGCTCGCACCCACACTCGCCCTGACCGTCCTGATGGCGCTGGCCCCCCCGGCGGCCGTCGCCCACGCGACCGACTTCGATCTCGACGGGGTGTCCACGCCCGCCGACTGCAACGACCTCGACGCCGGGATCTTCCCGGGCGCGGCCGACCGGCCTGACCTCGCCTTCGTGGACACGAACTGCGACGGCATCGACGGCGACGTCGCGAAGGCCGTCTTCGTCGACGCGGGTGGCGGGCAGGACTCGCGCTCCGGCAGCCGCGACTTCCCGAAGAAGTCGGTCGGGAACGCCCTCGCAGCCGCGAAGGCCGCCGGCAAGGACGTCTACGTGGCGGCGGGGACCTACGTGGAGCTCCTCAACCTCGAGTCGGGTGTGGGCATCTACGGCGGCTACACGCCGACGTTCGGCCAGCGCGTGACCACCGAGCCGACGCTGATCACCGGCGCGAGCAACGCGGCGGTCGCCGACAACGACACCAAGGTCGTGCTCCAACTGCTGTCGCTCACCGGCGCGAACTCCCTCTCCAGCTCGTACGGCCTGCGCGCGATCAACGGGTCGACGGTCGTGCTCGAGGGCGTGACGGCGCAAGGTGGCTCCGCGGGAGCGGGTTCACCCGCGCTGGCGGTGATCACGCGGCCGGCGCGGACGGCCACGGGCGGCACCGGCGGGACACTCGGCGGTTGTACCTCTGGGCGCACAGGCGGTGGCGCGCCCGGGTCCGGCAACGCGGGCGTGGGCGGGTTGGGCGGTGCCGGGTCGCCCGCGGTGCTCGGCGGCCTCTCCGGCGGTGCCGGCACGTCCGGCTTCTTCGCTCCGGGCGCCCTCAGCGGCGGCACACCGACGAACGGCCGCGACGGCAGTTCTCCCGCGGCGCCGGTCACGACCGGAGCGCTCGCCACATCCACCCCGGATATCGCGGGCGCCACCTGGGGCGGAGCCAGCGGCAACACCGGCCCGCTCGGGAACCCCGGCGGTGGCGGCGGTGGTGGCGGCGGCGGTTTCGGAGCCGTCAACGCCCTCAGCGGAGCCTCCGGAGCCGCGGGTGGCGGCGGCGGGGGTGGCGGCGGCGGCGGAACGCCCGGCAGCGGCGGCGCCGGTGGCGCCCCGGGCGGCGGCTCCTTCGGCGTGTACATCTTCAACGCCTCGGTCACGGCCGTCGCCTCAACGCTCAAGAGCGGCACTGGCGGCGTCGGCGGCAACGGCGCCGCGGGTCAGCCGGGCGGCTTCGGTGGCTTCGGTGGCAGCCCTGGGCAAGCCGTCACGTGCACGATAAGCGTCGGCCCGTTCTCCATCTCGGTCACCAGCGGTGACGGCGCCTTCGGCGGGCCGGGCGGCGACGGCAGCCAGGGCGGTTCGGGCAGTGGCGGCGCCGGCGGCCCGAGCGTCGGCGTGTTCCGCGCGGGCCCCGGTTCGGCGTTCGCCTCGCGCGACAGCGCGGCGACGGGCGGCACCGCCGGCCTCGGCGGCGCCACGACCGGCGGTGTGCGCAGCGCCGGCGGCGTTTCCGGCGCCGGGCTGAAGAGCGCGGTCGCGCCGGGCACGGGGTTCGTCGGCGGCACGGCCGACTTCGACGGCGACGGCATCGTCGATGCCAATGACCCGTGCGCGGCTGACGCGGCCGCCGGCACCGGGTGCCCGGTGCGCCCGCAGCCGCTCTCCGACGGCGATGGCGACGGCGTGCCCGACAGCGCGGATGCGTGTCCGGCAGTGGCGGCCGAGGGTGGCTGCCCGCCGCCGCCCCCGATCATCGTCAACCCCGGCCCCGGCCCCGCGCCGGGTGGTGGCGTGACCCCGGTGGCGAAGGCCGAGTTCCGGCTGACGTTCGCGTTCAGCTCGGCGTCGAGCAAGGCCACGAAGTTCTCGGCGCTCGTGCTGCGTGACCTCCAGGCGGGCACGACGATCGTCGTCACCTGCAAGGGCAAGGGCTGCCCGAAGGGTCTGAAGGGCAAGGGCTTCACGAAGAAGAACGCGTCGGGCAACGTGAGCCTGAAGACGTTCATCAAGAAGGCGCTGCCGGTCGGCACCGTGATCAAGGTCGTGGCCACCAAGGCGGGCGCGACGACGGTCACCAAGACGCTGACGATCCGCAAGAAGAAGGCGCCCGTGGTGAAATCCATCTAGGTGGACGTACGAGCTTCAGACGCAGAACGCGACGCAGTCATCGAGCAACTCCGTGAGGCGGCCGCCGAAGGCCGCCTCACGATGGAAGAGCTGACGGACCGGATCGAGGTGGCGGCGAGCGCCGTTATGCGGTCCGACCTCGAGTCGTTGACCGCCGACCTGCCCGCGTCCGGCGTGACCCTCCCCACGGCGCCCGAGAACGCGAAAGAGAGCGGGATGGGCGACGTCAAGCGCTCCGGCGCCTGGATCGTGCCCGCACACAGCGAGTTCCGGTCGTGGACGGGCTCCATCAAGCTCGACCTGCGCCAGGCCACGATCAGCTCGCGCGAGATCGTGATCGACGCGTTCACGCCGTTCGGGACGATCGATCTGCTCGTGCCCGAGGGCGTCCAGGTGGAGGTCCGCGCCGACAAACGCATGGGCAGCCTCAAGCACCAGGCCGGCCCGGCCTCCCCCGGCGCGCCGCGGGTCATCCTCACCGGCGGCACGGTGTTCGGCACGATCAAGGTCCGCAACAAGCGCCTGTGGGAGAAACTCCTCAGGACCTAGCCGAAGGTCCGCTGCCCGGCAGGCGCTGAAGCGGTTCAATCTGCGTGTGAAGCGCACCCTCCTCAGCGTGTTGTTCCTGCTGCTCCTCGCACCGGCGGCGCAGGCGGCGTCGGTCGCGTACATCGCCGACGGTGAGGTCTGGCTGGCGTCGCTGGACGGGACCCAGCGCGCGAAGCTGGCCGGTCACTACTCCAACTCCAGCGGCGCGGTCGAGAAGTGGAACGCGGTGGCGCAGGCCGACAACGGCCGGATCGTGGCCAGCCGCATCGAGCCGGGCAAGATCTCGTCGCTGTCCTGGTTCCAGGTGTGGGAGCCCAACGGCACGTCCACGATCCAGTCGCCGCTCACCATGAAGGGCAACTGGCAGCTTCCGGTGTATCCGCTCAGCCTGGACGTCAGCCCCGATGGCGGCTTCATGGTCTACGGCTACTCCCACAGCAGCTGCTGCATCAACGGGCAGTACTCCTTCGCTCGCGGCACCTACGCCCGACCGACGGCCGCCAGCTCCCTGGAGCCGATCGACCTCAGCGGCATGGAGGCGCCCACGCTCTTCGGGTCGCGCGTGATCGCTCGCTCGGGCCGCGTCGTCAACGTCCAGACCGCGGTCTTCAGCGAGGACTTCACGCCGTGGATGGACACCACGCTCACCGGTCTCGAACTGCGCCGGACCGACGTGGCGGCCGACGGGCGCCTGATCGGGCAGGAGCTCGAGCAGTGGACGAACGGGACGCAGACGACCGGCAAGATCGCGCTGATCAGCGTGCCCGGGGTCGACCAGCCCCCGACGTTCCCAGCCGCCGTCGACTGCTACGTGCCGGCCACGGGCGTCGCCAAGGACGTGTCGCTCTCCCAGGACGCGACGCGGGTGGCCTGGAGCGACGGCGACGGGCTCAAGGTCGCCGGGACGCCGACCACGGCGGCCGACCCGTGCGTGCTGAGCGCCCCCGCCGTGCTGATCGCGCCCAAGGGCGCTACGAGCGCGTCCATCGGGCCCGCGAACGTCTCCGCGTTCCTGCCCCCGCCGCTGCCTACCGGTGGTGGGACCGGCACGCCCGTCGTGCAGCCGCCCGCCGGCACGCCCACCGCGCCGACCGCCACGATCCCGGCTCGCGTCACGCGCGCCGCGCTCACCAAGGGCCTCGCGATCAAGGTCAAGGCGGCTGCGGCGGGGAAGATCACGCTGTCCGCGTCCGTGCCCGCCAAGGCGCTCGGCCGCAAGGGCAAGGCGGTCGTGATCGCGACCGGCTCGGCCACCGCGCGCGCCGCCGGGACCGTCACGGTGAAGCTCAAGTTCAACGCCACCGGGCGCAAGCAGAGCAAGCGCTTGAAGGGCAAGAAGGTCACGCTGCGGGTCGCTCAGGGGACCAGCAGCACGACCAAGACGATCACGCTCCGTTAGAACGCGGTCGAGAGCGCGAAGGGGTAGACGGCGGTTGCGCCCTGGCGGCGGAGCTGGCCCGCGATCATCGCCAGCGTCCAGCCGGAGAAGCGGATGTCGTCGACCAGCAGTCCGCCGGCCGCCGGCGGCGCGGCGACGACCTTGAACGCGCCGCGGACGTTCGCCACCTGCTGAGCGGAGTTCGCCATCTCGCGCTGCGGCGGGTTGTCGCCGACGCGTTCGAGCAACGGCTCGAACGGGAGGCCGAGCGCCGCTGCCAGCCGCTCCGCGAACTCCGGCACCAGAGCGCCGGAGCGCAATGACGGCACGGCAGTGACGAAGCCGATCGCCGGGTGCCAGGTGCGCACGGCCTCGGCCGCCGCCTCCACGAGCTTCTCGTCGAACCGGCCCTCGCTGCGGCCGGACTTCACCAGCGGGTCCCAGCCGCCGTCCCCCAGCCGCGCCAGCGCGCGGCCCTCCTCCGCCCGCACGCCGTCGGCGAGCTTCTTCATCTTGCCTTCGCTGTCCGGCGCCATCTTCTTGACGTCCAGGACGAGCGGCTTCGAGCGCAGATGCAGCGCCGCCGCGCGCACCAGCTCCGGATCCAGCGGCCCGGCGAACTTGGGCGAAGTGCACACCGCGCACACGCCGCAGTCGGCGGGATCGGGGTCGTCGAGCTCCTCCTGCAGCGCGCGCATCAGACAGCGCCCGTCGGCCCCGAACGCCGCCATCGCCTCCTGCTCGCGCCGGCGCAGCGCGGTGACGTGGGCGTAGCGGTCGCCGTCGTACTCCCACGTCACGCCGGGTTGACGCGTCCAGCGGGTGCCGTTGCGGCCGACCGCGCCCTCCACGTCGAGCACCTTCAGCATCGCCTCGATCCGCCCCTTGCCGAGGTTGACGATGCCCATCAGCTCGTTGGTGGTCGCGCCGCCGTCCTGCAGCGCTTCCAGAACCGCGTCGACGCGCTCCTTCGGCGGGAACGCCTGCTCGATGAAGAAGTCCTGGATCCGGCGGTCCTCGGCGCCGCGCAGCAGCACGACGTCGGCGCGGTCGATCGCACGCCCCGCGCGGCCGACCTGCTGGTAGTAGGAGATGACGGAACCGGGCGCCTGGTAGTGCACGACGAAGCCGAGGTCGGGCTTGTCGTAGCCCATGCCCAGCGCGCTCGTCGCCACCACGCACTTGAGCTCGTTGCGGAGCAGCTTCTCCTCGGTCGCGATCCGCGTCGTGGTGTCCACCTCACCGCTGTAGGACTGCGCGGGCACCCCGTGGGCGTTCAGAAAATCGGCGACCAGATCGGCGTCACGTTTGGTAAGGGTGTAGACGATCCCGGAACCCGGGATGGAGGGGAGAAAAGTCGCCAGCCACGCCAGGCGGTCTGCCGGCGCGGGCTTTTCCACGACCTCCAATCGCAACGACGCCCGCGACAAGGGCCCCCGATACGTCCGCAACGCTCCCGCATGTCCCAACGCCAACTGCTCTGTGATGTCCGCCACCACGCGATCGTTCGCGGTCGCCGTCGTGCACAGCACCGCGACGCCCGCGGGCAACTGCTCGAGCATGTCCTGGATGCGGCGGTAGTCCGGGCGGAAGTCGTGCCCCCAGTCGCTGATGCAGTGGGCCTCGTCGATCACCAGCAGACCGACGCGCTCGGCGAACAGCGGCAGCATCGTGTTCCGGAACTGCGGGTTGTTGAGCCGCTCCGGGCTGATCAGGAGCAGGTCGACCGCATCCTGCTCGAGCAGGTCGCGGACCTCGGCCCAGTCGTCGCGGTTGGTCGAGTTGATCGTGAGCGCCCGGATGCCGAGCTTCTCCGCCGCCGCGATCTGGTTGCGCATCAGCGCCAGCAGCGGCGACACGATCAGCGCAGGGCCCGCGCCCTTCTCGCGCAGCAGCGTCGTCGCGAGGAAGTACACGGCCGACTTGCCCCAGCCCGTCCGCTGGACGCACAGCACGCGCGCCCGGTCCTCCACGAGGTCCGTGATCGCTTCGCGCTGGTGCTCGCGGAAGCGCGCATCGGGGCCGGCCAGTCGCTGAAGCAGTTGATCCACCATGAAGACGGTAGGTCGTGGCGCGGATAACTCGCCCCCGCTACGAAGCGTTCGACGGACTGCGCGGGATCGCGTGCGTCCTGATCGTCTGCCTGCACGTGTGGATGTACACGGACGCGAACTATCCGCAGCCCGGCCGGACCGACCTGCTGGACCGCGTCGTGGGCGAGTTCCGCGTGTCGCTGATCTTCTTCTTCGTGCTGTCGGGCTTCCTGCTGGCGCTGCCGTGGGCGGCGGGGAAGACGCCCGACCTGCGCCGCTACGCCGCCCGGCGCTTCGCCCGCGTCGCGCCCGGCTACTGGCTCGCGCTCGCCGGGTCGTTCCTGCTGCTCTACGGCACCGAGCACGGCCGTGCGATCGAGCTGCACGACCTGCCGAAGTTCATCTTCTTCCTCCCGAACCTGTTCGAGGAGACGCGCAACCAGCTGGACCCGCCGATGTGGTCGCTGCACGTTGAGGTGAGCTTCTACGTCGTGTTGCCGCTGATCGGACTCGCACTGCTCAAGCGGCCGCTGATCACGTGCGGGGCGCTGATCGCGGCCGGGCTGCTGTGGACCACGGCGGCTGAGCTCAACCAGTGGCCGCCCGAGGCAACGTGGACGCTGCCGACCTACATCGGTGTGCTCACGTGCGGCGTGCTCGCCGCGGTGCTCGCACAAAAACACCCGCCGCGCCTGATCGGCACAGCGGGTGTCGTGATCGTGCTCTTGAACTCGTGGTGGCACAGCGAGGGCACCGGGTCGCTCGGACACATCCTGGGCGACCTGCCCGCGGGGATCGGCTTCGCGCTGATCCTCTGGTCACTCGCGTATCGCGAGAGCCGGGTGCTGAGCGCGAAGCCCGTCGCGTGGCTCGGCACGGTGTCCTTCGGCGTGTATCTGTGGCACTACCCCGTGCTCTACGCGCTGCAGATGCACCAACGGATGCCGGAGCGCTTTCTCCCCGCGATCGTGCTGGTCCTGGCGATCACGTTCGTGCTCGCGTCGCTGAGCTGGTACCTGGTCGAGAAGCCCGCCATGCGGCTGGGCGCGCGCGTCCCTGCGCGAGCCCAGCGACAATCGGCTAGGCAGCCGTGTTGACGGTGATCTTGGCGACGCCGATGACCAGGCCGGCCTTCAGCGCGTCGACCTCGAACGTCTGGTTGAGCAGGTCCGCGGCCTCCTGCTTGAGCTTGACCGTCGTGCCCTCGAGCTCGGCGGTGCCGTTGTCGTTGGTCTTGAGCGGGTTCAGCGTGCGGCCGTCAAGGAAGAACAGCGGCGCGCTCTCGGCCGCGACCTGGCCGTCGACGGACACCTTGCCCGTGAGCACGGACTTGCCGGGGTCGACTTCGAAGTCGGTCAGCTCGACGGTCTTGCCGCCGCCGGTGAGGCTGAGGCCGGAGCCGTCATGGTCGATCATGCCCTGCACGTACGGGGAGACGGTGCCGGGCTCGTAGTAGGTGACGTTGCCGCCCGTGATCGGGAACTCGGCGACGCCTTCCTTGGTGATCTCGGCGGTGCCGACCGGGGCCGGCGTGAGCTTGAGCGTGCCGAGGGCCTCGACGAAGCCCGCGTCGAGCGTGACGGCCGTGTCCTGGCCGCTGAGCGACGGGATCTCGGCGACGGGCGCCGGCTTGGCCGTCTGCTCCGTCGAGCCGGACGACGTACTCGCGGTTGTTTCGTCTTCGCCGCCGCAGGCGGTTGCAGCACCGGCAAGGGCGATCGTGGCGGCAACAGCCGCCAGCTTCTTCACATGCATCTCGTTGCCTCGCTTTCGGAGAGGTTGAGAGGAGGAGTTGGCATGTATTCGCGCTAGCCCCCTGGCGCGGATGCTTCTCCGGGTTAGATTTGGCGCGTTGGCTACTTCCGGACTTCTCGGGCGGCGAGCGGAACTGGCCGCGATCGACGAGGCGCTCGCACGCCGCAGCGGGGTGCTCGCGTTCTCGGGCGAGGGCGGGATCGGCAAGACACGGCTGCTGGATGAGCTCGCCGTGCGGGCCGGCGACGCGTTGGTCCTGACCGGCCGTGCATCGGAGCTGGAGCGCGAGTTGCCGTTCGGCGTCTGGGAGGACGCGCTCAGCGATCACGCCGCGTTCCTGGGTGTGGATCGGCTCGAACGGCTGGTCGGCGATCAGCTGCCGGAGCTCGCGGCCGTGCTGCCACTGGTCGGCCGTGTCCCGGCCGGACTGCAGGACGAGCGCTACCGCACGCACCGCGCGGTACGCGCGCTCCTGGAAGGGCTGGCGACGACCCGGCCCGTCGTGCTCGCGCTGGACGATCTGCAGTGGGCCGACGACTCGTCGCTGGAGACGATCGCCGCGTTGCTCCGCCGGCCCCCGCGGGGCTCGATCTTGCTCGTGCTCGCGTTCCGGCCCGCGCCGGTACGGCCGTTGCTGGCCACCGCGCTGGCGACCGCCGAACGCGACGGGCGCGTGATCGAGCACCCGCTGCGCACCCTGTCGTTCGCGGACGCGCAGTCGCTGCTCGGGGACGGCATCCCCGCCCCCGTGCGCGGTGAGATCTTCGAGGCGGGCGGCGGCAACCCGTTCTTCCTGCAGCAGCTCGCTCGCCAGCACGCGGCGGGTCGGAGCGTCGCCGCGGAGCCCGGCGAGGCGGGTGTCCCACGTGCCGTGATGCGCGCGCTGGAGCAGGAGATCGCGGCGTTGAGCGAGGCGGGCCGCGCGCTGGCGCAGGGCGCGGCGGTCGCGGGCGACCCCGTGGACCTGGACCTCGCGATCGCGTCCGC
Source organism: Solirubrobacter taibaiensis (assembly GCA_027587225.1). Classification (GTDB taxonomy): domain Bacteria; phylum Actinomycetota; class Thermoleophilia; order Solirubrobacterales; family Solirubrobacteraceae; genus Solirubrobacter; species Solirubrobacter taibaiensis. The sequence goes on from JAPDDQ010000040.1 coordinate 12,599, forward strand.
CGAGTTGAGCGAGCCGGTGGCGTTGGACGCGCTCGACGAGTTGCTCGCCGGCGCGTTGCTCGTCCCGACGGACACGCCGCGGCGCTACCGCTTCCGGCACCCGTTGGTGCGGCACGCGATCTACGACTCGGCCGCGGGCGGCTGGCGGATCGGTGCGCATGGGCGCGCGGCGGCGGCGCTCCAGGAGCGCGGCGGCTCGCTCGCCGCGCGGGCGCATCACCTCGAGCGCTGCGCGCGGCCGGGCGACGCCGAGGCCGTGAGCGTGCTCGTCGAGGCCGGGCGCCATGCGGCGGCGCGCGCTCCCGCGACGGCCGCGGACCGGTTCGCGGCGGCATTGCGGCTGCTGCCCGAGACGCCCGAGACACTGCCGGCACGGCTCGAGCTGCTCGTCGGGCTCGCGCAGGCGCGCGCCGCGACCGGCCGGCTCGAAGCCGCGCTCGAGTCGCTCGACGCCGGCCTCTCGCTCGTGGGCCCGGAGCTCGCCCCCGTACGGGCGCGGCTGGTCGCGGGCTGCGCGATGTGCGAGAACCTGCTCGGCCGCCACGGCGCCGCGCACGCGCGGTTGCTCGCCGAGAAGGCGGCGCTGGGCGACGGCTCGTTCGCGGCCGCCGACCTGGAAGTGGAGCTCGCTGCCGACGCGCTGTACGACAGTGACTTCGACGGCGTCGTGGCCTGGGCCCAGCGTGCCCGTGCGACCGCCTCGGACGTCGGCGTGCCCGGGTTCGCGGCCGTCGCGACCGCGCTCCAGTGCTTCGGCGCGCTCGGGCTCGGCCGCATCGCGGAGGCGCAGACGCTGCGCGCGGACGCCGCCACCCAGCTCGACACGCTCGACGACGGCGCGCTCAGCGGCCGCCTGGACACCGCCTACTACCTCGGGTTCGCCGAGTTCTTCTGCGAGCACTACGACGACGCGATCCGCCATTTCCGCCGCGGGATCAGCGTCTCGCGCGCGTCCGGGCAGGGGCAGTTCGTGATCCCGATGACGATCGGGCTCGCGCACGCGCTCGAGGTCCGCGGGCGACTCGACGAAGCCGCGGAGGCCGCGGACGCCGCCGTCGAGGGTGCCCGGCTGTGGGGCAACGACCAGATGCTCTGCTTCGCGCTCACCGCCGACGCGTGGGTGAGCGCGCTACGCGGCGGACTCGACCGGGCGCGCACCGCCGGTGCCGAAGCGATGGCGCTGCTCGACGGGCTCGACGAGAGCGTCCTGTCGCGCGCCACCCGTGTGCACGTCGCCGCCGCGCAGCTCGAAGCCGGCGAGCCGGAGGGCTGCCTCGCCGCCATGAGCGCGGGCGGCGCGCCGGAGTTCGCGGGCGTCGAACCCGGCCGCCGCGCGTGGCTCTACGCGATCCTGGCCCGCGCGGAGCTGGCGTTGGGCCGGCCCGGCGCCGCCGCCGACTGGGTGCAACGCGGCGAGGCCGCCGCCGAAGGCCTGGGCCTCCCCTACGCCGAAGCGTCCGTTCTGTGTGCCCGCGCGCAGTTGGACGGGTCGCACGATGCTGCGATTGAAGCCGTCACACGCGCGGAGGAGGTCGGCGCGGTCATTCAGGCCTCCCGGGCGCGCATCCTCGCCGGGCGGGCCAACGGCGACGTGGCGTTGCTCGAGCGCGCCGCGTCCGACCTCGGCAGCTTCGGCGCGGCGCGGCTGCGCGACGAGGCCGCGCGCGAGCTGCGCCAGCTCGGCGTGAAGACCGGCGCACGCCGGCGCCGCTCGACCGGCACGGACGGGCTCTCCGCCCTGTCCGGCCGTGAGCGCGAGGTCGCCGACCTGGTGGCGATGGGCCGCACGAACAAGGAGATCGCGGCCGAGCTGTTCCTGTCGGAGAAGACGATCGAGAACCACATGACGCGGCTGTTCTCCAAGCTCGGCGTGTCGCGCCGCGCGGAGGTCGCCAAAGCCGTCGGGCGCGCGGAGTAGCTTCCGCGTCCATGTGGACGCTGCAGCGTGAAGGACAGGTCATCGCCCCGGACGAGCGGCTGCCGCTGCCGGCGATGTTCGGCATCGGGGCCCAGCACGTGCTGGCGATGTTCGGGGCGACGGCGCTCGTGCCGGTCCTGACCGGCTTCCCGGTCAGCACGACGCTGCTGTTCGCGGGCATCGGCACGCTGCTGTTCGTCCTGATCACGGGCAACCGTGTCCCGAGCTTCACCGGGTCGAGCTTCGCGTTCATCGCGCCCGTCACCGCGGCCATCAACGACGGGTCGATGGCCGAGGCGCTGGGCGGGATCGTGGCTGCGGGCATCGTGCTCGCGCTGATCGGCGTACTGATCGACCGCGCGGGCTATCGGATCGTCGAGTTCCTGCTCCCGCCCGTCGTCACGGGCGCGATCGTGGCGTTGATCGGGCTCAACCTCGCGCCCGTCGCCAAGGACCAGTTCTCCCAGCAGGCGGGTCTCGCGCTCTTCACGCTCGCCGCGATCCTGATCGGCACGGTCGCGCTGCGCGGCCTGCTGCAGAAGCTCAGCGTCTTCATCGGTGTCGCCCTCGGCTACGTCTTCGCCGCCATCCTCGGCAAGGTCAACTGGGACGGTGTCCGCGACGCGGACTGGATCGGCTTCCCGGACTTCACCACGCCGAGCTTCACCTGGCACGCGATCATCCTCGTCGTCCCGGCCGTGATCCTCGTCCTGATCGCCGAGAACGCCGCGCACGTGAAGGCCGTCGCGGCCATGACCGAGCGCGACATGGACCCGCTGATCGGCCGCTCGATCGCCGCCGACGGCGCCGCCACCACGCTCGCCGGCATGTTCGGCGGCTCCGGCACCACCACCTATGCCGAGAACATCGGCGTGATGGGCCTCACCCGGGTCTACTCCACGCTCGCCTACATCATCGCCGGCGGCATCGCGATCGCCCTCGCCCTGCTGCCCAAGTTCGGCGCGATCATCTCCGCGATCCCGATCGGCGTCCTCGGCGGCGCGGTCACCGTGCTCTTCGGCCTCATCGCCGTGCTCGGTGCCCGGATCTGGATCGAGGCCAAGGTCGACTTCCGGGACCCGGTGAACCTCGCTGTCGCCGGCGTCGCCCTGATCGTCGGCGCCGGCGACTACACGCTCAACTGGGGCGACTACACGTTCGCCGGCATCACGCTCGGCACCATCGCCGCGGTCGTCATCTACCAGGTGCTCAGGCCACTGAGCGCCGCAGCGCCTTCCCCTCCCACGGACCCAACGCCAAGCCCGGCGACCCGATGAGCACTTCCTCGGAGCCGTCCCACCCCTGAAGCTCGACTTCCACCGGGTCCCCGGTGAAGTTGCCGAGCACGAGCAGTTCATCGCCGTCCAAGGTCCGCGTGAACGCGTAGACGCGCTCGTCGTCCGGGAGCCGCATCGTGAAGTCCCCCGTGGCGATCACCGGGAGCGAGTGGCGGAGCTCGATCAGGCGGCGGTAGTGGTGGAAGACGGAGTCCGGGTCCGCGACGGCGGCCTCGGCGTTGATCGAGACGTGGTTGGGGTTGGCGGCGATCCACGGCTCACCGTCCGTGAATCCCGCGTGGCGCCCCGCGTCCCAGTGCATCGGGGTGCGGGCGTTGTCGCGGCCCATGTACCGCAGCGCTTGCAGCACCTCGTCGGGTGAGGCGCCGCCCTCCACGGCTTCGCGGTAGTGGTTCAACGACTCGATGTCGCGGAAGTCCTCGATGGTGTTGAAGAGCGTGTTGGTCATGCCGAGCTCTTCGCCCTGGTAGACGTACGGCGTGCCGCGGTGCAGGTGCAGGACCGTGGCCAGCATCTTCGCGGCGGCTACGCGGTGCTCACCGTCGTCGCCGAACCGCGACACCGCCCGCGGCTGGTCGTGGTTGTCCCAGTACAGGGAGTTCCAGCCGACGTCGGCCAGGCCCTCCTGCCAGCGGCCGAGCGAGTGCTTGAGGTCGAGCAGCTGCAGCGGGTGGAGGTCCCACTTGGAGTCCGGCCCCTGGTCCAGCGACACGTGCTCGAACTGGAACACCATGTCGACCTCGCGCCGCTCCGGGTCGGTGTAGAGCCGTGCGTCCTCCACGGACACGTTCGGCATCTCGCCCACCGCCAGCAGGCCGTCGCGCCCGTCGAACACCTCGCGGTGCATCTCCTGCAGGAACTCGTGGATCCGCGGGCCGTTGAAGTACACGTCGCGCTCGAGGTCCTTGGAGATCAGGTTGATGACGTCCATGCGGAAGCCGTCGACGCCCCGGTCCAGCCACCAGCGCATCATCGCGTAGATGGCCTCGCGGACCGCCGGGTTCTCCCAGTTCAGATCCGGCTGCTTGCGCGAGAACAGGTGCAGGTAGTACGCGCCGCTCTCGGGATCGAGCTCCCACGCCGGCCCGCTGAAGAACGAGCGCCACTCGTTCGGCGGCGTCGTGCGCCACCAGTACCAGTCGCGCTTCTCGGGATCGCGGAACCAGGGGTGCTCGTCCGAGGTGTGGTTGACGACCAGGTCGATGACGAGCTTCATCTCCCGCGCGTGCAGCCCCTCGAGCAGCTCGTCGAAGTCGGCCAGCGTCCCGAACACGGGATCGACGTCCTGGTAGTCGCTGATGTCGTAGCCGTTGTCGTCCTGCGGCGAGGGATAGAACGGCGACAGCCACACCACGTCGACACCCAACTCCGCGAGGTAGTCGAGCCGGCCGATGATCCCGCGCAGATCACCGATCCCGTCGCCATCGGCGTCCGCGAACGACCGCGGATAGATCTGGTACACGACCGCGCTCTGGAACCACGACATGCCGCGCAGGTTACGGCTCGAAGCGGAACCGGCGCACCGCCACGAACAGCCCCACCACGGTCCAGATCACGATCGGGACGAGATCGCCCGCGTGGAACGAGCGGCCCGGGGTGAAGCACGACCCGAACGCGGTGACGATGTGCGAGAGCGGGAAGAAGTGCGAGACGTTCACGAGCCAGTCGGGCGCGCCGTCGAGCGGGAACCAGATGCCGGAGATGAACGACACCGGCAGGAACGTGAGCTGCGCGACGGGCATGGCCTGGTCGGCGTCCTTGACCAGCGACGCGACCGCCACGCCCAGCGACGCCAGGCACGCGGACCCGAGCACCAGCGTCAAGGCCGCGGCGGGCAGCTTCGAGGCGGTGATCTCCACGCCGAACGCCGGCACCGACACGCAGAACAGCAGCACGATGGCTCCGATCCCGGTGAGCATCGCGCCCGTCACCCACGACCCGAGGTAGATCCCCATCGGCAGCGGCGTGGCCCGCACACGCTTCAGCAGGCCCTGATCGCGCGCGTTGGCGATGCCGAGGATGAGGCTCGTGTAACAGGCCGTCACGAGGCTGAAGATCGCGATCGCGGGCGTATAGAACTGGGCGAAGCGGATCTTCTCGCCGTACGCGTCCACCTCGGCGTTCCCGTTGAGCGCGCTGAACAGCACGATCAGGATCAGCGGGAACGCGAAGGTGAAGACAAGGGCGCGCGGGTTGCGCAGCGTCAGGCGGATGCGGGCGAGCACCCACGTCTGGGTGAGGGCGATCATGCGGTCAGCTCCAGGTAGACGTCTTCGAGGGTGGGCCGGGCGACGGTGAGGCCGTCGAGCTCCACGTCGTGCGCGGCGGCCCAGCCGAGGATCGGGGCCAGGTCGCGTGTCGGCGCGGCGCTGGTGAAGGACGCGATCCCGCGTTCGACGCGCGCGCCCGCGGGCAGCGTGATGCCGGGCACGACCCGGAAGGACACGACGGTGTCCTCGGGCCGCCCGAGCTTGTCCGGCGTGTTGTCGGCGATCACGCGACCCTGCGCCAGCACCACGATGCGGTCGGCCAGGTGCTGGGCCTCGTCCATGTAGTGCGTGGTCAGCAAGATCGTCTTGCCGAGATCGCGCAGCCCGTCGATCAGCTCCCACGACTGGCGCCGCGCGGCCGGGTCGAAGCCCGTGGTGGGCTCGTCGAGGAACACGAGCTCCGGGTCACCGACGATCCCGAGCGCCAGGTCGAGCCGGCGGCGCTGGCCGCCGCTCAGCTCGCTCGCCTTGGCCTCCCCGCGGTCGCCCAGCCCGACGAGCTCGAGCACCTCGTCGAGGTCCCTCCGGCGCGGATACGCGGCCGAGTAGAGCTCAAGGGCTTCACGCACGCGGATCATGGGGTCGAGCCCGGTATCCTGCAGCACCACGCCGATCCGTTCGCGGAACGCGCGGTCGCGGCGGGCGGGGTCGAAGCCGAGCACGGACACGCTGCCCGCGTCGGCCTGGCGGTGGCCTTCCAGGATCTCGACGAGCGTCGTCTTGCCCGCGCCGTTGGGTCCGAGCAGCGCGAGCACCTCGCCGCGCGCGACCGTCAGGTCCACACCGTCGAGCGCCACGTGTTCGCCGTAGGTCTTGCGAACCCCGCTGATCTCAATGGCTGTCATGTCGGAAAGCATCGGATCTCAGGGCCTCCTCGTCATCGGCGCGCGGGTCGAACTTGCGTCTCCACCCCTGGGTGGAGACGGCTTCCACCGTGGCGCCGATGAAGGAGCAGACGATGAGCCGTACCGTTGTCCGCAGTGAGGCTCCGCGATCTCTCCCCGCCCGGCAGACACGGCCCTCCGCTGGCCATGCGGGTGATCGCGTTCGCGTCGGTCTTCGCGCTCTTCTTCTCCGCGCTGTTCACAGACCCCAAGCCCGGCTGGAGCGAGGACGGGCTGTTCGTCACGCTGGCGATCGTCCTGATGGCTGTCGGCCTGACGCTCTCGATCCGCCGCGACGAGTGGTGGCCGGGCGCGCGTTTCACCGGTCTGTGCACGGTCGGGGTCGCGGTGCTGCTCTTCGCCGCCTTCCAGCCCGACAGCGCCGGCTACGTCGGCGTGTACTTCATCGTCGTGCTCGCGGGGCTGCGCCTGGACAACCAGGCCGCGGCGCTGCTGTGCCTGACCACGGTCGGAGGCCTCGTCCTGATCTTCGCGTTCGAGGACGAGGCCGCGGGACTGATCATCGGGCTGCTGTTCAGCCTGGCGCCGTGGTTCTTCATCATGCGCCTCGTGCGCCGGCTCGCCGCCACCGCGGACGAGCTGCACCAGTCCCGCAGCGCGCACGCGGAGTCGGCCGCGCTGGCCGAGCGCGGCCGGGTGGCGCGTGAGCTGCACGACGTGCTCGCGCACTCGCTCTCCGCCCTGGCGCTGCAGCTGGAAGGAGCCCGGCTGCTCGCCCAGAGCAAGCACTCCGACCCCGAGGTCGTCGAGAGCCTGCAGCGCGCGCATCATCTGGCCACCAACGGGCTGACCGAGGCGCGCCAGGCGATCAGCGCCCTGCGCGGCGACGACCTGCCCGCGATCGAGGACCTCGCCGCGACGTTTCCGGGCGCGACCTTCACCGTCACCGGCACGCCGACCGACCCCTCCTCGGAGGCCAAGCTCGCGCTCTACCGCACCGCGCAGGAGGCGCTGACGAACGTCCGCCGCCACAGCACGTCCGAGCGGGTGGAGCTCAAGCTGGACTACGCCCCCGACGGCACCACGCTGACCGTCTCCGACCATGGAGACTCCGCCCCGACGATGAACGGCAGCGGCTACGGACTCACGGGCATGCGCGAACGCGCCGAGTTGCTCGGCGGCCGCCTCAACGCCGGTCCTACCAACGACGGATTCCGGGTGGAGCTATGGCTGCCGGCATAAGGGTGCTGCTCGCCGACGACCAGCGCGTGGTCCGCGAAGGCCTCGGGACGCTGCTCGGGCTGCTCGACGGGATCGAGCTCGTCGGCACCGCCGCCGACGGCGAGGAGGCGCTCGCGCTCGCCGCCCAGCACAACCCCGACGTCGTGCTGATGGACCTCCGCATGCCGCGCATGGACGGCACGGAGGCGATCCGGCGACTGGCGCAACGTGGCACGGCGTCGATCGCGCTGACCACGTACGCCGACGACGCCTCCGTGCTCGGCGCGCTGCGCGCCGGCGCCCGCGGGTACCTGACCAAGGACGCGGGCGCCGGGCAGATCAAGGCGGCGGTGGAGGCCGTGGCCCGCGGGGAGGCGGCGCTGGACCCGGCGATCCAGCATCACGTCCTCGCGGCCGTCAGCGCTCCCGCGATGGAGCCGCTCCCCGACGAGCTCACACCCCGCGAGGCGGAGGTCCTCGGCCTGATCGCCGAGGGCCTCACCAACGCGGAGATCGCGGAGCGCCTGGTGGTCTCGACCGCGACGGTCAAGAGCCACGTCAACCACCTGTTCGCCAAGATCGGCGCGCGCGACCGCGCGCAAGCCGTCGTGTACGCGTACGCGAACGGCCTGGCGCAGTCCTAAGCAGCGGCCTGAGCCACCGCAGCCGTGGCGCCGGGCGTGACCGGGCGCCGGAAGAGGAAGAGCGAGCCGACCGCGCCCACGGCGCCGATCGCCGCGCCCGCGAACATGACGTCCTGCAGGCTGCCGACGATGTCGGTGACGCTGACGAGCGTGCCGAGCGCGGCGATGCCGATGGCCACGCCGGCCTGACGGGCCGTGTCGTGGATACCGGTCGCCAGCCCGGCGACGCGCTCGGGCACGTCCAGCGCCACCGCGCTCACGGCCGGATTGAACAGGCCGGTGCCGGCCATCGCGATGATGAAGCCGACCTGCAGCTCCAGCCACGTCATGTCGGCGCTGATCATCACCGCGCTGATCACCATGCCCACCGAGACGAGCCCGAGGCCGCCCGCGATCAGCGCCACCGGCGGCACCTTGGTGCCGATCTTGGCCGTGGCCGCCGCGCAGAACAGGTTCACCATCGTGCCCGGGACGAGCACCAGGCCCGCCTCCATCGGCGAGTAGCCCTTCACGTCCTGCAGGAAGATCATGATGTAGATGAAGGTCGAGAACAGGCCCGCGGAGATCGCCATCGCGGCGATCTGCGCGCCCGCGAAGCGCGGGTTGCGGAACATGCCGAGCGGGACCATCGGGGCGCGCGAGGTGGCCTCGATGGCGATGAACGCGCTCAGCAGGCCGACGGCGGAGGCGAGCGCGGCGACGACGTGGCCCGCGCCCCAGCCGTCCTCAGCCGCGTTGAGCAGGCCGTAGACGAGCGCGAAGAGACCGGCCACGAGCGTGATCTGGCCCGGGAAGTCGATCTTCGGCGGCTGCGGGTCACGCGACTCGACGAGCTTGGTCACGCAGATCGCGAACACGACGATGCCGATCGGCACATTGACCAGGAACACCCATTCCCAGCCGAGCCACTCGGTGAGCGCTCCACCGACGAACGGACCGAGGGCGAAGGACGCGCCGATCGTGGCGCCGTAGGCGGCGAACGCGCCCGTTCGCTCCTGCGGCGTGCGGAACGCGTGGCTGAGCAGCGCCAGCGAGACGGCGAACATCAGCGCCGCGCCGAGGCCCTGGACCGCACGCGTGGCGATCAGGAACTCGATCGAGCCTGAAGCGGCCGCGGCGGCCGAGGAGACCGTGAAGACGGTCACGCCGATCGCGAACAGCCGGCGGCGGCCGAAGCGGTCGGCGAGCGAGCCCGCGGTCAGCACGACGCTGGCCAGCGCCAGGGTGTACGCATCCAGCACCCACTTGAGCGCGTGCAGGTCCGTGTTCAGGTCGATCTGGAGCGTCGGCAGCGCGGTGTTCACCACCGCGATGTCGAGCATGAGAATCGCGGTGGCGGCGAGTACAGCGGCGAGCGTCCACCGCTGGACGACGCTCGTCGGAGGGGAATCAGGCGCGGGCATCCCTATACGGTGCGGCGTGGGGATTGACCGCACCTTGCCGCTACCTTGCCAATCGGGGTGCGGTTACCCGACGATTGCCTCCGCAAGCGCTAATCTGGATGTACTGCCGCCCGGCTCGTCCCCGCGTGGCTTCAACACGACGAAGGGACGGACCCGTATGGCGTCCAGCTCCAAGAAGCGAACGACTTTCGCCAAGCTCAACCGTGAGCAGAAGGTGCGCGAGAAGCGCGCCGAGAAGAACGCCCGCCGTGAAGCCCGCAAGATCGAGCCCATCGGCGCCGGCACCATCGAGATCGGTGCCCCCAACGACGTCGGCCTGGATCACGAGGTCGATCTCGACAAGCACCCCGCCGTCACCGGCGAGCAGATCTAGCGTTCAACCACCTCGTGGGCGGCTAGCCCACGAGTTGCAGCTGCGGGCGGCGGCTCTCATATCGAGCCGCAACGCCCTGCAGGATCTCCAGCATCGCCTGCGTGGCAGGCGTCCGGTGAGAATCCAGCGCCGTCGCGGCGTACACCTCTCGGATCGGCGTCTCGCGCCCGAGTGAGCGGATCACGATGTCCTCGCGCACGCTCGTGAGGCCGAGTTCCGCGATCAGGCACACGCCCACACCCGCGGCCACGAAGCCCTGCATGGCCGTGTAGTCGTCCGTCTCGAACTCGATCCGCGGTTCGAAGCCGGCGACCGCGCACGCCCGGTTCACCAGCCGGTTGCACTCGCAGTCCATGACGCTGCCGATCCACGGATCGTCGGCCAGGTCCGCCAACCGCAGGCCGCGCTTGCGCGCCAGCGGATGATCCGCGGGCATCGCGACGAACATCGGGTCCGACAACAGCTGCGTCCGGGCGATGCCGTCGACCTCGCCGCGCACGCGCGAGTCGTAGCCGAGCGCCAGGTCCAGCTCGCCGGTCTTCAGCAGCGGCGCGGCGTCCTCCGGCTCGGTCACGATCATCGACAGCTCCACGCCCGGGTGCGCGACACGGAAGGCCGCGATCGCGAGCGGCATGATCGAGGCGGCGGCGGACTCGAACGAGGCGAGCCGCAGGCGGCCGCCGCGGACGCCGTTGATGGCCTCCAGCTCGGCCTCGGCCTCGGAGAGCCGCGCGACGATCGCGTCCGTGTGCCGCACGAGCGCCTCGCCCGCCTCGGTGAGGCGGATGCCGCGCGCGTTGCGCTGCACCAGCGAGCAGCCGGCCTCGCGCTCGAGCGCCGCGATCTGCTGGCTGACGGCGGATTGGGTGAAGCTCAACGCCTCGGCGGCGGCGCTGAAGGAGCCGCGGAGAGCGACCTCCCGGAGGACCCGCATACGGCGAACGTCAAGCATCAGTTCTTCTTATACCAGGCACTGCGAAAGGTCATTTGAACTGATGCGAGGGAATAGCCACCATAGATCTCACGTCCTGCCCACCAGCATCGTTGCAAAGGAACACACCATGGCCGCTCTCGCCCCCCACACCGCCTCTCCTACAGTCGTCATCCGCGCCGCCCGAGGCTCTGACGGGCCCGCCCTGCGCCGCCTCGCCGAGCTCGACTCGCGGGAAGTCCCCACCGGTGACGTCCTGCTCGCCGAGACCGACGACGAGCTCGTCGCGGCGCTGTCCGTCAGCACCGGCGAGCGCGTGGCCGACCCGTTCCGCCACACCGCGGACGTCGTCGACCTGCTGGCCTACCGGGCCCGAGGTCTCCGCACCTGATGACGGCGATTGAGGCCTCTGCGCGGGCTGTCCCCGCCCGTGCAGAGGCCGAACCCCCTTCCTGGCAGATCTGGACGGCGCTCTGGATCGTCTACATCGTGTGGGGCTCGACCTACCTGGGCATCGCGCTCATGGTCGAGACGATGCCCCCGCTGCTGGCCGCCGGCTCGCGATTCATCGCGGTCGGCTTGATCCTGTTGCCGATCCTCGCCTGGCGCAAAGGCCTCAGCGTGCTCAAGCCCACGCGGGCGGAGCTGCTGTCGGCCGCGTTCGTCGGCCTGATGTTGCCCGGCGCGAACGCCGTGATCTCGGTCGCCCAACAGACCGTTCCCTCCGGCCTCGCCGCGCTGCTGGTCGCCTCGATCCCGCTGTGGGTGATCTTGTTGCGCAAGGCCACGGGCGAGCGGATCTCGTGGCAGTCGCTCGGCGCCGTGCTCGTCGGCTTCGGCGGGCTCGTCCTGCTGCTCAAGCCGGAGGGCGACGCGACGCTGCTCGGCCTGCTGGCGTGCGTCTTCGCCGCGGTGATGTGGGCCGTCGGCTCCTTCTCCTCCCCGCGCATCTCGCTCCCGCGTGACCCGTTCGTCTCCACCGCCTGGCAGAGCCTGATCGGCGGCCTCGTCATCTTCTCGGCCGGCATGATCGGCGGCGAACTCGGTGACGTGCACCCCGGTGAGTGGTCGGCGCGGTCCGTAGGCGGACTCATCTACCTGATCACGTTCGGCTCGCTGCTGGCGTACTCGTCGTACGCGTGGTTGCTGCAGAACGCGCCCATTTCCAAGGTTTCCACGTACGCGTACGTGAACCCGGTGGTCGCGATCGCTCTGGGTTGGCTGATTCTCAACGAATCGATAACCCCGTTGACGCTTTTGGGCGCTGGAATCATTGTTGCCTCGGTTGCTCTTGTGATTCGCGTCGAGTCACCGAAGGCCAAGACGTAGGTCCCGACCGGACCCACGAGGGTGCGGAGTCTTCGTCCTGCTGGCGCAACGAAGACTTCGCACCCCATTTATCGTTTCGCCGCTCATGCGCGTAGGCATCCAACTCCCCGAGGTCGAGCGCGAGGTGCGCTGGCCCGAATATCTCGCGATGGCGAAGGCGGCCGACGAGGTCGGGTTCGACTCGATCTGGGTCGGCGACCATCTCCTGTACGACAACCCGGACCGGGCGCCGTGGGAGGTGTGGACGCTGATGAGCGCGCTCGCGGCGTCGACGTCGAAGGTGACGATCGGGCCGCTCGTGGCGTGCGCCGGCTTTCACCCGCCGGGGCTGATCGCGAAGATGGCGGCGACGATCGACGAGGTGTCGGGCGGGCGCTTCACGCTCGGGCTCGGCTCGGGCTGGAACCGTCGCGAGTTCGCCGCGTTCGGCATCCCGTACGACAAGCGCGTCTCGCGCTTCGAGGAGGCGTTCACGATCATCCGCGGCCTGCTGGCGGGTGAACGGGTGACGCTCGACGGGACGTTCCATCAGGCCGACGATGTCGTGCTGCTGCCGAAGCCGGCGCGGCCGGTGCCGCTGATGCTCGGCTCCAACGGGCCGCGCATGCACGCGATCGCCGCCGAGCACTGCACGAGCTGGAACACGTGGTGGGAGGACTACGGCAACACGCCCGAGGGCTTCGCCGAGCTCCAGGCGCAGTTCGCGCCCCACCTCGAGCGCAGCGCGTGCATGCTCGTCCAGTTGGACGGGCAGCCGGTGGAGCGCCGCACGGAGGTGCCCGCGGTCCCCGAAGCGCGCTTTGCCGACGCGCTCCGAGAACTGGGTGAGGCCGGCGCCGACGAGATCATCGTCGTCGCCAGCCCGATCACCGAGCGCTCGATCAGAACGCTCGGCGAGGCCTTGCCGGACTAGGCGACCGGTTCGGCGACCTTCTCTTCTTCCTTGCGCTTCTTGACCGGCTTCTCGGCGCCGACGAGCTTCTGCGCCTGACGCTCGGGCGTGATCACGACGACGTCCCACGCGAGGCCGACGCGCTTCATCGCGCCGATGATCATCTGCGACGGGTCGATCTCGTACCACTTGAGGCCGTGCGCGGCGGAGCGCGGGAAGGCGTGGTGGTTGTGGTGCCAGCTCTCGCCGAAGGACGGGATGGCGAGCCAGAAGACGTTGGTGGAGTGATCCTCGACGTCGAAGCGGCGCTTGCCGAAGAAGTGGCAGACCGAGTTGACCGACCACGTGACGTGGTGCTGGAGGAAGATGCGGACGAAGCCGCCCCAGATGAGGCCGGTGAGGGCGCCCATCCAGCTCCAGCTGATGAGGCCGCCGAGCACGGCGGGGATGAGCAGCGAGGCGAGCGCGATCAGCGGGAACTTGCGGTTGAGGATGCGCATGCCGCGATCCTCGACGAGGTCCTTGGCGTACTTGTGCGCGCGGGCCTGGCCGTGCGTGCGCCAGAGCCAGGCGGTGTGCGCGTGCCAGAGGCCCTTCAGCGCGCCCATGGCGCCGCCGTCCTCACCCACGTGCGGGGAGTGCGGGTCGCCCTCCTGATCGGTGTGCGCGTGGTGCTTGCGGTGATCCGCGACCCAGTCGATGACCGGGCCCTGCACGGAGAGCATCCCGAGGTACGCGAAGACGTACTGGGTCACCTTGTGCGTCTTGAAGGAACGATGGGTCAGCATCCGGTGGAAGCCGACCGTCACGCCGATCCCGCTGAGGAGATACATCAGCACGAAGACGGCGACGTCGGACCAACCGAGCCAGCTACCCCAGAGCAGCGGGATAGCAGCGGCGGTGACGGCAAAGGGGATGAAGACTGCAGCCATGTTCACACGGCGCTCAAGAGGCGTCATGGCATGGAGGCTACCCACAGTCCCCTTGACCTTCTTAAGGGGAAAGCAAGGATTATGAGGCGAATTCTTGTGCTCAAGCTTCAAAAGGACGGTCGAACAGGGTGCTTAGCACAATCTGTGTCTGTGTCCTAGTGACACCCGGGTGGTCCCGGATGCGCTCGAGCGTCTCCTCCAGGTGCGCCGTATCGCGCGCCCGCACGTGCACGACCGCGCTCGCCTCGCCCGCCACGGTGTAGGCCGCCTCCACCTCCGGATGGCGCTCCACGGCCTCGCGCACCTCCTGCGCCGGCATCCGCCCTTCGCAGAAGAGCGCGACCAGCGCGTGGGTGGTCCAGCCGAAGCGTCCAGGGTCCACGCGGGCCGTGTAGCCGCGGATCACGCCGTCGGCCTCCAGCCGGTCCACCCGCCGCTTGACGGCCGGAGCCGACAGCGACACGCGCATTCCGATGCTCTGAAAGGAGCGGCGCGCGTCCTGACGGAGCAGCGCAACGATTTGCCGGTCGATGTCGTCCATGCGGCGCCATCCTCCCATATACGCGCAACGGATCGGCATTGAGAACACTCCCGCGGCGGCGGATCATGAAGTGCATGTCCACCCAGCCGATCGTCGCCCCGAGCAAGACTGAAGACTTCATGCCGCTCCACGGCATCGACCACGTGGAGTTCTTTGTCGGCAACGCGCTGCAGGCCGCGTCGTTCTGGGTGCGCAGCCTCGGTTTCAAGGAGGTCGCGTACGCGGGCCTGGAGACCGGCGTGCGTGATCGTGCCTCGCACGTGGTCCAGCAGGGGCGGATCCGGATCGTGCTCACGGGCGCGCTCGTCCCGGGCCACGCGATCGGCGAGCACGTCGCGCGCCACGGCGACGGCGTGAAGGTGATCGCGCTGGGCGTGCCGGACGTGGACCACGCCTACCGCGAGGCCACCGCGCGCGGCGCGCGCGGCGTCGAGGAGCCCTACGACGTCTCCGACGACGACGGCACGGTCCGGCGCGCCTCGATCGCCACCTACGGCGACACGATCCACACCTTCATCGACCGCAAAAGCTACAAGGGCGCATTCCTGCCCGGCTTTGCCACGCGCGACCACGACAGCGGTGATGCGGGCCTGCTTGCGATCGACCACATCGTCGGCAACGTCGAGCTCGGCCACATGGACGAGTGGGTCAAGTACTACGAGGACGTCTTCGGGATGCGGGAGATGCTCCACTTCTCCGACGACGACATCTCGACGGAGTACTCCGCGCTGATGTCGAAGGTCGTCACCAACGGCAACGGGCGCGTGAAGTTCCCGCTCAACGAGCCGGCCGAGGGCAAGCGCAAGTCGCAGATCGACGAGTACCTGGAGTACTACGGCGGCGCCGGCGCGCAGCACATCGCGGTCGCCACGCGCGACATCGTGCGCACGGTCGAGCAGCTCAAGGAGCGCGGGATCGAGTTCCTCAACACGCCAGAGACCTACTACGACGACGCGCCGGGTCGCGTGGGCGAGATCGCCGAGGACTTCGAGGATCTCAAGCGCCTCGGCATCCTGGTCGACCGCGACGACGAGGGCTACCTGCTGCAGATCTTCACCAAGCCGATCGGCGACCGCCCGACGGTGTTCCTCGAAGTGATCGAGCGCCACGGCGCGCGCGGCTTCGGCGACGGCAACTTCAAGGCCCTGTTCGAGGCCATCGAGCGCGAGCAGGCGCTGCGCGGCAACCTGTAGGCATGCTCGACAAGCTCAGCGGTGACGTCGTCTACTCGCCGTACGGCCTGACACGCGCGCTGAGCGTGGTTCGCGAGGGCGCGACGGGTGAGACCCGGCGCGCGCTCGAGCAGTACACGATGCCGCCGGAGGTCCCGGGCGTCATCAGCGCGCAGGCCGCGTGGCTGCATGCGGACTACCGTCCTGGCCCCAAGCTCACGCTCGACACCGGACCACTCGATCTGGCCGCGATCAACGCGTGGTCGAACGAGCAGACGCACGGGATGATCCCGCGCATCCTCGAGGATCTGGGCGACGACGAGATCGCCGTGATCACCGACGCCGAGTACTTCGACGGCAAGTGGAAGCACCCGTTCGAGGACACGCGCAAGGCGCCGTTCGAGGGTGCCGGCGAGGTGGACATGATGCGCGTCGAGGCGCGATTCGAGCACGCCGAGGACGCGATCCGGCTCCCGTACGTCGAGCACGACCTGCGCTTCGTGGCCATGCTCGGCGAGTGGCACGACGTCGAGTGGGAGCTCGGGCAGGGCACCGTCGAGCTGCCGCGCTTCACCACCGAGAGCTCGCTCGAGCTCGACGAGCTGCTCGGCCTGCGGCTGGAGCCCGGCCGTGACCTCGACGCGCTGATCGAGGGGCCGGGCGACAAGGCGCTCGGCCGCATCCTGCAGCGCGCCCGCGTCGACGTGGACGAGGCCGGCACGCGCGCCGCCGCCACCACCGCGGTGACCATGCGCACCGTCTCGATGCCGATGAACCCGTTCCACCTGACCTTCGACCGCCCCTTCACGTGGGCCATCGAGCACGCCCCGACCGGCACGCAGCTGTTCGTCGGGCGCGTGGTGAACCCGACCTCCAGGAGAGACTGATGCGCTACGCGTCGATGGGCCGCATCCCCGCCAAGCGGCACGTGCAGTTCCGCGATGAGGAGACCGAGAACCTGCTCGTCGAGGAGGTCATGGGCTTCGAGGGCTTCTCCGGCAACGAGTCGATCCTCTACCACCTGTTCTCGCCCTGCCGCGTGAAGGACGTCGGCGAGTTCAACAAGATCGAGCTCGAGGAGTGGGTGCCGGACACGCACGTGCACCGGCTCACGCACACGATGTCGCTGGAGCCGTCCGGGGACTCGGTGCTGGGGCGGCGGGTGCTCCAGTACAACGCCGACGTCGAGATCGGGATGTGCGTGCCCGAGCGCGAGGCCGACTACTTCTACCGCGACGGCGAGGGCGACGAGGTCATCTTCGTCCACGAGGGGTCGGGGGTCGTGGAGACGATCTTCGGGACGTTGCCGTACCGCAAGCACGACTACGTCGTGATCCCGCGCGGGACGACCTACCGCTTCCGCTTCGACGAGCCCCAGCGCTGGCTGACGTTCTACACGCCGGGCGAGATCGAGACCCCGAACCGCTACCGGAACCGGTACGGGCAGCTTTTGGAGCACGCGCCGTTCTCGCAGCGCGACTTCCATCCCCCGAGCGAACTGGTGACGCACCGCTCGCGGGACGAGCACCACGTCAAGGTCCGCGTGCGCGGCGGCTACCAGGACTACGTGCTCGACTACCACCCGCTGGACGTGCTCGGCTGGGACGGCTACGTCTACCCGTACACGTTCAACATCGCCGACTTCGAGCCCAAGGCCGGCCGCCTGCACCAGCCACCGCCCGCGCACCAGACGTTCCAGGGCCCGAACTTCGTGATCTGCTCGTTCTGCCCGCGCATGCTCGACTGGGACCCGATGGCGGTCGCGCTGCCCTACCACCACTCCAACGTGCAGAGCGAAGAGGTCATGTACTACGTCGACGGCGACTACGCCGCGCGCAAGGGCGTGGAGATCGGCTCGTTCACGCTGCATCCCTCCGGGTTGCCGCACGGCCCGCAGCCGGGCACGGTCGAGAAGTCGCTCGGCATCAAGGAGACCTCCGAGCTGGCGGTCATGTGCGATACGTTCCGGCCCTTGAAGCTCACGACGCTCTCGCGCGACCTCGACGACCCGAGCTACGCGTACTCCTGGTACGAGGACCCGGTGGGTGCGTAGCTTCCGCTGGGTCGACGGGGAGCGCACGATCGTCTTCGGGCGAGGCGCACTCGCGGACGCGGTCGAGACGCTCGGTGGGCCGGGCTACACGTTGCTGACCACGGCGCGGGCGCTCGAGACCGCGCCGGAAGTCGCCGCGAGCGCGGGCGAGGCGCACATCGTCTCCCCCGGGCACGTCGACCAGCTCGCCGCGGAGATGCTCCAGCACGTGCGCGGCGATCGGATCGTCGCGCTCGGCGGCGGGCGCGTCGTCGACGTCGCCAAAGCCATCGTCGCCGCGCAGGCGGGCGGAGCCGCGCCCTCCGGCGGGGTCCCGCGGGCCATGGCGGTGCCCACCACCTTGTCCGGCGCCGAGCTGACCCGCATCCACCGGCACGCGGCCGGCGTGGACGAGTCCACACCGCGCGTGCGGCCCGCCGTCGTCATCGTCGACCCCGCGCTCGCCGCCTCCCAGCCGCGCGCGGAGCTCGCCGCGAGCTCGCTGAACGCGCTGGGCCACGCGGTCGAAGCGCCGTGCGTGACGAACGCGAACCCGGTCGCCACGCTCGCCGCCCACGAGGCCGCGCGGCTGCTGTTCGCCGGCTGGGTCGGGGACGAGCCGGACCGTGACCTGCTGGCGCTCGGCTCGCTGCTCGCGGGCTACGCGCTCGACAACAGCGCGCTCGCGCTGCACCACGTGCTCGCCCAGACGCTCGTGCGCGTCGCCGGCGTCGGGCACGGCGCGGCGAACGCGGCGATCCTCCCGCACACCATCGGGGCGCTCGCGTGGCGCTTTCCGAGCGAGATCGACGCCCTCAACGCGGCCGTCGGAGAAGACATCGTGGAGGTCGCGCTGCGGATCCGCGCGTACGCCGGCGCCGGCCGCCTCGCCGAGCTCGGCGTGGACCCCGCCGTGCTGCCCGACTGCGCCGAAGCGGCCGCCGCTCGGCCCCAGCTCCGGCTCACCCCGCCGGCCGCGGACCGCGACGAAATCCTCGCTCTTTACGAGTCCGCCCTCTGATCACTCAGGTTTCTGGGGTTTAGAAACCGGCGAATCGGTCGATGACCGGTTCAAGCATGCACGTTCTTGGGGAACCGAACGCGCGTCCCTGGCCGTCGGTTGGCGAGGTAGACGAGCCGCTCCGCACGCCGCTCTGGCTGATTCGCACGCTGGCTGACGCGCTGGCGCACGAAGACGACCCGAGCATGGAGCACCGCCGGCACGTCGCGCGCCAGATCGCGCGCACCGCGGCGGAGCTCGAACGCTCCCTCACCCGCTGAGATGCGGATCGCGAGCGCGCTCGCGGTCGCAACCCTGCTCATGGGCCTGCCGTCGGAGGCCCAGGCGGCCTGCACGCAGGGCCGCGACGTCGCCGCCGACCTCGGCGGTCGCGTGTACACGGACAAGGGCCGCTGGTACGCGTGTGCGCGCACGGCGACGAAGCCGATCCGCGTCGTCGGGGCCCGCAAGGACGCGCTCGCTCGCGTGACCTACCCGTACGCCGCGGTCACCGTCGGCGCGGACAAGGTGCGCGTCTACGACCTGCGCCGCCGGGCCAAGGCGGGGGTGCGCGCGCCCGGCGCGGTCACCGATCTCGTCCTCACCCGCGACGGCGTGGCGACCTTCGTCGCCGGTGGCCAGGTGCTGCGCATGACCGCGGCCGGCGCTGTGGTCACGGTCGCTCCGGGCCCGGCCACGCCCGGTTCGCTCGCGGCCTCCAACGACGCCGCCCACGTGTACTGGATGGAGGGCGGCGCGGCCCGGCTGGCGACCTTCGCGGCGGTCCCGCGCTTCGAGTTCCGCAGCAGGCGCGAGCGTCACTGCGGGCGTGCCCGGACCGTCGCCCACGCGGCGGACGCGGGCGGGTGGCTGGTCTTTCACGAAGCCGGCTACGAGTTCCTCGGCTGCCTGCGCTCCGGCCACCGGAAGCCGATCTCCTTCGAGCCCGGCGACGACGTGTACGCCGCGACGGTCGCCTCCCCGTTCGTCGGCGTGGTCCTGCTCGGCGCCAGCCCGTATGGCTCCGGCAGCAACGAGGTGACGATCTACAACCTGCGCGAGGGCGACGACTTCAGCTACAGCGCGAGGAGCTGGGTCAGCCAGCTCGAGCTGAGCAGCAGCGGCGTGGCCTACATCCTCGAGGCGGGAGCGGTGGACATCTACGGCGCCGTGATCGGCCTGCCGGAGCTCTTCGTCCTCACCCCGCCCGGCAGCGTCACGGCGCTCGACAAGGGCGCGATCGCGCAAGGCTCGCTCACGCTCACCCCGGACGGGCGGCGGGCCTATTGGACCAAGGACGGCGTCGCGCTTACGCGGTGAGGAGAATCGCCATGGTGTTCAGCACGAACACGACGGCGAAGATGATGGTCCAGCGATCCAGGTTCTTCTCCATCAGCGAGCCACCGGAGGTGCCACCGGCGACGCCGACGCCGAAGGCGCCCGACATGCCGGCGTCCTTACCGGAGTGCAGCAGGACGAGGAAGATGACCCCGACGGCAACGGGGACCTGAAGGACGCTGAGAACGGTGTTGACCATGCGGCGGCTTAGGGTAGCGACTCGACCGCGTCAAGTCGCTTCAAAATCTCGACGGCTTCGGCGCGCAGGGTGCGATCGAGCGACTTCCAGTCCGTTTCGCTGAGTTTGCCCGTCCGATAGTCCAGCTCCGCGTCCCGGATCTCCCGGTACTTGGCTTCTTTGAGCGCGTCGAGCTCCGCGCGCTCGGCCTCCAGCCGTTCGTCGGTGTGACGGGCGGAGCCGCGCAGCGGACCGGTCACGGCCAGCACCGCGCCGCCGACGACCGCGAGGATCAGCAGGAACTCCATCTAGGCCGGGACGCTCTCGGTCTCGGGCTCGCGCACGTCCTTGCCGACGCGCGCCGCGTACTTGGCGCTCGCGATCTTGGTGAGGCCGCGCTTGGCCGGCCAGCCGGCGAGGAAGCCGCCGAGGACGGCGATCAGCGACCCGATCCAGATCCAGGTGACGAGCGGGTTGACCTCCAGCCGGAAGCGCGCGGGCGGCGGGCTGTCGACGTAGCTGTCGGTGAGCCCACGCAGCGCGACGGCGAGGAACTCGTTCGCCTGCGTCTCCGTGAGGTCGTCCTCCGCGTTGCCGAAGACCTTGTCGCCCTCTTCGATCCGGGGCCGGAGCTTGGCGATGTCGGGCGCGACGGCGGCCCAGGTGTCCTTGCCGAACGTCGCGTTCAGCGCGACCTCGGTGGTCGCCTCACCGTCGAAGAAGCGCGAGACGGGCCCGAGCGACGTGTCCTGGGACGGGAAGTAGTCCTTGGACGTGTGCATCGTCTGGCCCTCGACGCGCAGCTCAGCGCCGAACACGAGCTTCTCCAGCCGGCCGTTGGGCGCGGCGACGAGCTCGGACGTCGGCTTGACGTAGGTGAACTCCTTGCCGCCGACCACCGCGGTCTCGCCCGGATTCAGCGACACGTCCTGCACGTCCTTGAACGACGAGGACGCGGCCACGCCGACGAACAGCACGATGATCCCGACGTGCACGATGTAGCCGCCGTAGCGGCGCCGGTTGCGCTTGACGAGCTGGACGAACGCGACGGGCACGGGCTCCTTGGCGGCGGCGCGACGGGCGCGCGTGCCGCGCCAGAACTCCTGCACGATCGTCCCGACCACGAACCCGGCGAACGTGAACATGATCAGCGCGGTCACCGAGCTCGTCACGCCGAGCGCGAGCAGCGCCACCAGCACGAGCAGGCCCGTCAGCGCGGGCTTGCCGAGGTTGCGCTTGAGGTTCGCGGGCGTGGCTCGCCGCCAGGCGATCACCGGGCCGACGGCCGACAGCAGCACCAGGATGAGCGCCAGCGGGACGATGAAGCGCTCGTACACGGGCGGGCCGATGTTGCGCTGGCGGCCGGTGAAGGCCTCCGCGATCAGCGGGAAGAACGTGCCCCAGAAGATGACGAAGCACATCGCCACGAGCACGAAGTTGTTGAGCACGAACATCGCTTCGCGCGAGAGCAGCGAATCCAGCCGGTGCTCGGACTTCAGCGAATCCTGGCGGCTCGCGACGAGGAAGATCGAGCCGGCGATCATCACGGCGAGCAGGATCAGGAACGGCACACCCAGCGTCGAGGCGCCGAACGCGTGGATGGAGTTGAGCACGCCGGAGCGCACCAGGAACGTCCCGAGGATCGACAGCACGCCGGTCGCGAGCACGAGCGACACGTTCCAGGTCCGCAGCATCCCGCGCCGCTCCTGGATCATCACGCTGTGCAGGAACGCGGTGGCCGTGAGCCACGGCATCACCGACGCGTTCTCCACCGGATCCCACATCCAGTAGCCGCCCCAGTCGAGCTCGTGGTAGCTCCAGCGGGCGCCGAGCACGATGCCGAACCCGAGCGCGCACCAGGCGGCCAGGGTGAAGGGCCGCGTGGAGCGGATCCACTCCGCGTCCAGCCGGCGGGTGATCAGCGCCGCAACCGCGAAGGCGAACGGGACCGCCAGCAGCGTGTAGCCGCTGTAGAGCATCGGCGGGTGGATCATCATCCCCGGGTCGCGCAGCAGCGGATTGAGGCCCGCGCCTTCGGCGACGATGCGCTCCGCGCGCGTGAACGGTGACTCCGCGAACAGCATGATCCCCGCGAAGAACGCGCCGAAGCCGAGCAGCACGGCCGTCGCGTACGGGGCGAGCGCGCGCAGTTTGTGGCGCGTGATGAAGAGGATCAGGCTCGACCACAGGCCCAGCGAGAACAGCCACAGCAGCAGCGAGCCCTCCTGCGAGGACCACATCGCGGTCAGCCGGTAGAAGAGCGGCGTCGTGGTGGAGGAGTGGCTGGCGACGACCGCGTACGTGAAGTCCGAGCGCACGAACGCGGTCTCCAGCAGCACGAACGCCACCGCGGTCGCGCCGAACATCGCGTAGACGGCGCGGCGGCCGGAGGCGACGAAGTCACGCCGCTGCGCGCGGGCGCCGTAGATCGACGCTGCGATCCCGTAGAGCGCCGCGGCGAACGCGACGATCAGGCAGGCGTGCCCTGCGGCAATCACGTCAGGTGTTGGTCTTGTCCGCCGTGAACTTCGACGGGCACTTCGTGATCAGGGTGCCGACCTGGCCGACGTAGACGTCGCCCTGCTTGACGACGTCGACGACGATCTCGCGGTCGGCGCGGAACGGGTCAGGCAGGCGACCGGCATAGGTCACCGGGACGGACACGGTGCCTTCACGGTCGCGCACGCGGAAGTAGGTCGTGTCGCCCTTGGTCTCGTAGCCCTTGACGACCTTGCCGACCAGTTGGTACTTCGCGCCGGGCGTCGGCGTGGCGTTGATCAGCTCCGAGGGCTGACGCGCCTCGGTCGAGGCGGAGAAGCTCGTGAGGGCCAGTGCGCCGGCGAGCAGAACGGCGGCGCTGAGGGCGACGACGAACCGGATCCTGCGCTTCCTTGACGGGTCCACACCAGCAGTATGCCGCGACCGTGACGCGAACGGCGCTAACGACTCTCAACACCGCAAGCTGAAACCTCTGGGAACCCTGGTCGTTAAGGGGAGTGGAGAGATGCAGATAACAAGTTCATTGACCCTTCCCCGCCGCCGCTGGAGCAAGCGGTCCAAAGCCACGGTCAGCCCCGGCCGTGAGCGCAATCAGCGCGCGAACGTCCTTCAGGATTCTGCGCTCTACAGCTGCTCTTGCGGCTACATCTTCAAGGCTGAGGTCAGCACTGAAGTCGGCTGCCCGCACTGTGGCAGCGCACAAGCTTGGTAGAGCAGGTAGGTTCCGGCGCTCATGAGCGCCCAGATGCCACCTTACTCGCCGCCGCCCCAAACGGGCGCCCGGCCGTTCGCCGGATGGTGGAGCCGCGTCGCGGCCTCCATCATCGACTCGATCATCGTGGCCATCCTGCCACTGTTGATCTACTTCGTCGCGCTGAGCAGCAGCGATGCCGGCCAGTTCGTCTTGAGCGGCCTGTTCATCGTGATCGGCGCCATCTACTACGCCCTGACGATCGGCCGTTCCGGTGAGAACAACGGCCAGACGATCGGCAAGCAGGCCCTGAACATCCGCATCGTCCGCGAGACGGGCGAGCCGATGACGGCCGGCACGGCGATCATCCGCGAGACCCTGATCAAGGGGATCCTGATGGCCATCTGCTTCATCGTCACGATCCTCAACTACCTGGCGCCGTTGTGGGACGACCGCAACCAGGCTTGGCACGACAAGATCATCAACACCCTGGTCGTCCAGGCCTAGGCCAAAGGTCCAATCAGGACCGATTCAACGGTCGGGAAGCGGGTACTGAGCGCTTCGATGAGCGCTCCGATGCCGTTTCCCGAACCGTCATCCGACTCGCCCTACGGGACAGCGCCGCCGCCGCAGCCGCAGGTCCCATTCGCGAGCTGGGGCAGCCGAGTGGGCGCCCACCTGCTCGACGCGCTGTTCCTGCTGCTGCTCGTCGGCGCGCCGCTGGGTGTGATGTACGCCGTCCTGTTATCGACGATCGACGACGACGACGCCGGGTCGTTCTTCGTGCTCGGCTGGTACGCCGGGCTCCTGCTGTTCTACGTCCTCTACTACCCGTTGACGATGCGCCGCGGGGCCCACAACGGCCAGACCTGGGGCAAGCAGATCGTCGGCATCCGCGTCGTGAAGGACAGCGGCGAGCGCATCACGGGCGGCGCGGCGTTCGTGCGCGAAGGGCTGGTCAAGGGATTCCTGATGAACCTGTGCAGCATCGTGGCGATCCTCGACTTCCTCGCGCCGCTGTGGGACAACCGCAACCAGGCCTGGCACGACAAGCTCGTCAGCACCGTGGTTGTGAAAGCCTGAGGCGGTGGCGACCGCCGACCTGACCGTGATCTCGCTCGGACGCGCTGAAGTCAGCGCGTCCGGGTACATCGCCGCGATCCAGCGCAAGCTCGCCGAGCAGGACCGCGTCAAGTACGCGATGCACGCGATGGGGACCTCGCTCGAGGGCTCCACGGCAGACATCCTCGCGCTGGTCGGCGAGCTCCACGCGGTGCCGTTCGAGCTGGGCATCCCGCGCGTCTACACCGTGCTCAAGCTCGACGAGCGGCGGGATCGCGAGCAGACGCTCGAGGACAAGGTCGCGTCCGTCGAGCGGCTGCTCAGCAGCGGATGAGCTTGTTCGCGGCCGTGATGCAGCGGTCCGTACGGCGCGGGTTCTGGCGCTTGCCGCGGATCTCGAACCGGGTGTAGGTGCCGAGGGTCAGCGGCGCGGTCACCCGCACCTCGATCACCGCGCCGCGCGAGAGCATGCGGTTGCGGGCGACGTACTTGAGCAGGCTCTCGGCCGAGCGTTTCTGCGGGAAGGTCGCGCTGCGCCGTTTGCACCCCTTCCCCTTGCACCGCCACTGCACCATCGCCCCGCGGGGCGCCTTGACCTGCAAGCGCTCCACACGCGAGCCGCGCGCGTAGTTCGTCCACAGGTTCGAGAACGTGGCCTTCAGCGGCTGCGGGCAGCCGTCGCGCCCGAGGCCGGCGACGGTCGGGCACACGTCCACGGCGTCCGAGATCGCGTCGCGATCCGCGTCGAGGCAGCCGTCGTCGGTGGTGCCCTTGATCGTCGGACAACGGTCACGGCCGATCAGCACGCCGTCGCCGTCCGGGTCCGGGTTCGGAACCGGATCGACGACGGGACAGCCTCCCGCGGCCGGCACGTCCGGGCACGCGTCGGCGCCGTCGGCCACGCCGTCGCCGTCACGGTCGTCGGCGGCGAACTCGACGGTGAGCGTCGTGGCGCCGCCCGTCGCGTTCGGGTTGCAGGCGCCCGAGGAGGTGCCGCAGAAGCTGGCGGTGGCGAGCATGAGCACGTCACCGGCGGCGACCCGCATGGGGGCGGTGAACAGCTCGTCGGCGAGGCCGCGGCGCTCGTCCTGGCACTCGAGGGAGGTGAGGACGTTCGTCCCGAAGCCCTTCACCCCACGCGGCAGCGTCGTCTTGAAGGCGAAGAGCATCACGTCGTAGCTGCTCGACGCCGAGAATCGCAGGCTGCCCGCGCCACCCGCCTCGAAGCGATGCCACGCCGTACGGGCGCCGAAGCGGAATCCGCCGCCCACGCCGCACCCCACGCGGTCGCGCTCCTGCGTCGGAAACTGGGCGTCGAACGTGTACGCGGAGGAGTCGTAGCTGCGGGTGAACGCCTGCGAGATGGTGGCCGGACCGTCCCCCAGCAGCGTCTGGTTGAACTCGTCCGCGCTCTGGGCGTGCGCCGTGGCGGGGAGCAGCAACAGCAACACCAGGACCACGACACTCTGCTTCATGGCGCGACGCTACCGGTCCGGGGGATAGCCGTACCGCTGGACATCCGTCCATGCCGTACGCTTCATGACGTGATGCACCGCCTTCACATCTTCGCCACGACCGCCTGAACGGGCACTGGGCCGACGCGCCTGGTGTCCGCACCCGCCGTCGTTGCCCTTTCTTGCGAATTGATGTGGAGATCCTCCGTTGCATTCCGAACTCACCCGTGCGCGGGTGCTTGCGCAGTACCGCGGCCACTGGCTGGTCGCCCTCGAAGCTGAGAACCGTCTCGTCACCGCCCGCGGGCGGCTGACGGAGACACCCGTCACCGGCGACTGGGTCGGCGTGGACGAGGGCGGCGCGATCGCGCACGTCTTCGAGCGCTCCGGCACGATCGTCCGGCGGGCGCCCGGCGAGCGCGGCGGCCCGGTGTCGGCGCACGTGCTGGCGGCGAACGTCGACCTGGCGCTCGTCACCGAGCCGTTGCCCGACCCCAAGGCCCGTCGGCTCGAGCGCTTCGCGGCGCTGGCAGCGTCCGGCGGCGTGCCGGTCGCCCTCGTGTTGACCAAGGCCGACCTGGACGAGGCCGGCTACGAGACCGCGGCGGCGCTGGCGCGGCGGATGGGCGTGGCCGACGCCGTCGCGGTGAGCGCCGTGACCGGCGAGGGCATGGGCGTGCTGCGCTCCCTGCTCACCCCCGGCACGACGGCCGTGCTGCTGGGCGCCTCCGGCACCGGCAAGTCGACGCTCGTCAACGCGCTCCTCGGCGAGGAGCGGATGAAGACGAACGAGGTGCGCGCGTCCGATCGGCGCGGCCGCCACACCACCGTCACCCGCGAGCTGCTCACGCTGCCTTCGGGTGCGTCACTGATCGACACGCCTGGGATCCGCGTCGCCGGCCTCTGGGACGGCACGGGCGAGTCCTTCAACGACGTCGACTCGCTCGCGACGGAGTGCCGGTTCGCCGACTGCGGCCACGACACCGAGCCGGGCTGCGCCGTCCGCGAGGCGCTCGACCCGGAGCGCATCGCCGCCTGGCGCAAACTCCAGCGTGAGCTCGCCTGGGTGACCGATCGCCGGGCCGCCCAGCGTCAGCGGGACGAGTGGCACAAACAGATCACGCGCCAGATGCGAAAGAGCGGGTGAGGGGAATCGAACCCCCATCTTTGGCTTGGGAAGCCAACGTCTTAGCCATTGGACAACACCCGCGGAGGTCGGGAGTGTAACCGACGCGGATACCCTTCGGAACGTGCGGATGCGCGTTTTCTGGCCGGTGACCCTCGCGGCCGCTCTTCTCGTCGGCCTGCTCGCGTACGGCGTGTTCTCCAAGGGTGGAGACACGACGCTCGACGAAGCGGTGGCCAACGGAGAGCGGCCGATGGCCCCCGTGGCGTCGTTGCCGGCGCTCGGGGCCGACGGGAACCTGTCGCTCGCGGACTACAAGGGCAAGGTCGTCGTGCTCAACGTGTGGGCCTCGTGGTGCGATCCGTGCCGCGAGGAGATGCCGCTGCTGCAGGCCACGCACGACCGGATCTCATCTCAGGGTGGGATGGTGCTGGGCGTGGACACGCAGGACGCGACGAGCAAGGCGCTGGAGTTCCTCGAGGAGGTCAACGTGACCTTCCCGAGCGTGCGTGACCGCGACCGTGAGTACGGGCGCGAGTTCGGCGTCAACGGCTATCCCGAGACGTTCATCATCGACCGGAAAGGCCGGATTGCGGCGATGCAACGCTTCCCGGTCGACCAGGCTTGGCTGGACAAATACCTGCCGAAGCTGCTAGCAGAAGAAGCGTGAAAGCCGTGCTCGTCACCCTCCTCGCCGTGCTGGCGCTCGCCGCGCCGGCCCAGGCTCAAGAAGCCTCGCTGCCCGACATCGAGGACGAGGTGATGTGCGTGGAGTGCGGCACCGTGCTGAGCGTGTCCAACTCGCCGGTGGCGATGCAGGAGCGCCAGTTCATCCGCGATCAGATCGCGGCGGGCAAGACCAAGGACCAGATCATGGCCGCGCTCGTCGACGAGTACGGCGAAGAGATCCTGGCCGACCCGGGCACCGGCGGCTTCAACGTCACCCTATGGGTCGTGCCGATCCTCGCCGCCTTCGCCGCCCTCGCCGCGATCTTCTTCGCCGTCCGCACGTGGCGGGGCCGCGGCCCGACGGCCGAGCCCGAGCTGCCGCCGCCGCTGAGCGCCGAAGACGCACGCCGCCTCGACGCGGAGCTGAGCCGATGAGCGGCGGCGTCGACACCACGATCATCGCGGCCTTCGCGGTCGGCTTCATCTCCTTCATCTCGCCCTGCGTGCTCCCGCTCGTCCCGGGCTACCTGAGCGCCGTCTCCGGCTACTCGCTGGCCGACATGAAGTCCGGCGAGCGCGGCCTGGCGAAGATCCTGCTGCCCGCGATCGTCTTCTGCCTGAGCTTCACGACGGTGTTCGTCGCGCTGGGCATGACCGCGACCGGGCTCGGCAGCACGCTGCAGGACGCGAAGGGCACGTTGGACAAGATCGCCGGCGCCGTGATCATCGCGCTCGGCGTGTTCTTCCTGCTCACGCCGTTCGTGCCGCGCCTGAACCGGGAATGGCGGCCGGACGCGCTCATCTCCAGGGCCGGCAGCGGTGGCCCGCTGATCGCCGGCGCCGCGTTCGCGGTGGCCTGGACGCCGTGCATCGGCCCCACGCTGGGCTCGATCCTGAGCGCCGCCGCCACCCAGGACACCGTCGGCCAGGGCGGCATCCTGCTCGCGTTCTACTCGCTCGGGCTCGCGGTGCCGTTCCTGCTCACCGCGGTCGCGTTCACACGCGCCACCACCGCGTTCCGGTGGCTGCGCGACCACTACCTGATCATCACCGCGCTGTCGGGGCTGATCCTGATCGCGATGGGCCTGATGCTCTTCACGGGTGAGCTGACGAGGCTCAACAACTGGGCCCAGGACGGGCTCGACGACCTGGGCCTGAACTTCTTCGACAGCGTCTAACGGACCCGCACCGTCTGACTCATCGTGGTCGGATGGATGAGGCACGTGAGCTTGTACGTGCCGGGCACGGTGGGTGTGAAGGAGTACGACCCGCGCGTGACGCCGAGGTAGTTGGACGAGAAGCCGCGCGGCCCGTTGGCCACGCTCACGCTGTGCGGCTCAGAGCCCTGGAACTGCCAGGTGATCTTCTCCCCTACCTTCGTGGTCAGGCGCGGCGATTTGAACCACTGGTCGCCGATCGCGATCGGCTTGCCGTCGAACGCGCGCCACTTGCCCCGCGGCGCGAACAGCTGCGGGACGGGCCGGTCGAAGACGTACGGCGCGCGTTGGTCGTACTTCGCGGGCACGGTGACCTCGCGCAGGTCCGACGGCATCGGCGCGCACGCCGCCACGCTGTCGTCGCGGACGAAATAGGTCGCCCAGAACCCCATCGCCGCGATGTGCAGCTCCTCGTTGGAGTGCACGGCCTCGCGCTCGAGCACCTCCCCGGCCGTGACCGGGATGCCCTGCAGCGTCCGGAACGTCCCGTTCGCGATCGGCCCCGGCTCGTGCAGGATCGGGCGGATCGTGTTGTACGGGTGGTCGTCGGCGCCGTAGTAGGCCTTGGCGTCGAACAGCGTGCGGCCGCATGAGACGCTGCGCAACGTCTGGTTCAGCGCCCCGCCGTGATGGTGCGACCCGCCGCCGAGGATGCGGCCGCTGAAGGGCACCGTCCACTGCGAGCGATCCACGAACGTCGACCCGGGCGCGCCGCCGCCCGGCACGTCGTAGCTCATCCCGTTGGCCAGATGCGCGCAGTTGCCGATCGTCAGCGGGTACATCTGCTGGCGCGGCTCGGTCGTGTACCAGACCTTCGTGCGCACGTAGAAGCGCTTGGGCCGCTTGTAGTGGTTCATGACCATGGTCATGAGGCTCCACTCCGGCGCTCCGCCCTCGGGCGTCGCGTTGCGGATGCCGTAGCGCGCCCGCAGCTCGGCCGGCCAGGCGCTGTCGAAGCGGCCGCTCGGGTGCTCCTCTCCGCGCCCGCCGATGAACCCGTCGCCGAGGCAGCCGCCCGGGCCGCGATCGACGCGGCCGCCGGCGTAGTAGAGGAAGTGGTGGACCATCATCTTGTCCACCGGCAGGGGTTTGGCGTCCGGGCGCTTGGAGTCCACGAGCGCCATCTCCTGGAACCCGAGGATGGAGCCGGCCTGCGCGGGCGCCTGCTTGCCGTCCGCCTTGAGGGTCACGAACTCGGAGCGGTGGACGTACGGCAACGACTCGATCGCCGGCGAATAGAGCGTGAGGAGCTGCTCACCGGCGCTGGCGGGCGCCGCACACACGAGCAGCACCAGGATCGCCAGCAGCACGGGTCTCATCGCGTCGCGATCGCCTCGCGAACGGCCTTGAAGTCCGCCTCGCTGACGGTCACCGAGAGCAGTGCGTCCTGCGTGCCGGCGTAGATGACGACCTCGCCGCCCTGCTTGAAGCCGCCGACGACGTGCTGAGCCTGCGTGCGGGTCGCGCGACCCTCCTCGGCGATGATCGCGAACGTCTCCGCGCAGGAGCGCAGCTGGGAGGCCGCGATGAGCACGCTCTGATACCCGTTGCACAGCACGAGCGCACGGTTGTCGGCGTGGATGTACGGCTCTGGCGGCTTCGCTGAGACGGTGATCACATCTGCTCCGGACTGGACACACCCAGGAGCGTAAGGGCTGCGGCCAGCGTGCGTCGCGTTGCGACGCTCAGGGCGATCCGGAAGGACTGCACCGTCTCGTCCGGCTCATCGCGCACGGGCGAGTCGCGGTAGAAGGCCGCGTAGGACTGGCCGAGCTCCAGCGCGTAGCTCGCGATCCGGTGCGGCGCGCGCCGCGCGACCGCCTCGCGCACCTCGTGCGGGAACGCGAGCACCTTGCGGATGAGCTCGCGCTCGGCGTCGTTGAGCGCCACGCCTGCCGCGTCCGCGCTCAGCGCCGCTTCCACCCGGCCCTCGGGGAGCTGGCGGAAGATGCCGGCGATCCGCGCGTGCATCATCTGCACGTAGTAGACGGGGTTCTCGGGGTCCTGCTTGGCGGCGAGGGCCAGGTCCAGGTCGATCGTGGAGTCGTGCGAGCGGCTGAGCATGAACCAGCGCGACGCGTCCACGCCGATGCGCTCGATCAGCTCCGAGAGCCGCACGAAGTCGCCCGCGCGCTTGGACATCTTCGCCTTCTCGCCGCCCTCGACGATGTGCACGAACTGCAGGATCGGCACCTCGACGCGGTCCGGGTCCTCGCCGAGCGTGCTGGCGATGGCCTTCAGCCGCGCGACGTACCCGTGATGGTCGGCGCCGAGGACGTAGATCGCCTTGTCGAACCCGCGGCGGAACTTGTTCTCCTGGTAGGCGACGTCGGCGGCGAAGTACGTCGGCGCGCCGGTTGACCGGCGCAGCACGCGGTCCTTGTCGTCACCGAACTCCGTCGTGCGCAGCCACAGCGCGCCCTCGGACTCGTACAGGTGGCCCTGCTCGCGCAACCGGCCGAACGCGATGTCGACGGGCGAGGGGTCGCCCTCGTGCAGCGAGCCCTCGAGGAAGAACGTGTCGAAGTCCACCCGGAACGCGTGCAGCGTCTCCCGGATGCCCTCCATGATGATCCCCGAGGCCTCGGCCCCCAGGTCGCTCGCGTCGCGCTCGGCGGCGTTCGGGATCTGCTGCGCGAGGTCGGCCACGTAGTCGCCCTTGTAGCCGTCCTCGGGCACCGGCTCGTGGCGGGCGAGGGCGCGCACTGACGCGCCGAGCCGGTCGATCTGGCCGCCCGCGTTGTTGAAGTAGTACTCGCGGCTGACCGAGTGCCCGGCGAGCTCGAGCATGCGCGCCAGCGCATCGCCGAACGCGGCGTGGCGGGCGCTGGCCGCGGTCATCGGGCCGGTCGGGTTGGCCGAGACGTACTCGACGTTGACGTTGAGCGGCGTCTCGGGCGTGTCGCGGCCCCAGTCGTCGCCGGCCTCGATCACGCCGCGGGTGGCGTTCACGTACCAGGCGTCGGCCAGGAAGAGGTTGAGGAAGCCGGGGCCCGCCACCTCGACGCGTTCGACGCTGTCCCCCAGGCGCTCCGTGACCTTCGCGCCGAGGCGCTCGGCGATCTCCCGCGGGGGCGCGCCCAGCGCGGGCGCGAGCAGCATGGCGGCGTTGGTCGAGTAGTCGCCGAGTCCGGCCTTCTTCGGGCGCTCGAAGCTCAGGCGCGCGGCGGGGGCGGGCTTGCCGTTGCGGAGGTCTCCGGCGGCCGCCTCGACGGCCGCCCGCAGCTCGTCGATGGGGTGCACGCCCATGACGTTAGACGAGGACGGCCCGGATCACAGCAGCAGCCGGAACCTGGTCGGCTCCTGCTCGTCATCGGGCTCGATGAGCAGCCGCGCGGGGCGGTGCAGCGGCACCCGCGCGCCGTTCGGGCGGCGCAGGTTCGCCACCCGCTCGCCGACCGTGACGCGGACGGTGCGCGGGCGCCGGAAATCGGGTGTGTCCCAGTCCAGGAACAGGTGGTCGCGCGCGAGTCGCAGCAGCGTGCCCTGATGGGTCAGCTGCTCGCAGTCGCGACGCACGCCGGCGTCCCCGAACAGGAGGTACGCGGAGATGCGGTCGAAGCCCGTGCCGCAACGGACGATGGCGTCCGTGGCGCCGGTCAGGCCAAGCTGGTCGTTGCCCGGCCCGGCGTCGAGGCGGTCCTTCCCGTGGCCCGCGTCGATCGAGTCGTTCCCGCTCCCACCGATCACGGTGTCGCGGCCGTACCCGCCGTCGAGCAGGTCCGGGCCTCCGCGACCCATGATCCGGTCGTTGCCGCCGTTGCCCATCAGGTCGTTCTGCGTCTCGTCCCCGAGCAGCACGTCGTCGCGGCTCGAACCGCGGGCGTGGAAGACGTTGACGAGCTGCGCGCCGTCCGGCCCGGAGTCCCGCGCGAGGTCCACGCGCACGGCCTTCCCGTAGCCCGCGTAGTCGATCGTGTTGTCGCCGAGGCCGCCGTCGAACAAGCGCACCGGCGTGCGGGCGTTCACGCGGTCGTGGCCATCGCCGGTGTAGAGGGCGATCTCAGCGGCGGGCGCACACAGGACCGCGGTGGGGCGGTCTCCGGGGCAGCCGGTCGGCGTCGCGGCCGCGTCGGTGAAGCGGATGCCTTCCGCCGTCCGCTCGACCCGGATCTCGTTGGCCTCGCCCGGCGCGGCCCGGAACACCCATCGACCATCCTCGGATGTGATCGTTCCCGCGTGGGCGGGGGCCGCGATCAGCGCCATGACGCTAGTGGTGATAAGGCTCGTTGCCCAGGATCTTGTGCGCACGGTAGAGCTGCTCCAGCAGTACAACGCGCGCCAGCATGTGGGGTAGCGTCATTGGACCGAAAGACAGCATGTGGTTCGCGTCCGGCAGTTCGATCCCGAACGCCCCGCCGATCACGAAGCACACGTCCAGGCCCCCTTGGCGGCGCTCCTCGACCCAGTCGCTGAACGCCTCCGACGAGTAGCTCCTGCCCCGGCTGTCGAGCACGCACACATACGCGCGCTCGGGGATGCGCCGGCGCAGGGCGTCGTCGTCAGCGACCTCGATCACGTCCACGCGGGCGTAACGGCTCAGCAGCTTCGCGTAGTGGGCGAGATCGTCGGCGTAGGGCGTGCCCTTGGCTTTACCGACTGCGACCACGGAGTACCGCACGGTGTGGGATGCTAGGCGTGATGGCCTCAGACGAACGCGAACGGCATTTCAACCTCCACACAACGCCGGAGGTGATGGCCGGGGTGTACGCGAACTTCGCGACCGTCTCGCACTCCGACTACGAGTTCACGCTGACGTTTTCCCGCGTGGACCACGAGGTGGAGGCCGACGAGGTGCCGGGCGTCGTCGTGTCGCGCGTCTCGCTCTCTCAGCGGGCGATGCGCGAGCTGATCGACGCCATGGAGGACAACTGGTCCAAGTGGTCCACGCGGGAGGGCATCAAGCGCCTCCCGGAGACGCGTCCGGACTTCCGGAACGGGGAGTAGCGCCCAGCGCGGCACCGATCCGCTCCATCGTCGTCGGGTGCGTAGCCATGAAGACCTGCTGCCAGCGCGGCGGGTCCGGGTCGCCGACGTTCTGGAGCGTGATCTTGCGCTCGAAGCCGATCATCGCCTCGGGTTCCCCCGTGAGCTCGAGCGCGAAGGCGTCCGCGCGGCGTTCGACGGCGCGTGAGAGCTGGTTGGAGATCATCGTCAGCGCGGGGGCGATGAGCGCGAGGCTGAGGACCGCGGCGGGCACCGGGGAACGGCCGTCGCGCGTGAGCTTCTCGGTGGCGCGGGCGACGACCAGAGTCCCGAAGGGCGCGACCAGCGCGACCCACAGCAGCCCGCCCGGGACGTCCTTGTGGCGCACGTGGCCGAGCTCGTGGGCCACGACGAGCCGCGTCTCGGCGGGCGTGAACTCCTTCAGCAGCGTGTCGTAGAGCACGACGCGCTTCGTGTGGCCGAGCCCGGTCACGTAGGCGTTGGCGGCGGTCGTGCGGCGGGAGGCGTCGACCTCATAGACCTCGCCCACCTCCACCCCGGCCCGACTGGCCAGCTGGAACACGTCGTCGCGCGTCTCCCCCGCCGGGAGCGCCTTGAACTGGTTGAACATCGGGTCCAGCACGACCGGGGCGAGGTAGGAGATGACGACCGCGAAGCCGGCCACCGCCGCCGCGCCCGGCGCCCACCAGTCGCGCCCGAAGCGCCGGATCCCGAGCACCAGCAGCGCGCCGCCGCCGGCCGCGACGACGCCGCCGATCGCCGTCGACTTGGCGACGTCGATCGCCCAGCCGTCCCAGCCCTGCGTGATCAGGCCGACGTCCTTGGCGCGCTGGCGCGCCGCGGCGCGCAGGGGCAGCGCGACCGTGGTGGTGGCGAGCGTGAGTGCGACGGCGGCGGCCGCGCCGGTCAGCACCGGGCGCTTGCCCGCCCGGGGCGCGTAGCGGACGGCGAGCACGAGGATGCCCAGCTCGACCACGGTGCGCGCGCCGAAGAGCCACAGCTGGCCGGAGCGAAAAGTGGTTGCGCGGTCAAGCTCGGCCGCGCTGAAGTAGGCTCGCGCCTCCGCTTCCACGACCGGGTACCGCTCCTTTGGCCGCAGGAGGAGCACCGCAGCCTCCGCGACGACGATCGCGGCGACCACTGCGGCAGGAAGGCGGAGCCTGTGCGGCACCGAATAGACGCTACGCCATGCTGGTCGCCATCTGCACTGACATCCACGGGAATCGCCACGCCTTCGAGGCAGTGATCGCCGCTGCCGAGACCGCGGGTGCCGAGGAGATGTGGTGCCTCGGCGACCTCGTCGGCTACGGCGCTGAACCGGACGCCTGCGTCGCGCTCGCCGACGAGCGCTGCTCGATCGTGCTCGCGGGCAACCACGACCTCGCCGTGACCGGCGCGCTGTCGCTGGAGGACTTCTCCCGCGGCGCCGCGCTCGCCGCGCGCTGGACGCAGGACACGATCTCCAAGGACACGATGGCGTGGCTCAGCGAGCTCGAGGCAGCCGGTGAGAGCCAGGGCTACGGGCTCTTCCACGCCTCCCCGCGCGACCCGATCTGGGAGTACGTGCTGTCCGGCCTCACCGCCGAGCTGTGCTTCGACTCGACGGACTTCCGCGTCTCGTTCATCGGGCACTCGCACGTCGCGCTGTCGTTCACGCGCATGGAGGGCGAGCCGGCCACCGGCACGACCCGCCGCGAGGGCACCGAGTTGGACATCTCGGCGAGCGAGTGGTTGATCAACCCGGGCTCCACCGGCCAGCCGCGCGACGGCGACCCGCGCGCCGCCTGGCTGCTGCTCGACACCGAGCAGCAGACGGTGTCCTACCGGCGGTCCGAGTACGACATCGCGGGCGCTCAGGCCGCGATCCGCGCCGCGCGTCTGCCCGACTCGTTGGCCGAACGTCTCCAGTACGGGCAGTAACCTCGGTACGTCGATGAGACGCGCCTTGCCCCTCGTCGTCCTGGCCCTCGCCTTCGCGGCGGGCTGCGGACAGTCATCTCCGGAACTGATCCCCCAGTCCGGTGCCGAGACGATGATCGCCGCGGCGGACAAGATCTCAGCGGCCTGCTCGGCCGAGGACCGCAGCGAGGTCCGGCGGCAGATCCGGATCATCAAGCGGGAGATCGACGGCCTGCCGGCCGCGACCGACGACGCGCTGAAGGAGAACCTGCAGGCGTGGGCCGATCGGATCGAGGAGCGGACCGGCGACGACTGTCGCGCGGACGAGACGCCGACCCCGACGCCGACCGAGACGCCGGAGGAGGAGACGCCGACGCCGACGGAGACGCCCACCGAGACGGCGACGCCCGACGACACCCCGACGCCGACACCGACGGAGGCTCCGACCGAGGAGCCGACGCCGGAGCCGACGGAGACGCCCGCTCCCACCGAGCCGCCCGTGGAGCCGACCGCGACGCCGGAGGTGCCGTAGTGGCCACGGAGCAGCTCTTTGCGGACCGCTACCGGCTGGAGCGCCGGCTCGGCGTGGGTGGCATGGCCACGGTCCAGCTCGCGTTCGACACGCGGCTGGAACGGCTGGTCGCCGTCAAGCTGCTGGCCGAGCACCTGGCCGAGGACTCCGCGTTCATCTCCCGCTTCCGCCGTGAGGCGTTGAGCGCGGCGAAGCTCGTGCACCCGAACATCGTGCAGGTGTTCGACTTCGGCACCGACAACCACAGCGGGCGCCAGTTCATCGTCATGGAGTTCGTCGACGGCCACTCGTGCGCCGAGTTGCTGCGCGACCGTGGACCGATGGCGCCGCGCGACGCCGTCGAGATCCTCACCCAGGCCTGCCGCGGGCTCGACTACGCCCACCGCAACGGCGTCATCCACCGTGACGTGAAGCCCGGCAACCTGATGGTGAACACGGAGAGCGTGGTCAAGCTCGCCGACTTCGGCATCGCCAAGGCCGCCGAGCAGTCCGACATCACCAAGGTCGGCTCCGTGCTGGGCACGGCGGCGTACCTGTCGCCCGAGCAGGCGCGCGGCGAGCCCGCCGGACCCGCTTCCGATCTCTACGCGCTGGGCGTGGTCTCGTACCAGCTGATGTCAGGACGCCTGCCCTACGAGGCAGCGTCGCTGACCGATCTCGCGCGGCTGCAGGAGGCCGGTGCGCCGCCGCGGCTGGACCTCGAAGTGCGCGACGTGCCGCCGACGCTGGCCGCCGCGGTCGCCCGCGCGCTGGCGCGCGACCCGCGGGACCGCTACGAGGACGCGGCTGAGATGGAGGACGCGCTGGCCGACGGGCTCGCCGGCATCGGCGGCACTTCCGCACTGGAATCCACGCGGATGCTGCCGCCCACCGATGAATCGACGCGGATGCTGGACCGCACGCAGGCCGGTCCTCCCACCGGCGCCCGCCGCCGGCTGCAGCCGATCGACGAGCCCGCCCCGCCCCGCCGTGCACCCGCGCGCCGCGCTCCCGCCGGCCCGCCGCCCCGCAAGGAGAGCGGCGGCGCCGGGAAGTGGATCGCCCTGGTACTCGTGCTGTTGCTGATCGCCGGCGGCGCCTACGCCTTCACGCAGCTCGGCGGCGAACGCCAGCCGCAGCTCAACGAGAACGTCGAAGGCTCCGTCCCCGAGGCCGTCGACAGCTTCAAGCAACTCGTCGAGGACAACACGCGATGAGGATCGCCACCGGCAGCTCGTAGCCGGTGGCGACGCGGTACGGCTCGGCGAGCGTCGTGAGGCGCGCGCGGTGCTCGTCCGTCGCGTGCTCGAGCCGGGCGGCGATGCGGACCGTGCCGCCGCGGATGCCGTCCCAGAGGGCGTCGAGCGAGTCGACGTGCAGCGTCTCGCGCACGGTGGTGACGGTGGCCTCGCCGAGCAGGGCGGCGAGCCGGTCGGGGTGCGCGTAGAGCTCGGAGTCGGGGCCGTCGGGGACGCCGCCGAGCCCGTGGGCGGCCTGCGCGGGGAGCGTGAGGAACGCGACTTCGTCCTCCGGCCCCCACGCCGCGAGTACGACGCGGCGGGCCACGCGCTTGAGCTCCGCGATCGCGGCCGGTGCGTCCGGCGTGTGGTTGACGAGGAACGCGCCGAGCGCGACGTCGAACGCGTCGTCGGCGAAGGGCAGGCGCTCGGCGTCGGCTTCGATGAACGTCAGGTCCGGGTGGCGCCGGCGCGCCTCGGCGACCATGCCGGCGGCGAGATCCACCCCGGTGACCTGCGCGCCGCGCTCCGCCGCGGCGGCCGTGAGCGCCCCCGGGCCGCACCCGACGTCCAGCACGCGGTCGCCGGGCCCCACGTGCTCGAGCAGCGCCGGGATGGCGAACGCGGTCGCGCGCGCCGTCAGCGCGTCGTACGTGGCCGCGCGCGCCGACCACCCCGCCGCCTCGAACGCCTTGAACTCCTCAGTCACCCAATTCCCACGGCGCGGCGCCGTCGCGCACTGCGGCGGCCGCGGCGGCGAGGCGGTCCTGGTCGATCGCGTCGCGGAGCTCGGCCATCAGGCGCTGCAGGTAGGCCAGGTTGTGGATCGTGAGCAGGCGCATCGCGGTCTGCTCCTGGGCCTTGAACAGGTAGTGGATGTAGGCGCGGGAGTAGCCGGGCTCGCACGACGGGCAGGGGCAGCCCTCGCAGATCGGCTCCTCGGACTGCTTCCAGCGGGCCTTGGCGAGATCGACACGCCAGCGCTTGGCCGGGTCGGGGACGACGGCCATGCCGTGGCGGCCGATCCGGGTCGGCATCGCGCAGTCGAAGGTGTCGATGCCGAGCTCGACGCCGCGGACCAGGTCGTCGACCTCGCCGATGCCGAGCAGGTGGCGCGGCTTGTCCTCCGGCAGCTCCTCGATCGTCCACTCGACGACCGTGAACATCTGATCCTTGGTCTCGCCGAGCGTGCCGCCGATGGCGATGCCACCGAGGTAGTCGCGCGCGGCGACCTCCTGCGCGGACGCGCGGCGCAGGTCCTCCTCCACCCCGCCCTGGACGATCCCGTACACAGTCTGACCCTCAAGTCCATGTTGACGGTGCCAGTCGATGCAGCGGTCCAGCCAGCGGTGCGTGCGCTCCGTCGACCGCGCGGTGTACTCGCGACCACCGTGGAACGGCGTGCACTCGTCGAACACGAGCGCGATGTCCGACCGCAGCGCCCCTTGGACCTCCATCGAGGTCTCCGGGCCCATGAAGTGCGTCGAGCCGTCGAGGTAGGAGCGGAACGTCACGCCCTGCTCCTCGATCTTCAGGATCGCGCCGGAGCGCTCGCCGACGAACTGGGCCTGGCGGCCCTTGATCTCGTCGGCGACGGTGCCGTGGCCCATCGAGAAGACCTGGAAGCCGCCGGAGTCGGTGATGATCGGCTTGTCCCACTTCTGGAACTCGTGCAGCCCGCCGTGCTGCCGGATCAGCTCTTGCCCGGGCGTCAGGAACAGGTGGAACGTGTTCCCGAGCACCATGTCGTAGCCGAGGGCGGCGGCTTCGCGGACCTCGAGCGTCTTGACGACGGCCTTGGTCGCGAGCGGGACGAACGCGGGGGTCCGGACCTCGCCGTGGGCGAGCTTGAGGGTGCCGGTGCGGGCGTAGGAGCCTGGGTCTCTGGTGCGAATGGAAAACACGGGGGCGGCCACGTTAGCCGCCCTGCCTCGGCGCCAACGTGTTGGACGCGACCGGGGCCTCTCCCGTACGATCCCGGACATGGCGGTCCGGATCGCCATAGCGGTGGGGATGCTGCTGGGTGTGTGGCCGTCGGCCGCCCTCGCGGAGCGCCCGTTCACGGCCCGCTTCAGCCAGAACGCCCAGGGCGACATCGCGCTGGTGGCCAACACGCTGCTGAGCTGCGTCGCCACCGAGCCGGCCTGCCCCGCGGCCCGCGCGGGCACGTCGTCACCGATCTCGGGCGCGAACAACAACGCGCGGGTCATGACCTACGTCGACGTGGACGCCGACCCGGCGACGTTCTCGTCGAGCGGCGCGCAGCTCACGCTGCCGGCCGACGGCCGCGTCCTGTTCGCCGGCCTTTACTGGGGCGGACGGCTGGCCGCGGGAACGGGCGGCGCCCCGGCCCCGAACCCGGCGGCGAGCGACACCGTCCTCCTGCGCGCGCCCGGCGACGCCGACTACCGCACGGTCCGCGCCACGCAGCCCGTGGACACGGCGGGCGAGACCTACCAACGCTTCCTCGACGTGACGGACATCGTGCGCGCGGCCGGCGCGGGCGAGTACGTGGTGGCCAACGTCCAGGCGGGAACGGGCCGCAGCGACGGGCAGCTCGCGGGCTGGACCCTGGTGGTGGCGTACGGCGACGGCGCCTCACCGCCGCGCAACCTGTCCGTGTTCGACGGGCTGCAGCAGGTCGGCTCCGGCAGCCCGGGTGTGACGATCCCGCTGAGCGGGTTCCGCACGCCGTCCAGCGGCCCCGTGCGCTCGACGGTCGGCGTTGTGGTCTACGAGGGCGACCGCGGCACCACGGGCGACGGCCTCACGCTGCAGGGCGCGTCCGGCCCGGTCACGCTCACCAACGCGCTCAACCCCGCCACCAACGCCTTCAACTCGACCATCTCCGTCGCCGGAGCCGACGCCGGCACGCGGACGCCCGCCTACGCGAACCAGCTCGGCTTCGACGCCGACGTCTTCACGGCCACGAACGTGCTCGGCAACGGCCAGACGAGCACCCAGGTGCGCCTGACGACGAACGGGGACGCCTACCAGCCCGGCGTCGTCACGATCGCCACAGAGCTGTTCGCGCCCCGGATCGAGGCGACGAAGGCGGTGAGCCTGGCCACGGCGACGCTCGGGGCGGAGCTCACGTACACGACGACGATCCGCAACACCGGCCAGGACGCCGCGACGCTCGTGGATTTCGACGACGCGCTCCCCGCCGGCGTGACCCCGATCCCGAACACGCTCACTGTCGACGGCACACCCGTGCCCGACCCCACCGGCGGGCCGCTGCGGCTCGCGGACCTGCCCCCGGGCGCCCAGCGGGTCGTCGCGTTCCGGGTCCGGATCGACGACGGCGGGATCGCCACGAACACCGTGCTGGAAAACGTCGCGTCCGTCGCGTTCACCGCCGCGGACCTCGGCACCCGCGACACCGTGCTCACCCCGCCGGCGCGGACCCGCGTACTCGTGCCCGACGTCGCCGTCACCAAGCGCCATTCGCCCGAGTTCGTGATCGGCTCGCCGTCCACGTACACGATCGACGTCCGCAACGCGGGCGACGCGCCCACCGTCGGCGTGGTCCGCGTGACCGACACGTTGCCGGCGGGACTCACGCCGGGAACCGTCACCGCGCCCGGGTGGACGTGCACCGCGCCGCCCGCGCTGGAGTGCACGCGCAGCGACGCCCTCGCGCCCGGCGCCGAGTACCCGCCGATCGAGCTCGTCGTCACGCCGCAGCTCGGCTCGGGCGCCATCAGCAACACGGCCACGGTCAACGCGACGCCCGACGGCGACGCCACCAACGACACGTTCACCGACGACGGCGCGGCGACCCTCGCCGTCGTGGACTTGGAGATGGCCAAGGCCACGATCAGCCGGCCGTCGCAGAGCCCGACCGGCTTCATCCCCGGCGAGCCGATCGAGTTCGAGCTCACCGTGCGCAACAACGGCCCGGACACGGCCCGCGAAGTCGGCATCGCGGATCTGGCGCCGCCCTCGCTGGTGATCGACCGAACGGCGACGGGCGCGCCCTACCCGTGCACCTACCCGGACGCGCCGGCCCCCGGCACCTACCTCGAGTGCCAGGTCGGCACGCTCGAGCCCGGACAGTCGCGCTCCATCCGCGTCGTCGCGACGCTGGCCACGACGTATCCCCCGTACCCGTCGGACTCGGATGAGGTCAACCGCGCGGCGACCAGCTCGCTCTCGGGCGAGTACGACTTCTCCAACAACGTCGCCGAGTCGACGTTCCCGACGCTGCCCGTGACCGACGTCGCCGTGACCAAGCGTGCGGAGCCCGCGGAGGTGCCGGAGGGCGGCATCGTGACCTACACCGTCACCGTGACCAACAACGGGCCGGCGGTCGCCGACGTCTTCATGGCGGACACGCTGCCGGACGAGCTGCTGGACCCCGAGGTGACGATCGCGGGCGGCACCGGCGAGTGCTCGCTCGCTCCGTTCCCCGACATCACCGAGCGGCCGATCCCGCAGTGCGTGATTCCGCAGATGGAGGTCGGCGGCGAGCGCACGATCACGATCCGCACCCGCGTCGCCACCGGGACGGCCGGCCGTACGCTCCCCAACCGCGCGGCGGCCAGCCCGGACGCCGCCGAACTCAACTTCGCCAACAACACGCAGGACGCGTCGGTGCTGATCGTCGAGGCCCCGCCCGAGCCGACGCCCACCCCCACCCCCGAGCCGACGCCCAGCCCAACGCCCGAGCCCACGCCGGTGCCGCAGCCGGCCGCGCCCGCACCGCCGCCGCCTCCGGTGACCGTCGAGACCGCGTGCCGCTCACAGCGCTTCTTCGAAGTCCGCTTCCGCGAACGCCGCGGCCGCGTGATCCGCAGCGCCCGCGTGGTGTTCAACGGGCGTCGCATCCCGGTCCGCAGGCGCGCGGACGGCCGCTGGATCGCGCAGATCGACCTCCGCGGCCTGCCCGCCGGAAGCTACGCCGTGAACCTCCAGGCGACGCTTCGCAACGGGCAGCGCCTGCGGTGGACGCGGTCCTATCGCACCTGCTCGACCAAGCTGCCGCCGTCGAACCGGCTCAGCGACCGCGACGCGCTCTAGACGGCCGCAGCCAGCGCCTCGCGGGCCAGCGCCGCGCCCGCGAGCCGCGCCGCGATCTTCTGCATCGCGATGTCGCGCGCGAAGTCCGGCGAGCCGTGCTTGGGCTTGACGTCGCGGCTGAAGGGCGAGAAGCCGCAGTCGTCGGTCGCGCCGAGGCGCTCGACCGGGATGTACTTGGCCGCGAGCACCAGCGCGTCGCGGATCTCCTCCGCCGTCTCCACCCGCGGGTCGAGCGGGTTCACGACGCCCATGAAGCACACCTGCGGCACGCCGTCGGCATCCGCGCGGGAGTACTCGCCGCACATCCGGTAGACGCTCTCGCGGTCGGACTCGCTCGCGCACTGGATCAGGAAGTAGCCCGCGTTGAGCTGGAACATCTTCGACAGCAGCTTCTCGTAGGGCACCTCCTTGGAGTGCACGGAGTCGCAGTCGCCGCCCGGGCAGGTGTGGATGCCGATGTTCACGCGTTCGTCGGCGCTGAAGCGATCGATCACGCGGTTGTTGAGGTCGATGAACTCCTGGAGCATGTCCTTGTTCGTCCAGGGGTTGCGGCTGTCGTTCTTGTTCGCCAGCCGCCCCTCGGTGAAGTCGATCGAGACACGCACCGCGCCGGCCGCGAAGCACTGGCGGATGTCCTTCTCCACCTCGTCGCACAGGTCGGCGAGGAACTGGTCACGCGTGTAGCCGGGCAGCTCCTCCTCGAGCGGGTACAGGAGCATCAACATCGACGGGGCGATCACGGCCTGCTTGACCGGCCCGGACGCGATCGCCCTGTTCTTCTCGACGAACTCGGACGCGAACGTCTTGTAGCGGAACGGCCCGCCGGTGAGCCGCGGCAGCTGGCGATGGTGACCGTCGTCGAAGATGGCGAAGAACTGACCGTCGCCGGCGAGGTGCTCGGCGAGGCCGGTGCCCGCGAGCGTGTCCGTGATCGGGTACGTCGCGAAGCTGGACTCGCGCTGCTCGCCGTCGGTGACGATCGGCTCGCCCACCTCCTCGAGCCGGTGGATCGAATCCGCAGCGGCGGCATCCTGCTCCGCCTGCAACGCGGACCAGTCGATCCTGCCCTGGTCGTAGGCCTCGTAGGCCTCCTGGAGCTGCATCGGACGCGGCAGGGACCCAACCAGCTCGGTGGGAATGGCCATGCGCTTCTCCTCCCCCTACGGGTGCTGAGGCGAGCTCGCCTCAACGGGGGACGGTACCGCGATCAGTCGGGGGCGGCGGCGCCAGGAAGCACGCGCTCCCAGGCCCCGGCGAAGCGCTGCAGCTCGTCCTCGGAGAAGTGCACGAGGAACCGCTGGCGCACGCCGTCCAGATGCGTCGGGCGGGCGCGCTCGAGCAGCGCCGCGCCCTTGTCGGTGAGCACCGCGAAGCAGCCGCGACCGTCGTCCGTGCACGTGTCGCGCACGAGCAGGCCGTCGCGCTCCAGGCGGTCCACGAGGCGGGTCATGCCGGAGCGCGACAGCAGGACGGAGTCGGCGAGCTCGGCCATCCGGCGCTTGCGATTCGGCGCCGATTCAAGCGTGATCAGCACTTCATACGAGCTCAGTGGCAGGTCGTGGGCCGCGGACAACTCCGCGTCCAGCGCCTTCACCAGGGCCGTGTGCACGCGCAGCAGGCCACGCCAGGCCGCCAGTTCCGTCTCCGTCAGATCTACTCGTGTCTCAGGTACCGCCATCTGGAGGATTGTAGCGGCGTAGTTGCGTGAGCAACGGGTAATTGTCAGATCAAAGAATCAGCGACCGGCCGGTCATCTCGGCCGGCTGCTCGATGCCCAGCAGCTTGAGCGCCGTCGGCGCGACGTCCGCGAGGATGCCCTCACCGTCGAGCTCAGACGCGCCGTTGGTGACGATGATCGGCACCGGGTTCAGCGAATGCGCGGTGTTGACCGAGCCGTCGTCGTTGAGCATGTGGTCGCAGTTGCCGTGATCGGCGGTGACGATGCACGCGCCGCCCGCGGCGTGGACCGCTTCCACGACGCGCCCGAGCTGCGCGTCGACGGTCTCGACCGCCTTCACGGCGGCCTCGATCACGCCCGTGTGCCCGACCATGTCGGGGTTGGCGAAGTTGATGATCGAGAACGCCGGCTTCTCGGCCTCGAAGTGCTCCAGGAAGCCGTCCGCGGCCTCACGCGCCGCCATCTCCGGCTTGAGGTCGTACGTCGCGACGTCGCGCGGAGAGGGTGCGAGCTCCC
Organism: Solirubrobacter taibaiensis; assembly: GCA_027587225.1. Lineage (GTDB taxonomy): Bacteria > Actinomycetota > Thermoleophilia > Solirubrobacterales > Solirubrobacteraceae > Solirubrobacter > Solirubrobacter taibaiensis. The sequence continues at coordinate 57,445 of JAPDDQ010000040.1, forward strand.
GCACCTCTCCCTTGTACGGCGTCTCTTCGCCGCCGTTGAAGAAGTACGTCACGTGCGGGTACTTCTCGGTCTCGGCCACGTGCAGCTGCCCGAGCCCTTCACCCGCGATGACCGACCCGATCGTCACCGAGGGCCGCTTGGGCGGGAAGACGACGGGATAGTCCCACTCCTCGTCGTACTCGGCGAGCGTGATGTAGCGGTCGATGACCTCCGCCCCGTCCCGTTCGATCTCGGTGAACTCCGGATCGCACAGCGCGAGCGTGATCTCGCGCATCCGGTCGGGCCGGAAGTTGAACGCGATCACGGAGTCGCCGGGCCGGATGCGGGCTTCCTCGCCGACGAGCGTGGCCGAGATGAACTCGTCCGTCTCGTCGCGCGCGTAGGCCTGCTCGGCCGCCTCGGCGGCGGTATCCACGTGATGCTCGGCCTTGCCGTGCACGAGCAGGTCGTAGGCCTTCTGCACGCGGTCCCAGCGCTTGTCGCGGTCCATGGCGAAGTAGCGCCCGATCACGGACCCCACGCGCCCGCCCCACGACTCGACGTCGGCGAGGTACTTCGCGCCGCCCTTGGGCGACGTGTCGCGCCCGTCGGTGAACGCGTGAACGATCGCGCCTTCGCCGACCAGCTCGATCAGCGCCTTCAGGTGGCGATCACTCGAATGCACGCCACCGTCGGACACCAGCCCGATCAGGTGCACGCGCGGCGCGTCCTTCAGCGCCCCGAGCAGCACCTCGTTCTCAGCCAGCGTCCCGTCCTCGACCGCCTTGTCGATGCGGGCGAGGTCCTGGGGCACGATCGCGCCCGCCCCGAGGTTGAGATGCCCCACCTCGGAGTTGCCCATCTGGCCCTCGGGCAGCCCGACGCTCGGGCCCATGGCCGTGAGCGTCGTGTGCGGCTTCGAGTTCCACAGCTCGTCGAACACCGGGGTCTTCGCGAGCGAGATGGCGTTGCCCGGACCGTCAGGGGCGAGCCCCCAACCGTCCAGGACGATGAGCGCGACGTGCGGGACGGTCATCCGCGCGCGGCCTCGACGATCGCGGCGAACGACGCCGCGTCCAGGGAGGCGCCGCCCACGAGGGCACCGTCGATGTCCGGCTGAGACAGGATCTCGGCCGCGTTCTCGGGCTTCAGGGAGCCGCCGTAGAGCACGCGCACGGCGTTGCCGGCCTCCTTGTCGAAGCCCTGCACGAGCGCGCGGACGAAGCCGCACGTCTCCTGCGCCTGCTCGGTCGTGGCGGCCAGGCCGGTGCCGATCGCCCACACGGGCTCGTAGGCCACGACCACGCGATGGAGCTCCGAGACCGGCACCTTCTCCAGACCTTCCTGGACCTGGTGACGGAGCTTGCGCTCGGTGTCGCCGCGCTCGCGCTCCTCCTCGGTCTCGCCCACGCACAGGATCGGGATGAGCCCGGCCTCGAGCGCCCGCGGGACCTTCAGCTGCAGCGCCCGGTCGGTCTCGCCGAAGTACTGCCGGCGCTCGGAGTGACCCACGATCACGCCCTGCACGTCGATCTCGACGAGCATCGGCGCGCTGACCTCGCCGGTGAACGCGCCGGAGTCCTTGTCGTGCATGTTCTGCGCGTAGACCTGCACCGCGCTGCCACGAGCGCTGTCCACGACCGCCTGCAGCGCGAGGAACTGCGGGGCGACGACGATCTCGACGTCTTCCACCGCACCCACCCGCGGGAGGAGCCCCTGGATGAGCTCCTCCGACTCGGCGATCGTGTTGTTGAGCTTCCAATTGCCCGCGATGAACGGTTTGCGACTCATGTCAGCGCCTTCACTCCCGGGAGTTCCTTCCCCTCGATGAGCTCCAACGAAGCACCGCCGCCCGTGGAGAGATGACTCACGCGGTCGGCGAGCCCGAACTGGGCCAGCGCCGCGGCCGAATCGCCGCCACCGACAACGGTGGTGGCGTCCGTCGCGGCCATCGCCTCGGCGACGGCCTTGGTACCCGCGGCGAACGGCTCGAGCTCGAACGCGCCCATCGGCCCGTTCCAGAACACCGTGCCCGCCGCGGCGATGATCGCGCTGTAGCGCTCGGCCGTGCCCGGCCCGACGTCGAGGCCCATCCAGCCGTCCTCCACGTCGATGCCGTCCAGCGCCCGCACCTCGGTGTCGGCGCTGAGCTCGCGGCCGAGGACGAGGTCCGTCGGCAGCTCGAGCTTCTCGTTGCCGAGCAGTGCCTTCGCGGGCTCCAGGCCCTCCTCCTCGCACAGCGAGGACCCGACGTCATGGCCCTGGGCCTTGAAGAACGGGAAGCACATGGCGCCGCCGATCAGGACCGTGTCGGCCTTTTCGAGGAACGCCTCGAGCACGCCGATCTTGTCCGTGACCTTCGCGCCGCCGACGACGGCCACCATCGGCCGCTTCGGGTCTTCGAGGATGCCGTTGAGCGTCTTGACCTCACGCTCGAGCAGGCGCCCCGCGGCCGACGGCAGCAGGTGCGCGACCGCCTCCGTGGAGGCGTGCGCACGGTGCGCCGCGCCGAAGGCGTCGTTGACGTAGACGTCGGCGAGCTTGGCGTACCGCTTGGCCAAGTCCTCGTTGTTCTTCGTCTCGCCCTCGAAGTAGCGGACGTTCTCGACCATCACGACGTCGCCCTCGGGCACGTCGTCGAGGTCGGGGGCCAGCACCACGTCGACCCCCAGCAACTCGCCCAGCCGGTCAGCCGCCGGCTTGAGCGAGAACTTGGGGTCGACACCCTTGGGCCGGCCGAGGTGCGCGAGCAGGACGAGCCCGGAGGCCCCCTTCTCGCGCAGCTCCTTCAGCGTGGGGAGCGCCGCCTGGATACGGGCGTCGTCGGTGATGTTGCGGGCATCGTCCAGCGGGACGTTGAAGTCCACGCGGACGAGGACGCGCTTACCGTCGACGTCCAGATCATCAAGCGTGCGCACGCACCAGCACCTTCTGGGCCAGATCGACCACGCGGTTGGAGTAGCCCCACTCGTTGTCGTACCAGGTGACGACCTTGACGAGGTTGCCCTGCAGGACCGCCGTCAGCTGCGAGTCGAAGATCGAGCTGTGCGGGTCCTTGACGATGTCCCCCGACACGATCGGGTCGTCCGTCCAGCGCAGGATGCCGTTGCCGGAGGCGGCCTTCATGGCCTCGTTGATCTCCTCGACCGAGGTGTCACGGCCGGCGACGATCGTGAGGTCCACGACGGAGCCGGTCGGGACGGGGGCGCGCACCGCGAAGCCGTGCAGCTTGCCGTTGAGCTCCGGGATGACGAGGCCGATCGCCTTCGCGGCACCCGTGGAGGCCGGGACCAGGTTGATGGCGGCGGCGCGAGCGCGGCGCAGGTCCTTGTGGGGCGCGTCCTGAAGGTTCTGATCCGCCGTGTAGGCGTGGATCGTCGTCATCAGGCCCTTCTCGATGCCGACCAGGTCGTTGAGGACCTTGGCCACCGGCGCGAGGCAGTTCGTCGTGCAGGACGCGTTGGAGATGACGTCGTGCTTCTCGGCGTCATACACCTCGTCGAAGTTCACGCCGAGGACGACCGTCGCGTCCGGCTCCGTCGCCGGGGCGGAGATGATGACCTTCTTGGCGCCCGCCGACAGGTGCTTGGCGGCGTCGGCGCGCTTGGTGAAGAAGCCCGTGGACTCGATGACCACGTCGACGTTCAGGTCGCCCCACGGCAGCGCCGCCGGGTCACGCTCGCTCAGGACCTTGACCTCGTTGCCGTTCACGATGAGGCTGCCGTCGGAGACGGAGACCTCGCCCGGGAACGGACCGAAGACCGAGTCGTACTTGAGCAGGTGACCCAGCGTCTTCGCGTCCGTCAGGTCGTTCACTGCGACGATCTCGACGTCAGCGCCGGCCTCGTGGGCCGCGCGGAAGACGTTGCGGCCGATGCGGCCGAAGCCGTTGATGCCGACACGTACAGCCATTCTCAGTCCCTTTCCCGTGGAAAACGGGGGATGAGGCTACCGAAGGCGGCGACATAACCCCGGCCGCGGTTACGCGGCGATGACAGCCACGGCCGTGCGACCCCCGTCCACGTCGATCACCGTGCCGTGCACGAACGCCGATTCGTCGCTCGCCAGATACACCGCCGCGTGCGCGATCGCGTCCGGTGTGCCGAGCTCCCCCGCCGGCGTTCCGCGCATCATCACGCCGCTCGCGTGGCCCGGCGCCTGGATCACGCCGGGCGAGACCGCGTTCACGCGCACACCGGACGGTCCGTACTCGGCCGCCCACGCCCGGGTCATCGTCTCGATCGCGCCCTTCGTCCCGCTGTAGACCGGGCTGCCGACGGCCATCCGGGCGATCCAGGAGCCGAGGTTGATGATCGCCCCGCCGCCCTGCTCGATCATCGCGGGTGCGATGGCCTCGACGAGGAAGAACGGCGCCTTGACGTTCACCGCGAACATCCGGTCGAACGTGTCCTCGTCGACCGGGGCGCCGGCGACGCTCGGGTAGATCCCGGCGCTGTTGACGAGGATGTCGATCCGGCCGAGCCGCTCGGTCGCGGCGGCCGCGAGCGCGTTCGACGCCGTCGGCGAGCCGTCGAGGTCAGCGGCGATGAAGTGCCCGCCGGTCGCGGCCGCCACCTCGGCGCCGCGCTCGGCATCCCGGCCGCTGACGACCACACGTGCCCCTTCGGCGGCGAACGCGAGCGCGATCGCCCGGCCGATGTTGCTGGTGGCGCCGGTGATCAGCGCCGTCTTGCCTTCAAGTCGATTGGACTGCATGGTCCAGAACTGTACTGGACTGCGTAGTCCAATATCATCGTGGGGGTGCTGACCGCCAAAGGAGCCGCCACCCGCGCCCGCATCGTTGAAGGCGCGGCCGATCTCGTGCTCGCGCGCGGCGTCGGCGGCACCTCGCTGGACGACATCCGCGCCGGCACCGGGACGAGCAAGAGCCAGCTCTTCCACTACTTCCCGGACGGCAAAGCCGAGCTGGTGGAGGCGATCGCCGACTTCCAGTTCGAACGTGTGCTCGACGCGCAGCGCCCGCACATCGACGAACTCGACAGCGTGGAGTCCTGGGAGCGCTGGCGCGATGCGGTGGTGCGGCACTACCGCGACCACCTCGCCTGCCCGATCAGCGCCATGAGTGCCGAGGCCGGCGTCGACGTGCGGCCGCACATGGACCGCTGGTTCGCCTACCTGCGGGCCGGCGTCGACGACGAGCGCACCGCGCTGGCGGTCTTCGCCGCCCTGCAGGGTGGGCTGGCGCTGATGAAGGCCGCGCACTCGATCGAGCCGCTCGAGGCCGCCCTCGACGGCGCGCTGATCATCCTGCGAGCAGGACCACTTTCCCGTTGAAGCCACCCGCTTCGGCGAAGCGCAGCGCGTCCGCCGCCTGATCGAGCGGGAAGCGCGCGGCGATCTGCGGCTGAATCACGCCGTCGCGCACCAGCTCGAACACCTGGGTGAGATCCGCGCGCAGCTGAGCGCGGAACTTGGCCTTCCGGCGATGGCCCGCCCAGAGGTTGAAGAAGGTCGCGCTGCGCCCGTTTGGCAGCAGGTTCCAAACCTGCAGCTTGGCGATCAGCTTGAGCACCGGCAGCGCCGGGTTGCCGGGCACGTCCCGGGTCGAGGCGGAGCCGTAGGACACGAGCGTCCCGCCCTTCGCGAGCAGGCTCCACGAGGCGTTGATGCCGGGTCCGCCGACGTGGTCGAAGACGGCCGCGACGCCATCCGGCGCGAGTTCCCGCACGCGAGCGTGCACGTCTTCGTTGCGGTGGTCGATCACGGTTGCGCCCATCGCCCGCACCTGCTCGAGCTGCTTCGGGCCGGAGGTGCCGATCACCCCGATGCCGGCGTGGCGGGCCAATTGCACCAGCACGGAACCGACGCCGCCGGACGCGCCCAGGACGACGATCGTCTGCCCACGCCGGACCTTCGCCGCGCGGTGCAGCATCCGCCACGCCGTGAGCCCGTTGACCACGACCGTCTCGGCGGCCTCGGCGCTCACGCCCTCCGGCACGGGGACGAGGTCCGCGCGATCGAGGATCACCTGCTCGGCCCAGCCGCCGACCTTGGTCAGCGCGGCCACCCGCTGTCCGTCCGCCAGGCCGACCAGGTCGTACCCCGGCACGAACGGGAACTTCGGCTGGTCGTAGTACTTGCCGCGCCGCATCTGCTGCTCGGCGAACGAGACGCCCGTCGCCTCCACGCGCACGAGCACCTGCCCCGGGCCGGGCGCCGGCACCTCACGCGTCCGCACCGTGGGGAACTCGCCCTTCGCCGCCATCTCGAGTTGGATCGCCTGCATGTCGTCATCTCCGCGTGATAGCTTCTAACTGATGTTAGAGACTCTAACCACCGAACGCGGGGATCAGGTACGGGCAGCCGTAAAGCGCGTTGCGCTGGCGCAGCTGGAGTCGGGCGGGCCCGCGGCCGTCGCGCTCAACGCGATCGCCCGCGAGCTGGGCGTGAGCGGCCCCGCGCTCTACCGCTACTTCAAGAACCGGGACGCGCTGCTCACCGCCCTCGTGTTCGACGCCTACGAGGACCTGGCCGCGGCGCTGGAGCCCTCGACCGACTTGGAGTCCTTCGCGCGTGCATATAGGGAATGGGCGCTCGCCCAGCCCCACCGCTACCGGCTGCTCTACAGCGCCCCGTGGCCGGGCTACGACCCGCACCAGCCGTCGCTGGTCGCGGCCGCCAAGCGCAGCATGGAGATCCTGGTCCGGTTCGTCGACGAGGAGCGCGCCGTGACGCTGTGGTCCCGCGCCCATGGCCACGTGAGCCTGGAGATCGAGGGGAACTTCGCCTCGATGGGCCTCGACCCCGAAGCCCTCTACGCCCAGGTGATTGGCTAGAGGCCAGCCGCGCGTCTGGCCGGACCTCGAGGCGGTCTCGAAACGAACGGCAACTGCGCTGGTAAGGGAGTGGTGAGCGCGCCGCGCGGCAAGTGCTTGCTGGGTTGAGCCGCCTCAGGCGGTCAAACCCAACTCGGGCTGGGTTTTCCACCGCCACGGTCGAAAACCCAGCTCGAACCCTGCCGCGCGGCAGGCTCACCATCCCTATCGATGAGCAGTTGCCGTTCGTTTCGAGTTCGCCTCGCCGCCGAGCCCAACCAGCGCGGCGGTCTAACCGCTCTACCGCTTGATCGGCAACCGATCGACGTCGCGATGCGCGACCTCGACGAAGTACTCCGGCCGGTCCCGGAAGTAGGCGGCCAGATGCTCGGTGATGGCCACCGAACGGTGGCGCCCACCGGTGCACCCGATGGCCACCATCAGGTGCGCCTTGCCCTCGGCCACGTACTGCGGCAGCAGGAAGTCCAGCAGCGGCTTCACGTGCCCGTAGAACACCTCGAGGCGCCCGTCACGGCCCACGTAGTCCACGATCCGCTGGTCGAACCCGGTCAAAGGCCGCAGGTCGGCGTCGTAGTGCGGGTTCGGGAGAAAGCGCACGTCGAACGCGAGGTCCGCGTCGCGTGGCGGCCCGTGCTTGTGCCCGAAGGAGGTGAAGGTGACCGCGAGCTTGCCCGGCGTGGACGGCTCCAGCAGCTCGTCGGCGACCTTGCGGCGCAGCGCGGCGGCGCTCAGCCCGCTCGTGTCGATCACGATGTCCGCGCGCTGGCGGACGGGCTCGAGCAGCTCCACCTCGGCCCGGATGCCGTCGACCACGCTGCCGTGCGGCGAGAGCGGGTGCCGGCGGCGCGTCTCCTTGTACCGGGTCACCAAAGCGCCCTCGTCGGCCGTGAGGAACACGACGCGGTGCGCGACGCCCGCCGAGGCGAGCTGGTCGATCACGCCCGCGAGCGCCGACAAGTAGTCGCCGCCGCGCGAGTCGCAGACCACCGCGGCGCGCTCCACCTTCGACCCCTCGTGCATGAACAGCTCCGAGAGCGAGCGGATCATCTCCGCGGGCAGGTTGTCGACGCAGAAGTAGCCCGCGTCCTCGAAGACGTTCATCGCGCTCGACTTCCCGGCCCCCGACAACCCCGAGATGATCACGAGGTCCTCGAGGTTGGAACCCGGCCGACGGCCGTCCATCTTCTGGTCGCGCACGGCATTCGCCATGGCTCAGCGCCCTGTCTTATTGAGGTGGGCATACAGGTCGCGAGCGACCTTCTGCGGAAATCCCGGCACGTTCTCCAAATCCTCACGAGAGGCTCCCAGTACGGCCTCAGGCGAACCGAAATGTTTCAGAAGCGCCCGCTTGCGCGAAGGGCCGATGCCTGGGAGGTCGTCCATGATCGACTCGGTCATCGCCTTGTCGCGCCGGATTCGGTGGTGGGTGATGGCAAACCGGTGCGCCTCGTCCCGGACGCGCTGGAGCAGCTGCAGCTCCGGCGTGTCGTGGGCCATCAGCACGGGGTTCGGCACACCCGGTAGGAAGACCTCCTCGATCCGCTTGGCGAGCGACACGACGGCCACCCCGCGGTCCATGAAGCCCTGCAACGGGCCGACACCCGCGCCGAGCTGGCCCTTGCCGCCGTCGATCACGATCAGGTTCGGGAGGGCGGCGAACGACGCGTCACGGTTCGCGTCGTAGGGCGACTTCTCGGCCTGCTTCTCCCACTGGGCGAAGCGCCGCCCCAACACCTCGCTCATCGAGGCGAAATCATCGTTGCCGTCGTGCGAGCGAATCGTGAAGCGCCGGTAATCGCTCTTCTTGGGCGCGCCACCTTCGAACACGACCATCGAGGCGACGGTGTGCGTGCCGCCGACGTGCGAGATGTCGAAGCACTCGATCCGCACCGGGAGGGTGTCCAGGTCCAGCGCCGTCAGCAGGCCGTTGAGCGAATCCACGCGCTGCTGGCGCTTGCGCTCGGACTTGAGCTTCTCCTGGTCGAGCGCGAGCTTGGCGTTGCGCTCGGCCAGCTCGAGGATGCGGAGCTTGCCGCCGCGCTCGGACGCGCGGATCTCCACCTGGCTGCCGCGCCGCTCCCCCAGCAACTCGCCGAGCACCCCGAGCTCCGAGCCATCGGCCACGACGCCCTGCACGACGATCAGCGGCGGGATGCTCAGCGCGCCCGCATAGAACTGGAGCATGAACTCCTCGACGACGATCGCCGCATTCTGCTCGGCCTGGTTGTCGAGGTAAAAGGACTGACGGTCGGAAAGCACGCCGTCGCGCACCTGGAAGACCTGCGCGTTGGCCTCTGTGCCCTCGAGCGCGACCGCGACCGCGTCGTAGGTGCCGGCGCCGCCCTCGGCCACGCGCTGGCGCTCGAGCAGCGCCTTCACGGACTGCAGCCGGTTGCGCTCGATCGTGGCCTGCTCGTAGTCCTGCTGGCCGGCGGCGAAGTACATCTTCTTCTCGAGGTCGCGCTCGATCTGCTTGAAGCGGCCCGACAGGAACGCGACCACGCCGTCGATCCCCTCGCGGTACTCCTCCTTGGAGACGTAGCCGACGCAGGGCGCCCCGCAGCGCTTGATGTAGTAGTCCAGGCACGGCGAGCCGGAGTGGCGCCCGGGTTCGGTGCCCTCGCAGGAGCGGAACAGGAAGATCTTGCCGAGCAGGTCCAGCGTGTTGCGCACGCGCTTGGCCGACGAGTACGGCCCGAAGTACACGCGCTTGCTCTTGTGGCGCTCACGCGTGAAGTAGACGCGGGGGTAGTCCTCGTCGAGGCTGATCGCGATGTACGGGTACGACTTGTCGTCGCGCAGCCGGATGTTGAACTTCGGCTTGTACTGCTTGATGAAGGTCTGCTCGGTGAGCAGCGCCTCGGCCTCGGTGGTGACGACCAGCGGCTGGATGTCGTCGATCTCCGACGTGAGCGCGGTCGTCCCGTACATCGTCGGGTTCGAGAAATGACTCGCCACCCGCTTGCGGATCGACTTCGCCTTGCCGACGTAGATCACCTTTCCGCGGCGGTCGCGGAAAACGTATACCCCCGGCTGGTCCGGCAGCGCGAGGCGCTGCTCGCGGAGGCGCTCGGATTCGGTCTGAACTGCCATTGACGCTGCAACAGATCGTACGAGGCGGGCGCTTCACGCCCGCGACCGGCTTCGCCGGTGCGTGATCGGCGTCGGCATGGTCCGCAACTCGAGCGGCTGCTATCGGTTCCTCTCCGTATGCACCGAACGAGAACGACAATCGTCGTCGCCATCCTGGCGGCCCTCGCCCTGTGCGCTCCGGCGTCCGCCAGCTACGTGGTCGGTCTGAGTGAGCAGAATGCAGCGGTCTTCAGCCAGCCTGCCTGGCAGTCGCTGAAGCTCAAGCGCACCCGCTACATCCTGGCTTGGGACTACGCGAAGGACCCGGGCCAGAAGGCCGATGCTGATGGATTCCTGGCTGCCGCGCGTGCCGCGAACCAGGACGTCCTGCTGATGTTCACCGCCCGGCGCGGTTGCTGGAACGGCCGCACGTACTCCAAGTCGACCGCCTGCAAGGCGCCGTCGAAGAGCGCGTACAAGAAGGCCGTCAGCGACTTCCGCAAGGCGTATCCGTGGATCAAGACGTACGCGCCCTGGAACGAGGCCAACCACGTCTCCCAGCCGATTGCCAAGAGCCCGAAGAAGGCCGCGGAGTACTACGCGACGCTGCGCAGCGTGTGCGGCTCCAAGTGCAAGGTCATGGCTGCAGACGTGCTCGACCAGAGCACGGTCAAGAAGTGGCTCACCGACTTCATCAAGTACTCCAAGAACAAGGGCCGCATCTGGGGCCTGCACAACTACAAGGACGTCAACCGGCGCCAGTCCAAGGGCCTGACGACCGTCCTGAAGACCGTCCCGGGCGAGGTCTGGCTGACCGAGACCGGCGGCATCACCACGTTCGCCCCGGACTTCCCGACGAGCGCGACGCGCGCCGCGTCCTCGACGAAGTACATGTTCACGCTCGCGGATCGCTTCGACGCCAAGAAGAAGGGCTACAAGTCCAAGCTCACGCGCCTGTACGTCTACCGCTGGTTCGGTGAGACGGGCAACTGGGATTCCGGTCTCGTGAACGTGGACGGCTCGCCGCGTCCCGCGCTGACCGAGTTCCAGAAGGGCTTGGCCAAGAACAAGAAGTAAGTAGGGTCGACCGGGCCCATGGCGCTGGTCAACCTCTACTCAGACACACAGACCCGTCCGACCTCCGCCATGCGCAAGGCCATGGCGGAGGCGGAAGTGGGTGACGAGCAGCGCTTCGAGGACCCGCAGGTCACGGAGCTCTGCTCGCGGGTGGCCGCCCTACTGGGATTCCCGGCTGCCGTCTTTCTCCCGTCCGGAACGATGTGCAACGAGATCGCGTTCCGGCTCCATATCCGCCCTGGAGGCGACGAGGCGATCCTGCATCGCCGGTCGCACCCGATCATCGCCGAGGCCGGTGGGCCGGCGGCGTTCGCGGGGGCGATGATGTACCCGCTCGACACGCCGCTGGGCATGTTCACGGGCGACGACGTGCGCGGCGCGCTGCGGCCGGCCGGCGATCGCTATTCGCCGCGGTCGCGGCTCGTGTCGGTCGAGCAGACGACGAACATGGCCGGCGGGCGCGTGTGGCCGCTGTCGCAGCTGCGGGAGGTCGTGGGCGTCGCTGCGGAGGCCGGGCTCCGGCTGCATCTGGACGGGGCGCGGCTGATGAACGCCGTCGTGGCCTCGGGTGTGCCGGCGTCGGAGATGACGGCCGGGTTCGACACGGCGTGGCTGGACTTCACCAAGGGGTTGGGCGCGCCGTTGGGTGCGGTGCTCGCCGGCTCTGTCGAGCTGATCGACGAAGCCTGGCGGTACAAGCAGATGCTCGGCGGCGCGATGCGCCAGGCGGGGATCGTGGCCGCGGGGGCGCTGTACGCGCTCGACCACAACGTGGACCGGCTGGCGGACGATCACGCCCTGGCCCGCGTGTTGGCGGACGGGCTCGCTTCGCTACCGGGCGTGACGATCGACCCGGATGATGTCGAGACCAATATCGTCATCTTCGAACACGACGAACCCGAGCGGCTTTGTGCCAGCTTGAAGGAACGGGGCGTGATCATGGGCGCGGTCGGCGGGCGGCGGGTACGCGCAGTCACGCACTTGGACGTGGACGCCGACGGGATCCAGACAGCGTTGGAAGCGCTAGAACGGGTGTGCGCTCGATGAAGCTCGAAGGCATCCATCACATCACCGCGATCACGGGTGACGCTCCGCGGAACGTCGACTTCTACGTGCGGCTGCTGGGCCTGCGGCTGGTCAAGAAGTCCGTCAACCAGGACGATCCGACCGTCTACCACCTCTTCTACGCGGACGAGCATGGCTCCGCCGGGTCGGACCTGACGTTCTTCGAGTACCCGAACGCGCGGGTGGGCCGGGCGGGCGCCGGGATGGTGCACCGGATCGTCCACCGTGTGGGGTCCGCGGAGACGCTGTCGTTCTGGGAGGACCGGTTCGGGGCCGAGAGCGTCGCGGTCGAGCGGGTGGAGAACGGGCTGCGCTTCGCCGACTTCGAAGGGCTGCAGCACGAGTTGCGCGTCGTCGAGGTGCCGGATCCGCCGTTGGGCGCGCGGTCAACCGAGGTGCCCGCCGAGCACGCGTTGCTCGGGTTCCACGAGGTGCACGCGTGCGTCGCCGATCCGCGCAAGTCCGAGAAGCACCTGCGCGAGACGTTGGCGTTCGACGAGACCGGGCCGCACGCCTTCGAGGCGCGCGGCGCCGCGCGCGGCGGCTCGATCGTCTTCGAGCCGTCACCCGGCCGCGGCTTCGGTGGCGCCGGGACGATCCATCACATCGCGTGGGCCTCGCCGATGGACGCCCACGAGGCGTGGCGGGAGCGGCTGGCTTCGTCCGGTTCGCAGGTGACGCCCGTGATCGACCGCTTCTACTTCCGCTCGATCTACTCGCGGGAGCCGGGCGGGATCCTGTACGAGATCGCGACGATCGGGCCGGGCTTCGCCACCGACGAGCCCGCTGCGTCTTTGGGCGAGTCGCTGGCGCTGCCGCCCGAGTTCGAGCACCTGCGCGAGCAGGTCGAGCCGCTGCTCACACCGCTGCCGGACGTACGGCAGTGGCGACCTTCAGCGGCACAAGCCTCGTGAGCAGCAGCGTCAGCGGGAGCCCGGCGCCGGCGATGATCAGCGCGCCGCGCGGCCCGGCCAGGTGGATGAGCAGCGGGGCGAGCATCGCCCCGGCGCCCGTCGTCAGCCAGTAGGTCGACTCCAGCGCCGCGAACGCCCGCGCGCGGTGCTGGTCGTGGGTCAGGCGCTGCAGGCGCGTGATGCCCGCGGTCTCCACCAGCGAGTAGCCGACGCCCAGCGCCGTCAGCGCGAAGAGTGCGGCGACCGGCGACGGCAGCACGGCGAGCGCCACCAGCGGCACGCCGATGAGCAGCCCGCCGAGCGGCAGTCCGTGGCGGGCGAGCCGGACGGCAAGCACCCCGCCGACCACGCCACCCACACCCCACGCCCCGTTCAGCCAGCCCACGCCGGCCTCCCCCACGTGCACGAGCTCCAGCGCGGTCACGACCACGAGCACGTCCACCATGCCCTCGATCAGCGTGCTCACGCTCAGCACGCCCACCAGCGTCTTCGCCCGCCGATCCAGCCCGGCCAACTTAAAGGTGCCAGGCACCTTGAGGTTCGCCGCCGAGTTTTCTAAAGAGGGCCTGTCCCTCTTTATCTTCGCGAGCAGGAAGGACGCCAGCAGGAAGGCCAGCCCAGCTGTGGTGAACGCGATGGGCGCGCCGGCAGTGGCGACGAGCGCGCCGCCGGCGAGGGCACCGAGGATGAAGGCGGCGTTGTCGATCGTGGTCCAGAGCGCGTTCGCCGCCTCGGCGTGCGGGCCGAGGCGCGGGATGAGCGCGGCCTGGGCGGGCTTGTGCGCCGCCTGCGCGACCGTGAACACCGCGGCCAGGACGAGCACCAGCGGGAACGCGTGCAGCGTCGCGGCCAGCGACAGCGCGCTGAGCAGCAGGGCGCGCGCCAGCGTGGACGCGAGCAGCACGTCTCGGCGTGAGCAGCGGTCAGAGACCCGACCGAGCAGCGGCGCGGCGAGCCCGGCGGGCACCATCCGCACCAGCGCGGCGAGCCCGACGGCGGCGGCCCCGCCCTCCCCGTACGCGTACACGGCGAGCGCCACCATGAACGCCCACCCGCCCGTCGCCGACGCGGCCCACGCCGCCTGCAGACTCCGCAGGTCCGGCGTAGCGAGGGCGAGGCGGAACGGCACGTGCCGACCCTCCCGCCCCGAGGTTGGCGGGTCCTTGGCCCCGCCTTGGCGCCGCTAGGAGAAGGTCACGAGCGGGCCCTCCATGCTCTTCACGCCCGCGACGCACGCCTTGCGCGCCTGGGCGTTGGGGAGCTTGGGGCACCCGGTGGTGCGGAACTCGCCGTTGCTGACGACGCCGAGGGTCTTGCCGAGCCAGCGGTCGCAGGCGATGGCGAGCGAGCCGCGGAAGATCTCGTTGCACTTCTGGATCAGCTCGACGGACATCTCGGCCGGGTAGCTGATGAGGTTCTGGACCTTCGTGCCGCGGATGCAGGCGACCACGTCGGTGTCCGCCTGGAGGCCGGAGCAGACCGCAAGCTGGTTCACCGGGTCGGGCGGGCCGATGACGCTCGCGCCGGTGACGCACGCCTGGCGCTGCAGGCCTTCGAGGCCGGAGCACGCTTCGTCGATCTGCTCGCCGGACTCCATGCGGGTGCCCTTGGCGGTCTCCACGAACGAGCGGTACCAGCAGACGCGCACGAACTGCTCCGGCTGGGCGCCACAGAGCTCCCGTGGGTCGGTGACGATGTTCTTCGGCTTGGCGGTGGAGTCGATGCCGTTCACCGCGAACCAGTAGTCGTGGTAGATGCCCTGGGAGCAGTCGGCGGCGGTGTCTGAGCCGAGCTGCTCGCACATCTGCAGCGCGGGCGCGATCTCCTCGTTGCTCAGACGCATGAAGGCGTGGCCGAAGCCGTGCGTGCAGGAGTAGCGCTGGTAGCGCGTCTCGGAGTCCTCACACAACGCGGCGGCGGCCTTCGGGCCGGCTTTCTCGATCTCGGGCGCGACGGCCGTGACCAAGCCGTGGGCGTAGCCGGCCGAGCAGCCCGGGTCGTTGGTGCGCGGCAGGCTGTCCATCAGCTTGGCCAGGTTCAGCCCGGTGCGCAGCGCGTACTCCCGCGCGACGGTGTGCATGATTCCGTGGCAGTTGGCGAGCAGGAAGCCGGACTGGTCCGCGTACGCGGCCTTGGTGATGCCCTCCACGGCGGCGAGCGGGTCGCCCGCGCCGTTGACGATCGCCGCCAGCTCGCGGGAGTAGCAGGAGCGGCCCTCGTCCTGGACGAGCCCGGCGCACGTGTTCAGGTCGCCGGTGGCGGCGGGCTCGGCGGTCTCCGCCGCGGCCGTGGTCGGCTCGGCGGGCGCGGGCTGCGGGTCGTCTCCGCCGCCGCAGCCGGCGAAGACCAGCAGTAGGAGCGCGACGAGGAGAAGGCTGCGGTTCATTGAGCGATCCACGTCGTCCAGGCCGCCTTCTCGGCGTCGGTCGCGCCGACGCGCAGATGCAGCTCACACAGCAGCGCGGCCGAGGTGGTGTCGGTCCCGTCGAAGGTGACCGTCGTATTCGCGGTAGCCGCGAGGACGCTTGGCGTGCCGCCGCTCATCACGGCCAGCTCGCGACCGACCTCGCGGGCGTAGCACTCCCGCGCCGGATCACCCTTGAGCGCGGCGCAGGCACTCACGTTCCCGCGCGGTGGGGCGACCGCCGCGGCGGACGAGCCGTCACTGCGCCCGAACGCCAGCACGATGAGCGCGCCGAACGCGATCAGCAGGCCGGAGGCGGCCCAACGACGAGACGGTGACGACAAGGTCTGCAGCAAGACGGTTTCCAGCGTAGTCGGGGTACATGAGCACCCTCCCCGAACGGTTGGGTGCATGACCGGCCACCCGCCGGCCCGAGGGCTCAGCGGGTGGCCGGTGCGGACGCTTCGCTCCCCTACGGGTTCGTGGTGGAGAGCGTGAACGTCAGCGTCTTGCTGTACGTCCCCGTCCGCAGCGGATCCCCAGCGCCGATGGCCTGCTTGAAGGCCACCGTCACCGGGTCGTTGCTGACCGGACCGGCCCAGGTCAGCAGGGGTGTGGGGCTGCCGGAGCCGCCGACCGCCGCGAGCGCGGCGCCGGCGCCGCCGGCCGGGCTCGAAGCGGCCGCGCGCAGCGGCTGGGCGAGCGCGAACGCGCCGTTGACCAGCTTGCCGGTGTTGACCGGGTCCGGGTCAGAGACCGCGAGCGCCGCGTTGCCGGCCGTGCTGATCACGTTCGCGAGCGCGGACGCGTCGTACTCCTTCGCCACGCCCGGGGTGAACGCCCCGAAGGTGGCGCCGGAGCCGAGCGTGAGGCCGAGCGTCGCCGGGACCGTGCCGCCGACGCCGCCCGCGGTGCAGAGGCTGCGGTTGGCGACCTGGCCGCGCGCGATCTTCAGCGTCGTGCGCTCCAGCACCGTGCCGTCGGCCGCCGTGCAGACGAGGGCATAGGACTCGTCCAGGTGCGTGGCGTTGTACTGGCTTGGACGGCCCGACGGGTTGATGTGCCACTCGAACTTGCCGGTGGACGGGACCGTGATCGTCTGGGCGATGGTGTTGGGGAAGGCCCGGATCTGCGCGGGCTGGCCCGTGACCCAAACCGTGTTGGAGCTGTCGAGCATCGTGGACTTCGACAGCGTCAGCGTGGTGCCCGCAGGGGCCGTGCCGGTCAGCACCGAGTGCAGGTTGGCCTCCGTGGCGGCCTTGAACGCGTCGTAGTAGAGCCCGCGCATCGTCTGGTTGGCGTACCGCGTGCCGATGCCCAGGTAGTTGTTGATGACGTTCTCGTACGGCGGGTGGAACGTCTGCGCGCCGGAGAAGCCCGGGGTCGCCTCGGGCGTGAAGCCGAACGCGCCGTACGCGTAGTAGGCCTGCTGCTCGGCGGTGGAGGAGGCCTCGTAGTAGACGTCGGTCCACGGGCCCGCGGCCCAGCCGGGCAGGTTCTTGGACAGGCGCTGCAGCAGGGCCTCGTAGGTGACCTCGTCGGCCACGATCTGCGGCTCGTTGGAGGAGCTCGGCGCGCGCAGCAGGCGCTGGTCGGGCGTGTGGTTGTTGATCGCGACCGTGACGTTGCTCTTGTTGAGCAGCTCGATCATGCCCTGGATCTCCGGCTCGGAGCCCGGGGCCTCACCGCGCGTGTTGGAGGCCGTGGCGCTCGTGCTCGAGCCCGGGCCGCCCCAGAACGGGAGGTAGTTGCGGTTGAGGTCGATGCCGCGATTGACGTTCGCGGCGAGCATGCAGTCGGCGAGCGTCGGGATGACGCCGGCCGTGATGCGGCAGTTCTTGCGCTTCTGCTCGTTCTGCTGGCTGCGGCTCAGGTCGTAGCCGTCCGGGTTCACGGCCGGGACCGCGATCAGCTTGCCGTTCTCGAGCAGCGTGCTGGCGTCGTCGCCCGGCTTGTCGTTGAGTAGCAGGTCCCAGATGAACTCGAGCGTGAATTCCACCGTCGGCCACTCGCGCGCGTGGTGCGCGCCGCTGAGCAGGAACGCCGGCTTCGCGCCCGCGGTCGCCACGTTGTGGCTGACCTCGACGCCGTAGATCGGCTTGCCGAGCAGCGTCGTCTTGCTCAGCGTGAACAGCTTGACCTTGTCGGGGTAGGTCGTCGCGAGCTGCTGGAGCTCCGCGTTGACGTCGGTCAGCGTGCGATAGGCGACGCGGCCCGTCGGCAGCGTCGACAGCGGCGCGATGCCCGCCTCGGCCCGCGCCTGCGCAGCGTCCTCTCGCTCGATCCGGGTGCTGTTGGCGCCGTCCATGTCCTCGAGCAGGACCTTGTAGGCGTAGCCCGTGTCCTCGAGGATCTCCTTGTCCTCGGGACCGTGGAGCATCAGCTCCGTGCGGTCATCACCCTCGTACGTGACGTCGAGTCCGAGCGCCTCCAGGTGATGCAACGCGGCGTGGCTGGTCTCCTCGACCTCCACGAGCGTGGTCTTCCCCTGGGCGACACCCGGCACGAGCAGCGCGGCGAATACCGCGAGCCCGGCGACGAGCTTGGTTCGTTGCAGCACGTTTCCCCCTCTGGCCAAGTCCCCTCCAGACCCTCCACTACCGGCGGGACGCACGCTACGGAAGGGCGGCGGCGGATGGAAACGCTTGGGTGTGGACTTCTCTCAGCGCAAGCCGTCGAACAGGACGGCGAGGTCCAGCGGTTCGACGTCGACGGCGAGGGGCTGGAGCGTGCCGGTCGGGCCGTGCGTGGTGATGGCCTCGTAGCCGTCGGGCGTGGGGTCCCGGTACACGCGGACGCGGCGAGCGGCCACGTCGACCACCCAGTAGTCCGGTACACCGGTCGCTGCGTAGAGCGGCGCTTTGATCTCGGTGTCGAGCTTCAGCGAGGTCTTGGAGACCTCAATCGCCAACCTTGCGCCGTGCGGAACGTCGGCAAGATAGTCGCCCGGTTCCACCGCTACGAGGTCAGGTTCTGGGAGAGATGTCGGATCGTCCACCCGGATCGGCTCTCCGACGCGCAACACGCTGCCGCGGGCTCCCGCGAGCCACATGATCAAGCGGGTCTTGAGCACGCCGTGCTCACGGCCCTTCACGGACTTCTCCGTGAGCATCCCGTGCAACAACTCGAGCGAGTTGCGGTCCGGCAATATCTCCAACTCCAGCAACTGCAGTGCCTGCTCCGCGGTGAGCGGATGAATCGTGCGATCACCGAGCACGAAGGCCATGGGTGCGATCGTAGCCATTCACGAGACCAGGCGGACGGTCAGGGCATCGCCCGGTGCGATCGGCTGGCCGGCGCCCGACATGAGGCCGAGGATGCGGGCGACGTAGCCCTGGGTCTCGGCGTACGGCGGGACGCAGCCGCAGCTTCTGACCGGTGCCGGGCCGGCGTTGTAGGCCGCCAGCGCGAGCGGCACGGAGCCGAACATTCGGAGCAGGTCGCGCATCAGGTGCGCTTGGGCGTTGATGGCGGAGGTCGGGTTGAAGGGGTCGTCGAGGCCGTAGGCGCGGGCCGTCGCAGGCATGAACTGGGCGAGACCCTGCGCTCCGGCCTTGGAGACCGCGAACGGGTTGAAGTTCGACTCGGCGTAGAGCTGGGCGGCGAGGAGCGTCGCGGACACGTTCCAGCGCTGGGCGGCTTCTCTGAGCGCGGGAGCGAAGCGCTCTGGCACGAAGTCCGGGACCGCGCCGCGGCCGATTCCCGCCTTGCCGTCGCCACCCCCGCTGGACTGCGCGTTGAGCGTGAATCCGTAGTGCCAGGGTTCCCAGCTGTAGCGCTGGATGAAGTGGAAGCGGCGGGCGTTGGCGGCGAGCCAGCCGTAGGCCGCCGGCGGGCCGAGGTCGAGCTCCGTGCCGTTGCGGTGCAGCGACTTGCCGGGCGGCGCGACCATCTTCGGGTTCGGGTTGCGGGCGAACAGCACGGCCTGCTCGGCGTCCGAGCGGAAGCCACTGTTGATGGCGAGTGCGACCCCGTCTTGTCTCGCCGCCTGCTCCATCCGGTCGAAGGACTGGGCGACGTCGGGGCGCATCGGCTTGCCCTGGCGGTAGGCCAGCGGGCCTTCGTACCCGCCGCCGTGCGCGAACCCGATCTGCGCCGAGGCGCCGAGTTGTGCCTCGGCGTCGACGCGGATGCGGGCGCGTTCAGAGCCCACCTCGACGGTCTCGCGGACCGCGACCTTGATCCGGACCGGTGCGATCGTGGACTCGTCCGGGAAGGAGATCACGGTGTGCGGCGCGCCGTTCGCGAGCGCCGTGGCCCGCGCCGCCGCGCGGCCCAAGGTGAGGTAGTCGGCCTTGGTCAGGTGCCGCGGGTTCGGCACGTCATCGATGAACACGGGCTCGAAGAGCCGCTGATAGTTCGCGTGCATCGCCTTCGCGCCCGCGACCGCGGCCAGGTCCGCGGCGCGCTGCGCCGCCGCCTCCCGGCCGACGGCCATCGCCACGGCGCCGGCGATCACGACGGCGATGAGCACCCCGGCGAGCCCACCGATCAGCAGGATCGACGCCTGCCCGTGCGGTTCGCGCCACGCGTGGCGGGTTTGTCGGGCCGGGGCCGACAAACCCGCACCTCGCGCGTCCGACGTGGCCGACATGGCCGACATGGCCGACATGGCCGACGTGGCCGACATGGCCGACGTGGCCGACGTGGCCGACGTGGCGGACGCGGCCGTCGCGGCGCGCGCGGCCGTCGCGGCGCGCGCGGCTGTCGCGGCGCGCG
>JAPDDQ010000427.1 GCA_027587225.1 Solirubrobacter taibaiensis
GTTATGGTAATGAAGTGCGCTGTCATGATCGACGTAATGAGGGTCGAGACCAGCTGCCTTCATCTGTTCAGGAGTCGCATCTTTTGTCAGCTTATAAACCATCGTAGCAATCATTTCAAGATGCGCAAATTCTTCTGTACCAATATCGGTAAGGAGGCCAATGACTTTATCCGGGATTGTATAACGCTGATTTAAGTAACGTAGTGCAGCAGCTAATTCTCCATCTGCACCACCGTATTGCTCAATTAATAATTTTGCAAGTGCTGGATTACAAGTTCCTACTTTAACAGGGTATTGTAATTTTTTTTCATAAATCCACATAGTTTCTCTCCTTTATATTTGCCATGGCCAAGGACCTTTGCTCCATTCCCAAGGGGCATTAGAATAGCTATTTCCATACTGTTGAAGCGGTCCATATTTTTCTTCCATCTGTTGTTTTAATACTCTTCGTTTATAGGAAAAATCATTAAATTGGTTAATAGCTGCTGTATCGTCTGGGTGGGTGTCTAAGTAAAGGGTTAGTTCAACTAATACAAAGTCTAATTCTTGGAGATTCTCTAAAAGTCGATAATACTCTTCTGGTAGTGGCTGGTTCACGTCAGTAGTCACCGCCCTTTTTTATAAGGATTTTCGTAATAATCATAAAAGATA
>JAPDDQ010000428.1 GCA_027587225.1 Solirubrobacter taibaiensis
CAACTTTTAACTCAGATAATAGTTCTAAAGTTCGATAGACGGTTGCTAATCCGATCTCTGGCGACTTTTCTTTTACAAGGAGGTAAACATCTTCTGCGCTTAAATGATCTTCTTCATTTTCTAGCAGCACACGAACTGTTGCTTCACGTTGCGGTGTTAATTTGTAGCTCGCTGCATGTAATTGCTTCTTAATTCGTTCAATTCTTTCTTCCATTCGGTACTACTCCCTCCTCGCCACTCTTACACCATTATATCAGAAGAAGGGCTTCTGTCAAAAGAAAAAACAATAAAAACAAATTGATAATTATTCTCAAAAAGTATTTATTTTTTATTAATAGCCTCAACGACTTCTTTCATTAAAACTGGTGATGCGTAAGCCTCCACACTAGAAGCAAGTGCTAACACTACTCCAATTACGAGAAAGAAGCATGTATAACGGATTAATAATGGTAATAGTGGCTCGGTTATTTTTCTAATAAATTGATGCCTAATCATCCGTAAAGAAAAACTTGCAGCAATGGTTGTCATAACGAGAAAGACTGGAATGATAATTAAATTTTGTGGCAAAACAGATACAAATGCTAATAATAGTCCATTCCATCCATGCTGACTTACTAAAAAACCAACTGTAAATCCAACGACAACTCCTT
>JAPDDQ010000429.1 GCA_027587225.1 Solirubrobacter taibaiensis
CTCCCCGAATCCTCACGCTCAAAACAACAAGTTAGTGAGGAAAATTAATTCCGAAGAGTTTTATGATAAAAACAACATAAAACAATATCATTATAAAATTGTTTTATGTTGTTTTTATTTTATCTGGTGTAAAGTCTCTGCTGTTATGTAACTTTTCAAAGTTTCTAATCCTATTATAAACAATTATCTGACTTTTGTGAACAGAAAGAATTCAAAAATTTTATATTACTATAAAATTCCTTATTTAAACATTTGTATAATACTCATAACCGCATAGGCAATTCCAGCCCCAATTAACGGACCAACAGCAACCCCATTAAATAGCGCAACCGCTATAATTGTCCCAAAAACAAGCGCAGTTGTAATGTGGGGATCCGTTGTCAACAATTGTACGCCGCCTTTCGCTAACAAAGCGACCGCTACACCTGAAGCTAAAGCAATCCACGCATAATAAGATTTTGCCGCTTCTCCAAGTTGTTTAAAACCTATTTCCCCCGTCGCAATCGGTACGAGCACCGCTATTGTAATGACCGTTACACCTAGGTTAATTCCTTTCGTTTGTAAATAAGGAAAGACCTTATCTCCTAAAAACGTAAACTTCAATAAAAATAACACACCAATAGCCACAGTAAGCGATTGGTTTTTCGCA
>JAPDDQ010000430.1 GCA_027587225.1 Solirubrobacter taibaiensis
AACTTGATAACCATCAACAATTTTCTGATCAAACAAACCATGTTTATAACGAATTCCACAGCCGTGTCCTGGCAAGTTTAAAGATGCAAGTGAATCGAGAAAACAGGCTGCTAAGCGTCCAAGCCCACCATTACCAAGGCCTGCATCTGCTTCCACTTCTTCTAATGCTTGTAACGAAATCCCTAGTTCAGATAACCCCTGCTCGCATACATCTCGAATACCTAAATTCAAGATGTTACTTCCAAGCAAACGTCCAAGCAAAAACTCAATAGACAAGTAATACATTTGCTTTTGCTCTCCGGATCGATAACTCTCGTTCGTTGCAATCCATTGACTATTCATATACTCACGTACCATATGGCCGAGCGTATTATATTGATCACGAGTTGTAGAATCTTTAAAACTTTTACCATACATCGTCTCTAACTTTTCTAGAAAAGTTGATTTAAAACTTTCAACATGAGTAAACATTTTTTCACCACCTACATGTTATTCCATGAGACTTTTATACAATTCCTTATAAGCAAGAGCCGATTGCTCCCAGCTATAATCTTCAGTCATCGCTTGTTTTACAAGCTGCTCCCACACTGGTTTATCATGATAGAATTCAATTGCACGATGAATCGTATGCAGCATGTCATGTGCATT
>JAPDDQ010000431.1 GCA_027587225.1 Solirubrobacter taibaiensis
TTAAGTACGGGATTAACGTACAGTGAATGTACATTACATTGTCACGACCGATGTCGCTCTTAATTTGACGGATTGCTTCTAAGAATGGTAGAGACTCGATGTCACCAACAGTTCCACCGATTTCTGTAATAACAACATCCGCATTTGTTTCACGACCAGAACGATATACGCGTTCTTTAATTTCGTTAGTAATGTGAGGAATAACTTGAACTGTTCCTCCTAAATATTCACCGCGACGCTCTTTTTGAAGAACTGAAGAGTAAATTTTACCTGTTGTTACGTTGCTGTATTTGTTTAAGTTAATGTCGATGAAACGCTCATAGTGACCAAGGTCTAAGTCAGTTTCTGCGCCATCATCTGTTACGAATACCTCACCGTGTTGATATGGGCTCATAGTCCCTGGGTCTACGTTAATGTATGGATCAAACTTTTGAATCGTTACGTTTAAACCACGATTTTTTAAAAGTCTTCCAAGAGATGCTGCTGTAATACCTTTTCGTAAAGACGATACTACACCGCCTGTTACAAAAATATACTTAGTCATGAAAAAGCTCCCTTCTATTTTGCTGTTATATAATCACCGTTGCAAAGCGCAACGTATGTAGATAACACTGTATCCATCTTATTGTTAGACTCTTTTTATTTTCT
>JAPDDQ010000432.1 GCA_027587225.1 Solirubrobacter taibaiensis
CAAATACTGATAAATTATATCGTTCCGAAAAACTAGATAAAGTTTTCACATCTCCAATATGGGGATTCCCAATTATGCTTGGGATTTTATCTATTATTTTTTATCTTACAATTGCAGGCGCTAACGTACCATCTGATATGATTGCCGAATTCTTCGGATGGGCCGAAGGATATTTAACATCTTGGTTCCAAGCAGCACAAGCACCTGAATGGTTACACGGCATTTTAATACTTGGTTTATTCCGTGGTATCGGTGCTGTTATTAGCGTTATGTTACCACCTATGGCAATCTTTTTCCCTATGTTCGCGCTATTAGAAAACTACGGATACTTACCACGTGTCGCGTTTAATATGGATCGCTTATTCAAACGATCCGGTGCACACGGGAAACAATCTTTAACAATGGCAATGGGATTTGGTTGTAATGCAGCAGCCATTATGTCAACACGTATCATTGAATCACCACGTGAACGTATGCTAGCAATTTTAACGAACAACTTCGTTCCTTGTAACGGTCGCTGGCCTATGTTAATTTTAATGGCTTCACTATTTATGGCTGCTGGTTATACAGGCAGTATGCAAACATTGGTTACTGCTGGCGTTGTAGTTGGAATGGTTGTAATTGGTGTTATTATGACATTAACTGTT
>JAPDDQ010000433.1 GCA_027587225.1 Solirubrobacter taibaiensis
CGCTAAGAATAATACAAATAATACCACTTAATAAGAAAGCATATTGAAGAACTTTAAGTGTCTCATTATTTGATCCAAATAGTACGACGCCTAAACTTGCGTAAAGGGAGAAAATTCCCCACCAAAGGCCAGCAGGACCTTCTTGAATAGGAAGTTTATGCCCAAATATAGCTTGCAAGAGACCAGCAAAGCCTAGAACAAATAACGTTCTTTGTACGAATGCGATAGCTTCAGCGCCATTAAGACCATAACTAGTTGCGACACTAATTGGTACAATAAGGCTTCCAGCTAAAATAAATAGTGCCCATTGTAAGGCGGAAAGAAATGTCTTCATTATATCAACCTCTTTCATAGATTCCGTATCTAGTATATACGTATTTTATTTCCACTGGCAAAGATTGTAGGTAGAGAAAAGAGTTGAAACACAGTATGAATGCACGTAAGCAATTATGGATAGCAGTTATATGTATGACTTTTGTTGTAATTCTAGGAACGATAGGATTTATGACGATTGAAGAGATTAGTTTGTTTCAAGCATTTTGGATGACAATGATTACTGTATTGACTGTTGGATACGGAGATGCCGTTCCTGTAACGCAAACGGGGAAAGTATTTGCGCTTCTTATTATTCCTGTTGGCGTAGGT
>JAPDDQ010000434.1 GCA_027587225.1 Solirubrobacter taibaiensis
CTTATAATCCTTATATTTTCCGACAAAACTTTGACATTTTCACACAAAAAAAGAAGAAAGCTCCTGTCGGTAGCTTTCTTCTCACAAGGTATATTATCCCTTATTTTTCTGATACAGTTTTTAATTCCTCTAATAATTCTTCTACGTAATGTTGTGCACTTTGCGCTGCAATACTACCGTCACCTGTTGCAGTTACAATTTGACGAAGCATTTTTTCACGAACATCACCAGCTGCGAAAATACCAGGAATTTTCGTTTCCATACGCTCGTTCGTTTCAAGGTAACCATTTTCATTTGTAATACCTAGTTCAACAAATGGTTTTGATAAAGGTAACATACCGATGTATACGAATACGCCGTCAGTTTTGACTTCTTTCTCTTCTCCACTATTTACGTCCACAAGTGTTACACTTCCTACTTTACCACTTGCTTCGTTGATTTCTTTTATCGTGTGGTTCCAAATGAAATCTACTTTTTCGTTTTGGAAAGCACGGTCTTGTAAAATTTTCTGTGCACGAAGCGTGTCACGACGGTGAACGATCGTTACTTTTGATGCGAAGCGCGTTAAGAACACACCCTCTTCAACAGCAGAATCTCCGCCGCCAATTACGATAAGTTCTTTTCCTTTAAAGAATGCTCCGTCAC
>JAPDDQ010000435.1 GCA_027587225.1 Solirubrobacter taibaiensis
CGTTAATCGTTATTAAAAACGATTTACAGCATTTCAATAAAAACCGTATGTTTATCATTTGTTGTTCTGCGATGAGCTCCGTTTCTGCTTCTGTTACAGCATCATACGTAATGATGTTAGATGCAAAATACGTGCTAGCAGCTCTTCCGCTAAATTTATTCTCAAGCTTAATCGTTTGTTCGTTATTAACACCAGTTGATACGAAAAAAGAAGATGAAGTGATTCAGAAATTTGATAGAACTCTATTCGGAGACAGCTTTATCGGCGCAATGATTAACGGTGCGCTTGATGGTTTAAAAGTCGCTGGTATCGTTGCCGCATTAATGATCGCCTTTATCGGTGTGATGGAAGTTGTAAACTACGTAATTAGTGCAGCTTCAGGCGCAATGGGACATGCTGTTACTTTACAACAAATCTTCGGTTACGTACTTTCTCCATTCGCATTCTTAATGGGTATTCCAACTCAAGATATTATCCCAGCTGGTGGTATTATGGGTACGAAGATTGTTTTAAATGAGTTTGTAGCAATCCTTGATTTAAAAGACACAGCTACAACATTAGCTCCACGTACAGTTGGAATCGTTACAGTATTCTTAATTAGCTTCGCAAGTATTAGCCAAATTGGTGCAATCGTTGGTACAATCC
>JAPDDQ010000436.1 GCA_027587225.1 Solirubrobacter taibaiensis
TAAACTTTTTACGAAGACGCGTAATGTTTACGTTTAATGTATTTTCCTCAACGAAACTTTCGTCATCCCAAAGCGCAGCTAATAAATCTTCACGGCTCGCTGTACGAGGGAATTTAGATAATAACATTTCTGCTAAAATTGCCTCTTTCTTCGTTAAAAGAACTTGTTCAGATCCAAAATGAATTTCTGGACGTTCAGGGAATAGTTTTAAACCTTCTACTTCAACGATACGTTCAGAAATATTTGGTGCATAATCACCGTAAATACGGCGTAATTGTCCTTTAATTTTCGCCATTACAACGTCGTAGTGGAATGGTTTTGTAATGTAATCATCCGCACCGCTTTCAATTGCCATAATTTGTTCCATCTCACCAGCACGCGCTGAAATGAAAATAATTGGACAAGTAGATTCATGACGAATTTGACGGCACCAGTAGAAACCATCGAATTTCGGTAAGTTTACATCAAGTAAAACAAGATGTGGTTTCACAGCGTTAAACGATTCCATAATATCATCGAAATTCTCCGCTACCACAGCCTCATAACCGTACTTCTGAATGTGAGATTGTAGTAATGATGAAATATTTGGATCGTCTTCAACGATTAAAATTTTATACATATGTATAATCCTCCTCAAAAAAAC
>JAPDDQ010000041.1 GCA_027587225.1 Solirubrobacter taibaiensis
AACGGAGCCACAGCCTTACCGAGTTCGCCCATCGCCCCGAAAGCCAGCGGAGCCGCGATCAGCTTCTCGGCGGACGCGGAGGCCTTGGCCGCATCGGCGAAGGCCTTGGTCTTGACCTGGCCGTCGGTGCCGAGCCGGCCGTAGTGGACGGTGTGCTCAGCGCCGGAGACCTCGATGGTCCAGAACTTGTTCGAGGTCCCCTGCTGATTGATGAACGTGCGCGCGGGCATCGACCCGCAAGCTAGTGGATCAGGTTTCGCCGCGACCCCGGCTGATCGCGATCTCGCCGGTGCGGGCCATCTCGATCAGGCCGAAGGGCCGGACCATGCGCTCGAAGGCCTCGATCTTGTCGAAGGAGCCCGTGACCTCGATGATCACGGAGCGCTTGGACACGTCGATGATCTTGCCGCGGAAGATCTCGACCATCTGCATGACCTCCGCGCGACTGCTCCCGTCCGCGGACACCTTGAACAGCGCGAGCTCGCGCGCGACCGTCTCGGTCGGTTCGAGATCCCGGATCTTGATCACGTTGACCAGCTTGTGGAGCTGCTTGGTCACCTGATCGATCGGGTGCATCGCGCCGTCGAGGGTCAACGTGATCCGCGACAGCGTCGGGTCGTCGGTGGGCCCGACGGCCAGCGTGTCGATGTTGAAGCCGCGCCGCGCGAACAGCCCGGCGATCCGGGTGAGCACGCCCGGCTTGTTCTCCACCAGGATCGAGAGGATGTGCTTGCGGCCGGTGCGCAGGCCGACGGACGCCTCCAGCTC
Source organism: Solirubrobacter taibaiensis (assembly GCA_027587225.1). Lineage (GTDB taxonomy): Bacteria > Actinomycetota > Thermoleophilia > Solirubrobacterales > Solirubrobacteraceae > Solirubrobacter > Solirubrobacter taibaiensis. The sequence goes on from JAPDDQ010000041.1 coordinate 769, forward strand.
CTCGAGCGAGAGGACTTCCTTGGTTCCGGGTTCACCCACGGCTCAGCCCACCATTTCCCGCGCGGCGGCGCCCGGCGCGATCATCGGGTACGTGTTCTCCTCGCGCGTGACCTTCACGTCCACGACCACCGGGCCGGGGGTGGCCAGCGCGGCCTTGAGGTCGTCGACGAGCGTGTTCTTGTCGGTCAGCAGGATGCCGGTCGCCCCGTAGGCCTCGGCGAGCTTGACCCAGTCCGGCGAGGCGCTCTCGCCCAGGTCCACGTTGGAGTAGCGCCGATCCCAGAACAGCTCCTGCCACTGGCGCACCATGCCCAGGTAGCCGTTGTCCATGATCACGCACTTGACCGGGACGTTGAACTGGCTCGCGGTCGCCAGCTCCTGGGTGTTCATCTGGAACGAGCCGTCGCCGGTCAGCAGGACCGACGGGATGTCCGGCTGGGCGATGGCGGCGCCGATCGCGGCCGGCAGGCCGAAGCCCATCGTCCCGAGCCCGCCGGAGTTGATCCAGCGGCGCGGCTTGTTGAAGTGGAAGTACTGCGCGGCCCACATCTGGTGCTGGCCGACGTCCGACGACAGGATGCACTCGCCGTTGTTGGTGGCGGTGTAGAGCGCCTCGACGAGGAACTGCGGCTTGATCTCGTTGTCCGCCGAGTCCTCGTACTTGAGCGGGTGCTGCGAGCGCCAGTGCTCGATCCGCTCCCACCAGCCGGTGAGGCGGGCGTTGTCGGCGTCGAGCGCCCGGTACTCGCTCACGAGCCGCGCCAGGATGCGCTTGGCGTCACCGACGATCGGGATGTGCGCCGGCACGTTCTTGGAGATCTCGGCCGGGTCGATGTCGATGTGGATGAACTTCGCGCGCGGGGCGAACTCGCTCAGCTTGCCCGTGATCCGGTCGTCGAAGCGAGCGCCGATCGCGACGATGAGGTCCGCCTCGTCCATCGCGTAGTTGGCGGCGCGCGTGCCGTGCATGCCGAGCATCCCGAGCCATTGCTGGTCGGGCGCCGGGAACGCGCCGAGGCCCATCAGCGTGCAGGTGACCGGGAAGTTGCCGTCGCGCGCGAGCTCGCGCAGCTCCTCCGACGCCTCGGCATGGATGACGCCGCCGCCCACGTACAACACGGGCCGGCGCGCGTTCGCGAGCGCTTTCGCGGCGAGCCGGATCTGCTTGGAGTTGCCGTCCAGCGTCGGCTGGTAGCCGGGCAGATGGACGTCCTGGACCGGCTGGTAGTCGATCTCGGCGCGGGAAAGATCCTGCGGGATATCGATCAACACGGGGCCGGGACGGCCGGTGCGGGCGATGTGGAACGCCTCGTGCACCACGCGCGGGATCTCCGTCGGGTGCTGGATGACGAACGAGTGCTTGACGATCGGCATCGTGATGCCGAACGTGTCCGCCTCCTGGAACCCGTCCGTGCCGAGCAGCTCGGTGCGGACCTGACCGGTGAAGGCGACGAGCGGGACGGAGTCCATCATCGCGTCGGTCAACGGCGTGACGATGTTCGTGGCGCCCGGGCCGGAGGTCGCGAAGACGACACCCACCCGGCCCGAGGCCTTGGCGTAGCCCTCGGCGGCATGACCGCCGCCGGCCTCGTGACGCACGAGGACATGCTTGATCCCCGCGTCCACGAACGCGTCGTAGGTCGGCAGGTTGGCCCCGCCCGGGTAGCCGAATACGACGTCGACGCCTTCGGCCTTGAGGCATTCCATGATGGCGTCGACAGCACGCATCATCGGCTGTGTCACTTCCTTCCAGGACTCGCGAGAGGGACGGCGACAGCCGAGTTTATCGCTGCGCTGCGGCCGATTCCGCCTCGACCGCGAAGTCCGGGAAGTCCAGATCGGTCCCGCACCGCATGCACATCTGGTCGTGGAGCTTGATCAGGTTGCCGCAGGTGGGGCATTGACGCCGCACTTCGTCCTTGTCAGATCGGAAGAGCAACGCCATGACCAAGCCGATCACGGGCACCACGGCGCCGATCACCAACCAGATGAAGAATGACGAGCCGCGGATGCGTCCGACCAGCCCGGTGGCCAGGCCGAACCAGACGCACAGCAGCAGGTAGATCACAGCTTGCGGAGCACCCAGACCACGCCGACCGCGACGGCGATCACGAGGCCGATCGCGAGCAGGAGCTTGATGAATCCGATCACGGCGCCGACGACGGCGCTGAACAGGAAGATCGCTACAGCAGCGAGGATCAGGAAGCCGATCGCCTTGCGGGCGGTCGAGCCGAAGGCGGACTTGTTGCTCATGGGCGCAATGTAACGCGCCGCATTGAAGATGACCTAATCGTGAGAGCGCTTCAGATGCGCGAAGCGCTCCGCACGAGCGACCTCGCGGTCTTCGAGGCGCAGCCGCGCGAGGCGGTAGCGGCGTACGGCGGCGTCACCGCGGCCGGACGTGGGCACCAAGGCCAGCCGGCGCACAGGCAGCGCGGAGGCGGAAGCAGTCGCGGTCGGGAAGCTCATGGACAGCATGGTGCCTGCAAACGCCGCGCTTCCCATTGGCCCGTCCGATGAAGTTTGTCGGGGTCTGACTATCCACTGTGTCGAAGGCGACGCCTCGCCCAGGGGGCTCGCCGTCGCTAGGACCCGTCGCCCAGAGGGCGCCGGGTCCCGCCTGGCAGGCGGGTCGCGGCGGCGAGCGCGGGGCGCTGCGACTTGGGCAGACGTCGCCGCACGCGCCAGCGCGCGCCCGCGAAGGCGTGGTTGGCCACGGTGGCGAACCCCTCCTCGTCCTCGCGCAGCGCGAGCAGGAGGTGGGCGATCCGGTCGGAGGAGGGCAGCGTGGCGTCCGGCACCCGCACGCACCAGCAGTGCACGCGCCGCCCGCGGACGAGCAGCGCGCCCGCCTCCCCCACGAGCCAGACGCCCAGGGCACCGCGCTCCATCACCAGGCCCGTGCGCGCGTGGAGCTCACGCGCCTCGTGGCCCACCAGGTCGCCGAGCAGCCCGAGGGCCGTGCGCTCCTCGGTCTCCCCCAGCCGGGCGCGCGGCTTGACCACCTTCGCGCCGCGATTCGCGTAGAGCTCCGGAATCGCCCACGCGTGCAGCAACAGGATCCCGCCGACGACCGCCGCGACCGGGTGCAGCGTGACCATCAGGGCGGCGACGAGCATCATCGGCACCACCTGCGCCGCCGTCGTGATCGTCCACGCCCGCGCGTACGTGCGCAGCCGCGCGGGCGTCATGGGAGCGCGCCAGAAAACTGACGCGCGTTCAGGCAGCGGTGCGGCGCTCACCCGCCGGCGATCGGGCGGCGCAGGATCACGAGGTTCGCGTCGAGCGGGAGCGTCGAGACCTGCTCGGCCTGCCCCTCGCCCTGCGAGACGACCGCGTAATAGCCCTGCTCGAGCGCGGATTGCAGCGCTGCCTCGGCGCTCGCGGCGTCCGCCGAGGACGTCCATTCCGCCAACGTGGTGTGTCCCGTTTGGTCCATGCGTACGAGCCGTGCCATCGGGCAATCGTACGCCTGCATGGTCAAGAACCCCAACGCTTATGCCGATCACCCAAAACGATGGACGAGTCGACGACCTTGGCGCGGCGCCTGCCGCGTTCCCCGCGCGAGCTGCTGGTGTGGGCGTATGTGCTCGCGCTGAGCATCGTCGCCGCGGTCGCGTGGGCGCTGGTCACCCACAACGCCACCCCGCACGCCGAGCCGCACCTGCCGTGGTGGGCCGTGGCGCTCGGGTTCGCGGCGGCCGAGCTGTGCGTCGTCCACGTCCGCTTCCGCCGCAGCGCGCACTCCTTCAGCCTCGCCGACCTGCCGTTCGTCTTCGGCCTCGTGTTCGCGACCGGCGACGACTTCGTCCTGGGTGCGATCGTCGGGCACCTGATCGTGCTCGGCCTGATCCGCCGCCTCGAGCTCGTCAAGCTCCTCTTCAACCTCGCCCAGCTCGCGCTCGCCGCGACGCTCGCCGCCGCGATCCTCAACGTGATCGCCGGCGGCGCGGACGCGATGCAGCCGGAGACGTGGATCGGTCTGTACGCCGCCACGCTCACCTCGGGCGCGCTCACGATCATCCTGCTGGGCATCGCGATGGCGTTCGCCGAGGGCCGCCCCAGCACTTCGATGATGGCCCAGATGTTCGCCACCGACGCGCTCGTGACGCTGATCAACGCGTCGATCGCGATCGCCGCCGCGCTCGTGGTGGCCACCGACCCGCGCGCCGTCCCGGTGCTGTTGATCCCCGCCCTGACCGTCTTCGCCGTCTACCGCGCGTACATCTCCGAGCGCCAGCGCCACGAGCGTCTGGAGTTCCTCTACGACGCCAACCGCACGCTCAGCCGTTCCCCCGAGGTCGCCGAAGCGCTCGAAGCGCTGCTCGCGCGCTCGCTGGAAGCGTTCAACGCCGACGTCGCCGAGGTGCTGCTGTTCTCCGCCGAGGGCGACCCGCTGCGCACGACGCACGGCCCGGGCGACCTGCGCACGAGCATGGAGCCGGCCGACAAGGCGATCGCCGAGGAGCTCGCCGGCTTCGTCGACGCCGACCACCCCGCCGTCAGCCTCACCCCGCCGTTCGGCTCCCCGCACCTACGCGCGCACATGCAGGCGCGCGGCATCCGCCACGCGATGATCGCGATGCTGCCCGGCGAGGACCGCACCATCGGCACGATCCTGCTCGCCAACCGCGTCGGGCTCGAGCGCTCCTTCGGCGCCGACGACCTGCGCCTGCTGGAGGCCCTGGCCAACAACGCGGCCGCCGCGCTGCAGTACGACCGGCTCGAGCAGGCCGTCAACGAGCTGCAGTCGCTCCAGGACCAGCTTCACCATCAGGCCTACCACGACCCGCTCACGGACCTCCCGAACCGCACGCTGTTCATGGAGCGCGTGCGCGAGGAGCTCGCCGACGACGGCAGCGCCGCGGTCCTGTTCGTGGACGTCGACGACTTCAAGACAATCAACGACTCGCTCGGCCATCACGTGGGTGACGCGCTGCTGCGGTCCGTCGCGGAGCGCATGCGCAGCTGCGTGCGCCCCGAGGACACGATCGCCCGCCTCGGTGGCGACGAGTTCGCCGTGATGATCCCGGGGGTCGGTGACCCGCTGATCGACGGCCGCGCCGTCGCGCGCCGGATCCTTAAGGCCTTCGAGCTGCCGGTCGAGGCCGGCACCGAGCTGGTCTCCGTGCATTTGAGCATCGGCCTCGCCAGCTCCGCCCAGAGCGGCGACGGCGACGAGCTGATCCGCAACGCCGACGTGGCCATGTACCAGGCCAAGTCCAAGGGCAAGGGCCGCTTCGAACTCTTCGAGCCGCAGATGGCCGCCGCGATCCTGCGCCGCCACGACCTCAAGGAAGAGCTGGCGAAGGCGATCGAACGCCAGCAGATGATCGTCCAGTACCAGCCGATCGTCGCCCTCGACTCCGGCCGGATCGTCGCCGCCGAGGCGCTCGTGCGCTGGGAGCACCCCTCCCGCGGCCTGGTTCCCCCCGGGGACTTCGTGCCGCTGGCCGAGGAGACCGGCCTGATCGTGCCGCTCGGGCGCTTCGTCCTGCGCGAGGCCTGCCGGCAGGCCCGTCGCTGGCAGGACGCGGAGACCGAGGAGGGCATCGAGCCCTTGCGCATGCATGTGAACCTGTCCGTCGCCGAGCTGCGCGACCCGGACCTGGTCAAGAACGTGCTCGCGTCGATCACCGAATCCGGGATCGACCCGCAGCAGCTCGTGATCGAGATCACCGAGTCCCAGCTGCTCGCCGCCGCTTCCGTGGAGCGCTTCCACGAGCTGCGCGCGCTGGGCATCAAGATCGCCCTCGACGACTTCGGTACCGGCTACAGCTCGCTGTCGTATCTGCACTCGCTGCCGCTGGACACGCTGAAGATCGCCAAGCCGTTCATCGACGGGTTGACGAGTGGTCGCCGCGAGAGCTCCTTCGTCGGCATGATCGTCGATCTCGCCAAGACGCTCGAGCTCGAAGTCATCGCCGAGGGCATCGAGACCTCGGCGCAGCTCGCCGCGCTGCGCGAGATGAACGCCGGTCTCGGCCAGGGGTTCTTCCTCGGCCGGCCGAGCGCGGCCGCGCCGCGGCTCGCCCGCTCGCGCTAGATCGCCTAGATGTGCTTGTAGGCCTGGCGCGTGACCGCCCAGGTCACGAGCAGGCCGGCGACGCAGGCCACGGCGGAGCCGAGGTGCGAGGTCGTCGCGTAGCCGAAGGCGTAGATCGCCAGCGCGGGGCCGGCGATGAAGAAGCCCATGAGGAACACCAGCGCACAGAGGCCGGTGACGATGGCGTGACGGCGTTCCGTGGTGATTTCGACCTTGGAGCGCTTCGGCTTCGGAAGCGTGATGACCTGACCCATGCCGTCATCATGCTTTAGTCAGGGGCCGGCCTGAATAGGACGAGTGTCCATTCGGACCCCCTATGGGGTCCTGACCCTACGCGCGGCCCCGTTGCTACCCTGAACGGCCGACTTTCGATCCAGCACTAGGAGACTTGTAGGAGACCATGGGGCGCTATACCGGACCCGTCGAAAAGCTCTCGCGCCGCGAGGGCGTAGAGCTCTTCCTGAAGGGTGAACGCGCCCTCAATGGCAAGTCGGCTCTTGAGCGCCGCGGCGACAACCCGCCCGGCCAGCACGGCGCAAGCCGCCGCCGCAAGCAGTCGGTGTACTACACGCAGCTGCGTGCGAAGCAGACCGCCAAGCGCTACTACGGCGTGCGCGAGAAGCAGTTCCGCATCTACGTGGACAAGGCCAACCGCGCCCCGGGCGTGACCGGCGAGGAGCTTCTGCGTCTGCTGGAGCGCCGCCTGGACAACGTCGTGTACCGGCTCGGCTTCGCCGGCACGCGCGCCCAGGCCCGCCAGTTCGTCAACCACGGGCACGTGCTCGTGAACGGCAAGAAGGTCGACATCGCGTCGTACCTCGTCACGCCGGGTGAGAGCATCAAGATCAAGGACAAGGTCCGCGAGAGCGCTTCGCAGGCCACCGAGCTCACCGGCTCCGTCGCCGGCTGGCTGCAGACCGACTTCGACGCGCTCGAGGGCAAGGTCCTCCGGCTGCCGGAGCGCATGGACATCAATGCGCCCGTCAACGAGCAGCTCATCGTCGAGCTCTACTCCCGCGTCTAGGACTTAACGCCAAAAGCGCCCGCACGGAGTCTTCCGTGCGGGCGCTTTTGCGTTTAAGGATCAGGCGGCGCGGATCTCGCCCTTGGCGATGCGGTACAGCCCGATCGCCAGCGGCAGGACCATCCACACGCCCATCGAGACCGCGAACCGGGCCCATTCGATGCCGGACGCGACGCCCTCGGTCAGCGGGGTGCTGGTCTGCGTGGTGTCGATCCAGTTCGCGGCGTCGTTGAAGATCGGGATCGCGCCGAGCGCCCCGAACGCGATCGGCAGCGCGAAGTACAGGACGACCGCGGCGGCCGAGTTCAGGAACGCGGCGCCGAACGCGACGCCCGACAGCATCGCCGTGATCAGCAGCACGCAGATCTGCAGGAAGACGGTGACGCCCATCGTCCACTCGCCGCCGACGACGGCGATCGCGAGGACGGCCATCACCAGCGCGATGGCGAGCACGATCAAGCCGAGGACGACGCCCGCGGCGATCTTCGCGCTCATCACCCGCATCCGCTGTGGCACGAGCGTGAACGTGATCAGCGCCGTACGCTGAGACCACTCTGAAGAGACGAGCAGGATGCCGATGATCGGCAGCAGGATGCTCGCGGGCAGGATCGCCAGCGCGAACATGTCGCGGAAGATCAGCTCATCGGTCTCGCCGAAGACGCAGAACAGGATCACGATCGCGAGCGTGAAGACCGCGGTCACCAGCTGCAGCCAGAAGCCGGCGCGGGTGTCGACCATCTTGCGCAGCTCGACGAACGTGAGGCGCGGGAACGAGACGGCGGGGTTCATGCGGGGGTCTCCGTGAGCTCGAAGAAGAGAGTCTCCAGGCCTGCGCCCTCGGACGGGGCCAGATGGGTGAGGACGACGCCGCCGTTGAGCGCGGCGCGCCCGACGGCCTCGGCGTCCGCGTCGACGACGTAGGAGTCGTCTTCGAGGTGCTGCGCGGCGAGCCCGGCGCTATGGAGCGCGTTCTCGAGTTCACGCGGGTCGGTGGCCTTCACCAGCACGCCCGTTCCGGCCAGCAGCTCCTCGCGCGTGCCGTCGGCGACGATCTTGCCGTTGCCGATGATGAGCAGGCGGTCGGCGACGGCCTCGACCTCGCCCAGCAGGTGGCTGGAGAGGAAGACGGTGCCGCCGCGGTCGGCGAAGTCGCGCAGCAGGCCACGCATCCAGCGGATGCCCTCGGGGTCCAGGCCGTTGGCGGGCTCGTCGAGGATCAGCACCTGCGGGTCGCCCAGCAGGGCGTGCGCGAGGCCGAGCCGCTGGCGCATCCCGAGCGAGTACTGGCGCACGCGCTTCTTCGCGGCCGACTTGTCCAGGCCGACGAGCGTGAGCAGCTCGCTCACGCGTGATTCGGGCACGCCCATCATCAGGGCGCTGATGGCCAGCGCCTCGCGGCCGGTGCGGCCGGGGTGCTGGGCAGAGGCATCGAGCAGCACGCCGACGTGCCGGCCGGGGTTGGCGATCGCGTGGTAGTCGCGGTCGAGCACCTGGGAGTGCCCCGCGTCGGGCGTGGAGAGCCCGACCACCATCCGCATCGTCGTGGTCTTGCCGGCGCCGTTCGGTCCCAGGAAGCCGGTCACGGTGCCCGGCTCGCAGCGGAACGAGACGTCGTTGACGACCGCGCGGCCTCCGAGGCGCTTCGTGAGTCCTGTTGCTTCGATCATGGCCGGGAGGATCGTCCGGCGCGGCCCCGGTGAAAACGGTCGCACGGCCATTTGGGATCGACTTCGGTAGGGGGTGCGCATCTGGCTCCCGGCGTACGCTGCCGGGGTGAGCAGTCCGCGCTTCTCGATGCTTCCGGGCGGTGTGCTGGCCGAGTCCAGCTCGTCCAAGCGCACCACGCGCGACTGGATCGTCGACGTGATGATGCTCGCCGTCGGTGTCGGCGTCGGGCTGATCGCGCTCGGCGGCACCGAGCACTACCGCAGCGAGGACGCGGTGGGCCTGGACTTCGTGATCGGGCTGCTGTGCTTCATTCCCCTGTGGTGGCGCCGCCGCTACCCGTGGGCCGTCTTCCTGGTCCTGGTCCCGCCGAGCGCGATCTTCGCCATGGCCGCGGGACCGGCGCTGATCTCGCTGTTCAACCTCGCGCTGCGCGGCACCCGCCGGCAGGTCGTGATCTCGGTGATCGTCAGCTGCATCGTCGGCTCGATCTACGCGGTGCTCTTCGACGATCCCGAGCTGCCGATGGTCGTCGACCTGGCGTTCGCGATCATCTTCCCGCTCGTGGTCGTGCCGTGGGGGCTGTTCGCGCGCACGCAGCGCGACCTGCTGCGCACGGCCCACGAGCGGGCCGAGAAGGCTGAGGCCGAGCAACGGGCACACGTCGAAGCCGCCCGCGAAGCTGAGCGGCGCCGGATCGCGGGCGAGATGCACGACGTGCTCGCGCACCGCCTGTCGCTGCTCGCGGTGCACGCCGGTGCGCTGGAGTTCAACCCGGACGCCACGCCGGAGGAGATCGAGCAGGCCGCGGGCGTGATCCGCACGACCGCCACCGAGGCGCTGCGCGACCTGCGCGACGTCATCGGCGTGCTGCGTACCGGCGACGGCGTCACCGCGCCGCCGCAGCCCACGCTCGACGCGATTCCGTCGCTCGTCGAGGAGTCCCGCGCGGCCGGGATGAACGTGCGCTCGCGGATCGAGGCCGAGGGCGGCGAGGTGATGGTCGGCCGCACCGCCTACCGCGTGGTGCAGGAAGGCCTGACGAACGCCCGCAAGCACGCGCCCGCCGCGGCGGTGGAAGTGACCGTGGGGCCGGCGGATGAGCACCTCGTGGTCGAGGTCGTCTCGCGTCAGTCGGCCCTGGCCCCTGACCCGCAGCCGGGCGGGAGCGGGCTGATCGGCCTGACCGAGCGCGTCGAGCTTGCGGGCGGCTCGCTGGAGCACGGGCCGAACCGGCGCGGCGACTTCGTGCTGCGGGCGGTGCTGCCGTGGACGTGATCCGGGTGCTGCTGGTCGACGACGACGCCCTAGTCCGGTCCGGGCTGCGGATGATGCTCGCGGGCGCGCCGCAGATCGAGGTCGTGGGCGAGGCCGACGACGGCCGCGGCGTCCTGGGGGCCGTCGACAAGCACCGCCCCGACGTCGTCCTCATGGACATCCGCATGCCGCAGCTGGACGGGATCGAGGCCACGCGCCTGCTGCGCGCGCAACCGTCCGCGCCCGAGGTGATTGTGCTGACCACCTTCGACGCCGACGAGCTCGTCCTGCGGGCGCTGCGCGCGGGTGCGGCGGGCTTCCTCTTGAAGGACACGCCGCCCCCGGAGATCGTGCGCGCGATCGAACACGTCCACGCGGGCGAGGGCACGCTCTCCCCCACGATCACGCGCCGGCTGATCGCTCTGGTCGCCGACGACGGCGGCCGGCGCGAGGACGCCCGGGTGAAACTCGCGTCTCTGAGCGCCCGCGAGCGCGAAGTGGCCGGCCTCGTCGGCCAGGGCTGCTCGAACGCCGACATCGCGTCCAAGCTCCACATGAGCGTCGCCACCGTGAAGGCGCACGTCTCGCGACTGCTCGTGAAGCTCGAGGTCGAGAACCGCGTCCAGGTCGCGCTGCTGGTTCAAGACGCGTCCTGACGCGTAGACTCGGGCGCGTGGTCGGGATCGTCGTCGTCTCGCATAGCGCCGATATCGCGGCGGGCATCCTGGCGCTCGCGACGCAGATGGCCGGTCCGGACGTGCCCTTCCAGGCCGTCGGTGGGACGGCGGACGGTGGGCTCGGCACGGACGCCGACCGGATCGACGCCGCGCTCGACGCCGCCGATCAGGGAGATGGCGTGGTCGTGCTCGGTGATCTCGGCAGCGCGATCCTGTCCGTCCGCAGCGCTCTGGAGGACTTCGAGGGCAGCGGCGCGCGTCTGGTCGACGCGCCGGTTGTGGAGGGGGCGATCGCCGCGGCGGTGACCGCCTCGGCCGGCCTGCCCATCGACGACGTCGTACGCGCGGCGGAGGAGGCTCGTGTCGTCCCAAAGTTCTGAGACCACGGTGGTCATCCCGGAGCACGTGGACCTGCACGCGCGCCCGGCCGCCCAGTTCGTGCGCACCGCGATGACGTTCAGCGCGCGCATCCAGGTCGCGGCGGGCGAGCGCGAGGTCGACGCCAAGAGTCTGCTGTCGGTGCTTTCGCTCGGTGCCAAGGGCGGCACCACCCTCCGGCTCCGGGCCGAAGGTGACGACGCCTCACGCGCCGTCGCCGACCTCGCCGAGCTCGTGGCCGGCCTCAGCGAGTAGCCGCTCGACCTCGGCGGCGTCGCTCGCCTCCAGAGCGGCGCTTGCGAGCTGCGCGACCGCGCCGGCGTCGAGCGCGCGCACGGCCGCGTGCGTCGCCGCCACGCGGGCCGCTCCCACGCTCAGCTCCGTGACCCCGAACCCGACCAGCAGCGGGATCATGCGCGGGTCGGACGCCGCCTCGCCACAGACCTCGAGCACGCGCTCGTGGGCCCGCGCGGCCTCCCCGACGCGGGCGATCTGCGCCAGCACCCGCGGGTGATGGGTCGCCACGTCGCCGGGTGCGAAGCGGTCGACGCCGAGCACATCCGCGGTGAGGTCGTTGGTGCCGATCGAGAGGAAGTCCGCGGCCGCGGCGATCTCGTCCACCCGCGTGGCCGCGTCCGTCGTCTCGATCATCGCCCCGAGCGGCGCGGTGGTGAGGGCGCGGACGGCCTCGACGTCGGCGGCGTCGCGGACCAGCGGGAGCAGCACGCGGACGCCCTCCGCGGCACCGATCGCGCGCAGTTGCGCGGCGAGCGCGTCGGGCTGGTCGAGCAGCAGGGCGACGCCACGCGCGCTGATGCCCCGCAGGAACGGCGGCGTCTTGTCGCCCCCGAAGTCGAGCACCCGCACGGTCGCGGTCCGGTTGCCGAGCAGCGCGAGCACGGGTTCGAGCATCCGCCGGTGCGCGGCCTCGTCGGGCCAGGCCGCGGCGTCCAGGAACGCGAGCTCGGTCCGCAGCAGGCCCACGCCCTCCGCGCCGGCGGCGAGCCCCACCCGCACCTCGGCGGCGCCCGCGGCGTTGACCAGGATGCGGACACGGACGCCGTCGCGGGTGACGGCGGGGCCGGTCGCGGTCGCCCGCGTGCGGCGGGCGGGTGGCGCGACGCGCGGATCGACGATCGCGTCTCCGCGGTCGCCGTCGACCGCGAGTGACGTGCCGTCGGCGAGCTCCAGCAGCGGCGCCCCCACGCCCACGACCATCGGCAGCCCGAGCCCGCGCGCGATCACCGCCGCGTGGGCCGATGCGCCGCCGGCAGCGAGGGCGATGCCCGCCACGCGCTCGTCGAGCTCCGCCACGTCGGCCGGGCCGAGGTCCTGCGCGACCAGGATGAACGGGCCGGGCCCGCTCGGTGTGGCCCGGCCGGCCGCGGCCCGGCGACCGAGCGAGCGGACGTCGTCCGCGCGGGCGGCAAGGACGGGATCCTCGATCGCGGCGAGCATGTCCGCGAGTTGCTCGCACGCTTCGAGGATCGCCTGTGGAGCGGCCAAGCCGCGCGCGACCGCGGCTTCGACGGCCGCGTCCAGGGCCGGGTCGGCGGCCATCAGCACGCCGGTCTCGACGATGTCGGCCTGCTCCGCGGCACCGTCCGCGCGCAGGCGGGCGGCGAGCGCGGTGATCTCGTCGCCCGCGCGCAAGAGCGCCGCGCGGGCGCGCATCAGCTCGGCCTGCGGGTCACCGGAGCCCGCGTCGTCGGCCGCCGCACCGACCCGCCACACGCGACCGGCCGCGACGCCCGGCGCCGCGGCGAGTCCATGCAGCCGCCGCTCGCCCATCACGCGCCGCGACCGCGCATCAGTCCTCCAGCGCGCGGCCGAGCGCCGAGATGATCAGCACGGTGGACGCGGCGCCCGGGTCCTCGTGGCCGATCGACCGCTCGCCCAGGTACGAGGCGCGGCCCTTGCGCGCCTGCAGCGGGATGGTCGAGCGGGCGCCCTCCTCCGCGGCCTCGGTGGCCGCGGCGATCGCGTCGGCGAGTGGCTGGCCCGCTTCCACCGCCGCGCGTAGCGCCTGCGTCGCGGGCGTGAGCGCGTCCACCATCGTCTTGTCGCCCACCTGCGCAGCGCCGAGCTCGACGATGCCGGCGAGCGCGGCGTCCAGGGCGTCCGCCAACGCCGGCCCCTCCAGCGCTTCGGCGTCGCCCATCGACCGGCCGGCACGGCGGAGCGCCGTGCCCCACAGCGGGCCGCTCGCGCCGCCGACCTTCGACACCAGCGTCTTGCCGGCGAGGATGAGCCGGCGCCCGGGGACGAGGTCGTCGCCGCCGGTCGCCAGCGCTTCGACGACCGCGCGGAACCCGCGCTTGAGGTTGTTGCCGTGGTCGCCGTCGCCGATCGCGGAGTCGAGCTCCGTCAGGCGATCAGCGTCCGCGACGACGGCGGCGCAGGCCTCGTCCATCCACGCGTTGACGGAGACGGTGCTCAAGCTCAGACCCCCCAGCGCAGCGCGGCGGTGTGCACCGGGGCATCCCAGAGCGCGGCGAGCTCATCGTCGAGCTCGAGCACGGTGAGCGACGCGCCCGCCATCTCCAGTGACGTGATGAACGGGCCGACGAGCCGGCGCGCGGGCCGTAGGCCGCGCTCGGTCAGCTCCCGCTCGATCTCGCCGTGCAGCACGTAGAGCTCGAGCAGGGGCGTGCCACCCATCCCGTTGGTGAACACGAGCAGTTCGGCGCCCTCCGCCGGGGCGAGGTCGGAGATCACGGCCTCGACCAGCTCCGCGGCGATCTGGCGGGCGGTGCCGAGCGGCTCGCGGCGGCGACCTGGCTCGCCGTGGATGCCGATGCCGACCTCCATCTCGCCCTCGGGCAGGTCGAAGATCGGCTTGGCGGCCCCGGGCGGGGTGCAGGACGACAGCGCGATCCCGAACGACCGCGCGCGGTCGTTCACGCGCCGGGCGATCCCGGCCACGGCGGCGACGTCGTCGCCACGCTCGGCGGCGGCGCCCGCGAGCTTCTCCGCCAGCACGGTCGCGCCGACGCCACGCCGGCCCGCCGTGTACAGCGAGTCCTGCACGGCGACGTCATCGTCGATCAGCACCGACTCGACCGCGATCCCCTCGTCGGCCGCCTCCTCGGCCGCGAGCTTGAAGTTCAGGACGTCGCCCGTGTAGTTCTTGACGATGTGCACGACGCCGGCGCCGCCGTCCACGGCGGTCGTCGCGGCGAGCATCTGGTCGGGCACCGGCGACGTGAACACCGCGCCCGGGCACGCGGCATCGAGCATCCCCAGGCCCACGAACCCGCCGTGCATCGGCTCATGGCCCGCGCCGCCGCCGGAGACGAGTGCGACTTTGCCCTTCCTGGGGGCGTCGGCGCGAATGACGATCTGCGCCGCGAGGTCGACCTTGAGGATGTCTCCGTGGGCGACGGCGAGTCCGGCCAAGGACTCCGGGACGACATTCTCGGGGTCGTTCAACAGCTTGCGCATGGACATGGGGCTCCTCCGCGGTGGAACGCTGGTGGAGCAAAAGTAACGAAACCTCCGACATCCGGAGGTTTCGTCGCGTTCGAGCTTCTAGACGCCGAGCTGCTCGCGCAGCAGTCGGTTCACTTCGCCGCCGTCCGCGCGGCCCTTGGTCTCGCGCATGATCGGGCCCACGAGGGCGCCCATGGCCTTGGGGTTGCCGCCGCGGATGCGCTCGACGATGTCCTGGTTCTCGGAGATGACCTTGGCCACGATCTGGGACAGCTCGCCGCTGTCCTCCATGACCGTGAGCCCCTCGGCCTCGGCGATCTCGGCCGGGTGGTCGCCGGTCTCGACCATCTTGTCGAGGACGGTGCGGGCGGAGCCCGCGGTGACCTTCTTCGCGCCCACGAGGCCCGCGAGCGCCGCGAGCTGGGCTGGGACGACCGGGGACTTGCCGGGATCGGCCTCGGCGCCCAGGCGCGTGCGCAGCTCCGTGACCCAGATCGCCGCCGCCTTGGCGTCGCGGTTGCCCTCGACGGCCACACGCTCGAAGTACGAGCCCCACGTGGGCTCGTACGCAAACAGGTGCGCGGTGTCCTTCGGGATGCCGTAGTCGGTCTCGTAGCGGGCTTCGCGCTCGGCCGGCAACTCCGGGATCGCCTGCTCGGCGGCGACCATCATCTCGGGCGTCGGGACGATCGGGACGAGGTCGGGCTCCGGGAAGTAGCGGTAGTCGTGCGCCTCTTCCTTCGAGCGCAGCGAGCTGATGCGGCCGCTGACCGGGTCGAAGTGCAACGTCTCCTGCGTGACCTGCTCGCCGGACTCGACCAGCGCGGTCTGCCGCGCGATCTCGGCGTTGATGCCCTGCGCCACGAACCGGAACGAGTTCATGTTCTTGAGCTCGGTCTTGGTGCCCAGGCCCTTGGAGCCCTTCGGGCGGATGGAGACGTTGGCGTCGCAGCGCAGCGAGCCTTCCTCCATGTTCACGTCGCTCACGCCCAGCTGGCGCAGCGTCTCGCGCAGCAGCGTGAGCCAGTCGCGGGCCTGCTCGGCGGAGTGGATGTCCGGCTCGGTGACGATCTCCGCGAGCGGCGTGCCGCCGCGGTTGTAGTCCACGACCGACGCCTCGGAGCCGTGGATGCGGCCCGACTCGCCGACGTGCACCAGCTTCGCCGCGTCCTCTTCCAGGTGGATCCGGTGGATCTTCACGTCGCCCAGCTGCCCGCCCAGGCACAGCGGGATGTCGTACTGGGAGATCTGGTAGCCCTTGGACAGGTCCGGATAGAAGTAGTTCTTGCGGTGGAAGATCGACCGCGGGGCGATCTCGCAGCCCAGCGCGAGGCCCATCATGATCCCGTAGTGGACGGCCTGGGCGTTGGTCACCGGCAGCGTGCCCGGGAGGCCGAGGCAGACCGGGCAGGTGCGCGTGTTGGGCTCCTCGCCGAAGCTCAGCTCGCACCCGCAGAACATCTTCGTGCGGGTCTTGAGCTGGACGTGGATCTCCAGCCCGATGACGGGTTCGTATTCGGTGCTCATGCGTACGCCTTGCTGCCGTCGAAGCCGATCGCCTTCTCCAGTGCCAATGAAGCGTCGAGGATGCGGTTCTCGCTGAACGCGGGACCAGCGATCTGCAGCCCGACCGGGAGGCCTTCCGACAGCCCGTTGGGAATTGAGATCGCGGGGATGCCGGCGAGCGACATCGGCACGGTGCAGAAGTCGTTCAGGTACATCGCCAGTGGGTCCGAGGTCTTCGAGTTGAGCTCGAACGCGACGCCCGGCGCGGTCGGGGTGACGATGAAGTCGAACTTCTGGAACGCGTTCGTGAAGTCCTGGGCGATCAACGTCCGGACCTTCTGCGCGCGGCCGTAGTAGGCGTCGTAGTAGCCCGAGCTCAGCGCGTAGGTGCCGAGCATGATCCGGCGCTTGACCTCCGCGCCGAAGCCCGCCTCACGCGTCTGGTTGTACATGTCCAGCAGCGTCGTGGCGTCCGACTTGCGGAAGCCGAACCGCACGCCGTCGTAGCGGGCGAGGTTGGAGCTGCACTCCGCGGGCGCGATCAGGTAGTACGCGGCCAGGCCGTGCGGCGCGTGCGGGAGGTGGGTGGTCTCGACGGTCGCGCCGAGCTGGCGGGCCAGCTCCAGCGACTCCTCGAAGGCCTTCAGCACGCCCGGCTCGATGCCCTCGCCGGAGAGCTCCTCCGGCACGCCGAGGCGGATGCCCTTGAGGTCGGTCGCGGTCGGGATCTTCACGGGCTCGGGCAGGCCGAGGCTGGTCTGGTCGCACGGGTCGGCGCCGACCATCGCGGACAGCAGCATCGCGCTGTCGGTGACGTCGCGCGTGAACGGGCCCGCCTGGTCCAGCGAGGACGCGAACGCGATCATGCCGTAGCGGGAGATGGCGCCGTACGTGGGCTTCATGCCCACGATGCCGGTCAGCGCCGCGGGCTGGCGGATCGAGCCGCCGGTGTCCGTGCCGATCGACCATGGGGCCGTGCCGCCGGCGACGACGGCCGCGGAGCCGCCGCTGCTGCCGCCCGGGACGCGGGTCGTGTCCCAGGGGTTCAACGTAGGCCCGTAGGCGGAGTTCTCGGTGGACGAGCCCATCGCGAACTCGTCCTGGTTCGTCTTGCCCAGGAGCGTGCCGCCGGCGTCGGTCGTGAGCTTCTTGACGGACGTGGCCGTGTACGGCGGGCGGTAGTCCTCGAGGATCTTCGAGCCGGCCTGGCTCGGGATGCCCTCGGTGCAGAAGAGGTCCTTGATCGCGATCGGCACGCCGGCGAACGGCTTGCTCGTGTCGATCTCGGGCGCTTCCTCCGCGACCCAGATGTACGAGTTGTACGGGTCCTTGGCCGCGCGGTCGCGGTAGAACTCGAAGTACTCGGCGGCGTCGAGGGCGCCGGACCGGATCGCGTCCGCGGCCTGCTTGGCGGTGAGCTCGATCATGACGCGCCCGGGCTCGGAACGCGGAAACCGCCGTCGGCGGCGTCCGGCGCGCTGGCAAGCGCGGTCTCGACGGGCAACGACGGCCGTGGCACGTCGGCCCGGAGCGCATTCTCGACGTCGATGACGTGCGAGGTGGGCTGGACGTCTTCGAGTTCGAGCTGACCGATCAGCTCGATGTGATCAAGGACTTTGGAGAGTTCGCCGCCGAAGCGCTCGACCTCCTCGGGGGTGAGCTCGAGGCGGGCCAAGCGGGCGACATGGAGAACCTGGTCGCTGCTGAGCATTGCCGCTGATGTTAGGCGGCAGGCGCCGACGCGGTCTTTTCGCGCGGCGCAAAGGAGGAGAGCAGCGCGGCGCCGAGCGCGATGAACGCGCCCGTGCGCGGTTCGAGTCCGTCCGGTGGGAAGACGATCCAGACGCTGACGAGCAGCGCCGCGACGGCCGCCACCCAGCGCCACCGCAGCGCGACGAGCGCGAGCACGGCAATGGCGATCGCCGTGAACCAGTACGGGTCCCACGCGAACCACGACGCACCCGGCCCGCCGCCCAGCTCGACCGCGAGTTGCGGCGCCGCGAGGTTGCCCACCTCAGGCACCGGCGCCGCGGCGAACCACGGCATCCAGAGGCTCGCGATCAGGAGCAGCGGCGCGACGAAGCGCAACCACGGCGCGCAGATGGCGACGGCGCCGGCCACCGCCAGGCCCGCGGCGGGCGCGAGCGTGAGCGTCTCCCCGTCCGGCAGCACGATCAGCCGGAAGACAACGACCGCCAAGGCGAGCGCGCCGAGCACGGGCGTGAGCGCGGGACGACGGAAGGCGATCACCGGCGTGGCGAACGCGATCGTGGCCAGGACCACATCCTCCACCGTGAACAGGCTCCAGGGATCGAGCCCGACGTCGCCGCCCACGTAGATCACCCAGCCCGTCGCGACATCGAGCTCGTACCAGGGCAGGAAGAGCGACGCGAGCAGTGCGGCGCTGCCGATCAGCGCAAGCGCTCTAGGCCACATCGGGATCGGGGCGCCGGGTGGCGAGCAAGGCGCCGGCCCACGCGACGCCGGCGCCCGCGAGCGCGATCCAGGCCCCTGCCGCCACGTCCGTGATCGGATCCGGCGGCGAGATCATCCGCGCCGCGACGAGCACGATCGCGAGCCACCCGACGGCGGCCGCGGCGATCGCGACGGGTCGCCACCGCGTCACCGGCACCGCCAGGAAGAGCGCGGCGAGGGCGGTCAACGCGAGGTCGAGGCGGGTGAACACCGACCAGCCGCTCGAGTCGGAGATCCAGGTGCTCACGGGCTCGGTGGGGTCCTGCTCGTTCGGTCCCACGGCGTCGGTGAGGGCGAACTCGTACCACTCGAGCCCGAGCGCGAGCACCAGCATGAACCCGCCGACGCCCGCGACCACCTCACCCGCGCGCAGCCGGCCCGGCCAGGCGGCGGAGAGCGCGCCCGCGAGCCCGACGAATCCGCCGTATGCCGGCTCCAGGAGCTCCGGCATAGGCGGGTACAACAGGCGGCCGGCAATCAGCACGACCGCGATCCACGCGGCAACGGCGCGCACGGGCGGCGCGGCGGCGATCACCACCGCCAGGACGGCAAGCGCCCAGTCGGAGACGGTGAACGCTCCCCAGGCCGTCAGCGAGAGCGACAACGGCGCTCCGGCCAGGCCGTACCAGGGCACGAAGAGCGAGCCGAGCAGGACGGCGCCGCTGAGGATCGGCAGCGTTTTACGCCACATCCGGCGCCGCCCGGCGGAGAAGCTCCGGGGCGACGGCGCCCGGTGTGGACTCGTCGCGCAGGCTCAGCCAGGCGCCGATCCAGGCCGCCAGCGCCGCGCCGAGTGCGATCAGCGCGCCCGTGTCGGCTTCGAGGGCGCCGGGCGTGAAGAGGACCCGCGCGGCGACGAGCAGCACCGCGATCCAGCCGAAGGCACCCGCGAGCACCGCGACCGCGACCGGCTTTGACGGGCCGCGGACGAGCAGCGCCGTGAGCGGGACGGCCAGCGCGAGCAGGGCGAACGGCACGAGCGCGATGTCGATGAAGGTGAGCAGTTCCCAGGCGGACGCGACCGTGCCGTCGTCCTCGCCGACGAACACCGCGAAGATGGTGTCAGAGGGCTCGCCGAACTCCTCGATGAACGCTTCGGGGTCCAAGTCCAGCTCGTACCAGGGCAGCCAGAGCGACAGGAGCAGGACGAGGCCGCCAAGGCCGGCGAGCGGCTCCGCGGCGCGCAGCCGCGGGACCGGGCCGGCGCAGAGCGCGACCGCTCCCGCCAGCGCGAGGGCGGCAGCGGGCGCGAGCGTGTAGTCGGCCGTTTCGCCCGGCGGCCAGAGCAGCCGATAGGAGACCAGTGCGAGCGCCGCGGCGCCGGCGAGACGAGCGATGGGCGGGCGGACGAACGCCAGCGCCACCGCCGCGATCACGAGCACCGCCAGCACGGCGTCGGTCGCGGTGAACGCGCTCCAGGCGTCGGGGCTCACGCCCGGCGTCCAGTTCACCGCGGGTGCGCCGCCTGCGCTGCTGATGACGTTCAGCTCGCCCTCCGTGCTCTCGTACCACGGGAACGCCCGGGAGACCAGCACCGCCACGCCGCCGAGCGCGGCGAGCGTCCTAGGCCACATCCGGGACGGCGCGCCGCGGCACGTCCGGCGCGACCGCGCCCGGCGTCGATTCGTCGCGCAGGGACAACCAGGAGCCGACCCAGCCGACGAGCGCGGCGAGCGGCGACACCCAGCCGCCGTCGCCGAACAGCAGCTGCAGCACGGTGATCAGCAGCGGAATCCAGCCGAGCGCGCTGGCCAGCACCGCGGCCGCAACCGCTTTCGCCGGGCCGGACGTGGCCACGCTGGTGATGGGCACGGCGAGGAACAGCAGCCCGAACGCGATCAGGACGACGGCCTGGACCGCGCCCATGTCGTCACCCCAGTGGATGAACGCCGCGATGATCAGCGCGAGGCCGCCGAGCCCGGCGATCGGCTCGGCCTTGCGCATTACAGGGCGGCCGCGGCCTTCGCGGCTTGGAGGGTGTTGCGGAGCAGCATCGCGATCGTCATCGGGCCGACGCCGCCGGGCACCGGCGTGATGAGCCGTGCGCGCTCGGCGGCGGCCTCGAACTCTACGTCGCCGGTGAGCTTGCCGTCGAGGCGGTTCATGCCGACGTCGATCACGACGGCGCCCTCCTTGACCCAATCGCCCTTGATCAGGTGCGTCACGCCCACCGCTGCGACCAGCACGTCGGCGCGGCGGCAGACGTCCGCGAGGTCCTTCGTGCGCGAGTGCGCGGTGGTGACGGTGGCGTTGGCCTGCAGCAGCAGCGCGGAGATCGGCTTGCCGACGAGGTCGCTCCGCCCCACGACCACCGCTTCAGCACCGGAAAGGTCCACGTCGTGGCGCTTGAGCAGCTCCATGCAGCCGAGCGGCGTGCACGGGCGCAGGCCCGGGAGGTTCTTGTGCAGCAGGCCGGTGGAGATCGGCGTGAGGCCGTCCACGTCCTTGCCGGGCGCGATCTCCTCGGTGAGCTTCGGCCCGTCGATGTGCGGCGGCGGCGGGAGCTGCAGCAGGATCCCACTCACCGCCGGGTCGTTGTTGAGCTGGTGCAGCAGCGCGCGCACCTCGCCCTCGCTCGTGTCCGCGGCGAGGCGGTGGTCGTAGCCGCGGATGCCGACCTCGGCGCACGCCTTCTGCTTGCCGCCGACGTACACGGCGGAGGCGGGATCGTCGCCGACCAGGACCGTCGCCAGGCCCGGGGCTTCGTTCCCCGCGGCGACCCATTCCGCGACTTCATCGCGGATCTCGTGGCGGACTTCCTGGGCGATGGCCTTGCCGTCGATGAGCGTCATTCGGGCGGGCAGGCTAGCGTCTGACCCGGATGCAGTTCACGACGCGGCCGGAGCTTTCCGGCACCTTCGGGATGGTGGCCTCAACGCACTGGCTGGCGAGCGCCGCCGGGATGGCCGTGCTCGAGCGCGGCGGGAACGCGTTCGATGCGGCGGTGGCGGCCGGGTTCGCGCTGCAGGTCGTGGAGCCGCACATGAACGGGCCGGGCGGCGATCTGCCGCTGCTGCTGTGGGACGGGTCGCGCGTGCGCGTGATCTGCGGACAGGGGCCGGCACCCGCGGCGGCGACGATCGACGCCTACCGCGGGCTGGGCTTGGACCTGGTGCCGGGCGTCGGCCCGTACGCCGCGTGCGTGCCCGGCGCGTTCGACGCGTGGTGCACCCTGCTGCGGGACTTCGGTTCGTGGGAGCTGGCGGACGTGCTCGCCTACGCCATCGGCTACGCGCGCGACGGGTTCCCCGCCACGCCCGGGATCGTGAGCGCGATCGCGCGGATCGAGCCCGAGTGGGAGGCCTCCGCCCGGATCTGGCGGCCGGTGGACGGGCGCCTGCGCAACCCGATGCTGGCCGACACCTACGAGCGGCTCGCCGCCGTGCCCGGGCCGTCGCGGGAAGCGCGGATCGACGCCGCGCGGGACGCCTGGTACCGCGGCTGGGTGGCCGAGGCGCTGGCTGCCGGCTTCCTCACGCCTGACGACCTGGCGCCGTACGCGGCCACCATCGAGGAGCCCGTCTCGCTGCGCCACGGGCACTGGACGGTGTTCAAGACCGGGCCGTGGGGCCAGGGGCCGGTGTTCCTGCAGCAGCTCGCGCTCCTGCCGGACGACCTCGGCCCGTTCCTGGGGATCGACCACGTGCACACCGTCGTCGAGGGTGCGAAGCTCGCGTTCGCGGACCGCGACGCGTGGTACGGCGACTCCGCGCCGGTGCCGCTGGACCTGCTGCTCTCGGGTGAGTACGCGGAGGCGCGCCGCGCGCTGATCGACCCGCACGCGTCCGCCGAGCTGCGGCCGGGTGGCCCGTCCCCGCGCTACCCCTCGGTGCGCGAGGGCCTCGTCGGCGACGCCGAGCCCACGCGCGGCGACACCTGCCACCTGGACGTCGCCGACCGCTTCGGCAACCTCGTCAGCGCGACGCCGAGCGGCGGCTGGCTGCAGTCCTCGCCCGCGATCGACGGCCTCGGCTTCGCGCTCGGCACCCGCGCCCAGATGTTCTGGCTCGAGGCAGGGTTCGCCTCGTCACTGAAGCCCGGGGTGCGGCCGCGCACCACCCTGTCGCCGAGCATGGCCGTCCACGACGACGGCACCGTGCTCGCGTTCGGCACGCCCGGCGGCGACCAGCAGGACCAGTGGGCCTTCGAGTTCTTTCTCGCGCACACGGTCTTCGGCCTGAACCTGCAGGAGGCGATCGACGCGCCGATGTTCCACACCGACCACTTCCCGAGCTCCTTCCACCCGCGCGAGGTGGCGCTGAAGGCGCTCACCGTCGAGGGCCGGGTGCCGGAGGCCACGTTGCGCGCGCTGCGGGAGCGCGGGCACGCCGTGGAGGTCGCGCCCGATTGGTCCCAGGGCCGGCTCAGCGCGATCTCCCGCGCCCCGGACGGGCTACTCCGCGCCGGCGCGAACCCCCGCGGGATGCAGGGGTACGCGGTCGGACGCTGAGGACCGCGTCTTGAGCACGACGAACGTCACCAGGCAGATCGCCGACAGCACCAGGTAGGCCACCTCGTCGCCCGCGGCTTCACCGAGCCGCGCACCGCCGATGTCGCCGATGCTCTGGCCGGTCGCCCACGTGAGGTTCATCAGGCCGAACGCGAGCCCCTGCTCGAGGCCGACGTGGTCGGCACCGTCGGAGAGCATCGCCATCGCGGGCGCCCACAGCAGACCGATCACCGGCGAGCCGATCACGATCACGATCGCCAGCGTGAGCGCCGTGTTCGGCCACGGCAGGATCGCGAACGTGATCATGCCGCCGATGAGGCCGCCCAGCAATGGCGCGAGCCGGCCACGACGGTCGCTGAAGCGGCCCGCGAGCGGGCTCACGATCGCCTCGAAGCCGGCCGCGAGCAGCCACGTGGCGCCGATCGCGATCGACGCGGCGCCGAGCTCGTCCATCCGCAGCGGACCGAGCACCGACAGCGTGCCGAACAGCAGCCCGGGCACCGTCACCACGAGCAGGCCGGTGCGGACCTCACGGTTCTTGAGCGCGCCGAGCAGACCCTTCATCGAGCCGTCGCCGAGCGGCTTCGCGGCCGGGGTCTTCAGCGTCCAGATCATCAGGCCGACGCCGACGACGCCGACCGTGCAGAACACGAGCGCGTAGCTCGTCAGGTCCGCGGCGACGCCGATCACGGGGCCGAACAGCGCGCCGGCGATCGCCGCGCCCATCGCGGTGCCGATCATCTGGCCGCGCTGCTCCTTCGGTGCCGCGCCCGCGATCCACGCCATCGCGCCCGCCCAGGACGCCGCGCCGCCGACGCCCTGCACGAAGCGGGCGAGGTCCAGCATCAGCACGGTGTTCGCGAACGCGAAGGCGACGCTCGCCACGGTCATCAGCGCGAGGCCGAGCAGCACCGTCGGCTTCACGCCCACGCGCGCGGCCATGTAGCCGCCGGGCAGGCCGCCGACGAACGTGCCGATCGGGTACGCCGCCGCGAGGATGCCGGCGCCGCTCTTGCTCAGCCCGAACTCCTCGGTGAGGTCAGGCAGCAGCGGCGTGATCGCGGCGTAGAACGACGTGTCGACGAGGACGACGATCGAAGCGAGAAGCAGGAGAGCGCGCATGGACGCTGCCGACTCTAGGTCGCCGCCTCGGTGTCTACGAGGCGGCTAACCCCACGCCGGAGGTTCGAATCTGGCTACCGCTTTTTGATCGGCGCGACGTCGGCCATCAGGCTGCGGTCGCGGCCTTCGCCCGCGAAGTGCACGACCACGATCCCGCCCGGCTGCAGACCCGTCACGACGCCGTCGCCGAGCTGGGCGTGGACGATCTCGTCGCCGACGCGGAACAGCTGGGCGTCGTTGGTGTCGCCGCCCGCGTATTCGGCCGAAGCCGCCGCGGCCTGCGACCACGACGCGACCCGGCCCGGCGTCGGGTAGCCGCGCGAGATGCGGGACGGCTGGTCGGTCAGCTCACGCGGGATCTCGTCCAAGAAGCGCGACTTGATCGTGGGCGCCGAGCCGCCGCCGTAGCCCATCCGGCGCCGCGCGTAGGTCAGCGTGAGCTGGCGCATCGCCCGCGTGAGGCCGACGTACGCGAGCCGGCGCTCCTCCTCGAGGTTGCTCTCCTCGATCGAGCGCGAGTGCGGGAACGTGCCGTCCTCCATCCCGATCATGAACACGATCGGGAACTCGAGGCCCTTGGCGTTGTGCATCGTCATCAGCGTCACGAGGCCCTCGTCGTCGCGGATGTTGTCCGCGTCGGCGAACAGCGACGTCTGCTGCAGGTACTCCTCGAGGCTGCCGTTCTCCGCGTTGATGTCGTACTGCGCCGCCGCGGAGACGAGCTCCTGCAGGTTCTCGACCCGGCCTTGGGCCTCGATCGTCCGCTCCGCGTGGAGCGCGTCCAGGTAGCCCGTCTCGTGCAGGAGCGCGTCCAGCAACTGCGCGACGGGACCGTTCTCCGCCGCCTTGGCCTTGAGCGTCTCCATCGCGTCCATGAACCGCCCGAGCGCATTGCGCGCCGCCTTCGTCAGGCCGGGCACCTCGCCGCGCGCCGCTTCCCACACGTCGATCCCGAGGTCGTTCGCGTAGCCCAGCACGCGGGACATCGAGGTCTGCCCGATCCCGCGCTTGGGCGAGTTCGCGATCCGCGTGAAGGCCGTCGCGTCCCGCGGGTTGACGAGGAACGTCAGGTACGCGATCGCGTCCTTGACCTCCGCCCGCTCATAGAACTTCGGCCCGCCGATCACCTGGTAGGCGACGCCCGCCCGCGTCAGCATCTCGTCGAGCACGCGCGACTGCGCGTTCGTGCGGTAGAAGACGGCGATCTCGGCGCGGGACACGCCCTCGTCCACGAGCCGCTGGATCTCGGCCGTGACCCAGCGCGCCTCGGCGTACTCGTCGGCCATCTCCCGCACCCGGACCGGGTCGCCGTCGCCAAGGTCCGTCCACAGGTGCTTGGGCATCTGGCCGCGGTTGTTGGCGATCAGCGCGTTCGCGGCGTCCAGGATCGTCTGCGTGGAGCGGTAGTTCTGCTCCAACTTCACGACGTGCGCGTCCGGGTAATCCTCTTCGAACTCCAGAATGTTTCGGATATCTGCAGCGCGGAACGAATAGATACTCTGGGCATCGTCGCCTACGACGGCCAGATTGCGATGCTCGGAGGTGAGGAGCTGGAGCCAGCGGTACTGGACGGCGTTCGTGTCCTGGTACTCGTCGACCATCACCCAGCGGAACTGCTGGGCGTAGCGGTCGCGGACCTCCTGGTTCTTCTCCAGCAGGCGCACGGCGTTGAGCAGCAGGTCGTCGTAGTCCATCGCGTTCATGCGCAGGAGCTCACGCGTGTAGTCCTTGTAGACCTCGGCGACGATCTCCTCGAACGGCGAGCCGACGCTCTCGGCGTAGACCTCGGGCCAGATCAGCTTGTTCTTGGCGGAGCTGATCTGGGACTGCATCGCGCGCGGCGTGTAGCGCTTGGTGTCTATCCCGTGGTTGTCGAGGACCTGCTTGATCAGCCGCCGCTGGTCACCCGTGTCGTAGATCGTGAACTGGCGGGTGTACCCGAGCTCGTTGGCGTAGGCGCGCAGCATCCGGGCGCAGGCCGAGTGGAAGGTCATCACCCACATCGCGCGGCTGGCGCGGCCGACCAGGTGCTCGACGCGCTCGCGCATCTCGTTCGCGGCCTTGTTGGTGAAGGTGATCGCGAGGATCTCGCCCGGCCGGGCCTGGCCGGTGCGCAGCAGGTACGCGATCCGGTGCGTGATCACACGGGTCTTGCCCGACCCGGCGCCGGCGAGGATGAGCATCGGCCCCTCGCCGTGCATCACGGCGTCGCGCTGGGGCGGGTTGAGGCCTTCTAGGAGGTGATCGATCGCGGCGTCGGCAGACATAGTTATGGCTCCAAGCACGCTAGCGGTCCTCCCAGACGGGTACGGTCACCGGCCGTGACGCTGACCGACGAGATCCGTGAGGCCGCCGCCTGGGTGGCAGGACGGGCCAAGCACGTGCAGATCGATGCAGGCGCGATCGACGCCTACGCGCGCGAGTTGCCGTCCGTCTCCCCGCCCGCGCCCGACCTGGACGGCGCCGACGACGAGCTGCGCGCCGCGTTCTCCCTGCAGCTGAACGCGATCAACTTCGGCTCGGGCTGGTTCCCCACGCTGAACAAGCCGCCGGGCCTCTCGGGCTTCCGCACGGTCGAGAAGGGGCTGCGCGACCACGGACCCTGGACGATCGCCGAGCTCAAGGCGATCACGGCGGCAGAGATCGCCAGAGCACTGGGACAGGACGCCGAGCATCCGCTGATGGCCCTGTTTCAGCGCAGCCTGCGCGAGCTGGGACAACGGGTCGGCGACTGCTTCAAGGCCTTCGCGCGCTCGGGGACGGCGGAGGAGCTCGCCACCGAGCTCTCCCGCTGGCCCACCTGGTACGACATCTCGCCCTACCAAGGCCGGGCGATCCCGCTCTACAAGCGCGCCCAGATCGCCGCCGCCGACCTCGCCCTGGCGGGCCTCACGGACGGCCGCGACCTGCACCGCCTGACGCTGTTCGCCGACAACCTCGTCCCCCACGTGCTGCGCCTGGACGGCGTTCTGACGTTCGACGAGGACCTGGTGCGGCGGATCGACGCCGGGACCCTGATCGAGCACAACTCGCCGGAGGAGGTCGAGATCCGGGCGGCCGCGCTGCACGCGGTCGAGCTGCTGGTGCAAGCACACGGGAACACGACCGCGACCGCCGTCGACAACGCGCTCTGGAACCGCGGCGCGGGGCCCCGCTACAAGGCGGAGCCCCGCCACCGAGCCCGGACCACGGCCTACTAGATCGCGGCCCGCCGGAAGTTCGGGTGTTGAGCCGACTCAACACCCAGAAACAGGTCCGCGTACGCGCGATAGGCGATCATCTCGCGCGAGTGGAAGCGCGTGCTGAGGGCACGTGTGTCGAAGAGGGGGTTGTTCTTGAAGTACAGGCACCTCCCTGCGCTTATCAGCGCAGGGGTCCTGTGTATGGCGCCGAGCGCCTACGCAGCGACATACACGGTCGATGACGACAAGGCGGACTGCCCCGCAGCCACCTTCACGTCCATCCAGGCCGCAGTCGACGCCGCCGCATCCGGTGACACCATCACCGTCTGCGCCGGCGACTACGCCGAGGGCACTGGCGCCCCCGGCACCAATGGCGTCACCATCACCAAGAGCCTCACGCTGAAGGGCGCGGGCGCGGATCTGGTCTCGATCTCGCCGAAGGCGAACCCGCTGGTTCGCGGCAGCATCATCGAAGAAGGCACGTCCGACATCCGCAATGGCGTCGGCGACATCGTGGCGATCGTCGGTACGCCGACGCAGCCGCTCACGGTCAACATCTCGGGCGTCACGGTCAACGGCTATGACCCGCAGGGCCGCGAGGTCGCGGTCGAGGCCGGCATCCTGTACCTCGACGCCAAGGGCTCGATCACCCGCACGCGCGTGACGAACATCGTCACGTCCGAAGGCGACAACGCCCACACCCGTGTCGGCGGCTGGCGTGGCCCGCAGCCCGGCATCGGCATCGTCCAGACTTCCAACGCGCTGCTCGCCCCCGTGGACGGCGCGCGCAAGCTCGCCATCGACCGCGTTCGCGTCGACAAGTACAACAAGATCGGCATCCTGATCGACGGCTCGCAGAACGATGCGGCGCCGTTCATCCCGTCCGGCACGGTCAACTGGGGCGTCATCACCGCCAGCCAGATCATCGGCCGCACCGAGTGCGTGAACTACGCCGGCACGGGCAATTGCGCCAGCGTGGGCTTGCTCACGACCGGCCCGCTGTTCGGCCAGGACGGCCTGCGCGTCACCAACGGCTCCTACGCCACGGTCGACTCGTCGCTGATCTCGCAGAACCTGGTCAACGGCACCGGCGCTCCGACGCGCAACGCCGAGACCAACAACGCGAACCTGACGATGGCCGCGGGTGTCCGCTACGTGGGCGCGAAGATCGCCCAGTACGCGAGCGCGACCGGCCAGGTCGTCTACTCGCGCATCGGCACCAGCAACATCGTCGACAACGCCTACGGCGTGATGAACGTCGCCGCCGACGGCACCACCGCCGTCACGGGCAACCCGAACTCGGGCGACCTCGCGAGCCAGGGCAACCTGCTCAAGGCCGAAGGCAACTGGTGGGGTCTGCGCTTCAACTCGCTGACCAACCCGGGCCCGGCCATCTCGCCGACGACCAACCCGCAGACGCCGGAGAACCCGGTCAACGGCACGGCGACGCTCGAGACGGTCTCGGGTGGGACGACCTCCAACGCGGTCGACTTCTTCCCGTACCGGAGCGGCCCGCAGTCTGACCCGACCAACGGCCAGCTGCCCGTGCTGACCGCGCCGATCCCGGTCGACGACGCCGCTCCGTCGGTGTCGCTCTCCGGCCCGGCGAGCGCCAACCGCGGCACCGCGATCACGCTCGCGGCCACGGCGTCCGACGACTTCGGCGTCAAGCGCGTGCGCTTTGCCGAGGGCTTCACCACGCTCGGCACCGCGACACTGCCGCCGTACTCGGTCAGCGTGACGATTCCGGCTGACGCGGCCTGCAACACGGTCCGCACCTACAGCGCGGTGGCCACCGACTCCGCCGGCCAGACGAAGTCGGCCTCGTTCCCGGTCACGGTGACGTGCTCGACGACGCCCACGCCGACCCCGACGGCCACCGCCACCGCGACCGCGACGGCTACGGCCACCGCGACCGCCACGGCCACGGCCACGGCCACGGCCACCGCGACGGCTACGGCTACGGCCACGGCCACGGCGACCGCCACGGCCACGGCCTCCCCGGTCGCGACCGCCACGGCGACGATCGTCGTCGGCGGCACGGTCACGCCGGAGCCCGACCCCAAGGTCAACGCCACGTCGGCCACCGCGCCGTCCGCGGCCTTCATCTCCTGGCCGCGTTCGATCGCGGGCAAGTCGAAGGTCCTGTTCTCCGCGAGCTCGCCGGCCGGCATCAAGTCCGCCGCCGTCGTGCTCGGCTCGCGCACGCTGTGCGTCGTGTCCACGGCCCCGTTCGAGTGCTCCTTCTCCCCGAAGGGCAGCGACGTCGGCGGCCAGGCCCTGCGCCTGATCGTCACCGACAACGCCGGCTCGACCACGGAGCTCTCGCGCAACGTCGTCGTCTCGCGCTTCGTCGCCGGGCTGAAGGTCACGGTGGCCAAGAAGAGCACCAAGTCCGGCATCAAGCGGACGATCACCGGCAAGGTGAGCTTCCCGTCCGCGGTCACGAAGGCCCAGGCCTGCTCGGGCAAGGTCCTGCTGACCGTCAAGCGCGCCGGCCGTTCGATCCTCAACCAGGAGGTCCAGCTGTCGAAGGGCTGCACGTTCTCCCGTTCGATCACGACCAAGTCCAAGAAGGACTCCTTCTCGGCCTCGGTCACGTTCGCCGGTAACAACGTGCTCAACGCCGTCGGCAAGAGCCGGAGGTTCTCGTGATGTCCTTGCGTAAGAGCCTCACCGCCGCCGCCATCGCGCTGGCCGCGATCGCAGCGGCCCCTGCCGCCGCACAGGCGCAGGTGGACCCCGTGGGCTGCACGCAGACCCTCGGCTACGACAACACCGTCCCCACGTGGGACCAGTACTGGGCGGGCAAGGGTGACCCGGACGTGGTCGTCCCGCTCGGCTACGGCACGGCGACCGCCGGCGGCGGCGCTCCGACCTTCGGGTCCGGCGCTCCGACCCCGCGCGGCCGCAACCTGACGCGCGTCATCCATCAGTACTGGGATGCCATGGTCGAAGCGACCAAGGACAACCCGCGCGCCAAGCTGATCAGGAAGTACCTGGGCAAGTCCTACCTCGGCCGCGACTTCTCGTTCTACGTCGCCGGCACGCCGGAGAACCTGGCCAAGCTCGACACGCCCGACGGCGACGCCGCGTTCTGGCGCGGTGTCCGCGCCGGCGACATCCCGACCGACGTCGGGATCGAGGCGGCGGGCGAGCGGCCCGCGTTCGCGTGGGTCACGGCCACCCCGCACGGCGGCGAGTCCGCCGGCGCGGAGTCGATCACGCGCTCCATGTACGAGCTCCTGGCCCGTACGGACTGCGAGAACGCCAGCCGGCTGAAGAACCTCGACGTCTTCTACCAGCCCGTCCGCAACCCAGACGGTCGTGACGGCGTCACCCGCACCTCGGCGTTCGGTTTCGATCACAACCGTGACTTCGGGACGCAGAACCAGATCGAGAACAAGTTGATGCTCCCGGAGATCAACAAGTACCCGGGCCTGTTCTTCATCGACGCCCATCAGCAGGGCAGCGGGTACTTCTTCCCGCCGAACGAGGACCCGGTCCACCACGAGATCTCCGACTTCTCGCTGGACTTCATCCAGAACGGGATCGGCCCGGCGCTGCAGCGGGCGTTCAACGACCAGTCCGCGCAGTACCAGAACTACAACTCCTACGACATGTTCACGCCGGAGTACGGCGACACGGTGCCCTCGCTGATCATGGGCGCCGCGGGCATGACGTACGAGAAGGGCAGCAACGAGGTCTACGGCAAGCAGGTCTACGACCACTACCTCGCGATCGACACGACGCTCAACGTCACGTCCGAGAACAAGGTCGCCCGCACGACGCAGTGGGTGCGCCAGTGGGGCGAGGCCGTCGACCAGGGCGAGGATTGCGCCCTGCAGCCGAACAAGCTCGTCAGCCCGCTGCACGACACGATCAAGCAGCAGCCCAAGGGCACCGTGTGCGGCTACTTCTTCAAGCCCGGCCAGCACACGGCCGACACGGCGGCGCTCCTGAAGCACCTCCAGAGCACGGGCGTGAAGGTCTTCACGCTCGACACGCCGGTGGCCGTCAACGGCTACCACGAGTTCGGCAACTCGACCGCCGGCGGCACGCCGCTGTCGGTCAACGGCCAGACGCTGCCCGCCGGGACGTTCTACATCCCGATGGCGCAGGGCATGAAGCACTGGATCCAGGCCGTCCTGGGCGAGAACCCGTTCATCCCGTACGAGTACTACTACGACGTGGTGACCTGGAGCTACCCGCTCCAGCGCGGCCTCTCCGGCTCGGGCTTCCTGACCACGCCGATGTCCCCTGGCATCGGCATGACGGCGCTGCCCGAGAACGCCAACTTCGGCACGGTCCCGACCGGCACGAGCGCGGTCTACGCGTTCAACACCGACTCGGCGCGTGGCCTGACGCTGGCGATCGACCTGCTCGACAAGGGCGTCAACGTCTACCGCGGCGCCGCGGGCTTCACCGCCGCGGGCAAGCAGTTCTACTCGGGCGCGGCGCTCGTCGACGGCGCTTCGCTGGCTGCCAGCGGCGTCAACCTCTCGACGCTGGCCCAGAAGCGCAACACCCCGGTGACGGGGCTGTCAAGCTTCCCGGTCCCGCGCAAGCAGCTCGTCAAGCCGAAGATCGGCCTGTACACGGGCTCGGCGACGATCCCGTCGAACCCGCTGTTCCTGTCCGGCCCGAACGTCAACGGCACGACCGGCCATTGCGCCGTCAGTGGCGGCGGCGGCACGTTCTGCGAGGCGCTGCACACGCTCGCCATCAAGAACGAGATCCCGCTCTCGACGCTGATCCCGGTCACGTCGGCGGACATCACGGCCGGCAATCTCGTCTCCCAGGGCTTCACCGCCCTGATCAACCCGAACGGGTCGATGACGACGACGACCACCACGGGCACCCCGCCCGTGACGACGCTCACGCCGCTGGGCACCAACCTGCTGGCGTTCATCAACGGCGGCGGCAACTACGTCGGCGCCAACGCCAACGGTGTCAACGCGGCCCGCACGGTCGGTGCGACCACGCTGAACACGGTGGCAGCGAGCGTCACCACGGGTCTGCTGACCCCGGGCTCGACGTTCGACGGCACGTACGACTCGACCAACCCGGTCGCCTGGGGCTTCGACCTCGGCGGCTGGATCTACCGTGACTCGTCCGGCAACCCGGTGTTCGACACCGGCACGCTCGGCAATGGCACGTCGGTCGTCACGTACGGCAACACGCCGGACGAGAAGTACGGCTACGAGTCGCGCGCCGCGCTGCTCACCGCCCGCCCGGCCGTCGTGGACGTGCCGTACGGCTCCGGCCGCAGCGTCCTGATCGGGTTCAACCCGTTCTACCGCTCCTGGAAGGAGCAGGACGAGCGCCTCGTGCTCAACGCGGCGCTGTACCCGAAGGGCGCCACTATCGGCGCGCCGGCCCCGTCGGCGGCGTCGGCTGAGCCGGCCCCGACGGCCAAGGAAGCCGAGGCCGTCGCGGCCCCGGTCGCCAAGGCCGAGCTCCCGACGAAGCCGCTCGCGGTCACGCGTCCGGGTTCGAAGGCCGACCGTGACGTTCGCATCACGGTCAAGCGCTCGCAGGCCGGCAAGCTCAAGGCCGCCGTCAAGGTGGCCAAGCTGAGCAAGTCGGTCAAGCAGAAGGTCAGCTACACCAAGACCAAGACCACGTACACGTTTGTGGTCAAGGGCGTCCGCACGTCGGACGAGCACGGCCGCAAGGCCTGGGTGTCGCGCGTCACGAAGGCGCTCGACAGCCTGAAGGTCAAGCCGGTCGAGGCTCTCGTCTAGCCGGTAGTCGGCTGCCCCGGGGCTCGCAAGGGCCCCGGGGCGTGCCGCCCTCCACACCTGGGTAGGGACTTTCTCGCCAGGGAGTCCGCAGGAGGAGGCACGCGTGTACCAGCAGGTGTTGGATCCGGTCGGCGGTTCGCTGGCGGCCAGTGCACTCGTCGCGATGATCCCGCTCGCGACGCTGTTCATCCTGCTGGGCGGGTTGAAGCTGAAGGCCCACATCGCCGGCCTCGTCTCGCTGCTCGTGGGGATGCTGATCGCGATCCTCGCCTACGGCATGCCCGTGGACACCACGCTCGCGGTCGCCACCGAGGGCGCCGCGTTCGGCCTGTTCCCGATCATCTGGATCATCTGGAACGCGATCTGGGTCTACAACATGACGGTCGAGACCGGGCACTTCGCGGTGCTGCGACGGTCGTTCGCGACGATCTCCGACGACCAGCGGATCCAGGCCATCATCATCGCCTTCTGCTTCGGCGCGCTGTTGGAAGCACTCGCCGGCTTCGGCACGCCGGTGGCGATCACGGCCGTGATGCTGATCGCGGTCGGCTTCAAGCCGATCAAGGCCGCGGCGATCGCGCTCGTGGCCAACACGGCGCCGGTGGCGTTCGGCGCGATCGCGACGCCGATCGTGACGTTGGCCGAGCTGACAGGGATCCCGCAAGAGGATCTCGGCGCGATGGTCGGCCGCCAGACGCCGCTGCTGGCGCTGTTCGTGCCGCTGATCCTGGTCGGGATGGTCGACGGCTGGCGCGGCGTGAAGGCCGTGTGGCCCGCGGCGATCGTCGGCGGACTCACGTTTGCCATCGGCCAGTTCGTCTCGTCGAACTACATCTCGGTCGAGCTGACGGACATCATCGGCGCGCTGCTGTCGGTCGGTGCGATGGTGCTCTTCCTGCGCGTCTGGCACCCCGGCGACCCGCTGCTGGTCGAGGGCGACGGACGCGGACAGCCCGCGATCGCCGGTGCGGCGGAGCACGATGCCGCGCACGAAGCGGCCGTGCGGCGCCGCGACGGCGACGGCCAGGACTCGCGCGGCGACATCTTCCGGGCCTACGCCCCGTACCTGATCATCATCATCGTCTTCGGACTCGCCCAGTGGGGGCCGCTGAAGGACTTCTTGGCCAAGGGCGCGACCGAGTTCACCTGGCCGGGCACCGGTGACATCACCACCGCCGAAGGCGAGGCGCCGAGCGCGACCACGTTCAAGTTCGGCTGGCTCGCGGCCGCCGGCACCTTGCTGCTCGTCAGCGGCTTCATCACGATGGCCGCGCTGAAGGTCACACCGAGGGCGGCGCTGCACGCGTACGCCACGATGCTCAAGCAGCTCAAGTGGGCCACCGTGACCGTGATGGCCGTGCTCGCGCTGGCCTACGTGATGAACCTCAGCGCGCAGACGCTGTCGATCGGCTTCTGGATCGCCGGTGCGGGCGGAGTCCTCGCGTTCTTGAGCCCGATCATCGGCTGGATCGGTGTCGCCGTGACCGGCAGCGACACCTCGTCGAACTCGCTGTTCGGCGTGCTCCAGGTGACCGCGGCCAAGGAGGCCGGGCTGGACCCGACCCTGCTCGCGGCGGCCAACTCCAGCGGCGGTGTGCTCGGGAAGATGATCTCGCCGCAGAACCTCGCGATCGGGGTCGCGGCCGTCGGGTTGGACGGCGAAGAAGGCGAATTGTTCCGGCGTGTGGTGGGATGGAGCCTCGCGCTGTTGCTCATCATGTGCGTGCTCGTGTATCTGCAATCCACGGCGGTGTTGTCATGGATGGTCGTGTAGTCGAGGAACTCGCTCAGATCGTCGGCCCGGAATGGGTCTATACGGCTGAGCACCAGCTGCGCACGTACGAGTCCGACGGGCTGCTCCAGTACCGGGGCACGCCCGCCGCGGCCGTGCTGCCGAACTCCACCCAGGAGGTCCAGGCCGTCGTGCAGCTGTGCGCGCGGGAGCAGATCCCGTGGGTGGCCCGCGGCGCCGGATCGGGGCTCAGCGGCGGCGCGCTGCCCGTCAAGGACGGCGTGCTGGTCGTGCTCACGCGCATGAAGCGGATCCTCGAGATCGACCTCGACAACGGGCGCGTGTGCGTGGAGCCGGGCGTGACCAACGCGAACGTCAGCGCGGCGGTGGGGCCGGCGTACTTCTATCCGCCCGACCCGTCCTCGCAGATCGTCTGCTCGATCGGCGGCAACGTGGCCGAGAACTCCGGCGGCGCGCACTGCTTCAAGTACGGCTTCACGACCAACTACGTCACGGGGCTCGAGCTGGTGCTCGGTGACGGGGAGCTGGTGACGATCGGCGGCTACGAGCTGGACGGGCCCGGCTACGACCTGCTCGGCGCGTTCGTCGGCTCGGAGGGGACGTTGGGCGTGGCCACGAAGGTCTGGCTGCGGGTGGTGCCTTCGCCGGAGACGGTGAAGACGCTGGTCGCGTTCTTCGACTCCACGCACGCCGCGGGCGAGGCCGTGTCGCAGATCGTGCAGGGCGGTGTCGTCCCGGGCGCGATCGAGATGATGGACGCGCGGACGATCGAGGCTTCGGAGCAGATGGCGCACGCCGGGTACCCGGTCGGCCGGGCGGCCGCGCTGCTGGTGGAGCTCGACGGCTCCCAGGCCGAGTGCGAGGCGCGCTTCGACGAGGTGGTCGGCATCTGCGAGAGCTGCGGCTCCGACGACGTACGGGTCGCGCGCGACGAGGCGGAGCGCGCATTGTTCTGGAAGACGCGCAAGGCCGCGTTCCCGGCGATGGGCCGGATCTCCCCCAACTACTTCGTCCAGGACGGCGTGATCCCGCGCACGAAGCTGCCGGAGGTGCTCGAGCGGATCGAGCAGCTCGGCGAGGAGTACGGGCTGATCGTGGCCAACGTGTTCCACGCGGGCGACGGCAACCTGCACCCGCTCGTGTGTTACGACGGCAAGGTCGAGGGCGAGGCGGAGCGCGCGGAGGAGCTGAGCGGGCTGATCATCGACGCGTGCCTGGACGCCGGCGGCTCGATCACCGGCGAGCACGGCGTCGGCATCGACAAGAAGAAGCACATGCCGAAGATGTTCGCCGAGGCGGACCTGGACGCGTTCCAGCGCCTGCGCTGCGCGTTCGATCCCGCCGGGCTGGCGAACCCGGGCAAGCTGATGCCGACGCCGCGGCTGTGCGGCGAGGTCCCGGGCCCGTACCGGGTCCATCCCCTGGAAGCGGCCGGGCTGGCGGATCGGTTTTGAGGCCCACGTCGGTACAAGAGGCGGCCGAGCTGCTCAAGGGCTTCGAGAAGCCGGTGCGGCCGGTCGGTGGCGGGACCAAGCGCTGGCTGCCCGTGCGCGAGGAAGAGCCGCTCGAGACCGGCGGACTCAACCGCATCCTCGAGCACAACGTCGGTGACTTCACGGCCGTGCTGGAAGCGGGCGTGCGGTTCGCGGAGGCCCAGCAGGCCTTCGCCGAGCACGGCCAACGCCTCGCGTGGGACCCGCCGGACCCGGGCGGAGCGACGATTGGCGGGATCGTCGCCACCGCCGATTCCGGCCCGCTGCGCCACCGCTACGGCGGCGTGCGCGACCTCGTCGTCGGCATCAACGTCGTGCTCAGCGACGGGACGATCGCCAAGGCCGGCGGCAAGGTGATCAAGAACGTCGCCGGGTATGACGTCGCGAAGCTGTTCGCGGGCTCGTTCGGGACGCTCGGGCTGATCGCGTCGGTTTCGGTGCGCCTCCACCCCCTACCGGACCGCACCGCGACCGTCGTGATCGATCACCACAACCCGGACCAGCTGCTCGAGGACGTCCTGCAGCTGTCGCGCCGGCCGCTCGAGGCCGACAAGTTCGACGTCACCTGGACCGGCGGGCACGGGCGCATCCTGATGGGGTTCAGCGGCGCCTCGGCGCTCGATCAAGCGGGCCGCGTCGGCACGATCCACGACGTCGACTGGGACGAGGTGCGTGGGCTGCAGCGCGGCGCCGTCGTGGTCAAGGTCTCCGGGCGCCCGACCGACCTCCCGCGGGTGATCCGCACCGCCGATTCCCACAGCGGGACGGTCGTCTCGCGCGCCGCGCTCGGGCTGTCGTGGATCGGGCTGCAGAGCGCGGACTCCGTGGCCGCGATCCGCGAAGAGCTCGCGCCGCGGCACTGCACCGTGCTCGACGGCGCGGCGGACGGGCAGTGGCCGGTGGACGTCGCCGGACAGGTCGTGATGGAGCGCCTGAAGGCGCGCTTCGATCCCGCGCGGATCTTCCGCCCGGGCAGCTTCGTAGGAGGCATATGAGCGCCGCTTGGGACACCGAAGGGCCCGCGCCCGAGCTGGACCTGATCCAGGACTGCGTGCACTGCGGGTTCTGCCTGCCCACGTGCCCGAGCTACCTGGTCTTCGAGGACGAGATGGACTCCCCGCGCGGGCGGATCGTGCTGATGCGCGTCGGGCACGAGGAGGACGAGACGATCTCCCCGGAGATGGTCACGCACATGGACCGCTGCCTCGGCTGCATGGCGTGCGTGACGGCGTGCCCGTCCGGCGTGCAGTACGACAAGCTGATCGAGCGGGTGCGGCCGCAGATCGAGCGCAGCGAGGCCCGGTCGTGGCAGGAACGCGCGTACCGGAAGGCGGTCTTCGAGCTCTTCACGCACCCCGGACGGCTCCGTGCGCTGGTGCCGGGCTCGCGCCTCGCCCCCAAGCTCGCGCCGTTGCTGCCGAGCGCGCGGCTGCGGTCGATGCTGGAGCTCGCGCCGGCCGCACCGCCCTCGGCCGTCTTCCGGCGGTTGCCGAAGGTGCGCCAGACGAAGGCGCCGGCCAAACGCGGGACCGTGGCGTTCATGCAGGGCTGCATCCAGCGCGTGTTCTTCGGCGACGTCAACGCCGCCACCGTGAACGTGCTGAGCGCCGAGGGGTGGGAGGTCCACTCCCCGCGTGCCCCGCGCTGCTGCGGCGCGCTGCAGATCCACGCGGGCGTCGAGGGCGAGGCGCACGACCTCGCCTGGAAGACGATCGAGGCCTACGAGGGCTTCGACAGGATCGTCACCAACGTCGCGGGCTGCGGCTCGGTGATGAAGGACTACGGGCACATCCTCGACGACGACCGCGCGCGCGAGTTCTCCGCGAAGGTCGTCGACGTGCACGAGCTGCTGATGACCGAGGAGCAGCAGGCCGTACGCAAGCCGATCGAGCTGCGCGCCGCCTACCACGACGCTTGCCACCTCGCACACGCCCAGAAGGTCCGCACGCAACCGCGCGAGCTGCTGCGCGGCATCCCCGGCCTCGAGCTGCTCGAGCCGCAGGAGTGGGAGCTGTGCTGCGGGTCCGCGGGCATCTACAACCTGCTCCAGCCCGAGGCCGCCGCCAAGCTCGGCGAGCGCAAGGCGGGCAACCTGAAGGCGACGGGTGCCGAGGCGATCGCCGCCGCCAACCCCGGCTGCGCGCTGCAGATCGCCAAGCACCTGGACCTCCCGATCTACCACCCGATGACCCTGCTCGACATGTCCCTCCGAGGAGTGAAACCGTGAGCAAAGCGCAAGCCGCCGCGCCCCCGACCGATGCCGCCGCCCAGATCCTGACCGACGAGGCGATCGCCTTCATCGGCGAGTTGCAGGAGCGCTTCGGCGCCCGCCGCGCCGAGTTGCTGGCCGCGCGCAAGGAGCGCGGCAAGCCGAGTGGGTTCCTCGAGGAGACGGCGGAGATCCGCGATGGCGACTGGCAGGTTCCGCCGCCCCGGCCCGACTACGAGGACCGGCGCGCGGAGATCACCGGTCCGACCGACCGCAAGCTCGTGATCAACGCGTTGAACAGCGGCGCCAAGGGCTTCATGGCCG
This sequence comes from Solirubrobacter taibaiensis, assembly GCA_027587225.1. Classification (GTDB taxonomy): domain Bacteria; phylum Actinomycetota; class Thermoleophilia; order Solirubrobacterales; family Solirubrobacteraceae; genus Solirubrobacter; species Solirubrobacter taibaiensis. The sequence continues at coordinate 39,509 of JAPDDQ010000041.1, forward strand.
ATTTCGAGGACGCGAACTCCCCCACGTGGCAGAACCAGGTCGAGGGTCACCTCAACCTGATCGACGCCATCGAGGGGACGATCACGTACGACTCGTCCGAGGGCAAGCACTACGAGCTGATCGACAACCCGGCGACGCTGCTCGTGCGCCCGCGCGGCTGGCACCTGCCCGAGAAGCACATCACGATCGACGGCGCTCCCGTGGCCGGCGCGTTCATGGACTTCGGCCTGTACGCGTTCCACTGCGGCAAGCGGCTCGCGGAGCGCGATCGCGGGCTGTACCTGTACCTGCCGAAGATGGAGCACCACACCGAGGCGGCGCTCTGGAACGACGTCTTCACCTTCACGCGTGAAGCGCTCGGCCTGCCCGCGGGCCTGATCCGCGCCACCGTGCTGATCGAGACGCTCCCGGCCGCGTTCCAGATGGCGGAGATCATCCACGCGCTCGGCGAGCATTCGTACGGGCTCAACGCCGGCCGCTGGGACTACATCTTCTCGATGATCAAGGTCTTCCGTGACGACCCGGACTTCGTGCTGCCGGACCGCAACGACGTGAAGATGACGGTCCCGTTCATGCGGGCCTACACCGAGCTGCTGGTCAAGACCTGCCACGCGCACGGCGCGTTCGCCATGGGCGGCATGGCCGCGCTGATCCCCTCGCGCAAGGACGAGGAGGCCAACCAGCGCGCGATGGACGCGGTCAAGGCCGACAAGGAGCGCGAGGCCAAGGCCGGTTTCGACGGCACCTGGGTCGCGCATCCCGACGTGGTCGACGTGGCGCTCAAGGCGTTCGACGACGTGCTCGGCAACCGCCCGAACCAGATCGACAAGCAGCGCTACGACGTCGACATCTCACCCGAGCAGCTGCTCGACGCGGGGTCCACCCCGGGCGAGATCACCGAGGAAGGGCTGCGTAGCGACGTCAGCGTCGGCTTCCAGTACATCTCGTTCTGGCTGGGCGGCCGCGGCGCCGCCGGCATCAACAACCTGATGGAGGACGCCGCCACGGCCGAGATCTCCCGCTCGCAGATCTGGCAGTGGGTCAAGCACGGCCGCTTCGACCGCGACCACGTCCGCAAGATCCTGGACGAGGAGATGGAGAAGATCCGCGCCGACGTCGGCGACGAGGTGTGGGAGAAGGGCCGGCCGGCAGAGACCAAGAAGATCTTCGAGCAGGTCGCCTTGTCCGACGACTTCCCCGACTTCCTGACCCTCCCGGCCTACGAGTACATCGACTGAGCTACCGGCGCTCCCACAGCGGGCTCGCCGCGATGTCGATGCAGGTCGAGCCCGCAGTGCCGAAGTAGTCGTCGCGGCCGAAGTCGAGCGTGAGGTCAGGGTCGCGCGGGAGCGGGCCGCTGTAGAGCAGATCCCGCGGGTCGTCCGTCACGTGGCCCATGCCGTCGGAGTTCGGCGCGCAATCGGGGACCGCGCCGAACAGGTGCACCATCTCGTGCGCCGTCACGTAGGACGCATCGAACGGCCACGTGGTCGGGGCGACCGGCACGATGTTGCACGTCTTCTCGGTCATCCACGCGACGCCGGCCCGCGCCGACGCGCACGCGCCGTCCGGGTGGTTGGTCTGCGTCCACACCACGGACTTCTGGGTGGAGGTCGCGAGCGGGTACGCCGCCTCGAGGTCCGCGTGCAGGCGGGCGAGCCCGTCAGCCGCCTCGTAGTCCGCGGCCGCGCGGGCGAGCTTGACCACCTTGACTCCGTCCAGCCAGCGCGGGGTCGCCCCACCCGTCTGCGTGGCGAACCAGCCGTTGACCGCGCCGATCGTCGCGACGATCCCGGCGACGTAGCCCGGCGTCTCCGTCTGGTCGGCGGCGAGTGCGTAGACCGCCCGGAACGCGTTCTCCACCGGCGGCGGGGTCGGGACGGGGGTGGCGGTCGGGACCGGGGTCGGGGGCGGCACTGTCTTGCAGCACGGCGGCAGCACCAGATCGCGCCCCGTGAGCCGGCTGCGGATCTTGCCTTGCACGAGCGTCTTGGACGTCCCGCGCTTGCCCTTGCCCTTGATGACCTTCAGGCGCAGCTTCCGGGTCTCGGACCCGCAGCGCAGGGTGAGCAGGTAGGTCCCCGGCTTGGCCCGCTTGGAGACCGTGAACCGGTACGTGACGCGGATCGCGGACGAGGTGTCGGCGGTCGCCGAGGCCTTGCCCGCGGTCAGACGGCACTGCGGGACGGCGTCGACGCGGACCACGATCGTGGCCGTCGTGCCCGCCTTGACGCTCTTGGGCGTCTGGACCGACGTGATCCCCGCCGCGAGCGCGGACGGTGCACCGATGGCGCACGCGAGGAGGAGTGAGGCGGCGAGGAATCCCTTCATCGCCGCCCACCCTAGTTAGTCCTCCGGGCGCTCGCCGGCTTCCGCCATGCGCACGATCCGCGGGTCGAAGCGGCCCACGACGTCGACCAGGTCCGTCTGCGCGGCCATCACGGTCTCGATGTCCTTGTACGCGAACGGGTTCTCGTCGATCCCGGCCGAGAGCAGCTTCACGCCGCGTTCCTCCAGGACCGGGCGCACCATGCTCCAGTTGAACTGCTGCGTGGCGGCCGTCCGGCTCATGCGCCGCCCGGCACCGTGCGATGCCGAGTCGATGCTGTCCGGCGCGCCCTTGCCGCGCACGACGAACCCAGGGGCGGCCATCGACCCCGGGATCACGCCCAGCTCGCCCACCGCGGCCGGCGTCGCGCCCTTGCGGTGCACGACCACCTCGCGGCCGTCGCGCTCGGCGGTCCACGCGTAGTTGTGATGGTTCTCGACGCCCGCGAGCACCTCCGCCTTCAGGTGGCCGGTGACGCGCTCGTGGATCACGGCGTGGCAGGCCGACGCGTAGTCGCCCATCAGCCGCATCAGCTGCAGGTACTCGCGGCCCGAGTCGTGGTCGAGATCCAGCCAGCTCAAGTAGCTCAGCTCCTTGGGCAGCTCCGGGCGCAGCTCACGCGCGAGCTTGGAGTAGTGCCCGGCGATCTGCGCGCCCGCCCCGCGGCTGCCCGAGTGCGACAGCAGCGCGACGTACCGGCCCGCGGGCAGCCCGAGGTCCGGCTCCGGCAGCGTCAGCACACCGAACTCGACGAAGTGGTTGCCGGAGCCGCTCGTGCCCAGCTGATCGGACGCGCGGTCGCGCAGGCGGGCAGCCAGCGGCGTAAGCGCCCAGCGCTCGTCCTCCATGGTCGCGTGATCGGCGCGCTTGCGCAGCTTGGCGCCGGTCCCGAACTGCGTCTGCTTGAGCAGCGCCTGCTCCAGGTGCGCGCCGTCGTCGAGCGCGGCCGGGTCCAGATCGAGCACCGACAGCTTCATCCGGCACGCGATGTCCACGCCGACGGCGTACGGGATCACGGTGCCCTCGGTCTCCAGCACGCCGCCGATCGGCAGCCCGTACCCACGGTGCGCATCGGGCATCAGCGCGCCACGCAGCGCGCTCGGGAGCCGCAGCGAGTTGTGCATCTGGTCGAGCGCGCCGGGGTCGGCGTCGCCGCAGTAGTTGGCGAAGGGCGCGGGCGCGTCGCGCTCCACGAACCGGCGGTCCGCCTCGCGCTTGTCGGCCACGAGCCGCTGCGCGAGCGCCCCGAAGTGCACCTCGTCCTCGAACCGCTCGGGCGTGGCGGCGACCTCGGCAAGTCGCGCGAGCGCGCCCTCACGGCCGAGCTGCTTGACCGCGCGCGGGATGCAGCTCAGCGCCACCCCCATCGCGGGCCCGTCCGGCACTCCGGCCGCACGCACGTCGCCTCCACGGATCTTCTCCATGCCTCAAAGATAAAGGGGCCAGGCCCCTTTATCTTCGCCTACCGGGTTCGAGCCTAGCGGCGGCCGGCGATGTGCTCGCGGGCAGAGGCGATGGCTGCGAGGCCCTCGTCGAGGGCGCGATTGGCGCCGGACTCGTCGCCCTTGCGCTGCAGCTCGTTCGCGCGATCGTAGGCGGCGAGGGCGCGGTCGTAGTCGGGGCGGCCCGCGTCGCCGAGCGTGATGTCCAGCTCCAGGGCGCGGATCTGGTCGCCGAGGCGGACGAAGTCGTCGGTCTGGTTGATCTGCCCGACCTCGGAGCGGCCGTCGTTGCGGGCCTTGCGCTCGCGGCGGCGGCTGACGAGCAGCAGCGAGCCGCCGACGACGACGCCGAGCAGGACCAGGCCGACGAGGATCGCCGCGATCGCGCCGCCGCCAGAGCTGCCGGAGGACTCGGACTCGTCGATGAACTGGGTGAGCGCGGCCTGCAGGTCGTCGGGGTGCGCGGCACGGGCGGCCTCGCCTTCGTCGGCCGGGAGCGTGCGGAGGTCCTCGCCGACGACGAGCGCGTAGCGGCCCTTCTCCCCCACGCCCTCGCGGAGCGCGATCAGCGTCCGCCCGGCGCTGCCCTCGACCGCGCTGGCGGGCAGCACGGCGACGTACACCGCCTGATCGCCGATCTGGCGGCGGAGCGCGTCGGCGTCGACCTGGTCGGCGGCTTCGGCGCCGTCGGCGATATAGACGTGGTCCTGGGAACGCAGCGCGTTCGCCGCCTCCTCCACGGTCTGCGCGGACGCGAGAGCCGGGAACGCGAGCAGGAAGAGGATCGCCGCGAGCAGTCTCATCTAGCCCTCCAACAATGTCTTGAGGCGCTCGAGGTCGTCCTTGAGCTTGGTCTCCAGCCGGCCCTGCACGATCGGGATCAGCATCTTGGCCGTGAAGCCGCTCGCCTTGGCGTCGAGCGTCTGGGTGACGCGCGAGCCGGCGTCCGAACCCTCCACGATGTACTCGCTGACCACCTTCACGCCGTTGGTCTCGAACGCTGTGGCGGCGCCGCGCGGCGGGTCGTACGCCGTGATCTCCATGTCCAGCGCGATCCCGCCGGCCACGGTGAGCTTCTGCGTCACGTGCGTCCCGACGCCGAGCGCGCCGTCGACGTCGTAGCGCTCCAGGTCAGACGTCCACTGCGGGACCTTGTCCTGCTCGAGCAGCCACGGGAAGACTTCGGACGGCGACTTGGAGACGTCGATCGAATGCGAGAATGAAGGCACGGGGCGGGAGGCTACCCGCCCGCGGGCGAAGGACCACGCGCGGGGCGCAACGGCACGACGGCCGCGACCTTCCCCGGGTCCTCCCCGCGCAGCGTCGCCACCTCGCGCTCGAGGTCGGCGATCCGCGCCGCCATCTGCTTCAAAGCGTCCGCGATCGGGTCGGGCAGATGCACCCAGTCGGCGTCCGGGCCCTCGGGCTTGCGACCCTCCACGCGCACGGGGTGCCCGGGGTTGCCGACCACGGTGGAGTTCGGCGGCGCGTCGTGGATGACGACCGTGTTGGCGCCGATCTTCGCCCCGTGGCCGATCGTGATCGGGCCGAGCAGCTTCGCCCCGGAGCCGATCGTGACGTTGTCCTGAACCGTCGGATGGCGCTTGCCCGTCTCGAAGCCGGTGCCGCCGAGTGTCACGCCCTGGTAGAGCGTCACGTTGTCGCCGACCTCGGCCGTCTCACCGATCACGACGCCGATCCCGTGGTCGATGAACATGCCGTCGCCGATCCGCGCCCGCGGGTGGATCTCGATCCCGGTGAGCGCACGTGAGAAGTACGCGATCCCGCGCGGCAGGACCGGCACCTCGGCCATCACGAGCGCGTGCGCGACGCGGTGCATGAGCAGCGCGTGCAGGCCCGGCCACTGCGTGAGGATCTCGGCGGTGGAGACCGCGGCGGCGGCGGGGTCGCGCTGACGCACCGCGGCGATGTCGCGGCGCAGCTCCCCGGAGACCCGGCGGATCGCTCTCAGCACCTAGGCCCCACAGTCCGGGCAGTCAGGATGGCGATGCACACTCACCTGCGTGAACTCCAGCGAGACGAGGTCGACGGTCAGGAACGCGTCCAACAGCGGCGGCTGGACGCTGCTGAGGAGCTTGATGGCTTCGAGCGCCTGCAGCGTGCCGAGCACGCCCGCGGCCGGGCCGAGGATGCCGGCCTCCGCGCACGACTGCGAGTCCTCGGGCTCCACCGGAAAGGCGCAGCGATAGCACGCGGTGGCGCGCGGCAGGATCGTCATCACGAGCCCGCTCCACCCCACCGCTCCGCCCTCGACGAGGTCCACGCCCGCGTCGCAGCACGCCTTGTTGACGGCGTAGCGCGTGGCGAAGGAGTCCGAGCAGTCGATCACCAGGTCCTGGCCCTCGATGAGGCCGGCGGCGTTCGTCTCGTCCAGGCGCACCTGGTAGGGCTCGATCACCACGTCCGGGTTCAAGAAGCGCAGCTTGGCCGCGGCGGACTCCACCTTGGGCACGCCGAGGTCGGGCGTGAAATGCAGCGGCTGGCGGTGCAGGTTGGAGATCTCGACGACGTCCGCGTCCACGAGCCCGATCCGGCCGACGCCCGCGCCCGCGAGGTAGAGCGCCACGGGCGAGCCGAGCCCGCCCGCGCCGACCACCAGCACCGACGCGTCCCGGAGCGCGATCTGCGCCTCCTCGGACCAGTCGGGAAGCACGAGCTGGCGCGAGTAGCGCTCGATCTCGGCCTCCGTCAGCAGCGGCGCGACGATCTCCTCGGGCGGCGCTTCCGGCTCCGGCTCGGCCCGCAGCGCCGCGCGGGCCGCCGACTGGAAGGCGTCCCGGAAGAAGCCGCGTCGCGAGGCGTCACTCACGCGCGCACGATCCGGATCTTCGTGCCGTCGACATCCACGGCGTGACCGGCTTCGCGGGCCGAGCGCGGGACGTTGGTCAGCGCCTCCCCGGGCGGGAGGAGCACCTCCAGCGTCGCGCCCGCCGGGAGCCGCTCCAGCTCCAGCTTCGTCCGCACCCACGTCATCGGGCAGCGGAGGGCGCTGACGTCGAGTGAGTGGGTCACGTCGGCTACGGTAGCGGCCGGATGGCTCGCTCTGGATATCTCATCCTTCACGGCTATCAGGGTTCCGGGCCAGGCCACTGGCAGTCCTGGCTCGCGGGCCGGCTGCGCTCCGCCGACGGCACGGTGCGGTTCCCGGACCTGCCCGACCCCGACAACCCGCGACTGGACGCGTGGCTGGACGCCCTCGAGCGCGAGCTCGACGCGTTCGGCGCGCCGCCCGTCGTCGTCTGCCACAGCCTGGCGTGCGTGCTGTGGCTGCACCACATCGCGCGCGGCGGCCAACCCGCCGAGCGCGTGCTGTTCGTCGCGCCGCCGTCGCCGACGGGCGTCCCGGACGTGCTCGCGCCGTTCTTCCCCACGCCGGACGTCGCGCTCGACAACGCGCGGCTCGTGTGCGCCGAGAACGATCCGTACTGCCCGGAGGGCGCGGCGAGCGTCTTCCCCGGCCTTCCCACCGACCTGCTGACGGGCCAGGGCCACATCAACCCGGACGCCGGCTACGGCCCCTGGCCCGCCGTGGAGTTGTGGGCGCGCGAGGGCGCGACGCCCGTTACGGCGCGAGAGCCGTGACCAATTCCCGGATCGCGCCCGGGTAGCGGTACGTCAGCCGCGCGTGCGTGCCGTCGAAGAGCTGGCACGTGTGTTGGACGCCCAGCTTGGTCAGCTCGGCCGCGAAGGCCTGCGCGCCCAGGTCGAGGAAGTACTCGTCCTTGTTGCCGGACTCGATGTGGATGCGCCGCATCGAACGCAGCGCGTCGGCGTGACGCGAGGCCATGCGGACCGGGTCCTTCTGCACCCACTGGGCCCAGACGTGCGCGATCAGCCGGCCGTTGGCGTCGAACGGCATGAGCGCGCGCCCCGGGTTGGCCGGGTCGGGCGAGTACGCGGCCGCGTAGCCGTACAGCTCCAGCAGCAGGATCGACTCCCACTTGGGCGGGTCGGCGTGCTGCGCGCGCTCGAAGAACGTGTCCCACGATCCGTCGTACTCGTCGCGCAGCTGCCGGGCGCGGACCGGGAACTCGGGCAGATAACAGGCTTCGAAGAGCGCGTCACCGGCGTGGCTGGCGAGCGCGCCGAACACGTCGGGGCGCAGCATCGGCACCACCATCGCGCCGTAGCCGCCGCTCGACTTGCCGGTCAGCCCGCGGTGGTCGCGGTCGGCGAACGTCGGATAGCGCTCGTCGATGAACGCCGGGACCTCGTCGCACAGGTAGTCCAGGTAGCGGCCCGTGCCGGTGGAGTTCAGGAACTGCGAGCCGCCGAACGACGTCCAGGCGTCGACGAACACGATGATCGCGTCGGGGCACTCCCCGCCGGCGAACATCGCATCGATGCGCTCGATCATGTTCGGCTCGAACGGCTGGCGCGTGAACCACATGTCGAGCTGACCGGTGTAGCCCTGGATGACGTACACGCTCGGCAGCGACCGCGGGTGGTCGAGCTCCACGCCGGGTGGGCGGTAGACGTAGAGCGGGCGCCGCGAAGGGTCGCCGAGCGGGTTGGCGGCAAGCGCCTCGGACTCCACCACGAGCCGGTCGAGCGTCCCGTGCAGGGGCCGTTCCCACGGCGTTCCGGCGGGACCCTCGACCTCGCGGATCATGCCGGGGGCGCCGGGGTGGGCTCGGGGGCGAAGAACGGCAGCGACACGTAGCGCTCACCGCTGTCGGGCAGCACGACCGCGATCCGCTTGCCCTTGGCCTCAGGGCGCTCGGCGATCTGCAGTGCCGCCCACAACGCGGCGCCGCACGAGACGCCGACCAGCACGCCCTCGCGGCTCGCGGCCTGGCGTGCGGTCTCCAGCGCGTCCTCGTCGTCGACCGGGATGACCTCGTCCAGCAGGTCGCGCTGCAGCACCGGCGGCACGAAGCCCGCGCCGATGCCCTGGATCTTGTGGGGGCCGGGCCGGCCGCCGGAGAGCACGGGCGAGGTGAGCGGCTCCACCGCGATCACCTTCAGGTCCTTGTTGCGCTCCTTCAGGTAGGAGCCGGCGCCGGTGATCGTGCCGCCCGTGCCGACGCCCGCGACGAAGTAGTCGATCTTGCCTTCCATCGCCTCCCACAGCTCCGGGCCGGTGGTGCGCCGGTGCACGTCGGGGTTGGCGGGGTTGGTGAACTGGTCGGGCAGGTAGTAGTCGTCGCCCGAAGCCATGGCGCGCGCGGCGGCGACGGCTTCGTTCATGCCGCCCATCGACTCGGTGATGTGCACCTGCGCGCCGTACAGGCGCAGCAGGCCCTCGCGCTCGCGGGACATGCCCTGCGGGAGCGTGAGGATGAGGTCGTAGCCCTTGGCCGCGCACACGAACGCGAGCGCGATGCCGGTGTTGCCGCTCGTGGCCTCCACGATCGTCGTGCGGCCCGGCTCGATCAGGCCCTCTTTCTCGGCCGCCTCGATCATGGCCACCCCGATCCGGTCCTTGACGGAGCCGCCCGGGTTGAACATCTCGAGCTTGCCGTAGACCTCCCCGCCGTCTTCCGGGGCGAGGCGCTTGAGCTGCACCATCGGTGTGCGGCCGACGTGTTCGGCGATGTTGCTCGGAATCATCGGCGCCCTAGTTTGGCAGCGGCTTGTGGTAGTCGTCGATCCGCCAGCGCTGCGTCATGCCGACGCGCTCGTACAGACGCAGCGCATTGGGGTTGTCCGAGGCGACGTTGAGCACGACCTGGCGGTAGCCGCCGGAGCGTGCGGCCTTGAACACCGCGGTCAGCAGCGCGCCCCCCAGACCCTGGCCACCGTGGTCGGGGTGCACCGCCAGCAACTCGACGTACGCGACGTCGTCTTCGAACCGGCGGACGAGCGCGAACCCTCGGCCTTCGGCCACGCGCGTGGTCTCCGCGTCCAGGTTATGGGCGTGGAGGCTGCGCTGGGTCCAGGTCTCCTCGTCGCGGTACACGTAGTCGGGGATACGGCTGAAGGCCGCGTCGTAGATCCCGAACAGCGCGTCTTCGGGGGCAAGGCCGCGGAAGTCCGGCTCGCCCTCCACGTCCGTCAGGCCGCGCTCGAGCCGGTAGTAGCTGCGGGCGACGCTGAACCCGCGCCCCTCGAGCAGGGCGCGGGCCGTGTCAGCGCGGTCGCCGACGGCCTGGCGCAGCCGGGTCTCACCCCGTTCGGAGCCGCGCCGCTCGGCCCAGTCGAGCAGCGCCGTGCCCGCGCCTTCGCCTTGGCGCAGCGGGTCGACCGCCACCACCAGGTCACCGGAGCGGAAGTGGGCGAAGCCGATGACCGTGCCCTCCGCGTCCTCGGCGACCGCGCTGTCGAGGGCGAGATCGAACCCTGGCTCGGCCCACTCCTCCCGCAGGTCCTCGAGCGAGTAATCGGGCTCGCCCACCTCGGCGATGTCGACCGCGATCGCGATCTCCGCCGCGCGCGGCGCGTCCTCGTCCGTGGCGGGGCGGAGCGTGATCACGCCGTGACGTCCCGCCGGCGCATGACGAGCAGCCCGATGGCCCAGATGATCAACACGTACAGCGCGAGCAGCAGGCCGGCCACGGGCTGGCTCAGCGGGGTGATGTCGTCGCCGCTGATCGCGTCGCCGACGCCGGCGAGCGAGTTGCTGACGCCGCCCAGGCCGTACTTGGGCAGCACGTCGCGGACGCCCGGGATGAGCCCGATCAGGTCCTCGAGGATGAAGCCGTAGATCAGCACACCGACGATCGCGCCCACCTGGTTGCGAACCAGCACGCCCACCCCGAGGCCCAGCGCGGCGTTGAGCGCGGTGGCCACAGTGGAACCGAGCACGATCGAAAGCACCATGCCGCCGGTCTCGAAATCGCGCAGGGAAGCGAAGATCGAGCCGGAGCCGACCATGATCAGGCCGACCACGAAGCCGAGCACGAGCGCCATGCCGAGTACCGCGACGAGCTTGGCCAGCATCAGCTTGGTGCGGTTGGGCACGACCAGCAATGTGGGCGTGATCGTGCCGTGGCGAAACTCATTCGTCACCGCGAGGACGCCGATCACGAGCGCGAGCGCCCGCACGATCGGGCCGATGACGATCGGCAGGATCTCGTTCGGCTGGTCTTCCGTGTTGAAGTTCACGAACGCGGCGAGCAGGATCGCGGCGACCAGGGCGATGGCCAGCGCCGCACCGACGAGCGCGATGAACGTCCGCGTGGTACGTAGCTTGAACAGCTCGCTGTTGATCACATGGGTCATGACGGGCCTCCGCCCTCGCCGCCGCCGGTGAGTTCGAAGTACACGTCCTCGAGGCTCGCGCCGACCGGCGTGAGCTCGGAGATCACGAGCTGGTGCTGGGCGACCAGGCGCCCGACCTGCTCGCCGGTGCGGTCGGCGACCGTGATCTGCGTCGGGTCGCCGCTCACGCGCGCACCTTCGGCGTAGAGGATGTCGCCGAGCTTGCGCACGTCGGGGCCGGCGACGCGCACGCCGCCGCCCTGGGCGCGGCTCATGATGTCCTGCAGCGGCGCCTGCGCGACGCTGCGGCCCTTGGCGATCACGACCACGTCGTCGGCGGTCTGGCCCAGCTCGGCCAGCTGGTGGCTGGAGATCAGCACCGCGCGGCCTTCCCCGGCCAGCCGGCGCAGGAAGTCCCGCAGCCAGCGGATGCCCTGCGGGTCCAGTCCGTTCGCGGGCTCGTCGAGCACCAGCACCTTCGGGTCGCCGATCAGCGCGGCCGCGAGGCCGAGCCGCTGGCGCATGCCGAGCGAGTAACCGCCCGCGCGCCGGTGCGCCGCGTCGGAGAGCGCGACGAGCTCCAGCAGCTCCTCCACGCGCTGGTTGCCGATCCCCGCCGCCTTGGCCAACGTGCGCAGGTGGTTGCGGCCACTGCGGCCCGGGTGCAGCATGCCGCCGTCGAGCACGGCGCCGACGGTGTGCACCGGGTCGTTGAGGGTCGTGAACGGCTGCCCCTGCACGGTTGCCGTGCCGGACGTCGGGTTCACGAGCCCGAGCAGCATTCGCAGCGTGGTCGTCTTACCGGCCCCGTTGGGGCCCAGGAAGCCGGTGACGCGCCCCTCGTCCACCGTGAACGAGAGATCGTCGACGGCTTTTACGGGCCCGAAGTGCTTCGTGAGGCCCGCCACCTCGATCGCATGTGCCATCGGTCAGAGAACCTAGCGTGATCGTGCCGAATTCGGCTCAGTGGCAGAATTCGCCCGGTGAGCCTCCCCGACCGCGAGTTGCACGGGCTGCTCGAGGTGCTGGGTGAGGTCCATCACGCCGAGGATCTCGACGGCTTCCGGGCGGCGTTGCTGGACGTGCTGCCGCGTGTCATCCCGGCGGCGTACACCTCCTACAACGAGATCGGGGCGGACGGCGCGCCGCTGGTGACGATCGTCGCGCCGGAGGCTCCGGCGCGGGTCCTGGAGCGCTGGGGCCGTGTCGGGCACCAGAACCCGCTCGTGCATCACCACCTGGCCACGCGCGATCCGCGCGCGCACCGGCTCTCGGACGTCGCCGACATGGATGCGTTCCGGGCAACGGAGCTGTACACGGACGTGTTCGTCCCGCTCGGCGTCGAGCACCAGCTCGCGGTCACGCTGCCGGCGCCGCCGACGCTGCTGATCGGGCTCGTGTTCGCGGACGCCGACGACTTCACGGACGCCCAGCGGCGGCTGCTGGACCTCGCGCGCCCGCACCTGATCCAGGCGCACGCCAACGCGGCGCTGCGCGAGCGCATGCACGACGTGCTCGCCGCGGTGGAGGACGGGCTCGACGACATCGGCGAGGCCGTGGTGGTGAGCGACGCCCGCGACCGGATCGCGTTCGCGACCCGAGCGGGACGAGCGGCGCTGGAGCTGATGGGCAGCAGCGGTGACCGGCTGCCAGAGGCGCTGCGGGCCACGCCGGCGCCCTCGCACGCGGTCGTGCCCGTGGACGGCGGGCCGCTGATGGTGCGCCGGATGGCGCCCCGTGGCGGCGCGACGGTGTTCATGTTCGAGCGCGGATCGCGCGGAGCGCCGTTGTCGCTGCTGGAGTCGCTCGGGCTCACGCCGCGCGAGGCGGAGGTGCTGCAGGCGATGATGCGCGGGCAGGCCACCGCGGCGATCGCCGGCGCGCTCGGCGTGAGTCCGCGGACCGTGCACAAGCACACGGAGCACCTGTACGCAAAGCTAGGTGTCACTGACCGTTTGGCGGCCGTCAGCGCCGCCTGGGCCGCGCTGGAGAGCGGAAAACCGAGCACTACGTAAGTCTGCGTATTGCCCGTCCCGCGGGGTCGGGAAGAGACTCGCGGACGCCATGGTTCGCTCGCTTTTCCTCGCGCTGGTCCTCTCCGCGCTCCTCGCTCCCGCCGCTCAGGCCGCCTGCACCAACAGCTACTCGGGGCCGGTCGGAGGTGAGTGGCAAGTCGACGCCAACTGGTCGCTCGGCCACATCCCGACCGCCGCTGAAGACGTCTGCGTCGATCGCCACGTCGTGATCGTCGAGCGCGGGATCGCGCGCGGCAAGATCGTCACGATCGCCGCGGGCGCGAAGGTGACGATGCGCACCGACCCCGGCTTCTACCACACGCAGGCTTCGTTCTCCGAGGTCGACAACGCGGGCACGTACGAGTTCCTCGCGACCGGCGCGGCGGCCGACAACGACGTCAACGAGCTCGTGGTCGGGACGTTCACCAACCGCGGGACGCTGCTGCTCGCGCAGAGCGAGGGCTACACGACGATCACCGGCGACGTGACCAACACCGGCACGATCACGGCCAACAACAACCTGCTCCTGAACGGCAGCGGCGCGCTGACGACGTGGCGCAACTCCGGCACGATCACCATCGCGACGGGCCGGACGGTCGCGTCGAACTCCGGCTGGGGCGTGGACTTCCGCCAGACGGCGGGCACGGTCACCAACAACGGGGCGCTGAACTTCTACGGCAACGCGTCCGACGTGCTCACGGTCTCGGGTGGCACGCTCACCGGCAACCCGCCCACGCTGCGCCAGGGCTCACTCGCGCTGACCGGCGGGACGGGCGTGGCGCGCATCCAGTACGGGCAGGTCTCGCTCGCGACGGACGTGGCGCCGGGCTGGACGATCCGGATCGAGGATCGCGGCAGCGACGTGACGCGCCTGCGGATCCCGGCCGGCGCCACGCGCACCAACGCGGGCACCATCCTCTTCGCCGCCGACCCGGTGCCGGGCAGCAACGAGCGCGTGAGCTCGATGATCGACATCCTCGGCGGCGGGACACTGGTCAACACCGGCACGATCCGCGTGGATGCCGACTCGAACGGGCCGTCGTGGATCACCGCCGCGTACGTGAGCGGGCAGAGCACCATGGAACCGGCGGCGTTCCAGCAGAACGGGACGCTCGACGTCCGCAAGGCGCTGTCCACCCCGCCCTTCACGCAGCGAGGCGGCACGACGACCGTGGCCGCCGGCGTCCGGCTGACCGTCGGCGCCCCGCTGCAGGCGACCGACCCGGGCCTGCTGCTCGAGTCCGGCACGATCACCGGTGGCGGTCGCGTGTCGGCGCGTCGCGTGCTCAACCGCGGCGGCGTCGTGGCTCCCGCCCCGTCGCTGGAGTTCTCCTACAACAACATCTGGGAGACCGAGGTCCAGGGCGGCGACTACATCCAGGAGACCGGCGGCACGCTGCGCACGCGGCTGTCGGCGGCCGGTTCCGGGCTGACAGTGGGCGAGAAGGCGGTGCTCGGCGGCACGTGGGACGTGGCGCCCGCGCTCGCCTACACGCCGCCCGCCGGGCAGACCTACGCCGTCGTCCGCACGCAGGTGCTGGGGTCCTACCGGACCGGGACGTTCGCGCGGGTGGTGGGCTCCTATGCGCCCACCTACGAGCTCGACGGCGCCGACGTGAGCGTGGGCGGCGGCGCCGGGACGTTCTCGGTCGACGACGTCGCGGTGCGCGAGGGCCAGACGTTCACGTTCACCGTCCGGCGCTCGGCGGGCACGGGGACGGCCACCGTGCACTGGTCGGTGCGCGACGTCGGGTCCGCCGTGAGGGGCGCCGACTATCCGGCGCAGAACGGCGGCTTCGCGATGGCGGGGGACCTGGCGTTCGCGGCCGGTGAGACGACCAAGACGGTGACGTCGATCTGGACGCTCGACGAGGGCGCGCTCGAGCCGGACGAGACGCTCCAGTTCCATCTCTCTCACCCGACGAACATGCGGATCTCGCGGCCGACCGCGACCGCGACGATCGTCAACGACGACACGAGCCTGACGAGCGTGGCGCCCAACGTGCTGTCCACCGGCGGGCCGGCGAAGGTCACGCTGCGGGGCGAGGGGCTGACGATCCAGACGAAGCTACTGCTGCGCCGTGGTGGGCGGCCGGACATCGCGCCGCTGTCGTACGTGCCGGCCGACGACGGGTTGTCCGCGGTCGCCGTGTTCGACACGACCGGGGCGACGCCGCTGGACGACCAGTGGTACGTCGAAGCGCGCACGTACGGGACGAACGGCGGCTCTCGGCCCGTGACGCTGCGGGCCGCGACGACGGCCGCGCGGCCCTACGTGCAGGCCACCGGCCCGGCGTTCGCGCGCGGCGGCCTCGCGACCTACGACTTCCTGTACTACGGCAACCTCGGCGAGGCCGCGTCGCGGCCCGCGATCGTGCGCATGTCGGGGTATCCGACCGGCGCCGACCTCGTCGTCGACCATCTCCCGCCCGGCGCCAAGGCGAACATCTACGAAGGCGTGGACGGGCGGACCGTCGCGGTGTCGCTGGGGCGGATCGCGGGGCGTTCGGGCGACTACGTGCGGATCCGCTACATCCCGACGACGACGATCCCCGGCCACACGAAGCTGCGCCTGCAGGCGTCGTTGTCTCTGACCGACGCGATCCCGGCGATGACCGACGCGCGGACGCTGACGTCGGCGTCGCTGCTCCCGCCGGGTGCGGGTGAGCTGCTGCGCGCGGACCTCGGCTTCAGCGGTGGCGGATCGCTGCGGGTGAGCTACGGCGAGACGCCCGCGGTGACCGGCGGCCCCGTGGTGACCCACAGGGGGACGAGCTGGACGTTCGCCGGCAACCTCCCGATCGCGGCCAAGCTCGCGGGGGCGCGTGCGGCCGATCCGACCGCGGGTCTGCTGAAGGTGGACTTCAACGGCGGCGAGTTCAAGATCACCGGGCCGCTGCAGGAGGTCGAGGGCGCCTACGAGCTCAGCATCGAGCGGCTGCGGCTGACCGAGTGCATGAAGGAGCTCGGGTTCCTGGAAGGCACCGACTACGAGGATCTCAAGCGGCTCGCCGAGGGCGCGGTCGTGATGAAGGGCATGGTGCAGGCGGCCGGTGCCAACGCGGCGACCGCCGAGTTCTCGCTGCCGCTGGGGGCGCTGGACAGCGTCATGAGCGGCGCCTGGGAGATGCGTGTGTCCGGCGGGCCATCGGCGATCCTCGACACCGTCGGCAACCCGAAGTGGAAGCTCTACTCCGGGCAGGACGACAAGATGCAGCTGCTGTGGATGATGCAGCTGTGCACCGAGCACGACAAGCCGGACGAGGCGCCTGACCCGGAGTACAAGAACGGCCAGTACCAGCCGAGCGACTACATCAAGGAGCTGCTGCAGTCCTACGACCCGAACGAGAAGTCCGGGACGCCGGGTGGCGGCGCGATGCACGCGGTGCGCTCGGACCGGCCGCTGCAGTACCGGGTGTCGTTCGAGAACCTGCCGGCCGCCAGCGCCGCGGCGCAGACGGTCCGCGTGACGGACCCGATCGATCCGGCGCTCGATCTCTCGACGTTTGCCCTGGGGCCGATCGACTTCGGCGACGTGCTGCTGACGCCGCCCTCGGGGGTGCAGTCGTGGAAGACCGTCGTCGATCTGCGGCCGGCGACGGACCTGCTCGTGCGGGTCGAGGCGGGGCTCGAGGGCTCTACGGCGGTGTGGAAGTTCACGTCCTTGGACCCGGCGACCTTGGCGGCGACTCAGGACGCCGTCGCCGGGTTCCTGCCGCCGAACAAGGTCGCGCCCGAGGGGCAGGGCGGCGTGAGCTACAGCGTGTCTCCGCGCGCGGGGCTCGCGTCCGGGACCGTGGTGGACGGCGATGCCTCGATCGTGTTCGACACGAACGCGGCGATCGTCACCAACGTGTGGTCGAACGTGCTCGACGACACGGCGCCGGTCGGGTCCGTGACCGGCGCGAACGTCACCGACTGCGGCGTGAATGTGGCCTGGAGCGCGACGGACGTGGGCTCCGGCCTCGCGTCCTACGACGTCTGGGTGTCCGAGGACGGCGGCGCCTGGGCGCCGCTGGCCCTGCGGCTCGCGGCGACGTCGACGCGGATCGCGGCCGTGTCCGGGCGCTCATACCGCTTCGACGTGCAGGCGCGCGACCTCGCCGGCAACCTGCAGGCGGCCGATCGGTCCGACGCCCGGGCGGTGACCGCGGACTGCTCCACCCCACCGCCGCCCGTCGAACAGCAGCCTTCCCCGCCCGGTGGTGGCGGCGGCTCGGCGACCCCGCCGGCGCCGCCGGTCGTGATCTCCGCCCCGGTGTTCGGCCGGACGCCCGTGACCGTGAAGGTCGGCAAGGTCACGCGCAAGGCGGTCGCATTGACGCTGACGAGCCGCGAGCAGTTCGCCTTCACCGGCACGGCGACGTTCCTGTCGACGGCGAAGAAGCCCAAGGCGCTGTCGGGCGCGTCGAAGTTCTCGCTCGGCAAGCCGGCCAAGGTCACGGTGCGGCTCAAGCGAGCGCTGAAAGCCGGGCGCAAGACCAAGCTCACGCTCCGGCTTCAGCTGGTCGCCGCGGGCGGTGTGAAGAAGACCGTCGACGTGAAGGTGACGGTCAAGGCCAAGCGTTAGGCGACCAGGGCCGCTTTCGCGAGGCGGCTAATGTCGTCGGCCAGGACCTCGGTCTCGCCGGCGCGGAGGGCTTCGAGGGTGGCCTCGACCACCTGCGCCGGCGGGATCTTGTTCTCGGGCGGGACCGCCGCGGCCAGGTCGGTGTCGATGAAACCGGCGTGCACGCCGACGACGAGCGTGTCGGCGAGCTCTTCTCTGAGGGCGGTGGTGATCGACCACGCGGCCGCCTTGGTCGCCGAGTAGGTGGAGAGCGTGAGCAGCGGGCGGAACGACGCGACGCTCAGCACGTTGACCAGCGCGCCACCGGCGAGCTGCGGCCCGAACGCCTGGGACACGCGCAGCAGCCCGAGGTAGTTGACCTCCATGATCTGCCGCGCGTCGTCGATGTTCGCGGTCAGAGGCGTGGCCAGCACGCCGACGCCGGCGTTGTTGACGACGAGGTTGACGTCGGTGAGCTCCGCCGCCGCCTTCGCCACCTGCTCGGCGTCCGTCACGTCGAGCTGCACCGGGATCACGCCGTCGCTCGTGACGGAGTCCGGGTTCCGCGCCCCGCCGTAGACCTTCGCGCCGGCGGCTACCAGCGCCTCGGCGTACGCCTTGCCCAACCCGCGATTCGCGCCGGTGACGAGCGCGACAGACCCATGTATTTCCATGGTTTTGGAAGTTAGCAGGTTAGTTTCTTGATGCAACTCTCTTCCGGTCGGCGAGGATCGCCGCGACGATGCCGACCACCCCCAGCGCGCCGAGGCCGAGCAGCAGCGCCGTGCCCGCGCCGTCGAGCGCCCCGTCGGTGAGCACGGCGTGCCCGACGCCGAGCACGATCACCAGCACGCCCAGGTAGGCGTGCAGGACCCGCCAGGTCGTGCGGGAGATCCGCGAGGACGGGCCGAGCGCGCCGAGCAGCGCCGCGATCAGCAGCGCGCACGTCGCGATCAACGCCATCCGCGCCCGCGTGGGGCCGTCGGGCGACATCGCGAACAGCGCGTCGTCGGGCGCGAGGATGAACAGCAGCGCCACGTGCAGCAGCACGAGCACCACGATCACCGTGCCCGTCGCGCGGTGCGCCCTTCGTGCCGGCGGCCCCGCGGCAGCGAGCAACGGCTGCACGGCCAAGGCCCCGACCGCCAGCGCCGCGCACGTCGTCGAGGCCAGCAGCAGCGGCTCCCCGGCGAAATGGTCGGACGCGAGCGCGAGCACCGTGGGCGGCAGCGCGGCGATCGCGACGAGGGCCGCGGCCGCCCGCCCACGCACCTTCATCCCCGGCTGCGGAGCGTGAGGTTCACCACGGCGCGCTTGTCGTCGAGATCGACCACGCGGCGGATGAACACCGACTCGAAGCGCTCGTCACCGTCGACGGCGACGTGGATGTTGGGCTCGCCGAACTGCGGGATCGTCGGCGGCGTCTCGATCCGGTAGCGGCCTCGTCGTCCGTGCGGACCGTCGCGCGGTTGTCGCGCTCTCCCCCGGTCTCCGTCGCGAGCCACACCTGCACCGCAACGTCCTGCAGCCGCTCACAACCCGCGGCCCGGCGCACGAAACCCTCGATCACGAAGCCCTCTCCGAGCGACTCGGCCTCGGGCGCGTCCTCGATGTAGTTGTTCGTGCCGCCCGGGTTGGAGTCAGTGGCCTCGCACGTCTTCGGCGCGGAGATCTCAGCCTGCCCGTCGTCACCGACGTTCTCGGCGCCCGTCCCCGACTCCTCGCTCGTCACCAGCGCGGCGGCGACGCCGGCCGTCGTGAGCACGAGAATCAGGGCGAGCAGCCAGGGCCGCATGACCCTTCTAGATGTAATACATCGTCGCGCCCGCGGCCTGGTTCTCGCGCTCGACGACGTCGCTGATCGTCGTCTTGGCGAGCACCGCGCGGGCCGCGGCGGCGGCTTCGGCGAAGATGCCCTCGGCGTCCGCGCCGAGGCGGCCGTCGAGCAGCTCGACGACCTCGAGCACGGTGACGTCACCGGGCTCGCGGGCGAACGCGTAGCCGCCCTTCACGCCGCGCTGGGAGCGCAAGACGCCGGCGCGGCGTAAGACCGCGAAGAGCTGCTCGAGGAACTGGACCGGCACCTCGCGGCGGCGCGCGAGCTCACCGATCGGAACGGGGCCGGGGCCGCCGGTACGGGCGAGCTCGGCCAGCGCGCGGATCGCGTACGGCGATTTGGTCGTGATCGAGAGCACGTGTCAATGCTGACACGCGCGGCGGCGCAGCGACGCGCGAACTGGCCGGGCGGGCGGGACGGGCGCCGCGAGCGCGCGAACATGAGCGATTCGCGCGCGGCGACGATCGTCTGTGCGCGGCTGCCCGCGCAACGCACCGACGCGGAGCTACTCCGCGTCGGCCAAGCGGTGGCTAGAGCCAGCCGCGCTCGGTGGCGTGCAGGACGGCCTGCGCGCGGTCCACGGCGCCGAGCTTGCCGTAGATGTTGTGGAGGTGCGTGCGGACCGTGGAGGTCGAGAGCGAGAGCTCCAGCGCGATCTGCTTGTAGACCATGCCCTGGGCGAGGCGCTTGAGCACGTCCAGCTCACGCGAGGAGAGCGGGCAGGGCTCGACCGCGCGGGGGCGGTCCTGCGACGGGTACGGCAGGTCGTACAGGACCGAGCGCAGCTCGGACGGGCCGAAGCCGACGGTGCGGGCAGCACGCAGGAGCTCGGTCGAGGAGACCGGGGAGCCCTGGGAGTAGTGCGCAAGCATGTCGGCGAGGCGCACGAAGGCGGCGTCGCCCTGGGCGTCGTCGGAATGATGGCGCTCGATCGCGGACGCGACGGCGTTGGGAAGGTTCCAGCGGCGGGCGAGGACGCCACCGACGAGGGCGTGGTCCACGCCGAGCTCGCGGCGCTCGTAGTGCAGGCGCTCCTCAGGCGTGCGCGCAGGACCGTGGACCTGCTTCGGGTAGCCCGGGTAGGCGTGCATGAGCACGAGCTTGCCGACGTCGTGGAGCAGAGCGGTGACGAGCAGGCGGTCGCGGTGCGCGTAGCCGGCGGCCGCGGCAAGGCGGTCGGCGGCGCGCTGGACGGCGACGGCGTGCAGGCGGAAGCGCTCGGGAGCGGCGTCCCAGGTCTTGCCGCGCTCGAAGAACTCGAAGGTCTCGGCGTTGGCGGCGAGGCGCTGCACGGCCTCGGGCGAGAGGACCTCGACGGAAGAGACGACGGACTCGACCTGGCCGCGCTTGGGCGAATCCATGCCGTTGGCCAGGCGCATGACCGAGATCACCAGAGCGACGTCGGACTCGATGGCGCGCACGACGTCACCGGTGGAGGGACGCTCCTCGGTGGTCAGCGCGAGCAGGCGGTTACGCGACTCGGCCAGCGCCGGGAAGACCTCGAGGGCCTCGAAGGCAGCCGTAAGTCGCTTGCCGTGCCCCTCATTTCGGGGCCGGCCGACGACGGCGTACGGCGCGTCGCCGCGTGGGCGGGGCCGGACAGCGGCCGGTGCGGTTGCGGTGCTCATGAGTGAGTCATCGACCGCAGGAAGCTGTTCTGGAGTTTGGCCGGTAGTCACGGTCATTTCACCTTGACCCTCTATCGGCAGCAGTCGACCAATGGTTGAGCCCGCCGCCGCGATGCTTCGGATCCCGCTTATGAATCAAGCGCACGCCCCACCCTCTTAAGGGTCTCTTCGCGCCCCAGCAGCGCGACCGTTTCGAAGATACCGGGTGAAACGGTCGTACCGGTCAAAGCGACCCGTAAAGGCTGAAAAATAGCTTTTGGCTTCAGCCCCGTCCGTTCAGCGATTTCGCGCAGTGATTCCTCGACTCTGGACACTGTCCACGGCTCTGGCAGGCCGTCCAGAGCGACCCGGACATGCGCGAGCGCATCCTTCGATTCCTGCGGCTCGAGAAATTTCTCCCGAGCCTTGGGGTCATCTGTCGGACCGTCGTAGAACGAGCCCGCCAACGGCCAGAACTCGGAGAGCGTCGAGATCTTCTCCTGCGAGATCTCCACGGCGGGCCTCAGACCCTCGCGCCCGGTGAACTCCTCCAGGCGCGCCGTAAGGTCGTCGACGCTCAACTCGCGCACATAGCGGCCGTTGATCCACCGCAGCTTCTGCTCGTCGAACACGGCCGGGTTCTTCGAGACGCGCTCCAGCGAGAAGAGCTGCTGCAGCTCCTCGATGGTGAAAAACGTCGTCGTCTCGTCGTAGCCCCATCCCAGCAAGGCGAGGTAGTTGATCACTGCTTCTCGTAGATACCCCGTTTTCCGGAGATCTGACACGGAAGCCGCGCCATGGCGCTTCGAAAGCTTCTTGCCATCCGGTCCATGGAGGAGCGGAAGGTGGGCATAAGTGGGAGGCGTAGCGCCCAACGCGTCGTAGATTCGCAGGTGCTTCGGCGTATTCGAGTAGTGGTCGGCGCCACGCACCACGTGCGTGATCTGGGCGTCGTTGTCGTCGACCACGACCGCGAGGTGGTAGACCGGCGTCCCGTCGGCCCGCGCGATCACGAGATCGTCGAGCAGCACGTTCTCGAACGCGGTCTCGCCCCGGATGATGTCGTTGACCGTCGTCACGCCCTCGTCGGGCATCCGCAGCCGGATCGCGCCCTCGGACTCCTCGACCCCGCGGAAGCCGCGGCTGTCGTTGGCCGCCTTGTAGGCCTTCACCTGCTCGGGGCCGGCGGCGGTGCGGTACGCCTTGCCGGAATCCAGCAGCTCCTGCACGACCGCCGCGTGGCGCTCGGCGTTCGCGGACTGGTAGATCGGCCCCTCGTCGAAGTCGATCCCGAGCCAGTCCATGCTCTCGAAGATCAGGTCGACGTTCTCAGGCGTCGACCGCTCGCGGTCCGTGTCCTCGATCCGCAGGACGAGCTGCCCGCCCGAGCCGCGGGCCAGGAGCCAGTTGTACAGTGCCGTCCGCGCATTGCCGATGTGCAGTGCGCCTGTAGGCGACGGAGGAAAACGAACACGCATGGCCACCATCCTATGTTGATCGGCGCGCACGTCTCGCCCGCGGGCGGACCGGCGAATGCCGTGACCCGAGGCGAAGAGCGCGGCTGTCGATCGATCCAGATCTTCAACCAGTCGCCGCGGGCCTGGAAGGCCAGGGTCTACTCCGACGAGGAGGTCGCCGCGTTCCACGAGGCGATGCAGTCCTCCTGGGTCGTCGAGAAGCTCGTGATCCACGCCGTCTACCTGCTCAACTGCGCGTCCGAGGACCCGGAGATCCGCTCCAAGTCGCTCGAGTCGCTGAAGGTCGCCCTCAACGCCGGGGCGCAGCTCGGCGCCGTCGGCGTCGTCCTGCACCCGGGCAGCGCGCTGAAGGACGGCGGGCCGGTGAACGAGGCGCTGCGGCGCGCCGGCGAGGTGATCGCGGAAGCGCTCGCCGAGTCCGAGACGTGCAAGCTGCTGCTCGAGGACACCGCGGGCGCCGGCGGCACGCTGGGCCGCTCGTTCGAAGAGCTCGCCACGCTGGTCGAGCTGGGCGGCGGCGGAGACCGGCTCGGCATCTGCCTGGACTCCTGCCACCTGTTCGCGTCCGGCTACGACGTGCGCACTGCGGAGTCCCTGCGCGCGGTGATCGACGAGTTCGACAAGGTCGTCGGCTGTGACCGCCTCGGCGCGCTGCACGTGAACGACTCGATGACGGAACTGGGCTCGAACCGCGACCGGCACATCAATCTCGGCGACGGCGAGATCGGCGTCGAGGGCATGATCGCGTTCCTGTCGGAGCCGCGCTTCGAGGGCCTGCCCGTGATCTTCGAGGGGCCTGGGCGCTCCGGCAAGGGCATCGAGGCGCAGGACATGGCCTGGGCCTACGACCTGCGCTCGCGCGGGCTCGCCGCACAACTCAGGTAACTCACAGGTCGTTCCCAGGAATGGGTGCGACCTTGGCGGCATGCACGACGACCACGACCGCGGGCTGGACTTCGACCTGCCCCGCCTGATCAGTCGCCGCCGGGCGCTCGGCGTGATGCTCGGCGGCCTCGGCTCAGCGGTGGTCGTCGCCTGCGGCGGCTCCGCCTCGCCCGAGGCAGGGGGCACCGCCACCGCCTCCGCCACGAGCGGCGACTCGATCCCCGAGGAGACCGCCGGTCCCTTCCCCGGCGACGGCTCCAACGGCCCGAACATCCTCACCGAGAGCGGCGTCGTCCGCGAGGACATCACCAAGAGCGTCGGGGACGCGTCCGGCGTCGCGGAAGGCGTGCCGACGACGATCAACCTCAAGCTGCTCGACGTCGCCGGTGGCGGCGGGCCGCTCGCGGGCGCCGCGGTGTACATCTGGCACTGCGACCGCGAGGGCCGCTACTCGCTCTACGACGAGTCGATCGCGGGCGAGAACTACCTGCGCGGCGTGCAGGAGTCCGCCGAGGACGGCACGCTCACGTTCAAGACGATCTTCCCGGCCGCCTACCAGGGCCGCTGGCCGCACGTGCACTTCGAGGTCTACGAGAGCCTCGACGCCGCGGTCGCGGGCCAGGGCAAGCTGCGGACGTCACAGCTCGCCATCCCCCAAGAGACGTGCGAGGCGGTCTACGCGACCGCGGGCTACGAGCAGAGCGTGCAGAACCTCGCCGGCACCTCGCTGGACGGCGACATGGTCTTCAGCGACGGCTACAAGAGCCAGCTCGCGGCCGTCAGCGGCAGCGTCGAGGCCGGCTACACGCTGACGCTCAACGTAGGCGTCTAAGCGCAGCGCCGGTAGGTCAGCTTCTCGGTCACCGGCACGCTGTCCTTGACGAAGACGGTGACCGTGACCTGGCTGCGCTTGGACTTGAGCGGCAGCCGCGCGGCCTTCCCGCCCCGCGCGGAAACGGAGCGCTTGCCGATCTGCAAGCGCACACGCTCGACTCCCAACCCGGCGCGCGGCTTCGCGGCGACGGTGCGGGCGCAGCGCGACGTGCGCGGCAGCGTCACGTACTCACGGACCTTCGGCGTCGGCCGCTGTTCCTGGCGAGGCGTGTTCAGCGGCGGTGCCGCGATCGCCGGCAATGCCGGGGAGTGGCCGTAGGTCGCCCGGACCTTGTCGCCGAACGGCGCCAGCAGCGCTTCGACCTGCGCCCGCAGCTCGGGGGTGTCCGGCCCGATCACGTCGAGCTCGACCCGCACGGCATCGGACTCGCCGCAACTGATGGAACCGCCCGCGGTGATCCCGTTCGCGGTCAGCAGTGGGAAGACCTGGGCCATCACGCTCTGCAGCTCGGCGTCGCTGTACGGGGTCGGGACCAGCTGCAGCGTGCTGTCGAGGTAGTCCACCGCCGCCGGGTCCAGCCGGGCCGCAAGAGCGCCGCGGACGGCGCTGCGGGCGCTGGTGGCGTCCTGCGCGCCCGGCGAGAACGCGACGCTCCAGCCCTGGCGCCAATTGTCGAGCCACAGCATCACGAACTGCCCGCCGAGCACTTCCCGGACGGCCACGCCGGCCTCGCCGCCGCTCGCCCCGGCACGCGTGAAGACCTGCGTGATGTACGGGCCCAGCTTTGCCTGGAACGCGATCGTGGCGTTCATGTCAGGCGCGCCGAGCTTGCACATCGGCTCCTGCGCGCGGGCAGAAGCAGGCACCGCGGCAAGGACCGCGAGGACCAACGCACCGATCAGTGCTCGCATACCGGCGAGCGTAGCGAGCGCTAAGCGGCTGCGGACGCGGCGGCCCCCAGGATGTCGTCCAGCTCCGCTCGCAGGCCCGCATCGCGCGCCTGGACCCGGAAGCCGGCGCCGAACTTGAGCCGGCGCAGGCCGGTGCGGGTGTGCATCTCCAGCACGAACTCGGTCTCGCCCGGGTAGCGCTCGAACAGGTCGCGAAGGTCCTCAATGACGGTGGCGGGCAGCTGCGCGGCGTCCACGCGGCGCTTGAGCGCCTTGGGCGCCGTCGCCGCGACCTTGGCCATCTTCTCCTTGGCCTTCTCGATCTCGGCGTCACTCGGGTCGAACTTCTCGACGCTCGAGGCCACCAGCGAGACCTTGCCCTGCTCCTTCTGCTCGACCTTGCCCTTGATGAGCATCGTCGAGTCGGTCGCGATCAGCTCCTCGATCGACTGCATGACCTCGTCGAAGATGACGACTTCGACGGAGCCCTCGAGGTCGGCGATCGTCGCGAACATCATCATCTTGCCCGAGCGGGTGCGGATCTTCTTGTGCTCGGTGATCATGCCGCCGACCTTGCGCCACTCGCCGTCGCGCGTGCCGGACAGCTCGGAGATCGTGCAGTCGGCCTTGACCTGCATCGCCGCGCTCACGCGCTTGAGCGGGTGCTCGGAGATGAAGATGCCGATCGACTCGCGCTCCATCGTCAGCAACTCGTTGCGCTCGAACTCGTGCGTCGGGACCGGCGGGTGGCTCGGCGCGGCCGACGCCGTCTCCGCTCCCCCGCCCGCGTCGAACAGGTCGAAGATCGAGCCCTGACCCATTTGCGCGTCCTGCTGGGCGCGCTGGCCGGCGGACTGCGCGGCGTCCAGCACGTCGAGCATGCCGCGGCGCGTGGCGCCGGTGGACTCGAACGCGCCGCACTGGATGAGCGCTTCGATCGAGCGCTTGTTCACGGCGCGCCCGTCGACGCGCTCGCAGAAGTCCCAGATGCTCGTGAACGCGCCGTCCTCGCGGGCGACCTTGATCGCCTCCACGGCGGCGTAGCCGACGCCCTTGACCGCATCCAGACCGAACCGGATGTTGCCCTCGACGACCATGAACTCGTGGTCGGACAGGTTCACGTCCGGCGGCAGGATCTCGATCCCCATCTGCTCCGCCTGGTTGACGAAGAACGGGACCTTGTCCTTCGTGTCCATGACCGAGGAGATCAGCGCGGCCATGTACTCGGCCGGGTAGTTCGCCTTCAGCCAGGCCGTGCGGTAGGAGATGAGCGCGTAACAGGCGGCGTGGGACTTGTTGAACGAGTAGTCCGCGGACTTCTCGTTGGTCGCCCACAGCGACTCGATCACGTCGTTGGAGACACCGTTCGCGCGGCAGCCCTCGATGAACATCGGCTGCAGCTTCGCCATCGCGGCGCGGTTCTTCTTGCCGATCGCCTTCCGGAGATCGTCCGCCTGCGGGCCGGTGAAGTTCGCCAGGGACTTGGCGATCTGCATCGCCTGCTCCTGATAGAGGATCACGCCCTTGGTGGACTCGGTGATCGGAATCAGCCGGTCGTCGATGTAGGCGATCGACTCCGGGTTGCGCTTGCCGCGCGAGTACGCGGGGATCTGGTCCATGGCGCCCGGGCGATACAGCGCCACGAGCGCGACGAGGTCCTCGAACTCGGTCGGGTTGACCTTGCGCAGCGACTCGCGCATGCCTTCAGACTCGAACTGGAACACGCCGACCGAGTCGCCGCGGGCCATCATCTCGTACGTCGGGACGTCGTCCAGCGGGATCGCCGCGATGTCCGGGCGGCTGCCGCTGGAGCGCTCGATGATGTCCAGCGCGTCCTCGATCACGTCCAGGTTGCGCAGGCCGAGGAAATCCATCTTCAGCAGGCCGATCTCCTCGATCGGCTTCATGCTGAACTGCGTGACCGTCCGGTAGACCTTGTTGCCGGCCTCGTCGGTGGTGCGCGCGTCGGCCAGCTGCAGCGGGACGATGTCCGTGAGGCTGCGGTCGGAGATCACGACCGCCGCCGCGTGGATGGAGGCGTTGCGGACGATGCCTTCCAGGCCCTGCGCGACCTCGATGACCTGTGCCGCCACCGGGTCCCGCCCGACCTCGGCGGCCAGGTCCTCGCCCGGCTCCAGGCACTCCTTGAAGGAGGGCGAGCGGCCCATGATCGGGTCCGGGATGAGCTTGGAGAGCTTGTCGCCGACGCCGTAGTCGTGGCCGAGCACGCGCGCCGCGTCCTTGGTGGCCGCGCGCGGGAACATCCGGCCGAAGGTGATGATCTGGGCCACGCGGTCGGACCCGTACTTGTCCTTGACGTACGCCATCACGCGCTCGCGGCCGCGCACGGAGAAGTCGATGTCGATATCGGGCATCGACACGCGCTCGGCGTTCAGGAAGCGCTCGAACAGCAGGTCGTAGGCCAGCGGGTCCACGTCCGTGATGCGCAGCGTGAAGGCGATGATCGAGCCGGCCGCCGAGCCACGGCCCGGGCCGACGGCGACGCCGTTGTTCTTGGCCCAGTTGACGAAGTCCCAGACGATCAGGAAGTAGGCGTTGAAGCCCATCTTGTCGATGACCGCGAGCTCCATCTCCATGCGCTCGAGCGCGTGCGCGGGGATCGGGTCCCCGTAGCGCTCGCGCATGCCGTCCATGACGAGGCTGCGCAGGTACTCCTTCTCCGACAGCCCGTCCGGGCACTCGAAGCTCGGGATGAGCTGGCCGCCGAGCGCGATCTCCACGTCGCAGCGGTCCGCGATCTCGATCGTGGACTCCAGCGCCCCCGGGAAGTCGGCGAACGATGCCGCCATCTCCTCGGTGGACTTCAAATAGAACTCGTTCGTGGAGAACGACATCTTCGGCGCCGCGAGCGTGGACTTCGTCTGCACGCACAGCAGCGCGGCGTGGTTGCGGAAGTCCTCCTTGCGCAGGTAGTGGACGTCGGCCGTGCCCACGAACGGACGGCCGGTGTCCTGCGCGAACTTGCGCATCGCCTCGTTGACCTGCTCCTGCTCGGTCAGGCCGTTCTTCTGGACCTCGAGGTAGACGTCCTCGGGGCCGAAGATCTGGATGAGCTGATCCAGGTGCGCGCGGGCGTCCTCGAGCTTGCCGTCCATGATCCGCTGGCTCGTGCGGCTGGCCAGGCAACCCGTGAGGCAGATGACGCCCTCGGAGTGCATCGACAGCAGCTCCAGGTCCACGCCCGGCTTGCCGCGGTGCAGGCCCTCGAGGAAGCCCTTGCTGGACAGCGTCGTGAGGTTCTTGAAGCCCTCGTTGTTCTGGGCGAGCAGCGTGAGGTGGTTGCGCTCCACCTTGCGGTCGCGCACCGTGCGGTCGTCGACGAAGTACGCCTCGAGGCCCAGCAGCGGCTTGACGCCGTGCTTCTTGGCCGCCTTATAGAGCTCGATGGCGCCGTTCATGACGCCGTGGTCGGTAAGACCGATGGCCGGCTGGTCATAGGCCGCGGCGCGCTCGGCCAGCTTGTCGATGTTGCAGGCTCCGTCGAGGAGCGAGTACTCGGAGTGGACGTGGAGGTGCGCGACCGTCGTGGAGCTCATCGGGTCGGGAACTCTAGGTGGCGCTTCGGACCGAATCGGCGCAGCCCCCGGAACGTGCGGGATATTGCCCGGTCATGGGCATCTACTCCTCCCTGGGCGTGCGACGTGTGATCAACGCGAGCGGGATCTACTCCGACCTCGGCGGGTCGCGGCTGGCGCCGGAGGTGTGGGCGGCGGCGGGTGAGGCGAACGCGGTCTGGGCGTCGATGGACGAGCTGCTGGCGTTGTCGGGGGAACGGGTGGCGGGACTGGTGGGAGCGGAGGCCGCGCGGGTCGTCCCGGGGGCTTCGGCGGGGATCGCACTGGCCGTGGGGGCGTGTGTCGCGAGCGGTGAGGGGGCGGTGATGGAGGCGCTGCCGCTGTGCTCCTCGTGCGTGCTCGTCCAGCGCGCGCATGCCGGCTACCTCTACGCGCGCTGCGCGGCGCTGGCGGGCGCGCGGGTGGAATGGGTCGACGACGTGGCGGACGCGTTGTCCGCACTGAGACCGGCGGCGGTGCTGCATCCCGCGCATCTGGATGAGGTCGGGATGCCGGTGGACGAGGTCGCGGCGCTGGCGCGCGCGGCCGGCGTGCCGGTGATCGTCGACGCGGCGTTCCAGTGCTTCCCGGTGTCGTCGCTGGAGCGCTGGGCTTCGGCGGGCGATCTCGCCGTGTTCTCGGCCAAGTACTTCGGCGGGCCGAACGGGGGCGGGTTCGTGGCCGGGTCGGCTGCGGCGGTGCGCGATCTGGAGGCGCTCGACTTCGTCGGGTACGAGAGCGGACCATGGCGGACGTTCGGTCGGGCCTGGAAGTTGGATCGCGCGACGGTGGTTGCGACGGCGTGTGCGCTGGAGGCGTGGATGGGCTGTGACCACGACGCGCGGCGTGCCGGGTACGCGTCGTTGGCGGGGCGGTTGGCGGGGTTGGTCGGCGGGTCGCCGTGTCAGTTCACGTTCGACGAGCGCGTGTTGGCGGTCGGCCCGTTCAACGCGGTTCTGGTGCCGGGGGCGGCTGGGCTGGTGGACGCGTTGGCCGGCGGCGACCCGAGCGTGCGGGCGCTGGCGCACGGCGACGATCTGCTCCTGTGCGTGGAGACCGTCTCGTCCTCGGAGATTGACGAGATCGCCGCGGCGATGTCCGCACGCTGCCAGAACTAAACGGAAGTCTGGGGGTTTGGCGCTCTGGACCGTTCGGACGTTCGTCCGTTGACACTGTGTTACTTGACAGTTCCACGCGATCCTCAGAGCATCGTGTCAATGCAGGGTTTGGTCGTCCGCGCCACGCGTGTTCCCAGGAACGCGAGGCGCATGGTTGAAGGGCTCGCGCCGAGAGGGCGCCGAGGCCGCATGGTCCGTGCACGGACCACGTACGCGTACGCCATGTCCGGACGACGACTCACCGGTTCTTGGAGCGGGTTTTGAAGCTGCTGCCGCTCGAGCGCGTCACCGTCGCCGACACCATCGCGGAGTCCCTGAGAGACGAGATCCTCGGCGGGTCCTATCCCCCGGGCTCGGCGGTCACGGACGGCGAGGTCGTCGCGCGGTTGAACGTCACGCGCGACCAGGCGCGAGCCGCTCTGGGACGCCTGGAGCGTGAAGGGCTGCTGGTCCACTCGCTGCATCGCGGGCTGGAGGTCGTGCGGATCTCCGTCGAGGACGTGCGCGACTTGTATGCGACGCGGCGGACTCTGGAGCTCGCCGGGCTGGAAGCCATGGTGCGACGGCGGCCTGCCGACGACGTCTGGCTCCAGGCCGCCGTGACGTCGATGACCGAGGCCGCCAAGGCAGGCGACGGGCGCGCGGCGGTCGCCGCCGACGCCGCGTTCCACCTGGCGATCGTCGCCTCCGCCGGCTCCCGCCGCCTACGCATCGCGGCCGAGGCCGCGCTGCGCGAGCTGCGAATCGTGCTGGCGGTCGCCGACCGCGTCTCGTCCGACCTTGACGACCTCGCCGCCGACCACGCGGGGCTGATGGACGCGCTCATCCACGCGCCGCCCCCCTCCGCCCGCGCCGCGCTGCTCGACCATCTGCGCCGCGGCGAGTCCCGCGCGCTCGCGGTCACCCACGGCGCCTAGCGCCTCGCCGCGCCGCCCTGCGCCTCGCCTCGCCGCCCTGCGCCTCGCCTCGCCGCGCCGCCCTGCGCC
>JAPDDQ010000437.1 GCA_027587225.1 Solirubrobacter taibaiensis
ACAGATCGGATTGTACGTGAGAGACTCGGCTTACAAGGCACTCCAAGTAAAAGCTTATTTTTAAAATCAAATTCTGGAGATTATTACGTATTTTTTACGTTAGAGGGCACAAGGCTCAACCGGGGAGAGATGAAAGAACTAACAGGAGAACGCTTATCTCTCTGTTCTCCTGATGAACTGCGAGACAAAACTGGTTGTACGCCGGGGTGTGTGGCTCCTTTCGGGTATTCACACGATGTAACAATTATTGTGGGTAACGCTATTTATACGTACGATAAAATTTTAATTACACGTGGTGTACCTGAATTTACAATTGAATTATCCACAGAAGAATTAAAAAAGATTTTATTAACATGTACAAATACCGTTTTAGAGTACAAACAAAAAGAGAGCTGATCGTTAGCTCTCTTTTTTCATTATTTAGCTTCTGCTGTTTTTTCTTTTGCAGAACGTACTTGCTCGTCCGCATGGTAAGAAGAACGCACAAGTGGGCCAGCTTCACAGTGGCTAAATCCTTTGCTAAGTGCAATTTCTTTAAGCTCTGCAAATTCTGCTGGTGGGTAATATTTAAGAACTGGTAAATGCTTCTTAGATGGTTGTAGGTATTGCCCAAGAGTTAAAATATCCACATTGTTTGCACGTA
>JAPDDQ010000438.1 GCA_027587225.1 Solirubrobacter taibaiensis
GTTAAAGTAAGGAAGCGAGTATAGAATGGTTGCTTCACTTGTTTTAACATATCAATAGATTGATCGAAGTACTCGATATCTTTTAATCCCCAGTTTAATTTTGTTTCTGGCGTAATCTTGTAGTCAAGCTCGTTGTAGTAACGATCATAACCAAGTGCTGGATACATAATGTTACGGTTCCAGAATGTTGCGTTGTTTGCGTGGAATACCGACGTGTGATACCCTTGCTGACGTAAAATTTCTGGAGTTGCTGTATATTCATTGTTACCGTGTGTGAAGAATACAGCACCGGGGTCTAGTGGATATACCGAAGTATCTACTAGGAATTCAGCATCAGATGTTTTACCTTGACCAGTTTGATGGAAGAAGTTATCAAAGTAATAACTTTCTTTCGTAAATTGGTTTAAGAATGGTGTAACTTCTTGTCCGTTAACTGTTGCACCAATTAAGAATGTTTGTAATGACTCAAGAGAGACAACAATTACGTTTTTCCCTTTTGCAGTACCGAACATATTTGGATCTGGTTTACTTTGTGTTGTTTTTACGTAGTTTTCTGTATCTTGTAATTTACTACCGTCAGCGAACGCTTTTTGTGAACTTGATTTTGCTTGTAAGCCAAGATCGTATACTTGATGTACATATA
>JAPDDQ010000439.1 GCA_027587225.1 Solirubrobacter taibaiensis
ACTCAAACACGATTCACGTCTGACTCATAAGCAGATCGGGCAACACGTGCATCGTACAGGGCAAACTGTAGGTGCTCGAATCGCACAACTGATGGATGCGGGTATTATTAAGAATTACACCATCACGATAGGTTATGAATATAAACAATTCATTCAACTGTTCTTAAATGAGCAACAGGCTTTTACAGAGATTGAGCAACTGGTCAAGCAATATCCGCAGATTGATGAATGTTTTAAAATCTTAGGAAATGGCTGCTATATGATTGTGAGTCATTTTAATCCATCCGAATTCAATCAGTTTATAGAGAAATTATCGCAGTGGAGTCGCTATTCAGTTGAAACTGTGATGCGAGAAATAGAGCTTCACTAAAATAAAAATCCCCAAGCCGAGTCTTGAGGAAAAGGTTTTTTACTCTTTCTTTTTCTTCTTATATCACAGTGTATTAAGCTGATTTGGCGGGTATTTGCAAATGTTGTAATTGCTGCTGCTCGATTTGTCGAACCAAAGGTAGAACGTTTTCACCGAAATACTCAACCTCTTCAATGAAATGCAGAAAGCCTGACAGGATGAGATCAACGCCTACGTTTTTTAAATTCACGATTCGTTCAGCTATCTGCTGTGGTGTACCGATCAAATTAGTTT
>JAPDDQ010000440.1 GCA_027587225.1 Solirubrobacter taibaiensis
AATACGTTCATTAGCTGAAATAATACCTTGTGTAACTGTTCCAGAAAATTGCAGTCCAAGTGGGTTTCCAATCGCAATAACTGGTTCTCCTCTGCGAACAGTATTAGAATCGCCAATTTCAATTATTTTTTTCACATGCTTTGCATCTATTTCTAATACAGCTAAGTCTGTGACTACATCGGTTCCTAATACTTTTCCAGGAACCTTCTTACCGTCACTTAGACTTACTTCAATACGATTCGCTCCAGCTACAACATGATTATTCGTTACAATATAAGCTTGACCATCTGTCTTTTTATAAATTACTCCTGATCCTGTACCGGCCTCTGAATCTGCCTCTGAAAAGTTATCTCGTTGAATGTTAATAACACCCACAACAGCTTCAGATGCACGATCAACAGCATCTACAAAGCTAATCTGTTTAATCCCTTGAGCTTCGGCCATATTACTTCCGCTTGCTTCAGCTTGCGGAAGCGTATCAGCAGAATTTGAAAATAAAGGCGCTCCAAACGCGAATAAAGAAGCTCCTACAATTGTTCCCGCTATACTAGAAAGAACTATACCTTAGTGCTTCTTTTTTCCTGCACGTTTCATACGAAAATTTTCTTCATCAATAAAGGACATATTTGTTCACCTATCTTC
>JAPDDQ010000441.1 GCA_027587225.1 Solirubrobacter taibaiensis
ATGTTTTAATAAATCCTCTTTATTTAAAAGTGATGTTGATTATATTGCTGCTCCTCTTAATTTTGTTTCTATGAACTATTAAACGCCACTGTTACTTACTTATAATCTCCCTACCTCTATTCACGTATAAAATCCCTATATTGTAAACAAAGAGGAGGGACTTGTCCCCCCTCTTCTTTTAATTTTTCTTTAAAAGAGTTGCTCCTGCAATCCCTGGGTGTGTCATTTCGAATGGATCTAGAATTAACTCTAAGTCTTCTTGTGACAGTACACCATTTTTCACACAAAGTTCTCGAACGGATTGCCCTGTCGCGATTGCTTCTTTCGCAACGCGAGCTGCTGCTTCATAACCGATATGAGGGTTCACGGCTGTAATAATTCCTACACTTTTCTCAACATACTCTTTTAAGCGATCTTCATTCGCTTCAATTCCTTTTAAGCAATTATCTGTAAAGGCACGGAAACCGTTATTCATAATGCTAATTGATTGAAGTAAGTTGAAAACAAGTACTGGTTCCATCACGTTTAATTCTAATTGTCCTGCTTCTGAAGCAAGGCAAATTGTATGATCATTACCTATTAGTTGGAACGCAATTTGATTAATAACTTCTGGCATAACAGGATTTACTTTCCCTGGCATAA
>JAPDDQ010000442.1 GCA_027587225.1 Solirubrobacter taibaiensis
AAAAATGCACACGGTAATGGAACTTCTTTAAAAATTCCTCGATCCACATTTTTCTCTCCTCTTTTCAATATGTCTTATACATATTGGAAAGAAAGTATGATTTTCCTGTTTGCAAATAAAAAAAGTTTCTTCTTTACGAAGAAACTTTTTGAAACTACTTCATAGAAATAGTCGCCTCTACTGGATAATGATCAGAGTAATCATTATACGTATATTTTTGGAACCACGATGTAACAGTCCATTGTGGAGATTTCGGCTGTAACACCTTATTCTCTATATACGATGGGTTCGCATGGTCTTTGCTTGCAATAATATAATCTAAATATTCGGCAGGACTATCAGGGAAATTATATTTTGCAATACTGTTTGTCGTTGCATCCCAAGTCGCTGTATGTCCAGTATAAGATGGTACAGAAGCGTTCAATGTTTTAAACATAGATGCATACTCTGAATCATTATTGTTCTCTGCATTTATCTTATTTACGTTCATATCACCACCAATTAACACATACTCATTATTTGGTATATTTTTATTTTTAATAAAATCTTGAATTTCTTTTAATTGGTTCGTACGTACAGATGCTGGTGAAGTTTTTCCGCACATACTATCTTCAGCCTGCAAATGCCTGCCAATCACGTGAA
>JAPDDQ010000443.1 GCA_027587225.1 Solirubrobacter taibaiensis
ATGAGAATTCAATAGGCTCTGTAATACCAGTTAAGAATGAAGTTAATGCTAGACCAGCTAACATACCAGTAACTGCTTTACGCTTTTCTGGTTTAGCAGCTGCAATCATTGCGAAACATGCTGCTGGTAAACCGAACATCATAACTGGGAAGAAACCAGTCATAAACATACCTGCTGTTTTGTCACCTGCAAGGAAACGAGCAATATCACCATTAACAACATTACCTGCTGCATTTGTAAAGTCCCCAAATACAAACCAGAAGTATGTGTTCATTACGTGGTGTAAACCAATTGGGATTAATAAACGGTTTAATAAACCAAATAATCCTGAACCAATTGCACCTAAATTAACAATTCCATGAGCTAATGCATCAATACCATTTTGAATTGTTGGCCAAATTTGTGCAAATAGAATTCCTAATATCAGCATCACAACTGATGTAACAATTGGAACGAAACGTTTTCCAGCAAAGAAACCTAACCATTCTGGAAGTTTAATCTTATGGAATTTATTATAAAGAAGTCCTGCTATAACACCAACAATAATACCACCTAAAACTTTCATATCTACTTTAGTCGATAATTCAGCAGCCTTAGATACTTGTGTCATTGTATCCGCAAGCTTAGATGGATCTACATTT
>JAPDDQ010000444.1 GCA_027587225.1 Solirubrobacter taibaiensis
CTTGCAGCCGCAATCGAAGCAATACTATCAATTTCTGCTAATAATTTCCCTCCAAAAAGTGTTTGGTGATTATTTAAATCGTTAGGAAAAACACGTGTTGTCTTAATTGCTTTAGATTCTCGCATGAATTTCTTTTCCATATATTCAGCCCCTATAGTCTGTTTTCAATCAGAATAATATGTGTAAGCGGATTACTCATATTAGATATTTAATGAAGTAAAGAGTATTCCAAAAGAGGATTATTTAAACTTCTGTATTTGTATTCATGTAACTGAAAGAAAATTTATTTTATCTAAAATGTAGTGTAAAAGAGGATTCGCTTACATTGCAAGTAAAAAGTAATGACTATGTATTTGTCATAGAAATTCTCTATCAGCCGTGTACTCATTCATGATAGAATCGTTTTGTTATGAATGGAAATAGAGGTGCAATGGACATATGAATCATATACAAACAAATTTTTCATCTTTCTTTAATAAAATTACAATCGGTGCGATGCTCGCATTTTTTGTTTATAGTTGTTGGGCAGCATTTGAGACAAGTAAGCAATTTTTTGGAGGAAGTACAACAAGTGTAACAATCATATTAGCAATTTTTATCATACTCATTTTGTTAGTGGCATCAATTCTACAATATCGTTT
>JAPDDQ010000445.1 GCA_027587225.1 Solirubrobacter taibaiensis
GTGTTGTTAGATTTAACAACACCAGAAGTGGGGAAACAACACGTTACACTTGCAGTTGAGCGTGGACTTCGTTCGGTTATTGGTACAACTGGATTTACAGAAGAAGAATTGACACGTTTAACAGAGAATGCAAAAGAAAAAGCAGTAGGAACAATTATTGCTCCAAACTTTGCAATTGGTGCAGTTCTTATGATGAAATTCTCACAAATGGCAGCGAAATATTTCCAAGATGTTGAGGTAATTGAATTACATCATGATCAAAAATTAGACGCACCATCTGGTACAGCTGTAAAAACGGTAGAGTTAATTCGCCAAAATCGTGAATCAAAGCAGCAAGGTCATCCAAATGAAGTAGAGCAACTAGCAGGTGCACGAGGTGCAAATGTAGACGGTATTCACATTCATAGTGTACGTTTGCCAGGGCTTATTGCACACCAAGAAGTAATGTTTGGTGGAGATGGACAAATGTTAACAGTTCGTCATGATTCATTCAATCGTGCATCATTTATGTCAGGTGTAAAACTATCAATTGAGACAGTAATGAACCTTGATCATCTTGTGTACGGTTTAGAAAATATTATCGACTAAAGGGGAGACAACGGATGAAAATTGCCTTAATCGCACATGACAAAAAGAAAAA
>JAPDDQ010000446.1 GCA_027587225.1 Solirubrobacter taibaiensis
ATCATAGTTTTGTAATTTGGTTTACTGGTTTATCAGCTTCGGGTAAATCTACAGTAGCGAATGCGGTCGCTCGTAAACTGTTTGAAAAGAATATTGGAAATTATGTGCTGGATGGGGATAACATTCGTCACGGTTTAAATAAAGACTTAGGATTTTCTGAAAGTGATCGCATGGAAAATATAAGACGTATTGGCGAAGTGGCAAAGTTATTTGTAGACCAAGGAGCAGTTGTCCTTACAGCATTTATTTCACCATTTCGAGTAGACCGCAAACAAGTAAGAGATTTATTAGCGGCAGATGAATTTATTGAAATTTTTGTGAAGTGTCCGATTGAAGAGTGTGAGAAACGTGATCCGAAAGGACTTTATAAAAAGGCAAGAAAAGGTGATATTAAGGATTTCACAGGTATTGATTCGCCTTATGAAGAGCCAGAGCAAGCGGAATTAATTGTAGAAACGCACAAATATTCTATTGAAGAATGTGCAGAACAAATCGTGAAGTACTTACAAGAGCGTAGTTTTATATAGGGGGATAAACAATGAGTTATGAAAAAGTATGGGCTAACAATGAAAAATTAAATCAGACCGAGAAAAATAAATTAGAAAAAGATGGCTTAGAAATTTTTAATGATATTCCTTAC
>JAPDDQ010000042.1 GCA_027587225.1 Solirubrobacter taibaiensis
ATCCGACTTGAACCGCGCCGCTTCGCCGGCTGTCCCCGGGCCGGCGTCGAGCCGGCCGGGCGCGACGGCGGCGCCGACCGGGTTCGCGGTGCCCGCGCACGCGGCGGCGCCGAGTCGCGCCGCTTCGTCGGCCGCGGCGCCGGTCGGGTCCGACTCGCTCGTCGGCACCACCACCGAGGCGTCCGAGCCGCGCGTGTCTCCTTGGCCCAAGCGCCGGCGGGTCGCGCTGATCGCGGCCTTGCCGACGGTGCTCGTCGCCGGGATCGCCGCCGCAGCGCTCGCTGCGGCGGGCGTGTTCGAGGGCGAGGCGCCGCGCGCGGCCGCCACGCCGACAGCCACCGCCACCGCGACCGCCACGACAACCGCAACCCCGACCGCAACGGCTACCGCGGCCCCCGCGGCGGCCGCCGTCGAGACGATCGAAGTGGGCAAAGGCCCGGACGGCGTCGCAGTCTCCGACGGGCAGGTGTTCGTGGCCAACCATGGCGACGGGACGCTCACCACGATCGATCCGGAGACCAACGCACCCGACGACGCGATCGAGGCCGGCACCCGGCCGGACCACGTGGTCGCGGGCAAGGGCGTCGTGTGGGTCGGCGCGGCCGGGGACGACACGGTGGCGCGGTTCGAGAACGGCCAGCGCACCGCGAGCGTCAAGGTCGGGGACCGGCCGGAGGCGATCGCGCTCGGCAAGCAGCTCCTGTGGGTCGCCAACCGCAACGACGGCACCGTCAACCGCGTTGACCGGGCCACGCCGAGCCTCGTCGGCTCCCCGATCGGGGTTGGCAACGAGCCCGCGGGCATCTTCGTCGGCCGCCGGTTCGTCTGGGTGACGAACTCCGAGGACGACACGGTGAACCGGATCGACCCGGCCACCGCTCAGCTCGTCGGCGACGCGATCCCAACGGGCCAGGCGCCGCGCGGCGTGATCGAGACCCGAAACGCGACCTGGATCGCCAACTCCGAGGACGGCACCGTGACCCGATTGGACCGCAAGACCGGCAAAGTGCTCGACACGATCACCGTCGGCAAGGATCCTCGCCAGCTGGCGTTCGGATTCGACTCGGTGTGGGTGACCAACAGTGGCGACAACACGATCAGCCGCTTGGACGAGCAGACCGGAAAAGTGATCGGCGCACCGATAACGGTGGGGCAGCAGCCGCTCGGGATCACGGCCGGCGCCAGCGCGATCTGGGTGGCGAACAACGATTCCGACACCGTCACCCGCGTCCGTCCGTAGAGTTGGCCGAGCATGGACACGACAGGCTTCTTCGACTATCCGACGGAGCCCGAGGCTCGCACGGAGCACGGCCTTCCGGGGTTCCTGAGCGATCGGGGAGACGAGGACTGGGCGATGCTCCTCGACCACACGGAGACGCGTCTGTTCGTCCCGGGCGAGGTCGTCCTCAGACAGGGCGAGCGCGACCGCGCGCTGTATCTGCTGGTGATGGGCTGGGTGAAGGCGCCGAGCGGCGTCGTGCACCCGATCACCACGCTCGGGGAGGGCGCGTTCCTCGACGGCGCGCCGCGCGCGGTGTCCATAGAGGCGATGAGCGAGGGTGAGATGCTGCGACTGAGCTTCGACGGCTTCGAAGCGCTTGCCGCGCGCAACCCGGCGCTCGGCCGGGACATCCTCCTCGACGTCGGCCGCATCCTGTCGGCGCGCCTGCACGCGCTGGGCGATCAGACGGCGGGGTGGACGGGATGACCAAGCCGCTCGCGTTCCCCAACTACACCCAGATCCCCAGCCGCATCCCGGTCAAGGTCTGGCACGCGATGCGCGCCGGCAGCATCGTCGGCGCGCTGGTCATCGCCGCCCTCCTCCTCATCGTCCCGGACACGGGCCTGTTCGTGATGTGGAAGGTCGTGATCCCGCTCCTGCCACTGCTGTTCCTGACCGTCCCGGGTCTGTGGCGCAACCTGTGCCCGCTCGCGGCCTCCAACCAGACGCCGCGCGCCCTCAAGCTCACCAAGGCACTCACCGCCCCGGACTGGCTCAAGGAATACGGCTACGTCATCGCGTTCGGCCTGTTCATCACCTTCATCGTCCTGCGCAAGCTGGGCCTCGACGACAGCGGCGCCTACTCCGCGCTGCTGCTGCTCGGCGCGATGGCCGCGGCCTTCACCGGCGGCATCTTCCTCAAGGGCAAGAGCGGCTGGTGCAGCACCATCTGCCCGCTGCTCCCGGTGCAGCGCATCTACGGCCAGACACCGCTGATGCTCGTCGCCAACGCCCACTGCCAACCGTGCGTCGGCTGCGTCAAGAACTGCTACGACTTCAACCCGCGCGCCGCCTACCTGGCCGACCTGCACGACCAGGACTCCTACTGGAGCGGCTACCGCAAGTACTTCGTGGGCGCGTTCCCGGGCCTCGTGCTCGGCTTCTTCGCCGTCCCCGTCGAGCAGATGGCGCTCACCACGGCCGTCTCTCTCGCCGTCTTCGCCACGCTCACCACCTTCTACAAGGCGAGCGTCCACACGATCACGAGCCTCTTCGGCGCCGTCGCGTTCAGCATCTTCTACTGGTACGCGGCAGAGATCGTCGAGTTCGAGCCGCTCATCTGGGCGCTCCGCGCCGCCGCCGTCGCGCTCGCCGCGACGTGGTTCTTCAGAACCCTCCGCAAGGAGAAGCCGTTCCTGGAGAAGGCCGCGCCCGCTGCGGCGGCACCCGCGCCCAGCGCGGTCCCGGTCGGCCTCACCCGCGCCTCCGGCCTGCGAGCCGTCGGTCCCCAGGTCACGTTCCTTCCCGACAACAAGCGCGTCGCGCCCAAGCCGGGCCAGTCGCTGCTCGAGATCGCCGAGGCCAACAACCTGCCGATCGAGGCCGGCTGCCGCATGGGCATCTGCGGCGCCGACCCGGTCGCGATCAAGGACGGCATGAGCTGTACGTCCGAGATCGGCGACGACGAGAAGGCCACCCTCGAGCGCCTCGGCTACGCCGACAACACGCGGATGGCGTGCTGTGTGAAGGTCACCGGCCCGGTCACCGTCGCGCTCACGCCGGACAAGGCGAGCGCGCCCCGCATCTCCCAGGTCCGCGACTTCAGCTATGACAAGGCCGTCAAGCGGGTCGTCGTGCTCGGCAACGGCATCGCGGGCGTCACCGCTGCCGACCACCTGCGTCGACGGCACCCGGCGACCAACATCGACCTCATCGCGGAGGAGCCGCACCACCTCTACAACCGCATGGGCATCAGTCGCCTCGTCTACGGCCGCTCCGCCATGCAGGGCCTGTATCTGAACCCCGACAAGTGGTACGACGAGCGCGCGATCACGACGTGGCTGAACACGCGCGCCCTCTGGATCGACCGCGACAAGCGGGAGGTCGCGCTCGGCACGGGGGAGAAGCTGCCGTACGACCGCTTGATCCTGGCCACCGGCTCCCGCAGCCTCGTGCCCAAGATCGAGGGCTTCGGCGTCCCTGGGACCGGCGTGCTGA
Source organism: Solirubrobacter taibaiensis (assembly GCA_027587225.1). GTDB lineage: Bacteria > Actinomycetota > Thermoleophilia > Solirubrobacterales > Solirubrobacteraceae > Solirubrobacter > Solirubrobacter taibaiensis. The sequence continues at coordinate 3,440 of JAPDDQ010000042.1, forward strand.
GAACCGCCGCCGACGCCATGGCGCTCCGCGCCTACGCCCAGCGCGTCAGCTCCACCCGCGGCGTGATCGCGGGCGGTGGCCTGCTCGGGCTCGAGGCCGCGTACGCGCTGCACAAGCTCGGCCTCAAAACGACCGTGCTCGAACGCGGATCCGGCCTGCTCCGGCGCCAGCTCGACGACCGCGGCGGTGAGCTGCTCAGGTCCTACCTCGAGGGCCTCGGCCTCGAGATCGTGCTCAACGCGGAGATCGAGTCGGCTGACGGCAACGGCCGCCTACGCGCGGTCGACCTCAAGGACGGCCGCCGCCTGCCCGCGCACATCCTGCTGGTGGCGGCGGGCATCCAGCCCAACGCCGAGCTCGCGCGCGACGCGCAGCTCGCGGTCAACCGCGGCGTGCTCGTCGACGACCGCATGCGCACCGGTGACCCGGACATCCTCGCGGCCGGGGACATCGCCGAATTCCAAGGCCAGACGCCGGGCCTGTGGCCGACCGCGGTCGCCCAGGCGGAGATCGCCGCGGAGAACGCGGCCGGCGGCGACAAGCCGTACGTCCCGGCGCCTCCGGTGACGATGCTCAAGGTCGTCGGCGTGGAGCTCGCCAGCATCGGGCGCATCCACGAGGAGCCCGGTGACGAGGTCCTCGTCCACGAAGCCCACGGCGGCTACCGCAAGCTCGTGATCGCCGAGGATCGCCTCGTCGGCGCGATCCTGCTCGGCCCGGGCAACGACGTCGCCGCGATCCGTGAGGCCATCACCAAGGGGCGCGAGGTCGACATCGCCGCGCTGCGCCGGAATACCCCGGAGCTCGCCGGCGTCTAAGCCGGCATGCAGCCGAAACTCCTCCTCCCGCTCGCCGCCGCGGCCTTGGTCCTCGCGGCCCCCGCGGCGGCCAATGCGGCGATCACCCCCCAGATCAACGGCAACGTCCTGACCCTCACCGGCGACGCCACCGACGACAACGCCACGATCGGCGTCAACAACGCCGGCCTGCTCACCCATAACTTCGGCGGCGACAACACCGACTTCGATCCTGTCACCGCCGGGGCCCAGACGCTTCCGAGCAACGACACGATCGCGGTCACGCTCAACCTCGGCGCCGGCAACGACACGACGAACCTGTCCGCCGCGAACCTGGCCAACTCCACCATCAACGGTGAAGCGGGCGACGACATCATCGTCGGCGGCGACAACGTCGACGCCATCAGCGGCGGCGACGGCACCGACCGCATCACGGGCTTCCGCGGCGACGACGTCGTCAACGGCGACGCCGGCAACGACGTGATGATCTGGAACAACGGCGACGGCACCGACGACAACCTCGGCGGCGACGGCGTCGACGAGACGCTCATCACCGCGGGCACGGCGAACGACCTGATGACGGTCAAGCCGCAGGGCGCCGTCACGCGCTTCGACCGCAGCAACGCCCCGTTCGGCATCAACATGACCCTGGTCGAGCGCCTGGCCATCACGTCCTTCTCCGGTAACGACAGCCTCGTCACCGACCCGGGTGTGGCCATGAACATGGTCATCGACGCCGGCTCCGGCGACGACGCGATCACCACCGGCGACGGCGCCGATGTCGTCAACGGCAACGACGGCAATGACACGCTCAACGGCACGGGTGGCGGCGACCGCCTGGTCGGCGACCGCGGGGCGGACACGATGAACGGCGGCGAAGCCGACGACACGCTCGTCTGGAACAACGGCGACGGCTCCGACGTGATGAACGGCGACGGCGGCGTGGACCGGATCGAAAACAACCTCGGCGCCGGCAACGACGTCTCCACGTTCAAGCCCGAGAACGGCCGCGCCCGCTACGACCGCACCAGCGCGGGCGCCTTCAGCCTGAGCATCGCGACCGCGGAGTTCTTCGAGCTCAACTCGCTCGGCGGCGACGACACGCTCACGACCACCGCCGGCACCGGCCTCCCGGTCGTCGCCGACGGCGGCGCGGGCAACGACACGTTCAACGTCCGCGAGGGCGAGCGCGGCCACTACTTCGGCGGCTCCGGCACCGACGCGGCCACGATCGATGCCAACGACACGACGACGGACGTCGAGACCGTCAGCGCTCCCGCCGTCCAGCCGCCCGCGCAGCCGGGGCACGGCACGATCGGCAAGACCGCCAAGTACAAGAAGGGCAAGGCCGCGATCAAGGTCAGCTGCCCGGCCGGCACCTCCGGCTGCCAGGGCTACGTCACGCTGCTCTACCAGGGCCGTGAGATCGGCCGCCAGGCGTACAAGCTCAATGGCGGCCAGAGCAAGACCTACAACGTCAAGGTCTCGCGCAAGCCCGCCTCCAAGCGCAAGCCGCTGACCGTCAAGTACCGCGTCTCCAGCCGCGCCGCCGCGGACAAGGAAGGCAAGCTCAAGCTGGTGCTTTGATGTAGGGAATGCAGGATCTGGACCGCCGCGGCCTGGCCACCCTCGCAAGTGGCCACGCCGCGGCGGACCTGTGTCAGGGGTCGATTCCGGCGCTGATCCCGTTCCTCGTGCACCAGCGCGGCTACTCGTTCGGCGCCGCCGGTGTGCTGCTGCTGGTGGTGACGATCGGCTCCTCGATCATCCAGCCCGTCTTCGGCGCCCTCTCGGACCGGCTCCAGCTCGCGTGGCTGATGCCGGTCGGCGTCGCGCTCGCGGCCGTGGGGATCGCCGGCGCCGGGCTGTTCGACAGCTTCGCGCTCACCTGCATCGTGGTCGGCCTCGGCGGTTTGGGCGTCGCCGCGTTCCACCCCGAGGGCGCGCGCTACGCCAACTACGCGTCCGGTGACCGCCGCGGCACGGGCATGAGCCTGTTCAGCGTCGGCGGCAACGCCGGCTTCGCGCTCGCGCCCGTGCTGATCACGCCCGCGGTGCTCCTGGTCGGGCTGAGCGGAACGTTGATCGTCGCGATCCTGCCGGCCATCGCGGCGGTCGTCCTGGCCGTCGAGCTGCCGAAGATGAAGCGCCGCAGCGCCGCGGCCGCGAAGGCGAACGCCGCCGGGAAGTCGGACCGGAGCGAGGACCAGTGGGGCGCGTTCGGCACGCTCGCCGGCGTCGTCTCCATCCGCTCCGGCGTCTACTTCGGGCTGCAGTCGTTCGCGCCGCTGTGGCTCATCCACACCTACGGGGCGAGCGAGGCGAGCGGCAACGCCGCGCTGGCCGGGATGCTGTTCGCGGGCGCGGCGGGCACGCTCGTCGGCGGGCGGCTCGTGGACCGGATCGGCCGCCGCCGCGTGCTCGTGGGGTCGATCATCGCCCAGATCCCGCTCCTGCTCGGCTTCATGCTCGCGCCGGGTGGCATCCTCGCCGGCATCCTGCTCGCCGGGATCGGCTTCGTGACCGTGATGTCGTTCAGCGTCTCGGTGGTGATGGGGCAGGAATACCTGCCGAGCCGGCTCGGGATCGCGTCGGGCGTGACGCTCGGCTTCTCGATCGGCGTCGGCGGCGTGTTCGCGGCGCTGTTCGGCATCGTCGCCGACCAGGCCGGGCTGGAGACCGTGATGTGGATCGTGGCCGCGTTGCCGCTGGCGGGCCTGGCGCTCGCCCTCACGTTGCCGCTGACGGCGACGGAGGCGCGGATCAGGCGCCTAGAACCCGCTGCATGAGCCAGAACAGGCCGATCGCCGCGGCGGCCGAGCCGGTCGCGGCGGTGACGAGCTTGGACCACTCGTAGCGACGCGACCACAGCAGCACCGGGAACACGACGGCGATGATCATCGCCTGCCCCAGCTCGATGCCGAGGTTGAACCCGATCAGCGCGCTCACGATCGGCGTCCCGCCGGGGAAGGTCACCGCGCCGGCGAACCCGAGCCCGTGGAGCAGGCCGAAGCCGAACACGATGTAGAGCTTGTAGGGATCGTCGTAGCCGAGCACCTGGGCGGCGGCGACGTACACGATCGAGGCGGCGATCAGCGGCTCGACGATCGCGCCGGGCACGTCCACCACGCCCAGCAGCGCGAGCGCCAGCGTGATGCTGTGCGCCACGGTGAACACGGTCGCGAACTTGGCGACGTCGCGCAGCGTGCGCGCGCCGAGCAGCAGGATCACCAGAAACACGACGTGGTCCCAGCCGAGCACGATGTGCTCGACGCCCTTCTCGATGAACCTCGGAAACCCGGCACTCTCCGCCGTCAACACCATGTTGTCCGGGTCGAAGGCGTAGGAGCCGGTGTTGCCACCGAGCTCCCACGACGCCAGGTTCTCGGCCGGCACCGCGTAGCGGACGGAGAACGGGCCGGACGCGTTCGCGCACTCGTACTCGAGCACGAAGCGCGTGTAGTCCAGGTCCTTGAAGCGCTGCGGCGCCATCCCCTTCAGCGCACCGTCACACGGCTCACCGGCGCTCGACACCCGCACGCGGGGGAGCAGGTAGGCGGTGAGAGCAGCGCGATCCTTGCCGTCGGCGAGCGTGAACGTGGCCTCGGACTCCAGCCCGAGCACGTAGGTGACCGTGTGCCCGTCCTGCTTGATCTCGGAGAAGCCCTGGGTCGTGTAGTGGGCCTGCGCGGCGGCCGGGAACACGAGGGCGAACAGGCAGAGGAGGAGGGCGCGCGTCATGGCGAGCCACAGTTGACCACCTGATCGGGGATATCCCGACGCGCGTTCACACGATGCTCACGAAATGCGGGCGCCGCGCGGCTGAGGTGGGGCTCGTCATGCGTCTTCACTTCGCCCTCATCTTCGCCGCTGTCGCTCTCACCGGGTGCGGCGCGCAGGCCCGTTCCGCCTCCGACAGCGACACGGTCCGCGTGGGCGTCACCGTGCGCGCCGGCAATCTGGACCCACACGACTACGCGGGCCAGTTCTACGTACAGGACCTGCTGTTCGAAGGGCTCGTCAAGTACGAGCGCGACGGGGAGATCGGCCCCAGCCTCGCCGAGTCCTGGGAGATCAGCGAGGACGGCAAGACGTACACCTTCACGCTCCGCGAGGGCGTGGCGTTCAGCGACGGGACGCCGCTGAACGCCACCGCCGTGGAGTGGAACTTCAAGCGCTGGGCGGGCAAGGACGACACCGAGTGGCTTGGCGTCTCGCGTGTGTTCGCCGCGATGAAGGTCGAGGACCCGCGGACGTTCGTGCTCAAGCTCAAGCAGCCGTATCCGCCCACGCTGCAGGAGCTCGGCTACGTCCGCCCCGTCCGGATGCTCAGCCCGAAGTCGGTCGACGCGCACGGGCTGTACGCCACGCCGGTCGGCACGGGTCCGTGGGTGTTGGACCACTCCGACCGCAACGGGTCGTCCTTGAACCGCAACGAGCGGTATTGGGGCACTAAGCCCGCGCACTCCCGGCTCGAGCTGGACGTGATCCCGGACGCCCAGACGCGCCTGTCCGCGCTGCGGGCCGGTGACGTGGACGTGATCGGCGGCGAGTTCACCGCCCCGCTCTCGCCGCGCAACGCGCTCGCGCTCAAGAACGCGTCGAACGTCAAGCTCGTCAACGAGACCGGCACCGGCACGCTCGTGCTCGGCTTCAACGAGGCGAAGGCGCCGTTCGACGACCAGCGCCTGCGCTCGGCCGTCAACCAGGTGATCGACCGCAAGACGATCGCGAAGGCGCTGTACCTCGGCTATGGCGAGCCCGCCGGCAACCTGTTCCCCGAGTCGGTGCCGTTCGCCGGCGCCCGCCACGAGATCCCGCCGGTGGACAAGGCCGCCGCGGCGCAGCTCGTGAAAGCCGCCGGCTACGGGGAACCGGACAAGCCCCTCAGGATTACCCTGCTCAGTTCCGAGGACGCGATCCCCGGCGGCCGCGCGATGGCGGAGGTGATCCAGAGCGCGCTCAAGGAGATCGGCATCCAGGTGAACGTGCGGCTCGTCGACCACGCCACGCGCCACAAGGAGATCGCCGAGCGCGCCTATGACCTGGCCTTCTACGCCACCTACGCGGCGCCGTACGACCCGTACGGCAGCTTCGGCGCCGTGTTCGACAGCCGGACGGAGATCGGCGTCGACGGCAAGATCTTCATGGACTCCAGGCGGCTCGATCCGTTGATCGACACGGCGTTCGCGGCCACGGGCGACGCGCGCGAGCCGGCATTCGAGCGGATCTACACCTTCCTGCGCGAGCAGGACGCGTTCGTCCCGCTCGTCTACACGCAGCGGATCTGGGCGCACGGCGAGAACCTCGAGACGCTTGAGCTGCCCGCGACCGAGTACGAGCTGCCGGTCCGCTGATGGCGCGCTTCATCGCCCGCCGCATCGCCACGGCGGTGGTCGTGCTCGCGGTGGCGTCGGTCGCGGTCTTCACGCTCGTGACGCTCGCCCCGGGCGACCCGGCGCAGATCGTCGCCGAGCGGCGCTCGTTCGGCGCCGACCGCGAGATGGTGGAACGCGTCCGGGCCGAGCTGGGCCTGGATCGCCCGCTCCCGGTCCGCTACCTCGACTGGCTCGGGGACGTCGTCCGCGGCGACCTGGGCACGTCGCTGCGTACCAACGGCGAGATCTGGGCCGAGCTGCGCGAGCGCACGCCCACGACGATCCTGCTCGTGGTCGGCGCGACGGTGTTCGCGCTGATCGTCGGCGCGGGCGCGGGCATCCTCGGCGCGCTGTTCCCGAGCGGCCTGCACGACCGGCTGTCCCGGTTCACCGCGCTCGCGGCCGTCTCCATCCCGGGGTTCTACCTCGGCGCGCTGCTCGTGCTGCTGTTCGCCGTGACGCTGCAATGGCTGCCGGCAGAGGGGGTGAGCGGCCCGAGCTCCTGGCCGCTGCCGTGCATCACGCTTGGCCTGGCCAGCGGCGCGGTGCTGTCAAGAGTGGTCCGGGTGGGCCTCGCCGAAGCGCTGTCCTCCCGCTACGTGACCACGGCGCTGAGCCGGGGGAGAGGGCGCAGAGGCATCGTCCTGCGCGACGCGCTCCCGAACGTCGCCGTGCCCACGCTCACGGCGCTCGCGACGCAGATCGGCGTGATCATCACCGGCGCGATCGTGATCGAGGCCGTGTTCTCGTGGCAGGGCGCCGCGATCTACTTCCTCGAAGCGGTCAAGTTCCGCGACTTCCCGGTGCTGCAGGCGTGGCTGCTGCTGTTCGCGGCGCTGTTCGTCACCATCAACACCGTCGTGGACATCGCGACGCGGGCGATCGACCCACGTCTGCGCCGCGCGGTCGCCGAGGGGATGACGTGAGAGGCGTCGCCGTCATCGTCGGTGTCTTCGCGCTCGTCGCGCTGCTCGGCCCGGAGCTCGCGCCCCACGCGCCGGACGCGACGGATCTCGACCGCGTCCTCGAAGGGCCGAGCGCCGCGCACCTGCTCGGCACGGACGACCTCGGCCGCGACCAGCTCTCGCGCCTGCTGCACGCCGCGCGGACCTCGCTCACCGCGGTCGCGCTCGTGCTGGTGGGCGCGCTCGGCTTCGGGGTGCTCGTCGGCTCGGTCGCCGCGCTGCGCGGCGGGTTCGTCGACGAGCTGCTGATGCGGATCACCGACGTCGCCCTCGCCGTCCCGAACCTCGTGATCGCGCTCGCCGTGCTCGGCTTCATGGGCCCGGGCACGGCCAACATGGTGCTCGCGCTCATGCTCGCCGCGTGGCCGGCCTACGCGCGCCTGAGCCGTACGCTGATCGTCTCGATCAAGCGCCGCCCGTACATCGAGGCCGTGCAGCTGATGGGCGCGCGGCGGACGTGGACCCTGCGCCGCCATCTCGTCCCCGCCGCGCTCGGGCCGGTGCTCGTCTACGCCACCGCGGACGCGGGCTTCATCGTCGTCTCGGTCGCGACGCTGAGCTTCCTCGGGCTCGGCGTGCAGCCGCCGACGCCGGAGTGGGGGCAGATGCTCGTCGCCGGCCTGCCGTTCATGGAGACGAGTCCCGGGCTCGTGATCTTCCCGGGCATGGCGCTGACGCTGCTGGTGATCGGGTTCAACCTCGCGGGTGAGCGGGTCGCGCTGGACCGCGTTCCCCGCCGGCTCTCGAAGCGGGTGCTCGCCCGCCGACGCAAGCAGGCCCTGGCATGAGCTTCGTCGCTTCAGGACTGACGGTCCGCCTGTACCCGGCCACCGGCGTCGTGCACGCCGTCGACGACGTCTCCTGGTCCGTCGAGGCGGGGAAGACGCTCGCGATCGTGGGGGAGAGCGGGTGCGGCAAGACCGTGATGTCGCTGGCGCCGCTCGGCCTGCTCCCGCCCGGCGTGAGCGCGGACGTCGAAGGGTCTTTGACGCTCGACGGGGCGGTGCCGAAGCTCGGGCGCGACGTCGGCGTCGTGTTCCAGGACCCGCCGAGTGCCTTCAACCCGCTGCGACGAGTCGGCAAGCAGGTCGGCGAGCGGGCGGTGGAGCTGCTCGAGCTGGTCCGGCTGCCGGACCCGGAGCGCGTGGCCCGCGCGTATCCGCACGAGCTCTCAGGCGGCATGTTGCAGCGCGCGATGATCGCCGGCGCGCTTGCCGGAGAACCGCGGGTGCTGATCGCCGACGAACCGACCACCGCCCTCGACCCGTCGATGCAGGACCAGGTGCTCGACGTGCTGAGCGAGCTGCAGGCGCGGCTCGGGCTCGCGCTGGTGCTGATCACGCACGACATCGGTGTCGTCAAGCGGATGGCCGACGACGTCGCGGTCATGTACGCCGGGCGGATCGTCGAGTCCGGGCCGGCGGCTCGGCTGTTGCATGCGCCGGAGCATCCCTACACACGGGGTCTGTTGGCCGCCGTCCCGGCTCCGGACGTCGAGCCGGGAACGCGCTTCGTGGGGCTCGACGGTGCACCGCCGGAGCTCACCGAGCGCGTCCGCGGCTGCGCCTTCGCGCCGCGCTGCCCGGTGGCGATCGACGCCTGCGCCGGCGTCCGCCCCGAGTTGATCGACGGCGTCTCCTGCCACGTGAGGACCCATGCTCGTAGTCGATGACGTGCACGTGCGCTTCGGGGACGTCGTCGCCGTGGACGGCGTCTCGCTCGACCTCGCGCCGGGAGAGATCCTCGGGCTGGTGGGGGACTCGGGCTGTGGCAAGACGACACTCGCCCGGGTCATCGTCGGCCTGGAGCGGCCGGAGCGCGGCCGTGTGATCCTCAACGGCGAGGATCTGCTCCAGCTGCGCGGAGCGCGGCGCCGCTCGGTCCGGCGGCGGGTCCAGCTCGTCTTCCAGGACCCGGAGTCCTGCCTCAGCCCCCGGCTGACGATCGGGCAGACGCTCGAGGAGCCGCTGCGGGTCGCCGGCTGGCGCGACCGGCGTGAGCGGGTCGCGCGTGTGGAGCAGCTGCTCGAGCTCGTCGGGCTGCCGTCCGCGTTGGCCGCGCGCCGCCCGCGCGCGCTCTCAGGCGGTCAGCGCCAGCGGATCGGCATCGCCCGGGCGCTGGCCTCCGCGCCCGACGTGCTCGTGTGCGACGAGCCGGTCTCCTCGCTCGACGCGTCCGTGCGCGCACAGGTGATGAACGTCCTGCTCGACCTGCGCGAGGAGCTCGGGCTCAGTGTGCTGCTGATCGCGCACGATCACGCGCTGGTGCACCAGGCGTGCGACCGCGTGCTCGCCATGCGTACGGGAGCGCTCCAACCAGGGTGACGATCAGCGCTTCGGCGAGCAGGAGGCCGACGGCGAAGCCGCCCAGCGCGTTGTCGTTCGGGACCGCGATCGCGAACGCGAGCCCGTGGACCAGCGCGAGCGCGAACACGATCGACAGCTGCGCGCGGCCGGCGATGCCGAGCACGGGCAGCGCGGCGACCGCGACGATCGAGGCGACGGTCAGCGCCTCGATCACCCGCTCGGGCACGCTGACGACGCCGACGACCGCGAGCACGAGCGCGAGCAGGTAGGCGACGGTGACGGTCGCCGCGAACGCGCCGAGCTCACGCAGGCTGCGCGCGCCGAGCAGCAGGATCGCGAGGAACAGCACGTGCTCCCACCCCAGCGCCAGCGCCTCGAAGCCTTCGCGCAGCCAGCGCGAGAACTCCGGGCTCGCCACCTCCATCAGCGTGTGGTCGGCGTCGAAGCGGAACGTGCCACTCGCGCCACCGAGCTCGTAGTCGACGGCGCTGACGACCAGCGTCTCGTTGACGACGGCGAACTTCCCGGCCGCTTGCGGGCACTTGAACTGCATCGTCACGCGCGCGAAGGGCGGCACGCCGTCGCGACGCTCGGGCGTCGCGTTCGTCATCGCGCCCGGGCAGGACTCGGCGTCCACGGACATGCGGACGTTGTTGGCCATGTAGCCCGCGATCGACTCCTTGGTCTCGCCGGCGAGGCTGGTCAGCTCCTCGCCGGGGATGCCCAGCACCCACGTCACGACGGCGCCGTCCTGGCGGATCTCCGACACGCCGGGCTTGTCCACGGCGGCTCCGGCGGTCGCGGGGAGCAGGAGGGTGAGCAGCAGGGCGAGCAGGGCGTTTCTCATGGCGGGCGCCACTTTCACAGCGGCTCGTGATCGCGCTGTTACGGAGTCGTGACGTCACGACTCGGTAACCGAACTCAGGCCACTCTCACGAAACACTCGCCGCGGTCACACCGAACCATCTCAAGGAGGGTCATGAACGCACCGGTGGCACACCGGGCGCTTTTGGGCGCTGCTCTTACGGCAGCGCTCTTCGCGGCGGGAATCAACGTCGCACAGTCCCAGAACGAACCGACCCCGGCCTACCCGGCCGCGGAGAAGCACAAGCCGACGACGCTGGCGGACCGGATCGTGCTCACGCACGAAGCCGATCCGTCGAACTCGCAGTCGGTCACGTGGCGGACGGACACGACGGTCAAGACCGCTCAGGCGCAGATCGCGAAGTCGGCTGGAGGGCCCGGCTTCAAGGCGAGCGCCACGACCGTACTCGCGACGCGCAACGTCCAGCAGACCTCGAGCCTCGGCGCCGAGACCGTGTTCCACACGGTCCGGTTCACCGCGCTCGAGCCGAAGACGAAGTACCTCTACCGCCTCGGCGACGGCACGAACTGGAGCGAGTGGTTCGAGTTCGAGACCGCCGCGGCCACGGCGGAGCCGTTCTCGTTCGTCTACTACGGCGACGCGCAGAACGACATCCAGGAGCATTGGTCGCGCCTCGTGCGCAAGTCCTTCTCGGACGCGCCTGAGGCCAAGCTGTACGTCCACGCCGGCGACCTCGTCGACACGTCGAACAACGACGGTCAGTGGGGCGAGTGGTTCAAGGCGGCCGGTTGGATCAACGGCATGAAGCCCAGCATCGCGACGCCGGGCAACCACGAGTACAGCGGTTCCACGCTGGCGCCGTACTGGCGCACGCAGTTCGCGTTCCCCGACAACGGCCCCACGCAGGGCACGGCGGCGGTCATCGAAGCGCTCAAGGGCACCGTGTTCTACACGGACTATCAGGGCGTCCGGTTCATCTCGCTGAACTCGAACACCTCGGCCGTGGCCTCGGCGCTGCGTCCGGAGTTCCTCGAGATCCAGCGCGCCTGGCTCGCCAGCATCCTGCAGAACAACCCGAACAAGTGGACGGTCGCGACCTTCCACCACCCGATGTTCTCGACGGCCGAGGGTCGCAACAACCCGGCGCAGCGTGCTTCGTGGCTGCCGGTCTTCGAGCAGTACGGCGTCGACCTGGTCCTCCAGGGCCACGACCACTCCTACGGCCGCGGCAACATGGCCCAGGGCACCACGACCCAGACCGGTACGTCGATCTACGTCGTCTCCGTCTCCGGGCCGAAGATGTACGAGGCCAACGACCTCAACTGGACGACCAACGGCGCCATCGCCAAGAAGATCGGCATGAACACCCAGCTGTTCCAGGTGATCTCGATCGACGGCGAGAAGCTCACGTACAAGTCCAAGGACGCCACCGGCGCGCTCTACGACGACTTCACGATCGCCAAGCCCGCCAACGGGCCGAAGGTGATCACGGAGAACCTCGACAGCCAGAAGCCGGCCGGCGTGGGCGGCACCGTCGCCAACACGCTCTCGCTCGCCCTCGACGGCGCGCCGAGCCTGGGCGCCTTCACCCCGGGCGTCGCCAAGGACTACGAGACGACCGTCCCGGTCAAGGTCACCAGCACGGCGGCTGACGCCACGCTGTCGATCGTCGATCCGTCGACGGCCGGCGCCGGCAAGCTCGTCAACGGCGCGTTCTCGCTCGAGCAGCCGCTGCAGGCCGCGGTGAACAACCCGTTCGCCGCCGTCGGCAACACGCAGCTCGCGCTGCACGCCTGGGCCGGGCCGGTCTCGAACGACCTGCTCACCCTGAAGTTCAAGCAGTCCATCGGTGCCAACGAGGCGCTGCGCACGGGTTCCTACGCGAAGCCGCTGACGCTGACCCTCTCCACCACCACCCCGTAGCCCCGTAGTTCCCGGGACTGTCCCTCGTTTCTAAAGAGGGACAGTCCCGCGTTATCTTTATAGGCGCACAGATGTTATGTTGTGCGGATGCCGCGGCCCGAAGAGCACCTGTCGCCAGACCGTCCGCTGACGGACGGGGAGGCGGAGCGGATCGCCGAGCGGATGGCCGCGTTCGCCACCGCCAGCCGGCTGAAGCTGCTGTACGCGCTCGTCGGGCGCGAGCTGGCGGTGGACGAGCTGGCGCGGGAAGCCGGGCTCGGCGCCAACGCCGTCTCCCAGCAGCTGCGGGTGCTGCGTCACCTGCGGATGGTCACCGTGCGGCGCGACGGACGGCGGATGCTCTACCAGCTCCACGACGACCACCTCGTCGACCTGCTGGGCGCGATCCGGCACCAGCTCGAGCACGCCGAGCACGGGTGGGTCGACACGCCGGCGCGTCAGCATGTCTGAGGCCCACGGGCACAGCCACGGGCTCGTCGACCGCTCGATCACGCGCTCGCGGGCCGGGCTGCGGGCGGTGGCGCTGAGCCTCGTCGTCCTGCTCGCCACCGGGGTGGCGCAGATCGGTGTGTTCGCGGCGACCGGCAGCGTGGCGCTGCTCGCCGACCTCATCCACAACGTCGGTGACGCGCTGACCGCCGTGCCGCTGGCGATCGCGTTCTTACTGCGCAGTGCGCGAGCGGAGCGGGGCGCGGGCTACGTCGTCGTCGCTGTGATCTTCTTCAGCGCCTGCGTCGCGGCTTTTCAGGCCGTCGACCGGCTGATCAACCCGCAGGCCATCGACCACCTGCTCGCCCTGGCGCTCGCGGGGGTCGTCGGCTTCCTCGGCAACGAGTGGGCCGCGCACATCCGCCTCCGCGCCGGGCGACGGCTGGAGAGCCCGGCGCTCGTCGCCGACGGCTACCACGCGCGCACGGACGGGCTCGTGAGCCTCGCGGTGGTGGCGAGCGCGATCGTCGTCGCGCTCGGCGTGCCCGCCGCGGACCCGGTCATCGGCCTCGTGATCGCGCTCGTGATCCTGCGGATCACGTGGCAGTCCTGGCGGACCGTTCGCCACGGCTGACGGGTAGGATGAGTTGCGTGACGCAACTCAATTCGCGCGAGCGCACGTTCACCTGGGCCGACCCCATGATCACGGCGCAGGCCGCCGCCGAACTGCCGGGCATCGAAGCCATCCGCAAGATCGCGTCGGGTGAGCTCCCGCCGCCGCCGATCGCCTCGCTGCTGGACTTCGAGATCACGCTCGTCGAGCCCGGGCGCGTGATCTTCGCCGTGACGCCCCAGGAGTGGATGTACAACCCGATCGGGTCCGTGCACGGCGGGGTCGCGGCGACGCTGCTGGACTCCTCGCTCGGCTGCGCGATCCACACCGTCCTGCCCGCGGGCGCCCGCTACACGACGACCGACCTGCACGTGCGCTACGTGCGGGGGATGACGGCGGAGACGGGCCGCGTGCTGGCCGACTCGCGCGTCGTGCACGCGGGTCGTAAGCTCGCGACGTCCGAGGGTCGCCTGTACGCGGAGGCCGACCCTGAGCGGCTGTTCGCGCACGCCACGACCTCCTGTCTGATCCTCTGAGAACCGTTTCGCCGTCCGGTGGCAATGAGCGGGCAGTGTTGACCTCGCTCGAACTGCCGGACGCGACGATCATCGCCGCCTCCGTCAAGGACCCGCCGGCGTTCGCCGCCGTGTTCGACCGCCACTGGGCGGAGATCCACCGCTACTGCGTGAGCCGCGCTCAGGGGGCGGGGGAGGACCTCGCCGCCGAGACGTTCCGGGTCGCGTTCGATCAGCGCCGCAGGTACGACGCGCGCTACCCCGACGCGCGCCCGTGGCTGTACGGGATCGCGACGAACACGCTCCGCCGCCACTTCCGTACCACCGCGCGGCGCGCCGTCCCGCTGATCTCGCGCGCCCTCGGGTTCGAGGACGACGCGCTCGGCCGCGTCGAGGCGCAGGCGCTCGGCCCCGACCTCGCCGTCGCGCTGCAGACCGTCGCGAGCACCGACCGCGACGCGCTGCTCCTGCACGCGTGGGCGGACCTGACCTACACGGAGATCGCGCACGCGACGGGCGTCCCCGTCGGCACGGTGCGCTCCCGCATCCACCGCGCGCGCACGCTGCTGCGCGCCCACCTCGAGGAGACCCGCGATGAACGAGCTTGAGTGGCTGAGCGAGCAGCGCCCTGAAGTCGAAGAGGACCTCGTCGCGCAGGCGCGGGCCCGGCGCGCGCTGCGCGACCACGCGCGGCCGCCGCTTCCGAAGCACCGCCGGGCCGCTCCGCGGCGCGCCGGGTTCGTCGCCGTCGCCGCGCTGTTCGCCGCCGGCCTCGCGATCGCCTGGCCGACGAGTGGTCCCGACGTGCCGGCACCGCTCGCCGCGCCCGAGGTGGCCGAGGCGGCGCCGCTCGTGCTGCTCTCCCAGAAGATCGCGGCCGAGCCGGAGCCCAAGGGCGATGCCACGCTCGTGATCCGCATCCAGAACTACCCCGACGGCAAGTCCATCCCGGGCCACGACCTCTACCTCGACGACGGCCGCTACTACTACGGCGCGACGAAGAGCGAGCTCAAGGGCGCCGCGCTCAACAGCCGGTACCACGAGCCGCTGGTGAAGGCCGCGATCGCGGCTCCCAGCCTGTCCGCCGCCGAAGCGCGCCACAAGATGGACCTGGCGCTCGGTGACGGGAACGCGCCGAAGGTCGAGAAGCGCATCGAGGACAACCATGTGTGGGTGGGCTCGATGGACGCACTCCTCGCCGGTGCCGGCCGCAAGGACGTGCGCGCGGGCGTGATGACGCTGCTGTCCACGATCGACGCCGTGAAGGTCACCGAGGAGGGAAAGCTGCTCAAGCTCACCAACACGGACTTCGGCAACTACGCGGAGAACCTCTACGTCGACGCCGACACCGGTGTGCCGCAGAAGTTCGTCGGCGGCGAGCCGGGCAAAGCGCCCAGCGTCGTCATCGACTACGAGATCAAGCGCGTGACGGCCGCTAACTGGGCCGACGCGGCGGCATAGGCCGCCGCCGGTCCAGCGCCGGCCGGGGGTGGGGATCCTCGGCCGGTGCCTCGTCGTCCGCGTCCGGCTCCGGCGGCGCCGCGGCCGCCGCGCGCTCGGCGTCCTCGGACCGGCCGACGACGTAGAACACGAGCGACACCGCGATCACCGACGCGATGCCGACGAGCGAGAGCGCGATGCCCATCCCGGCGGTCGTGTCGCTCCACAGGACCCACACGACGATGCCGGCGACGATCATGACGACCGTGGCTGCGACCCAGAGACGCATGCCATGAGCATAATCGCGGGCATGGGCGAGCAGGCGTGGTGGCAGCGGGGCGCCATCTATCAGATCTATCCGCGGTCGTTCGCGGATGCCAATGGCGACGGCGTCGGGGACCTCAAGGGCATCACGAGCAAGCTCGACTACTTGCAGGGCCTCAAGGTCGAGGGGATCTGGCTCAGCCCGATCTTCACCTCGCCGATGGCCGACTTCGGGTACGACGTGGCCGACTACTGCGACATCGACCCGGTGTTCGGCACGCTCGCGGACCTGGACGAGCTCGTCGCGGAGACGCACGCGCGCGGGATGAAGCTGATCCTGGACTGGGTTCCGAACCACAGCTCCAACCAGCACCCGTGGTTCCTCGAATCCCGCAGCTCGCGGGACAACCCCAAGCGCGACTGGTACGTCTGGCGCGACCAGCCCAACGACTGGGAGTCGGTGTTCAAGGCCTGCGGCGCCGCCTGGACGTTCGACGAGACCACGCAGCAGTACTACCTGCACAGCTTCATGCCCGAGCAGCCTGACCTGAACTGGGACAACCCCGAGGTCGAGCAGGCGATGCACGAGGTGATCCGCTTCTGGATGGATCGCGGGGTCGACGGCCTGCGCCTGGACGCGATCCCGCGGATCGCGAAGGACCCGCTCCTGCGCGACCAGGCCGGCGCGGCGCGCCCGCACAACGAGGACTGGGAGTCGATCCACGACCGCCTGCGCGGCATCCGCAAGGTCGTGGACGAGTACGAGGACCGCATGATCGTGGGGGAGGTGGCGCTGCAGGACCTGCACCGCGTCGTCGCCTACCTGGAGTACGGCAACCAGCTGCACCTCGCGCACAACTTCGTCTTCATCGACCAGGACTGGGGCGCGGAGCGCTACGCGACCTCGATCGATGACTTCGAGCGCATAGCCGAAGATCACGCCTGGCCCGCCTGGTTCCTGGCCAACCACGACAAGAACCGCCCGCGCAGCCGCTTCGACCACGACGGGCTCGGCGCCGAGCGCTCGCGCGCGATCCTCGTGATGCTCTACGGCCTCAAAGGCACGCCGTTCATCTACCAGGGCGAGGAGCTGGGCCTCCCGGACGCGACCATCCCGCCCGACCGCGTCGTCGACGTCGACGGCCGCGACCCCGAGCGCGCGCCGATCCCGTGGACACCGGCAGGCCCCGGCTACGGCTTCACGACCGCCGACAGCGCGTGGCTGCCGTTCATCGACGAGGCGGCGACCCTCAACGCGGCCACCCAGGCGGAAGACCCGCACTCCACGCTCAACCTGACGAAGGCGCTCGCGGACCTGCGCATCACGGGCGACCAGAAGATGGTCGACCTCGGCCCGGGCATCGTGGCCTGGACGCGCGACAACACCTATCTCGTCGCGGTCAACTTCACCGACCAGGCGCTCCCGCTGGAGGCAGAAGGCACGCTCGTCATCTCGAGCGACCCCGCCAGAGAGGCGGCGAGCGCCTCGCTCGCACCGAGCGAGGCGCTCATCCTGCGACTACTTGGCTGAGAGGTTCTCGCCGGAGTCGGCGTCGAAGAAGTGCAGCTTGGTCGCGTCGACCCACACCTCGGTCGGCTCGCCGACCTTGACCTTGGCCTCCGAGTCCAGGCGCGCGACGACGACCGCGCCCTGATCGGACAGCTCGGCCACGCCGCCCGCGTCGGCCAGCAGGTCGTCGACCTGCGAGGACTCGACGGTGGCGTCACCCGCCGAGAAGTGCACGTAGTACTCGGCGCCCATCGCCTCGACGAGGTCGAACTTCGTCTTGAACGTGGTGCCGCGCGCCCGCTGGTCGGCGCTGACCTGGCTGATCTCCTCGAAGTCCTCCGGTCGGATGCCCGCGATGATGTTCCGGCCGGCGTCGACGCGGCCGAGCCGCTCGGCGACCTCCTGCGGGAGCTTGATGTCGACCATCGGCAGCTTCGCGACGCCGTTCTCGATCGTCGCGGGCAGGAAGTTCATGCCCGGGGAGCCGATGAAGCCGGCCACGAACAGGTTCTTCGGGTGGTTGTAGAGCTCCATCGGCGACGCGACCTGCTGGAGGTCGCCGTGCAGCATGATCGCGACGCGGTCGCCCAGCGTCATGGCCTCGGTCTGGTCGTGGGTGACGTAGACCGTGGTGGTGTTGAGGCGGTGCTGGATGCGCGCCACCTCGGCTCGCATCTGCACGCGCAGCTTCGCGTCCAGGTTCGAGAGCGGCTCGTCCATCAGGAACGCCTTCGGGTTGCGCACGATCGCGCGCCCCATGGCCACGCGCTGGCGCTGGCCGCCGGACAGGTTCGCCGGCTTGCGATCCAGGTGGTTCTGGAGGTCGAGGATCTCGGCGGCCTCGTTGACCTTGCCGTCGATCTCCGACTGCGGCCGCTTCGCCAGCTTCAGCGCGAACGCGATGTTGTCGCGCACGGTCATGTGCGGGTACAGCGCGTAGCTCTGGAACACCATCGCGATGTCGCGGTCACGCGGGGCCTTCTTGTTGACCACCTCGCCGCCGATCCGCAGCTCACCGGACGAGATGTCCTCGAGCCCCGCGATCATGTTCAAGGCGGTCGACTTCCCGCAGCCGGACGGGCCGACGAGGATCATGAACTCGCCGTCGGCGATCTCCAGGTTGAGGCCCTTGACCGCCGTGTAGCCGTCCGAGTACGTCTTGGTGACGTTGTCGAGAACGATGTCAGCCATCTTCGATTACCCCTTGACCGCGCCGGAGGTGAGGCCGGACACGATTCGCCGCTGGAAGATCAGGACCATGATCAGGATCGGGATCGTCACGACCACCGCGCCTGCGGCGATCGCCCCCGACGGATCGGTGAACTGCGAGGCGCCGCGGAAGTACGACAGCGCCACCGGGGCGGTGCGTGCGGCGTCGGTCGACGTGAGCACGTTCGCGAACAGGAAGTCGTTCCACGCCGCGATGAAGGCGAGGATGCCGGCCGTGAACACGCCCGGCATGGCCAGCGGCAGGATCACGCGCCGGAAGGCCTGCATGCCCGTGGCGCCGTCCATCTGCGCCGCTTTCTCGAGGTCCCAAGGTATCTCTCTGAAGAACGCCGAGAGCGTGTAGATCGACAGCGGGAGCGCGAACGACAGGTACGGCAGGATCAACCCCGGCCAGGTGTCGTAGAGACCGACGACGCGCCAGACGTTGAACAGGCCGCCGACCACGGAGATCGCCGGGAACATCGACACGGCGAGCGCGCCGGCGAGGATCAGCGTCTTGCCCGGGAAGTCCAGGCGGGTGATGGCGTAGGCCGCCATCGAAGCGAACGCGAGCGCCAGGATGGTCGTGATCAGCGCGATGCCGATGGAGTTGAACAGCGCGCGGTTGAAGCCGAGCCCTTCGGCGAACACGGCGCTGTAGTTGTCGAGCGTGACGTCGGACGGGAAGAAGCTCTGGTCGCCGATCGTCTCCGGCGTCTTGAGCGACAGCGACAGGATCCACACGACCGGGATCAGCGCGTAGAAGAGGACGACGACGGTGCCGACCGCCCACAGGACCTTCTGGTTACGGGTGTACTGGTCCATGACCGGTTACCTCCTCTCCGGGCTCGCGCCCAGGAACCGGAAGAAGATGAACGCGATGATCATCACGCAGAGGAAGATCAGGATCGAGACGGCCGATCCGAGGCCCAGGTTGAGCCGGTTGACGAGCTGCTCGTAGCCGAGGATGGACACCGTGTCCGTGTCGTTGGCGCCGCGCGTGATGATGAACGCGGCGTCGTAGATGCGGAACGCGTCGAGCGTGCGGAACAGCACCGCGACCATGAGCGCGGGTTTGATCAGTGGCAGCGTGATCTTCACGAACCGCTGCCACGCGCTCGCGCCGTCCATCTTGGCGGCCTTGTAGAGGTCGTCCGGGATCAGCGCCAACCCGCCCAGCAGCAGCAGGGCGATGAACGGCGTCGTCTTCCAGACCTCCGCCGTGATGATCACGACCATCGAGCCCCAGTGCGTCGTCAGCGGCGGCGGGTCCAGGTTGAACAGCTCGACCGCGAAGCCGGTGGCCGGGTCGAACGCGAGGCGCCACGCGAACGCGGCGACGACCGTGACCGCGCCGTACGGCACGAGCACTGAAGCGCGGATCGCGGTCCGGGCGAAGATCGCCCGGTACATCGCCTGCGCGATCAACATGCCGAGCGCGAGCTCGAGCAGCACCGAGACGACGGTGATGATCATCGTGTTGCTGAACGCGCTCCACCACGTGCTCGAGGAGAGCACCGCGGAGTAGTTCGAGAAGCCGATGAACTCGCCGGCGTCCGGGAAGCGCAGATCCTCGCGCCGGAGCGAGAGCCAGAAGGCGTAGACGATCGGGAACCCGGCGACCAGCGCCATCACGAGGACGGCGGGGGCGCACAGGATGTAGGCGAACTTGCGCTCGGCCTTCGCGCGGTCGGTCAAGCCGCCGTGCTGGGTGGGAGCGGCGACGTCCTGACCCGTCGCGGGAGCGGCGATCTGGGACATCAGTACATCTTTCCGTCGGCGAGGATGTTCAACCGGTCACGCAGGGTGTCGATCGACTTTTGCGGGTCGATCGAGGCCGGCGGATGCAGGGTGTCCTGGATCGCCAGCGTCACGTCCGAGTACGACGGGGTCGGCGGACGCACCACGGCATCCTTGAGCTGCTCGCGCAGCAGGTCGGCGAAGGGATAGACCTTGCGGACCTCGGCGTCGTCGTAGACCTTGTTCATGACCGGCGGCAGGCCTTCCTTGATGGCCTCTTGGCGCTGCCACTTCTCGCTCGTCATGCACAGCGCGGCTTCGACCGCGAGCTCGGGGTGCTTGCTGGTCTTCGGGACGCCGAGGTTGGCGCCGCCGATCGAGACCTTGCTCGGCTCGCCCTTGTTGACGCCCGGCCAACGGGCATAGCCCATGTTCTCGAAGACCTTCTTGGTCACCTCGGACGTCTCCGCGTCCGCGCGTGCGGCGGCGTAGACGTACGGCCAGTTGAGCAGGAACGCGCCCTTGTCGGCCTCGAAGGCGAGGCGCGCCGGGTCCTCCTGCGCGGTCGACAGCGACGGGTCGGCGCGACCGGAACGGGCGACGTCACGGATGATCGTCGCGGCCTTGACCGCCGCCTCGTTGAGCGTGGGCTTGCCTTCGGCGTCCACGATCTCCCCGCCGGCCGAGGCCACGAGGTTGTTGAACCACACGACGTAGCCCTCGTACTTCTGGCCCTGCTCGAGGATGTTGCCCTGGGTGGGGGGCAGCTTCTTCGCCATCGCGATCATCTCGTCCCACGTCTCAGGCGGCTGCGGCACGAGGTCCTTGCGGTACCAGAGCAGCTGCACGTTCGTGTTCGTGGGAATGCCGTAGACCTTGTCCTTCCAGGTCACGGACTGGGCGGGGCCTTCAAGGACGTCGTCGAGCGCGTCCTCCTTGTTGGAGCCGGTCATCTCCAGCATCCATCCCGCCTCGGCGAACTCCGGCGTGTAGATGGTGTCCATGTTGATGATGTCCATGTTCTTGTCGCCCGCGGCCAGACGGCGCACGTAGAGCTCGCGCGTGGCATCGGCGCTGTTGGCGACCGGGGACATGGCGACCCGGTACCGCCCGTTGGACTGCTCCGAACACTCTTTCGCGGCCGCCACGTTGGTTCCGCCCGGATCGAGCGGCCCCAGGTACTGGATGGTGGCCGTACCGCCGCTGTCACCTCCGCAACCCGCGACGACGATGGCGCAGGCAGCGGCCACCACAGCCACTGCTCCCGGTCCTGCACGCCTCATGTCTCTCCTCTCCCCCAAGACGGTGGAGTTACCTCCGCCGTCAGATACGACGAGGTTTCAGCAGCTCCTCGCTGCCCCCTACTTCTTCGCGGTGGGTGTACCCCGCTCCTGTGACATTCGCAACTTGTGTCGTAGGAAGGGGTGCACCCGACACACCCGAATGGGCTACTGACGTCATGTAATCAGCCCATGAAACTGTGCGCGCCGCACCGCTTCGGTGCGGTTGTGCGCGTCGAGCTTGCGATACGCGCTGCTCGCGTGCTGCTTGATCGTGTTCGGCGAGAGATTGAGATCCACCGCGATCTGATCGTTGGTCTCGCCGCGCGCGATCATCGTCAAGACCTGCTCCTCGCGCGGCGTGAGCCGCGGCGCGTCGCCCGACAGCTCGGGCGGTGCCAGGCCCAGTCCGAGGCCCGCGAGCCGCACCGCGGCCACGATCTCCTCGATGCCCCAGGACTTCGAGACGAAGCCGCAGGCGCGGACCGTGTGCAGGAGCCGGGCCGGCACCGACTGGCGCTCGGTCATGACGACCAGCCGGCTCGTGGGGGAGGAGTGCTGCAGGTCGCGGAAGTCACCGCCGTCGGCGAGTGAGCCGTCGACCAGGATCACGTGCGGGGTGTAGCGCGCGGCGAGCACGCCGGCGTGCGTCAGGTCGTTGGCCTGGAAGCAGCGCTCCACCCACGGCTGCTGGCTCAAGACCGTGCGCAGTCCCCACGTGATCAGCTCGTGCGGATCCACCGCGAGCAGGCGCACGCTCGTCCCCGTGGTCACTCGCTCTCTCTCCTCTGACGCAATGTAACCGGTTTCATGCGACTCCACCATGACGGCGGGAAGTTGTCAAGCTGCAGTGTTCATGGGTGCTCCGCGGGGCCGTGGCCCGACCATCCGGGATGTCGCTCGCCAAGCCGGGGTGAGCGCCGCCACCGTCTCTCGGGTGCTCAATGACAGCCCGCTCGTCGTGGAGCCCACGCGCGCGCGAGTACAGGCGGCCGTCGACGAGCTGGGCTACCGGATGAACGCCACGGCGCGGACGCTGTCGCTCGGCCGGTCCACCGCGGTGGGGGTGCTCGTGCCGTTCTTCACGACCCACTCCGCGGTCGAGCGCCTGCGCGGTGTGGTCGCGCGGCTCGCGCGGCATGGTCAGCGCGGGTACGACCTGCTGCTGTTCGACGTAGAGGCGCCCGAGCAGCGCGCGGACGCCATGCGCGACCTCGCGGACCGCAACCGCGTCGCCGGGCTGCTGATCGTCTCGCTGCCGATCTACGACCACGAGATCGACGCGTTGCAGCGCGACGACCTGCCCGCCGTTTTGCTCGACGTCACTCACCCGCGGCTCCCGCGCGTCGTCGTGGACAACGTCCACGGCGGCGAGCTGGCCGCGGAGCATCTGCTCGCAAAGGGGCACAGCCGCATCGCTTTCCTGGGGGATCATCCCACCAACGAGTACGGATTCACGTCGTCGGAGGATCGGCGGCGCGGGTTTGGGGCTGCGCTGGAACGCGCCGGAATCCGGCTGGAGCCCGCGCTGGAACGTTTCGGGCACCCGGACCGTGACGAAGGGGAGACTCTGGCCCGCTCGCTGCTCGCGCAGCCCTCCCCGCCGACGGCGATCTTCGCCGCCTCTGACGTGCAGGCGATCGGCGTGCTCAAGGCGTGCGAGGCGCTGGGCGTGCGGGTACCGGAGGACGTAGCGGTGATGGGCTTCGACGACGTGGACCTGGCGGAGATCGTGGGGCTGACCACGATCCGTCAGCCACTGCGCGAGAGTGGCGGGCTGGCCGCTGACCTGCTGGTGGCCGCGATCGAGCACGGCGTGCACGATCCGGTCGAGGAGGTCCAGGCGCTCACCGTCGTCGAGCGGCGGACCACATGATCGACGGCCTGCTGTCGCCCGAGGGGTGGGCGTACGCCTCCTCGGGCGCGGGACGGTTCCACTGCCTGTTCGGGCGCGACTCGCTGATCACGGCGTTGCAGGTGCTGCCGGCGCGCCCGGACGTGGCGCGGGCGACGCTGGCCGCGTTGGCGGCGCGCCAGGGCACTCGATATGACCCGTTGACGCTGGAGGAGCCCGGGAAGATCGGGCACGAGTTCCGGGAGGCGCCGCCGCCGTCGTTCGTGGCGGCGGGATGGCCCGTCGCCGGTGACTTCGCCTACTACGGGACCGCCGACGCGACGTGCTGGTTCCTGGTTCTGAGTCGCGCGGTGGGGGAGTTCGGCCCGGCGACGCGAGCGGCCGCGGACTGGCTGGCGCGGGCCCTGGATGAGGGCGGCGGGTTGGTGCGCCACGCACCCGGCGAGTTCGGGCTCGGGCAGCAGGGCTGGCGCGACACGATCGACGCCGCGGGCGACGCCGACGGCGGCGGCTTCCTGCGCGCGGACGGGACGAACCCGGCGCCGCCGCTCGCCGACATCGACACCCAGGCCGTCGCCGTCGCCGCTTTGCGCGCGCTCGTCGGCCTGACCGGCGACCCCGAGTGGGCGCGCCGCCTCGCCGCGCTGCGCGCGCGGCTGTCCGCGCTGCCGCTGGAGACGATGGCCGTGGAGGCCGGTCCGCGCGCCGCGGGCGTGGCGCCCACCCCCGGCGAGTCGCCGGCCGCGGGCGGCGACGTCGTCGTCCCTGGCGCGGGGTCCCAACTCGGCTGGTTGCTGTGGGCGGACGCGGTCGAGGACCCGGCGCCGTACGCGGCGCGCTTGTGCGAGCCCGACATCCTCACCGACTTCGGCCTGCGCACGCTCGCCGCGACCGATCCGAACTTCCGTCCCGACGCCTACCACCGTGGGTCGATCTGGCCGTTCGACTCTTGGCTCGGCTGGGGCGGATTGCACGCTGCGGGCTTCGCAGCCGAGGCCGAGCGCGTCCGGGCCGGCGTCCTGGCCGCGCTCGATACGCTGGGCAGCGCGCACGAGCTCTACGCGGTCACCGACGACGGCGTGGCGCCGATCTCGACCTCCAACGCCGTCCAGGCGTGGAGCGTCGGCGCCCGCTGGGCGCTCGAACACGCGTTCGACGGAGTCCGTCCTCCGGCTCATCTATCGTGAGTGAGCGATGCCGCCCTTCAAGCTCGACGCCGTCTACTCCCCGACTGCCGATCAGCCGAAGGCGATCGAAGCCCTGGCCAAGGGCATCGAGGCGGGCGAGAACGGCCTGACGCTGCTCGGCGCCACCGGCACCGGCAAGACGATGACGATGGCCGCGACGATCGAGGCGGTCCAGCGGCCGGCGCTGATCATGGCGCACAACAAGACGCTCGCCGCGCAGCTCTGCAACGAGTTCCGGACGTACTTCCCGACGAACTCGGTCGAGTACTTCGTCTCCTACTACGACTACTACCAGCCCGAGGCCTACGTCCCGTCGCGGGACCTGTACATCGAGAAGGACTCGGCGATCAACCAGGAGATCGACCGGCTGCGGCACGCGGCCACGGCGTCCCTGTTCGCCCGCCGCGACGTGATCATCGTCGCCTCGGTGTCCTGCATCTTCGGCCTCGGCTCGCCGGAGACCTACAACGAGAACTGCCAGGTCATCGTCAAGGGCGACGACGTGGACCGCGACGAGCTGCTGCGCAAGCTCGTGCACCTGCAGTACAACCGCAACGACACCGCGCTGGGCCGCGGCACGTTCCGCGTGCGCGGAGACACGCTGGAGGTCTTCCCGGCCTATGAGGAGACGGCGTTCCGGGCGCTGCTGTTCGGCGACGAGGTGGAGCGCCTGCAGCACTTCGACCCCGTGACGGGCGAGATCATCAAGGACGACCTCGAGCACGTCGCGATCTGGCCGGCCACGCACTACAACGTCAAGGAAGGCACGATGGAGCGCGCCGTGGCCGAGATCGGTCACGAGCTCAACGAGCGCTGCAAGACGCTGGAGGCCGAGGGCAAGCTCCTGGAGTCGCACCGCCTGCGCCAGCGCACGCAGTACGACATGGAGATGCTCAAGGAAGTCGGCTTCTGCTCGGGCATCGAGAACTACTCGCGCATCCTCGACGGCCGCATGCCGGGCTCACGGCCCTACTGCCTGATCGACTACTTCCCCAAGGACTTCGTCTGCTTCATCGACGAGTCGCACCAGACCGTGCCGCAGGTCGGCGCGATGTTCGAAGGCGACCGCTCGCGCAAGACGACGCTCGTGGACTACGGCTTCCGCCTACCGAGCGCGATGGACAATCGCCCGCAGACGTTCGACGAGTGGCTCTCCATCACGCCGCAGATCGTGTACGTGAGCGCCACGCCCGGTCCATACGAGCGCGAGCACTCGCAGACCATCGTCGAGCAGATCGTCCGCCCGACGGGCATCATCGACCCCGAGGTCGACGTCCGCGAGACGAAGAACCAGATCGACGACCTGATGGGCGAGATCCGCACGCGCGTGGACAAGAGCGAGCGCGTGCTCGTGACGACGTTGACCAAGAAGATGTCCGAGGACCTCACGGACTACCTGCTGGAGATGGGCTTCCGCGTGCGCTACCTGCACTCGGAGGTGGACACTTTGGAGCGGATCCAGATCATCCGCCAGCTGCGTCTCGGCGAGTACGACGTGCTGGTCGGCGTGAACCTGCTGCGTGAGGGCCTGGACCTGCCCGAGGTCACGCTGGTCGCGATCCTCGACGCCGACAAGGAAGGCTTCCTGCGCGGTTCCACGTCGCTCATCCAGACGATCGGCCGCGCCGCCCGCAACATCGAGGGCAAGGTCATCATGTACGCGGACAAGGAATCCGCGGCGATGCGCACGGCGATCGACGAGACCGACCGTCGCCGCGCCATCCAGCGCGCGTACAACGAAGAGCACGGCATCACGCCGGAGACGATCGTCAAGGGCATCTCGGACATCTCCGAGTTCCTGATGTCCGACTCGAAGGTCCCGAAGAAGAGCCGCCGTGGCCGCCGCGCCGAGAAGCAGGGCGACATGACGGTCAGCGAGCTGGAGAAGATGATGCGCGAGCTCGAAGAGGAGATGCTCGCCGCCGCCGAGGAGCTGCGCTTCGAGTACGCGGCCAAGCTCCGCGACGAGATCCGCGGCCTCCGGCGCGAGTTCGACGCTGCGACCGCAGCCGCCGACTGATTTCGGCTGGTTGTGGGCCGCGTACGCGGCCTCGACCTTCGGCACCTGGATCGCGTTCGATGCCTTCCCGCTGATCGCGATCCTCGTGCTCGACGCCGGCCCGGCCGCGGTGTCGGCGCTCGCGGCGGCGGGGCTGGCGGTCGGCGCGCTGGTGGCGATCCCGCTCGGACCCTGGGTGGAGTTCCGGCGCAAGCGGCCGGTGATGATCGCGACGGACCTCGTGCGCTTCGTCGCGCTGCTGACCGTCCCGATCGCCGTCTGGATGGGCTGGCTGACGTTCACGCACCTCGTGCTCGTGTCCGTGCTCGTGGCCGCCTGCGGGATCGCGTTCCGCGCGGCGAGCGGCGCCTACGTGAAGGGGCTCGTCCCGCCGGACGAGCTGCTGCGGGCGAACGCGCGCTTCGAGTCCACGAACTGGACCGCCGCGGTCCTCGGTCCGCCGCTGGGCGGCGCCGCGATCGGCCTGCTCGGCCCGGCGGTCACCGTCGTGGCCAACGCGGCGAGCTTCGCGCTGTCCGCGCTGGGCCTGCGCGCGATCGGCGGGGGAGAGCCTGCGCCCGCGCCCCGACCCACCACGCAGCTGAGCGATGTGCTGGAGGGCTGGCGGTTCATCCTCGGCGACCCGGACCTGCGGCCGCTGTTCCTCAACACGGTCCTCGTCAGCGGCCTCATCCTCGCGACGGCGCCGCTGATGGCCGTGCTGATGCTCTCCGAGCTCGGGTTCTCGCCATTCGCCTACGCGGTCGCGTTCGGGGTGCCGTGCGTCGGCGGGATCATCGGGGCGCGGCTCGCGCGGCGCTGGACGAGCGGTCGCGTGTTGCTGGTCGCGGGGACGCTGCGGGCCTGCTGCTCGCTCCCGCTCGCGTTCGTGATGCCCGGGCCGGGCGGGCTCGCGCTGGTCCTCGCCACTCAGTTCGCGCTGGTCACGAGCATGGGCGTGTTCATGCCGCACTTCGCCACGCGCCGGCTGCAGCTCACGCCCGACGACCGCATCGCTCGAACGCTCGCGGCGTGGAACGTCACCAGCAACCTCACGATCGCCGTGCTCACCGCCGCCTGGGGCGTGCTCGCGGCGGTCATCGGCCTGCGGGAAGCGGTCGCCGCCGCGGGCGCGCTGCTCCTGCTCACCCCGCTGCTGCTCGTGCGACCGCGGCGCGTACCCACGCCGTCGCCGGTTCCAGCTCCCGCGCCTCCGAGCCGTTGACCGCGACGACCAGCCGGGCGCCGTGCCCGGTCCCGTCGCCGAGGCTGACCAGCACGTTCGGCACCTCGAGCGCCCCCGCCGCGAGCCGCTCCCACGCGACGGCGGCGGGCACGACGAGCTGGCGCTCGATCCGCACGCTCCAGCCCTTGTCGCCCCGGATCACGACCGGTTCCTCGAGCCCGAATGCCCGCACCAGCTCTTCGTGGCGCGCCTCGAACCGGTCCGGCTCCGGCACCGGCTTGCCCGCGAGCACCAGGCTCAGGACCTGCAGGCAGTTCTCCCACCCGGAAGCGAAGCTCGCCGCGCCGGCGCGGTCGCTGAACGTGTGCGTGAGCACGAACACCGTCCCGTCGCCCTCCGTCCGCAGCTCGAACTCCAGCTGATCGTCGCCCCAGGTGAACCGGAGCCGGTGCGGTGGCTCGAACGTGAGCACCTTGCCCTTGTCGTCACCGAAGTCGGCGACGTCGCCCTCGAACCTGACCGGGGCGGGGAACCACTCCGCCAGGCCCTCCGGCGTCGTCACCGCCTGCCAGACACGCTCGATCGGGTGGTCGTAGCGTCGCTCCACACGGATCGCGTCGCCGAGGAACACAGGATCGGTCATTGCGAAGCCTCCTCATCCAGGTATCGGCCGAGCCGGTCGAGCCGGTCCTCCCACATCCAGCGATAGGGCTCGAGCCACTGCGCCACCTCGACGAACGGCTCCGCCCGCAGCTCGTACCAGCGCCGCTGCGCGTCGGGCCGCACGCTCACGAACCCGGCGTCCCGCAGCACGCGCAGGTGCTTGGACGTGATCGGCTGGCTCAGCCCGAGCGCGGCCGACAGGTCGCTCACGGAGCTCGGGCCGGCCCGCAGCTGCGCGATGATCTCACGCCGCGCGGGCAGCGAGAGCACCTCGAACGTCGACAGCATGCCATCGAATATACCGTAGGAGGCATATACGAGCTACTCCGAGTCCGAGAACTCCCAGGTCGCGACCGCGAGCATGACCAGCCCGAGCACCGCGATCATCAGCACCTCGAGCCCGCTCGGCACCGGCCAGCCGAACCACGTCACGCCAACCACGTCGTCGAGGATCAGCTTGCGCATCGGGTCGACGGCGTACGTGATCGGGTCCAGCCGGTTCAGGACCGCGAGCCAGCCGGGCAGGTTGGACACCGGGAACAGCGCGCCCGAGATGAAGAACAACGGCATCACGATCATCTGCGAGAGCCGCATGAAGGACTGCATCTGCTTCACGCGCGCGGCGAGCATCAGGCCGAACGCGCTCATGGCGAAGGCGAGCAGCAGCATCAGCCCGAACGCCCCGACGATCACGGGCACGCTGTAGGGCACGTCGACGAGCGGCATCAGCACGATCAGGACCACGCCTTGCAGCGCCGCGACCGTCGCACCCCCGAGGCACTTGCCGATCACGATCGACGAGCGGCGCACGGGCGCGACCAGCATCTCGCGCAGGAAGCCGAACTCGCGGTCCCACACGATCGAAGCCGCGTTGAAGATCGCGGTGAACATCACCGACATGCACAGGATGCCGGGGAAGATGAACGTCGTCATGTTCAGCCCGGAGCCGAGCGCGAACAGGAACAGCAGCGGCTGGACGAGCGACGTGACGATGCCCAGCCGGTCCTTGCGGAAGCGGATGAGCTCCCGCGTCCAGACGATCTTCACGGCGCGCAGCTCGTTGCGGTAGCTGCGCTCGGGCACCCGGACGCGGACGATGTCGAAGGTGCTCATCGGCCCGCCATCATCCGCATGATCATCCGGTTCGCGTTCGGCGCGGCCTCGGCGTCCCGGATCGTCTTGCCCGTGAAGGACATGAACACGTCGTCGAGGCTGGGGCGGGAGACGCTGACCGAGGTGATCGGCACCTCGAGCTCCGCGAACAGCGTCGGGACGAACTGCGCCCCGTTCTCCACGTAGAACGCGATTCCGCCCTCCGAGCGTGTGGCGTCGTACGCGCGCAGCGCTTCCAGCGCCGCGTCGTCGTCCTCGGTCTCGATCTTGATCCGGTCGGCGCCGACCTGCGCCTTCAGCGCCGCGGGCGTGTCCAGCGCGACGATCTCGCCCTCGTCCATGATCGCGATCCGGTCGCAGAACTCGGCCTCGTCCATGTAGTGCGTGGTCATGAAGATCGTGATCTCCTCTCGCTCACGCAGCTCGTGGATGTAGCCCCAGATCGACGCGCGCGTCTGCGGGTCCAGCCCGATCGTCGGCTCGTCGAGGAACAGCACGCGCGGCGAGTGCATCAGCCCGCGCGCGATCTCCAGCCGCCGCCGCATCCCGCCGCTGAACGTCTTGACCTCAGCGTCGCGGCGGTCGTAGAGCCCGACCATCTCCAGCACCTGCCGCATCCGTGGGGCGACCAGGTCGGACGGCACGCCGTAGAGCTCGGCGTGGAGCTTCAGGTTCTGCGCCGCCGTCAGGTACCCGTCGACCGTGGGGTCCTGGAAGACCAGCCCGATGTGGCGGCGGACGTCGTCACGCTCGCGCGTCACGTCGTGGCCGGCGACGGTCGCGCTCCCGCCCGTGGGCTTCGCGAGCGTGCACAGCATGTTGATGGTGGTCGTCTTGCCGGCGCCGTTCGGACCCAGAAATCCGAACACCTCGCCGGGGGCGACCGAGAACGAGACGCCGCGCACGGCCTCGACGTCCCCGAACGCTTTCCGCAGGTCCTTGACTTCGATCATGTGACTGTAAAAGTACAGTGACTGTAAGCCAAGTACAATGAGCGCTCTCATGGAAGGACTGCGCGAGCGCAAGAAGCGGGAGACCCGGGAGTCGATCGCCGCGACGGCGATGGAGCTGTTCCTCGAGCACGGGTTCGACGCGGTGACCGTGGCGGATGTCGCGCGCGCCGCCGACGTGGCCGAGAAGACGGTCTTCAACCACTTCGCGACGAAGGAGGACCTCGTCTTCTTCCGCAGCGAGGACCGGCTCGCGGCCCAGGTGGAGGCGATCCGCACGCGCGCGCCCGGCGTCTCGCTGCCGCAGCTCTTCGAGGCCGAGACGATGGCCTGGCTGGACCAGATCGAGTCAGGGCGGGTCGAGGCGCTGATGACGGTGCCGCGGGTCGTGCGCGGGAGCGCGGCGCTGCAGGCGCGGCTGCTCACATACTGGGAGCGCGAAGCGCACGAGCTGACCCTCGCCGTCAGCGAGGACTACGACCTCGTCGCGGCGACGGCCGTCCGTTCGCTCGCGTGGGCGCACCGGATGATCTTCCGCGCCGCGATGAAGCGCCTGCTCGCGGGCGAGCACCCGCTGACCGTCGCGGCCGAGCTGCGGCTCGAGACGCGCCGGGTGTACTCCCGCCTGGAGCGGGGTCTGGCAGGCTTCGGCACCTGATGTATCGGCTCACCTTCACGGGCGACGAGGACCTGCTCGACGTCGTCCTGCCGCTTCTGCCCGGCGGCGTGCGCGAGGACTCCGGCGCGTACGCGGCCTACTCCGGCGCGATGTTCTCGGAGGCGGTGCGGGAGCTCACCGGGGGTGTGGTCGAAGCGGTGCCGGCGGACTGGAAGCTGCGCCAGATGGGGGCGGGCGTCGTGATCGGCGGCGTTGTCGGCATCCGTTCGCCGTTCGATCGCGAGACCGACGCGCCGATCGAGGTCGTGGTGGAGCGGCGTGGCAGCGCGTTCGGGTCCGGCTCGCACCCGACGACGCAGATGTGCGTCGCGCTGCTGCTGGAGCTGGAGCCGGGCGGGAGCGCCGCCGATCTCGGCTGCGGCGTCGGCACCCTCGCGATCGTGGCCGCGAAGCTCGGCTGGGCGCCGGTCGTGGGCGTCGACCGGGTGCCAGTGGCGATCGAGGTCGCGCGCGAGAACGTGGAGCGCAACGGCGTGTCTGTAGAGGTGGCGGTGAGCGACCTCGCCGTCGACGACATCCCGCTCGCGACCGTGCTGCTGGTGAACGCGCCGCCGCCCGTGCACGAGCGCGTCGCCGCGGCCGTGGACGCGAGCGTCCGCCACGTGATCGTGTCCGGGATCGTCACCGACGAGATGCCGGACGTGGTCAAGGGCTACGAGGCGGCGGGCTTCATCGTCGCGCAGGGGCTGGGGACGGAGGACGAGTGGATCGCGCTGCGGCTCAGCTGCTGAACCCGGACCTGGCGGCTGCGGAGGGCGCCGCGCTGGGCCAGCTCGCGTGCACGCTGGATGACGGCGGGCTGCTGATCACGACCTCGCGCCTGGTCGAGTTCGGCGCGCGGGCGGCGATCCTGCTCGCCCCCGGCCTGTTCCGGCTGGACCTCACGCCGCAGGAGGAGACGCTCGGGCTCTTTCCCCGCGTGCTCGGCGGGTGGGAGGTGGACTGGCGCGCGGCGGAGGAGTCGTGGGATGGCTACCGCGATGCCTCCGGGCCGGCGCCGATCGAGCTGCACGGGACGTTCGACGGCCGCTTCACGGCCTGGATCCACGTGCTCTCGTTCACCGAGCGGGACGCCTTGGCCACGCACTTCGTGGCCAAGGCGGTCATCCACTCGATCTAGGGGCTCGTGGTGCTGAGCGTGAACGTCAGCGTCTTGCCGTAGCTGCCGGTCCGCAGGCCCTCGTCGGCGCCGACGGTCTGCGAGAACGCGAGCGCCTTGGTGCCGTTGCTCACCGGTCCGATCCAGGCGTGCAGCGGGGTGGGGTTGCTCGACCCGCCGACCGCCTTGCCGTCCACCTGCAGCGGCTGCGCGAGCGCGAACGAGCCGTTCACGAGCTTGCCGGTCGCCGTCGCGCTGGCATCGAACACGGCCAGCGCGGCGTCGCCGGCCGTCGAGGTGACCGTGGCCGTGCTCTCACCCGTGTACGTGCGCGCGACGCCCGGCGTGAGCGCGCCCAGCGAAGCGTTGCCGACGGAGAGCGCCAGCGTGGCGGGCACGTTGGCGTTCATGTTCGTGTTCACGCTCGTGGCGGTGCTCACCGCGGCCAGGAAGCGGTAGCTGCCCGAGCCGACCTCGTAGGTGGCGACGCCGTTCGCCGTGCCCTTGTGGACCACGCCCGGCTGCTCGGCCGCGGGCTTGCCGCTCTCGAACACGACCTGTCCGTCCGTGAGCGGGACGCGCACTTCCGCGCGGGTGTTGATCGGGACGTCGACGTCGATC
Organism: Solirubrobacter taibaiensis; assembly: GCA_027587225.1. Classification (GTDB taxonomy): domain Bacteria; phylum Actinomycetota; class Thermoleophilia; order Solirubrobacterales; family Solirubrobacteraceae; genus Solirubrobacter; species Solirubrobacter taibaiensis. The sequence continues at coordinate 35,987 of JAPDDQ010000042.1, forward strand.
GTCAGCCGGCCCTCGGCGTCCTTGGACCAGGCGGTCTTCGCCGGGCCGTAGGCGGTCTTCACGGCGGAGGACGCGGCGCCCAGCTCACCCGTGGACGGCGCGACGAGCTGTTTCTTGTAGCCCGGCTCCAGCGGTGCCAGGCCGCCGACCTCGTCGTAGAGCCAATCGCCGATCGACCCCAGCCCGAAGTGGTTGAACGAGTTCATCCCCGCGTCCTGGAGCGAGCCGTCCGGGCGGATGCCGTCCCAGCGCTCCCAGATCGTCGTCCCGCCGCGGCTGAGCATGTAGCCCCAGCTCGGGTACGAGTCCTGCACGAGGACCTTGTGCGCGAGGTCGGCGCGCCCGCCGTCCTCGAGCACGTTGAGCAGGAACGGGGTGCCGAGGAAGCCCGTGGACAGGTGATTCCCGCGGCGGGCCACGTCGTCGGCGAGGCGATTGAATGCGGCGGCTTTCAGGTTGTCGGGGACGAGCCCGAACTTCAGCGCGAGCACGTAGCTCGTCTGGCTGCCGGAGCCGACGGTGCCGTCGGCGCGGACCCAGCGGTTCGCGAAGGCGGACTTGATCTGGGCGTAGAGGGATGCGTAGGACGCCGCATCGGCGTCCTCGCCGAGGATCGTCGCCGCCTGACGGACGAGGTCGGTGGAGTGGGCGAAGAACGCCGTGCCGATCAGGTCCAGCGCGGTGTTGTCGGGCGCGAGCCAGTCGCCGTAGCCGCTGTTGGGGCGGATCAGGTTGTTGCTGTTGGCCTGCAGGTACGCGATCCAGCGTTCCATGGCGTCGTAGTTCTCCCGCAGGATGCGCGGGTCGCCGTAGCGCTTGTAGAGCGCGAACGGGACGACCGTGCCGGCGTCGCCCCAGCCCGCGACGCCGTCGCCGCAGCAGGTCACGGGCGCGACGTCCGGGAAGGCGCCGTTGGCCGACTGGCTGTCCCGCAACGTCTGCAGCCACCGGCCGAGGTAGTTGCTCGCGTCGGCGTTGAACGTGCCCGTGGTGGCGAACGCCTGGATGTCGCCGGTCCAGCCGAGGCGCTCGTCGCGCTGGGAGGCGTCGGTCGGGACGGCCAGGAAGTTCGACCACTGGCCCCAGCGGATGGCGCTCTGGATCTGGTTCACGAGCGCGTTGTCGGACGTGAAGGTGCCGAACTCGGGGAGATCGGACGTGACGACGCGGCCTTCGAGCGTGTCCGGCTTGGTGCCGGTGACCTCGACGTAGCGGAAGCCGTGGTAGGTGAAGCGCGCCTCGTAGGTCTCCGTCCCCGCTCCTCGGAGCGTGAACGTGTCCGTCTGCTGGGCGGAGCGCAGGTTGGTGGTGTAGACCGTGCCGTCGGCGTTGAGGATCTCGCCGAAGCGCAGCTTGACCTGGGAGCCGGCGGCGCCGGAGGCGGTGATCTTCGCCCAGCCGGCGAAGTTCTGGCCGAGGTCGTAGACGGTGACGCCGGGCTTGGGCTCGGTGACCGTCTTGGGCTGCAGCGTCTTGATGACCTTGATCGGCGGGCTCTTGTCGGGCTCGAGGGTCATCGTCTCGTTGCGCACGACCGCGCTGCGCCAGCCGCCGCTGAAGCCGGGCTGGTTCCAGCCGGCGCGGTCCAGGCGGGCGTCGTAGCTCTCGCCGTCGTAGATGCTGGAGGCGCGCAGGCCGCCCGTGCCGACCTGCCACGTGTCGTCGGTGTTGACGCGGGTCGAGGTGCCGTCGGCGTAGGTGATCTTCAGCTGGGCGATCAGCGCCGGGTTCGTGCCCCACTTGCGACCGCCCTGGAGACGGCCGGCGTAGTAGCCCTCGCCGAGGACGGCGCCGATCGCGTTGTCCCCGGTCTTGAGCAGGTCCGTGACGTCGTAGGTCTGGGCCGGGACGCGCTTGGTGTACTCCGTCCAGCCCGGCGTGAGGACGTGGTCGCCGACCTTCTGGCCGTTGATCGAGACCTCGTACAGGCCGAGCGCGGACACGTACAGGCGGGCCTGCGCGATGTTCGCGGCGGCCGTGAAGTCCTTGCGCAGATACGGGCTCGGCTGGCTCGGGAGGGAGACGTTGCCGCCCCAGGGGCCGGAGCCGTAGGTGGCGAGCTCGCGCGCTGCCTGCCAGGTCGAGTCGTCGAAGGTGGGCTGCTCCCAGCCGGCGGGGCCGGTCGCGCTGGACTTCCAGCTCGTCGCCACCGTCGCGCCGTCGGCCTGCAGGCGAGCGATGAAGGCGCCCGGCGTGGCGGCGCCGTTGCCGTTGAGGCGGTTCTTGGCCTGGACGGCGATCGTGTTCGGGCCCGCCTTCAGCGCGACCTCCACGATCTGCGCCTTCTGCCAGGCGTTCTCGTCGTTGTCTCTCAGGGACTTGGTGTCGGCGACGAGCGTGCCGTTGACGTAGATGGCGGCCTCGTCGTCGACCGTGAAGAGCAGGCGCGCGCTGCTCGGCGCGCTCGCGAGGGTGAACGAGGTGCGCAGGTAGCGCGTCATGGCCGGCATGTTCTGCGTGCCGTCCTCGTGCCAGATCCAGCGCGCGCCGCTGAGGTTCAGATCATCGGCGGGTGCGGCGATCCACTTCGCGGTCCAGTCGGCGTTGGTCAGGAGCGCGGTTTCGAGCTGCGCGGGCGCGCTGTACTCGCTCGGCTTGCCGCTCTCGTCCCAGACCCGGACCTTCCAGCGGTACTGCGCGGCCGAGTCGAGCGCGGGACCCTGGTACGGCACGTTCGCCGAAGCGGGGGAGCGGATCTCGCCGCTGTCCCAGACGGTGGCGTCGCCCTTGCTGACGACGACCTGGTAGGCGGACTGCTCACGTCCACGACCGTCGCCGCTGAGCGTCCAGCCGAGCGCCGGACGGGCGCTGGCGAGCCCGAGCGGGTTGGTGAGGCGGTCGACCGTGAGCCCGCTGGGACTGAGCGGGGTGGCGGCGTGTGCGGCAGCCGGAGTCGCGACGCAGGCAGCGGTGATCACCGCGGCCGCGAAGGCGCGTTGCAGCAAGATCCTCTCTCCTCCTGGTGGTTTGCTGGTTGCGAACGTTACAAAACGATCATGAGCGAACGCAAGTGACCTCGGTTCTATGGTCCGTGTGTGGACGTAGAAGCGCTGCTCGAGTGGTACGAGGAAGTCCGGAGGCCGCTGCCCTGGCGCGAGACGCGTGACCCGTACGCGCTGCTCGTGTCCGAGGTGATGCTCCAGCAGACCCAGGCGCTGCGGGTCGTCCCGTATTACGAGCGGTGGCTCGACGAGTTCCCGACGGCTCGTGCCCTGGCTGAGGCGCCGGTGCGCGAGGTGCTCGCGTTGTGGTCGGGGCTGGGCTACAACCGCCGCGCGTTGGCGCTGCAGCGCGCCGCCGCGCACGTCGCCGAGCATGGCTGGCCTTCTGACCTCACTGAGCTGCCCGGCGTGGGGAAGTACACGGCGGCTGCCGTCTCCTCGTTTGCGTGGGATCGGGACATGGCCGCCGCGGACACCAATGTGCGCCGCGTGCTCACCCGGCGCGAGGGGCTGGAGATCGACGTCTCCGCGCGCGCTGACGAGTTGCTCCCACGCGGGCGGGCGGCACCGTTCAACCAGGCGATGATGGAACTCGGGGCGACCGTGTGCCGCCCTCGCAATCCGGACTGTGCGCAGTGCCCGGTGGAGCGCGGCTGCCTGCGCCTGGTCATCACTCCCGCTCGTCGCGTCAAGCCCACGAAATTCGAAGACACGGATAGGTGGGCACGTGGGCGCGTGATCGCGTCGCTGCTCGCCGGCGAGCCCTTCCCACTGGACGGCGAGCGGCTCGAACGCGTCCTCGTGGGGCTCGAACGCGACGGCCTGATCGTCCGCGACGCCGCCGGCCGCCCGCAACTGCCGTAGCGCGCCGACGCGCCTCCTATCCTGAGCGGTCGTGGATCGGGACGGAATCCAGCGCCGAGACTTCCCAACCGGTCGCCGCGGCTACGACCCAGCCGCAGTGGACGAGCATCTGCGCCGGGTCGCGGACGCCTTCGAGACGAATACGCCGTTGCCGGCTCCCTCGTTCGCCGCGTCCACCTCCGACCAGGTCCGCGAGATCCTCGAGGCCGCTGAGCGCAGCGTCGCCTCCGTCCGCGCCGAGGCCTCCCGCGAAGCCTCCGACCACGTCACGGAGGTCCAGCAGGCCACCGCGGGCATGCTGTCCAAGCTCGACGAGCTCGAGTCCGAGCTGGGCCGCCTGCTCACCGCCCTCCGCGCCTCCGGCGAACGCCTCGCGCAGGGCCTCGAGCAGCTGCAGGCCGACGTCGCCGGCACCGCGCCCTCGCCGCCCGCCGCCGACGCGCCCGCGCCCGTCACGCCCCTCTCCAGCGACGACTCCGGCGCGCGCCTGATCGCCCTCAACATGGCGCTCAGCGGCAGCTCGCGCGAGGAGACCGCCGCGTACCTCGCGGAGCACTTCGAGCTCGCCGATCCCGACGCGCTCCTCGACGACGTCTACGCCAGAGCAGGTCGATGAACGAGCTTTCCGAACTCCACCGGCGCGCCCGCGAGATCGCCGATCTCAACGGGATCGGCGGCCTGCTGCTGTGGGACCAGAACACGATGATGCCGCCGGGCGGGGCGGACGCGCGCGCGGATCAGTTCGAGGCGCTCGAGCGGATTCAGCACAAGAACCTGACCGACCCGCAGCTCGGGCGCATCCTCGACGAGCTGGAGCCGTGGGCGGCCTCGGAGGACCCCGACTCGGACGACGTGCGGCTGATCGCCGTGCTCAAGCGCGACCACGAGAAGGCCGTCCGCGTGCCCACCGAGCTCGCCGCGGAGATGTCCGGGGCGTCGGCGCACGCGCAACAGTCCTGGCTCGAAGCGCGCGAGAAGGCTGACTTCAAGCCGTTCGCGCCCGCGCTCGAGCACCTCCTGGAGCTCCAACAGCGCTATATCGCGTGCTTCGACGATTCGGGCGAGTTCGCGCATCCGTACGACATCCTGCTCGACGACTACGAGCCCGGCCTCACCACCGAGGAGCTCCAGGGGCTGTTCACGCACATCCAGGCGGAGCTCGTCCCGCTCGTCTCGGCGGCAGCGGCGGCGGGAGAGGACGGCCGCGTCTTCCCAGGCCATTTCCCGCAGGAGCGCCAACACCCATTCGCGGATGAGCTCCTGCGCGCCGTCGGCTACAACGGCGAGCACTGGCGCCTGGACCCGTCGGTGCACCCGTTCGCGCGCTCGATGGCGCACACCGACGTGCGGCTCACGACGCGCTGGGAGCCGGACGACCTCGCGATGGCGTTCTACTCCTGTCTGCACGAGTTCGGGCACGGCCTGTACGAGGCGCAGATGTCGCCCGCGCACTACCGGACGACGCTCGCCGACGCCGCCGGGCTCGGTACGCACGAGTCCCAGAGCCGCCTGTGGGAGAACCTCGTCGGCCGCGGCAAGCCGTTCTCCGAGTGGATCCTGCCGGTCATGCAGCGCCACTTCGGGCATCCGTTCGACGCCTGGGACGTCAACGAGCTCTACCGCTCCGTCAACCAGGTGCGGCTCTCGCTGATCCGGATCGAGGCCGACGAGACGACGTACAACCTGCACATCGCGTTGCGGTTCGAGCTCGAGCTGGCGCTGGTCGAGGGGCGGCTGAGCGTCGCCGACCTCCCGGACGCCTGGGACGAGGCCACGCACCGGCTGCTGGGGCTCGAGACCCCGTCCGTGCTCGAGGGCGTCCTGCAGGACATCCACTGGGGCACCGGGATGATCGGCTATTTCCCGACGTACACGATCGGGAACCTGATGGCCGCGCAGCTGTGGCAGGCGCTGCGCACCGATCTGCCGGACATCGACAACTCCATCGCCGTCGGCGACTTCGATCCGCTGCGCGAGTGGCTGCGCGACAACATCCACCGGCACGGGCGCAAGTTCGACTCGCGTGAGTTGCTGCGCCGCGCGACCGGGGAAGAGCTGCAGGTAGAGCCGTTCCTCGTCTATCTCGAGGGCAAGCTGCTCGACGCCGGTTTGCTGACCGCTCCGGTCCGCGTTCCCCGCACCTAGCGAACATCTGTTCGAGAAGTACGTCCGGCTCCGCCGTAGAATGGGAGGCGGTCTTATGTCGAGCCGTCAGAACTCCATCGTCGTCACCGGCGCCCGCGAGCACAACCTCAAGGACGTCACCGTCGAGCTGCCACGAGACTCGCTCGTGGTCATCACCGGCCTGTCCGGCTCGGGCAAGTCCTCACTCGCCTTCGACACCATCTACGCCGAGGGCCAGCGCCGCTACGTGGAGTCGCTGTCCGCGTATGCGCGCCAGTTCCTGGGGCAGATGGACAAGCCGGATGTGGACTCCATCGAGGGCCTATCGCCGGCCATCTCGATCGACCAGAAGACCACGTCGCGCAACCCGCGCTCCACGGTCGGCACGGTCACGGAGATCTACGACTACCTGCGCCTGCTCTGGGCGCGCGTCGGCAAGCCGCACTGCTTCAACTGCGGCCGGCCCATCGCCGCGCAGTCCGCGGAGCAGATCATCGACCAGATCATGGGTCTGGAAGAGGGCACGCGGTTCATGGTCATGGCGCCGATCGTGCGCGGCCGCAAGGGCGAGTACGGCAAGCAGCTGGCCGAGTTGCGGTCCGAGGGCTTCACCCGCGTGAAGGTGGACGGCGAGCTGCGCCAGCTCGAAGAAGAGATCGTGCTGGACAAGAAGTACAAGCACGACATCTCGGTCGTCGTGGACCGTCTGGTCATGCGGCCGGAGCTGCGCAAGCGCCTGGCCGACTCGGTGGAGACCGCCGTGTCGCTGGCCGACGGCATCCTCGAGGTGGAGACCGTCCCGCGCGAGGGTGACCCGGAGATCTTCACGTACTCCGAGCGCTTCGCCTGCCTGCACTGCGGCATCTCGATGCCGGAGCTGGAGCCGCGTTCGTTCTCGTTCAACGCGCCGCACGGCGCCTGCCCGCGCTGCACCGGCCTGGGCTCGATGATGGAGATCGACCCGGAGCTCGTGGTGCCGGATCCGTCGTTGTCCATCAACGAGGGCGCGATTCTCCCGTGGTCCTCGGGCGCGACGGGTTACTACGAGCAGATCGCGCAGGCCATCGCCGAGCGCTACGAGGTGGATGTCGACGCCTCCTGGGAAGAGCTGACGGAAGACGTCCAGAACCTGTTCCTGTACGGCACCAACGGCGAGAAGCTCTACGTCTCCTACCGCAACCGGATGGGGCGCAAGCGGTCCTACATGACCACGTTCGAGGGCATCGTCCCGAACCTGGAGCGCCGCTACAAGGAGACCGACTCCGACTGGTCGCGGGAGAAGATCGAGGAGTACATGTCGATGCGGCCGTGCCCGGAGTGCAAGGGCGCGCGGCTGCGGCCCGAGTCCCGGGCGGTCAAGGTCGGCGGGCTGCCGATCAACGAGTTCACGGCGCTGAGCGCCAAGCGCGCCATCGAGTGGATGGACCAGCTGGAGCTCTCCTCGCAGGACCGAGCCATCGCGCGGCTCATCCTGCGCGAGATAGACGAGCGGCTGCGGTTCCTGGACAACGTCGGCGTCGGCTACCTGTCGATGGAGCGCGCGTCGTCGACGCTGTCGGGCGGCGAGGCGCAGCGGATCCGGCTGGCGACGCAGATCGGCTCGTCGCTCGTGGGCGTGTTGTACATCCTCGACGAGCCGTCGATCGGCCTGCACCAGCGCGACAACGAGCGGCTCATCGCGACGCTGCAGCGGCTGCGAGACCTCGGCAACACCGTCCTGGTCGTGGAGCACGACGAGGGCACGATGCGCGCGGCCGACTATGTCGTGGACATGGGTCCGGGCGCCGGCGAGCACGGCGGCCATGTCGTCGCCAAGGGCACGGCCGAGGAGATCATGCAGGTCGAGCACTCGCTCACCGGCCAGTTCCTCTCGGGTACGCGCAAGATCGAGGCGCCGGGCGCCCGCCGCAAGCCGTCGAACTACGTCGAGATCGTCGGCGCGTCCCAGCACAACCTCAAGAACGTCAGCGTCAAGGTTCCGCTGGGCGTGTTCTGCGCCGTCACCGGCGTGTCCGGCTCGGGCAAGTCCACGCTGATCAACGAGATCCTCTACAAGGCCGTCGCGAACAAGCTCAACCGCGCGCGGATGCGCCCGGGGGCCCACAAGCGCATCAAGGGCCTCGAGCACCTGGACAAGATCATCTCGGTCGACCAGTCGCCGATCGGCCGCACGCCGCGGTCCAACCCGGCCACCTACATCGGCCTGTTCGATCAGATTCGCGACCTGTACTCCAAGACGCAGGAGTCCCGCGCCCGCGGCTACAAGGCCGGCCGGTTCTCGTTCAACGTCAAGGGCGGCCGTTGCGAGGTCTGCAAGGGCGACGGCCAGATCAAGATCGAGATGCACTTCCTCCCGGACATCTACGTCCCGTGCGAGCAGTGCCACGGCAAGCGCTACAACCGCGAGACGCTGGACATCCGCTTCAAGGGCAAGACCATCGCGGACGTGCTGGACATGCCGGTGGAAGAGGCGCTGGAGTTCTTCGCGCACATCCCGAAGCTCAAGCGCCGCCTGCAGACGCTGCACGACGTCGGCTTGGACTACATGCGCCTCGGCCAGCCCGCCACGACCCTGTCCGGCGGCGAGGCCCAGCGCATCAAGCTCGCGGCCGAGCTCGCCAAGGTCGCCACCGGCCGCACGCTCTACATCCTCGACGAGCCCACCACCGGCCTGCATTTCGCGGACATCCAGAAGCTGTTGGAAGTCCTGCAGCGCCTCGTGGACCAGGGCAACTCCGTCGTCGTCATCGAGCACAACCTGGACGTCATCAAGACCGCCGACCGCCTCATCGACATGGGCCCCGAAGGCGGCGAAGAGGGCGGCCAGCTGATGGCCACCGGCACCCCGGAAGAGATCGCCGCCGTGGAGGAGTCCCACACGGGCCGCTTCCTCCGCGACCTCACGCCGGCCGCTCCGAAGCCCAAGCGCAAGCCTCGCGCGCGGAAGGTGCCTGCGGCGGCGTAGGCCGCGCGGGTGGGTGGCTAGAGCGCCGGGCTGGGTTGGCTCGGCGCCGAGGCGAACTCGAAACGAACGGCAGAACTGCTCATCGATGGGGTGGTGAGTCTGCCGCGCGGCAGGGGTGAGGTCGGAAAGGTCCGCTGAGCGGATGTTTCCGACCGCACCCACTCGCGCTGGCTGGGTTTTCCACCGTCAGGGTCGAAAACCCAGCTCGTCCTTGCCGCGCGGCGGGCTCACCACCCCCTTACCGGGCAGTTGCCGTTCGTTTCGAGTTCGCCTTGCCGCCCAGCCCAACCCGCGCGGCGCTCTAACCGCTACGCGGTCACGGCAACCCGCGACTCCTCGGCCTCCGCAACGACGGCCGGCCGCCGCCGCAACACCACGGCCGCCAACACCAGCGCCGCGACCGCGAGCCCCGCGGCCAACTCGAACGCCGCGCTGTAGCCCGCGACCAGCGCCGCCGGGTCGGTCGCGCCGCCCGTCTCGTTTGCCGCTACCGAGGCAAGGATCGCGATGCCGAAGGCGCCACCGACCTGCTGGGTCGTGTTCACGAGCCCGCTGGCGAAGCCGGAGTCCTCGGGCGCCACGCCGGACATGGCCAGCGTCATCAGTGCCGGAATCACCAACCCTGCACCGACGCCCATCAGCAACAGTGCGGGCAACACGTCGACCCAATACTGCCCGTCGACGCCCGCCTGACCGAGCATCCACAGGCCGGCCGCCATCGCCGCCAGGGCGGGCAGCAGGACGATGCGCGCGCCGAAGCGCATGATCAGTCGCGCGGAAAAGCCGAGCGACAAGACCCCGATCGCCAGCGAGATCGGGAGGAACGAGACGCCGGTGGCGAACGCGTCGTAGCCGAGCACGCGCTGCAGGTACAGCACAGCCAGGAACGACATGCCGAGCATGCCCGCGACGGCGACCATCTGGACGACGTTCGCGCCGGCCACATCGCGCGACTTCAAGAGCCCGAGCCGCAGCAGCGGCCGTTCCGCGGTCGCCTGGCGCACCACGAACGCTGCGAGCAGCGCCACGGCGACCGCGCCGAGCGCCCAGGACTCGGCGTCGACGATCGTGTAGACGCCGAGCATCAACGCGCCGGTCACGAGCACGGCGCCGGGGACGTCGGCGCCGGCACGCAGCCCCAATCCCTTCTCACGAGCCAGGAGCCGCGAAGCCAGCACGAACGCGGCAACGCCGATCGGCACGTTGACGATGAAGATCCAGTGCCACGACAGCAACTGGGTGAGCACGCCGCCGAGCAGCAGCCCCAGGGACGCTCCGGCCGACCCGACGAACGAGAAGACCGCGATCGCCTTCGCCTGCTCGCGCCCCGCGGGGAACATGGTCACGATCATGCCGAGGATCACGGCGGAGCTCAGCGCGCCACCGACGCCCTGGAGGAAGCGCGCGGCGATCAGCTGCCACGGCTCCATGGCCAGCCCGCACAGGAGCGAGGCGAACGTGAACAACGCGAGCCCGGCCAGGAAGACCTGGCGGCGGCCGATCAGATCACCGACGCGGCCGGCGAGCAGGAGCAGGCCGCCAAACGCGATCAGGTAGGCGTTGATGACCCACGCCAGGCCACCGGAGGACAGTTCGAGATCCGTCTGGATCGAGGGCAGCGCCACGTTCACGATCGTCGAGTCGAGGACGATCATCAGGAACCCGACGCACAGGACCACGAGCGCGAACCAGCGGTTGTCGGGGTGCAGTGCAAATCGGTCGGTCATAGACCGAACCGTAGCAAATGATCCCGAAGTAGACGATCTAGTTCAGGATGACCTAGGTCGTCGCACAGTGGTGGAGCACTCGGCCGGCTCCGCCAGACGGCCACTCATCAGGCCTTGCAGCGCCGCGACGAACGGCTCGCGCTGCTCGTCCGGCAGCGACCCCAGAACGTCGCTGTAGAGCGAATCGACGATCTCCTCGCCGCGCTCGACCACCTGCTCGCCCGCCGGCGTCACCGCGATGATGCGCGCGCGGCGATCCGTGGGGGAGGGGCGACGCTCGGCGAGTCCGTCCCGCTCCAGCGCGTCCATCGTCACGACCATCGTGGTCTTGTCGAGGGCGCAGAGGTCGGCGAGCTCCTTCTGGGTGAACTCGCCCTGCCGCGCCTTGGTGAGCACGCAGTACGCGCGCGGCGTGGCGTTGATCTTCTCGAGGGCCGCCGTCATCTCCGTCTGGAGCGCGTGGGCGGCTTGCGAGAGCAAGAAGATCAGGTCGATCGTCGGTGCGGAAACGGCAGCCACAACGACCAAAGTAGCAAAATTGGTCCGCGACGAAACGATTTCGCCGCGGACCGATCTGCAATAAACCTATCCGCCGAAGCGGCCGCGCAACGCCTGGACGTTGGCGATGTACTGCTTCGTGTCGTCAAAGACGCCGCGTGAACGCAGCGCCCCCAATCCCTGGTAGTACGCGGCAATGGCGTCGGCCTCGTTGCCGCCGGTCTGGTTCAGCAACTGCTTCAGATACAGAACGCCCGCCGTCACGTTGTCGTGCGCGGAGTTCGGGTTCAGCTGTCGCGCGGCGAGGTTCTGCTGCACGTAGTCCCACGTGCCGGGCATGACCTGCATCACCCCGCGCGCGTTGGCCGAGGACACCATGTTGTTGTTGAAGCCGCTCTCCTGGTACGCGATTGCGGTCGCGAGCGAGGGAGAGACGCCGTGCTGGGAGGCCACGGTCTGCACGTCACCGGCGCCCACGCGGGTCGCGGTCGGCGCGGGATCGGCCTGCGGGATCACCTTCTGCGCCGGCGCGGGCTCCGAGGCACGCGGCGGGGCGGGAGCACCGGTCGGCAGCTTGATGACGGTGCCCGTGAGCAGCAGCCCGCTCGGGTTGAGGCCGTTCATGGCGGCGATGTCGTTCAGGGACACGCCCGAGGACGCGGCGAGCCCGGACAGCGTGTCGCCGGCCCGCACGGTGTAGCCGCCCTGCGGGGCAGGAGCGGCGGAAGTGGGAGCCGCGGCCGGCGCGGCGGCCGCAGCCGGGGCGGACGGTGCAGCAGCGGGCGCGGCGGCGACGAGGCCCGCGTTCTGGAGGGCGGCGTAGCCCTCGACCGTCGACGGCACCTGGATCGTCGAGCCGAGCACGACCTGCGAGTTCTCGGACAGGCCGTTGAAGGCGGCGACGGTGCGCGTGGTCAAGTTGTTCGCGGCCGCGATCGTCCACAGCGTCTCGCCCGGCTGCACGACATGCGGCACGGCGGCGGTGGAAGGAGCGGCGAAGAGAAGCGCGAACAGTACGGCGTACAGCGGGGTGAGCCGCAAGGGAAGAGCCTCCTGCGATTGGGTGTGACCCCACGAGGCTTGCCCGTCAGCTCTCATATTGCTAGCTCCGCGCGCGGCCTTACGTCCCCCTGCATGCCATCCTGCGCGGGTGGACGACCTCAAACTGTGGGCCCAGAAGTGGCGCTGGTACCAGCGCAACAGCCTGCCCTGGAACCGCGCTCGCATCCACTACGAGTTCGCCAAGCGGCGTGCGTTCGCCAAATGGCCGCTCCACGGCGAGATCCTCGAGCTGTTCGCCGACGGCCGCCTCACGCTGGGCGAGCACGTCGTCCTGGAGCCCAATGTGTGGCTCACGGGCTCCGGCCACATCCACATCGGCGGCGGCAGCTTCCTCAACCTCGGCGTGCAGGTCGCGGCGGTCGACCGGGTCACGATCGGCGAGCACTGCATGTTCGCCAACGGCTGCTTCGTGACCGACGGCAACCACCGCTTCGACGACCCCGACAAGCCGATCACGTGGCAGGGCTTCTCCTCGAAGGGGCCGACAACCGTCGGTGACAACGTGTGGTGCGGCGCGAACGTCGTGATCACGTCCGGCGTCACCGTCGGCGAGCGCTGCGTGATCGGCGCCAACAGCGTCGTCACGTCCGACATCCCGCCCTACAGCATCGCGGCCGGCTCACCCGCCCGCGTGCTGCGCGAGATCACCTACTAGGCACTTTTGGTGAGCATGACCTGCACGGCGAAGATCATCCCGGCGATGAACAGCGCGAAGGTGAACAGCGCGAGCGCGCCCCACGCCACCCGCACGCCACCGTGGGAGTCCACGTAGCGCGCCAGCCCGAGCACCACGAACGAGAAGCACGCCGTGATGCCGACGCCCGCCAGGAGCGATACCCAGATCACCTCGACGATCTGCCCCATTTCGACGACGCCGAACATCACGCCGGCACCGCCTCTGGACGTCGCAGCTTGCGCGCGAAGAACGCCGCGAGCCCCACGAGCAGCCCGCTGGCCACGACGATCGGCCCGACCGAGCCGTCACCGAAGATCGACACCACGCCGTAGGTGAACGCCCCCACGGCCGCCGAGCAGGGCAGCGTGAGGATCCAGGCCACCACGATGTTGCCCGCCACGCCCCAGCGGACCGCGGAGAGCCGCTTGGCGGCCCCGGCGCCCATGATCGCGCCCGACATGACGTGTGTGGTGGACAGCGGGAAGCCGACGTGGGAAGCCGACAGGATCACCGCCGCACCCGCGCCCTGGGCCGCGAAGCCCTGGGCCGGGTCCATCTTGATGATCCGCGAGCCCATCGTGCGCACGATCCGCCAGCCGCCGAAGTAGGTGCCCAGCGCGATCGCGGTCGCCGCCGAGACGACGACCCAGAGCGGGATGTCGGCGTCAGCGCTCATGTTCCCGTTCGCGACGAGCGCGAGGAAGATGATGCCCATCGTCTTCTGCGCGTCGTTGGTGCCGTGCGAGAGCGAGAACAAGGCGCTGGTCGCGAGCTGGCCGAGCCGGAAGCCACGCGTCACGACGCCGGGCTTCTGGCGGCCGACGATGCGATACGCGACGAGGATCGCGACGCCGGCGGCGAGCATCGCCAGCACCGGCGCGACCAGCGCGGGCACGGCGACCTTCTCGATCAGGCCGTCCCACAACACGGCCGAAGGGCCCTGGGCGGCGAGCGTCGCGCCCACCATGCCGCCGATCAGGGCGTGCGAGGACGAGGACGGCAAGCCTTGCCACCACGTCACGAGGTTCCAGGCGATCGCACCGATCAGGCCCGCGAACACCGTCAGGAGCGTGATCGAGGTGGAGTCGACGATGCCCTTGGCGATCGTCGCGGCCACGGCCAGCGACAGGAACGCGCCGACGAAGTTCAGGGTCGCGGCCATGATCACCGCCAAGCGGGGTGACATGGCTCGCGTCGACACCGAGGTCGCGATCGAGTTCGCGGTGTCGTGGAAGCCGTTGGTGAAGTCGAACGCCAGCGCCGTGCCGACGACGATCCAGAGAATGAGGTCCGAATGCACTGCTCTAGCGGTTCTTGATGATGATGCCTTCGAGCGTGTTCACGGCGCGCTCGGTCGCGTCGATCGCCTCCTCCAGGCGCTCGAAGATGTCTTTCCAGCGGATGACCAGCATCGGGTCGATGCCGTGGTCGAACAGGGAAGCGACCGCTTCGCGGTAGATCCGATCGCCTTCGTTCTCCAGCCGGTTGACCTCCACCGTGTAGTGGTGGATGTCCTTGAGCGTCCGCAACCGCGGCATCGCCTCGCTGATCTGGCGGGTCGCGTCGCGCAGCACCGCAGCGAGCCGCTCCGCCTGCTCCATCGGGGCTTCGATGCGGTACAGGCCGAGGAAGTCCGCGACCTCCTCGATGAAGTCGACGATGTCATCCAGGGCTGACGCCAGCGCGATGATGTCCTCGCGGTCGAACGGCGTCACGAACGTGTGGTTGAGCCGCTGGATGATGTCGTGGGTGATCCGGTCACCCTCCTGCTCGCAGATCACCATGTCGCGCATGGCGGTGGCGTTGTCGGGCCACTCTTCGAGGATCGTCACGAGGAGTTCGGCGGCGCGCACGGAGTTGCTCGCCGCCTCCTCGAAGAGATCGAAGAACTCCCGTTCCTTGGAAGCGAACAGTTGCGTCAGCCGGCTCATCGCCGGCCAGTGTATGTGAACGACTTGTTAATCAGCCGACGCGCGCGTGCGGAGCGTTCGGAAGCTCCGCCCGGAACCGGTCCAATTCCTCGGGCGCGATGTTGTACGTGTGCTCCGGCGCGGGGAACGCGCGGGAGCGCACCTCGTGGGCGTAGGCGTCCACGCCGCGGCGCATCTCGTCCTTGACCGCCGCGAACCGCTTGGCGAACTTCGGCTGGAAGTCGTCGTGGATCGTGAGCAGATCGTGGAGGACCAGGACCTGCCCGTCCGTGCTGGGGCCGGCGCCGATCCCGATGATCGGGATGCCCATGTAGGGCATGATCGCGTCCGTCACGGAGGCGGGGATGGCCTCGAAGACGATGCTGAAGCAGCCCGCCTCCTGCAGCGCGAGCGCGTCGTCGAGCACCTGCCGGGCACGCGCGGCGGTGCGGCCCTGGGCGCGGTAGCCGCCGAGCATCGTCGCCGTCTGCGGCGTCAGGCCGACGTGGCCCATCACGGGGACACCGGCGCGCACGATCGCCCGTGCCCGCTCCGCGCTCGTCCCGCCGCCCTCGAGCTTGACCGCGTCGCAGCCCGCTTCCTTGACGAAGCGGTGGGCGGTCTCGATCGCCAGCGCGTCGCTGGCCTCGTAGGAGCCGAAGGGCAGATCGCCGACGAGGAGCGGCGTGCTCAGTCCGCGCCGGACGGCGCGGGTGAGCATCAGCAGCTCTTCGACCGTGACCGGCACCGTGTTCGGGTAGCCCAGCACGGTGTTGGCGGCGCTGTCGCCGACGAGGACGACGTCGACGCCCGCTTCCTCGACCACGACGGCGCTCGGGTGGTCGTAGGCCGTGATCATCACGATCGGCTCGCCCAGCGCGCGCATCTCGGCGAGCTTGGTGAGCGTGATCCGCTTGCGGTTCGGGTCCTTGGGCGGGGTGGACATGCGGGTTCCTCCTAAGAGTGGTTGACGCCTGAGATCAGGTCGCCACCGGGGCGGGAACGGGTTCCAACACGATGTTGTCGATAAGTCTGACGGGTCCGACGTGCGCGGCGACCGCAACCAGCGCGGGCGCGGCGATCGTGGTGAGGGGCGAGAAGGAGATCGGGTCGACGATCGCGAGGTATTCGGGGTCGCTCAGCTCGGCGAGCGCGATGGCGCGTACACGCTCGGCGTCGCGTTCGCCGGCGTCGACGGCGTCGCGGGCGGCGAACAGCGCCCGGCTGAGCGAGAGCGCCTGCTGGCGGTCCTCGGGCGACAGGCGGACGTTGCGCGAGGACAGGGCGAGCCCGTCCGATTCGCGCACGGTCGGCAGGACCTCGATCTTCGAGGGGATGTCGAGGTCGCGCACCATCCGCTTGACCACCGCGACCTGCTGGGCGTCCTTCTGGCCGAAGTACGCGGCGTCGGGCGCGATGATGTTCAGCAGCTTGCAGACGACCGTGCAGACGCCCGCGAAGTGCCCGGGGCCGCGTTCGGCGCCCTCCAGCACCTCGGAGAGCCCGCCGACGCTGACGGTCGTCGCGAAGCCCTCGGGGTAGATCTCGCTCGTCGGCGGCGCGAACAGCACGTCGACACCGAGCTCACCCGCCTCGACCGCGTCGTTGGCCTCGCTGCGCGGGTAGTTCTGCAGGTCCCTGGCGTCGTTGAACTGCGTCGGATTGACGAACAGGCTGACGACGACCTCGTCCATCTCGTCCTTCGCGGCTCGCATCAGCGAGTGGTGGCCGGCGTGGAAGGCGCCCATGGTCGGCACCAGCCCGACGGACCGGTTCTCGGCGCGGCAGTTCCCGAGCCAGGCCCGCATCTCGGCGATGGTTCGGATCGTCCTCATGCCCAGCTTCTTCTACCCGCCACGGCGCGGGTCACCTCGGCCAACTCATCCCAGACCGGCAGCAGCTCGGGCGTGCGCTGCTCGATCGTGGCGCGGTGGCGCTCCACGGTGCCCTCGTCGCCGCGCGCGATCGCGCCGGTGAGCGCGGCTTCCGGGCCGATCTCCGCCCATTGGCGGGCGGTGGCGAGGACCAGGGGCGCGAGTTGTTGTCTTGAGATACCCGCCGTGGCCGCGAGGCGCTCGGCGCAGGCTTCCAGGGCGACGAGGAAGTTCGCGGCGATCGCGCCGGCCGCGTGGTAGGCGATCCGGTCCTCGGCGGGGACGCGCGTCACGTCGAGCCCGAGGATCTCTGCGAGCGCGAAGGCGGTGGCGAGCGCGCGGTCGGACGTGCCGTCCACGGCGCCGCCCGCGCCGCGCAGGATGCTGGGGTCTGCGCCCGGGGGCGTGGACATCATCGGGTGCAGGCTGAAGCCCTCGCGGCCGCGGAAGACGTCCAGCCCGGTCGCACCGGACACGTGGCCGAGCAGCGGGCCCGCGGGCATCTCGGCCGCGACGGCCTCGATCGCGGTGTCCGGGACAGCGAGCAGGAGCACGTCGACATCGTCCGGGATCGGCTCGTGGCGCCGGATCGCGGGCGCGTCGAGCGCCTGGGCGAGGACCGTGCCCATCCGGCCCGCGCCGACGACGGCGCAGGAGATTCTGTTCGCGGACGATGCGGGCATTGCGACCGATTCTGCCGTGCCTGGCGTTACCGTGGCGTCATGGCCAGCGCTTCGGAGCGGCGCGAGGAGCTCAAAGCCGTCTTTCACGAGGCGTCATCGTGCGTGCGGTGCCCGCAGCTCGCGGCGGGCCGGACCACCGTGGTCTTCGGTTCCGGCAACGCCGACGCGGACCTGATGTTCGTCGGCGAGGCCCCGGGCGCGAACGAGGACAAGCAGGGCGTCCCGTTCGTCGGCCAGGCGGGGAAGCTGCTGGACACGCTGCTGGGCGAGATCGGCCTGACGCGCGGCGATGTCTTCGTCTGCAACGTCTTGAAGTGCCGCCCTCCCGGCAACCGTGACCCCCTGCCGCAGGAGATCGACAACTGCCAGGACTACCTGTTCCGGCAGCTGGAGCTGATCGAGCCGAAGGTCGTGTGCACGCTCGGGAACTTCGCGACGAAGCTCCTGCGCGGCGATCCGACCGGCATCACGCGGCTCCACGGGCGGGTCGAGGAGCGGCTCATCGGCCCACGGCGGGTGCGGCTGTACCCGATCTACCACCCGGCGGCGGCGCTCTACACGCCGGCGATGGCGGAGATCCTGCGCGCGGACTTCCGGCGGTTGCCCGAGCTGCTCGCGCTACCGGTGCTGGATCAGCCCGAGCCGATCGTGGAGCCCGAGGTCGTGCCTGACCCCGAGCCCGTGATCGACGAGCCGGACCTCGTCTACGACGAGCAGCTCGGCCTCTTCTAGACGACGGTGAAGCGGCCGACGAGGCCGTTGAGGTGCTCGGCGGTCTGGGCGAGCGACTGCGCGGAGGCGGCGATCTCCTGCGTGGAGGCGCTGGTCTCCTGCGTGGAAGCGGACACCTGCTGCGCGGAGGCGGAGGACTGCTCGGCGACGGCGGCGACCTCGGCGACGTCCTGCTCGGCGCGGCCGGCCTCGGCGGAGATCTGCTCCACGGCGGCGGCGATCTCGCCCACGCGCGAGCTGACCTCGTCGACGGACACGCCGATGGCCTCGAACGCCGCGCGGGCGCGCTCGACGGTCGCGACACCGTGCTGGGTGCGCTGCGCACCGTCGTCGACGGCGTCGACGGCCAGCACGGTCTCGGTCTGGATCTCGCCCACCAGCGCGGCGATCTCGCCGGCGGCCGACTGGGACTCCTCGGCCAGCTTGCGGACCTCTTCGGCGACGACGGCGAAGCCCTTGCCCTGCTCGCCGGCGCGGGCGGCCTCGATCGCGGCGTTGAGCGCGAGCAGGTTGGTCTGCTCGGCCAGGCCGGTGATGGTGGAGACGATCCCGCCGATGCGGTCGGAGCGCTTGGAGAGCTCGCCGATCGCACGGCCGGCCTGCTCGGAGGCCTCGGCGACCTGGCGGATCGCGTCGGACGCGTCGCCGGCGGCGGCCACGCCGTCGGCGGCGAGCTGGCGGGCCTGCTCGGTGGAGGTGGCGGTGTCCTTCGCCGTCTGGGCGCTGGTCGCCGCGGCGCGCGACGCCTCCTGGACAGCCTCACGGGTGGATTCGACCATGCGCACCTGACGCTCGGCGCCCTGGGCGACGTCGGTCACGGCGGAGGCGATCTCGCCCACCGCGCGACCTGCCTCATCCGAGGCCGAGGCGACGTGCTGGGAAGCGGAGGAGACGGTGCCGGCGCTCGCGGAGAGCTCGCCGACCAGCGTCGCGAGCTGCGCGCGCATCTCGTTGTAGTCGCCGATCGAGCGGGCGGTCGTGGCCAGGATCTCGTCCACGGCGTGGGCGACGCGGGCGATCTCGTCCGTGCCGGCGGACGCGATCGGGTCGGTCGTGGGGGCGATCGCGCGCGTCAGGTCACCGGTGGAGACCGCGGCGAGGCCGGCGGACAGGTCGGCGGTGTCGTGGTCGCGCAGAGAGGCGAGGCGGTCCAGGATCACGCGCACGCCGCGAGTGACGCTGCGGATGATCGTCACCGCGCCGGCGGCGGCGAGCAGGAGCGCGAAGAGCGTCACGATGATCACGGTGCGCTTGCCACCGCTGGCGGCCTTCGCGGCGCCGACGGATGCGGCCTCGCTGAAGGCTTCGGAGTTGCCCTCGACGGCCTGGTTGAGGTCGGTGAAGGTGTTGAAGGCGGGGAGGCTGGCGCTGCGGCGGTTCGCGCGCGCCCCGTCGACGTCGCCGGCGCGGACGAGCTCGACCGTGCGGGCCACGGACTTCTCCAGCGTCTCGGCGGCCGCTTCGCTCTTGCGCAGGCTGGCGGGCATGTCGAGCACGGCGAGGCGCTTGGCCTCGGCGAGCGACTCGGCGAAGGCATCGCCGTCGTTGCTCCTCCACGCTGCGTCGAGCCGGCTGTCGAGCGCGGTCGGCGCGCCGAAGACGATCGCGCTGGCCTCGACGTCGAGCGCCTCGCGGGCGGCGATCTCCATCGACATGATCTGCTCATCCAGGATCGCGCCGCGCTTGGCGTCCGCGGTACGGTCGGCGAGCGTGCCCATCCGGGTCACCGCTACAGCGGTGACGGCGAGGAGCAGCAGCATGGTGATGCCGAAGGCGGCGGCGAGTTTGGCGGCGAGTGAGAGACGCGACATGAGTGAGCGAGATATCGGTCTCGCTCATGAAATCTTTAGGCCGCTTGTCCGGTTTTCGCTGCCGCGTGCTCGTCGGCGGTGATGGCGTAGCGCTCGTGGTCGCGCCACTGGCCGCCGATCAGCAGATAGCGCGGGGAGAACCCTTCGAGGCGGAAGCCGGCGCCGCGGGCGAGCGCGATCGACGGCTGGTTCCCGGGCTGGATGTTCGCTTCGACGCGGTGCAGGCCGAGCGGGCCGAACGAGTGGTCGAGGATCTGCTCCAGCGCCTCGCGCATCAGGCCCTGCCCGGAGTGGCGCTCGTGGGCGTAATAGCCGAGGTAGGCGGACTGGAAGGCGCCGCGGACGATCTGGGAGATGGTGAACACGCCGGCGATCGCGCCCGTGTCGGTGCGGCAGGCGAGCACGCACAGGAAATCGTCGCGGCGTGAGCGGCTGTAGAGCTCCTCGAACTGGTCGGCGCGCTCGGGCGGGTACGTCCAAGGGCGGTGCAGCCGGTGGCTCTCCCGGGCGAGCGCGAGGAACTCCGCGCGGTCCTCGCGGGCGAGGACGCGCAACCCGACACGCGCGCCGGCGGGCGGCTCTCCCATGACGATCTCCGCGGGACGGACGACCTCCCCGGGACGGCGACGCAGCACTGGCCTCTTCATGCGGCTGCCTATCAAAGCGCAAGCGGGAATAAGGTGCGACCGATGAAGGGCTTGATGGTGATCCTGATAACCGGCGTGATGGCGGTCGGCGCGGCGGGCTGCGCGGCCGCGAGCGCGTACAAATTCTCCTGCGACAAGGGGATCTGCAACGTCGAGACCTCCGGCCCCGCCACGCTGGATCTGGAGCAGGAGTTCGGCGAGACGCTCGAGGTCGTGGAGACCGGCGAGAACCGCACGACGATGGCCGCCGGCTCGGCGCGCAAGACGCTCAAGATGGGCGAGACGGGCCAGCTCGGGCCGATGAAGGTCACCGTCCAGAACATCAAGGGCGAGCAGGCGTTCTTCACGGTGCAGTGACCGCCCGCCCGGCGATCGACGCCCGCGCCGCCGCGCGGCCCGAGCTCGGCGGCGTCGAGCGCTGGGCGCGCGAGCTCTGTGCCCGCCTGCCCTACACGGTCCATCGCCCGCCGACCGCGTTCTCACACCGGCTGGGTCACGCGTGGGAGCAAGGCTTGCTGCCGCTGATGAGCGCACGGGCGCCCGCGCTCCTGTGCCCCGCGAACCTCGCCCCGCTCGCGGCGCGCAACGTCGTCGTGGTGATCCACGACGCCGCTCCCCTGCGGCGCCCCGACTGGTACTCCGGCGCCTACGCGGCCTTCCAGCGTCGCGTGCTGCCGCTGATCGCCCGCCGCGCCCGTGCCGTCATCACCGTGAGCGAGTTCTCGCGCAACGAGCTCCGGGAGCTGCTGGGCGTGGACGCTCACGTCGTCTACGGAGGCGTCGACCCGCGCTTTGCGCCCGGTCCGAAGGCCGAGCGGCCCTACGTGCTGTGCGTGGCGTCCCACACGGCCCGCAAGAACCTCCGCGCGTTGGTGCCCGCCGCCGAGGCCTTGGCGCGTGACGGCGTGGAGTTGCGCGTGGCCGGCGGGCACCGGCCCCAGTTCGCGGCCGAGAGCGGTCTCGGGGCGTTGACGCTGCTCGGGCATGTGGACGACGCGCTGCTGCCCGGGCTCTACGCAGGCGCCGCGGCGTTCGTGCTCCCGTCGGTGTACGAGGGCTTCGGGTTGCCGGTGCTTGAGGCGATGGCGAGCGGGACGCCCGTGGTGGCCACGAACGTGACCGCGCTCCCCGAGACGGCCGGCGGGGCCGCGCGGCTGGTCGATCCGGAGCCGGAGGCGCTGCGGGCGGCGCTGGTGGGGTTGTTGGGGGACTCGGCCGAGCAGGCGCGGCTGCGCGGGGCGGGGTTGGTGAGGGCGCGTGAGTTCACGTGGGAACGCACGGCAAGTGCCGTCGACGCGGTGGTTCGAGCCGTGTGAACGGCGAGCACACCCGCTGTCCGCCGCGTCAAGAAACTCGTGCTTCGCGTACGAGTTTCTTGACCCGTCGGGGCGGGCGTGCTTTGGGCGGGTGAGGCGGGTGCCCCGCACTGCGTGAACGCCGAGGCGTTCACGTCTTTCCACGCCGAGGGACGGTCCTTGCCACGCGAGGTGCGAGTTTGTCGGGCTCAGGCCGACAAAGTCGTACCTCGCGTGCCTGGGTGGCGCGTTGCCGCTCGCGAGCGGGGTGAGTGGTCGATTCGCATCGCATAGCGACGTCAACTGACCAATGACCCGGCGCGCGGGTGTTCGAGCGCGCTCGTCCGCGCCCGGGCGCGCCGGCGCCAGCCGGCCTGAGTGGGCCGTCAGCGGAGCGGTGGCGTGGTTGTCAAGCCCGACCCCGAAGGGGCGGCGAAGCCGTCGCGCAACGATCGCCTTGACAACCGCGACGCCGCGGAGCTACCCGGGGCGGCGAGGGCGGGCGTGGCGATCCGCGTGGGGCTCTACGACGCCGCGAGGGCGCGACGGAGCGGCGCGGGTACGCGCAGGGCGTGCAACCGCGGCACGGGGGCGGGTTCGGTCTCGGAGACGCGTTCTTCGGCCACGACGGCGAAACAGGCCTGGACCACGCGCGGGTCGAAGCGGGTGCCCGCGGCGTTCTCCAGCTCGACCAGCGCTTCGGCGTGGGAGAGCTCGGGGCCGCCCTTGGCGGTGAGGGCGGACCAGGTGTCAGCGACCGCGACGATGCGGGAGGTGATCGGGGTGACGGCGCCGCGGAGGCCCGCCGGGCCGCCGCCGCCGTTCCACCACTCGCCGACGTGGCCGGCTTCCCACGAGGCGCGGGACGGGTCGCGCAGCGTCTGGCGGGCGTAGGCGATCGGGTCGCCGGCGTCCGCGCGGCGGTCGAAGGCCAGCTCGGTCACGCGCAGCAGGTGGCGGCGCTCCGTGCGGTCCAGGCCGAGGTGCAGCGCCAGCGCGTAGGCGTAGCGGCGCGTGGCCGGGAGCGGCTCCAGGGCCGCGACCGGACGCGTCCGGGCGGCGAGGAAGAGGGCGGTCTGAGGAACCACGGCGACGAGCGCGAACAGCGCCAGGGCGAGCACGCCGAGCAGCGGGTAGACCACGGCGGCGATACCGGCGAGCGTGAGCATCACGATCGTGGCGGGCGCCGTGTCCGCCAGGACGCGCACGCCGGTGGACCACGGGTGGCCGAGGTAGAGCGGGGCGTACAGGGCCGGGCCGATCGACATCTGCGTGACGAACATGACCACGCCGACCAGCAGCAGCCACGGCAAGGCCGCTAGACCGAGGGTGGCCGCGGACACGCCCGCCGCTGACAGCAGCGCGGCGCCCGCGATCGCTTCCCAGCCGAAGGCGGCGATGTTGGCCAGGTTGCCGTGGCGGATGATCTTCTCCCGCCGGATGAGCCCACCGATCGCCAGCGGCAGCACCGCCACCAGGACGGCGGGGAGCGGACCCATCAGGATCAGCGCGAACAGCGCGAGTTCCAGCGCGGCATCGAACGACAGGCCGTTCGGCATCGTGATCTCGGTGACGTCCGAGATCACCGCCAGCGCCAGCAGGACGAACAGCAGACCAGGCTGGTCCCAGGAGGACGGCGGCGCGAGCCAGACGAACGCGGGCACGAGAGCGACCGCCGCTGCACCGTGAACGGCGAGCGCGACCCGTGGATGTCTAACCGGGTTCGACAACTGCGCGCAAGCGTATACGCCGCGGGGGCGGTACGGCCTAGCGAATGGGGAGTTCATTGAGCGCTTCTGTAAGCGCGGCGACATACGCGCCTCAGCACTTCACGTGGCCCATGACCCCTCCCCTCATCCGTTCCCCCGAGTAGCGCCAACGCGCCGTTTGTTGGAAGGTACTCATCGCGTTCGCGACGTCGGACTTCCGTGTGGTATGCGCGCGGACAAACTCAACGCACCCAGCGCCGGCGCGATACCGGCCAGAGCGCAGACGGTGGCGAGCCACAGCCCCGCGGCGGGCCCCGAGGCCTCGCTCAGCGCACCCGCGGCCGCGGCACCCAGCGCCAGTCCACCGTTGTTCACGGTCACCAGCCACGCGAAGGTGCGCGTACCTGAACCCGGCGGCGCGAGTTGGCCCACGAGCAGGTACAGCGACGCGAAGAGCGCTCCGAGAGCGAGACCAGGCACGACCAATACTGCACCGAGCAGGGCAAGCTGTGTCGCAAACAATGTTGAGACGGCCAACCCGCCGGCCATCACGGCCTGCATCGCGAGCAGCCGCCGCTGTGGTGAGCCGAACGCCCACCAGCCCGCCAGCAGGCTGCCGGTAACGGTTCCGACCGCCATCACCGCCTCGATCGCACCCGCGGCCGCCGGGTGTCCCTGCTCCGTCGCGGCCGCCGGGATCGCGATGTCCAGCGCGCCCAACGCCGCCGCGGTCGGCAGGAAAGCCACGAAGACGAGCCAGAGCGAGGCCGGGATCGGCGGCGACTCGCCCTCCCGGACCGCAGACGGCTCGCGCGCCAGCGACGTCCGCCCCGAGGCCAGCGCCCCCAGGAAAAGCGCCACCGCGCACACACTCAGCGCCAGGCCGGGAGAGCCCACCAGCACGAGCAGCGAGACGAGCAGCGGCGAGACGATCAGTGCCGACTCCTCGCCCGCCGCGTCCAGCGCATGCACGCGCTGTTGCAGTTCGCCCTCGGCGGGCAGCCCGCTCCACACCGACCGCGCGAACGGTCCGAGCGGCGGCGCGAACAGACCCGCGAGACCGCCTAACGCCACGAATGTCCACGCAGGACCATCGGCCGAACCGACGAGCACCATCAGTCCCACCGACGCCGAGCACAGCAGCGCGAACGCCGCGAGCGCACCCGGGCCGTGGCGGTCCACGAACCGCCCGCGAACCGGCGCGAACGCGGTCGTCACGGCGAACGCGGCGATCAGCGCGCCCATGACCGAGACGGAGCCCGTCTCGTCCACCGCGAACAGCACGAAGCCGAGGCCGAGCGCGTTGAACGCGAATCTGCCGCACAGCGAAGCGAGCAGCAGATCTCGGATCGGCCGCTTTGCTAGGACAGCGCCGTAGCCCCCGCTGGTGTCCCGCACGCCGCCATAAGCGTACGCCTACGTCCGGCAGCGCCGCGCATCTCCCACCTGCTTCGCGCAGCCCTGCAGCTGGCGCGCGGCGCGGCGGAAGACGGTGAGCGCGGGGGTGTCGATCAGCACGCCACCCCGGAGTCGGCGTAGCCCGCTGTAGTCGAACGCGCTGGAGGTGATGCCCTCGGTCGAGAGCCACGTGTACCAGTACACACGCTCGAGCTTGTACTGCTTGCGTCCCTCCGACAGGAGCTTCAGACCCTCTTTGAGTCGCTTCGCCTGGCCGGAGTCGGTGGTCGAGAAGTCGCCTTCCTGCTTGGCCTTGCCCACACCCGCCGGCCACGACAGCTCCGTCAGCCAGATCGGCAGCGCCTTGCCCTTGTTGCGCTCCATCACACGCCGGATGATCTTCACGATCCGCACGACGTTCTTCGGCTTGCCGGTGTACGGGTGCAGCGCGACGACGTCGAAGTGCCCACGGGCGCCGGCGTCGTAGATCGCCTGCAGCGACTTCCAGCTCTCGTTCGGGAGCCCCGCGAGGATCGTCTTCGACCCCGGGTCGGCGGCGTTGAGGGTGCGATGCGCGACCTTCAGGAACTCGACGTAGGAAGGCGCCCACGGCGCGACGTTCCAGTAGCGCGTCATGTTCGGCTCGTTCCAGATCTGCCAGGCGCGGATCGGCTGCTTGCCGACCTCCGGATGCTCCACCCATAACGAGCCGTTCGGTCCGTAGCGCGCGACGAGCGCGTTCAGCAGGCGCGCGAAGTCCGCGGTGTCGCGTGGGGGAGAGCCGGCGTCACCCGGGTTGAGCGCCGCCCACGTGGGTGTGCCGTGCACGACGGGCAGCACGCGCAGTCCGCGCTTGGCGGCCGCCAGGACGAGTTGGTCCTTGATGCTGAAATCGAACGTCTCCGGGCCGGTGGGCTGGATCGAGTTCCAGTAGAACGCGGTTCGCACGGCCTCCACGCCGCTCCCCGCCATCTGGTCCCACTCGCCCGGCGCGGCCGCGTAGGCGGGGTCGTTGAGCGGCCCGTCGACGACGACACCGAGCCACTCGCGCGGCACTTGCCGCTTGGCGGCGTCGGCGGTCGCGGGCAGCAGAAGCACAGTTAGGAGCAGCAGGAATGTGGCGGATGAACGCATCGAGGTACGTAGGATGCCGCGTTCATGCCGCGCGTCGCACTGATTCATGACTTTTTGCTCGACCTGCGAGGCGCGGAACGCGTCTTCGCGGCGATCTGCGACGCCTGGCCGGATGCCGACGTCTTCAGCGCCGTCTACGACGAGAAGGGCACGGAGGGCCGGTTCGCCGACCGCCATCCGCAGGCGTCGTTCCTGCAGAAGCTGCGACCCACCTCGAACACGTTCCGCCCGCTGCTGCCGTTGTACCCGCACGCGGTCGAGTCGCTGGACCTGCGCGGTTACGACATCGTCGTCTCCAGCTCGAGCGCCTGGGCGCACGGCGTGCTCGTCGATCCCGGCGCCGTCCACGTCTGTTATTGCCACAACCCGTTCCGGTACGCGTGGTCGGAGCGGGAGGCGACGCTCGCCGCCCGCAGCCTGCTGACGCGCCCCGCGCTGCGTGTCCTGCTCTCGCGCTGGCGCCAGTGGGACTGGATCGCGGCCCAGCGCGTCGACGCCTACGTCGCCAACTCGGAGATCACGCAGAAGCGCATCCGCCGTTACTGGGGTCGCGAGTCCACGATCGTGCATCCGCCGGTGGAGCTCTCGCGCTTCTCGCCCGGCGCGGTCGGCGACCACTACCTCGTGCTGGCGGAGCTGATGGCGCACAAGCGCATCGACGTCGCCGTGCGCGCCTTCAACGCGCTCGGCCGGCCGCTCGTGGTCGTGGGGGACGGGCCGGAGTACCGGCGCCTGAAGCGGCTCGCCGGTCCGACCGTGCGCCTGACCGGCCGTCTCTCGGACAGCGAGGTCGCCGATCTCCTGCGCACCTCGCAGGCGCTCGTGGTCACCGCCGAGGAGGAGTTCGGGATCGCGGCGGTCGAGTCGCTGGCGAGCGGGAGGCCCGTGATCGCCCTCCGTTCCGGAGGCGTCCTGGAGACCGTCACGGACGGCGTCACGGGCGCGTTCTACGACGACGGCGACGACCCGCGGGCGCTCGCCGCGGCCGTCACGGGCTTCGATGTGGCGTCCGTGGACTCGTCGGTGTGTGTGAGATCCGCACACAGGTTTGGTGTCGAACGATTCCAGGAACGACTCCGTTCGATCGTCGAGGAAACGGCCGCAAAGGGCCGTACAGCGCGAGATGTGGAGCGTCCGACGAGCGGGCTTTTGCCCCTCAGATCGTCACGCCGAGGCACAGAATCGATGAGGAGCCGTTAAATCTCTCCTCACGTGGGCACACTCAGACGTAACCCTGTGGCATTCTTTGGGTTGTCTGTTGTGCGTGGGCTTGCTGCCTGCGCCCTGAACTAGCCGCAACGGTCACAAGCTTAGCGGCAAGGTCAGGACCTCTCCAGGGGATGACGGCCGTGAATGCTCGCGGTCTGTTCTTGCCCAAGTAGAGAAATCAAACCGCCGGAACCGGTGAACGTTTTGCGGGCTTCGGCGGGGTGGTTGCGGAAACAAGTAACTTAGCTTATAATTCCTACTGCCCCAGTAGGACTTGAACTGACTCTTGGAAGGACCCCGAACTGAGCACCATCACCGACACCCCACGTCGCCGCGACACCGAGCACGAGGTCGACCCGACCCTGGACTCGCTGCAGCTGCTTCTGCGTGAGGCTGGCCGGTACCCGCTGCTCAAGCCGAGTGAGGAGATCGAACTCGCAAAGCGGATCGAGCGCGGAGACCTGGCAGCCAAGGAACGCATGATCAACTCCAACCTCCGCCTGGTGGTCGCCAACGCGCGCCGCTATCAGGGCCAGGGCCTCGCCCTCGGTGACCTGATCCAGGAAGGGATGCTGGGTCTGATCCGCGCCGTCGAGAAGTTCGACTGGCGCAAGGGTTTCCGTTTTTCGACCTACGCGACGCTCTGGATCCGCCAGGCGATACAGCGTGGCCTCGAGAACACCAGCCGCACGATCCGCCTCCCCGTCCACGTGGCCCAGCGGTCGCGTAAGGTCGGCCGCATCGAGCGCGAGCTCACCACTCGCCTCGGTCACGAGCCGTCCGACGAGGAGATCGCGTCCGCAGCGGACCTGCCGCTCGAGGACGTCATCGAGATCCGCAAGGCCGACCGCGCGGTTGTCAGCCTGGACAAGCCCGTGGGCGACGACGGCGACACCGCCTTCGGCGACCTGCTGGCGATCGAGACCCCGGCCGTGGACGAAGAGGTCCACGAGGCGCTGAAGTCCGAGACGCTCCTCAACGCCATCGCCGAGCTCCCTGAGCCCGAGCGTGACGTCATCGAGATGCGTTTCGGTGCCGGCGACCGTGAGCCGCAGACCCTGTCGCAGGCTGGGCGCAAGCTCGGCGTGTCGACGGAGCGGGCCCGTCAGATCGAAGAGCGCGCCCTCAAGCGCCTCTCGCAGCGCCCGGAGCTCGTGGCTCTGCGCGAAGCCGCCTAACTCGTAGTACGCAAGACCTTCAAGGCCGCCGCGAGCTGTTGACGCTCTCGGCGGCCTTTGATCGTTCTGGAGGCGAACGTGAGGACCTGCGCGGCGTCGTCCCGTCTCGCCGCTCGGTGTCCGAGCCGGCGCTCGATCACGTCGTGCCGGTTGCGCGCGAGTTGCTCGAACGGCTCCGCGTCGATGCTGTGGCCGCCCGTGTGGGTGAGCGCCAGGTCGGAGTGCAGGTAGGTGCGCAGGCCGTTCGCGCGGGCCTGTAGGCAGAGGTCCATGTCCTCGGCGAACAGGTGGATGCGTTCGTCGAAGCGGATCAGGTGGGTCGGCGCCGCCAGGCACGCCGCGATCGCCCAACCGACGGTGCGTGGTGTCGCGGATCGATACGGCTCCGCACGGACCGGCGAGAACGGCAGCAGTGCGGGGATGAACGCGCCGAGCGTGCCGGGGAGCGGGTGCGCGCTGCGCTGCACGCTGCCGTCCGCATTGAGCAGCCGCGGGGCGTGCAGCCCCGGGGTCACCCGGCGGGCGAGTTCCGGCAGGACGCGGCGGGAGTCGATCGTGTCGGCGTTCAGCAGCACCGTGACGGGCTGGGTGACGTGGGTGAGGGCGAGGTTGTTCGCGGCCCCGAAGCCCGGGTTGTCGCGGCGCTCGAGGACGTGCGCGCCATGGTCGCGAGCGAGCTGCGCGCCGCCGTCGTCCGGCCCGACGTCGACCACGACGAGCTGCGGCGCGTCGAGCGTCGGGAGCAGCCGGGCGAGCTCCGCCCGGCTGCGGTGCAGGACGATGACCGCGGCCCAGCTCACCCGAGGACGGCGTCCAGGCGGGCCACGCTGTCGCGCACGTCGACGGCTCGCAACCTCGGCTCACCGGGGTCCGCGAGCGCTGCGCGGAGTTTCGCGACGGCGTCGTCGGCGTTCCCGGGCGTGAAGAGACCCCGGTCGAGGATCTCCAGGGGGCCACCGGCGGCGGGCGCGACCACCGGCCGGCCGGCCGCGAGGGCCTCGATCAGCACGAGGCCCCATGGCTCGCGATCGGCGCAGTGGAGCAGCACGTGGTGCTCTCGCAAGGCGGCGCGCATGTCCACCTGGCCCGCGAACGTGACGTTCTCGGGTGCGTCCAGCTCCGGCATCGGATCGCCGGGGAGCGGCTCACCGGCGAACGTGAAGTCCACGTCCGGCATCCGGCGCGCGATCTCCACCGCGAGGTCCGGGCGCTTCCACGGCACGAGCGCGCCGGCGATCAGCGCTCTGGGCGGGCCGTCGGGGAGCGGGGTGGGGGTGAACGCGTCGAGATCCACGCCGGGGTGGAGGATCGTGGCCGGGAGGTCGAGCTCGTCGGCGATCGCCTGGCTCGCGGCGACGACTGCCGCGGAGCGCTTGGTCGTGGCGCGCACCGCGCCGCGCAGGGCGGGCGAGTCGAACAGGTCATGGTGCACGGCGATCCGTCGCTTGCACGGGACCGCCGCGGCGGCCATCACCGCCTTGGCGCCCCAGGCGACGAGCGTCTGCGGCCTCAGGAGCGTCAGCTCGATCGTCAGCCCCGCCGTCCCGGCCACCGAGCGCTTGAGCCCGCGATCCTCGAGCGGGACGTGCTCGATCCCGGCGCTTTGGAGCGCGTCCGCGAGCGGCCCGGGCGGGCACGCGACGCGCAGCGGCCGCTCCAGCCGCGTGACGCAGTCCAGCAGCACCCGTTCGGCGCCGCCGAGCACGCCGGCGTACGCCGCGAACAGAATCGGCTCGTCACTCACGCCGCCCAACATAAAGGGGCCTGGCCCCTTTAGGTTCCGAGGCGCCGTCTAGCATCGCGGCCGTATGGCGTCGCGCCGCGTCCCGGAGTCGCCCGGCCTGCGTGCGCGCACGGCGCGTGGCGGCGTGGTCAACGCTGCGTTCCTGTCGGGCGCGGAGCTGCTCGTCCTGCTGCAAGGGCTGCTGGCCACGGCTTTGCTCGGGCCAGACGCGATCGGCCTGTACGGGATCGTCACGACCACCGCGATGACGATCGTCGCGCTGCGGCGGGTGGGGATCGACGAGGCGTTCGTGCAGACCTCCGCCGACGACGAGGAGGCGGAGTTCCAGCGGGCGCTGACCGTTGAGCTGGGCCTGGGGGTTCTGGGCGCGCTGGCGGTGGCGGCGCTGGCGCCGGTGCTCGCCGCCGCCTACGACGAGGATCGGCTGCTGGGGCTCACGCTGGCCGTGACGTATCTGCCGGTGGCATTCGCGCTGCAGGCGCCGCAGTGGGTGTTCTTCAAGCGCATGGAGTACGTGCGGCTGCGCCTGCTGCAGGTGATCGTGCCGCTCGGGACGGTCGCGGTGACGGTGCCGCTGCTGCTCGCGGGCGTCGGCGTGTGGTCGCTCGTGATCGGCCCGTTCGTCGGCAACCTGGCCGCGATCCTCGCCGCCTGGCGGAGCTCGCCGTACACGCTGCGGCTCCGGCCCGATCGTGCGGCGGCGCGCCGCTATCTGCGCTTCTCGTGGCCGGTGTTCGTCACCGCGGTCGTGGCGCTGGTGGTCGCGCAGGGGCAGATCGCGGTCTTCGGGCTCGAGGACGGGCTCGTCGCGGCCGGCTACATCACGCTGGCGGCGACGTTGACGCGCTACGCCGATCGTGCCGACCAGATCGTCGCGACGACGATCTACCCGGCGATCGTGCGCGTCCGCGACCGCGTGGACGTGCTGGAGGAGCTGTTCGAGAAGGCGAACCGGCTGACGTTGATGTGGGCCTTCCCGTTCGGCGCCGGGCTCGCGCTGTTCGGCGCCGACCTGATCGTCTTCGTGCTCGGGGACGACTGGCGCGGCGCGATCGTGCTGCTCGGAGGGCTCGCCGTCGCCGTCGCGCTGCAGCAGGTCGGGTACTCGTGGTTCGCCTTCTACCGGGCGCGCGGGCAGTCCTGGCCACAGGCCGTCGAGTCGGGCGTGCTGGGTGCGTCGTTCGTGCTGTTGGCGGTACCGGGAGCGCTGGTCTGGGGGTCGTGGGGGTTCGTCGGCGGGCGGATCGGCTGCACGCTGTGCGTCCTGGGCGCGCGCTCCGTCTACGTGCGGCGGCTGCTTCCGGGGGCGCGAATGGTGCGCGTGGCCGCGCGGGCCTGCGTGCCGGTCGCGCTCGCCACGGTGCCCGCGCTGGCGCTGCGATTGGCGTTGTGGGGCGGCGAACGGCCGCTCTGGCAGGCCGTGCTCGAGCTGGCGATCTGGCTGGGCG
Organism: Solirubrobacter taibaiensis; assembly: GCA_027587225.1. Lineage (GTDB taxonomy): Bacteria > Actinomycetota > Thermoleophilia > Solirubrobacterales > Solirubrobacteraceae > Solirubrobacter > Solirubrobacter taibaiensis. Next base: position 67,617 of record JAPDDQ010000042.1, read on the forward strand.
TGCTCGCGTGGGCGACCTGGCGCTTCGAGCGGACCCTGCTGGACGAGCTGCGCGGGTACCTGAAGTGAAGGCCACGCTCCTCTGGCTGGCGGCCGCGCTGATCAGCGGCTTCACGCTGCGCCGCTACCTCGGCCCGCTCGACGAGGGCGTGCTGATGCAGGCTGCCTCGCGGATGGCGGAGGGCCAGTTGCCGTGGCGCGACTTCTCCTGGGCCTACGGGCCCGGCCAGCCGCTCGCCGTCCTCGTGTTCGGGGACTCGCTGCTCTCCTGGCGCTTCCTGCGGGTCGGCGCCGACGCCACCACCGCCGTGCTCGTGTGGGCGCTCGTCCGCGACCTCAAGCCCCGCTGGGCGCTCCCCGCGTGGCTCGCGGCGGCGGTCACGACCGCCCAGCCCACAAGCGCGAACCCGACCGCCCCGGCGCTGGCCTTCGCCCTCGCCGCCGTGCTGTGCGCCACGAAGGGCCGCGCCGCGTGGGCGGGCGGATTCGCCGCGCTCGCCGCGTTCTGGCGCCCGGACGTGGGAGTGATCGCGGCGCTGGCCGCGGCCGCGGTGTTTGCGGCGGGGGAGCGACGAGACCGCGCGGGGCAGGCGGACGACGCGGTGGCAGACGAGGCTAGCCGGTGCTCCGGCCTATTCGGTCGTCACCGCCCTCAAGACGTCCACT
>JAPDDQ010000447.1 GCA_027587225.1 Solirubrobacter taibaiensis
ATGCTAGAAGCACGAGAAGGGTATTATTTCACTGAAAACTATACAGGAGATTTTATAAAAGAAATTACTGAAAAAGATGTTACGCCTAGTAAAAAATATACATTTGGTACGCATGGATACTCTCCAACAAAACCTAACTATGAAACAATTTTTATCGCTGCTGGGAAAGGAATAAAAAGTGGCGTTACCGTCCCGTATATGAGACTTATTGATGAAGGTCCAACTATCGCTAGACTACTCGGTTTACACTTAGGTGAAACAGACGGAGCAATTGTAGAGGATTTACTCCAATTGTAAAGAACAGTGTATATATGTAAAAGTTATGTAAAATTCATCACTGTTTCTCTTTTTATAATTTTTATTTTTGTACACTGTTAGTAAAACAAATTTAAGGGGGAACATTATATGAAAAAAATGTCCAGACAAGAAAAAAGCTGGATATTATACGATTGGGCGAACTCTGTATACTCGCTCGTCATTACAACTGCATTATTTCCAATTTACTTTAAAGCAGCTGCAAAAGAAGCTGGTTTATCTGGGGCAACTTCAACAGCATATTGGGGAAATGCTACCTCATTCGCACCACTTATAATTTCTATGCTTGCTCCTATTCTTGGCACAGTTGCTGATTATAAAGGAT
>JAPDDQ010000448.1 GCA_027587225.1 Solirubrobacter taibaiensis
TTCGGGTTTTTGTAAGGAAAGAAGAAAAGTTAATTTATTTCTTTGATGTAACGGAACAAACAGAAATTGAAAAGATGTACGAGGATCAAAGGACTGTTTTAGCTGTCATCTATTTGGATAATTATGATGAAGTTACACAAGGATTAGATGATCAATTACGTACGAATATAACAAGTCTTGTGACATCGCGACTAAATGAATGGGCACTTAAGTATGGTGCTTATTTAAAACGTGCATCTTCAGAAAGATTCTTCGTTGTGCTAAATGAAAGTATTTTGACGCAGATGGAGAAAGGGAAATTTAGCATTTTAGATCAGGTGCGTGAAGAAACATCTAAAAGGAATATACCACTTACATTAAGTGTGGGTGTCGGATCAGGTGATTTACCTTTATCAGAGCTTGGAGCAATGGCTCAATCTGGTTTAGATCTTGCGCTTGGGCGTGGGGGAGACCAAGTAGCTATTAAACAAGCGACAGGTAAAGTTAAGTTCTATGGAGGTAAGACAAATCCGGTTGAAAAACGTACCCGTGTACGCGCCAGGGTCATTTCGCATGCGTTAAAGGATTTAGTATTAGAAAGTAGTAATGTCATTATTATGGGGCATAGGGGTCCCGATATGGACGCAATTGGTGCTGCG
>JAPDDQ010000449.1 GCA_027587225.1 Solirubrobacter taibaiensis
ATGTACGTGGTTATGTAAGGAATCCGCATGTTGATTTTGAAGGAACAGAACAAGGGAAGTTACGTGTATATCAAGCGGTAGGTACAGAGGGGTTTGTAACTGTAATTAAAGATATTGGAATGCGTGAGCCGTTTATTGGTCAATCTCCAATCGTTTCAGGAGAATTAGGAGAAGACTTTACGTATTATTTTGCAGTTTCTGAACAAACGCCTTCTTCTGTAGGTGTTGGTGTTCTTGTAAATGGAGATGATAGCATATTAGCGGCAGGTGGATTCATCCTTCAAATTATGCCGGGTGCGCAAGATGAAACGATTTCATTTATTGAAGACCGTTTACAAAAGATTCCACCTGTATCAACGTTGATTGAACAAGGTCTTTCTCCGGAAGAGCTACTATATGCAGTTCTTGGAGAAGATAAAGTAAAAGTATTAGAAACAATGGATGTTCAATTTAATTGCACATGCTCACGCGAGCGTATTGAGAGTGTATTAATTAGTTTAGGTAAAACAGAGTTAGAGCAAGTTCGTGAAGAAGAGGAAGAGACAGAAGTTCACTGCCATTTCTGTAATGAACGATACAAGTTCTCTAAAGAAGATATTACAAATTTAATCGAGAATTTGTAATAAGGGAATTAAGAG
>JAPDDQ010000450.1 GCA_027587225.1 Solirubrobacter taibaiensis
ATAAAGATAAAAATCATTATGGGAGCAGAAGAGAGGCAGATATAGAATCAATCTATAAGCCTCTGGAAGTAGGGGAACTACATGATTTTAAAGAGATATCAATCACTAAGGGTGATTTCCTTTCATATGTGCATGGTGAAGGGAAAGTTGAACTTGTTTTCCCTACCGATATCCCATTTGATGCAGTAAAATCCATGTTTAACATGAAAGAGAAGAGTACAGATAAGCCTAAACATTTTAATCGTATTCTCCTCGATCCTTCTCGAAGTAAGGATCAAGAAATTAAAATTAACTTTGTTTCTGATGGTGATAACTTTAAAATATACGAGGCAAAATTAAGTGGCGTGTATTTAAAAGATATTGTAAATGCCCAAAATCAATTTATAGTATCAGCAAAGCCTTATTTTGATTATCAACTTAATGATATGAAAAAGTTATTTTTACCAGATGGAACGACAGAGTTAAACAATATAACATATATTTCATCTAATTTAGCAGTTGATACGTTTAAGAATGCTCTGTTTAGTGATCCTCGTTATTTAAGTCCGATTACCGAGATGTCGAAAGAAACATTTACAGATGGTATTAGATCCATGGAAATTGAAAACGATCGTCACATGCTAAAGTATAAAAAGAC
>JAPDDQ010000451.1 GCA_027587225.1 Solirubrobacter taibaiensis
CTGGTAAAGTTGAATACCGCGTTGATAAAGCTGGTAACATCCACGTTCCAATCGGTAAAGTATCTTTCGAAGATGCTAAATTAGTAGAAAACTTCAAAACAATTGCTGACACTTTACAAAAAGTTAAGCCAGCTGCTGCAAAAGGTACTTACATGAAGAACGTAACAGTTGCTTCTACAATGGGACCTGGCGTACGTGTAGACGTTTCTACATTAGCGTAAATTTTGGAAGTTGACTTCATAAAGAAGTTTTAATATAATCATTTATGTTGTGAATTTAATTAGTGTACCGTAGACAGTAGGTGTCAATAGACTTAATTTCCTACCTAGGTGTTAATATACGAAGCGGAATCTTTTTTCTGTGACTATATGCCTCCATGTCTACAAGTTGGGCATGGAGGTTTTTAGTGCACTTTCGGTACATCTTCTATATAATCTACAGGAGGTGTAATAACATGAGCAAAGTAATCGAAACTAAACAACAAGTTGTAACTGAAATCGCGGACAAACTTCGCGCTAGTAAATCTACAATCGTTGTTGACTACCGTGGTTTAACAGTTTCTGAAGCAACAGAATTACGTAAGCAATTACGTGAAGCTGGCGTTGAGTTCAAAGTTTACAAAAACTCTCTAACTCGT
>JAPDDQ010000452.1 GCA_027587225.1 Solirubrobacter taibaiensis
CCAATGGCTGAGGCGTTGCTTCGGCATCACGGAGGAGATAAGTTTGAAGTGCAATCTGCTGGTGTTTTCGCCTATCCTGGGAGCGATGCATCGGTACATGCGAAGGAAGCTTTAGCTGAAAAAGGAATTTCAATTGATCATGCGGCGCAGCAAGTAAATGAAACTTTGCTTGATTGGGCTGATATTGTCGTAACGATGACAGAAAACCATAAGCAAATTGTACTTGGGCATTATCCGAGCGTTGAAAAGAAATTAAATACGTTATATGGATTAACTGAAGGTATAGGCAAGGACATTTCAGATCCATTTGGAGGCTCGCTTTCTATTTATAAAGAAACGTTAGATGAGATGGAAAAACTTGTACAAACTTTACTGAAAAAACATTCAGTAGGTTGATGTTTCGTGTATAATACGATATTGGAGATCACTTCTTCCTATATGAGGTAGCGAGTGTGAAATGAAGATAATTGATTGAAACTTTGGAGGGGTAAAAATGAAAGTAGTAATAGCATCTGATCACGGCGGTATGAATATCCGCAAAGAACTTGTAAATTTATTAGAAGAGTTAAATATTGAATATATTGATTTAGGTTGTGAATGTGAAGCTGGTTCTGTTGATTACCCTGACTTTGCGTTT
>JAPDDQ010000453.1 GCA_027587225.1 Solirubrobacter taibaiensis
CTTGTATCATGTTTGCATGATTTTCCAGTTGTTCCAAAAGAAAATCCAGAAATCACATCTATAGAAGCTGATTCACGTAAAGTGAAAGAGGGAAGCTTATTTGTATGTATGAAAGGATATACGGTTGATAGCCATGATTTTGCTAAGCAAGCAGCGGCACAAGGAGCGGCTGCTATTGTTGCGGAAAGACCAATTGATGTTGACGTTCCAGTTGTACTTGTGAAAAATACTTTTCGTTCGTTAGCGGTTTTAGCTGATTATTTTTATGGTCAACCGACACACAAGTTACATTTAATCGGAATTACAGGTACAAATGGAAAGACAACAACATCGCATATTATGGATGAGATTATGCGAGCACATGGTCATAAAACAGGGCTAATTGGAACGATTAATATGAAAATCGGTGATGAAACATTTGAGGTGAAAAATACAACACCAGATGCACTAACACTTCAACAGACGTTTTCAAAAATGGTTGAACAAGGTGTGGACAGCACGGTAATGGAAGTTTCGTCACATGCGTTAGATCTTGGTCGTGTACACGGATGTGATTACGATGTAGCGGTGTTTACGAATTTAACACAAGATCATTTAGACTATCATAAAACGATGGAAGAATATAAACATGCAAAAG
>JAPDDQ010000454.1 GCA_027587225.1 Solirubrobacter taibaiensis
CGATTAAAGCTACACCAACAGCGACAGCGATTAACATTAAGTTATATTCATATCCGTTTTGTGTTACCCAGTAACCATTTTTTCCGTGAACAGTGAAGATAGCCATTAACATTGTTCCAACGATAAATAATGAACCAACTACAATGAAAATACCTGATGCGAATAAGAAACCACCTAGTAATTCAGTTGCGCCAGCCATAAATGCCATAAATACACCAGGACGTAAACCGATTGACTCCATCCAGCCACCTGTTCCTTTTAAACCGTAACCGCCGAACCAACCAAATAATTTTTGAGCGCCATGACCCATGAATGTAATTCCTATAATAAGACGAATAATAAGTAGACCGAAATCCATCATTTTTAAAAACCTCCTAAAAGTTATTAACTTACCTTACGTAAGTAATAATAAAATAGTTACTTACTATAGTCAAGTGGATTTTGAAAAAAGTTTGAATTAAATTTTACAAATTAACAACAAAAAATAAAATGTAGTAAAGACCTCTAGACAAGTTGGGCAAAAAAAGAGAAAATATAAATAGAAGTTAACTTCTAATTGTTATTCAGACAATCAGAATTGACTGGAATTTTGTGAAGCGCTACAATAAGAGTCTATTAGTAATGACATAATTTATTT
>JAPDDQ010000455.1 GCA_027587225.1 Solirubrobacter taibaiensis
ACGTGAAATTGCACGCGCGTTCCGTGATCGCCAAAAGATGTAATACAGATATTTACATTTGTAAAATGGAGCGCGTATGTTATAATAACTTATGTAAGGTTGTTGCACATTGAAAAACAGCTCTTAGTAGCTATCACGATATTTTCTTCGTATGCTCCATTTTTATCATGGGGACGTTACGGATTCGACAGGGATAGTTCGAGCTTAGGTTGCGAGTCGAGGGGATCGGCCTCGTTAAAACGTCAAAGCCTATAATTGGCAAACAAAACAATCTTTCTTTAGCTGCTTAATTGCACTAAAGGTTCCTCCCTCCATCGTCCATGTGGTAGGGTAAGGGACTCAAACTAAGTGGACTACGCCGGAGTTCGCCGTCTGAGGACAAAGGAAGAGAACAATCAGACTAGCAACTTGGAAGCCTGTCGATAGGCCGAAGAGTTCGCGAAATGCTAATATATCGACTACACTCGTAGAAGCTTAAGTGCCGATATTTTTGGACGTGGGTTCGACTCCCACCGTCTCCACCAATACATATTTGGTGGTTTTTTTATTTTGTATGATATGAACCATAACTTTGCCAGGTTGGCAAGGTTATGGTTCTTTTTGTTTGTGGTTTTATAGAATGCTGAAGTTGATGGG
>JAPDDQ010000456.1 GCA_027587225.1 Solirubrobacter taibaiensis
AGTTCGCCATGTAAATAGTGAAGAAAAGTTACCCGCATCAATAGGCCATACAGATTAGCAGAAACATCAGGGAAATGTACTTCTAATCGCCACTCTGGATGATCTTGTTGAATAGCTGGACGTGTCCCGACATGACCTGCACCAAACAAACTATCAGCTTGATAACCAGCAATTCCATTCAACTCAGTATCTATATGTTGAATTTTGGCTGTGAGAGAAGCATTCTCACATACCACGTCCACCGCATAAATACCACTTAAACACGGTTTATGGCGATTTAAACGGACATTAATCGTTGGAAAATCAAGGGTACGTCCAATCTGATCGCCATATTGCACACGACCTGTAATGCTGTATGGACGACCCAATAATTTAGCAGCTAAAGCAAGATCACCTGCTTGTAAAACTTGGCGAATACGAGTTGAACTCACACGTTCACCATTTAAAGCCACCGTATTTAAATTAGTGACGTCAAATCCATAATCGCGTAGGAATTCGCTATTGCCTTGGCGGTCTTTACCAAAATGAAAGTCATCACCTAATACTAAGCTTTGAGCATTGAGTTTTAATTTGAGTAACTCAGCAAACTCGGTTGCATTAAGACTTCTAAAATACTGATCAAACTTGGCGACAGA
>JAPDDQ010000043.1 GCA_027587225.1 Solirubrobacter taibaiensis
CGCGCGGCGCTCGGCGCGGCCGCGCTCACTGGTCGCGGGCCGCCTCCGCGGCCGTGCGGGCCGCCGCTTCGGCGGCCGCCGCCTCCTCCAGCGCGCGCTGGCGGCGCTGGGCGACGTCGAGCTCTTCGGCGTCGCGGGACAGGGCTCCGGCCAGGGCGCGGAGCTCGGCGGCGATGCCGGTCGCGCGGGCGGCAGCGGTCCGGGCTTCGGCGCGGGCGCGGGCGGCGGCGGGGCCCTCGAAGTGCGCGCCGGTGACCGCCGCGTGGGCGCGGGCGCCGTCGTCGGCGACGCGATTGGCGACGGCGCGCCAGGCCGCGGCCTGCGCCTGCATCGCTGCAGGATCCCCCACAAGCTCGATCATTGCCTCTCCAACGTACCCTTTCCGGAGTCGTGCTCCAAACGGGATCCCTGATCGGGAACTACCAGATCGAGGCGTTGCTGGGCCAGGGAGGCATGGGTGTGGTCTACGAGGCCATCCAGCTCTCGCTGCACCGGCGCGTCGCGCTCAAGGTGATCACACCTGAGCTGTCGAGCAACGATCGCTTCCAGGAGCGTTTCCGGCGCGAGGCGCGCAGCCAGGCGGCGCTGGATCACCCGAATGTGGTCACCGTGCACGACTTCGGCGACGCCGACGGGCAGCTGTACATCTCGATGCAGCTCGTCAAGGGCCCGTCCCTGAAGGACCTCGTCCAGCGCGGCGAGTTGGACCTCAACCGCGTGGTCCGGGTCCTGCGCCCGATCGCGGACGCGCTGGACGCCGCGCACGACGCGGGGATGATCCACCGCGACTTCAAGCCGCAGAACATCCTGATCGGCAGCCGTGACCACGCGTACCTGGCGGACTTCGGGCTCACCCAGGCGCTCGGCCAGCCGGGTCTCACGCGCACGGGCCAGTTCGTCGGCACGCTGGACTACATCGCGCCGGAGCAGATCCACGGCAAGCCGGCCACGCGCCGCAGCGACGTCTACGCGTTCGGTGCCGTGCTGTTCGAGTGCCTGACCGGCCGGGTCCCGTACGAGCGCGAGTCGGACGCCGCGATCCTGTTCGCCCACGTCTCCGAGCCGCCGCCGCGCCCGAGCGAGGTCCGCTCCGACGTGCCGCCCGCGGTCGACGAGGTGCTCGAGCACGCGATGGCGAAGGACCCCGAGCAGCGCGTGGACTCCGCGAGCGAGGTGATCGACGCGCTGGAGGCGGCGATCGCCCAGGGCACGCACCTCCCGCCGCCGCCACCGCCGGTCACCGAGCCGCCGCCGCGCCACGCCCAGGAGATCCGCGAAGCGATCTCCCAGCCGAAATCGACACGCAGCCGGCGCCAGCCGGCTCGCGGCGATAGGGCGCCTTCGACGGGCGACCGGCCGCAGGAACGCAGCGCCTCGACGACGTTCGGCCACCAGATCCCGAAGCCCGCGGCGACGGGCAAGACGATCATCGACCGCCCGCCGTCGGCGAGCCAGGTCGGCCCGCGCCCGGTCATCAAGCGCTCTTATCGCAAACCGATCCTGATCACGCTCGCCGTGATCCTCGTCGCCGCGGCGTCGAGCGCGGGCTTCGTGCTCTCCGACCGTGGCCCCACGGAAGCCCAGCAGGCGCACACGGCGTACCTCGCGGCCGTGGACAAGGTCGTCAACTCGCTGGCGGAGCAACAGCAGTCCGGCCGCGAGACGCTCGCTGCGGCGGACGAGCAGCGCGAGCAGATCGAGGCGACGGGTGGCCTCGCGAACACGTACGAGGCGACCGGCGACGAGCTCGATGCGATCAAGGTGCCCGCGGCCGACGCGGACCGGCACAAGCAGCTCGTCGCGCTGGTCGACAAGGCGCAGTCCGAGTACGCGACGATGCGCCAGGCGGCGGAGACGAACGACAAGCCGACCTACGACGCCACGACGACGAAGGTCGTGGCGACCGAGAACGAGCTCAACAAGCTGATCGCCGCGCTGCGTGGAGCGGCGTCGCAGTGAGCGCCGCGCGCACCGTCCTGCGGGTCCGCGCCCGGATCGGCACCGACCGTGCGCACGACCTCACCGCCGAGATCGCCTCCGGCGTCACGGTCGGCGCGTTCGCCGACGCCGTGGCCGCCCGCGTGGGCGCGCCGGCGCAGCAGTCCGTCACGCTCGAGCGCACCGGTACGACGCTGCGCGGCGACCAGCGGCTGCTCGCCGCGGGCGTCCGCAACGGCGACACGCTCACGCTCGGCGCGCCGCGCGTCAAGAAGGACGACAGCCAGGCCCGCTTCGACCTCGTCGTGGTCGGCGGCCCGGTCGCGGGCAAGATCGTCAGCCTCCCCGCGGGCACGTTCATGATCGGCCGCGACGAGAGCTGCGACGTCACGCTCGACGACCCCTCGATGTCGCGCAAGCACCTGCGCGTGAAGGTCAACCCGGACACGGTGATCGTCGTCGACCCCGGCTCGAACAACGGCACGTTCGTCCGGGACACGCCGCTGCGCCACCACGAGCCGTACACGGTCTCAGGCGGCGAGCGCCTGCGGCTCGCCCGCAGCCTCATCTCCATCCGGCCCAGCCGCCCGCGCCACGACGCGCTCGGCGACGACGGCGTCGGCAACGTCGCGTTCAACCGCCCGCCGCGCGTCCCACGCCGCTGGCAGCCGCAGCGGTTCCAGCTGCCCGCCCCGCCCGGCAAGGCGACGAAGGCCCGGCTCCCGCTCGCCGCGAGCCTTGCGCCGCTGCTGATGGGTGCGGTCATGTACGCGGTGACCAAGAGCCCGCTGATGCTGCTGTTCATGGCGCTCACGCCCGTGCTGGCGATCTGGACCTGGGTCGAGGACCGCCGCGGCGGCAAGAAGGCGACCGCGGAGCAACTCGCGCGCTGGGAGGCCGAGCTGGACAAGCTCGGCGAGCAACTCCGGCAGGCCAACGCCGAGGAGGAGCACGAGCGCAACGCGGCCGCGCCCGACGCCGGCGAGCTCATCCACCGCGCGGTCTCGCACACCGCGGACCTGTGGGAGCGCCGCCCGACCGACCCGGACTTCCTGCACCTGCGCGTCGGCACCGCCGACCAGCCCGCGCGCTACGAGGTCACGGTCGAGTCCGGCGGCGAGGAGAACCTGCGCCACAAGGCCAAGCAGGTGGAGGGCTCCCGCCGCACGGTCCCGGCCGCGCCCGTGCTGGTCGCCGTCCCCGAGGCCGGCGCGGTCGGCCTCGGCGGCTCGCCCCAGGGCGTCACCGCGCTCTCCCGCTGGCTCCTCGCCCAGGCCGTCACGCTCCACAGCCCGCGCGAGCTGATGATCGCGGCCGCCGTGCGCGAGGAGCTCGTACCGGAGCTCGGCTGGCTGAAGTGGACGCCGCACACCCGGCCGAGCGTCTCGCCGCTCGAGGGTGAGCCGCTCGCGGTCGGCCCGAACGAGGCCCGCCGGCTGGTCGAAGACGTGATCGCGCTGCAGCGCCGCCGCCGTGAGGAGGCCGAGCGTCTCGGCGCGGGCACGCCCGGCCGCGGCCTGTTCGTGCTGCTCGTGCTCGACGAGCGGGTCGCGCCCGAACGCAGCCTGATCGCGCAGTTGCTCGGCGCGACGGGCAAGCACGACATCGGCGTGCTCTGGCTCGGCCGCGAGATGCGCGAGCTGCCGGGCGAGTGCCGCGTGACGATCGAGCACGACGCGCGGCTCGCGAGCGTGATCGTCACCGACGCGCGCACGGGCAGCGTGCTCGAGGACGTCACCGTCGACGGGCTCTCGCGCGGGAGCGCGAGAGAGATCGCGCTCGCGCTCGCGCCGGTCCGCGACACGAGCACCAGCGGCGCGCGCGGCGGCATCCCGTCGCGCATCACCCTGCTCGAGCTGCTCGGCCAGTACGAGCACACGCCGCAGGACGTGGTCGACAACTGGCAGACCGACCACAAGCGGGCGCTCGCCGCGCCGCTCGGTGCGACCGGCGACCAGAACCTGAAGGTCGACCTGCGCGCGGACGGCCCGCACGCGCTGATCGGCGGCACCACCGGCGCGGGCAAGTCCGAGCTGCTGCAGACGCTCGTGGCGTCGCTCGCGCTCGCGCACCCACCGACCCGGCTGACGTTCCTGCTCGTGGACTACAAGGGCGGCGCCGCGTTCAAGGAGTGCGTCGGCCTCCCCCACACCGTCGGCTTCGTCACCGACCTCGACGCGCACCTCACCCAGCGCGCGCTGATCAGCCTCAACGCCGAGCTCAAGCGCCGCGAGCGCGTGCTCAAGGACGCCGGCGCGAAGGATCTGATGGACATGGAGCGCCGCACCGCCGATGCGCCGCCCAGCCTCGTGATCGTGATCGACGAGTTCGCGACGCTCGCCAAAGAGGTGCCGGAGTTCGTCGAGGGCGTGGTGGACGTGGCGCAGCGCGGCCGCAGCCTCGGCGTGCACCTCGTCCTGGCCACGCAGCGCCCGGGTGGCGTCGTGTCGGAGAACATCCGCGCCAACGTCAACCTGCGGATCGCGCTGCGGATGGCCGCGCCGACGGAGTCCGCGGACGTCGTCGGCGTCGTCGACGCCGCCCGCATCTCGCGCACCACGCCGGGCCGCGCGCTCGCCCGCGTCGGCCAGGCTGACCTGGAGGAGTTCCAGGCGGCCTACGTCGGCGGGATCACGATGGCGGCGGGCACGGGGCCGTCGATCGAGCTGCGCGAGTTCGGGTTCGGCCCGCCCGCCGGCGCGGAGGCCCAGCCGAGCCGTCCGTCGACCGCATTCGGCACCGTCAGCACCGACCTCGAGGAGCTCGTCAAGGCCGTCAACGTCGCCAACGAGCGCGAGCAGCACCCACCGCAGTCGTCGCCATGGCTCCCGGCGCTCGAGCCGGTCGTCCCGCTCGCGTCGCTCCCGCCCAGCGCGGACCCGGTCGTGACCTTCGGGCTGATCGACGAGCCCGCGCGCCAGCGCCAGGTCCCGCTCACACACGACTTCGAGCAGGACGGCTCGATGCTCGTGTACGGCGCCAGCGGCGCAGGTAAGACGGCGCTGCTGCGCACGATCGCGGTCTCGCTCGCCGCCCAGACCCCGCCGGACCGCCTGCACTTGTACGGGCTGGACTTCGCGACCCGCGGGCTCACCTCGCTCGAAGCGCTCCCCCACTGCGGCGGCGTCGTGCTCGGCGAGGACGAGGAGCGCGTCGCTCGCCTCCTCAACACGGTGAGCAAGACGCTCGCCACCCGCCGTGAGCGGTTCGCGGCGCGCGGCGCGTTCACGCTCTCCGAGTACAACCGGGCGGTCGAGGAGCACGAAGCGCTGCCGCGGATCGTGATCATGTTCGACGGCTACGCGGGGTTCTTCTCGACCTTCGAGCGCATCAACCTGGGCGAGATGGTCGACATGCTCCCCCGCTTGGTCGCCGACAGCCGCCCGCTCGGCGTGCACTTCGTGATCACGGCCGAGCGCCGCGCGACGATCTCCGGCCAGCTCGGCGGCATCGTGCCCACGAAGGTCGTGCTGCGCATGGCCGACCCGGACGAGTACGGCTCGCTCGGGCTGGACACGCGGGTCACCAAGGAAGTCAAGTTGCCGGCCGGCCGCGGCTTCGTGGACGGCGTGATGGAGGCGCAGGTCGCGCTGGTCGGCGACGACCCGTCGGGCGAGGGCCAGCTCGCGGCGATCAGCCGTGCGGCGCGCGCGTTGCGCGAGCGCTTCGGCGACGGGCACGTCCCACCGATCGCGCCGCTGCCGGTGTCCGTGCCGCGCGACGACCTCCCGCCCGCCTCGCCCCTGCGCCCGATCATCGGCCTCGGCGACGACGACCTCGACAGCGTCGAAGTGGACCTCACCGAGGCCCACTTCGTCATCGCCGGCCCGTACCGCTCGGGCCGCTCGACCGCGCTGGAGACCGTCGCCCGCTCACTGCTGGACGCCGATCCCGGCGTCGCGGTGCACCTGCTCGCGCCGCGACGCAGCCCGCTGCCGGCCGCGGACGTCGGCTGGACGTCGGTCTCCCGCGGCGTCGAGGCCTGCGACGCCAAGGCGGCCGAGCTGGTGGCGCTGGCGGCCGACCTGGACGAGGGCGACCCGCCACTCGTGATCGTGATCGACGACGGCGACGAGCTCGCGGAGACGCTCGGCTCGAGCGCCCTCGAGACGCTCGTGCGGCGCGGGCGCGACGCACCGATCCGGATCGTCGCCGCCACCGAGACCCAGGCCATGCTGCGCGCGTACGGCGGCTGGCTGCGCGAGCTGCGCAAGGACGAGCACGGCCTGCTGCTGGACCCCGATCTCGACGTGGACGGCGACCTGTTCGGTGTCCGTCTCCCGCGCCGCACCAACGCCGTCTTCCCGGTCGGCCGCGGCTACTACGTCTGGCGCGGCGCTCTCGAGCTGGTCCAGGTCGCGCACTAGGTCCGAAAACAGCAGTGGCGGCCTCGAAAGGCCGCCACGGGTCCTACGGTCTGGCTGTCAGCGCTACGAGCCGGCCTGCGTGAGCGCCGTGTGACGGCGCGAGATCTCCGCGGAGGCTTCCCGGAGCGCCGTCTCGAGCTGGCGCAAGGTCGGGGCGAACGTGGACTCCCACTCGCTCCGGAACCGATCGGCCGCCGGGCCCTTCCACCACGTGGAGGTCATCTGGCTACCGATGCTCGACGTCAACGTCTGGACGTTCCCGGCCTCGGTCTCGAACTTCCTGCGCAGTTGGTCCAGCTGGCCCATCTCAGCGCCGATTTGGCCCGACATGCTCCGTCTCCCTTCGCCGCTTTCAAATCGTGCTAGCGCCGCCAGCTTACTCGTAAATCGCTTCGACAAAAGCCAAATGGTGTGTGTTACGGTCCGCTCGTGGCAAAGGGCGTGCCCGTTGGCGATGTGCAAGGGATGCGGAGGCTCGCCGATCAACTCGCAGCGGCTGCGCGGGAGATCGGGGGCTCGGGTGATCAGGTGCATTCGCGTGCGACGAACCTCGAGTTCGAGGGACCGGCGGCGCGGCGTCTGCGCGCCTGGGCGGGCGAGCAGCGCACGCAGGCGCAGACGACGAAGACCAAGCTCGAGGACCTCGCCGCCTACCTGCGCCGAGAGGCCGAGACGCTCGAGCAGGCCCAGCGCACCGCCGTCCCGGCGCCGAGGCGCTGACGATGAGCACCCCGAGCGAGGCGCAACTGCGCGATCAGTACGAGGACGCGGCCAGCATCGGCCTGCGCACTGCCTGCAAGGAGGCGGAGGCCAAGTACGACCTGCCCGCCGGGCTGATGCTGGCGATCGCCTCCCGCGAGACGAACATGCGCAACATCAACGGCGACGGCGGGCACGGCCGGGGCGTGTTCCAGATCGACGACCGCTACCACCAGGGCTTCTTGAGCAAGCACGGCTCACCGCCGCCGGTCGCCGAGGCCGCGATGTACGCCGCCAAGCTGATCGCCGACAACATGAAGTACGCCAAGGAGCAGGGCGTCCCCGCGAAGGACCGGATGCGCGTGGCCGTCGCGGGTTACAACGCCGGTATGGGCGGCGCGATGTCGGGCTATCGCGCCGGCGCCGTCGACTCGCGCACCACCGGAGACGACTACTCCTCTGACGTGTTCGCGCGGCGCAAGACGATCGCGACCTTCCTGCCCATGTTCGTGGGCAGCATCAAGATCGGTGACGTCGGCATCGGGGGCGCCGCCACCGGGGACGGCGGCGGGGGGCGGACCATCCCCGGCCCCGTGACGGACACCGGCGCCAAGGGGCCGACGAAGACCGGCACGGGTCCGATTCGCGGCGGCACCGACAAGATCGTGCTGCACCCGGACAAGATGCGCTCCGTCGCCGCGTTCCTGGACCGCACGAGCAACACGCTCGAACGCGATGCGACGCTGCTCAAGACGCAGGCGACCAAGCCCGCGATGCCGCCGCACGTGAGGACCAACGTGCTGGCCGAGATCGCCGGCGTCCAGTTCCGGATGCGCACGCTGTGGCGGGAAGCCGACACGTGGTCGGAGGAGCTCAAGAAGCGCGCGAATCGCATCGACGAACCCGCCGGCTCTCGGTCGAGGAAGCCCGGCCACGCGAAGGTGCAGCGCAAGCCGGTGCTCGCGCGCGGCGCGACCGGCGCGATGGTCAAGACGTTGCAGCGGCTGCTGAACAAGCTCGGGTTCGGCCCGCTCGACGTGGACGGGATCTTCGGCCCGCTGACCCAGGCCGCGGTGACGCGCTTCCAGAAGGCGAAGAAGCTCGAGGCGGACGGCGTCGTCAACCAGAAGGACTGGGCCGCGCTGCTCGGCACACCGTCGCTGCCGACCAAGTCGCCGGGCGTCTCGCCCCCGAGCGCGGCCCCGAAGGGTTTGGGCGCCGAGCTCGTGAAGATCGCGCGCGGTGAGAAGGGCTACACCGAGCGCGGATGGAACATCAACAAGTTCAGCGCCTGGGCCAACCGCCCCGCCGAGCCGTGGTGCGCGGACTTCGTCTCCTGGACGTACTCGCAGGCCGGCAAGCCGGTCGGGCCGGGCGGCAAAGGCTACGCCGGCGTTGCGGCCTGGATCGACCACTTCAAACGGGCGGGTGACTGGCACACCGCCCCACGGGTCGGCGCCGCGGTGATGTTCGACTGGAAGGACGGCGGCATCACCACCGATCACATCGGGATCGTCACCCGGGTCGACGGCAACAACGTCTACTACATCTCCGGCAACACCTCTGGCGGCGTCTACGAGAAGTCGGTGCCGCTCGGCAACGTCTCGGGGTACGGATGGCCGCCGAGCTGAGCGCGCTCACGCCGACGTACGTGTTCCGGATCGAGCGCGCCGCCGCCGACGTCGAGGTTGCGTTCTCCTTCTATGTCGACTTGGCGACGCAGCAGAGCACGCGCGTCACCGAAGGGCCGGACGGGGGATACGAGCTGCTCGAGGAACCGGTCGCCGACGTCATCTACTCCGGGCTGATCGAGGCCCTTGGGATCTGGCCCGGTACCCACCCGGAGCTTGAGCCGGGCGCGGCCGCACCCGACCCTGACGGCGCGATCGAGACGACGCTGGTCGTCATGCACCACACCGAGGACGGGGTCGAGGAGCGCGAGCTCGCGTTCCTGGACGCGGGCGAGGAGGGCGTCTGGCTGGACGGCGAGCCGACGACCGACTACGCGCTGTACCAGGCGCTCCCGCTCATGCTCGCGTTCGAGGACCGCTAGAAGATCCGCGAAGCGATCTTCAAGCGATCGCGCATGGCGCCGGCGAAGCCGGCTGCCGCGTTCGATCGCCCTAGAGCTCTACGCGGTCGCTGAAGTACCACAGCGCGGCCAGGCCGACGCCCGTGCCGGCGAGCACGAACGCGGCGAGGATGTACACGCTGAGCACGGTCGCGACGATGCGGTCGCGCAGGCGCCAGTAGCTCTTCCAGGCGGGGATGACCACGAGCACGAGCCACGCCACGAGGCTCACGAACGCGGCCGCTCCGATGATGATGTAGGTCTTCTCGTTGTCGCTCATCAGGTCGTCTCGCTCGGAACATTGTGGCGAACGTGTCCGGCGAACAGCGCGAACGTCCCCACGATGGCCCAGATCGCGATCGCCAGCGCGGCTCCGCCGAGCACATCGGTGAGGAAGTGCGCGCGCAGGTAGATGCGCGTGACTCCCACGATCACGGCGAGGATGACGGCCACCGTCACGAGCGCGATCCGCCCCGCCCAGCCGACCCCCGCGCGCACGAGCACGGTGGCGATCGCGATCAGCGAGATGGCATACGCCGTGTGCCCCGAGGGGAAGGCCGCGTTGTAGGTGTCGGTGAACGCCTCGGCCGGCCGTTCGCGGTCGTATGCGCCCTTGGTGATGTGGACGGCGGCGAAGACCAAGACCCAGCCGGCGACGAGCGCGATGGCGTCGATCCAGCGACGTTTGATCGCGGCGAAGACCACCGTCGCGACCGTCAGGGCCGCGGTGACCGGCGAGGAGCCGATGTCCGTGACCACGCGCGCGACGTCCACGACCATGTCGTTGTGGAGCCGGTCAGCGATGTCGGCGGCCCAGCGGTCGATGCGCGGGTTCGGGTTGTTGAGGATCGCGTCGCCGATCAGGAAGAAGCTGAACGCGCCGATCAGCCCGAGCATCAGCAGCGTCGTGAGCTCCAGGCCCAGATTGCCGGGCGTGACGCGGTCGGCGGTGAAGCGCGCGGCCATGTCGGCGACCTTCGCGGCCGGGCTGAGCAGCACGTGCCAGACGGGACGGGCGATCTTCGCGACGTGCTTCCAGCCGGGCTCTTCGTCGTGGGCGTCGATCCAGTCGCGCACCTTCGCGCGGGCCTCGGGACTGCGCCGCAGGTGGATCAGCGCGACGATCCCGCCGATCACTACCACGAGGGTCCCGAACGCGAACAGGCCACGCGACACGTAGGTGGTGAGCTGGTCGATCGAGCGCCAGAACAGGAAGCCGAGCGTGCAGAACGTGATCGCCCACAGGCCCGCGGCGAGCACGTCGTAGGGCAGGAAGCGCCGGAGCGGCATCCGCGACGCGCCCGCAGTGAACGGGATCAGCGGGCGCACCAGCCCGAGGAAGCGCCCGAACACGATGAACACGGCGCCGCGCTTGTCCAGGAAGCCTTCGACCGTCCCCAACCGCTCCTCGGTGATCTTCAGCCGCTCGCCGTGCGTGAGCAGCCACTGGCGGCCGAGCCGGCGCCCGATCTCGTACGCCGTGAGATCCCCGAGCACGCAGCACACCCAGACGATCGCGATCAGCGCCAGCAGCGAGATCTCGCCCTGCCCGGCGACGAGCCCGCCGACGATCACCGCGGTCTCGCCCGGGGCGACGAAGCCCAGGAACGCGCCGGTCTCCAGGAACGCCATCAGCCCGACGGCGAGGTAGGTCCACTTGCCGAGCGCCTGCCCCGCGTCCTCGAGCAGGTGCTCGAAGTTCGGCAGGTGCACGATGCCGAACCCGACCAGCAACGCGCCGACGATCACGATCACTTCGCCGACCTGCACCCAGCGATGCTGCTTGTGCCGGCGGATGATCAGCCAGCCGGCGATGACCACCGCCGCGAGCAGCCAGGTGAACTTCACGCGAAGACGGCCCTCGGGTACGTGCGTTGCAGGAAGGCGAGCGCCTCGGCGTCGTCGCTGATGCCGAACACGGTCGGACCGGAGCCGGTGACCATCGGCTGCTCGGCACCGACCTCGCGCAGGGCTCGGAGCGCGTCGTTGATCGGCGGGCACAGCCGCCGCGCGGCGTGCTCGAGGTCGTTGACCGGCTCGAAGATGCCGTCCCGCAACGCCTGTGCCGCCGCGTCCAGTTCCTCGGGCGAGCGGGGTGTGTCGTGCGCGTCGAACTCGCGGTAGACCTCGCCCGCGCCCAGTGCGGCGTCGAGCGGCACCACGATCAGTGGCGGCTTGGCGCCCGGCAGCGGCTCCACGAACTCGCCCGCCCCCGTCATCAGCGCCCGCTCGCCGTGCAGCATCACGGTAACGTCCGCGCCGAGCTTCATCGGCACGTCCTCGGGCACCGCGATCCCGGAGACCTCCGAGATGATCCGCAGCGCGGCGGCGGCGTCGCTGGACCCGCCCGCCATGCCCGCCGCGATCGGGATGCGCTTGGTGATCTCGATCCGCAGCGGCGGCCCATCCCACCCGGTCGCGGCGCGGAACTCCCGCAGCGCCCGCAGCGCCAGGTTCTCGCCATCCACCCCGGCGCAGACGACCTCGTCGAACTTAAAGGGGCCTGGCCCCTTTAAGTTCAGCTCGTCGGCCAGGTCGGTGGGCTGGACGAGCGAGACGAGCGGGTGCAGGCCGTCGGGGCGGGGCGCGCCGACGAGCAGGCAGAGGTTGACCTTGCCCGGCGCTCTCACGAGAGCTGCTCGTAGAACGCGCGCCACTCGGACGGGCTGAGCGACTCGGCGCGGGCGTCGGCGGGCTTGCCGATCGCGACCAGGGCCTCGCGGGTGCGGTCGCGCAGCTCCTTCCCGCCGCCCGAGAGCTCGAGTGACTTCGCCATCGCCTTGCGCCGGTGCTTGAAGCCGTGCTGGACGAGCTTGACCAGCTCGCGCGGCGGCGCCGGCGAGTGGCGCTCCAGGACGACGAGCACGGAGTCCACGTTCGGCACCGGGAAGAAGACGTTGCGCGGGATCTTGCGTCCCACCTTCACGTCGCAGGAGAGCTGGGCCAGGACGGACGGGACGCCGTACGCAGACGTGGACGCAGAAGCCGCGAAGCGCTCGCCGACCTCCTTTTGCACCATCGCCACCCAGCCGACGACGCTCTCGAGCTCGATCGTGCGGATGATCACGGTCGCGGCCACGCCGTAGGGCAGGTTCGCGACGACCTTGGTGGGCGCGGGGTCCAGCGCATCGAGATCGAGCTTGACCGCGTCGGCTAAATGCAACGTGGTGTTCGCGAATGGCTCGAGCGCCTCGCGCAGCGGCTCCTCGAGCCCACGATCGAGCTCGACGACGTGCACGTGGGCCACGCGCTCGGCGAGGTACTCGGACAGCACGCCGAGCCCGCCGCCCACCTCCAGCACGACGTCTTCAGGCGTCAGCTCGGCCAGGCGGCCGATGACGTCGAGGATGTTCGAGTCGACGAGGAAGTTCTGGCCCAGGTCACGGTTCGGCCGGATGCCGAACTCGCGCATGCGGCGGATGGAGGGCTGAGTCACCAGCCGAAGAGCTTGGCAGCGTTCGCCTCGACCGCGGCGTCCAGCTCGGCGTAGGCGATCCCGCGCCGCTCGGCGATGAAGCGCGCGGTGTGGGCGACGTACGCCGGCCGGTTGCGCTCCTTGCGGACGACCTGCGGCGTCAGATAGGGCGCGTCGGTCTCCACCAGGATGCGATCGAGCGGGACCTTGGCAGCGGCGTCGGCGAGGTCGGCCGCCTTCGGGTACGTGACGTTGCCCGCGAACGAGATCCACCAGCCGTGGTCCAGGCACTCCTCCAGCCGATCCGGCATCGAGAAGCAGTGCAAGATCACCTCCAGTCCCGCGGCGTCGCGCGCCAGGGTGGAGATGGTGTCGTCCTCCGCCGCGCGTGTGTGGATCACCAGCGGCTTGCCCACTTCACGCGCCAGCGCGATCTGGTCCGCGAACGCCGGCTCCTGGTCGGCCCGGGGCGCGTAGTCGCGGAAGTCGTCCAGTCCGGTCTCCCCGATCGCGCGCACGTTCGGGTGCTGCGCGTACGCGCGCAGCCAGTCGATCCCGGCGTAGTCGGTCGTGTAGTTCGGGTGCAGCCCGACCGCGCAGAAGACGTCCGCGTGCGCCACGGAGGCCGCCAGCGCCGCCGCGCACGACTCCTCGTCGGTGCCGATCGTGAGGATGCGCGTGACGCCGACCGCCCGCGCGGCCTCCACCCACTCGGCCGCGACCTCGGGGTCGGCATGCAGGTGGGTGTGGCTGTCGATCATTCGGGCTTCGGGAACAGCGGGGCGATCTTCTCGACCGGCTGCCCGCCCGGATGCGCGCCGTAGCGAGCGCCTTCGAGCGCCGTGTCAGGCGTGCCGAGCGCCGCGAGCAGCTTCTCGGTCGACTCCGGGATGTACGGCACCAGCAGCACCGTCACGACCCGCAGGCCCTCGGACAGGGACCGCAGCGCCTTGCGCAGCTCGTCGGCCTTCGTCTCGTCCTTGGCCAGCTTCCACGGCGCCGTCTCCTCGACGTAGCGGTTCAGCCGCCGCACGCGCATCCAGATCTGCTCCAGCGCCTGCGTGATCTCCGCCTTGTCGAGCAGCCCCGACACCGTTTCCAGCAGCCCTTCGAAGTCGGCGCCGAGGACCGGGTCGAGGTCCACCGTGGGCGCCGCACCGTCGCAGTAGCGCGCGACCATGTTGGTCGTGCGGCTGGCGAGGTTGCCGAAGTCGTTGGCCAGCTCACTCGTGTAGCGATCGGCGAACCCGGTCACGGAGACGCCGCCGTCCTGCCCGAAGGAGACCTCGCGGAAGCAGTAGTAGCGGAGCGCGTCCGTGCCGAAGCGATCGATGACCTCGAACGGGTCCAGCACGTTCCCGAGCGACTTGGACATCTTGTGCTCGGCGCCTGACTCGTCCTTCATCAGCAGGAAGCCGTGGATGAAGATCTCACGCGGGAGCTCGATGTCCGCCGCCATCAGCATCGCGGGCCAGAAGACGGCGTGGAACTTGAGGATGTCCTTGCCGATGATGTGGAACGCCGGCCAGAACGTGTCGGTCAGGTCCTCGCCCTCGCGTGCGAAGGACAGGGCCGTGTAGTAGTTCAGGAGCGCGTCGAACCAGACGTAGAAGACGTGGCCCTGGTCCCACGGCACCTCGACGCCCCACGTCAGCTGGGAACGGCTGAGCGAGATGTCATTGAGGCCGCCCTTGATGAAGGACAGCGCCTCGTTGTACCGGCTGCCCGGCGCCACGAAGTCCGGCCGCTCGGCGTACAGCGCCTCCAGGCGCTCCTGGAAGGCCGAGAGCTGGAAGAACCAGTTCTCCTCACTCTTGTGCTCGAGCGGGATCTTGTGGATGGGGCACGTCTGATCAGGCCCCATCTCCTGCTCGGTCTTGAAGTCCGCGCAGCGCGGGCAGTACAGGCCCTCGTATTTGCCCTTGTAGGTGAAGCCGTTGTCGTGGATGCGCTGCATCACGTCCTGGACGGCGCGCTTGTGGCGCGGGTCCGACGTGCGGATGAAGAAGTCGTTGGTGACGTTCAGGCGCGGGCCGAGCGCGATGAACCGCTCCGCATTCTTGTCCGCGAGCTCCTTGGGTGTGACCCCGAGCTTCTCGGCCGCCTGCGCGACGGGCTCGCCGTGCTCGTCCGTGCCGGTGAGGAAGAAGACCTCTTCCCCGCGCTGGCGCATGTGCCGAGCGAGGATGTCGGCGCCGATCGTGGTGTACGCGTGGCCCAGGTGGGGCGCCGCGTTGACGTAGTAAATCGGCGTCGTGACGTAGTAGGCCATCGCGCCCGAGACGTTAGCGAGACTCGAACCGCATGCAGATCGCCGCAACTCCCGTTAGCCTTGCGTCTTCTTGAACCGCATCCTGCGCTTCATCGCACAGTTTCCCGGACGGGCCTGCGCCTACCTGCTGGTCTCCACGGTCGTCCTCGGCGGGGCGTTCTTCAGCCTCGTGGAACAGGACGCCGACTGGATCGACGGCATGTGGTGGGCCATCGTCACGCTGACCACCGTCGGCTACGGCGACTACTCGCCCGAATCGATCGCCGGCCGCTGGGTCGCCATGTTCGTGATGGCCGGCGGCCTCGGCTCGGTCGCCATCCTCACCGGCCTGCTCGCGGACGAGATCCGCGAGGCCCGCATCCACGGGCGCGACGAGACGCCCGAGCTCGACGACGACATCGAGCACGTGATGGCCGTCATGGAAGCTGAGATGGACAAGATCCGCGCGCGTGTGTCCCATCCCGAGGTGGTCGACGCCCTGCGCCGCATCCACGCCAACGAGGCCATGAAGGAAGAGACGAAGTGACCGAACGCCGCCGCAGCCATCGCTCCCGCGCCGTCACGTTGATGGCGGTGCCCGTGCTCGCGATCGCGTTCGCGGCGTGCGGTGACGACGACGACAGCGCCTACTGCGTGGACGACAACGACCAGATCGTCGAGAACCGCTACTGCGACGACGAGGCCTACGCGGGCAACGGCGGCAGCGGCGCGTTCTTCTGGTACTACGGCGGCCGCGCGGCCAGCGGCGGGCGCCTGATCCCCGGCACGCGGATCTCCGGAGGCGACAAGGTCGCGGCCTCCAACGTGGCCGAGAACGCGCGCCGCGGCGGCTTCGGCTCCAGCAGCAAGACCGGCGCCAGCGGCGTCGGCCGCTCCGTGGCGTCGTCGCGCTCCTCGGGCGGCTGATGTACCGGATCGAGGTCGAGCCCCGGCAGGGGTGGCCGACGATCATCGAGCAGCAGGGCCTCATCTACTGGAAGACCGAGTTGCCGGACGGCTCGATGATGCCGTACTGGCACGAGACGCACGCCTACACGGTCTCCAGCGACGAGGTCTACGAGATGGAGGCCAGCGTGCGCCTCCTGATGGAGATGCTCGTCGAGGCCGGCGACTACATCATCGAGAGCAACCTGTTCTCGGAGCTCGGCATTCCCGGCTGGGTCGTCCCGAAGATCAAGGAGACGTGGGAGTCCGAGCCGCCGATGATCTACGGGCGGTTCGACTTCGCGTACGGCGAGGACGGCTTCAAGCTGCTCGAGTACAACGCGGACACGCCCACTTCGCTCGTGGAGACCGCGGTCCAGTGGCACTGGGTCCAGGACGTCTACGGCAAGGGCGGCGACCAGTGGAACATGGTCCACGAGCTGCTCGTCCAGCGCTGGAAGGAGCTGCTCCCGCGGCTCCCGGGTGACCGCGTGTACTTCGTGCACACCAACGCGGAGAACTCGGGCGAGGACTTCATGACCGCCGGCTACATGGTCGAGGTCGCGCGCGAGGCGGGCTTCACGTGCGAGTTGATGGCGATCGAGCAGATGGGCCTGCACGAGCACATCGGCTTCGTGGACCGCCAGGGCCGCGCGATGCGCAGCGTCTTCAAGCTCTACCCCTGGGAGTGGATCGTCCACGAGGAGTTCGCGGACGCCGCCCTGAACCGCATGGGCGACGACCAGGGCCAGACGCTGTGGATCGAGCCGATCTGGAAGATGCTGTGGTCCAACAAGGGCATCCTGCCGGTGCTCTGGCGGCTGTTCCCGGACCACCCGAACCTGCTCCCCGCGTACTTCGAGGGCGAGCAGCACAAGCTCACGAGCTACATCAAGAAGCCGCTGCTCGCGCGAGAGGGCGCGAACTCGGTGATCGTGATCGACGGCGACGAGGCGGACCGCGGCCCCGACCAGGGCTACGGCGAAGAGGGTTACGTCGTCCAGCAGTACACCGACCTCGGTGACTACGACGGCAACCATCCCGTGCTCGGGGTATGGACCGTCGACATGGAGCCCGCCGGGCTCGGCATCCGCGAGTCCACCGGGCTCGTGACCAACAACCTGTCGCGGTTCGTGCCGCACGTCATCGATGACTGAGAGAGGGAGCGTCCCCAGTGTTTGAGCTCGTCCTGCAGACCTTGGCCTACAGCGGCGTGGGCCTCGCCGTCCTCCTGGTCGGGTTCATCGCCCTCGACCTGCTGACCCCCGGCCATCTCGGCACCCACGTGATGGAAGGCAACCGCGGCGCCGGGTTGATCGCCGGCACCGGGCTGGTTTCACTCGGCCTGATCCTGTGGTTCGCGATCTATTTCACCGGCGCGGGCTGGGACGGCCTCGTCGACGCGGGCGTGTTCGGCCTCGTCGGCGTGGCCACGCAGGCGGTCGGCTTCCTCGCCCTGGACATGCTGATCCCGGGCAAGCTCGCCGACCATTGCTTCGACGGCGGCGGGGAGCGGACGCATCCCGCCGCGTACGTGACGGCCGGGATTCAGCTGTCCGCTGCGCTCGTGATCTGCGCGGCGCTGACGTAGCTCAGCCACTTGGGGTCGGGAGCGCGCTCGCCGCGCTCCATCGAGTGCACGAGCTCGACGACGGCGTCGTTGTGCGGCGTCGGGATGCCGAGCTCGCGGCCCTTGCTCGCGACGCCGCCGTTGACGACGTCGACCTCGGTCTCGCGGCCCGCGTCGAGGTCCTGCAGCATCGACGGCCGGACGTTGGCCATGTGCCGCATCATCTGCTCGAGCCCTTCGGGGCCGAACTCGTACGCGTGCACGTCGTGCATCTCGCCGAGCTCCAGGCCCTGCGCGCGGGCGACGGTGACGCCCTCCTCCCACAGCGCGTAGACCGCTTCGGGGCCCTGCTCGGCCACCCCGCCGTAGCGCAGGCCGGAGACGGCGGAGAGGCCGGTGAAGGTGGAGTTGACCTGGAGCTTGGTCCAGATCATCCCGCGCACGTTGTCGGTGATGCGCGTGGTGCCGATCGGCTTGAGCGCCTTCGCGAGCCGGCGTGCGCGCTCGGTGAGCATGCCGTCGAGCTCGCCGACGACGTACCCGCCGTCGGAGTCGCGGATCAGCTCGCCGGGGCCGACGTTGGAGCCGCCCCACTCGACGAGGCAGGCGAGCAGGTTGCCCTCGCCCACCATCGCCTCGATGTTGTCCTGGATGAGCCCGTTGCCGAGCGTGACGAAGGCCTCGATGTCACCGCGCTCGACCAGCGGCGGGATCACCACCGGGTGCAGCGGCGACTTGACGGCGATCAGCGCGAAGTCGAACTCGCCTTCCAGCTGATCGATGCTCGCGACGGCCTCGACCTTGACCGGCGCCCCGTCGTTGATGACGAGGCCGGGGTCGTTGAGCTTGGCCACGTGCGCCTCGTTGGCGTCGAGCACGACGACGTCGGCGTCGGCCAGCGCGGCGGTGATGCCGCCGATCGCGCCCCCACCCACCACCAGGATCCTGGACATGCCGCCTAGCGTAGGCGGAACGTGGCACTGCGCGCGAGCTCGGTGCCCTCGTCGGAGGCGGTGAGCAGCACCCGGGCCTGGACCTTGCGGCCCCGGGGAGCCGTGAAGCGCACGCTGCCGTCGGCCTTGGTCTTGGCGGCCTTCACGGGCCACCAGCCGAAGCGCTCTTTCAGCTTGAGCTGCAGCACGACGGTGGAGCCGGCCGCGCCGGGCGTGACCTTGGCGAGGATCGTGCGGCCGCGCTGGACCGCGCTGACCTTGCGGTCGAGCACGAGCACCTGGACGGGCGGGGCGGACTCGGTGCCGGCGACCGCGGTGTAGCTCGCGGTGGTGGACGGCGTGACGGTGGCGGTGAACGCGCCGCCCGCGCCGACGGTGGCCGTGCTCTGCTCGACACCCTCGGTCTGGATCGAGAGCGTCGCGCCCTCGGGCAGCGCGGCGCGGCCCTTGAGCGTGTACGGCTTGCCCGGCGCGGCGGGCTCCTTCGCGGCGTCGAGCAGCAGGCGGTGGACGGCGATGTCGCCGCGCATCGTCGGGTGCAGCCGGCACAGGTACGCGTAGCTGCCCGGCGTGTCGAACTTCAGCTCGAACATCGCGTCCATCAACAGCCGCGGGGAGGACCAGCTGCGGTCCTCGGCGGCCACGTCGTGCGCGCGCAGCGAGGCGTTGTGCCACGTGACGGTGTCGCCGGCGAGCACGTTCAGGTGCGGCACGGCGAACGACGCGTTGTAGATCGGGACGGCCGGCCCGTCGTGCTTCGCGTCGTGGTCGTGCTGGGCCAACGCGGGGGCCGGAAGGAGGAGCAGCAGGGCGGTCGAGAGCAGGGCGCGGCGCATGCAGCGGCGACTATCTCGCGTCCGGAGCAGCCGTGAAATGGAGTTCTCCGCCCACCTGGGATCGGTTATCCACACCGCGTATAAGTGCCAGCACCACACTTTGCCGGAATACTTGACTTCGCTTGCGCGGAGGCGTTTTTTGGGATCCATGATCCTCCTCCGCACCGTGGTCGCTGCCGCCGCGATCACGCTTGCTGTACCGGCCATGGCACAGGCCAAGACCAAAGACATGTACGTCGGATCGCCCCCGGCCACGACCAAGAAGCTCGGCGAGGCCACCGTCGCGAACGCGTTCTTCCCGAGCAAGCTGACCGTCAACGCCGGTGATTCGGTGTCGTTCATCCCGGCCGGCTTCCACAACGTCGACATCCCGAAGAAGGGCGCCGGTTCGGTGCCGTTCCTCGTCCCCAGCGGCCAGAAGGTCGCGGGGTCGCTCGACGCCGCCGGCACCCCGTTCTGGTTCAACGGCCAGGACGCGATGGGCCCCAACCCGGCGCTGTTCGCGGCCGCCGGCTACGGCAAGAAGTTCACCTACACCGGCGCCAAGGAGATCCAGTCCGGGCTCCCGGGTGAGAAGGCCAAGCCGATGACGGTCAAGTTCACCAAGGCCGGCTCCTACAAGGTCTACTGCGACATCCACCCGGGCATGGAGGCGTCCGTCAAGGTCGTCAAGAAGGGCGCGAAGGTTCCGACGGCCAAGCAGGACGCGGCCGCCGTGAAGAAGCAGGCCGACGCGGCGGTCAAGGCCGCCAAGGGCCTCGAGACCCAGGCGCAGGCGGCGAACACCGTCGCGCTGGGCACCACCGCCAAGGGCGGCCTGGAGTACCTCGGCATGGTTCCGGCCAAGCTCACGGTCGCGCCCGGCACCACGGTCAAGTTCACGATGGGCAAGGGCAGCTACGAGACGCACACCGCCTCGTTCGGCCCCGGCGACATCACCGACGGCACCTCCTACATGGGCGCGATCGCCAAGTCGTTCGAGTCCCCGGCGATCGACCCGCGCGGCCTGTACCCGAGCGACGTGACCCCGGTCTCGCTGAGCCCGACGACGCACGGCAACGGGTTCTGGAGCTCGGGCGCGCTGGACAGCGTCTCGGCGTCACCGCTGCCGGTGGACGCGAGCGTCAAGTTCGACACGCCCGGCACGTACGCCTACTACTGCCTCATCCACCCCTTCATGGTCGGTTCCGTCCAAGTCCAGTGAGACACACCGCGGCGGCCATCCTCTGCGGCTTGGTAGCACTGCTCGCGGCCCCGTCCGCTTCCTCTGAAGCCGCGACCCGGGAGTACTGGGTCGCGGCGGTTCCGGTGACGTTGAACATCGCGCCCAACCAGCGCGATGCGATCCACGGCACCGCCTTGACGCCGGCCGAGACCGTGTTCGGCACGGTCGTCTACCGGCGCTACACGAAGGGCTGGAAGCGGCCGATCCAGAACGTCACGGCGCCCGGCTCCGGCAACACGGACCTCATCCCCGGGCCGCTGATCCGCGCGCGCGTCGGCGACAAGATCCGCGTGCACTTCAAGAACCTGGACACGGCCTTCAACCGGCCGCACTCCATGCACTTCCACGGCGTCGAGTACAAGCCCGACTCCGACGGCTCCTACCTTCCCGGCTTCTCCGGCCCGGACGCCGACGTCAAGCCCGGGAAGACCTGGACCTACAAGCTCACCGCGGGCAAGGACTCCGCCGGCGCCTGGCCGTACCACGACCACGGGCCGGAGATGGGTCCCTCGCTCGAGGGCGGCATGTTCGGGATGCTCTCGATCCTCGGCAAGCGTGAGCGCGTGCCCGACCGCGAGTACGTCGTGATCTTCTCGCCGATGGGCAAGTTCCAGGCCGTCAACGGCCGCGCGTTCGTGGGCAACACGCCGGTGTTCAAGTCGCGCGTCGGTGAGCTCGTGCAGTGGGACGTGGCCGTGATCGGCTCCGAGCACCACACCTTCCACGTCCACGGCCACCGCTGGCGCAACCCGCTGGGCGTGCCCGTGGACACGATCACGCTCGGCCCGGCCGAGTCAGCGCGCGTGCGCTGGCGGGAACGCGACCCCGGCACGTGGATGTACCACTGCCACGTGGAGTCGCACATGATGGCCGGGATGATCGGGATCTATCAGGTCAACAAGGCGCGGTAGAGCTCGTTCGACGGCGCGCCGGTGAGCTCGGAGACGACCTTCGCGGCCGTCTTCGAGCGGGCGCCGGCGTCGACGAGCAGCTTCACCGCGGCGACCGCCTTCGGGTCGAGGCCGGTGAGCTCGGGCGCCCCGCCGACCACCAATACGATCTCGCCCCGCGGGTCTTCCCCCGCGTACTTCGCCGCGAGCTCCTGCGCACTGCCGCGGACGATCTCCTCGTGCAGCTTCGTCAGCTCGCGGCAGACGGCGGCGGGCCGCTCGGGGTCGAGCTCGGCGAGGATCTTGAGGCTGGCGCCGACGCGGCGGGGCGACTCGAACGCCACGACGGTCTCGGGCGCGGTGAACACCTCCCGCAACGGACCGGCCTTGCGCGGGAGAAAGCCCGCGAAGCGCCAGACGTCGTTGGGCAGCCCGCTCGCGACGAGCGCCGTGATCGTGGCCGACGGGCCGGGCAGCACCTCGACGGTGAGTCCCGCTGCGATCGTGGCCTGGACGAGGTCGTAGCCCGGGTCGTTCACGAGCGGCATGCCCGCGTCGCTGACGAGGGCGACCGTCGCGCCGGCCTGCATCCGCTCGACCAGCTCTCCCGCCCGGGCGCGCTCGTTGTGCTCGTGGTAGGAGATCAGCGTCGCGCTGATGCCGTGGCGCTTGAGCAGGCCCTGCGTGTGGCGCGTGTCCTCGCACGCGACCACGTCCGCGTCGCGCAGCGCGGTCAGGACGCGCAGCGTGATGTCCTCCAGGTTCCCGATCGGGGTCGGGCAGACGACGAGCCGGCTCACTTGGGGTGGGCTTCGATGGCGCCCGTCGGGACCCCGGCGAGCACGTCCCGCGCGAGCAGGCCCGCGCCGATCATCCCCGCCTCGGGCCCCATGCGGGCGGCCTCGACGCGCACCACGTCCTTGCCCGGCGCCAGCGCGCGGTCCTTCATGACCTCGCGGGCGGGCGCGAGCAGCAGCTCCCCCGCCGCGATCACGCCGCCGCCGATCACGATCACCTGCGGGTTGAAGATGTTCACGAGGTTGACGAGGCCGACGCCCAACGCGCGGCCGATCGTCTCGATCGCGCCGCGGGCCACCGGGTCCCCCGCCGTGGCGAGCTCGGTGATCAGCGGACCGGTGAGCTCGCGGCCCTCCTCGAGCGCGTGACCGAGCGCGGTGTCGGGCTGGCGGGCGACCGACAGCGACGCTTCACGCACGAGCGCGGTGCCGGACGCGACGGACTCCAGACAGCCCCAGTTCGGGCAGTTGCCCTGGCACGGACGGCCGTTCATGTCGACGATCATGTGGCCCATCTCGGCGCCGCCCATGATCCAACCGCGGTAGATCTCGCCGTTGAGCAGCAGCCCGCCGCCGATCCCGGTGCCGAGCGTGAGCAGCGCCATGTCGGTCGCGCCCTGGGCGACGCCGAGCCGCGATTCGCAGACCGCGTGGCAGTTCCCGTCGTTGTCCACGACGACCGGCATCTGCAGGCGCTCGGACATCACGGCACCGAACGCGATGTCCTTCAGCGGGACGTTGACGGCCTGCACCGCCATACCCGTGCGCGAGTCGAACGTGCACGGGATGCCGAAGCCGATCGCGTCGATCTGCCCGACGGCTTTTCTGATCTCGTCGACCGCATCGGCGACCATCTGCACGAGTTCGTCCTGTGAGAGTCCATACACAGGACGGTTGGTACGGTGGATCACAGTTAGATCCGCGCCGACCGCTCCCGCCAGCAGCTTCGTGCCGCCAAGGTCGACGCCGATGACGTAGCCCTCGGCCATAAGTCGGCCACACTATCGCCTTCCGCATGGCCGATCCCGAAGACAAGCCGCCCTACAACGTCTACCGCTCGAAGCCGAAGCTGTTCGGCCGGCGCGACGACGACGGTGGCCTTGCGTCGATGCAGCGCGAGGAGCAGCAGGCTCCCCCGCACGGGTGGGAGGACGAGCCCGGTCCGCCACGGCGCCGCCGTCGGCTCCCGCTTCCGCGCCGGCGCCCTGGGCGCCGGCGGCGTTTCGGCTTCTGGCGTGTGCTCCGGTGGCTCGTCACCGGCGTGGTGGCGTGGCTCGCGATCTCGCTCGTGCTGTTCCTGGTGTCGGCGCAGATCCAGTCGTCATCGGTCTCGGACGCCGCGGACAACGAACTGGGCGGCGCCGGCTATCCGCTCACGTCGCCCAACACGGTGCTGGTGCTCGGGTCCGACGCGCGGACGAAGGACTCCAAGGAGCCGGGCGCCAACAAGATCGGCCAGGCGTCGCGGTCGGACTCGATCCTGCTGCTGCGGATCGGCGGCGGCAAGAACGCGACGCTCTCGATCCCGCGCGACACCGTCGTCGAGATCCCGGGCAGCGGCCAGAACAAGATCAACGCCGCTTACGCCATCGGCGGGCCCGCACTCGCGATCCGCACGGTCGAGAACTACCTCGGCATCCCGGTCAACCACCTGATCGAGGTCAACTTCGAGAACTTCCCGCAGCTGATCGACGCGCTCGGCGGCGTGTCGTACCGCGGCGGCTGCGTCGTGTCGCGGATCAACGGCGGCTTCAAGAACGGCGGCTACACCCTGCGGCTGAAGGCCGGCGAGCAGGAGATCGACGGCAAGCAGGCCTTGGCGTTGGCCCGCACGCGCAAGAACGAGTGCAACCCGAAGGAATCGGACCTCACCCGCGCCCGGCGCCAGCAGAAGATCATGAACTCGATCAAGGACAAGGTCACGTCCGTCGAGACCTTCGTCCGGCTGCCCTGGGTGGCTTGGGCGGCGCCCAAGGCGATCCGCTCGGACATGTCCGGCCCGACCTTGCTCGGCGTGGTCGGAGCGGAGCTCACGGCGGGCACCGCGAAGCCCAACGTGCTCAAGCCGACGGGCACTGTGACGCTGCCGGACGGCGGCGCCGGCCTCACCGTCGACGACGCTGCCAAGCAGCGCGCCGTCGACCGCTTCCTGCGCTAGAGGTAGGCGGCCGCGACCTGTTCGCGGTGCCAGGTGGAGTCGCCGAAGGCGCGGGCGTTGGCTTCGGCGCGCTTGAAGTAGAGGTGCAGGTCGTGCTCCCAGGTGAAGCCGATCCCGCCGTGGACCTGCATCGATGAGCGGCAGACGTTGACGGCCGCGTCGCTCGCGTAGGCCTTGGCGCAGTTCGCCGCCATGAAGGCGTTCTCGGGGTCGTGCTCGAGCGCCCAGGCGGCCCACAGGACGACGTTCCGCGCGCCCTCGGTCTCCAGGAACATCTGCGCGCAGGCGTGGGAGACGGCCTGGTAGGAGCCGATCGGGCGGCCGAACTGCTTGCGCTCCTTGGCGTACTCCACGGACATCCGCGTGATCGCGGCGGCGACGCCGACGGACTCGGCCGCGGCGGCGACCGCGACCGCGTGCCAGGCCGTGCCGAAGTGGTCGCCGGCAATCTCCTCGCCGCCGCCGTCGAACTCGACGGTGAACAGCGGGCGGGTCGGGTCCAGCGCCCGGGCCGGTTCCACGGACACCGCGGAGGCGGGCACCGCGAAATGCCCCTGCGCGGTCGTGACGACGAAGACGTCCGCCCCGTCGGCGGCGGGCACCGCGATCTTGGTGCCCTTCAGGCCGTCCATCGTGGAGGCCGCGGGGTCGAACTCGCCCGGGTCCCACATCGCGACCGTCCCGCGCCCGTCCAGTTCCGGATGCAACAGCCGCGCGGCCCAGTGCGAGGCCAGGGGTGTCGGCGCCAATGAAGACCCGAGCTCCTCGGCGACGACGGCCAGCTCGACCATCCCGAAGTCGGCGATCTCGGGCCAGCCGAGCTCGACGACTTCGTCCCAGGTGTCGTCGGCGCCGCCGTCCAGGGCGATCTCCCGTACGCGGGCGATCGGATAGCGCGCGGCGAGCCAGTCCCGCGCGGTGCGCTTGATCTCGCGCTGGTCCTCGGTCAGGTCGAAGTTCATGCTCGCGGCAGCCCCAGCACTCGCTCGGCGACGATGTTCTTCAGGATCTCGGTGGTCCCGCCCTCGATGGAATTCGCGCGGGCCCGCAGGAAGCGGTAGGTCCACGTGTCGTCGACCAGCTGCCCGGCCGGGCCGCGCGCGTCGAGTCCCAGGGTGGTCAACGCCTGGTTGATGTCGGCCCACATCCACTTGCCCAACGATCCCTCGGGCCCGGGCTCGCCGCCCTTCTGCGCCGACGTCAGCCCGCGGTACGCCAACAGCCGCAGCACCTGCGCCTCGATCGCGATCTGCGCGAACCGCTGCCGGATCAACGGGTCCTTCGTCCCCTTCAGCTCGTCCGCCAGCTCGCTCAACGCCACCTGGACGCGCGCCTGCAGAGCAAACGCCAGCCCGGCGCGCTCGTGCATGAGCGTCGTGATCGCCACGCGCCAGCCGTTGTCCACGCCACCGACGACGTTCTCGACCGGAATCCGCGCCTCTTCGATGAACAGCTCGTTGAACTCGGCCTCGCCCGTGATCTGGACCAGCGGCCGCACCTCGACGCCGTCCTGCTCCATGTCCATCAGGAAGTACGTGAGCCCGCGGTGCTTGGGCGCGTCCGCGTTCGTGCGCGCGAGCAGCATGCACCACTTGGAGTGATGGGCGAACGTCGTCCACACCTTCTGGCCGGTCACGACGTACGAGTCGCCGTCCAAGACCGCGCGCGTCTTCAAGGACGCGAGGTCGGAGCCCGACTCCGGCTCGCTGAACCCCTGGCACCACATCTCATCCGCCGACAGGATCGGGGACAGAAAGCGCGCCTTCTGCTCGTCCGTCCCGTGGGCGATGACGGTCGGCCCGCCCATCGTGAGCCCGAGCACGTTGGCCATCTGCGGCGCCCGCGCTCGCGCGAACTCCTCGAACAGGATCGCCTGCTCGATCTGCGTCGCACCCGCGCCGCCGTATTCCTCCGGCCATGTCAACCCGGCCCAGCCGCGCTCGTTCAGCGCCTGCTGCCAGTCACGACGAAAGGCGAAGGACGCCTCGTCACCCTCGGGCTCCTTGCCCGGGTGGTTGTCGGCGATCCACGCGCGCAGCGTGTCGCGGAATTCCTCCTCCGCCGGCGAAAGCGTCAGGTCCACGCCGCGGAAACTAACACGCTGTCAGGAAGCGCGCGCCATCGCCGGCTGGGCGACCGGAGCGGGCACCTTCTTCGGGCGCGAGGCGATCGCCACGCCGCCCAGGATCACGACCAGACCGACGATCGCGGCGACCGTGATCTTCTCGTCGAGGAAGATCGCGCCGTAGAACAGCGCCACGCCCGGGGCGAGGTAGGAGACGAGCGCCGCACGCCCGGCGCCGATCGCCACGATCAGCTCGTAGTAGATGACGAAGGCCAGGGCGGTGCCGAGCACGCCCAAGGCGACCAGCGCGGAGATCGAGCCCGCGTCGGGCGTGTTGCCCGGCGTCGTGGCGATCCCGACCGGCAGCGTCACCAGGCCCGCCAGCGTCACGCTTATCCAGGTCGTCTGGACCGCGGCCAGCTTGCCGTACTTGCCCTTGACGACAAAGCTCGAGAGCCCGTAGAAGAACGCCGCGCCGACCATCGCCATCGCGCCCAGGAACTCCTTGAGCGTGGACACGGACTCGACGCCGACGATCAGGATCACGCCCGCGAGCCCGAGCAGCATGCCGATGCCCTGCCGGCGATCGATCCGTTCCGACGGCAGCAGGAACGGCGCCAGCAGCGCGATGAACAGCGAAGCCGGCGAGATCAGGACGGCGGTGAGCCCGGAAGGGACGACGTGCTCGCCGTAGGTGATCAGCAAGAACGGCAGGGTGACCGCGGTCGTGCTCAGGATCAGCGCCCACCACGGACGCTCGCGCACATCACGCCACGCGCGTGAGGCCTGCCCGGTGGCCCGCAGGACCACGAAGATCACCAGCGAAGCCAGCAGGCACCGCATCGAGACGATCATCGCGGCCGAGAAGCCCTCGAGCGCGTACTTGATCAACAGGTAGGAGCCGCCCCAGATGGCGGACAAGGCAGCGAGGAGCGTGACGTGGCGTGCAGACATGGACGCCCCGAGTCTCGCCCGGTGCGCCCTTCAGCGCAAATGAAGATCCGTGGGAGCCCGGATCAGAAACGCTTATGCGTCTGACTTCGAGCTCGACGAAGACGACGAGGAGGAGGACGACGAGTCCGAAGACGACGACGAGCTCGACGAGCTGTCGGACTTCTTCTCGGCCTGCTTGGCGTCGTTCTTGTCGGCGCCGGACTCCGCGGAGGCCGCGGACTGGCGGTTGCGCCGCGCCGTGCCGTAGTCCGTGTTGTAGAAACCGGAGCCCTTGAAGTGGACCGCCACCGGGTGGAAGACGCGCTGAACCGGCGCCCCACACTCCTGGCATTCCGTCACCGGACTGTCGGTCATCTTCTGCATCACGTCGAAGTGATGCCCGTTCTCGCAGCGGTACTCGTAAATCGGCATCGGGGCGGTCGAGTATAGGTGGCCTATCCTGCGGCCCATGCCCGCAGCCACCATGGACGAGGTCGTCGCGCTCTGTAAGCGGCGCGGCCTGATCTTCCCCGCCTCCGAGATCTACGGCGGTATCGCCAACACCTACGACTACGGGCACTACGGAGTCCTGCTCAAGCGCAACGTCACCGATGCGTGGTGGAAGGCGATGATCCAGGAGCGCGACGACATCGTCGCCCTGGACTCCGCGATCATCCAGCACCCGCGCACGTGGGAGGCCTCCGGCCACCTCTCCGGGTTCAGCGATCCGCTCGTCCAGTGCCTGGGCAAGTGCAAGAAGCGGTTCCGCCTCGACCACCTGCAGGAGGCGGCGGTCGAAGCCGGCGAGGACCCGGAGACCGTCAAGTGCCCCACCTGCGGCGGCGACCTGACCGAGCCGCGCGCGTTCAACCTGATGTTCCAGACGAACATCGGCCCCGTCCAGGACGAGGGCTCGACCGTCTACCTGCGCCCGGAGACCGCGCAGGGCATCTTCCTGGACTTCAAGCAGACGCTGAACTACGCGCGCAAGAAGCCGCCGTTCGGCATCGCGCAGATCGGCAAGTCCTTCCGCAACGAGATCACCCCCGGCAACTTCATCTTCCGCACGCTCGAGTTCGAGCAGATGGAGATGGAGTTCTTCGTCCCGCCGGAGGAGGCCGAGCAGTGGTACGAGTACTGGTGCCAAGAGCGCCTGAACTGGTACGTCAAGCTCGGCATCAACCCTGAGCGCCTGCGCCTGCGCCCGCACGACGCCGAGGAGCTCAGCCACTACTCGTCCGGCACCAGCGACGTCGAGTACCTGTACCCGATCGGCTGGTCCGAGCTCGAGGGCGTCGCCAACCGCGGCAACTTCGACCTCACCCAGCACGCGGAGTTCTCGCGCGAGAAGCTCGAGTGGAAGGACCCGCAGACCGGCAAGGGCTACCTCCCGCACGTGATCGAGCCCGCCGCCGGCCTCGGCCGCACGATGCTCGCGCTGCTCTGCGAGGCCTATGACCAGGACGAGATCGGCGGCGAGACGCGCACCGTGCTGCGCCTGCATCCGACGATGGCGCCGATCAAGGTCGCCGTGCTCCCGCTCCTGCGCAAGGACGGCCACCCCGAGAAGGCGCGCGAGATCTACCAGGACCTGCGCAAGCGGATGAGCGCCGAGTACGACGAGGGCGGCAACATCGGCAAGCGCTACCGCCGCCAGGACGAGATCGGCACGCCGTTCGGCGTCACCGTCGACCACCAGACGATGGAGGACGACACGGTGACGCTCCGCGACCGCGACTCGCTCACGCAGGAGCGCGTCCCGGTCACCGAGCTGGCTGCGCTGCTCGAGTCCAAGCTCGACGCGTGACGTCCGAAGAGACCCGTCTACGCGAGCTGCTCACCCTCGGCGGCGTC
Source organism: Solirubrobacter taibaiensis (assembly GCA_027587225.1). Taxonomy (GTDB): domain Bacteria; phylum Actinomycetota; class Thermoleophilia; order Solirubrobacterales; family Solirubrobacteraceae; genus Solirubrobacter; species Solirubrobacter taibaiensis. The sequence goes on from JAPDDQ010000043.1 coordinate 28,968, forward strand.
ACCGGCGCCGCCGACCCGGGACCGCAACCCGCGGACGAACTCGATCCCATCCGCGTGTGGTCGGTGTGGCAGCAGTTCGCCGCCGAGCACGAGGGCGAGCTGCGCGCGTTCGTGGACGGGCACGAGGTCGGCCTGAGCCACGCCGGCGTGCGGACGGCGTTCCGCTACGAGGCCGAGCTGGACGCCTGGGAGGCCACGTCGGACGGCACGTCGCTCCCGGAGTTCTTCGCCGAGGTCCTCACGCACCCGAGCTTCCAGCTCGACGACCCGCTCACGCTCAGGATCGACAGCGACGTGTAAGCCCCGCCGCGCGTGGGGATGAGTCATGAATGAGGCGCGTTGGAGGAGTGGTCGCGCTCGCGCTCGTGGTCGCCGCGTGCGGTGATTCCGGCTTGACCGAGGGCGCCGAGGGCGGTGACGTCACCGTCACCAACCATCCCGCGCTGCTGTTCTCGCCGCCGTGGATCGCGGCGCAGGACCAGAAGCTGTTCGAGAAGAACGGGCTCAACGTCAAGCAGATCGTCGGGTCCGAGGGCGGCGGCACCACGGTGCGCAACGTCGTCAGCGGTGGGCTGCCGATCGGCGAGGTGGCGACCACCGCCGCGATCTCCGCGTACATGGCGGGCGCCGACATCCGGATCGTCGGCGGCGGCGTCGCCTCCAGCCAGGACACGTTCTGGGTCACGCGCCCGGACGAGCCGCTCGACTCGATCGAGGACCTCAAGGGCAAGACGGTCGGCTACACGAGCCCGGGTTCGGTGACGCAAGGCCTGCTCGCGCTGAGCCTCGAGCGCTCCGGAGTGGGCCTCGACAACGTCGAGACGCGCACCATGGGCGGCCTCACCGAAGGGCTCACGGCGCTCAAGACCGGGGACATCGACGCCGCCGCGATCCTCGAGCCCGTCTACTCCGAGCAGGCCGACGAGAACTGGAAAGTCGTCTTCAAGGCCTCCGACTACGTGCCCGAGTTCCTGTCCACGGTGATCATCAGTGGGCCGGGCGTGCTGCAGTCCGACCGCGCGCTCGTGCAGAAGACGATCCAGGCCCGCGCCGACGGGATCGCGTTCCTCAAGCGCGACCCGAACGCGGTCGCCGAGGCGTGGGCGAAAGAAGCCGAGATCGAGCCCGAGAGCGCGCGCAAGGCGCTCGAGTCCGTGGATCCCGAGGAGCACTGGGTCGTCGGCCTGGACTCACCCGAGGCGCTGGAGACGGTGGCCGAGGAGATGCGGCTGATCGACCTGCTGCCGGGCGGCCAGCGCATCGACTGGAACGGCCTCGTCGTCCAGGACTTCATCCCGCCCGACCAGCGCATCCAGCTCCCAGGAGGCTGACCGTTGCTCCTCACCGTCGAGAACGTGAGCAAGACCTACGGCACCGTCGAGGCCATGCGCGACATGTCACTCGAGGTCGACGAGGGCGAGTTCGTCTCGATCGTCGGCCCGTCGGGCTGCGGCAAGAGCACATTGATGGAGATCGTCGGCGGGCTGATCGCGCCGACCAGCGGCACGATCACCGTCGGCGACACGCCGGTCAACGGCACGGACCCGGACATCGGGATCGTCTTCCAGCAGGAGTCCGCGTTCCCGTGGCGCACCGTCACCGAGAACGTCGCGTTCGGGCTGGAGATGACGGGCGTCGGCAAGGAGGAACGCCTCACCCGTGCCCGCGACATGATCGAGCTGGTCGGGCTCAAAGGCTTCGAGGAGCGCTACCCGACCGAGCTCTCCGGCGGCATGCGCCAGCGCGTCGCGATCGCCCGCACGCTCGTGATGAAGCCGAAGATCATCCTCATGGACGAGCCGTTCGGCGCGCTCGACGAGCAGACCCGGCTCATCCTCGGCGAGGAGCTGAGCCGGATCCGCGAGGCCACGAACGCCACCGTCCTGTTCATCACCCACAGCTTCGACGAAGCCCTGCTGCTGAGCGACCGGATCGTCGTGATGACGGCACGGCCCGGCACGGTCAAGAAGATCGTCGAGAACCCGCTGCCGCGCCCGCGCGACTCGACGATCGTGTCCGACCCCGAGTTCGGGCGCCTGTCCGGCGAGCTGTGGGAGAGCCTGCGCGAGGAATCGATGCGCGCGATGGCGGGAGAGCGATGAGCGAGGCCGGCCGCGTCCGCGCGGTGCGCTGGGGCCTGATCCTGGTGTTCCTCGCGCTGCTCGAGATCGTCCCGCGGCTCGGAATCGTGAACCCGATCGCGATCGTGCCGCTGAGCGAGATGGTGTGGCAGCTGTGGCTGCTGCTCTCCGACGGCATCCTCGGCGAGCACATCGCGCGCACGCTCACGTCGATCGTCGCGGCGGGCGCGCTCGCCGTGGTCACCGGCCTGCCGCTCGGCGTGGCGCTGTGGCGGCTGGAGACGACGCGCCGGGTCCTGCAGCCGTACCTGACGACCTACTACGCGATCCCGATCTTCGCCTTCTACCCGCTGTTCATCGCGATCTTCGGGCTCGGCTCGATGCCGGTGATCATCATCGCGTGGGCCTGGGCGGTGGTGGCGATCATCCTTCAGACCGTCATCGGGCTCGACAACGTGCCGGAGGTGCTGGTCAAAGTCGGCCGCAGCCTGAACCTGTCCACCTGGCGCCTGTTCACCCGCATCTACTTCCCGGCCGCGACGCCGCACATCTTCACCGGCTTCAAGCTCGCCGCGTCCTACGTGGTGATCGGCGTGATCGCCAGCGAGTTCATCCAGGCCGAGAAGGGCGTCGGCTTCTTCGTCGGCTTCTCCTACAACAACTTCGCGATCCAGAACATGTACGCGGCGATCCTGCTGATCCTGGCGTTCGCGGTCGCGCTGAACTCGGGGCTGCTCGCGCTGGAGCGGAGGCTGTATGGGCGCCGTTAGAGCTCCGGTCCTGGCGGGGCAGATCGCGATCCCGCTGCTGCTGCTCGCCGCCTGGCAACTCGTCGCGATGCTCGCCGGCGACTTCTACGTCGCCACGCCCGCCGACGCCGTCGGCGCGCTCGACAGCGACTGGTTCTACGGCAGCCTGGGCGCGACGCTGTTCGCCGCGTTCGTCGGCTTCATGATCGCCGCCGTCGCGGGTCTGTGGATCGGCGTCACGCTCGGCCTCACGCGCTTCTGGGGCAAGGTCTTCGAGCCGGTCACGCTGAGCGTCTACTCGATCCCGAAGGTGACGCTGTTCCCGATCTTTTTGACCGTGTTCGGCTTCGGGCTGTCCTCGAAGGTCGCGTTCGGGATGTTCCACGGGATCTTCCCGATCCTGATCATCGCCATGAACGCAACGCGCGAGGTGAGCGTCGTCCACCTGAAGGTCGCGCGCTCACTGCGGCTCTCGCGCGTGCAGACGTTCCGCCAGGTGATCTTCCCGAGCATCTACCCGTCGCTGCTGACGGGCCTGCGCCTGGGGTTCAGCCTCACGCTCCTGGGCGTGATCCTGGGTGAGATGTTCGCCTCCCGCGCCGGCTTCGGCTACGAGCTGGTGGAGGCGATCACGCTGCACGACATGCCGCGCATGTACGGGATCGTCGCCACGCTCGTCGTGATCGCGTTCGTGGTCAACGCGCTGCTGATGCGCTGGGAGCAGGCCGCCGGAGATCCGCGAAGCGATCTCTAAGCGATCGCGCATGGCGCCGGCGAAGCCGGCTTCCGCGTTCGATCGCCTAACGGTCCTCGCCGCGCCGCAGCCGCTCGATGACGGCGTCGAGCTTGGCCGGATCGGCCTCCGCGTACCACGGCCCGTCCGCGCTCGCGCCCCACGGCACGAGGTAGTCGAACTCGACCGTCTTCAGCCGCTCCAGGCTCTCGATGTAGGCCTCGCGGTCGCTGTCTTCCAGCACGGCCGCGATCCACTCGTCACCGTCGAGCCAGAGCGAGTCGCCGGTGAAGAGCATGCGCTTCCACAGGAACGCGGTCGCGCCTGGCGTGTGGCCCGGGATCGGGATCAGCTCGAAGTCGTCCTCGACCGTCTGGCGGCCGGAGAACGTGGTGTGCGGCACCTTGACCCAGGGCGCGTCGGCCTCGTTGACCAGCAGCGGCGCATCGGCGAACCCGCCACCGAACGTCGCCTCGTGCCAGTGGTTGAGGTACTGCGCGCGAGCGCTGCCGCTCACCCCGGGGGCGGCGTAGACGACGAAGTCGTTGTCGAGCCGGAACGAGCGGATGAGGATGGTCTTGGCGAACGGGAGCGGCTCGCCCCGGGTGGGCTGGATTCCGTTGAGCATGCGGCCACCGTAGGTCTGGTCGCACCTGGGTTCGATCGGCAATTGGGCCTACGACTAGGGGAATCCCTGATGCACGCGGGGCGCCGCCGTTCTTGGATGGCGCCCATGATCCGTCGCATCTTCGCGCTCGCCGCGCTCGGCTCCATCGCCTTCGCCGCGCCCGCCCTCGCCGCCCCCAAGGCGAACACCATCACCGCCATCGGCGGCATGAAGGTCAAGGCCAACGGCTACGTCCAGGACGACCAGCGCTGGGACGCCGACAAGTACACCGTCAAGTCGGGCGCCACCGTCACGCTGCGCGACAAGTCCACGATGGGTCAGCCGCACTCGCTCTCGCTGATCGCGAAGAAGCCCAAGGGCGACCAGGCGATCATGGAGTGCAAGGCGTGCGGGCCGCTCATGGAGGCCCACGAGGCCAACCCGGAGACGATGGAGGCCGGCAAGGAGCTCGTCGAGGCCGGCGCTGACGGCTTCGACGCCGCCGGCGACTCGATCTGGCTGCCGTCCAAGGGCAAGGTGACGTTCAAGGTCACTGCGAAGAAGGGCGCCAAGCTCGCCTTCGTGTGCGCCATCCACCCGTGGATGCTGGCCGAGATCGCCGTCAAGTGAGCACAGCGGGGCGGGCGTGCAGCCCGCCCCGTGCTCGCGTTTCTAGCCCGCGGAAGCCGCGTTGTAGAGCGACTGCGCGACGGAGCCCTGGTAGGGCCCGTACATCACGTCCGGCTGATTGCCGTAGCCGTACGAGTTCACGCTCACGACGTTCGAGCCGACGACCCAGCCGCCGCCCGAGGACCCACCGGTCATGTCGCAGCCGATGCCCAGCGTCGGCGGGTTCGCATCCGTGTCGCTGGTCTGCAGCGGCGAGTTGCAGCGCCACAGGCGCTCACCGTCGAACGGCGGCGCGGCCGGATAGCCGTAGGACTGGTAGTTCTGGTTGCGCGCCGAGTTGAACGCGATCCCGCGACCGCCGACGCGGTCGGTGAGCGCCGTGCCGCCGGCGGGCGCGACGACCGCCGCACCGAGGTCGTAGCTGAAGTCACCCGAGTTGCCCCAGGCGCTGGTGGTGAAGAGGTTCTCGGCCACGAAGGCGCCCAGCGGCGCCGCGCCGTCCTTGTAGGCCGGCACGAACTGCCAGTTGGTGGCGAACGCGCCCGGGCCCTCGTTGACGCAGTGGCCCGCGGTCCACACCACGGACTTGTTGCCGCTCAGCAGCGCGGTGCCGGAGCACACGTAGTCGCCCCCGCCGAGCGTGAAGAACACCTTGCCGTGCGTGGAGGTCGGCGCCTGTGTGTAGGGCGTCGTGATCTCCTCCGAGGTCCACGGCAGCGGAGCCGCTTCGGCCTTGGCCTGCTCTGCAGTCCCCCCGAACTGCAGCTCAGCCGGCTTGGCCGATTCCATCCGCTCGGGGGTCCAATAGTTGACCACCGAGCTCGCCGACTGGCTGACCTCCTTGCTCTCGACCCGCGCCTCAGCGCTGGATGCGGTCAGCAAAAGGCATGCCAGCATCGCCGGCGTTGTGAAACGTCGCAAAACGTCTGCCTCCCATTTCCCACGCGCTCAAGCACCCCTGCACGAGCACGTGATTGATGTGACTAAGGCAGCCTAGCGCGAGGAAACGCGACGGTATTTCGCTACGGCCAACGGCGCGAACACAATGGTCAGACCGATCGACCACAACGTCGCGCCCCACACGGAATTGCCCGCTGGAGTGCCGACGAAGAGATGGCGCATCGCATCTACCGTGATGGTGAACGGGTTCACTTCGGCAAACGCTTCCAGTGGTGCCGGCATGTTTTCGATCGGCACGAACGCGGACGAGATGAACGTCAGCGGGAAGATCGCGGTGAACCCGAGTTGCTGTGCACTCTCCGCACTCGTGGAATACAAACCGACGAGCGCGAAGATCCAGCTGAAGGCGTAGCCGAACAACAGCAGCAGCAGGATTCCGTAGAGCACCTCGGGGACGCTGGTGCTGAAGCGGAAGCCGACGACGTAGCCGACGGCGATCACGATGATCACGCCGAACACGTTCACGACCACGTCCGCGAGCGTGCGGCCCGCGAGCACCGCCGAGCGCGCCATCGGCAGTGAGCGGAAGCGGTCGATCAGGCCCTTCTTCATGTCCTCCACGAGGCCCACCGCGGTGAGCGCGCCGCCGAAGGTGATGTTCTGGACGATGATGCCCGGGATGAGCCAGTCCTCGTAGTCCATCCCCGTGTCGATCGAGCCGCCGAAGACGTACACGAACAGCAGCACGAACATGATCGGCTGCACCGTGTAGCCCACCAGCATCTCGGGCTGGCGGCGGAACTTGATCAGGTTGCGCTTGAGGATGACCAGCGCGTCGGCGACCATCTCAGGCATCGTCTTCGACCTCCTCCGCCGGGCGGCCGGTGAGGGTCATGAAGACGTCGTCCAGCGTGGGTCGGCGGACGGCGATGTCATCGATCGTCACGCCCGCGTCGTCGAGCGCGCGCACGGCGTTCGCGACCGGGATGTTCCCGGGGACGGTGACGAGCGGGAACTCGGCATGAACGTCGTCGCAGATGCCCTTCAGCGCTTCGATCGCCTTCGCCTCGTCACCCGTGTCGCGCAGCTTGACCTCGAGCCGCTCCCCGCCCATGCGGGCCTTGAGCTCGTCGGAGGTGCCCTCGGCGATCACCTTGCCGTGATCGATCACGCAGATCCGGTCAGCGAGCCGGTCCGCCTCGTCCAGGTACTGCGTGGTCAGCAGGACGGTCGTGCCCTCGGCGACACGCGCCTCGATCGTCTCCCACAGGCCGATCCGGCTGCGCGGGTCCAGACCGGTGGTCGGCTCGTCGAGGAACAGGACGGGCGGGTGCGCGACGAGCGCGGCGGCGAGGTCCAGCCGGCGACGCATGCCGCCGGAGTACGTGCTCGCGGGGCGATGCGCGGCCTCGCTCAGCTCGAAGCGCTCGAGCAGCTCGTTGGCGCGCTCGCGCGCGGTCGGCTTGCCCAGGTGGTAGAGGCGGCCCACCATGTCGAGGTTCTCGTAGCCGGTGAGGTTCTCGTCGACGGCCGCGTACTGGCCGGCGAGGCCGATGCGGCCGCGTAGCTCCTTGGCGTTCGCGCGCACATCCAGGCCGGCGACGCGCGCCGTCCCTGAATCGGCTTCGAGCAAGGTGGTGAGGATGCGGACGGCGGTTGTCTTCCCGGCCCCGTTGGGACCGAGCAGGCCCAGCACGGACCCGGCCTCGGCGCGCAGATCCACGCCGCGGAGGGCGTGCACCTTGCCGTAGGACTTCGTCAACCCCTCCGCGATGATCGCTGGGTCCGGCACGAATCGCGCACCGTAGCGAAGGGTCGTCGGGCGCGAGGTACGGTCTGGCACACTCTTTGGGTGCCGGTTCGAACCTTTGCAGCGCTCGTGCTGGTCGTGCTCGTGGCGGGATTGGTCGTCACGTCCGCGCCCGCGCAGAGCACGTCGAAGGCCTCGGCGACGGCCGCGGTGATCACTGGCGACCTCGGGCGTGTGCTTCGCCTGCGGGCTTCGGGCGAGGATTCCGCGTCCAGCAGCGTCACCTCCGACACCCCCGACGGGATCGTGCTCGGCGACGGGTTCGCGTCCGTCGAGACGTCGACGTCCTCGCTCTCGGCGGAGGCGACGGCGGAGGCCGACGACCTCGAGCTCTTCGGCGGTCTGGTCACGGCTTCGATCGTGCAGCGCAAGGCGGTGACCACCGGCGGCAGCGTCAAGTACAGCGGCGTCGTACGCGGCCTCGTGTTCGGCGACGAAGAGGTCGACGAGGTCAAGGGCACCAAGACGTACCAGTTCCAGCAGGGCATCGTGACCGCCAACAAGGGCGGCGCCGGGCTGATCGTGGAACTCACGTCCGACGTGGACGGCATCCCCGCCGGGACGCGCGTCGTGGTCGCCGACGTGTCAGCGAAGGCTTCAGGCGGTGGCGGTGCGGCGACGCCGGAGCCGACCGCGACGGCGACGCCCACCGCAACGCCGGACTCCAGGCCTGAGCCGACGGCCACACCCAAGCCGCAGCGCAAGAAGCAGACGGCGCGAGAGCGGCTGATGAGCAAGCGCTTCGTGTTCCCGGTCGGCGGAGCGGCGACGATCGGCGGGCCGTTCGGCGCCCCGCGCGCCAGCACCGGCCGCGCCCACGAGGGCAACGACATCTTCGCCAACTTCGGCACCCCGGTCGTGGCCGTGGCCGACGGCGAGCTGGCCAACGTCGGCACGCTCCCGATCTCCGGCAACCGCCTGTGGGTCTACGCCGACAGCGGCGACCAGTTCTTCTACGCGCACATGTCCGCGTTCTCGGCCAACGCCGTCAACGGCCGCCGGGTCGAGAAGGGCGAGGTGCTCGGCTACGTCGGCAACACCGGCGACGCGGAGCCCACCCCGCCGCACGTCCATTTCGAGATCCACCCCAGCGGCGGCGACGCCGTGGACCCCAACTCGTTCCTGACCGCCTGGCAGAAGCGTGCCGGCTCCTCGTCCCGGCCCGACACGGCCGAGCGGCCAGGTGCCTTGGTCGAGGTCCGTGATTTCATCGAGGAGCAATGAGCGAGCCCGAAGCCGCCAAGCCATCGCTGATCGAGCGCCTGCGCGCCCAGCAGGCGACCCACCGCGACCGCTCGAAGTTCGTGCGGCTCGGGTTCATCATCGTCGGCTTCACCGTGCTCCTAGGCGGGATCGCGATGCTCGTGCTTCCGGGCCCCGCATTGGCCGTGATCCCGATCGGCCTCGCGATCCTCTCGCTCGAGTTCGCCTGGGCGGCCCGGCTGCTCGAGGTCGCGATCGAGAAGGCCGAGCAGGCCAAGCAGAGCGCCAAGGAGACGACCCGCGCGCAGCGCATCATCGTGGCGGTCGCCGTCGTGCTGGGCGTGGCCGCCATCGGCGTCGCGATCGCCGTCTGGGGCATCCCGCACTGGGTCCCGGTCGTCGGCGGCTGGCCGGAATAACGCGGTCGGGGCCACCGTCTGGCCCCGTATGAGCTCGCCTGTCGCCACCGACGCCACGAGCGTCGCGCTGGCCAACTTCGAAGTGATCACCGCCGACACGGCCACGCTCGCCGAGGCCGAGCGCGTCGTCTCGCCCGATCACATCAACCACGAGGCGGCCAACGAGCCGCTCGAGTGCCGGCGGCCCGGCCCGCTCGGGCTCCTCGCCACCCGCGCCTGGCTGCGCTCCGCGTTCGAGCGCTTCGACATCGAGGTCCTCGACGCGGTCGAGAACGGCCCGCTCGTCGCGCTGCGCTGCGAGGTGACGGTCCGGCACACCGGCGACTTCGTGTTCTGCGACGCGGCGGGCGACGTCAAGGACGCGTTCCCGGCCACCCTGCGCGAGGCCACGATCGGCCAGACGCACTGGTTCACGATCGTCGACGGCCTGGCCACCTCGCACCGCGCCGACCGCGACGACCTGGGCATGGCCGTCCAGCTCGGCTGGGTGCCGCCCAAGCCGCCGTTCCTGCTCGGCATGGCGCTCGCCAAGCGCCGTGTCCGGCGCGCGATGGCGCTCGGCACCGCGCCCTGGCAAACCTAAGGGGCCTGGCCCTTTATCTAAAGAGGGACAGTCCCTCTTTAGGTTCGGCGGTGCGACTCGACGCGCGGCGGCGCGCTGGGGCGGCCGTCGAGGTGGCCGCGGTCGTTGGTGCCCGGCCGGTGTGGGCGTGGGCGCCAGCCCTGGTCGCGCAACGCGTTGGCGATGCGCTCCGTGACCTCCCCCTCGCCGCCGGTCTGGGCGAGGGTGAGCGGCGGACGGTCGTGCTCGGCGCGCTGCGCGTTGATGGTCTTCTCCGCCCGCTTCCAGCTCAGCGTCACGTGCCCGCCGCCGGAGCGATGCCACTCGACCCCGGCGAGGGCGCGGTAGAGCTCCTCGTCGAAGTCGTCGGCCTGGACCATCTTGTGCAGCGTCCGCAGGTCTCTCAGGAGTTCGCGCTCGAGTGCCTCCGTGGATACAGCCATGGAACCGGCGTACCCACTCGCGCGCCATGCACCACGCCGTCTCGGGACCGGCGGATCAAGGGCGCCATGAGCCACCGCTGGAGGCGGGCGGTGAGCCCCGGCGCGTGCGCCTCGTCGGCGTACGTGTGGGCGAGCGTCGCGAGGTCGCGCAGGTTGCGCGGCAGCCCACGCCGGTTCATCCGCCCGGCGTGCGCCATCGCCACGACCTCGGTGAACATCGCGTGCAGCTCGAGCGCGGGCGTCACCTCGATCCGCATCCGCGCCTCCCCCGCGCCGGCGTTGGCGAACGCGTGGGTGACGCCCGGCGGGACCTCGATCACGTCTCCCGCCTGTGCGAGCACGGAGCGCAGCCCCAGCCGGAAGCGCACCTCCCCCGCGACGACCTCGAACCGCTCGGTCTGCGTGGCGTGCACGTGCGGGATCGGCACCTTGCCGCCCTCACGCAGCGCGAAGTCGAACGCAAGCCGCTCCGGCGTGACCTCGGTGAACGTGAACCGCTCGCCGGTGACCGGGTTCTCGAGGGTGGCGCTCATGCCCAGGCCCCCGCGGCCGCGGCACGACGGGCGAACTCGCCGAAGTCGCGCGGGGCGCGGCCGAGCGCGCGGCGGACGCCGTCCTGGGGCTCCGCGTTGCGGCCGTCGAGCAACTCGGTGAAGAGGAAGACGACGAACTCGGCGAGTTCAGGCGGGGCAGCCTCGCTGTAAGCCGCCGGCGTGATGCGCGTGAACGTCAGCGGCTTGCCCGTGGCGGAGGCGATCTCAGCCACCGCTTCGTCCATGCGCAGCGCGCGCGGGCCGGTGAGCTCGTAGCTCTCTCCGGCGTGCCCGTCCTGCGTCAACGCGGCGAAGGCGACGTCGGCGATGTCCTCGGCGTCGACGAACGGCTCCGGGGTGTCGTCGGCGGGGAGCGCGACCTCGCCGCTCAGGACGCCGTCGAGCATGAAGCTCTCGCTGAAGTTCTGGGCGAACCAGGAGCAGCGCACGATCGTCAGTGGCACGCCCGCGGCCGCGACCGCGCGTTCGGCGCGTAGGGCTTCCGGCTCGCCGCGCCCCGACAGCAGCACGATCCGGCGCACGCCGGCCGCCGCGGCCGCCACCGCGAAGTCACCGACCGTCTCGGCCGCGCCGGGGATGGCGAGGTCCGGGTAGTAGGCGATGTACGCGGCGTCGACGCCGGCGAGTGCGGGCGCCCAGGTGGAGTGGTCGTCCCAGTCGAAGCCGGTGGCGCGCGAGGCGGGCCGGACGGCGAGGCCGGCCGCGGTGAGACGCTCGACGATGCGCGTGCCGGTCTTGCCTGTCGCGCCGGTGATCAGAGTGGTCATGGACAGGATTGAACCGCCGCAGACCTAGACGCTCCATAGTTGAAATGCGCTGATGCATGCGTCATCGTCCAAAGCGACATGGACGCCATCGCTGGACTCCTTGACGGCCCGCGCGCCCGCGGGGCTTTCCTCCTGAAGCTCGCGTTCGACCCGCCGTGGGCGCTGCGGATCCAGGACGAGGCACCGATCGCCGTCATCTCGGCCGTGCGCGGCTCGACGCTGATCATCGCCGAGGGCGAACCGCCGGTCCGCCTCAACCCCGGCGACGTGGCCATCGCCCGCGGCCCGCGGCCGTACATGATCGCCGACGACCCCGAGACGCCCGTCCAGGTGATCGTCCACCCCGGCCAGGGATGCACCACGCCGGACGGCCAGGACCTCAAGCTCGTCAACTCGCTCGGCACGCGGACCTGGGGCAACGCCGCGGACGGCGGGACCGTGCTGATGACCGGTGTCTACGAGTCCGCGGGCGAGATCAGCGGCCGCCTGCTGCGCGCGCTGCCGCCGCTGATCGTGCACCGCGTGGACTCGCCGCTCGTGCCGCTGCTCGCCGACGAGATCGTCAAGGACGAGCCGGGCCAGGAAGCGGTGCTCGACCGGCTGCTCGACCTGCTCCTGATCGCCGTGCTGCGCGCCTACTTCGCCCGCCCCGAGGCCCCGGGCTGGTACCGCGCCTACGCCGACCCGGTCGTCGGCCCCGCCATCCGCATGCTCCACGAGGAGCCCGCGCACCCGTGGACGATCCAGGAGCTCGCCCACCGCATCGGCGTGTCGAGAGCCGCCCTCGCCCGTCGCTTCAACGACCTCGTGGGCGAGCCGCCGATGAGCTTTCTCACCAGCTGGCGGATCGCCCTCGCCGCGGACCTGCTGCTCGAGCCGGAAGCGACCGTCGGCAGCGTCGCGCCGCAGGTCGGCTACGGATCGAGCTTCGCGCTCTCAACCGCGTTCAAGCGGCTGAAAGGGATCAGCCCGCAGCAATACCGTGTCAGGGCGACTTGACGATCAGCAGCACGCCCGCGCCGACGGTGACCAGCGTCGAGGTCACGCCCTCCGCCGAGTAGACGAGCTCGGAGAACTCGACGAGCTCCTTGGCGTGGGTGAGCGTGTTGTCGACGACGAGCATCCCGCGGTCGCGCAGGACGCGCACCAGGTCGGGCCAGTAGGCCGCGTAGTCACGCCGCTCGGCGTCGAGGAAGACGAGGTCGAACGCGCCGTCCGCGTAACCGGACAGGGCCTCGGCCGCGTCCGCTGTGTGCAGGTCGACGAAGCCGTCCACGCCGGCCTGGGACAGGTTGTCGGCGGCCTGGGCGGTGCGGTCGGGATCGATCTCGATCGAGGTCACGCGGCCGCCGACGGCTTCGGCCGCGTCGCCGAGCCAGATCGTCGAGTAGCCGTTGGAGGTGCCGATCTCCAGCACGCGCGTCGCGCTCAAGGCGCGCACGAGGACGCCGAGCAGCTCGGCGGTCTCGGGCTCGACGTTGCGCAGGCGCTCGATGCGGTCGTCGCGCTTTTCGTCGTACGCACGGCCGTGCGCGTAGAGCTCGTCCAGGAAGGTCTGCCGGGTCGCGTCCATTTAGGCTGAGGCCTCGTCGAGTTTGGTGATCTCGCTCGGATCGAGCGTAAAGGTGGGAAGGATGCCGTCAAGCTGCGCGACGGTCCGGGCGCTGGCGATCGGCGCGACGATGCCCGGCTTGGCCCGCAGCCAGTCGATGGCCACGGCGCCCACGGGCACGCCACGCGTGATCGCGATCTCGTCCAGCACATCCAGGACGCGCTCGCCGCGCGGGTCGTCGAGGTACTTGGACACCATGCCCTCACGAGCCGCGCCGTCGGCCGACTGGTTGCGGTACTTGCCGGTCAAGAAGCCGGCCGCCAGCGCGTAGTAGGGCGCCACGGAGAGCCCGTACCGCTCCACGATCGGCGCGTAGTCGCGCTCGTAGCCCGCACGCTCGAGCAGGTTGTAGTGCGGCTGCAGCCACTCGTAGGCCGCCAGACCCTCGCGCACCGACAGTTCCAACGACTCGACGAGCCGGTCCGGCGGAACGTTGGACGCCGCCACACGCAGCACCTTGCCGTCACGCACCGTCTGGTCGAACGCGCGCACGGTCTCCTCCACGGGCACGTCGCCGACGTCCTTGTGCGCGTAGTACAGATCGATTCGATCCGTCTGCAGCCGCGCCAGCGACTCGTCCACGTGCTGGGCGATGTTCGCGGCGGAGAGCCCACCGTCCGAGCCGACCTTCGTCGCGATGACGAGCGAGTCGCGGTTGCCGCGCGCGGCCATCCACTCGCCGATGATCGTCTCCGAGATGCCCATGTTCGGGCGCATGTAGCTGTCGGCGGTGTCGATGAAGTTCCCGCCCGCCTCGACATACGCGTCGAGCACGGCGAACGAGTCCTCGCGGTCGGCGGTCCAGCCGAACACGTTGCCACCGAGGCAGAGCCCGTAGACGTCCATGGCCACAGAGCCTACGAAACGAAAGAGGGCGCCCGATGGGCGCCCTCTCACAAACTGGCTACGCCGCGGTACCCGCGGTTGGCGTACTCGATGGCGAGGAAGTGGTCGAGGTGTACTCGAACTCCTCCTCGGCGCCGAACAGCGCGTCGAGCACCTTCTTGCGCAGGCCCTCGGAGAGCGCCAGCGCCACGGCACCGCCGACGACGCCCAGCAGCAGGACGCGACCGAGGCCGCCGCCGCTCTTCTTCTTCTTGGGCGCCTCGTAGAGCGCGACGCTCGCGTCACGCACGCCACCGGCCGTCTCCCGGATGTGCTTCTGCAGCTTCTTGTCCTCGAACAGCTGCGTCGCCGGGCTCTTGCCGTTGTTCAGCCGCGAGTACGCGTCACGGGCGGACTCGAAGGCCTGGACGATGTTCTGGCGCAGATCCTCGTCCTCGATGATTCGCGTCACATACGGGTTGGTGCGCGCAGACTGCGCCGCCTTCCCGGCCTTCTTGACCTTCTTGTTCGCCATGGCTCCTCGCTAGCCTCGCTTTCAACCTTGGTCTTGAGGCCGAGCATACCCCGCACGGCCGTTTACGAGTGCGGCGTCGAACACATCGCCGATCTCGCTCACCCACACGAACTCCAGGTTCTCTCGCAGTGCGGCGGGAAAGTCCTCGGCGTCCGGCTCGTTGCGGCTGGGCGCCAGCACGCGCTTCACACCCGCCCGCTGAGCGGCCAACGCCTTCTCTTTGAGCCCGCCGATCGGCAGCACCTGCCCGGTCAGCGTGAGCTCGCCCGTCATCGCCACGTCATCGCGCACCGGGTGCCCCGTGACGAGCGACATCAGTGCGGTGGCCATCGTGATCCCGGCCGAGGGCCCGTCCTTCGGGATCGCGCCCGCCGGCACATGGATGTGGATGTCGTGACGCGCGAAATAGTCCTCGGGCAGGCCGTTTGCGTGCCCGCGGACGTACGACATCGCGGCCTGGGCGGACTCCTTCATCACGTCGCCCAGCTGACCGGTGATCGTCAACTTGCCCTTACCGGGCATCGCGGTGGCCTCGACGAACAGCACGTCGCCGCCCACCGGCGTCCACGCCAGCCCCGTGGCCACGCCGGCCTCGCGGGTGCGGCGCTTCACATCGGCGGTGAAGCGGGGCCGGCCGAGCAGCTCGCGCACCTTCGGCGCCGTCACGGAGACCTTCTTGGAGTGCGTGCCCTCGGCGACGGTCAGCGCGACCTTCCGGCACGCGGAGGCGATCTCGCGGTCCAGCCCGCGCACGCCCGCCTCCCGCGTGTAGTCGCTGATGATGGCGCGCAGGCCTGTGTCGGTGAACGCCACCTGCGACTTCTTCAGCCCGGAGCGCTCGACCTGGCGCGGCACCAGGTAGCGCTTGGCGATCTGGAGCTTCTCCTCCTCCGTGTAGCCCGCGAGCTGGATGATCTCCATGCGGTCGCGCAGCGGCGGCGGGATCGTGTCGAGCGTGTTCGCGGTGGTGATGAAGAGCACACCGGAGAGGTCGAACGGGACGTCCAGGTAGTGGTCGCGGAACGTCGAGTTCTGCTCGGGGTCGAGCACCTCGAGCATGGCGCTGGCCGGATCACCGCGGTAGTCCGCGCCCATCTTGTCGATCTCGTCGATCATGAACAGCGGATTCGCGGCGCCCGCGTCCCGTAGCGCGCGGATGATCGTGCCCGGCATCGCGCCGATGTACGTGCGCCGGTGACCGCGGATCTCGGCCTCGTCGCGGACACCGCCGGCGCTGATGCGCTCGAACTTGCGGCCCATCGCCCGCGCGATCGAGCGGCCCAGCGACGTCTTGCCCACGCCGGGCGGGCCGACGAAGCACATGATCGACGAGCCCGTGGCGTCGGGCTTGAGCTTGCGCACCGCGAGGAACTCGAGGATCCGCTCCTTGACCTTGGCGATGTCGTAGTGGTCCTCGTCGAGCACGATCCGGGCGTGCGCGAGGTCCAGGTTGTCGTCCGTGCGCTTGCCCCACGGCAGCGACGCGATCCACTCCAGGTACGTGCGGATGACGCCGTGCTCGGCCGCGGCCTGCGGGAGCTTCTGCAGGCGTGAGAGCTCGCGGTCGGCCTGCTTGCGCACGTCCTCGGGCAGCTCGAGCGCGGACAGCTGCTCGCGCAGGTCGTCGAGCTCGGCCTCCGCCGGGTCCTTCTCGCCCAGCTCCTCCTGGATCGCCTTCAGCTGCTGCCGGAGCACGTACTCGCGCTGCGAGCTCTCCATCTCCGACATGACCTGGTTCTGGATCTTGGAGCCGATGGCGACGATGTCGAGCTCCCGGGCGAGCGTCTCGCTGAGCCGCCGCAGCCGCTTGCTGACGTCGACCTCCTCCAGCAGCGCCTGCTTCTCCTCGACCTTGATCCGCAGCGCGCCGGCGATCAGGTGCGCGAGCGAGGAGGGCTCCTCGACGTTCGCGACCGCCATCTGCAGCTCTTCCGGCAGGTACGGGACCTCGTCGATGATGCGCGTGAACGTCTGCTGGACGTTGCGCATGAGCGCGGTCAGCTCAGGCCCTTCGTCGACCTCGTCCGGGAGCTCGGAGACGCGGGCGACGAGGTAGGGCTCCTCGCCGATCCACTCCTCGACCTTCACGCGCTGGCCGGCCTGGACGAGGATCCGCAGCGATCCGTCCGGGACCTTGAGCATGCGCGCGACGACGCCCGCGACGCCGATCGTGTGTAGATCGTCGGGCCCGGGCGTGTCGAGGTCCGGGTCCTTGGAGCCGAGCATCACCAGCATGCGGTCGCCGGCCAGCACGTCGTTGACGAGCTGGATCGAGCGCTCCTGGCCCACCGCCAGCGGCGTGAGCGTGTCCGGGTAGGTGACGGTGTCGCGCAGCGGGAGGACCGGCAGGTGGTCCGGCAGGCCCTGCGGAAGCTCGTCCTGGGTCGCGGTCAACGGTCCGTCCCGCGGATCGGGACGGTGCGGGGACGTGCCGGGCGGCTCAGGGGGAGCTCGACGGTGAGGATGCCGTCCTCATAGGCGGCGTCGGCGGCGTCCGCGTCCACCTCGGCGCCGAGCTCGACGACGCGCCGGAATGCACCCCGCTCGATCTCCATCTGCTGGTAGACGCGGTCGTCGGACGGCGGCTCGGACTCGCGCTGGCCGGAGAGCAGGAGCTCACGGCCGCGCACCTCGAGCGACACCTGGCTGGGGTCGATCCCGGCGAGATCGGCGCGCACGATCGCCCGGGGCGGGTCGCTCGCGTAGTAGACGTCGACCGCCGGCGAGAAGCCGCCGCGGCGCTGCGGCGCGAAGCCGCGATCGAACAGCTCGTCCATCTGACGCCGCATCTGCTCGAAGTTCGCGAAGAGGTCGCGCTCCTGGGCCATCGGGCCCGATGCTAGACGAGACGAGCTAGTACGCGGACGGCCGCACGAGCCGCGGTTCGACGGCCATCGGCTTCTCGGTCGGGTGCCCGAAGTAGAAGCCCTGGCCGAGGTCCACGCCCAGCTCGGCCATCGCGCGGAACTCGTCGACCCGCTCGATGCCCTCGGCGACGACCTTCGCACCCAGCTCGTGCGCGCACTCGACGAGCGCCTTCACGAGCGCGCGGCGGCCGACCGAGTGCTGGATGCCGGAGGTGAGCGCGGTGTCGATCTTGGCCACGTCGGGCTTGATGAGCTCGAGGCAGGCCAGTGAGTCCGGCCCGCCGGAGAGATCGTCCAGCGCCACCTTCGCGCCGCGCTTGCGGTGCTCGGTCGTGATCGCCAGCAGCAGGTCCCGGTCCAGGCAGCGCTCGGGCTTGACGAGCTCCAGGCACAGCCGTGCCGGATCGGCGCCGAGGCGACCGACGACCGGCCACGTCGTGCGCATCGTGGACTCGACGTCCAGCGACGCGCGCGGGTCGACGTTCACGAACAGGAGCTCGCCCGGCGGCAGCAGCGGAAGCCCGACTTCGAGCGCGGCGGTGCGCGCGCGGTAGTCGAACGAGAAGAGCGCGTCGTGGGCCTCGGCGGCCGCGAGCAGCTCGGCGCCGCGCAGCTCGACGTTGCCGAGCATCCCGCGCATCAGCGCCTCGCGACCGTAGGCCTGGCCCGTCCGCAGGTCGACGATCGGCTGGAAGTGCGGCCGCATCCGACCGTGCGAGAGGAACTCGGGGAACCAGTCCGTGCGGGTGCGGTCGAGCAGCGTCTCGGCGGGGACCGGGAGGCTCTGCTCGTCGGCGAGGCGCACCGCGAACAGGCAGGCGCGCTCGGAGATCGACAGGGCCTTGAGGACCGACCGCAGGCGCTCGTCCCAGTTCGGACCGGCGATCAGCAGGCCTTCCACGGCGATATCACCCGCGGCGGGCTCTGACGCGAGGTGCTCGACCTTATAGAGGACGGAGGGCCGGTGCGAAAGCAGGCGCACGCCATCCATGGCGGCGGTAGCGGGGGTCACAGGCCTTGTGATCGGCCGCAGGTAAGGAGATCTTTACTCGCCGAGCGTGTAAATCGATCCTTCGCGGGCCGCTTCGACCGGCCCGTCGAAGGCGCGCGCCGCCTGATCGCACACCCAGTCCACGCCCGCTTCGTCCGCGTAGTGGGTCAATACCAGCCGTTTTGCACCGGCCTGTGCCGCGTGCTCGCCGGCTTCGAACGGCGTGAGGTGACCGCGGTCGTCCGGCGGCTCGGGCTCCAGCAGCGTCGCCTCGACCATCAACAAGTCCGTGCCCGACGCGAACCGGGCCAGGTCCTCACTCGGCCCGCAGTCCGCGCCGAAGGTGAACCGCGCGCCGTCGCACGCGAACTCCACCGCGTTCGCCGGGATGTAGTGCGGGACGGGCTGGAAGCGCACCTCGAGCCCGCCGATCGTGAGCGGCTCAGCCGGGTCGTAGACCGTGAGGTCGAACGCCAGCTCGAGGTGGTCGGGGCTCATGCTCCCGCCCTCGCAGAGCTTGGTGAACACGTCCGGTGCACCCGGCGGGGCGATCAGCCGCGGGTGTGGTGGCGCGCCGTCCCAGGAGCGGTAGCGGATACCGGACGCGTACGGCACGAGATCCATCACGTGGTCGGCGTGCAGGTGGCTGATGACGACCGCGTCGATGTCGGCGTAGTCGACGACCGTGCGGAGCTTCGCGAACACGCCAGGCCCGCAGTCGAGGAGCACTTTCTGCCCGCCGCCCTCGACGAGGTAGCCCGAGCACGCGCCACCCGCGTCCGGAAAGGACGGGGACTTCCCCAGAACCGTGATTCGCAACGTCTGTCAGACCCTCCTGGACCGGGACAGTACCGCCCAGCCCAGCAGACCGCTGAGCAGGGACCCCGCGAAGATCCCGACCTTGGCCTGCTCGACGAGCGTCGGGTCGTCGAACGCGAGGTCCGCGATGAACAGGGAAACGGTGAAGCCGATACCCGCCGCCGCGGCCACGCCGAGCAGCTGCCCGCGCGGCATGCCTTCCGGGAGCGTGCCGCCCGCGCGCAGCGCCCCGAGCGTCGCACCGCTCACGCCGAGCAGCTTGCCCAGCACCAGGCCGGCGACGATCGCCCACGTCAGCCGGCTGGCGAGCGCGTCCCCGAGCACGCCGCCGCCGAGCGCGATGCCGGCATTGGCGAGCGCGAACAGCGGCACGACCACGAACGCGCTCCACGGGTGCAGGCGATGCTCGACGCCCTCGCCCATCGCCACCGGCAGCAGCAGGCCCACGGCGACACCGGCGATCGTGGCGTGCACGCCCGACTCGTGCACGGCGATCCACAGCATGATCCCGAGCGGCACCCACAGCCGCGGGAAGAACTTGATCGCCACCACGAGCGCCGCCGCGGCGAGCAGCCACAGCAGCGACACGGCCTCGGCGTAGAAGATCGCGATGATCGCGATCGCGATGATGTCGTCGACGATCGCCACGGCGAGCAGGAACACGCGCGTGCCGTCGCTCACCCGGTCGCCGAGCAGCGCGATCAGCCCGACCGCGAACGCGATGTCGGTCGCGCACGCGATCGCCCAGCCCTCCGCGCCGTCGCCGCCGGCGACGATCACGACGAAGATCAAGATCGGCGCGACCACGCCGCCGACCGCCGCGAGCGCCGGCAGTGCCGCAGTGCGCGCGTTCTGCAGACGGCCGTCGACGACCTCGCGCTTGATCTCGAGCCCGACGACGAGGAAGAACAGCGCCATCAGCGCGTCGTTGACCCAGTGGTGCAGGTCGAACGGGCCGAGCTCGGTGTGCCAGAAGCCGTCGTAGTCGAGACCGACGTTGGCCCACACCAGCGCGACGATCGTCGCCACCAGGATCGCGAGGCCGCCCGCGGCCTCGTCGTGGAGGAACTCCCGGATGCGATCGGTCAAGGCGACGCCAGGAAGCGTTCCGCGACGTCACGGAAGAAGCCGTGCCGCGAGATCACGTCGACCACGCGCTTGTCGTCGACCACCGGCACGATCAGCACGCGGTGGTGCAGGAAGATCTCCGCCACCTGCAGCTCGGAGTGATCGGAGCCGACTTCCACGTGCTCGGTGTTCATGTGCTGGCCCACCGCCTCGAACCGGCAGTGGTTGCGCTTCTCCAGCGCACCGTCGAGCGAGCCGCGCAGGAACGCGGCGCCCTTGAGCTGGCCCACGTACCCGGGGAAGAGCGCCGTGACGAACTCGCGCTCGCCGAACACGCCCTCGAAGCGCTCGCGGTCGTCCACCACCGGCAGCGCCGGCAGGTCCAGCTCGACCAAGCGACGCACCGCCACTTCGAGCGTGTCGTCTACGTGCAGCACGAAAGCGGTCATGCGTACCGCAGCATCACGTACGCGGTGCACAACAGCAACGACGCGACGGTCACCGGGATGCCGTAGCGCAGGAAGAACACGAAGCCGATCGGGTGCCCGGCACGCGCGGACATCCCGGAGGCGGCGACGTTGCAGGCCGCGGCGACGATCGTCGCGTTGCCGCCGAAGCAGGCGCCGAGCGAGAGCGCCCACCAGTACGCGTCGTCCTCGGCGAGCGAATCGACGACCGGGATCATCGCCGCGGTGAACGGGATGTTGTCCACCAGGCCGGAGCCGATCGCCGACACCCACAGGATCCCGAGCAGCTCCGCCGTGCGGTTGCCGTCGGTGACGGACGCGATCCCGTTCGCCACCTCCTCCAGCGCCCCCGTCTCCTCCAGCGCGCCGACCATCACGAACAGACCGATCAGGAAGAACAGCGTCAGCCATTCGATCCCGGAGACGGTGCCCGCGAGCGACTGCCGGCTGACGAGCAGCGTCACCGCCGCGCCCGCGAGCGCGACCGTCGCCGGCTCCAGGTGCAGCGGCTTGTGGATGAAGAACACGAGGATCGTCAGCACGAGGATCGGAACGGTGCGCTTGGCCTCGCCGGCGTCCTCGATCGACTTCGCGGCGTCCAGGCTCATCACCCGCTCGCGCGCCTCGGGTGCGATCTGCAATCGCGACCGGAACGCGAAGTACAGGCCGGGAATGACCACCGCGAGCGTGAGGATCACGATCGGCGCGAGGTTCGCGATGAACGCGCCGAACGAGAGCCCGGTGTGGCCCGCGATCAGGATGTTCGGCGGGTCGCCGATCAGCGTCGCGGTCCCGCCCAGGTTCGAAGCCACGATCTCGATCACGATCAGCGGGACGGGGTCGATGTCCAGCGCGTCGGCGAGGAGGAACGTGATCGGGACGACGAGCAGGATCGTCGTGACGTTGTCCAGGAACGCCGACAACACCGCGGTGGTGATCGCCAGCGCGAGGACGACCGCCGGCGGCCGGCCCTTGGAGAGCTGGCCCGCGCGGATCGCGAGCCAGGTGTACACGCCGGTCGTCTCCGTGACCCGGACCATGATCATCATCCCGACGAGCAGGCCGATCGTGTTGAAGTCGACGGCCTCGATCGCCTGCTCCTGGTCGAGCGTGCCGGCGAGGACGACGAGCGTCGCGCCCAGCAGGGCGATCTTCGTGCGGTCGACGCGCTCAGACGCGATCAGCGCAAGGGCGACGACGAAGACGGCGATGGCGAAGGCCATCGCTCAGCCGTGCAGCGCGGCCTGCTCCTGCGCCGTCGGGAACGCCCAGCCCACCTGGCGGCGGCGCTCCTGGCGGAAGACGAAGCGCAGCTGCGTCGGCGGCCGCAGGCCGTCGGGATGGTCGGGCCGGAACGTCGGGCACGCCTCGTCGAGATTCAACGCACACAGGCCGTTGCGGGCGAAGAAGCACTCTTCGCACGTCACCTTCTTCGACCTCTTGGCGCGTTGTGGCGCGGCAACTGCTGACACCCGGAAGGACCCCTCGTTCACGACTCGGTCACAGGACGTGGCCGATCAAAGCGGAGCCGCTCGGGTGCTTCAAGGCCTCTCCGAGCGCCGCTGCCGCAAAACGCAGGTATTCCGTGAAGACCCCGCAAATACGGGGTAAAAGCCACTTTTCTGCCCCACTTGCGGGAAGACCACCCCGCAATCTGCGCGGTTTTCGAGCGTGTCACGCTTCAGGGAATGGGCGACGGCTTGCAAACCCTGGTAACCGGCGTGTCCGGCTACGTCGGCGCGGAGCTCGTGCCGCGCCTGATTCGCGACGGCCACCGCGTGCGCGGCTTCGCACGCTCGGCGGAGCGGGTGCGAGCGACGGGCGTCGAGCTCGACGATCTCGTGCTCGGTGACGCGACCAGCGGCGAGGGGCTCGACCGCGCCCTCGACGGCATCGAGGTCGCGTACTACCTGATCCACTCGATGGAGGGCGTCGGCGGCACGTTCGTGGACACCGAGCGCCGCCAGGCGGAGGCCTTTGCGGCCGCCGCCGCGAGCGCCGGCGTGCAGCGGATCGTCTACATGGGCGGCCTGATCCCGCACGACGGGTCGATGTCGCGCCACCTCGCGTCGCGCCTCGCGGTCGAGCAGGCGCTGCTGGACGCCGTGCCGGAGTCCGTGGCGCTGCGGGCCTCGATCGTGATCGCCGCCCGCTCGCGCTCGTTCCGGTTCCTCGTGCGGCTGATCGAGCGCCTCCCGGTGCTCGCCCTGCCGGCATGGCGCGTGAACCGCACGCAGCCGATCGACGGGCGCGACGTGCTGGAGTTCCTGTCCGCCGCCGCGACGGTGGCCCCGAAACACGCCGGCCGTGCGTGGGACGTGGGCGGACCGGACACCATGAGCTACCAGGACATGCTGCGCCGTATCGCTGACGTCATGATGATCGACCGCCCTTCCGTGTCGCTCGGGTTCAACCTCACTCCGGTCGCGTCCGTGGTGGCCGCGGCGGTGGCGGGTGAGGACCCCGGGTTGATCGAACCGTTGATGGAATCACTCGAACACGACCTGCTCCCCCGCGATGACGGCGCCGCCGCGGCCTTCGGGGTGCGCCTGCACCGGTTCGAACCGGCCGTGGAACGAGCGTTGCGCGACATGGAGGTGCAATACCGATGACGGTGCCGACAGGTAATCCCGCTAGGAGGGTTGCGCAATGAGCCGGGTGCGCGCCAACATCGACATCGACGCTCCACCCGAGCAGGTGTATGAGGTGATGCTGGATCCGGACCGGTTGCACGAGTGGGTGACGATTCACCGCAAGGTCAATCGTGCGGATTCCGGTAAACCGCGCAAGGGTTTCGAGATGGATCAAACCCTGTGTCTGCGGCATGCGAACTTCAAGGTGCACTGGGTGCTCACCCAGGCCGACCGCCCGAACGCCGCGACCTGGGAAGGCAAAGGGCCCGCGGGCTCTTACGCCCGCACCGCGTACCAACTCACCCCAAATGGTGAAGGTACCCATTTTGAGTACGAGAATGAGTTCAAAGCGCCCGGTGGATTCCTCGGCGCGGCGGCCAGTCGGGTCGTGGTCGGCGGCGTGCCGGAACGTGAGGCACACGCGTCACTTGAGCAGCTGAAAGGGCTCCTCGAGCGCTGAACTGCAACCCCGCGTGCGCGCTACGCGGTGTCGTGTGATACTCACACAGTCATGGCGGATTTTCTCGACGAGAAGCGCAAAGAGATTCAGGCGCGCTTGAAGGAGCTCAAGCCGTACGTCGAGGAGTACGAACTGCTCCAGGCGGCGGACAGCGCGCTCAGTGGGATCGGCAACGGCGCGGCTTCCGCGCCGCGGACCGCGGCGTCTTCCAGCACCCCTGCGCGCCGCAGCCCCAAGCGCGCGGCCGGCGGCGGCGGCGCCCGTCGCGGGCGCCCCAAGGGCGGCGGAACGCGCTCCGCGCAGGCGCTGGACCTCGTGAAGGAGCGCCCCGGCATCACCATCCCCGAACTCGCGGAAGCGATGGGGATCCAGCAGAACTACCTCTACCGCGTGATGCCCGGCCTCGCCGAGGAGGGCAAGGTCACCAAGTCCGGCCGCGGCTGGCACATCCGCGAGAGCGTCGCGGGTTAATTACGGGTAGTGAGTCCCCGCATGCGGGGACTCCTCATCACGCTGGTCTGCCTGACCGTTGCCGCTCCGGCGAGCGCGAAGACCTACAACGGGATGGCGTTCGCCGGCCCGGCCATCAGCGGCGACAGCGTCGCCTGGGGCACGGTGTACAGCGACGGCAGTGGCGCGGTGAAGGTGGACGGGCGGATCGTCGCCCGCTTCGAGGCACCGGTCGGCGAGGGCCGGGATCGCGGGTTCGGTGGCGTGCCCGGCGCGATCGGGTTCTCACCCACGCGCCTCGTGTACGCGCTGGCCGACTCGCGCAACCTGCCCGGCGGCGACGGTGACTCGGGCGCAAGCGCGTTGGAGGTGACGCCGATGCTCTCGTCGGGTGGCGGTCCGTTCACCAACCCGCTCCCGTGCACCGGCCCGTATGTGAGCACCGCGGTCGACGGTGACACCGTCCTGATCGGCGTGTCGACCCAGCCGCCGTGCGCGGGGGTGTATCTCGACGGACGCAAGATCAGCGACGTCAGCCCCTGTCAGGTGCGGATCGCCGGCCCGTACATCGCGTGGCGTGAAGGCACGTGCGGCGGCAGTCAACGGCTCGTGGTCGCCGACCGCACCACCGGCACGGTGCTCGCCACGTTCTCCGCGCCCAGCCTCCGCCGCGCCTGGGGCCCGTTCGACCTCGACGAGCAGGGCAACGTCGTCGCCGCGCAGGGCGATGGGGTCGTCGCGTTCTCGCTCGCCGACCCGAAGCCGCGGGTGCTCGCCACCAAGACGTGGAGCTCGACGGTCGCCACGGCCGGCGGGCGCGCAGCGTTCATCTCCACCGACGCCGACTACGGGCCGCACCGCCTGCTGCTCGTCGATCTCGACGGCAAGGTGCTCAAGCGCCTGGAGCGCTACGGCAAGCGACGCTGGCCCGAGGGCGAGATCGCGCTCACGGACCGGTGGGTGGCGTGGAGCGTCAAGCGCACCATCTACGACCACCCGACCGGCCCGGGCAACGTGTTCTTGAAGCAGCTCTAGCTAGACGAGGCCGAGCTTGGCGACCGCTTCGCGCTCCTCCTGGAGCTCGGCGACCGTCTTGTCGATGCGCGCCTGCGAGAACTCGGGGACGTCGAGGCCCTCGACGATCGTGTACTCGCCACCGGACGTGGTGACCGGGAAGGAGCTGATGATGCCCTCCGGGACGCCGTAGGCACCCGTCGACGGCACGGCCATCGACACCCACTCGCCCTCCGGCGTGCCGTTGACCCAGTCGTGGACGTGGTCGATCGCGGCCGCGGCGGCCGAAGCGGCGGACGAAGCGCCACGCGCTTCGATGATCTCCGCGCCGCGCTTGCCCACGCGCGGGATGTACTCGTTGGCGACCCAGTCCTCGTCGCCGACCGCGTCCCAGGCGCGCTCGCCCTTGACCTTGGCGTTGAACAGGTCCGGGTACATCGACGGCGAGTGGTTGCCCCAGATCGCCATGTTGGTGATCTCGGAGACGGCGGCGCCGGTCTTCTGCGCGAGCTGGGCGATGGCGCGGTTGTGGTCCAGGCGCGTCATCGCGGTGAAGCGCTCCTTGGGCACGCCGTCCGCGTTGGACGCCGCGATCAGCGCGTTCGTGTTCGCCGGGTTGCCGACGACGAGGACCTTGATGTCGTCCGCGGCGCCCGCGGCGATCGCTTCACCCTGCGGCTTGAAGATGCCGCCGTTGGCCTCGAGGAGGTCGGCGCGCTCCATGCCCTTCGTGCGCGGGCGCGCGCCGACGAGCAGCGCGATGTTGGTGCCGGCGAACGCCTGCTCGGCGTCGTCGTAGATGTCGATCCCGGCGAGCAGCGGGAACGCGGAGTCGAACAGCTCGAGCGCGGTGCCTTCCGCGGCCTTGACGGCCTGCGGGATCTCGAGGAGCTTCAGGTGGACGGGCTTGTCAGGGCCGAGCAGCTGACCGGAGGCGATCCGGAAGAGCAGCGCGTAGCCGATCTGCCCGGCCGCTCCGGTGACGGTGACGGTGGTGGCCATTCGCGACAGGCTACGAAGTTCAAGAACACCAGACCCCTGTCAACATTCATGAGACGTGTTCGGCGGCGGCTCCTCCCTTCAGCTCTTCAAGCTCTTCGGCTTCCGCGTCGGCGTTCACTACTCGTGGTTCGCGATCCTGTTTCTCTGGATTCTGCTGCTGCGTGAGCGGTTCGAGGAAGCGATCGTCGGCAGCGTCTCCGGGTTCGTCCCGGCGGTCATCTCCGCGTTCCTGTTCTTCGGCTCGATCGTGTTGCACGAGCTCGGCCACGCGCTCGCCGCGCGCCGCGAAGGCATCGGCGTCGGCGGCATCGACCTGTTCTTCTTCGGCGGCTTCATGCGCGCCGACCGCGACAGCGAGACCGCGGGCGAGGAGTTCCGTGTCGCCGCCGCCGGCCCCGCCGTCACGCTGGTGCTCGCGATCCTGTTCCTCGGCGTCGGCGCCGCGCTCAGCGGCGATCAACTTCTGCACGCGGCGACGTTCGACTTCGCGTCGGGCACGACGCTCGAGGTCCTGATCGCGTTCACCGGCCTCTCGAACGCGCTGCTGTTCGTGCTGAACATGATCCCGGCGTTCCCGCTCG
This sequence comes from Solirubrobacter taibaiensis, assembly GCA_027587225.1. Taxonomy (GTDB): domain Bacteria; phylum Actinomycetota; class Thermoleophilia; order Solirubrobacterales; family Solirubrobacteraceae; genus Solirubrobacter; species Solirubrobacter taibaiensis. The sequence continues at coordinate 55,750 of JAPDDQ010000043.1, forward strand.
ACGGCGGCCGCATCGCCCGCGCCTTCGTGTGGGCCGTCAGCGGCAACCGCCACGCCGCGACGAAGATCTCGGCCTACCTCGGCCAGGCGTTCGCCGCCCTGATGATCGTGTACGGCATCTACGTGATCGCCGTGGACCGCGACCAGTGGGGCCTCTGGTACATCGTGCTGGGCTGGATGCTCGGCGGGTCCGCGCGCGCCGCGGTCGCCCAGAGCAACTTCGTCACGCGCCTGGAGGGCATCACGGCCGGCGACATCATGGACGCCGAGCCGGTGACGATCCCGGCGGAGATCCCGACCGAGCGCGCCTACGACGAGTACTTCCTGCGCTACCAGGGCTGGCCGTGGTTCGCGGTCACCGAGAGCGACGGCACGTTCGTCGGCCTCGCGCACCGCGCGGCCGTCGAGCACGCCGCCCTGCACGGGGACGGCAGTGTCGCGATCCGCAGCCACGTCGCCGACTCCGCGCAGGTCCGCACGGACACGCCGCTGGAGGTGCTGATCACGTCGGAGCCGCTGCGCCGGCTCGGCGCGCTGATGGCCGTGGACGCCGACGGCCACCTGCGCGGCGTCGTGACGATGGACCAAGTGTCACGCGCACTACAAGCGCGCCTGCAGCCCTCGTAACGAACGTCTCTTTCGGCCTGCGGGCCGTATAAGGTGCGGCAATGCCCGTCCATGACGTGTTGATCATCGGTGCCGGTTTGGCCGGCCAGAGGGCCGCTCTCGCAGCTGCCCGCGCGGGCGCGACGGTGGCGATCATGTCCAAGGTCCATCCCGTCCGGTCGCACTCGAACGCCGCGGCCGGCGGCATCAACGCAGCTCTGAACCCTGATGATTCCTGGGAATCGCACGCGTTCGACACCGTGAAGGGGTCGGACTACCTCGGTGACCAGGACGCGATCGAGATCATGTGCCGTGAGGCCCCGAACGAAGTGCTCTGGCTCGAGCACGCGGGCGTCACGTTCCACCGCAATGCCGAGGGAAAGCTCGGCACTCGCGCCTTCGGCGGCGCCTCCGCCGCCCGTACCTACTACATCGCCGACATCACCGGTCAGGCGTTGCTGCACGTGCTCTACGAGCAGCTGATGAAGCACCACGAGCAGATCGACCGCTACGAGGAGTGGTTCATCACCGGCCTCGCGCAGGACGACGCGGGCAACTGCGTCGGCGCGATCGCCCGCAACATCCGTGACGGCTCGATGGAGCTGTTCACCGCCAAGTCCACGATTCTCGCCTCCGGCGGCGCCGGCCAGGCGTTCAAGCCGACCACCAACGCGATCATCTGCACGGGTGACGGGATGGCGCAGGCGTACCGCATCGGCGCGCCGCTGATGGACATGGAGATGATCCAATACCACCCGACGACGCTCGCCGGGAACGGGATCCTGATCACGGAGGGCGCCCGCGGCGAAGGTGCACACCTCTACAACGCCGAGGGCGAGCGCTTCATGGAGAAGTACGCGCCCAACAAGATGGAGCTCGCGTCGCGCGACGTGGTCTCGCGGGCGGAGCAGACCGAGATCAACGAGGGTCGCGGCTTCCCGGACGGCACCGTCTCGCTGGACATCACCAAGGTGCCGCGCAAGCGGACCCTGGAGGCCCTGCGCGAGATAGTGAACATCGGGCGCGACTTCGCGGGCGTGGACATCACGCGCGAGCCGATCAAGATCCGGCCCGGCTGCCACTACATCATGGGTGGCGTGAAGGCCGACGTGGACGGCAAGACGTCGATCCCCGGCCTGTACGCGGCGGGCGAGGTCGCGTGCGTGTCGGTCCACGGCGGCAACCGCCTCGGCGCCAACTCGCTGCTGGACACGCTCATCTTCGGCCGGCGCTCCGGCGAGCACGCCGCGGCACGGGCGGCGAGCATGGCCGCGATCAAGCCCTCGCGTGCGCTGCTGCACGACACCGAGCGGGAGATCCAGGACATCAAGGACCGCTCCGGCGGGCGCCGCGTGTCGGAGATCCGCGATGAGCTCGGCACGATGATGAACGAGAAGGTCGCCGTGTTCCGCGACCAGGCGGGCCTCACCGAGGCGCACGAGATCGTCCGCCGGCTCAAAGAAGAGGCCAAGAACGCCACGATCGACGACCGCGGCTCGATCTTCAACCAGGACGTGCTGGGTGCGCTCGAGCTCGGGTACATGCTCGATTGTGCGGAGTGCATCGTCGTCGGCGCGCTGGAACGCAAGGAGTCCCGCGGGGCGCAGTTCCGCACGGACTTCCCGAAGCGCAACGACGACGAGTGGCTCAAGCACATCACCTTGTCCTTGAACGGCTCTGACACGCCGAAGGTCAACTACGCGCCCGTGACGATCACGAAGTGGGAACCGCAGGAGAGGACGTACTAGTGCCTGAGTACACACTTCGTATCCGTCGCTATTCACCGGAGTCCGGTGAGGCCGCTCACTGGGACGATTTCGAGATCGACCTGGACGGGCACCGCTCGGTGCTCGACGGCATCCTGCAGGCCAAGGATCGCCAGGACGGGTCGATCGCCATCCGCTGTTCGTGTCGCGCCGCCATCTGCGGCTCGTGCGGCGTCCGCATCAACGGCAAGCCCACCCTCGCCTGCCACACCCATCTCGACGCCGCCTTCGAGAACGCGGCCGACGGCGTGATCGTCGTGGAGCCGATGGGCAACATGCCGGTCCTGAAGGACCTGATCGTGGACATGGACGCGGTCCACTGGAAGAAGATGCGCCGCGTCACGCCGTGGCTGCTGCCCGCGGGCGACCCGCCCGAGCGTGAGTACGTCGTGCCGCCCGAGTCGATGATCGACATCACGCAGACGATGGCCTGCATCCAGTGCGGCGCCTGCGTGTCGGACTGCCTGTCGATGGAGGTCGACCCGCTGTTCATCGGCCCGGCGGCGCTCGCGAAGGCGTATCGCTTCGTCGGCGATCCGCGTGACGGCCAGCAGGAGGAGCGCCTGCGTGACCTCTCCGAGGACCCGCACGGCATCTACGACTGCACGCACTGCTTCAACTGCATCGAGGCGTGCCCGAAGGGCGTCGCGCCGATGTCGCAGATCATGCGGCTGCGGCGGATCGCCGGCTCCGACCACGGGATCGACGACCGCAACAACGGCCACCGGCACGAGCTGGCGTTCGTCAAGAACATCGAGAAGAACGGCCTGCTGCACGAAGCCGACCTGCTGCCGGACTCCTACGGCGGCAAGTTCCATCCGCGTGCCGTTCCGGAGCTGGTCAGCTCGCTCCCGGTGATCCTGCGCGCGCTCCAGCGCGGCAAGGTCACGCCCGGCGGCGCGCTGCTGCACAAGCACAAGGCCTCGAAGGAGGTCAAGCGGATCTTCCGCGATGTCCACGATCGCGAGGAGCGCTACGAGCTCAACCTCTACGTCGTGGGTGAGGAGGAAGAGACCGCATGAAAGTCGCCTACTGGCCCGGCTGCGTGAGCCGCGGCTTCACCCCGGAGCTGCACGGCTCGATGGCGCAGGTGGCGCCGCTGCTGGACATCGAGCTCGTGGAGCTCGACCGCGCCTCATGCTGCGGCGCCGGCGTGATCGCCGAGCACAACCAGGAGCTCGCGGACACGCTGAACGCGCGGACGTTCGCGCTCGCCCAGCAGGAGATCTCCAAGGGCGCCGACCTGATGATGAACATCTGCTCGACCTGTCAGGGCGCGCAGAACGAGTGTCAGGAACGCCTGGACGCGAACACGCCCTACCGCGAGCACGTCAACGAGACGCTCTCGGCGGAAGGGCTGACGTACGAGAAGGGCATCACCAACAAGCACTTCCTGTGGCTGCTGGTCGAGGAGATCGGCCTGGACGTGGTCAAGTCCAAGGTCAAGCGGCCTTTGACGGACCTCCGCGTCGGTCCCTTCTACGGCTGCTACATCGTGCGGCCGACGGACCGGCTCGGGATCGACCGCGACAACCCGCGTGACACGTACCTGCAGAAGCTCATCGTCGCGCTCGGTGGCACCGTCGTGGACTACGCGGGCCAGTACAAGTGCTGCGGCTTCCCGATCATCACCATGAACAAGACGGCCTCCCTCAAGCAGGCGGGCCGACACGTCGGTGACGCGATGGACGCCGAGGCCGACTGCCTCGTCACGCCCTGCCCGCTCTGCCACCTGAACCTGGACCTGCAGCAGCCCGCCGCGTCGGCCGCGGTCGGCCGGCCGTTGAACATGCCGGTGCTCCATCTCCCTCAGCTCCTCGGGCTCGCGTTTGGGCTGGAGCCGAAGGCGCTGGGCATGAACAAGCACGTCGTCAAGCCGTCGTCGGTCATCGACTGGTCGACCTCGGTCATCGCCTCGGCCGCCTGATCCCGCGCGTCTCCGGCAAGTCGCTATAGCGTCGCTATAGTGACTTGCCATGAGCGCTACACCACCTGTCATCGAGCGCTACTTCCGCGCCGCCGACGAGCAGGACTTCGCGACGCTGGCCGAGTGCTTCACCGAGGACGGTGTCGCGCACGACGAGGGCGAGACGCACGTCGGGCACGCCGCCATCCGTCGCTGGCGCGAGGCGGTCGCGGCGCGCTTCACCTACACCACGGTCATCACCGGAGCCCAGCACGTCGGCCCCGACCGCTTCGATGTCGACATTCACATCGCGGGCGACTTCCCCGGCGGCGAGGCCGACCTCACGCAGGCCTTCACGCTGCGGGACGGACTGATCGAGCGCGTTGCCATCGCCTGACGCCCGTGACCGGCTGCTGACCGCCGCCGCCGAACTGCTCGACGCCGCGCAGGGCGCCGAGGTGTCCACGCGCGCGATCACCGAGCGCGCCGGCGTCCAGGCGCCGACGCTCTACCACCACTTCGGGTCCAAGCGCGGACTGGAGGACGCCGTCGTCACGCACGGCTTCAAGCGCTTCCTGGCCGACCGCGAAGCGGCCGGCAGCGGCGGAGATCCGATCGAGGCCATCCGCCGTGGCTGGGACTTGCACGTCCGCTACGGGGTCGAGCACCCCACGTTCTACGGCCTGATCTACGGTCAGGTCACGCCGGGCAAGCCGTGCGGCGTGGTGGCGGAGGTCGAGGCGATGATCCTGCGCGCGCTGCAGCCCGCCGCGGCGGCGGGCCGCCTGCGCGTGCCCGCCGAGCAGGCGGCGCGCGAGGTGCTCGCCGCCAGCACGGGGGTGGTGCTCACGCTGATCACGACCGGAGCGGACGCGTCGCTGTCCGAAGACATCCGCGACGCGGTGCTCGCCCGCCTCGTGATCGCCGAGGGCCCCGTGGCCGAAGCCGCGGCGGCGCTCGACGCGGTGCTCGACGACGCGTCGCTCAGCCCAGGCGAGCTCATCCTCATGCGCGAGTGGTTGCATCGCCTGGGCAAGGGCGCTCCGGTCTAGATCAGCCGTACGTGGGCGTCTCGACGCCGTTCAGGTAGTCGATCCCGACATCGAAGATGCCGGTGTCGGTGCCCGTGCCGCCGCGGATGGTGTCCGACTTGTCGTCCAGGTGCGAGTACAGGGTGTCGCCCGCGGAGCCGCCGTCGAGCAGGTCGCCGGAGCGCTGTCCGCCGAGGAGGAAGTCCTCGCCGCTCTCGCCGTACAGCTCGACGTTGTACGACTGCGCGAGCGTGGCGTCGATCTTGTCGCCTCGCCCACCGCCCCGGACCTCGACCACGCTGTTGAGGGTGGTCATGCGCAGGTCGGGCTTGTGGTCGGCGTTGAGGTCGATCAGCGGGCCGAACGCGAGGCTGCCCGTCTGCTCCATGAGGCGCATGTTCGCCGAGAAGGGGCCGTCCACGATGACCAGCCGGTCGTCGGTGCCGGTGAGCACCGAGATGTCCAGGTTCGGGTTGATGTCGGCGAAGTCGCCGGTCCAATCCTCGAGGACGGTGGTCTGCTTGAGCCCGGCGGTGCCGGCCGCGGCCCGGATGGAGATCTCGCGCGTCGTGTCGATCCGCGCCTTGATGCCGGTGCCGGCGTCGATGCACAGCAGCAGCGACCCGCCGTCGCTGTACTTGTACGCGACCTCGTTGATGAGCCGGACGCTCGACTCGCCGACGCGGTAGCGGATGTCCATCGCGCCGGTGGACGAGTCGAACGAGCAGGTTGCGGCGTTCGCGGCCGCGGGGAGGGCGGCGAAGGCGGTCGCGCCGAGGAGCGCGCCGAGGAGGATGCGGCGGTGGGACATTGGGGAGGAGTCCTTCGTTGTGGGTGGTCGCCTTAGTGGCGGTTGCCACAATGCCGATGAGGGATTCTCGCTTTAGTGGCGTTCCCCGCACTCGATCTGACGAACATTCGCCAGCTGTTTGTGGCTAGCGGCCCTAGACAATTCGCGTGGCGAGGATGACCAGCTCATCCTCGTCCGCGGTCTCGAGCCGCGCGGCGCGCTCGGCGACAGCGTGCGCGCCGACCATCCGGGACGCGCCCGCGATCTGGTGCGCGCGGCGGCGGGCGAGGGACACGTCGCCGGCCTCGATCGCCGCGTTGAGCTCGTCGAGGTCCGTCTTGAGCGACTGCAGGTAGCGGGTGACGACGTTCTCGCGCATCGCGGGATCACCGAGCGTGAGGTCGTCGAGCACCTCGGGGTCGAAGCTCGGCGGCCAGGCGACGTGCGGGAGCCAGCGGCGCAGCGTGCCGGCCATCGTCGCGGGGGTCGCGGGCTTGACGACGAGGTCGTCCATCCCGGCCTCGCGGCAGCGCTCGCGCTCGCCGCGGACGGCGCTGGCGGTGAGCGCGACGACCGGGGTGCGCTGACGGCCGTGAGCGGCTTCCAGGGCTCGTAGCCGTTCGGTTAGCTCGTAGCCGTCGGCGGTCGGGAGCAGCAGGTCGCAGAACACGAGCCCGTACCGGTGTGCGGTGAAGCGGGTGAGCGCCTCCTCGGCGTCCGCCGCCGTGTCGGTGACGAACCCGAGTGCCTCGAGCTGGCGGGTCAGGATCTCGCGGTTGATCGGATGGTCCTCGACGAGCAGCAGGACGCTGCCCTCGCGCTCGGCCTCCTCGCGGCTGGGGAGCGGGCGGCGGACCTGGTCGGGCTCGGCGTGCGCGGCCACCGCGGACACGGCGAGCGGCAGATCGACGCGGACCGTCGTGCCTTCGCCCAGCGCGCTCTCGACGCCGATCGTCCCGCCCATCGCCTCGACGAGCTGCTTGCAGATCACGAGCCCGAGCCCGGTGCCCTCGCGCCGCTCACCCGCCTGCGTGAACGGGCTGAACAGCCGGGCGCGATCCTCGGCCGAGATGCCGACGCCCTGATCGGTGACGGTGAAGCTCAGCCCGCGCGCGACGCTGAGCGAGACGCGGCCGGCGTCCGTGAACTTGACGGCGTTGCCGACAAGATTGGCGAGCACCTGGCGCAGCCGGATCGCGTCCGCCTCGTAGGCCGTGGCCAGGCACGGCGCGACGGTGACGTCGAGCGTCAGGCCTTTCGCCGCGGCGGCCTGGCGGTGCTGGGCCGCGACGTCGCGGACGAGCGTGGCGACATCGGTGGGCGCGGAGACGATGTCGAGGTGGCCCGCCTCGATCTTGCTGAAGTCGAGCACGTCGCCGATCAGGGCGAGCAGGCTGCGCGCGCTGCGCACGGCGATCTCGGTCAGGTGGCGCTGCTCGGCGGTGAGGCTCGTCGTGGAGAGCACGTCGAGCGTGCCCGACACGGCCACGAGTGGCGTCCGCAGCTCGTGGCTGATGGTGGCCAGGAAGCGGGACTTGGCGCGATCGGCGCTCTCCGCGGCCTCGCGGGCGGTGGTGAGCTCCTGCTCGAGCGCCTTGCGCTCGGTGATGTCGGCGACGTAGCCGTAGAGCTCGCCGCCCGACGCGAGCGCGTGCGCCTCCATCCAGGCGATCCCGCCACCGTCGGCGTGCACGCGGTACTCGTGGTGCCAGGCGCCACCGCTGCGAGCCGCGGCGAGCATCCCATCCAGCCACGCGCCGCGGTCGTCGGCGATCACCTCGCGCGCGAACGAGCGGAAGTCCAGGTGCTCGCCGCCCCGGCTGAAGAAGCGGGCGGTGAGGGCGCCGTCCTCGTCCACCACGAAGTGGAAGACGGCGCCGGGGACGCGGTCGGCGATCGTCTGCAGCCGCTGCTCGGCGGCCTTCCGCGCGGCCAGGTCACGTTCGACCGCGTCCGTCATCTCGTTGAAGTTCGCGGCCAGGCGCTTGAGCTCGATCACGCCGTCCTCCGGTGCGCGCTCGCTCCAGTCGCCCTGCGTGATGCGGCGGGTGATGCCGGTCAGGCGCGCCAGCGGCCGGGCGATCCGGCGAGCCGCCAGCACGAAGACCGCCGCGGCAACCGCGGCGAGGGCGAGCAGCGTCAGCATCTGCAGGACGAGCAGGCGGTCCGTGCGGTTCGTCAGCGCATCGCTGCGCTGGGCGGTGCGCGCGTCGACCAAGCGCGTGAAGCGCTCGATCGCGGCCATGATCGTGCCCTTCTGCGCGTGGTACGCGGTGTCGACGAGGCGGTCGTAGTCCCGCGTGACCATCACCTCGCGTTCGGTGCGGGCGAGCGCGTCGGACGCGGCGAGCGACGCGTTGAGCGCCGTGAACTCCTCGGCCGCGAAGCCCGCCTCACGCATCAGCGATTGCAGGCTGCGGGGCGGGCCGGTGCGACCGGCCGCGGTACCGGCCAGCACGCGATCCCAGTAGGAGGAGTCGTAGTCGACGGGCCGGGGCGCGTCGCCGCGGCGGATGGCGAGGATCTCGTCGTAGTGGCGGCGGTAGCGCTCCTCGCCCGTGGTGACGTAGAGGCGGACCATGCGTGTGAGGTCGTTCGAGCTCTGGCGCATCTGGTCAGACAGGGCGAAGCTCGTCACGCGGGCGTGCTCGGCGTCCGTGCGCTCGGCGGCGGTCTCCGACTGCAGGACGGTGATCCCGAACAGCGCCGCGGCGAGCGCCACCGCCAGCGCGAGGAGCGTGCCGAACAGCCGCCGGATGGTCACGGCGCGTAGCTCCCCTGCGCGCGGTGGCAGCCGAGCTCGAGCAGCAGCAGCCACTCGGCCTTGGAGTCGCAGCCCGCGCCGACGATCGTCACGCCCTTGAGGGCCTCGATGGTCGCCGCCAGCGCTTCGGGGCTCCCGCCCTGCACGATCCGGGCCGCGAGCTGCACCTCGGTGAGCGGCAGCCGCGCGAGGTCGGCGAGCGTGGCGCGGCCGGCCCCGAAGTCGGCGACGCCGAGCCCGAAGCCGTGCACGCGCAGCCGGGTGAGCAGCGCGCGGTCGCTCAGGCCCGGGCCGTCGAGCACCGAGATCGTCACCCGGTTCGGGTCCAGCTGCAGCAGATCCTCGGTGGGCCGCTCGACGACGAACGTGAGCCGCAGGTCGCCGGCGGCCGCGAGCGCCTGCGCCGCGGTGCCGCCGCGGACTTCGAGCGCCGCCGGTTGTCCGTCGGCGAGGTCGATGACGACCTGCGTCCGCGGCTCGCCCGGCGCGGGTGTGGGCGGCGCGGGCTTCTGCGCCCCGTGCAGGCCGACGGCCTGGAGCAGCCGCCGGGCCGTGAGCGGCTTGCGGATCGCGCCGAGCACCTCCAGGCCGAACTCGCGCGCGGTCAGCTCCGCACTCGCGAGCACCGACTCGTCCAGCCCGCTCGCGATCACGATCGCGGTCCCGGGACGGGTCCGGGCGACGTGGCGCAGGAACTCCACGCCGTCCATCCCGGGCATGTCGAGGTCGCAGACCACGATGTCGACGTCCGCCAGCAGCGCGAGCGCGCTGTCCCCATCGGCCGCTTCCAGCAGCGCGCCCACCCCGAGGTTGGCGAGCATCTGCAGCGTGGTCTGGCGTTGGAACTCGTGGTCCTCGACCACCATCACCGTGCAGTCGGCCAGCGTCATCGCGTCCCCTCCCTGAGCAGCCCGAGCGCCCGCCCCTTCTCGACGGCCTCCTCGCGGGAGGCGACGCCGAGCTTTCCGTACAGCGCGCGCGTGTGCGTCTTGATCGTGTTGCGCGAGATGAACAGCTGGTCGGCGACCTCGCGCAGGCTTCCCGGCCGGCCGAGCGCGGCGAGCACCTCGATCTCACGCGTGCTCAGCTCGTCCACCCCGTCGACCGTCCGCAGGCTCGGCGGCTTGGCCTGCAGCGCGCCCGCGTCCCGCGCGCCGCCGATCCGCTCCTGCGCGGCCCGCTCCGCGTCCTGTGCGGCCTCCTCGTCCCCGTTCGCGGCGTGCGCGCGAGCCAACTCGCGCAGCGTCGCCGGAACCATGAGTGAGCTGTCCCGCCACCCACGCGCGAACTCCAGCCCCGCAAGGCACCGTTCCACGGCCAGGTCCGGCCGCCCGGTGATGACCTGCACGCGCGCCGCCGCGCACGTGACCGGCAGCGTGTGCGGCGCGCCCCTGAGCGGCCCGGCGTCCCGCGCGGCCACCGCGTCGTGCGCGTGCGCGGCCGCGGCGTCCACGTCCCCGCGCTCGGCCGCGACCAGCGAGAGCACCGCGCTGGGGAGATACGCGACGAGGGGCAACGCGCGCAGC
>JAPDDQ010000457.1 GCA_027587225.1 Solirubrobacter taibaiensis
TTCGGGATTGTTTTCTCTGGATTTTCACCCTCACCTGCTGCAATACCAACTAATTCTGTTCCTTGGAAAGAAAAATTAACTGCAATCATCGTAATTAAAATGGCTGATAATCCATTGGGGAACAATCCACCATAATCAGTAAAACTAGAGAACATCGGCGCTGGTTCATTTCCTTTCATATCTAGAAAACCAAACATTGCTGCCCCGCCTAAAATAATAAATGCAATAATCGTAATCACTTTAATACTTGCAAACCAAAATTCAACTTCCGCAAAACTTCTTGAAGATAACGCATTAATAGCAAAGAGGAGTACCGCAAACACTACGCACCAAATCCATGAAGGTACATCAGGAAACCATCGTTTCATTAAAATACTAACTGCAATTAGTTCAATCCCTATCGTAGCTGACCAGTTTAACCATGACATCCATCCAACTACATAACCTGCTGCAGGAGAAATATGCTTTGTCGCATACGTTTGATAAGATCCTGCGTCAGGCATTGCAACAGCTAACTCTCCAAGACAGAGCATCGTTAAATACATAACAAATCCTCCAACAAGATATGCTACAATCGCTCCTCCAGGCCCAGCTTCATGAATTGTATACCCAGATCCTAAAAAAAGACCGGTAC
>JAPDDQ010000458.1 GCA_027587225.1 Solirubrobacter taibaiensis
AGGTGAATTGCTTTCCCCCGTTAAAGGCGAAAATTAAGAATACTCTTACATTCTACCACTAACTATCAGATGCTTGTCTACTACTTTTTCATAAAGTCGGTATGAAAAATAGGAATAAAAAAAAGCTCCTATCGTGAGGAGCTTTTAAAACCAACCTTTTACTGTATCAACAGCACTATTCCACATACCACTAAAGAATGAACCAATTCCGCGCATAGCACGAGTAAACCAGTTTGCTTCTTCTACTTCAGATGTCGTTACAAGATCCACTTGCAGTGACTTACCAGTTAAAAATCCAGGGTCGTTTGTATCTTTTGGCGTAATTACCATTTGACCAAGCGCAGCTCCCTTTTTAATAGGTGCTTCTTGTCCCTTACTTGATTCTTTTAATTCTGTTTTATAAACATCTTTACTTCCTTTTGGCACTGGAAGTGAAATAGCTTGTTTCGTTTGAACTGCTACATCTTTATCTTTCGCATTTTCTACTCGTACTGTTTCTTGTCCTTTTACTGAAGAACCTTTTTTATACATTTGTTTCACTTCGAAGTTAGCAAATCCATAATCATATAGCTTCTTTGTTTCATCAAAACGTGCTGTATGAGAACTTGTTTTAATAACTACAGAAATAAAACGC
>JAPDDQ010000459.1 GCA_027587225.1 Solirubrobacter taibaiensis
CCGTGAGTGAGCCCACGCCATTTTTCAGCAAGGACGAAAAACAACTGTGAAATAGCAAGTGTTAACATTGCATAAAAATGACTTTTCAATCGTAAAGAAAGCAAACCAATTATATAACTAACGATTGCTGAAACGATAATTGCAGCTACTATTCCAATTAAAAAGTTCGTTATTGATACGCCTTGTCGATCAAATAAAAGCGCTACCCCATATGCTCCTATCCCAAAGAACATACAATGACCGAACGATACAATTCCTGTATACCCAAGCAATACATC
>JAPDDQ010000460.1 GCA_027587225.1 Solirubrobacter taibaiensis
GTGAACAAAATTAACAGGCTCCGTGAATCATTTACGAACGGAAATACACTTAAACAAATGAGCATACATACTCCGAAGTATACTTTAATTCGGTCCGATGTGTTGTTCACCATTTCACCCCTTTTCACCAACAAGTCCAGTTGGCTTCACTATTAAGAAAAATAGTAACATTAACATATTAATTGCAAGTGATAAATCTGGTATAAAATACGCTGTAAAAGCACCAGCTAATCCGACAATTAAAGAAGCAATAGCTGAACCTTGAACGCTTCCTAATCCACCGATAATTACTACTATAAAAGCTAAAATTGCATACTGCATGCCCATCTCGGCGAAAATAACGCCC
>JAPDDQ010000461.1 GCA_027587225.1 Solirubrobacter taibaiensis
CCATAAATCCCCCTACCCCTGTGAGTGTGTAATTTAAAAATTGTCTTCTTGACACGCGATGTTCTTTCTCGCTCACGAAAATTTCCCCCCTCTATCAGAAATTGTCCCCTCGTGATAAATTATATAAAAAATAAAAACTAGGACACTATCATGATATAATACGCTCATGCACAGGTCAATATCATACTACTCATAATAATAAGAACTTTCTGTTTATTATGAGTTTCCCCATTTCTCTTCCAACATCACCATTATATTTTTTATATGTGCATGAATAATTTCTCTTTTTGCTTGATCACTAAATTGTTCTAATGCTAATGAAGGAAACCAAAACAAATCTCCCTGTAACTCTTGCATATCCTCTTTCCATGAAAAATCACTTGTAACATAAGCAATATGCGTAAAACCTTCACTTCGTAAATGATTTGTCCATTCTTGCAGACGACCTTTTTCATTCTTTTGACTTTCTACCAAATACGTAAACGCAGGCAGTAAAAGCACTCTTCCCTTATACTCTCTTTCCAATTCCGTGCTCAACAATTCGATAAATTCACCTTGTTCTACAACCATTTTCATTTCTTTTGCTGCCGAAATTGATAACAGCGGTATTACTCCTGTATCAACATACTCTCTT
>JAPDDQ010000462.1 GCA_027587225.1 Solirubrobacter taibaiensis
CGATTGGTCGTCATGGCTTACGTCGTCAGTACAGTAAACAAGTTTTGGATCAACTGGCTCTCATTGCATTAGGTCGAGCAGCAAGCTTTTCATTGGATGAAATTGCAAGCATGTTTGGGCAGGATGGAAAGCCTGAGGTGGATCGGAAAATGCTGAATGATCAGGCAGAACAATTAGAACAAATGACACGACGTTTACATTTTATTAGCGAAGGATTGAGACATGCTGCGGTATGTCCTGCAGAAAATAATATGCAATGTCCGACTTTTCAGAATTATTTAAAAGCTGCGATTGCAGGTGAATATCAGCCCACAAAACTCCAAAACAAAACAGAGTTTTAAGGAGAAAGCATCGGATTGCATCGCCATAAAGATGTCATTTTATTGAAGTCAAAGTTTCATAAAAACTTGTTCTAATTTTTCTTAATTTTTACCAAATGTATAAAACCATGAACAAGAAAACTTTATTGGCTTTATTGTGCTGTAGTGCTTTGGCTTTAACGGCATGTAATGATGATGATCAAGATCAAAAAACATCGGTCGATCAAGTGACTGAGCCAACCTTGATCTCTTTTGCTAAGCTGCCTGTTGAAACCTATGCGATTGGGCCTAATTCTGGCAACGCTGTCAGTGGC
>JAPDDQ010000463.1 GCA_027587225.1 Solirubrobacter taibaiensis
ATTAGAGTTGTTTTGCCAGCATAATTATCCGATAAATTATAGCGTGCTAATTCTTCACCAGTTTGCGGGTTTTGAATACGAATATATGCATTACGAATCATCCCGAAATCTTGACGACGATTTACACAGTCATAAATATTTACAACGAATACTAAACGATTAATACGGCTTGGAACTTTATGTAATTCTACGAAAATTGTTTCGTCATCACCAGCGCCTTCACCTGTTAAATTATCTCCTGAATGAATAATACTACCACAAGTAGAAAGTTTATTTCCGAAGTAAACTAAATCATTTTTGTTTAAAAAACGATCTCCTTCTAACATAACAACAGATGCATCACAATCTACATTTGGTTTACTTCCAAATAATGAAGACAGAAATCCACCTGATTGCCCAATTGGATCCCAGCCTAAGCCAACCTGTAGTTTTGCTACTTTTGGTTGTCCTTTCGTTAAATCGATCTTTTGACCTTTTTCTAAAATAATAGGCATGAAGTTTCTCCCTTTCTACAAAGCATTTTCCGAATCGGAAAATATTGTATTCTTCTCTTATATTGTAGCATTATTTACCTAGCGATAAAAAGGATAAATTCTCAGTTATATGAAAACATTCATATAATTTACTTATGAT
>JAPDDQ010000464.1 GCA_027587225.1 Solirubrobacter taibaiensis
TCCGCTTTCATTATATTATTTAAATTGGACAGAAATTGCTTTTACTATTCTTTCGATTGCCGTACAGGCAAAAACATTGGATTTAATTTATTATCCAAAAACAGAAAAAGCAGCAGAAAAGCAGCCAGTATCTGTTCCAATGTCCAAAAAACATGCAACAAATTAAAAAAGCGAAAGGCTTCGGCCTCTCGCTTTTTTTATGCTCTTTTTTCTTTCTCGACTATATGGCGCACTTGATAAAATCTATTTGCAAATTCAGTAACGTTTCTTGTTAAACGATAATTCACTGTAGATCCAATTGCCATTCCAATTACCGGTATACCTTGGAATAATTTACGACGAAGAGCATAAATCGAAAATGTCTTCAAAATTTGTTTTAACACAACCTCAGTAGAAGCTGTTTGTAGCACTGCTTCGTCTCCTTCGTAAAAGAACGAATCTTCTTGCTCCAGCTCTTGCAATAAATTGTACCATGCATATTGCTGAAGTCTTCCTGGTAGTAATGACGCATGAAACACCTTTAACGCAAGCATCATTTCATACGGCTTGTTCACATCATGTCCAAATGATGTTGCAATAAGTTGGACTGCCTTCACATTTAACGCGATCATAACCGGAAAATCCGCCGTTAAT
>JAPDDQ010000465.1 GCA_027587225.1 Solirubrobacter taibaiensis
GCAGCATTGGAATATCTTCTTTGTCACGCGAGAACATTTTGATCATAATAGAATCCGTATAATCCGTTATTTTTAAAGTTAATAACGTACGTCCACTACGAAGCTCTTTTGTTTCTACATGGAAGACATATCCTTGAACCGTTTTTCTTCTTTCTTCATCTTGAATTTCTCGCATCGGTGTAATCTCTTCATCTGGCTTAATAAGATACCCGAGTGTAATCGGTCCTTCATACACAACGCTGCTTTCTTCAGCTTGCTTCTTCGCCATTTCTTCCATAGCTTGTATAACACGCTCGCGGTCTTCTTGCTGCGTTTGTTCACGAAACTTTTGCATTTCTTCTGTATTTTGCTGTATATGTGTGTCTAACTGAAAACGCGGGAATCCAAAAACTTCGTATTGATCCCCTACTGGTTTCGCAACGTTTTTCTTTAAAGCAGTAGACTCCAACTCGTTATTCACATTTATTAGCAACTTCACTCCATTCACCTGTGGAAGCTGCTTCTTTAAGTATGCGAACATAGGTGAAAATGTAATTCGTTCCGTACAAACCGGCCAATACGCCCTCACTTCTTCTTCTGTAAATTGTTTATTCTCTGTTTCTAATGCAAATGTTGTTCTTGCAATATGAGAAA
>JAPDDQ010000466.1 GCA_027587225.1 Solirubrobacter taibaiensis
CGTTCATCTCTAATCGACATGAAAAAGATCCATTGAATTCATACAGCAGAGTCTAGCAAAAAAAACATGATTTTTTTAGCCCTGAGCGAGGATTAAACAAAGCAACTTTGTCCTGAGAAGTGTCTAAAGCCTAGCAAGAAAATGAGCAGCTAGGCTGCAAATAGAATTTATACCAATACTTTCTTTGTTCTCATAACCATTTAATGCCTGTTAAGAAGTGAAGTTGCCAAGCGAGAATAGGAACATGTTTTGTTAGGGCTAGATTTGTTGATTAATCCATTATTTTTTTCTCGTCATTTTAGCGATTTATAAAAAAGTATTAAAAATAACCAAAAATTAGTGAACAAGTGTTGACTCAGTGAACACAAATTAATATAGTGTACACATGTTCACTACATGAACATTTGTTCACTCAATATAAATAGCCAGATACAAAACGAGGAACGTATGAACGCTAAGTTAAATTATCAACCGCATTGGGTTCGTGAAGATTTTGTTGATTTTATCCTTGCAAAGGTTAACCCGATGTGGACTTTGCGCCGCATTATGGCGAAGATCGAAGCGATTGAGCCGATTGCAGATGAAATGATCAAGGTCACTTTAAGCAGTAACAATAAATTTACAACCTATCA
>JAPDDQ010000467.1 GCA_027587225.1 Solirubrobacter taibaiensis
GTCGGTACAAAGGGTTGCCACACAGCGATGTGATGCTAGTCTCAAAAAGCCGTTCGTAGTCCGGATTGGAGTCTGCAACTCGACTCCATGAAGTCGGAATCGCTAGTAATCGCGGATCAGAATGCCGCGGTGAATACGTTCCCGGGCCTTGTACACACCGCCCGTCACACCATGGGAGTTTGTTGCACCAGAAGTAGGTAGTCTAACCGCAAGGAGGACGCTTACCACGGTGTGGCCGATGACTGGGGTGAAGTCGTAACAAGGTAGCCGTAGGGGAACCTGCGGCTGGATCACCTCCTTAACGAAAGATTGGTGACTGGTAAGAATCCACAACAAGTTGTTCTTCGAAGATGTATCTGAGGGTCTGTAGCTCAGTTGGTTAGAGCACACGCTTGATAAGCGTGGGGTCACAAGTTCAAGTCTTGTCAGACCCACCACTACTGACGAAGTGATGAATAATCACAAGCTGCTAGATAAAAAGATATGTCGTTCATTATGATTAAAGCTGGGGACTTAGCTTAGTTGGTAGAGCGCCTGCTTTGCACGCAGAAGGTCAGGAGTTCGACTCTCCTAGTCTCCACCAAATTCGAGGGTAAACAAAGCAACGCTTTGTCCGAGAATTTAAGCAAACA
>JAPDDQ010000044.1 GCA_027587225.1 Solirubrobacter taibaiensis
GGCGCCGCCCAAGGGCGCCGCGCCCGCCGCGCCGACCGAAGACGCCGCGCCTGCGTCCGCGTCGGCTGGAGGCGCCGCGCCCGCGGCTTCGCCAGCCTCCACGGCGCCCTCGCCGGACGGCCCCGCGCCGGCGCTCCGTACCGGTCTCGCGCTCCGCCCAGACGAGTGGGCGTGGGCGTCGTGGCGGCCGTTGCCGGACCCGCCCGGACCGCCGCGGCCGTTCGATCGCAGGGCCGCCGCGGCCTCGATGCGGCGCGCGAAGTCGATCTACTACGGATCGCGCTGGCTGTGGCCCGAGGCGCCGTTCGAGGGTGCGCTCACGCCTGAGGAGGCCGGGGCGTGGCTGACGCTCACGGACGGCGCGAGCCGCGAAGGGGCGACGGCGGCCGCCCGCCGGATGGCCACCTACGACGGCGCGCCGCCGAGCCGGGACGACGCGCTGCGGCTCGCCATGTTCGGGAGCCTGCCGAAGGCCTTCGCGCTCTCGGCCTTGATCGACCTGCTCGGGCCGGACGACGTCGCGCACTGGCTGCTCGCGCCCGAGCCGGGGTTCAAGGATCACTACGGGCGCCCCTACGACGACCGCGTCGAACTCGCGTTCGGCGCGCGGGCCTTCCTGCTCCCACGCCTCGATCCAGACGCCCGCGAGCGCTTCGTCGACGCGATCCGCACGGCCAATCAGCACCCCGGAAACGAAGGGTTCAACGCCGCGGTGCGCGTGCTTGCCGCCCAGGCCGGGCTGCACGACGTGGTCGAGGACATCATCGCGCGCAACCTGCGGGAGTTCGGCCGGACCGTGGCGGTGCTGTACGGCCTGCCCACGCCTGCGGCGGTCGAGGAGGCGCTCGGACGCGAGCTCCACGAGGACTGGCAGCTCACGGGCTGGCTCGCCCATACCGAGACGAGCCGGCTGGACGTCGTCGCCCACATGATCACGAGCCAGACGAACAAGGACGAGGCCGAGCACCTGCTGCGCGTGTTCGCCCGCTCGATTCACGACCCGGCCGCGGCCCCGGTGATGCTGGAGCTCACCCGCACCTCGCGCGCCCCGGCGATCGCCCGCGACTGGCTCACCGAGCACCCGCTCGAGGCCACCGTCGGCCTGGCCCGCACGCTGCCGGGCCGCGCCCGGCCCGAGACGGTCGAGTACCTGCGCACGCGCAAGCGCGTCGGCGATGACGTTGCCCTCGCGTTGCCGCACCTCGACGACGCCTCCGCCGCGCGGCTGCGCGAGCTCGTGATCGACCACGAGGACGAGGCCGGCCAGGAGCTCACCCGCGACCAGCTCCCCGAGGAGCTGGCGCAAGCGCTGGCGGCGATCCCCCGCAAGGCGCTGCCGGGCTTCCTCGATCTCCCCGCGCTCCCGCCGATCGTCGTCGCGGGCGAAGGCCGCCTGGACGCCGAGGACAGCGGCGCCGTCCTGCTCGCGTGCACGAAGCTCACGCCCGACCAGCCGACCTCGCCGGCGCTCATCGCGATCGCCCGCCACGTCGACGCGGAGGCGTTCGCGTGGGCGCTGTTCGAGGCCTGGCTCGGCGACGGCTCCCCACCCAAGCACCGTTGGGCGCTGCTGGCCAACGGGCCGCTCGGCGGGGACAGGTCCGCGACCAAGCTCGCGCCGTTGATCCGCGCGTGGCCGGGGGAGAGCCAGCACGCCCGCGCGGTGCTCGGCCTCGGTGTCCTGGCCACGATCGGCACCGACACGGCGCTGATGCTCCTCAGCGGCATCGCCGAGAAGGTCAAGTTCAAGGCGCTCCAGCAGCGTGCCCGCGACGCGATGGACGAGATCGCCGCCGCCAAGGGCATGACGAAGGCCGAGCTCGAGGACCGGATCGTGCCGGATTGCGGCCTGGACGAGAGCGGCAGTCGCACGTTCGACATCGGCGGCACGACGTATGCGTTCGCGCTCGGCCCGGGCATGAAGCCGATGCTGCGCGACGAGGCCACCGGCAAGCTCCGCGCCTCGCCGCCGAAGCCGTCGGACGAGTGGAAGCTGCTGCGCAAGCAGGTGTCGGACGTGGCCAAGATCCAGTCGACGCGGCTCGAGCAGGCGATGGTCACCCAGCGCCGCTGGACGCCCGAGGACTTCGAGCGCTTCGTCGTCCGCCACCCGCTCCAGCGCCACCTGGCGAAGCTGCTCGTGTGGCGCTCGGGGGACACGACGTTCCGGATCACGGACGAGCTCGACTACGCGGACGCCGCCGACGAGCCCGTCGCGCTCGAGGGCGAGATCGGTCTCGTGCACCCGCTCCAGCTCAGCGAGGACGAGCGCGCGGCCTGGGGCGAGCAGCTCGCCGACTACGAGATCGTTCCGCCGTTCCCACAGCTCGGCCGGCCGGTCCTCGACGTCGAGCCGAGCGAGCGCAAGGAGGTCTTCCTCACGCGCTTCGATCGCCGCAAGGTCCCCGCGTCGACCCTGGTCCGCATGCTCGAGAACGCCAGCTGGCAGCGCGGCCAGCCGCAGGACGCCGGCATCTTCTACCTGCACGCGAAAGCGTTCCCAGCGCTCGGCGTAACCGCGGTGGTCGAGTACGACGGCATCCCCGTCGGCATCGGCTACGACTGGGACGATCAGGCGATCGAGCGCGCGTACGTCGTCGACGACCTCGTCACGCCGGAGACGCTCGACTTCGGCTCGCACTGGCGCAAGGACCGGCGCCTCAAGTGGGGTGACGTCGACCCGATCGTCCGCTCGGAGGTCCTTGCCGACATCGCGGCGATCGTCGAGAAGGCGCGATGAGCCAAGACGCTCGTCAGCGGCCACCGGCGGAGGATCTGCACGCGGACGAGATCGCGCGGTTGGTCGAGCACGACGGCGACGCGCCGCGCCCCACGGGGTGGCGGCTCACGCCCGCGAGCGTCGTGGCGTTCGTGCGCGGCGACGATTCCCTCGGCATCGCGCCGAAGTTCGTCGGCGCGCGCTCGTTCGTGGAGCGCTGCGTGGTCGCCTTGGCCACGAACCGCGGCCTGATGCTGATCGGGCGGCCGGGCACCGCCAAGAGCTACCTCAGTGAGCTGCTGGCGGCGGCCGTGAGCGGCGACTCGACGCTCACCATCCAGGGCTCCGCGGCCACCACCGACGACGCGATCAAGTACTCGTGGAACTACGCGCTGCTGCTGGCGGAAGGGCCATCCGAGCGCTCGTTGGTACCCGCGCCGCTGTTGCTCGGCATGCGCGCGGGGCAGATCGTGCGCTTCGAGGAGATCACGCGCTGCCCGATCGAGGTCCAGGACTCACTCCTCTCAGTCCTGTCCGACCGGGTCCTGATCGTGCCCGAGCTGGAGGAGCGGAGCGTCTTTGCGGCCGAGGGGTTCAACATCATCGGCACGGCCAACACGCGCGACCGCGGCACCAACGAGATGAGCGCCGCGCTCAAGCGCCGCTTCAACTTCGAGACGGTGCAGCCCATCGACGACATCTCGGATGAACTCGCGCTCGTCGCGCGCGAGACGGGGCGGCTGCTCGACCGCGCCGGCATTCCCGCCCGGCTCCCCGAGGACCTCGCGGAGGTGCTCGTCACGACCTTCCACGAGCTGCGCCGCGGCCAGACCGCGGGCGGGAAGGCAATCGAGCCGCTCACCAGCGCGATGAGCACGGCCGAGGCGGTGTCCGTCGGCTTCGCGGCGTGCGTGCAGGCGCACTACTTCGGGGGCGTCACACCCGGCGCCGAGCACGTCGCGCAGCACCTCGTGGGCACCGCTTTGAAGGACGCGCCCGAGGACGTCAAGCGCCTGCGCCACTACCTGGAGCACGAGGTCCGCGGGCGCCGCGGCGGCGCCTGGAAGGACCTCTACGCCGCGCGTTCGCTGCTCGCGTGATCCGCTGGTTCGGGGTCCGGCACCATTCGCCGGCCGCGGCGAGGCTCGTGCGCGAGCTGGTGCTGCGCGAACGCCCGGACGCGGTGTTGATCGAGGGACCGTCGGACTTCAACGACCGGATCGGTGAGCTCGCGCTCGACCACCAGCTGCCGATCGCGATCTACTCGTCGGTCGTGCTGGACGACGCCGGCCGCGCGGGCGCGTATCACCCGTTCTGCGTGCACTCGCCGGAGTGGCAGGCGCTGCGGGCCGGGTTCGAGATCGGCGCGGACGTGCGCTTCGTCGACCTGCCGTGGGCGTCGATCGCGGGTGCGCGGGAGGTCGCGCACCGCTACGGCGACCACGAGCTCCGTCGCTCGCGTGCGATTCCAGCGCTGTGCGAACGGCTCGGCGTCGACGACTTCGACGCGGCCTGGGACGTGCTGGCCGAGATCGACCCGTTGTTGGGGGTCGACGACTATCTCCGGCGGGTGGAGCTGCTGTGCGCCGAGCTCCGCGACCACGTCTCGGCGGTCGATGCGCGCCGCGAGCGGTTCATGGCCCAGCAGATCCGGGAGACAAAGGGCGACGTGCTCGTCGTGTGCGGCGGATTCCATGTCGACGGGCTGCGCGAGCTGGTGGCGACGCCGGTGCCGGCCGAGACGCCGGTCGCCAGCGAGGTCGTCGCGCTGACGCCGTACTCGTTCGAGGCACTGGACGCGCTTACCGGCTACGAGGCCGGGATGCCGAACCCAGGCTTCTACGACCTGGCCTGGAAGGAAGCGGACCCGGCGCGCACGGCGCTGCAGCTTGTCGTAGGGGAGCTGCGCCGGCGCGGGCAGCACGTCTCGCCCGCCGACCTGATCGGCGTCGAGAGCACGGCGCGCGGGCTCGCCCTGATCCGCGGGCACGCACGCGTGTGGCGCGGCGACCTGCTGGACGGCATCCTCGGCGCGTTGGTGAAGGACGAGCTCGAGCTGGGTGTGCCGCACCCGATGCTCGACGCCGCGCACGCCGTGCTGCGCGGCGGGGCGCGCGGGAAGCTGGCGGACGGTGTCTCGCGGCCACCGTTCGTCCGCGATCTCGAAACGGCGCTCGAACGTTGTGCGCTGGTGCCGGCGCCCGCGGCGCGGACCGTCGACCTGCGGCTGGAGGAGGAGCTCGAACGCTCCCAGCTGCTGCATCGGATCGTCGTGCTCGGCCTGCCGGGGTTCGAGCTGATCGATCTGCGCGACGCCCGCGAGCGCTGGGGTTTGCGTGAGCACCGCGGTTTCGACGGGGAGGCGGTGGAGGCCTCGGGCTACGGGCCGACGGTCGGCGAAGCGGCAGCCGCGCGGCTGCTGGAGCGGCTCGCGCGCGTGGAGCGGGATGCGGGGGCGGCCGCGGCGGTGCTCGCCGACGCCGCGCTGTGCGGCGTGGTGGAGGTCGCCGGGCCGCTGCTCGCGCGCGTGCGCGAGTTGGTCGGTGCGGCGACCGAGTTGGAATCGGTGGTCGCGGCGCTGCGGTCGGTCCTGCACCTGTACCGCTACGAGGCCGTGCTCGGCACGGCGGGCGATCCGGCGTACCGCGAGCTGCTCGAGGCGGCCTACGACCGGGTGCTGTGGCTGCTCGGCGGACGAGCCCCCGAGGACGCGGGCGTCGAGGCGGTGCGCGCGGTGGTCGAGACGTTCGAGCGCTGCGGCGGCGACCGCGCGGAGCTCACGGGCGTGCTGGCGCGGCTGCGCGACGACGCGGACGCCGCTCCCGGGCTGCGCGGCGCGGCGCTCGGCGCCTTGTGGGTCCTCGACGCCGCGAGCGACGACGAGCTCGTCGCCGGCCCGGTGCAGTTCGCCGACCCCGAGCTGCTCGGCGACTTCCTGTTCGGCCTGTTCACGTTGGCGCGCGAGCCCGTCCAGCGGCGCCCGGACCTGGTGGCGCGGATCGACGAGGTCGTGATGGCGTTCGCGGACGAGGAGTTCCTCGACGCGCTCCCGGCCCTGCGGCGCGCGTTCAGCGCGTTCACGCCGCGCGAGAAGGACCGGCTCGCGCGCGGGTTGCCGGGCGGCGCGCGGCTGGACCGGTCGGCAGCGGCGGACCCGTTGACGTTGGCGGCGATGCTCGAGCTGGAAGGGCGGCTGCGGAGCGCGCTGGAGCGGTACGGGGTACGGACGTGAGTGCTGAGCGGCGCGCCCGGTGGCGGCTCATCCTCGGCAGCGACGCGGACGGCGCCCTGGACGGCGGCGGACTGGACGGCGCGGGAATCGCGCGCGATCGCGCGCTCGGGTTCCTCTACGACCGCGAGCAGGGTGACGAGCGCAACGTCCGGCGCGGGTCGCTCGACGACTCGGCGCTGAACGTGCCCGACTGGATCAACGACGTGCACGAGCTGTTCCCGCGGCGGGTGGTCGAACGGCTCGAAAGCGACGCTCTAGAGCGGTACGGGCTGCTCGAGATCGTCACCGATCAGAAGGTGTTGCAGCGCGCGACGCCCAACGTGACGCTGCTGAAGGCGGTCCTCTCGACCAAGCACCTGATGAGTGCCGAGGTGTTGGGGGAGGCGCGCCGGATCATCCGGGCCGTCGTCGACGACCTGCTGCGGCAGCTCGCACGGGACGTCCGCTCGCCCTTCACCGGCGCGCTGGACCGGCGGCGGCCATCCCGGCACCGGATCGCGTCCAACTTCGACGCCCCGGCCACGATCCGGCGCAACCTGCGGCACTTCGACGCCGCTTCCGGCCGCTTGATCATCAGCGAGCCGCTGTTCTTCTCCCGCGTGCGGCGCCACATCGATCGCTGGCAGGTGATCGTGCTCGTGGACCAGTCCGGCTCGATGGCCGACAGCGTCATCCACGCGGCGGTGACGGCCTCCATCTTCACCTCGCTGAACACGCTGCTGCGGACCCACCTCGCCGTCTTCGACACCAACGTCGTGGATTTGACGGACACCGCCGCCGACCCGGTCGAGACCCTGATGAAGGTGCAGCTCGGCGGCGGCACCGACATCGGCCAGGCCCTGCGCTGGGCCGAGGGGATCATCGACCGCCCGGACCGCGCGATCGTCGTGTTGATCAGCGACTTCGTGGAGGGCGCCGGGCTGGGCGATCTGCTCGCGGTCGTCAAGCGGCTGGTGGACAGCGGCGTGACCGTGCTCGGGCTGGCGGCGTTGGACAGCCGCGCCGTGCCCGGCTACGACCGTGAGACCGCGGAGCGGCTCGTGGCGCTCGGCGCCCACGTCGCGGCGATGACGCCGCACGAGCTCGCCGAGTGGGTCGCCGCGAAGGTGAAGTGATGCGCGCGGACCTGCTCGCCCTGACCGCCGACGACCTCACGACGCTCACCAACCGCGGCACCGTCAAGCGCGCGGCCCGCGAGGCGGGAGACGTCGAGGTGCGCGAGGAGGCCGACGGGACGGTCGTGGTGTCGGCGGATGACGCCGTCGTCGAGTTGCCGGCCGGCGTGCCGCTGGAGGACGCGCGGTGCACGTGCGCGGCGGTCGGGCTGTGCCGCCACATCGTGCGCGCGGTGCTGGCCTACGCGGCGGCGGGTGCTGCGGAAACGGTGGCGATGGAGTCGTGGAACCCGGGCGACGTGACCGACGAAGCCCTGGCGGGAGCGCTGCGGGCGGCGGCGTTGCGGCGGGGCTTGGCGCTCGTCGCGCGCGGCGTGACGGCGACGCTCGTCCGCTCCGCGAAGCCGATGGCGCTGCTCCACGACGTCGAGTCCACTGTGCGGTTCCTCGTCCCGCACCACCTCGCCTACGCCCGCTGCGACTGCGCCGACCCGCCGCCCTGCGAGCACGTCGTCCTCGCGGTCCACGCCTTCCGCGCCCTGGACCCCGCGCTGGAATCCGGCGTGGTCGAGCTCGCCGTCGAGGCTTCCAAGACAATCTCACCCTCAACCCAAGTGGGGGAGGAAGCACTGTTGCTCCTCGCCGAGGCGGGCCTGGCCGGCGGTGGTGCCGCGGTCGCGGAGGCCCTGCGCCGCGCCGAGCGGGCCGCGCGCGAGGACGGGCTGCCGTGGCCCGCGGACGTCTGTGCCGAGCTCGCCGACCTCGTCGAGCGCCACGCGGCCGGCGACGCCGCGTTCGACGCGGTGCGCGTCGCGCAGCTCGTGGGCGAGGCCGTGCTGCGCGGCGACTCGCTCCGCGCCCAGTCGGCGCCGGCGCTGTTCGTCGGCGGTCCGTGCAGCACGGCCGAGACCGAGGTCGGCGGCGGGCGGCTCGTCGGGCTCGGCACGCGCGTCCGGCACGTCGGGCGGCTCGTCGACGTCGACGCGCTCGTCTACGACACCACCGCGCACCGCGTGCTGGCGCTCGGCCGCGCGTTCGGCGACCCGGAGAATGCCCCGCCGCGGGCGTTCGCCGATCTCGCCGCCACGACGCTCCAGCGGTCGATCTCGATCGCGAGCGTCGGGGCTGGGCAGCTCATCGCCACCGGCGGGCGCCGGAGTCCCGGTGGGAAGTTGAAGCTCGGCCGGCGGCCCGCGGCGCTCTCCGCCCAGTGCTTCGAGTGGGGTGCGCTGCTGAGCGCGCCCACGCTGGTCGAAGGCGTCGCCGAGGCGCGCAGTGTCCGCTCGGCCGCCGCGCCGCCGCCGCTCGGCCCGCGCACCGCCGGCGCGAACGTGGTCGTCATCCCGCTCGCCTCCCTCGACGCCGCCGGGTTCCATGCCGCGACCCAGTCCGTGGTCGCGCACGTGACGGACCCGCTTGGCGCGGAGCTCACGATCGCCCATCCGTTCGCGCAGCGCGCCGCGGGTGGCGCCGAGCGGCTCCTCGTCGCGCTCGACAGCGAGGTGAGGCCGCTGTACGTCTCCGGCTCCCTGCGCCTCCGTGGTTCCGAGACGGTGATCACGCCGATCGCGGTCGTCCTCGAGCGTCCGGACGGCGCGCGCTTCATGGTTCAGCCGGCCGTCGACCGCGGCGACCCGGCCGCCGCGGTGTCGATCAGCAGTGCAGTGGCCGAGATCCCGCCGGGCGAGCCGGCGGTGCAGCAGCACCTGCATGACCTGCAGACCGCGCTCGGGGAACTGCTCGTGACGGGGATCGGGCGCGCCGACCGGACGGTCCGCGACGCCTGGGCCTCACTCGCCGACACGAGCGACGGCCGCGGGAGCGTCCTGCTCGCGGCGCAGGTGCGCGCGGTCGCGGTTGCGCTGGCGGCGCGCGCCCACGATCCCGAGTGGCGCCCCGAGGTCGCCGCGGCGGCGACGCTGCCGCTCGCGGCCGCGCTCGAGCTGGCCCAAGCTCTCTGACTTCATAACCTGTATGGCCTTGACGGTTGGCCAGCTCACGCCAGGGAGTGGACTCGCGGTCGACGCGGACGCCCTGCTGCGGCGCGCGGAGCGAGCGGTGAAGCGTGCCCGGAAGTCCGGCACGCCCGTCCTGCTCGGCTTCACCACGCGCGTGGATGCCGGCGTCGACCCCAGCGCCGTCGTCTTCGCCTCCCGTGCGGCCGGCGAGGACTGGTTCTGCTTCGAGCAGCCGGACCGCGGCGGGTCCGCTCTAGCTGCGTTGGGCGTGGTGACGCGGCTGACGGCGTCCGGCCCGTCGCGTTTCAAGCAGGTCTCGGCGGCGTGGCGCGAGTTGGCGGCGTCCGCGGTCTGCGACGTTGCCGACGGTCCTCCGGGGGCTGGTTTGGTGGCGGTCGGCGGCTTCGCGTTCGCCCCGGACGGCGGCAAGTCACCCCACTGGGACGGCTTCTCCGCTGCGGATCTCGTCGTGCCCGAGGTCTCCTTGGCGCGCGCCGGCGACGACGTGCGTCTCACGCTCGCCGTGTTCGCCGCGCCGGACGACGTCCCGTCGGAGCTCGCCGCACGGCTCTCCGCTCGGGCCGCGGGGTTGCGCCTCGATCCGCTGCCGATGCTCGACCCAGCGCCCGTCGGGCGCTTCCGCGTCGACTCCGTCGCCCCGCCCGAGCACTATGAAGCCGCCGTGGTGCGCGCCGTCGAACGCATCCGCGCCGGCGCCTTCGAGAAGATCGTGTTGGCCCGCGAAGTCACGGTCTCCGCGCCCACGCCGCACGACGCCGCAGCCGTCTTCGGCGTCCTGCGGTCGGGCTTTGACTCCTGTTACGTCTTCTGTGCCGGCCGCGGCGACGCGGCCTTCGTCGCTGCCTCGCCCGAGCTGCTCGTCCGCCGCGACGGCGCCCGCGCCCAGACCGTGGCGTTGGCCGGCTCCACCCGGCGCTCCGCCGACCCCGCCGTCGACGACCACCTCGGCGAGCAGCTCATGCGCTCCACCAAGGACCGCGAGGAGCAGGAGATCGTCGTCCGCCGGATCTCTCGCGCCCTCCGTCCCCACGCCGTCTGGGTCGCCGCCCCCGACGAGCCCACCGTCATCCGCGTAGCGAACATCCAGCACCTCGCCACCCCGATCCGTGCGCAGCTCGCGCATCCGCTGAGCGCCATCGAACTTGCAGCGCTGCTCCATCCCACCCCCGCCGTGGGTGGCGAACCACACGCCGCCGCCGTCCCCTTGATCCCGGCCTTCGAGGGCCTGGACCGCGGCTGGTACGCCGGCGCTATCGGCTGGACCGACGCCAACGACGACGGTGAGTTCTGCGTCGCCCTCCGCTGCGCCCTCCTCCGCGGCACCGAAGCCCGCCTCTACGCGGGCGTCGGCGTCGTCCGCGACTCGGACCCCGCGTCCGAACTCGCCGAGACCGAGATCAAGCTCGGCGCGCTCCTCCCGATCCTCGCCGGCTGACACTCTCGTCAGCGGTCTGACAATGCCCCGGATTCTGGGGGCGAACTTTTCCGCGTCAGACCTAGACGGATGGTGCTTCCGTCTGCAGAACTCTCCGCGAACACTGAAGGTCCGCAGAACATGCGGCTACCTCCGATGTCGCTTATCGCCTTCTCCGCCGCCACCCGAACGCAGGTGTGCGTCCTGTTCAAGCTCGCTGTGATCGCAATTGTCTTTGCGACGCCGGCACACGCCGGCACCTACACAGTGCGAGCTTGTTGGGCTCCGAACGGGCCGGGGGATTGGCATGCATGGGGCCCTTCTCTCCCACGTTTCAGCGACGTAGGAAGCAATTGCGCCAATCCGCTTTCGCAGGGAATATCTCAGACGTTCGAGGCTCAACCGGGAAGATGGAATCAGGGCACCGCGGTTGGCTTCGCCTACCGGGCGCCCGACGGGACGGTGATCGACCGGATAGACGCGCTCACCTTCTGGGGTTCTGGTGTCGCGGTCTTCGGCGGCCGCGATCCGTGGCGTCCCGGGCTCCTCGACGTGACAACCGGGCGAATGCTCGTCCCGAATCCAGAACGTCGCGCCGACGACCTGTGGATAGCCAATCGCCGATGGTCGGTGTTTTCCGCTCCTTCACTAGGCGCGAAGCACGTGGCATTCGCAATCTTCTGCTCGCTCAGCTTCTGCGAGTTTCCTCCCTCTGGCGGCGAGGTACCGACCTTCACAGTCAATGCGGCGCGCGACATCGTCGTAACGCTCAGGGATGATCAGCCGCCCGCGCTCATCACGATCGCGGTGCCCCCTGCCGGTTGGCAACGTCAGGGTTCCTTCCCAGCCGAGTTCGCGGCAAGCGACGCAGTGGGCATCCGTGAAATGGAGATCTTGGCGGGGACGAAACGCATTGGTTACTGGAATCCGAAGTGCTACGAATCGGCCACGAACACCGCCTCAAGTCCCTGTCCGTCCACGGCGACGGTTCGTGGTGTGGCTGATGTCGCGGACTTGGCTGATGGCACAAACGACATCGTCGTGCGCACCGTCGACGTTGCCGGAAACGTGTCCGAACGACGCGAGCGCCTCCTCGTGGATCACATCGCTCCGCAACCGCCGCAAGGGCTGAGAGCCGACGCGGCGGCGGGATGGTCCGCCAAGAATGGGTTCAGCGTCTCGTGGACGAATCCGCCGATGAGCGGAACGGCACCAATCGCCGCCGTGCGATACGAACTGTGTCCGAGCGCGAATCTCCCCTACGACGACACGGGTTGCGTCATCGGGTGGCGAGAGGGAAGCAATATCGCGAGACTCGACGACATCGAGGTCCCGAGAAACGGCTCCTGGCGGTTGCGACTGGCCTTGAGAGATGCAGCCGGGAACTTCGACGCGGGGCACCTCGCGTCGCTCGACGTGCCACTTCGCCTCGATACGCAGGCGCCGGAAATCAGCCTGCTTGCGCTCGATCCGCGCGATCCGACGCGGCTAAGCGTTGCGGTGTCGGACGCCCTCTCCGGGCTGGCAGGCGTCGAACTTGCGGTTCGACGTCAAGGCGACCGGACGTGGCAAGTGCTCGGCACGGAAACTCGTCACGGGCTCGTGAGTGCCACGATCGACGACAGTGCGCTGACTGCGGGCGAATACGTGATTCGTGCGCGCGCGACTGACGTGGCAGGCAACGCGGCCGAAACGGAGACGCTCGGGACCGGCGAGCGGATGCTGCTTCGCCTGCCGCTGCGTGCGGCGACTCAGGTCCAGGTTGGAGAGGAGCAACGCGTGCGCGTAAAGGGTTCCCGCGGGAAGCGGCCGACCTACCGCAAGATCCTCGTCGATCGACCGAAATTGGCATATGGCGAATCGATCGAGCTCAAGGGCCGGACAGCCGACGGAGCCGGAAATCCCAACGTCGACGCTCTCGTGGAAGTCCTGGAGCGCGTCGATCTTCCTGGCATGGAGTGGCGTCAGATCTCGTCCGTTCGGTCGAATCGCTCGGGAGCCTTCGTGTTCCGCGCACTCCCCGGGCCGGCCCGCTTCCTCCGCTTCCGCTACCGGGGGACTCCGACGTCTCAGCCGAGCTTCACTGAAGTGGAATTACAGGTAAGGGCCGCCGTCTCCCTCAGCGTCGATCGACGGCGCGTGCGCAACGGCCAAGCGGTGCGCTTCCATGGTCGGCTGCTCGGCGGCCCAGTTCCCGCTGCGGGGAAACTGCTGGCGATTCAGGCCCTGACGTCGCGTGGCTGGCGAACCTTTGCGACCCCGCGTGCTGCCGCCGGCAACGGTCGTTGGGAACACAAGTATCGGTTCACGGGGACGCCATACGACGCGACCTACAAGTTCCGCGTCGTGGTGCCTCGCGAGTCGGCCTATCCGTACGGCAAAGGCGCGTCACAGACGATCAGTGTGCGCGTTCGGGGAGGCTCGTGAGCGAACGTCGCATTACCATCGGCCGCGCCGTGCTGCACGCCTTGAGGACTCGTTTGTCGTACGCGAACGTCATCGCGACGCTCGCACTATTCATCGCCTTGGGAGGCACCGGATATGCGGCCCTGACCCTGCCGCGCGACAGCGTTGGATCACGTGAGCTCCGCAAAGACTCCGTCAAGGAGTCGGAACTGGCGCGAAACTCGGTGACGAGCGAAGCCGTGCGTGACGGGGCCCTCGGAATGCGCGACCTGAGTCGCGATGCCCAGGCATCCTTGAAAGGGAACGATGGCTCTACTGGCGCCACCGGTCCGGCTGGGCCGACGGGACCTGCGGGGCCGCGGGGTCTAACGGGGACGCCCGGTGCGTCCGCAGTCACCGAGAGAGCCGTCATCGATAGCTCTGGCGGGCGCGTGAGCGGCACGGCCACGGGGGCCTCGCTCGTGGTCGATGGTGAGTACAACGTCACGTTCGGACGCACCCTCGACGGCTGCACGGTTGTTGCCACGCTTGCCCGCGTTCCCGGCACGCTGGTCACCGAACCGCCTGCAGGGCGGATCACCGTCGCACCGGTCGGGAATGTCGTGCGGGTCCGCACTTACGACGCCGCAGGCGTCATGAGCATGAGCGGGTTCCACCTGATCGTGGTCTGCAGCTAACCGCCGAGGCGGCGCTTCCAGCGCCGCCCGGAGCGCTTGAGGTTCGTTTCCATCGCCCCGAGCTTGCCGCGGTGCTCGGGCAACAACGAGGCTTCGGCAAAGTCGATGTTGAGGGTGACTTGCCGGAGGGTTATGCGGGCGACCTCGGGGGCGTCGACGAAGACGCGGCCGGAGTCGGTCTTGACGACGATGCCGTCGAAGATGTGTTCGCGGGCGTTGTCCTGGACGCGGTGGACCACGCCCAGCTTCACGCCGTCGGCAGTCACGACCGGGACGCCGCGGGGCAGCGCCTGGTAGCCGATCTGGTGGTCTTCGTCGTCGCTGGCGGCGCTCACAGAGCCAAAGTTAGCGGCCGGCGCGGCGCCAGACCTCGATGACTTCGCGGACGCTGGCCGTGCGGTAGGAGATGCGTGAGTCCAGGGGACGCACCTTCAGCTCGAAGCGGTTGGACTCGAGCTGCTCCATCTCCAGCACCAGGGCGTGGAAGCGGCGGCCGCGCTTGTCGATCTCGACGATGTCTCCCGCAGCGATGCCCTTGGAGGTCGTGCGCCGCGTCGAGGGTGCGGATGGCTCGACCGTGAGCAGGGAAACCTGGCGGATATCGACGTCTGACACGCCCACGAACGCTACGTCGTGGAGCGGACGGACTCCCACACGCGGCGGTGCAACTCCACGTTCTCGGCCCGGTCGGTGCGGACGCGGATGATGGTCGACCGCTCGGCGGCGACAGCGCGGTCCAGGGCGCCGCGGAACGACTCGACATCCGCCGCGCGCTCCCAACCAAGGCCGTACAGCGCGGCGGCGTGCGAGAAGTCCAGGCCGTGCGGCGTCGCGATGTGGTCGACGTACGCGGCGCCCTGCCCGGCAGCGGGCAGGAACTCGAAGATCCCGCCGCCGTCGTTGTCGATCAGCACGATCACGAGCTTCAGTCCCAGGCGCGTAGCGGCCAGCAGCCCACCCACGTCATGCGCCAACGCGACGTCGCCGATCAGCAGCACGACCGGTCCTCGGGCCACGGCGGCCACGCCGAACGCCGTCGACACCGTCCCGTCGATCCCGTTCGCACCCCGGTTGGAGAGCACGCGGAACGACGCGGGCCGCGCCGGGAAGAAGGTCTCGACGTCGCGGACGGGCATCGACGAAGCCACGATCATCGTCGCTTCGTCCGGGAGCCGCGAACCGAGCTCGGCGGCGATCCGCGGCTCGTTCAACTCCGGCCCCATGGCCGAGGCGATCGCGCCGGCGGCGGCGCGATCCGCCGCGTGCCAGCGCTCGAGCCACGACCGTTCGCGGCGCTTGCGCAGCCGGGAGGTGAGCTCTTCGAAGGTTGCGCGGGGATTGGCGGCGATGATCGTGCCGACCGAGCCGTCCGGGTCCTGCCATGCGGATTCGGCATCGAACACGACCTGCGGCGCCGGCGACGCCGCGAGCCAGGCGCGCAGCGGCTTGGACGTCGGCAGGTCGCCGACGCGCACGACAAGGTCGGGAGCCACGGACGAGGCGAACTCCGGGGAACGCAGCAACGCGTCGTAGTGGGCCACGGCGGCCGGTCCGCGGCGCGCGCCCGACAACGGGTCGGCCAACAACGGCACGCCCGCCTTGTCGCAGAAAGCGGCGAGCGCCGCGCCGAGTCGCGGGTCGCGCTCGCTGCGCCCGGCGACCACCACCGGCCGCGATGCGCTTCCCGCTTGCCGCACGAGGTCGCCGAACAGGTCGACGTCGGGCACGCGCGGAACCGGGGGTCGGCTGAGCCACGGCCGGCCGCCCTCGCGCCCGCCGACGACTTCCACGTCCGGAACCCCGGCCTCGTCGTCCGGCACGAGCGGCTCCCGGAACGCGAAGTTGAGGTGCACGGGACCGGGCCGCCCGTCCACGGCGGTCCAGAACGCCCGGCACGCGAGCTGCCGCAGCCACCGGACCCGCGCCGGCGACGCCGGGAACTCGTCGACCTCGAAGAACCACTTGGCGGCGCGCCCGTACAGCCCGAGCTGGTCGATCGTCTGCCCGGCTCCGATAGCGCGCAGCTCGGGCGGACGGTCGGCGGTCAACACCAGGAGCGGCACGCGCGCCTCGAACGCCTCGTGCACGGCGGGTGCGTAGTTGGCCGCCGCCGTCCCCGACGTACAGACCAGTGCGGGCGGGATCCCCGTCGCCTTGGCCAGTCCGAGCCCGAAGAACGAACCGGACCGCTCGTCGATGTGCGAGGTCGAGCGCAAGCGGGAATCCCACGCGAACGTCAGCGCCAACGGGGTCGAACGCGACCCGGGCGAGGTGCAGGCATCGCGCAGGCCGCAGCGGACGAGCTCGTCCACGAAGGCGCGCAGGCAGAGGTAAGTGTCAGTTCCGGGCATGATGAGGCGCACACATGCTGCCGCCGCTGATCCTGCTCCACGGCTTCACGCAGACCCGCCAATCCTGGCGGCGAACGGCAACGGCGCTGGGCTCACGCTATCGCGCCATCACCCCGGACCTCCCCGGCCACGGCCAGGCGGCACTCCGAACGCCGAGCTTCGACGCGACAACGGCCTACCTGCGCGCCCTTGCGCCGCAAGAGCCGTTCACCCTCGTCGGCTACAGCATGGGCGGCCGGATCGCGCTCCACGCGGCCTTCACGCTGAAGCTCGATCGCCTCATCCTGATCGGCGCGAGCCCCGGCCTTCAGGACCCGAAGGAGCGCGAGCAGCGCAAGCAGGCGGACGAGACACTCGCGAACAAGATCGAGGCCATCGGCGTGGAAGCGTTCGCACGCGAGTGGGGGAGGCTGCCGCTGTTCACCGGCCAGCCCGAGAACGTGAGGGCCGCCGCCTACGCCGACCGCCTGCGCAACACGCCGCACGGTCTCGCCGAAGCGCTACGCGGGTTCGGGACCGGCCAGATGGAGCCCTTGTGGGATCGCCTGCCGGAGCTGACGATCCCGGTGACGCTGATCACCGGCGAACGCGACGAGAAGTTCCGCGCGCTCGCCGAGCAGATGGCCGAGCGGCTACCGAACGCGCAGCAGGTGACGATCCCGGACACGGGCCACGCGCCGCAACTCGAGGACCCCGAAGGCGTCGCTCGAGCCATTCACCATTCGGGGTCGCCCTCTTCGTCGGCCTCCGCGTAGTCGTCGCCGTCGAAATCCTCTTCGAGCAACTCGTCGAACGCGGCGCTGTCGCGCATGATCGGGTCGGTCGAGTGCTGATCGCCGTGCTCGGCGTGGTTGATGAGATCGGCTTCGGCGAGCTCAAAGCCTTCGCTTTCGCCCTCGCCGGCTTCGATCAGGGGTGCGAGCGCGGGGTCGACTGGATCGCCCGGCGACTCAGGCCATTCAGGTGCCATGGCCGAACCCTACCGGGAGCTCAGGCCAGACCGGTGGTCTGAGGAACTTCGATGACTCCGTCGCGAGGTGTAAGCGCTCCCGCCGGTGCGAGCGTGGCCAATCCGCAGGAGCGGGTGATGCGCAGCGCGGCGGCGGTGTGGACGGCGGCCGCGATCCCCCGCGGACCGTCGAAGGTGGAAGCGAGATAGACGTCGGCGCCTGCGGCCCGTGCGGCGCGCGCGTCGGCCAGCACGCCGGTGATGCCGCCGCGCGTGACCTTCAGGCACACGGCGCGCGTCGCGCCCGCGCCCGGAGAATGGGTCTCGTCCATGGCGATCACCACCTTCGTCTGCGCCTGCACCTCACGCAGCAGCTCGACCCCGTGCACCGGCTCCTCGCACAGCTCGAGCCCCACCGGCTCCAGAGACCGCAAGGCCGCGAGCGCCACTTCGACCGTGCCCCAGGCCCCGTTCGCGTCCACGCGGATCCCGACCTCCGGCCCGACCGCCGCGCGCACGGCGGCCAACCGGCCGGCGTCGTCGCCGATCCCGACCTTGACCTTCACGCACCGGAACCCGGCCCGCGCGGCGGCCGCCGCGGCCGCGGCGGCGCCCGCCCGGTCCTCGGCCCCGATCGTCGCGTTCACCGGCACGGCGCCGACCGCGCGCGGGTCGATCAACCGCGCCAGCGGCGTACCGGTGCGACGGGAAGCGTGGTCCCACATGGCGAGGTCGATCGCCGCCAGCGCCTGCGGAAGATCCCGCTCGGCGCGACAGGCCGCGAGCACGTCGGCCGTCGGCTCCAGCCCGCGCAACACCTCGGCGTAGGCGTCGAGCGCCGCGCGCACGGACCCCATGGACACCCCGTCGTACGGTTCCAGCGGTGCCGCCTCGCCCTCACCCCACAGCCCGTCGGGGAAATCCAGGCGCACGACCAGCACCTCGCGCTCGCGCAGCTCACCCCACGAGGCGCGCAGCGTCGAAGGGAGCGTGAACCGCTCGGTGCGGACGCTCAGCGCGATCACTTGGACAGCAGCAGCCCCGCCGACAGGAGCACGCAGAACGCGAGCTGCAGCATCCCGGTCCGGGCGAGCGCGCCGTTGAGCGACGGCCCGTCGACCTTGTTGCGCACCACGCGGACGATCGGCGCCGCGACCGGGAGCGAGAGCCATGGCAGCAGCAACCACGGCGTGAGGTGCTCGCCGCCGAGCACCCACGCGAGCGGCGCGGTGGCGAACGCGAGGTAGACGATCACCGCGTACGCGACGCGCGCGCGGTCGCGCCCGAGCCGCACCGCGAGCGTGCGCTTGCCCGCCCGGCGGTCGGTCTCCAGGTCACGCGTGTTGTTGACCATCAGGATCGCGGTCGCCAGCAGGCCCACCGGCACCGCGAGCACGAACGCCTCCCACGGCAGCTCCTGCGTCTGCGCGAAGAACGTGCCGGTGACGGCCACGATGCCGAAGAACAGGAACACGAACACCTCTCCCAACCCTTCGTACCCGTACGGGCGCGGTCCGCCCGTGTAGAGCACACCCGCAAGGATCGAGAGCAGCCCGATGAGCAGGATCTGCCAGCCCGCGACGACGATCAGGTAGACGCCGACCAGCACGGCGAGCCCGAACGCGACGTAGGTCGCGATCAGCACCTGCTTGGGCGGGACGAGGCCACCGGCGGTCACCCGGACCGGGCCGAGCCGGTCCTCGGTGTCGGCGCCGCGGCGCGCGTCGGAGTAGTCGTTGGAGAGGTTCGTGCCGATCTGGATCAGGAGCGCGCCGAGCAGCGTCGCGATGAACGTGAGCGGATGGAAGGTCCCGAGCGTCGCCGCGTAGGCCGTGCCGACGAGGACCGGCGCCGCCGCGGCGGGCAGCGTCTTCGGCCGCGCGGCCATCAACCAGATGTGCGGGTTCAAGAGCGCTTGGGGAACTGGGAGAAGTCGGGCCGGCGCTTGGCCTTGTAGGCCTCGCGCCCTTCTTTGGCCTCGTCGCTGCCGTAGAACAGCAGGTTGGCGTCGTGCGCAAGCTGCTGGATCCCCGCCATACCGTCCTCCTCAGCGTGAAAACTCAACTTTGCGAGGCGCAGGGCGAACGGGGAGAGGGCAAGCATCTCGTGGCACCACTTGACCGTCTCGGTTTCGAGTTCGTCGAGCGGGACCACGGTGTTGACGAGTCCCATGTCCAGGGCCTGCTCGGCGTCGTACTGACGGCACAGGAACCAGAACTCCTTGGCCTTCTTCGGGCCGACGAGCCGGGCGAGGTAGGACGCGCCGTAGCCGCCGTCGAAGGAGCCGACGCGCGGGCCGGTCTGCCCGAAGCGCGCGTTGTCGGCGGCGATCGTGAGGTCGCACACGAGATGCAGGATCTGCCCGCCGCCGATCGCGTAGCCGGCGACCATGGCGATCACGGGCTTCGGCAGGCGGCGGATCTGGACGTGCAGGTCGGTGACGTGGAAGCGCCCGACGGACTTGCCGCCCGGCACGTAACCCGTGTCGCCGCGGACGTTCTGGTCACCGCCGGAGCAGAACGCGAGCGGGCCCTCGCCGGTGAGGACGATCACCCCGACGGTCTCGTCCTCGCGCGCCTTCTCCAGCGCGTCGGAGATCTCGATGATCGTCTCCGGGCGGAAGGCGTTTCGCACTTCCGGCCGGTTGATGGTGATCTTGGCGATCCCGTCCCCGGACAGCTCGTACCGGATGTCCTGGTAATCGGCGGCGGAGGTCCAGTTCACGGCGGATGACCATAGCTAGTCTCGGCCGACGTGAACGCGATCGAGACGCCTTCCGGGTCGCTGACCTACGACGAGCTGAGCGAGCGTGCCGCCGCGGTGCGCATCTCCGCGCCGCGGGTGGCGCTCGCGATGCCCCCCGGGCTCGACTTCGCCGTCGCCCTGCACGCCTGCATGCAGGCCGGCGTGGAGGTGGTGCCCGTGGACCTGCGCGAGCCGGCGTGGCGCCTCGCCGATGCCGGTCAGGTGATCGAGCGGCTGGAGAACGGCGGGCAAGTAGGAGGGGAGGGGTTCGGCCTGGTGGTGCACACCAGCGGCACGACCGGCGTGCCGCGCCCGATCTCCCTGTCTCTCTCTCATATTCAGGCGAACTCGGACGCCGTGACCTCGGTGATCGAGCCCGGGCGCTGGCTGTGCCCGCTGCCGCTCTCGCATATCGGCGGGCTGATGGTGTTGCTGCGGTCCTGGCTCACGCGCACGACCGCGGTGCTCGGCCCGGCCGACACGGAGGACGTGACCGTCGCGTCTCTGGTCCCGACCCAGCTGGCACGCCTGGTCCACCGGCCACCGCCGCCCTCGCTGCAGTGCGTAATGCTCGGCGGCGCGCCCGCGGACCCCACGCTGTTGGTCCGCGCGCGTGAGGCCGGCTGGCCCGTGCGCCCGTCCTACGGGCTCACGCAGGCGTGCAGCGCGGTGACGCTGGCGGATGTGGGGGACGTCTCGTCCTCGGGTCGCCCGCTGCCCGGTCTTTCCGTCAGCTTGGCCGACGACGGCGAGATCATCGTCGCGGGCCCGTCCGTGGTCGGCGGGGTCCACGCCACCGGAGACCTCGGCGCGTGGGACGGCGATCGCCTCGTAGTCCGCGGGCGCAAGGTCGACACGATCGTCAGTGGCGGGGAGAACGTGATGCCCCAGGAAGTCGAGGCGGTGCTGCTCTCGCACCCCGCGGTGGCCGAGGCCGCGGTGATCGGGCGCCCCGACCCGGAGTGGGGCGAGGCCGTGACCGCGTTCGTCGTCCTCCGCGCCCCCGCGCCCGACCTGCGTGACTTCGCCCGCTCTCGATTGGCGCCGTTCAAGGTGCCAAAAGCCATCGAGGAAGTGGGGGAGCTACCGCGCAACGCGGCGGGCAAGATCCTGCGCCGCGAGTTGGCGTAGGACCTCCTCCGGGCGGTCCAAGTGCTCCTCGCGGAAGCGCAGGACCACGAAGCCGTTGGCCTTGAGCACGGCGTCCTGGATTCGGTCGTCGCGTTGGGTTCTCGCGCGGTCGTGGTGGTCGCCGCTGCCGCTCCTGTGAAGCGCGAGAGCTGCCCTGAGGAGCAGGCGAGCCGGCACGATCTCGAAGCCCGCCTGTGCGCGGCGGCGCTTGGGCACGGCCACCTGGATCGTCCGCTCGGGGAAGCGCGAGATCTGCCAGTACCGCCCGCCGCTGAACCCCGTGAGCGCGGCACCTTCACCCGCGGCGTACACGGCGGCGAGCCATTCACCCTCGCGCAGTTCGGATGACGCCATGCTGGCGCGCAGCAGCCCGCGAGATGTAGCGAAAGGTCCGCATGCCGGAGGTTTCGTCACACGTAGGCGCCGGCCGCGAGAATTCGCCCCTCGCTACATTGCCTTGCTGTCGCAACTGGCGCTTGGGTGGATCACCACCGGGGAGCGGCACACGTCAACACGGTCGCGCGCCTGGGCACCTTTACCGCTATCGAGGAGATGCCTCACGTGTCGATTTCCATCCCCGAGAACCTCAAGCCTGCTGACGGCCGCTTCGGCTGCGGCCCGTCGAAGGTTCGTCCCGAGCAGCTGGCGCGGCTTGCCGACACCGACGCCGCCGCCCTGATGGGCACGTCGCACCGGCAGAAGCCGGTCAAGAACCTCGTCGGCCAGGTCCGGGACGGTCTGAAGGACCTGTTCCAGGTGCCCGAGGGCTACGAGGTCGTGCTCGGCAACGGCGGGACCACCGCGTTCTGGGATGCCGCGACGTTCGGCCTGGTCAAGGAACGCGCGCTGCACCTGACGTACGGCGAGTTCAGCTCGAAGTTCTACAAGTCGACCAACGACGCGCCCTTCCTGAAGGACTCGATCGTCGTCAAGGCCGAAGCCGGCGACGCCCCCGCGCCGACCTCCGACCCGTCCGCCGACGTGGTCGCGTGGGCGCACAACGAGACGTCGACGGGCGTGATGGTCCCGGTCGAGCGCGTCGGTGACGGCCTGGTCCTGATCGACGCCACGTCGGGCGCCGGCGGCCTGCCCGTCAACAGCGCGGACGCCGACGTCTACTACTTCGCCCCGCAGAAGTGCTTCGCCGCCGACGGCGGCCTGTGGCTCGCGCTGATGAGCCCGGCCGCGCAGGAGCGGATCGGCGAGATCGCCGCGACGGACCGCTGGATCCCGGAGTTCCTGTCGCTCAGCACCGCGCTGGACAACAGCCTCAAGGACCAGACCTACAACACGCCGGCGATCGCCACGCTGATCCTGCTCGCCGACCAGCTGGAGTGGATGAACGGCCTCGGCGGCCTCGACGCCTGCGTCGCGCGCACCACGGCCTCCTCGGACCACCTGTACGGCTGGGCCGAGAGCACGTCGTACACGACCCCGTACGTCAAGGACCCGGCCAAGCGCTCGCTCGTGGTCGGCACGATCGACTTCGACGACGCCGTCGACGCCGCCGCGGTGGCCAAGACGCTGCGCGAGAACGGCATCGTCGACACCGAGCCGTACCGCAAGCTCGGCCGCAACCAGCTGCGCGTGGCGATGTTCCCGGCCATCGAGCCGGACGACGTCAAGGCGCTCACGGCCTGCATCGACTACGTGGTGGAGAACCTCTGACACTCGAATCGCGTGACCGCTGGGTCCGTGCGGCCGAGGGCTGGGAGGCGCGAGCCTCCCAGCTGGCGCGCGACACGATGCCCGTCTCGACCCGCATGGTCGACCGGATCAAGCCCCAGCCCGGGCACGCGGTGCTCGACCTCGCCGCCGGCCTGGGCGACACGGGCTACCTCGCGCTGGAGCTGATCCAGCCCGGCGGTGAGCTGATCACGAGCGACTTCGCGCCCGAGATGCTCACCGCGGCCCAACGCCGCGCGCCGGAGCACGGGAACATCCGGTTCCGCCAGATCGACCTGAGCACCCCGATCGACCAGCCCACGGCCACGCTCGACGGCGTGCTGTGCCGCTGGGGCTACATGCTCCTCGACGACCCGGAGTTCGCGCTCCGCGAGACGCGCCGGATCCTCAAGCAGGATGCCGCCGTCGCGCTCGCCGCCTGGACCGGCCCGGACGACAACCTGTGGAGCGTCCTGCCGATCCGGATCCTCCAAGCACGAGGCATCCTCGAACCGAACGAGCCCGGCCCCGGCCAGTTCGCCTGGGCCGACCCGAACGAGATCGAGGACACGATGGCCACGGCCGGTTTCCTCGAGCCCGAGATCGAGGTCGTCGACTTCACGATGCGGTACGCGGACGTCGACGACTGGTGGGTCGCGCAGACCCAGATGTCCACCCGCACGGCCGACGCGGACAAGCAACTCGACTTCGCCACACGCAGCGACGTCCTCGCCGATCTGGAAGCCGCTGCAAAGCCGTTCACGCAGCCCGACGACAGCCTGATCATCCCCGCGAGAACCTGGATCGCGAGCGCGACCGCCTAAGATCGCGCCCCATGTACTACGACGACGACGCGGATCTGGACCTGCTGAAGGGCAAGACCGTGGCCATCCTGGGATACGGCTCCCAGGGCCACGCGCACGCCCGTAACCTCAAGGACTCGGGCGTAGACGTCGTCGTAGGCCTTCGCGAGGGCAGCAAGTCGGTCGAGCACGCCAAGGCCGCCGGTCTGGAAGTCACGACGATCGAGGACGCCAGCAGCCGCGGCGACATCGTGATGGTGCTGCTGCCGGACGAGAAGCACCACGAGGTGTACGAGGCGTCGATCAAGGACGGCATCGCCCCGGGCAACCTGCTGCTCTTCGGTCACGGCTTCAGCGTCCACTACAACGAGGTCGAGCCCCCGCCGGAGGTCGACGTCGCGCTCGTCGCCCCGAAGGGCCCGGGCCACCTGGTCCGCCGCCAGTTCCTCGAGGGCTCCGGCGTCCCCGCGCTGATCGCGATCGACAAGAACGAGACCGGCAACGCGCAGAAGCTGGCCCTGGCCTACGCCAAGGGCATCGGCGGCACGCGCGGCGGCGTGATCGAGACCACGTTCAAGGACGAGACCGAGACCGACCTGTTCGGCGAGCAGGCCGTGCTCTGCGGCGGCGTCTCCGAGCTCGTCACCGCGGGCTACGAGACGCTCGTGGACGCGGGCTACGACCCCAAGATGGCCTACTTCGAGTGCCTCCACGAGCTCAAGCTGATCGTGGACCTGATGTACGAGAAGGGCATCACGGGGATGCGCCACTCGATCTCCAACACGGCCGAGTACGGCGACCTGACGCGCGGCAAGCGGATCATCACCGACCAGACGCGTCAGAACATGAAGGACGTCCTGACCGAGATCCAGGACGGCACGTTCGCCCGCGAGTGGATCGCGGAGAACCGCGCCGGCCAGGAGAACTTCCAGCGCATGCGCGCCGAGGGTCAGGCCAACGCGATCGAGACCGAGGGCAAGGAGCTCCGCTCGATGATGGCCTGGATCGACACCGAGTTCGAAGAGGGCTAGTACCCCACACGTCGGGTCGTGAGCCCTTTCGCACAAGGGCTCACGATCCACCGTTCTACTCTCCCGATGGTCCCCTCCGACTGTCAGGAACCTCTCTCCCCATGAGCACGTTGACCGAGAACTACCGCGTCCTGGTCGCGGAAAAGATCGCCGCGACCGGTGTCGACCTGCTCAAGGAACGCTTCGACGTCGAGGTAGGGACGGACTGGACGCGTGAGGAGCTGCTGGACCGCATCGGGTCCTTCCACGGCATCCTGATCCGCAGCGCGACCCAGCTGGACGCCGAGGTCATCGACCGCGCGGACAACCTGAAGGTCGTCGGCCGCGCCGGTGTCGGCGTGGACAACGTCGACGTCCAGGCCGCCTCCAAGAAGGGCATCATCGTCGCCAACGCGCCGGAGGCCAACACGGTCGCGGCCGCCGAGCACACGGTCGCCCTGATCCTCGCGCTCGCCCGCAACATCCCGCAGGCCCACGCCAGCCTCACGTCCGGCAAGTGGGAGCGCAGCAAGCTCGGCGGCACCGAGCTCGACGGCAAGACGCTCGGCGTGCTCGGCTTCGGCCGCATCGGCCAGCTCGTCGCCATCCGCGCCCGCGCCTTCGGCATGCGCGTGATCGCGTTCGACCCCTTCACCGCCGAAGGCCGCTACCGCGAGATCGGCGCCGAGAAGGCCGAGTCCGCCGACGACGTGCTCGCCGCCGCCGACTTCCTCACGCTGCACCTGCCGAAGACCCCGGAGACGCAGGGCTTCATCAACAGCGAGAACCTGGCCAAGACCAAGGACGGCGTGCGCATCATCAACGTCGCCCGCGGCCCGCTGATCGTCGACGAGGACCTGCAGGCCGCGCTCGACAGCGGCAAGGTCGCCGGCGCCGCGCTCGACGTCTTCACGAAAGAGCCGATCACCGACCATCCGCTGTTCGGCTACGCGAACGTCGTCGTCACGCCGCACCTGGGCGCCTCGACCGCCGAGGCCCAGGACCGCGCCGGCTTCCAGACCGCCGAGCAGGTCGTCGCCGCGCTCACCGGCGGCTCCGTCACCACCGCCGTGAACATCCCCGCCATCAGCGGGGAGGACATGGAGGTCCTCGGCCCGTACGTCCCGCTCGCCCAGAAGCTGGGCAAGATCGCCGCGAGCCTCGCCGAGTCCGTCGAGCGCGTCGAGATCGAGTACCTCGGCCGGATCGCCGAGCGCGACACGCGCCTGCTCACGCTCTCCGTCCTGACCGGCCTCTTCGCCGGCCGCACGGAGGAGGACGTGAACCTGGTCAACGCGCCCACCCTGGCGGAGGAGCGCGGGATCACGGTGTCCGAGACCCGTGAGACGCAGGCCAAGGACTACTCGGACCTCGTCCGCGTGACGCTGCGCGGCTCCGGCGACGCGGTCAAGGTCGTCGGCACCACGCTCGGCCAGCTGCACCGCCCGCACCTGCTCGAGGCCTGGGGCCAGCGCTTCAACCTCCAGATCGACGATCCGTACCTCGCGCTGTTCCGCTACAGCGACGTGCCCGGCATGGTCGGCCGCGTCGGCTCCAGCCTCGGCGAGGCCGGCGTGAACATCTCCGCCGCCGCGGTGGGCCGTCAGGCCCCGGGCGAGGGGGAGAGCAGCGACCTCGCCGTCATGGCGATCACGACCGACGGCGCCGTGCCGGACGCCGTCATCGACCAGATCGCGTCAAGCGACGGGTTCGTCTCCGGTCGCTCGATCGCGCTCGGGTAGCGCCCGGCAGCTGGACTTCCATCCCCGTTCGCGTGCGAGCCGAGAGGCATCGCGCGCGAACGAGCGGATGGCCTTGGACCCGGCGAGCACGTCGGCCCACTCGAGCTCCATGGCGCCCTGCAAGGTGCTGCGCGCCGTCTGAC
Organism: Solirubrobacter taibaiensis; assembly: GCA_027587225.1. Taxonomy (GTDB): domain Bacteria; phylum Actinomycetota; class Thermoleophilia; order Solirubrobacterales; family Solirubrobacteraceae; genus Solirubrobacter; species Solirubrobacter taibaiensis. Next base: position 26,082 of record JAPDDQ010000044.1, read on the forward strand.
CGATCGTCGACGTGAGACCGCCGAGGTGCATCATCCGCTCGCGGCAGTCGTCCTGAGCCGTCCCGGCCAGCGACATCAGCAGCCGGGCGTTCATCGTCCCGAAGCCCTCGACGCGGGCGAGCGATCGCAACGCACACGCCCGGAAGGCCTTGTTGCGCTCCTTGTCAGCCAGCTTGCCGGAGCGTTTCTCGCACTCGGCCAGCGCCGGGCCGGCGAGCTTCGCCTCAGAGACGGTGATCTCGCGCAGCGTCGCGAGCGACTCGCTGGCGGGCGTGTCCCAGTACGCCACAGGCGTCGGGGCCGGGAGCGTCGGCGAAGCGGGCCAGGCGCGCACCTCACGTTCCGGTCGTAGCGCGATCACGGCGAGCACGCCGGGCATCAACAACAACAGCACTCCGAGCACCATCGCGCGCATCAAGCCCCTCCGTGGGTTGACCGAGGGCGATCCTACGTGGCGCGAGTGCGATCTACAACTATCCGGTTCGGCAGGGCGAGGGAAGGCTTGAGGTCCGCGACGAAGCTGGGGCAGATGGCCTGCTTGAGTGCGGCCACGACGGTCTGGTCATACGCGTGCGACTCCTCCTCGAGCAGCGCGAACGCACGCTCGGGAGACCACGCCGCGCGGTACACACGATCACTCACCAACGCGTCGTAGACGTCGCAGACGGCGAGGATGCGCGTCTCGATGCACATCTGCCGGGCGTCCAGGCCGTGGGGGTAGCCGCTGCCGTCGAGACGCTCGTGATGGTCGGAGACGAGCGCGCGCACGGCTTCCGGGAACCCGCCGAGCTCCTCCAGCAGCTTGCGGCCGTCGCCCGGATGACGCTTGATGAGGTCGAACTCCTCGTCGGAGAGCTTGCCCGGCTTGTTGAGGACCTCGAGCGGCACGGAGAGCTTGCCGATGTCGTGCAGCAACCCGCCGACGGCGAGGTGGCGACGGGCAGTCGCGGAGAGCTTGAGCTCCTCGCCGACGCGGGCGGCGAGGTAGGCGACGCGGCGGGTGTGCTCCTCGGTGGAGACGTCGCGGCGCTCCAACCGGACCATGAGCGCGCGTACGCGCGGGCCGAGGTAGGCCTCCTCGCTTTCGACGAGCTCGGTCGCGGTCAGGTCGCCCACGAGCGCACGCGAGGCGCCGGCGCGGCGCAGGTCGAGCGCGGTCGGGATGGCGACGAGCGCGACGGCGCAGATCTCGAGCGTGTGGCCGAGGAAGTAGCCGATCGTCATCGGCCCGGTGACGAGGTTCACCCACAACGTGATGCTGAGCCACGCGCAACCGAGCGCGACGGTGAGGTCGGCGCTGCGGCGCGTGAGCAGATAGGTGCGGACGGCGCGGATGATCAGCAGGCCGAGGCAGAACGCGCCGACGAACAGCAGGCCGAGCGCGGGCTCGGACTTGGCCTTCGGCACGGCCGGGAGCACGGTCGGGTTCAGCAGGCCGTAGAGGCCGAAGCCCATCACGCCGACGAACAGCGCCACCTGCAGCGCCACGAGCGGGCGCACGCAACGGGGACGGCGCAGCGCCGGGAGCGCGGTCAGGCCGAGCAGGACGGCGCCGACCGGCACCGAGAGCCCGCCGGCCAGCGGCATCATCCCGTTGAAGCCGGCGTGGAGGATCGTCGGCGTCGCGAGCGCGTGGACCATGAACAGCGCGGTCATCGTCGAGAACGCGGTGCCCATGAGCATCGCGCGGCCGTCCCGGGCACGGGCGCCGGCAACGCTCAGCGCGAGCGAGGCGAAGCAGGCGATGGTGGCGGCCGTGACCACGAGCCCGAAGTGCTGCGGTGCGGTCAGCATCGCGGGCCGGGTGCCGATGGTCACCACGACCACGGTCGGCACGAACACCGCGAGCAGCATGACGAACGGGATCAGCCGTGACCGGACCATGTTCGGGGTCATCGACGCTCTTGACGATTTCTTGACGACGGAGAAAGTGGTCTTGACCACTCTTTGACCAGTTGCTAGCTTCCCGGGCCGGAGCGATGACGGGGCTGGCGAACACCAATGGCCGGGGGAGCAAGCAGGCGCTTGTCCGGGACAAGATCCTCGGGATGCTCGACGAGCTGCAGGTCGGCGACGCGCTGCCCAGCGAGCGCCGGCTCGCGACGGACCTCGGGGTAAGCCGCCCGACGCTGCGCGCGGTGATCGACGAGCTGGTCCGCGAAGGCCTGCTCCTGCGCCGGCACGGCAGCGGCACCTACGTCGCGGAGCCGAAGATCGCGCTCCCGCTGACGATGACGTCCTTCAGCGAGGACATGACGCGCCGCGGGATGCGCCCGGGCAGCCGCGTCGTGTCCTTCGAGCTGCAGGCCGCGGGGGCCAAGCTCGGCCAGCGGCTGCAGATCTCGCCGGTGGACGAGGTCTGGGTCATCACGCGCCTGCGCCTGGCCGACGACGAGTCGATGGCGATCGAGTGGCTGCACGCGCCGCGCCGCCTGCTCGGCGACCTGCGCCGCGAGGAGCTCTCCGACCACTCGTACTACGAGCTGCTGCGCGAACGCCGGGGCATCACGATCGCCTCCGGCATCCAGACGATCGAACCGACCGTGACTTCACCGGAGGAGGCCGAGATGCTCGGCGTGCCCGTGCACGCGCCCGCCTTCTTGTTCGAACGGACCACCACGAGCGATGCCGGGGAGGTGGTGGAGTTCGTCCGGTCCATGTATCGCGGGGATCGGTATCGGTTGGTGACGGAGCTGCGCCCGGCCTTGCGTTAGGTCGGTACCAAGGGAGAAGGAGAGAGGATGAAGGGGAAGTTCGGATTGGCGGTCGCGGCGCTGCTCGCGACCGTGGTTGCGGCGTGCGGTGGCAGCGATGAGCCGACGTCGAAAGCCTCCTCAGGAGGCGGCGGTGCCAAGCTCGAAGGATCGATCGACGTCTGGATCATGGATCCGGGCTCACCGAAGATCCAGGGCGTCGTGAACCAGTACGGCAAGGATTTCGAGGCCGCGAACCCCGGCACGACGGTGAAGATCCAGTTCGTGCCCTGGGCGCAGGCGCACGACAAGTTCGTGACGGCGATCGCGGGCGGCAAGGTGCCCGACGTGGCCGAGATGGGCACCACGTGGACGCCGGAGTTCGCCGACCAGGGCGCGCTGCTCGAGCAGCCCGGCATCGGCGGGGACGAGTACGTCTCCAGCCTCGTGGACGCGGCCACGCTCAACGAGAAGGTCTACGGCAAGCCGTGGTACGCGGGCGCGCGGTCGTTGATCTACCGCAAGGACATGCTCGAGAAGGCCGGCGTCGAGCCGCCCAAGACGTGGGACGACCTGATGGCCGCGGCCAAGGCGGTCAAGGAATCCAGCAAGGGCGTGTACGGCGTCGGGTTCACCGGGCTCTCCGAGCACATGTACCTGCCGACGATCTGGCAGGCGGGCGGCGAGATCGCCACCCAGGACGGCGACACGTGGAAGAGCGCGCTCAACTCCCCGCAGGCCGCGGAGGCCATCGACTACTACGCGTCCTTCTACAAGGAGGGCCTGTCGCCGAAGGCCGCGATCGGCTGGGAGGAGCCCGACGCCCAGACCGCGTTCATCAACGGGGACGTGGCGATGCTGATCGCCGGCGGCTGGGGCTACAACTCGATCATCGCCACCAAACCGGAGCTGGAGGAGAAGATCGGCACCGAGCTCACGCCCACCGGCCCGTCCGGCAAGGGGACGGCGTTCGCGGGCGGCAGCCACCTCGTGCAGTTCACCGAATCCGGCAACCATGACCTGGGCGCCGCGTTCATGGACTTCATGCTCAAGCCCGACCAGCTGAACAAGTTCACGGGCGAGATCGGCTTCCTGCCGGGCACGACGGCCGGCATCGAGGCTTCGGGCTATCTCGAGGACCCGCAGCGCAAGCCGTTCGCCGAGCAGCTGCTGTCGGCCTCGGCGGTGTACCCGCCGTCGCCCAAGTGGGGCGGCCTCGAAGGCGCGAACATCTTCGACGGCCAGATCCAGAAGGTCATGAAGGGCGAGGAGACGGCGCAGGATGCCGTCGCCGAGCTCGCGACGAAGATGGATGAGGAGTTCGCCGGGTGAGCAGTGTCCCGGCAGCCGTCCAGGCGGGGCGCGTCCAGCGCCCGCCCGCGATGGTGATCGCACGCCGAGCAGTCAACCGGCTCACCCTCCCGGTCCTGCTCGTGCTCCCCTCGCTGATCATCATCGCGGGCCTGGTCGGCTACCCGCTCGTCCGCACGGTCTATTTGTCGTTCACGGACACCGGTCTCGGAGAGCTGATCTACGGCGGCTCGACGTGGGTGGGTCTGGAGAACTTCAAGGAGGTCTTCGCGGACGAGCACCTGCGCACGTCGCTCGTGAACACGGTGGTGTTCGGGACGGCGTGCGTGGTCGGCACGATGGCCCTCGGGTTCGCGGTCGCGTTGTTGCTCAACCAGCGCCTGAAGGGCAACCTGTTCTTCGGGGTCGCCGTGCTGCTGCCGTGGGCGGTGCCGGCGCTGGCGGCGAGCGCGATCTGGAAGTGGCTCTTCGATGCGCGCTACGGCTTCGTGAACTGGGCGCTGGTGAACCTCGGCTTCGACCGGTTCGCCGACTACGCGTGGTTCGCGGACCGCTGGAGCGCGTTCTTCGCGGTCTTCGTCACGGTCGTGTGGCAGTCGTTCCCGTTCGTGGCGCTCGCGCTGCTGGCCGGGCTGCAGACGATCCCGAAGGAGATGCTGCAGGCCGCGGCCGTCGACGGCGCGGGCGCGTGGCAGCGCTTCCGGCTCGTCACCCTCCCGCTGCTGCGGCCGATCGTCGCCGTGCTGGTCATCTTCTCGACGATCTGGGACTTCAAGATCTTCGACCAGATCTACGTGATGGCGGCCGGGGTGCCGGACCGGAGCGCGGACACCGCGGCGGTCGCGGCCTACCGCGAGGGCTTCGCGCTCTCGCACTACGGGCTGGGCTCCGCTGTCGCCGTCGTGCTGTTCCTGATCCTGCTCGTGTTCTCGCTGATCTACGTGCGGTTGATCGGCAAGGAGGGCGAGCTCGGATGAGGTGGCTGCTCAAGCGCGGTTGGATGTACCTCGCGATGCTCGCCGTCGCGGCCTTCGCGCTGTTCCCGATCTACTGGATCGTGATCACGTCTTTGAAGCCGCGGTCGGAGATCTACACGCGCACGCCGGACCTGTGGCCCTCCGACCCGCAGTGGGATCAGTACCCGCGGGTGCTCGGGGAGGGGCACGTCGGCCGGGCGCTGATGAACTCGCTGATCGTCGCGAGCGGGACGATGGTGCTGTGCCTGCTGGTGAGCGCCGGCGCGGCGTACGTGCTCGCCCGCTACCGGGTGCGGATCACGCGGATCCTGCTGATCCTCGTGCTGATGACGCAGATGTTCCCGCTCGTCGTGCTCGTGATCCCGCTGTTCGTGACCATGCGCAAGGCGGGGCTGCTGGGCACGTACTGGTCGCTGATCATCACCTACCTGGCCTTCAGCGTGCCGCTGGCGATCTGGGTCATGCGCGGGTTCATCCTGTCGATCCCGGAGGAGCTCGAGCACGCGGCGCGGATCGACGGCGCGACGCGGATCGGCGCGATGTGGCGGGTCGTGCTGCCGCTGGCGGCGCCCGGCCTGGCCGTGACGGCGGTGCTCAGCTTCCTCGAGGGCTGGAAGGAGTTCCTGCTCGCGCTCACGTTCATCAACGACGAGGAGCGCAAGACGACGCCCCTGGTGCTGCAGACGTTCGTCGGCCGCGGCGACACGGATTGGGGTGCGGTGATGGCCACGTCCGTCCTGTATACGTTGCCCGTGGCGATCGTCTTCGTCCTCGCGCGCAAGCATCTGATGACCGCGCGCACCGCCGGGGCGGTCAAGGGATGAGGCTGGGCGTCGAAGCAGCTTTGGTGGACGGTGCACTCGTCCCCGGCGACGTGGAGATCGACGGCGGGTCGATCGCGCGCGTCGGGCTGTCCGGGACCGGGAGCGGGATCGCCGCGCCGGGATTCATCGACTTGCAGGTCAACGGGTTCGCGGGCGTTGACCTCATGGCCACCGACCACGAGGGGTACGTGCGGGTGGGAGAGGCGCTCATGGCCACGGGGACGACGGCGTTCCAGCCGACGTTCGTGACCGCGCCTGAGGCCGCGCTGTTGGACGCGCTGCGCGCGATGCCCGTGGGGGGCATCGGCGCGCGCGTCCTCGGCGCGCACCTGGAAGGGCCGTTCCTGTCGCCGCGCCGCGCGGGCGTGCACGACCCGCGGCACTTCTCCGCGCCGGATCTCGCGCTGCTCCGCCGGTTGCTCGACGCCGCGCCCGTGTCGCAGGTGACGCTGGCACCGGAGCTCCCAGGCGCGTTCGAGCTCGTCGACGAGCTCATCGCGCGCGGCGTGACGGTCAGCGCCGGGCACACGGACGCGACCGCGGCGGACGCGCATCTCGGCTTCGACCGCGGGATCACGACGGTCACGCACCTCTTCAACGCCATGCGCCCGTCCACTTCGCGGGACCCGAGCATTGGCTTCGCCGCGCTCGCGCGCGAGGATGTGCTCGTGCAGATGATCGTGGACCTGCACCACGTGGCCCCGGACACGGTGAAAGTGGCCTGGAACGCGGCCGCGGGGCGCCTGGCGCTCGTGACCGATGCCGCTCCGGCGGCCGGGATGGGCGACGGCGAGTTCGTGCTCGGCGGGCGCCGGATCGAGGCCGAGGACGGCGTCGTCCGCGGCCCCGAGGGGCAGCTCGCAGGCAGCGCGTTGACGATGATCGAGGCCGTGCGCAACCTGCACTCTCTCGGTGTAACGCTTGAGGCCGCTCTCGCAGCGGCCGGCGAGGTGCCCGCGCGGATCGCGGGCCGGCCGGATCTCGGACGCCTCACCCCCGGGGCGCCGGCGGACGTCGTGGTGCTCGACGATCGCCTCGAGATCCGGCAAGTCTTGGTCGACGGCCGCGAACGCGTGGGAGGACGAAGTTGAGCATCCGCATCGACGCGGTATCGAAGGCCTACAAGAGCGGTGGGCCGCGGGCGGTGGACGACGTGTCGCTGGAGGTCCGCGACGGCGAGTTCATGGTGCTCGTCGGGCCGTCGGGCTGTGGGAAGTCGACGCTGCTGAAGCTGATCGCGGGCATCGAGGAGGTGTCCGCGGGGAAGATCTTCATCGGCGAGCGCGACGTCACGTGGCTGGACCCGCGCAAGCGCGACATCGCCATGGTCTTCCAGAGCTACGCGCTCTACCCGCACCTGTCCGTGCGTCAGAACCTCGGCTTCGGCCTGAAGCTGCGCAAGACGAACAAGGCCGAGATCGCGCAGCGCGTGGCCGACGTGGCCCGGATCCTCGGCCTGGAGGAGATGCTCGAACGCAAGCCGGGCGAGCTCAGCGGCGGCCAGCGCCAGCGCGTGGCCATGGGGCGTGCGATCGTGCGCGAGCCGCAGGCCTTCCTGATGGACGAGCCGTTGTCCAACCTCGACGCCAAGCTGCGGGTCTCCATGCGCGCGCAGCTCTCACGGCTGCACGAGCGGCTCGGCGTGACCACCGTCTACGTCACCCACGACCAGGTCGAGGCGATGACGCTCGGCCAGCGCGTGGCGGTGCTGCGGGGCGGCGTGCTGCAGCAGTGCGACACGCCGGAGATGTTGTTCGACCATCCCGCGAACCTGTTCGTGGCCGCGTTCATCGGCTCACCGGCGATGAACCTCGTGGAGGCGGAAGGCGGCCGCTTCGGCACCTGCACGGTGCCCTCGCCGGTCGAGGGCCGCTGCATCCTCGGGATCCGCCCACACGATCTGAAACTCGGCCCCGGCATCCCCGCCGTCGTCCAGGTCGTCGAGCGCCTTGGCACCGAGACCCACGTGGTAGCGGGGATCGACGCGCCGCGGCTCCGGTCCTCCGCGCTCGCCGACGCGGTCGACGCCGCCGCGGTGGACGACGACATCCTGCTCGCCGAGGACGACCGCGCGTCATTCACGGTCGTCCTCGACGCCCGCGCGCCGGTGGCGGTGGGCGACCGGATCGAGCTGACGGTCGACCCCGATCGCCTCCACCACTTCGACGTGGACTCAGGAAACGCAGTTGATCTTGGGACCCTGGCCGGGGGTCGCCGGGAAGTTGTCACGCCGCGCGGTGTCTGAGCTGGTGGTGCACAGCCGCTTGCCCACGAGCACCGGGCTCGTCGGGAACTCCAGCGGGCCCACGTTGCGCAGCCGGTCGGCGCCCGCCGCGTTGCGGTAGAGCTCGACGGCGCGGCCCTTCTCGGTCACGGCGATCATCGCGTTGCGCTCGTTCGCGGCGACGAAGATGGTGCCTTCGCCGTCGAGGACGATCCCGTCCGCCCCGTCCAGGTAGGGGTGCTGGACGAGCACGTTGTCCAGGCACAGCGTGTTTGCCGCGAACGTCGTGTCACAGCCGGTCTTGGACAGGATGCGGCCGCGGCGATCGATGAACACGCGCCAGATCGCGCCGCGCGCCGTGTCCGCGATGAACAGCGTGCCGTCGCGCCCGAACGCGAGTCCGTTGGCGACGATCGCCTGCGAGCCGAGCGTGTTCGAGGCGGCGCGGCTGGTCTCCGTGATCGTGATCGTCCCGGGCGGGAGCCCGCGCACGTCACGGCCGACGCCGCCGGGGAGCGCGTCGCTGGCCATCGGCTGCACGCGCAGCGCCTCCACCGGCACGCGGTCGCGGCCGATCCGCCACACGCGGCCCTGGCCGGTGCCGCCGTCGGAGACCCACAGGTCACCACGCTCGTCCCAGGCCACGCCGTTGGAGCCCGGAACGCCCTCGGCATAGACCTCGGCCGTCGGCGGCGTCCGGTCGTTGGGCCGCAGCACCATGATCTTGCCGTTGTCGGCGATGTACAGCCGCCCGTCGGGCCCGAACGCGAGCCCGGCCGGGTTGCACGGCGCGGGCAGGGTGCCGACCACGCCCGTCCCGGCCTTGAAGACCGGGCACGGCGCGCCCGTCACCCGGCCGGGCGCGTACAGCACACCCCGCTTGTCGGCGGTCAGCCCTTCGATCCCGACGCCGGCAGGCGGCGTGAAGACGGTGGTCCACGTGGCGTCGGGCCGCAGGGGGCGCGGCCCGTCGTCGTCGTGACCGATGGCGGTGGTAGCGAGACCGGTCGCGGCGGCGAGGGTCGCGGCCGCGAGGAGTGTTCTCCGCATACCCCGTACTACGTGAGCACGGGGTGAGCGGTTCTATCCGGCCGCCCGCATCGCGTCCCTTCGCGCGAGCCGTTTCTGCACCAGCACGTTCAGGCCCATCAGGACCAGCACCGCGATCAGCAGCATCGTCGCCAGCACGTTCACCTCGGCCGGCACGCCCTGGCGGGTCGCGCCGAAGATGAACAGCGGGAACGTCTGCGTCTGGCCCGCGTTGAACGACGTGATCACATAGTCGTCGAACGAGATCGCGGCCGCGAGCATCGCCGCCGCGGCGACGCCCGGGAAGATCATCGGCAGCGTGATCTTTCGGAACGTCGTCCATTCGGTCGCTCCGAGGTCCATGGCCGCCTCCTCGATGTGGCGGTCCATGCCCTCCAACCGCGCTTTCACCGTCACCACGACGTAGGAGACGGTGAACATGACGTGCGCGATCACGACCGTGACGAAGCCGGTGTTGATGTTCAGCGTGAGGAACATCGCCAGCAGCGCCGCGCCGAGCACGACCTCCGGCGAGGACAGCGGCATGAACACGAAGAAGTCGACCGTCGAACGCCCGCGGAAGCGGTAGCGGACGAGCGCCATCGCCATGAACGTGCCCAGCGCCGTGGCGATCACGGTCGAGATGATCGCGATCTCGACGCTGTTGGTGAGCGCCTTCGCCAGGTCCGGGTCCGCGAACGGATCGGCCCAGTGGCGCAGGGTGAAGCCCTGCCAGGTGAAGTTGAACCGGCCCTGGTTGTCGTTGAACGAGAACAGGACGACGATGAAGACCGGGATGAACAGGTACAGCAGCGCGAGCACCGACCACACGGCGAGCGCGCCGTGCCGGAGCTTGTCGTGTGACTTGCCGCCCGTCGGCGCCGGGGTGGCCTCGGCGGGCGCGGGCGGGGGGACTTCCGTGACCGCGGACATCAGATCGCCGCCTGCGTGAGGTTGCGGGCGCCGAGCAGCCGGGCGTACAGGAAGATCCCGATCAGGATGAAGAGCATCAGCGTGAAGCTGAGCGCCGCGGCCTGCGGATAGTCGAGGATGTTGAGGAACTTCGACTGGATGACGTTGCCGATCATGTACTGCTGCGGGGTGCCGAGCAGGGCGGCGTTGATGAAGTCACCGCAGGCCGGGATGAACGTCAGCAGCGAGCCGGCGAAGATGCCCGGCAGCGCCAACGGCACCGTCACCTTGCGGAACGCGGTCGCGCGGCTCGCGTACAGATCGGTCGCCGCCTCGAGCAGGCGCGGGTCGATCTTCTCCAGCGCCACGTACAGCGGCAGCGCCATGAACGGCAGGAAGTTGTAGGTGATGCCGGCGATCACGGCCGTGCTCGACGCGAGCAGGCGCCCGTCTTCGCTCAGCACGCCGATCGTGCGGAAGAAGCTCACCACCGTGCCGTCGTCGGACAGGATCAGCTGCCAGGCCACCGTCCGGAGCACGTAGCTCATGAAGAACGGCAGGATGATCAGCAGGAGGATGAGGCTCTTCCAGCGGCCCGCGTGGAACGCCGTGAAGTACGCGAGCGGGAACCCGATGATCAGGCACAGCAACGTGGAGATGCCCGCGTACACGATCGAGCGGCCGAACTGCACCTTGTACTCGGAGATCGCGTCCCAGTAGTTGTGGAACGCCCAGGTCAGCTCGTAGCCCTGCTCCGGGTTGCCCGTCATCAGCGACACGCTGGCCTGATTGAGCAGCGGATACAGGAAGAAGATGATCAGCCACAGCAGGCCCGGGCCGATGAACAGCCACGGGAGCAGCTTGCGGCGCATGTGAAGACTCATGCGCCCGTCACCTTCGCCATCGCTTCCTTCATCGTGCGCTCGTCGGTGTCAGACAGCGCCGGGTAGGGATGCAGCTTGGCCCGGATCTCGTCCGACGGGAAGATCAGCGGGTTGTTGGCGATGTCCGGCTCGGTCTTCTCGACGATCTCCTTGATGCCCTTCACGGGCGACAGGTAGTTGACGTAGATCGCCAGCGTCGCGGCCACCTCGGGCTCGTAGACGTAGTTCATCATCGTCTCCGCCGCGTAGATGTGCTCGGCCTTGGCCGGGATCATCATGTTGTCGGTGAAGAGCATCGCGCCCTCGTCGGGGTAGATGAACTTCAGGTCCGGGTTGTCGCTCTGGAGCTGGACGATGTCGCCCGAGTAGGCGAGCGCGACCCAGATGTTGCCCTTGGCCAGGTCGGTCGAGTAGTCGTTGCCGGTGAAGCGCCGGAACTGGCCGGCGTCGGCGGCGGTCTGGATCTTCTCGATCGCGGCCAGGATCTGGTCGATCTTGGCTTCGGTCGGGTCCACGCCCATGCCGAGCATCGTGATGCCCGATGAGTCGTAGGCCTCGTTGAGCATCGTCACGCGGCCCTTGAACGCCGGGTCGAAGAGGTCGTTGACCGAGTTGAGCTCGCGCCCGGTCTTCTTCGGGTTGTAGCCCAGGCCCACGGCGCCCGACTGCCACGGCACCGTGTAGTCGCGCTTCTTGTCGTACGGGACCGACTTGAGGTTGTCGACGAGGTTCGCGGTGACGTTCGGGATGTTCTTCTTGTCGAGCGGCTCGACGTAGCGGTTGCGCACCCATTTGACGGCCATGAAGTCCGTCAGGGCCACGAGGTCGCGCCCGATCGGCTGCTCGGCCGCCAACTGCTGGCGGACCTTGCCGTAGAACTCGTCGTTGTCGTTGATGTCCTCGACGTACTTGACGTGGCCACCGAACTTCTTGTCGAAGTCCTTGAGGACCTGCTTGTCGATGTACAGCGGCCAGTTCGAGAAGGTCCAGTCGCCGATCGGGACCTTCGGGTGGGTGATCTCGGGGATCGGCGTCGCGGCCTTCTGGGCCTGCTCGAGCGTTCCCTCGATGCCGCACCCCGCGAGCGCGTAGGCCAGCGCGAGCGACCCGCCGCGGCCGAGGAAGCGGCGCCGTGTGTGCTCAGCCACGCTCGACCACGAACGTGTGCTCCGGCTTCCACACCAGCTGGACCTCGCGGCCCACGGCCAGCCCTTCCGGCTCAGCACCCTCCGTGTTCTGCGCGAAGACGTTGAGCTCCTCGCCGCCGGCGGCCTGGATGACGTACTGGATCGAGACGCCCAGGAACGCGGCGACGACGATCTTGCCCTTGAGGACGTTCGAGCCGTCCGGGATCGGCTCACCGGCCGGCAGGAGCGTGATCTTCTCCGGCCGCACGCCGATCTGGACCTCACCCGTGAGCCCCGCGCATTCGGGCGCGTGCAACTGGGCGCCATCGTGGGTGTCCACGCGCTCGTCGCCGACGACCTTCGCGTCGATCAGGTTCGAGATGCCGAGGAAGTTGGCCACGAACGCCGTGCGGGGCCGTTCGTAGAGGTCGGTCGCGGAGCCGGCCTGCTCGATCTTGCCGCCGTTCATGACCGCGATCGTGTCGGCCATGCTCATGGCCTCTTCCTGGTCGTGCGTCACGTGCACGAAGGTAATGCCGACGTCCTGCTGAATGCGCTTGAGCTCGATTTGGAGTTGTTTGCGCAGCCGCAGGTCCAGCGCGCCGAGCGGCTCGTCGAGCAACAGGGCCCGCGGCCGGTTCACGAGTGCGCGCGCCAGCGCGACACGCTGCTGCTGGCCGCCGGAGAGCTGCGTCGGCTTGCGCTTGGCGAGGTGGCCGAGCTGCACGAGCTCGAGCGCCTCGTGCGCGCGCTTGAGCGCCTCCGACTTGCCGACCTTCTTGCGTTCGAGCCCGAACGCGACGTTCTTCTCCACGCTGAGGTGGGGGAAGAGCGCGTAGGACTGGAACACGGTGTTGACGTCGCGCTTGTACGGGGGATGCTGGGTGACGTCCGTGCCGCCGAGGAAGACCTTGCCCTCGGTCGGGTCCTCGAAGCCGCCGATCATCCGCAGCGTCGTCGTCTTGCCACACCCGGACGGGCCGAGCATGGCGTAGAAGCTCCCGCGCGGGATCGACATCGTGAGGTCGTCGACCGCCGTCATCTCCCCGAAGCGCTTGCTGACGCTATCCAGATGGATATCGGCCTCAGCCTGCGTTGCTGCCACCCTCGCTCCTTCCGTCTGACCGATGCTCACCCTTCCGGTTGCACGGGACCGTCGCAATGGACACTGGGTCGGATCTTCCGCCATCATGGGTGACACATCGTCATGCTGAGCCTCGCCGACGTGCTCGATCTGCCCGTCGTCCGGCGCGCGTTGCCTGAGGTCGTGATCGGGCAAACGGCTCTGGACCGCGATATTCGCTGGGCGCACGTGATCGAGATGCCCGAACCTGACGATCTGTTGAAGGGCGGCGAGCTCGTGCTCACCACCGGGCTCGGCGCGAGCGCGGATCCGGCGGCCTGGACGGCATCGCTGGTCGGGCAGGGGATGGCCGCGTTGGCCGTGGAGCTGGGATCGACGTGGCGGGACGTCCCGCCGACGGTCGTCGCGGGCTGCGCGCGGGCCGGCGTGCCCGTGATCGCGTTCCACCGGCCGGTGCGGTTCATCGAGATCACCGAGGGCGTGCACGGGGCGGTGGTCAATGCCCAGTTCGCGCTGCTCGCGCGGGGGGAGGAGATCCACCGGCGCTTCACCGAGCTGATCCTGCAGGGACGCGGCGTGCCCGAGATCCTCGCCGAGCTGTGTATGGCCGTGAAGAACCCGGTGGTGCTCGAGGACGCCGGCGGGTCGCTCGTGTACTACGTGTCCGGACCGCCGGGCGACGACCTCGCCCTGTCGGCGTGGGCCGACGTCCATCGCGCCGAGGACCGTGGCGAGGTGGCCGAGGGCATGTTCGCGGCCGAGGTGCGCCTGCTGGACTCGAGCTGGGGTCGCCTGATGGCCTTGTCGCTGGAGAACCGCCTCGACGACTTCGACCGCGTGGCGGTGGAGCGCGCGGCCCTGGCCGTGGCCATCGACCTGCTCTCCCAGCAGCACGACGAGCAGCTGCGCGCCCGTTCGCGTGGCGCGTTCTTGTCCGAGCTGTCCGACGGGCGGGTGGAGGAGCACGACGCGCGCCGGCGCGCCGAGGCCCTCGGCTTCCCGGGCGCGGGCCGCGGCGCGCTCCTACCGGTCGTCGCGGCCTGGCGGCGCCCCGCCTACGCGCGGGGGAGGAGCCGCAGCCGCGCCGCCACGCCGAGCGCGGGCGCGTCCGGCGGCACCGGCACGGGGACTGGGTACGGCGAGTCGTTGGCCGATCTCGCGCACGTCGCGGACGGGATCACGTGGACGCGCCTGTCCGGCGAACTGCGCACCGCGCTCGCCTCGACCGGCCTCGCCGTCCTGCTCGGCCCGCGCGACGTCGACCTGCTCGTGCTGCTCGCGCTCGGCGCGCGCGAGTACGACGCCGCGCTCGTCGAGCACGTCGCCCACCTCTTCCACGGCGCGCTCGACCGCCACGGCCTCGGCCCGGCGGACGCGGCGCTCGCGGTGGGCGGGCCCGCGGACGCATGGGGCGCGGCCGGCCAAGGCCTGCGGCGCGTGCGGCGCTCCGCGGGCGCGGCCACCTCGCTCGGCGTCAAGCGCTGGTACGACGCGCGCCGGCCCGGCCTCGCCGACCTCCTCCACGAGCTGCGCGACACGCCGGAGCTCGAAGCGTTCGTCGAGGAGCAGCTCGGCCCGCTGCTCGCCGATGGCTCACCACGCACACGCGTGCTGCTGGAGACGCTCGAGGCCTACCTCACGGCGGGCGGCCGGAAGGCCGAGGCCGCGCGGGCGCTGCACCTGGAGCGCCAGTCGCTCTATCTGCGGCTGCACCGGATCGAGGAGGCGCTCGGCGTCTCGCTCGACGACGAGGACGTCGTCCTCGGCCTGCACCTGGCCGTTCGCGCGCGGCGCTTCCGCCGCGGCGCTAGATGAGCGTGCTGTTGCCGACGGCCGGCGTCGTCGGCTCGTCCGTGGTGCGCGGGCCGACGAGGATGAAGCCCGAGGGCCAGCCGTCGCCGCGCGTGACGGTCCGTCGTGTGAGCTTGTCGGCGCTGAGCTCGCTGATCTCGACGGCGCCGGGCGCGAGGACGCGCTCGACGAACGCGACGCGGCCGCCGCCGTAGAGCGCGATCGCGCCGATGCTCGGCGTGCGCTCGACTTTCCTGCGAGCCCAGGCGCCGGGCTTGACGTGGGTCTCGAACAGCTGGTTCACGCGGAAGGCGACGTACGACTCCCCGAGCGAGCACGGCGCGGCGCACGCCTGGTAGCCGTACAGCGACCGCGCCTTCTCCGGCCCGGTCTCATCCTTGACGTCGGGCCAGCTGAGCAGCATCGTCGCGCCCACCGCCGTAAGCACCGCCAGTGCGATCCATCGCATCACGAGACGCATGGTGCTCACGAGTCGGATTTGCGACAAGCGGCCAATTCGTCCACCTGACGGAGTGTCGGCGGCAAACGGTCCGCACGCGACGTTCCGCCTATTGCGGGGCGCCGTGAGGCCGGGCGAGCATGAAGCGTATGACTGTGCCTGACACGGTGGGGATCGAGTCGCTCCAGGAGCAGGCGCACCGGCACCTGCTGATGCACTTCACGCGCAACGGCGCGTTCGGGCCGGGCGGGAAGCCGCTGCTCGTGCTCGAGCGCGGCGAAGGCGCCTATGTCTTCGACACCGAGGGCAACCGCTATTTCGACGGCCTGAGCTCCCTGTTCTGCTGCCAGATCGGCTACTCGTACGGCGAGGAGATGGCGTCGGTGGCGTCGGCGCAGATGTCGAC
Source organism: Solirubrobacter taibaiensis (assembly GCA_027587225.1). Taxonomy (GTDB): domain Bacteria; phylum Actinomycetota; class Thermoleophilia; order Solirubrobacterales; family Solirubrobacteraceae; genus Solirubrobacter; species Solirubrobacter taibaiensis. The sequence continues at coordinate 41,804 of JAPDDQ010000044.1, forward strand.
GCTCGCGTTCAACACGAACTGGGCGACCGCGCACCCGCCGTCGATCAAGCTCGCGGCGGCGCTGGCCGAGCGCGCGCCCGGCGACCTGAACCGCGTGTTCTTCACCAACGGCGGCAGCGAATCGGTCGAAGCGGCCTGGAAGATCGTGCGCCAGCACTACCTGGCCAAGGGCGAGCCGCAGCGCACGAAGGCGATCGCGCGCGAGATCGCCTACCACGGAGTCACGCTGGGCGCGCTGAGCTTCACCGGCGTGCGGCCGATGAAGGAGCCGTTCGGCGCCGCGCCGATCCCGGTCACGCGGATCGTCAACACCAACCGCTATCGCGATCCGGAAGGACAGGACGAGGCCGCGTTCTGCGCCCGTCTGCTCGCGGACGCCGAGCGGACCATCCTCGAGGCCGGCCCGGAGACGGTGGCGATGCTGATCGCCGAACCCGTCCAGAACGCCGGCGGCTGCCTCGTCCCGCCCGAGGGCTACTGGCCGGGCCTGCGCGCGCTGTGCGACCAGTACGGGATCGCATTGGTGGCCGACGAGGTCATCACCGGCTTCGGGCGCATCGGCGAGTGGTTCGCGTCCTCGCGCTACGGCGTCGCGCCGGATCTGATCACGTGCGCGAAGGGCATCACGTCCGCCTACGCGCCGATGGGCGCCGTGATCGTCAGCGACAAGATCGCCGAGCCGCTGTACGAGGACGGCCGGATGCTGATGCACGGCATCACGTTCGCCGGGCACCCGGTGGCGTCGGCCGTCGCACTCCAGAACATCGAGATCTTCGAGCGCGAGGGCGTGTTGGAGAACGTCCGGGAGCTCGAGCCGTACATGGGCGAGCTGCTCGAGGGCATCAAGTCCCGCGTGCCGATGGTCGGCGACGTGCGCGGCGCCGGGTTCTTCTGGGCGCTGGAGCTGGTGCGCGACGTCGAGGAGTCGCGGTTCTCGGCCGAGGAGCGCGAGAAGCTGCTGCGCGGCTTCCTCTCCGGCCGGCTGCTCGAGGAGGGGCTGATCGCCCGGCCGGACGACCGCGGCGACGCCGTCCTGCACCTCGCGCCGCCGCTCATCAGCACCCGTGAGGAGCTCGAGGAGATGGCCGCGAAGACCGAGGCCGTGCTGGCCGACGCGTCCGAGCGCTTCTACGTCGGGTGACGGTTCACACCGCTCACGGCTACTGGCTGGCTGAGGCCGGCGCGGTCGAACCTGCGCCGGCCCAGGAGGGCGAGGAGAGCGCCGACGTCGTGATCATCGGCGGCGGCTACACGGGCCTGTGGACGGCGTGGCAGCTGCGTGAGCGCGGGGCGTCCGTGGTGCTCTTGGAATCCGGGCTGTGCGGGCACGGGCCGAGCGGGCGCAACGGCGGGTTCTGCGAGACGCTCTGGACGCAGCTGCCGTCGTTGGAGGAACGGTTCGGCCGCGCGCGGGCATTGAAGCTGTGCCGCGAGTCGGCGGAGAGCGTGCATTCGATCGGCCGCTGGTGCTCGGAGCAGGGCGTCGACGCGTGGTTCACGCCCGGCGGGTACGTGATGGCGTCCACCGCACCCGCACACGACGCGATCCTCGACGAGATCGTCGACGCGTCGCCGCCCGACCGCGTGCGGGCGCTGAGCGCGGGGGAGGTGCGGGCGCGCTGCGACTCCCCGCGCTTCCGGCGCGGGCTGCTGGTGGCGGATGACGCCACCGTCCAGCCGGCGCGGCTCGCGCTCGGGCTGCGCGACCGGCTGCGGGACGTCATCCGCGAGCGCTCGCGGGTCACGGCCTTGCGCGCCTCGCCTGGGGGAGTGACGGTCGAGACGGCGAACGGACGCGTTCACGCGGGCGCGGCCGTGCTGGCGATGAACGCCGCGACGCGCGGGGTGCCGCCGCTCCGGCACCGGCTGTCGGTCACGTCCTCGCACATCGTCCTGACCGAGCCGGTGCCCGACGTGCTCGGACAGCTGGGCTGGTCCGGCGGCGAGTGCATCACCGACGCCCGCACGTTCGTGCACTACTTCCGCACGACGCGGGACGGCCGGATCGCGTTCGGGTGGGGCGGAGGACGCCTCGCGGCCGGCGCGCGACTCGGCGGCAGGATCGAGGTCGACCCCGAGGTGGCGACGGAGACCCACGCGCACCTCGTCGAGATGTTCCCGCAGCTCGAGGGCCGCGCGATCACCCACGCGTGGGGCGGTCCGATCGACGTGTCGCCTTCGCATCTGCCGCAGATCGGGACGCTCGACGACGTACCCGTCCACTATGCGTTCGGCTTCACCGGCAACGGTGTCGGGCCGTGTCATCTGGCGGGCCGAGCCCTCGCGGCGCTGGCCAGCGGCCGGTCCACGGACCTCGCGTTCGCCGACCCGGAGCCCGTCCGCGTGCCCGGCGAGCCGCTGGCGTTCGCGGGCGGAATGCTTGTCCGCCGTGCCTTTTTACGTAAGGAACGTCTTGAAGAGCGCGGCGAACGGGTGGACCTGGTGACCCGGGCCGTCACCGCCGCGCCGCGCGCGCTGGGGATCCACGTGGCACGGTGACCGCGCGGCTGGTCGTCGCGCCGACCCGCGCGACGACGCGAGTTGCCGCGCGGGCGAGCTTCACCCGGACCTGCCGCTGCACACCGGGCCGGAGGGTGACGGTCTTGCGCCCGACGACGGCGCGGCCCGAGACGAGCTGAATCTCGACGCGCCCGCCCGCCGACGAACGGACCCGCACGAGCACGCCGCGCGTCCGCGCCGCCCGGTCCACGACGGCCCGGATCGACACCGTCGCCCGCGGCGCCGCCGTGGCGGGCACCACGCGCGGGGCGGGGCTCGCCGCCGGGCCGAACCCGCCGAGCGTGGCGCCCCCGAGTGGTCCGGCGTTCGCGTCCGGCGTAGCGGTGGCCGTCGCCACAGCGGTCGCGGTCGCGGATGGCGTCGCGGTGGCGGTCGGCGTGGCGGTCGTGGTCGCGGTCGGCGTGGCGGTCGGGGACGGCGTTGCGGTCGTGGTGGCGGTCGGCGTCGCGGTTGCCGTGGCGGTCGCCGTGGGTGTTGCGGTGGCCGTCGGGGTCGCGGTGGGCGTCGGCGGCGTCCCGGTCCCCGGGAACCGCGCGATGCCGCCCGCCGAGTTGTCCGGCGTCCACTCGAACCCGCCGCCGAACAGGACCTCTCCGCCCGGGCGGGCGAGCACGGTCGTGGCGCTGAACCCCGGGTTGAACGCGGTCACGGAGCGGTCCGACAGGCGCAGCGCCGCCGAGCCGCGGCGGGACTGCCCGCCGAGCCCGTCCACACCCAGCAGGTACAGGTTCGTGCCGTCCGAGGACATGCCGTGTACGGAGGAGTACTCGCCACCCGCCGGCAGGCCCGCCTCGGGCACGCCGTTCGCGTCCAGGCGGCCGTAGCTGTCCGACAGCACGCCGGCGAGCCGGTTGAAGTCGCCGCCGACCCACACGCCGCCCGCGCCGTCGGCCAGCAGCTCGTAGACCCAGCCGTTCGCCTCGGCCACCGGCAGGGGCGCGAAGTCGGAGGCCCGGACCGCCGCGAGGTACTTGCGGTGGTGGCGCGTCGCGCCCTCGTCGAGCCACAGGAACGACCCGCCGATGAACAGCGTGTCGCCGACGGTCGCGAGCGCCCGGATGATGTATTCGGGCCCGAGCTCCCAGCCGAGCTTCGTGCGCGTCCCCAGATCGTAGGTCTCGAGCAGCTCGCCGCCGGCGAACAGCCGGTTGCCCGCGATCGCGAAGTCCCAGATCCGCCCGCGCGCCTCGGGGAAGTCGAGCGCAGCGCCCGTCCGCACGTCCAGCGCCGCCAGGTTCTTGCGCGCCACGCCCGCGATCTGCGTGAACTCGCCACCCACGTACAGCGTGTCGCCGACCTTGGCCAACGCGCGCACCTGCGGGAACTTCGGCGGGTACGCGAGCGGGGTGTCGGGCCGCGGGTCGAACGGCAGCAGCGCCCCGGTCCGCAGGTCGAACGCCGCCAGGTCTCTGCGCGCCGCGCCGTTGACGGCGCCGTTGGTGCCGCCCACGGCCACGGTGCCGTTCGCGCCGACCGCCAGCGCCCGCGGCTGCGAGCCGACCACGGGCGCCGTCCACGCCACGCGCGTCCGCGTCGCGAGGTCGAACGCCGCGTACCCGGTCCCGCCGGCCACGTACAGCCGCCCGCCGCCGACCGCCAGATACCTCACGGAGTTCGGGTAGCCGCTCAGCCCGAGGTTCGCGCCCGTCGCCGGGTCGTACGCCAGCAGGTTCGGTCCGGAGCTGCATTGGCAGGCGACGAATACGGCATCGTCGGTCGCGACGACGTCCCACGCCTCGCGCACGCCCTCGAACCGCACCGGCAGCCGCACGCCGTCCGACGCCCGGTACGCCGCGACGTCCGGCTCGAAGATCTCCCCGTCAGGCTGCGTGTCGGTCAGGTAGACCACACCACCGTGGGCGTCGAGCTCGCGCACGCCGTTGCGGATCAGGACCTGGAAGCCGGAACGGGCCCCGGTCACCGCGCTGAGCCCCACGGCCCCCGTCTTGCTGGCCACGAACAGCGTCCCGCCCTGGAGGTCGAGGTCGGTGACCTCGCCGTCGTAGCGGTCGGGGTCGATCGGCAACTCCGCGCCGGTGCGGGCGTCGAGCGCGCACAGGTCCAGGCAGGCCGCGCCCTCGATGTTGGAGCCGCCCACCCACAACACATCTCCGGCCCGCGCCAGCGCCGACACGCGTGAGGTCGTCGTCGGCGCGTCCAGCCGCGGGGCGAACACCGGATCGACCGTCCCGTCCGCGCGCAGCCGCACCAGCGTCGATCGCTCGGCACCGTTCACGCGCGCGAACGCGCCGCCCACGTACCAGCCGCCGGCGCCGTCGTCGAGCACGGCGTCGACCGTCATCTCCTCCGCGCCGCCCACCTGCGCGAAGCCGGGATGCGAGCGCACCAGCGTCCCGTCACCCGCGCTCGCGAGCACCAGCGGCCCGGCGGCGGCGCCCGCGGCGGTGAAGTCCCCGCCGACGTAGAGCGTGTCCCCGTCCACCAGCAGCGAACTGACGAGGCCATTGACGTACGGAGTCGTCGTCGGCGTCTGCGCGACGGCGGTGGCGGGAACGGCGAGCAGCAGCAGGAGCGCTAGGCGAGCGGCGGCGACCATGGCGCCGCTGCAGGTACCCCGTTCAATGAGGTCTCACTCAAAATGCGTAGAACAGGCCCAGCAGCACGAAGAACAAGCCCGCGGCGGCCATGATCACGCCGGTGATCCGGAGCTGTCCGTCGCCGGCGCGCTGGAAGATCGGGCCCGCGACCATCAGCAACAGGCCCGCGAGGAACAGGCACCAGCCGGCAGCCTCGCCGCGATCGGTGACCAGCAGCACCAGCCAGGCGATGACCAGCACCCAACCGCCGAACGCCAATGCCTTCGCGAATCTCACCGGGCGAGCGTACCGGCGCGGGTGTTTCAGGAGTCCCGGGGTGGGGATCACCACCGCGTGCGCGTCCTCCTCGCTCTGCTCATCCTCACCGCTGCCGCGCCCGCCGCGCACGCCGCCTCCTACTCCGTCCCGGCCCGCGGTGCGACCTCCACCCTCACCGGCCAGACCATCGCCCTCGCCGCCGGGCAGGTGGTCTGGGTCGAGGAGCGCGGGACCGGAGCGGCGCTCGTCGCGGCCGGGGAGGACGGCGTCCCGCGCGACATCACCACGCTCGCACCGGTGAAGGGTGGGCCGCGCTCGCACTCGGTCGCCGCCTCGGGGACCACGGCGTTCCTGCAGCGCCACGTCTGCGCCGACACGAACTGCCGGCGCGACGCCGCGCATGACCTCGTCCGTGTCGACCTCACCACCGGCGCGGCGACGCCATTCGACGGCTGCCTCGGCCTCGCCGCCTGCGGCACGTGTTCGGGTGGCCACCACTTCAGCTTCGGCCTCCGCGGCGACGTGCTCGGCATCAGCGGCCGGTGCGCCCGCGACGCCAACGTGATCGACCTGGCCACCGGCGAGACACGGCGCGTACCGGAGCGCATCCTCGCCGCGGCCGGCCGGTACGCGGTCACCAGTCCGGACGAGCAGACGCTCATCGTCACCGACTGGCGGACCGGCGAGACGATCCACCGGGTCAGCGACGTGTACCTCACGAGCGTCATCGACGGTGTCGCGCTCGACGTCGACGGGACGCTCGCCTGGTCCTACGGGGCGGGCGTCAACGTGCTCGCGCCCGGCGCCGCCCAGCCGCGCACGGTCCCGCGCGAGCCCGAGCGTCTCTACGACGTCGCGCTGGCCGCGGGCCGGCTCGCCACGCGCACGAACGGCGGGAACGTCGAACCCGTCACGTTCCAAGTCGACGACCGCAAGATCGAGGGGCAGCGCAACCCCTACGGCTGGGCGTTCGACGGCTCCCGGCTCGCGTGGGCCGCCGAGCCGTGCGGGAATCCCGTCATCCAGGTCTGGGACCTCGCCACCGAGCCGCCACCGCCCGCCACTGACCGCTGCATCCGCGCCCGGTTCGCCGGCGTGAAGCTCGGCCGCAAGGGCGCGGTCGTCACGGTGCGCCTCAGCTGCCCGGCGACCCCCGCACGCGGCTGCGCGGGCACGGTCGCCGCCGACCTGTTCGCGGGCGGCCGGCCGGTCGCGCAGACGGGGAGGTGGCAGTACCGGGTCCGCCCGGGCGAGACCGGCACGAGCCGGCTCCGTGTCGAGCGCGCCGGCCGCCTGCGCGGCCACAAGCGGCTCGTTGCGCGCGTGAAGATCGACAACGACAGCGGCTCGTCCACCACCACCCGTCGCCGTGTGCGAGGGTGAGGCGTGCCCCTGCGCTCGTACGGCGTCCTGAAAGCCACCATCACCGCCCGTCGCCACGCGACCACCCGGAGCGACCACTACTTCCTCAGCTGCCAGGCCGGCACCACGCGGTGGGAGGTGTCGATTAACGCCCACTCGGACGAACCGCCGTCCGACGTCGAGTTCGCCGTCTTCCGCGCCGGGAACCACCCACTCGCCAAGCGGCTCGGCGCACTCAAACCGGGCTGGCGCGGCCTGCGGCCCGGTGACGGACTCGACTACGTCCGCGGCGGCCTGTGTAGGCCCGAGCACTTCAAGCCGCTGCCGCTCTCCAAACCGGGCGCGAACAACGACCTGAACGAGCTGTTCGACCGCCACCTGCTCCCGGGGAGCACGATCCACGCGTTCGGCGAGCCGTGGGGACCGGACCCGACGCGCGGCGTCCACGACGTGCACCAGAACCAGGGCAACATCCACCACTACGCCGACGACAACGGCGTCTGGCAGGACGGCGGCCTGCTAGTCCAGACCGGCGTGAACTGGACGGCGATCCTCCTGCGCTTCCAGTCGCAGTCCTGGCGCACCCACGACGCCACGGGCCACGTGCGCTGATACAACGCGACCCGATGCCCAAGCCACCGCTCACCGACGAGATCAAGACGATCCTCGCCCAGCCGCTCGCCGCGGTGATGGCCAGCCTCCGTCCCGACGGCTCTCCGCTGTCGGTCCCCACCTGGTACCTGCTCGAGGACGACGGCCGGATCCTCATCAACATGGACGACCGCCGGGTCCGCCTCGAGCACGTCCGCCAGGACCCGCGCGTGGCGCTGACCGTGCTGGGCGAGAGCTGGTACCAGCACATCTCCCTGCGCGGCCGGATCGGAGAATTCAAGGCCGACACCGACTTCGCGGACATCGACCGGCTCTCCAGGCACTATGGCGGCAACCCGTACCCCGATCACGAGCACCCGCGCACCAGCGCCTGGATCGATATCGATCATTGGCATGGCTGGCATGTGTGAGGTACAGTCCGAGGTCGCGATGACGCAGTTCGGCCTTTCCCTTCTTCTTCTGCTCCCCCGCTAGGGGGATTACTGCGCTGGCGGCCGCTAAGCCGCGAACTCACACCGGAGAAGAAGCGAAAGAGTCCAAAAGGAGCTGCGCCATGGATCCGAACCGGGTCATCATCTTTGACACCACGCTGCGTGACGGCGAGCAGTCGCCGGGCATCAGCCTCAACACGAACGAGAAGCTGGAGATCGCGCATCAGCTCGCGCGGCTCGGCGTCGACGTGATCGAGGCTGGATTCCCGATCGCGTCCCCGGGGGACTTCCAGGCTGTACAAGCGATCGCCCGGGAGGTGCACGGCCCGGTCATCGCGGGCCTCGCGCGCGCTCACGCGGCCGACATCGAGCGCGCCGCCGAGGCCGTCAAGGACGCGGACCGCCCGCGCGTGCACACGTTCATCTCCACGAGCGACATCCACATCCAGCACCAGCTGCAGTCCACGCGCGAGGACGTGCTGGGCCAGGCCAAGGCCGCCGTCGCCCACGCGCGCTCGCTGGTCGAGGACGTCGAGTTCAGCCCGATGGACGCCACCCGCGCCGACGTCGACTTCACCGCCGAGGTGGTCGCCGCCGCGATCGCCGAGGGCGCGACCACCATCAACATCCCGGACACGGTCGGCTACGCCATGCCGCTCGAGTACGCGGCGTTCCTGACCGGCCTGTATGAGCGCGTCCCGGAGCTGAAGAACGTCGTGCTGTCGGTCCACTGCCACGACGACCTCGGCCTCGCCGTGGCGAACTCGTTCTCCGGGCTGCAGGCGGGCGCGCGGCAGGTGGAGTGCGCGATCAACGGCCTCGGCGAGCGCGCGGGCAACGCGTCGCTGGAGGAGATCGTGATGCTGCTCAAGACGCGCGAGGAGCACATCGGCTTCACCACGGAGATCAACACGCGCGAGATCGCGAAGACCTCGCGGCTGATCTCGCGCCTGACCGGCTACGCCGTGCAGCCCAACAAGGCCATCGTGGGCCGCAACGCGTTCCAGCACGAGTCCGGCATCCACCAGGACGGCGTGCTCAAGGAGCGCTCCACCTACGAGATCATGTCCGCCGCCTCCGTCGGCCTCGACGACGCGAACTCGATCGTGCTCGGCAAGCACTCCGGCCGCCACGCGCTGCAGTCCGCGCTGATGGACCTCGGCTACCAGGTCTCCGGCCAGACGCTCAACCAGGCGTTCAAGCGCTTCAAGGAGATCGCGGACAAGAAGAAGCAGGTCACGGCGCTGGACCTCGAGGCGCTCGTCACCGACGAGCTCCGGGCCGACGCCGGCGCCTACACGCTCGAGTGGTTCGACGTGGAGGCTTCCACGCGCCGCCCGCCGCACGCCACGGTCTCCATCCTCACGCCCGCGGGGGAGAGCGTCCGCGGCGACTTCACCGGCGACGGCCCGATCGACGCCGTCTTCCGTGCCATCAACGCCGCCACCACGCGCGAGGTCAAGCTCCGCGACTTCCGCATCGACGCCATCACGTCCGGCCAGGACGCGCTCGGCGAAGCGAGCGTGGTGCTCGAGCTCTCCGGCCAGAACGCGTCCGGCCAGGGCGTCAGCACCGACATCATCGAGGCCGCCGCGCTGGCGTACATCCGCGCGCTCTCGAACGTCGAGAGCAAGGTCCTTCTCGCGGCCGATTCGGCTGAGAACGAGGAACCCGTGCTCACCCAGACGCCGTAGCCGCGGCTCAGACCTGCGCGAGGGCGGCGATCGCCGCGTGCACGTCCACCGGTCGCCCGACGTGGTGGCCCTGCACGAGGTCGACGCCGAGCTCGCGCAGCAGGTCCTCGGTCTCCTGGTCCTCGACGAACTCGGCCACGGTCTCCTTGCCCAGCCCGGAGGCCGTGTGGACGAGGCTCTCGAGGATCACGCGATCGGCCGGCGTGGTCGTGCACTGGCGCACGAACTCGCCGTCGATCTTGAGGATGTCGAATGGCAGCTGCTTGAGGTAGACGAACGAGCTGAACCCGGCGCCGAAGTCGTCGAGGGCGAGCCGGCAGCCGATGTCGGTGAGCGCGGTCGCGAACGCGCGGGCCTGCTCGAGGTTGCCGACGGCGGCCGTCTCGGTGATCTCGAACACGAGCCGGCACGGGTCCACGCCCGTGCGGGCGAACTCGGCCCGAATCTTCTCGAGCAGCGCCGGCTCGCCCAGTGAACGGCCGGAGAGGTTCACGTGGAACGCGACGTCGCGGCCTGAGTAGACGTCGAGGATCGAGATCGCGTTGCGGACGACCCACAGGTCGATCTCCCCGATCAGCCCGAACTCCTCCGCCACGCCGAGGAACGCGGCCGGGGGGAGCACGCCGCCGTCCGGCTCGCGCATACGCAGCAGCAGCTCGTGATGGACGATCTCGCCGCTGCACAGGCTCCGGATCGGCTGCGCCACGAGGAAGAAGCGGTTCTCGGCGAGCGCGGCGCGGACCCGGGCGACGGCGATCAGCCGGTCGCGCGTGTGCGACCGTGCGCTCGTCTCGTCGTAGACCGCGAGCCGGCCGCGACCGTCGGCCTTGGCGTCGTACATGGCCAGGTCCGCGGCCACGAGTGCGGCGTCCGGGTCCTCGAGCGCAGGCGTCAGCATCGCCACGCCGACGCTGATCGACAGCGCGTGGCTGCCGGTCTCGCTCTCGAACCGGCCGGCGTCGAACACATCGACCAGTCGCTGGGCCGTCACCCGGGCCACGTGCTCGTCCGCGTCGGCCAGCAGGATTGCGAACTCGTCGCCGCCCATCCGCGCGACCGCGTCGCCGTCCCGGACGACGCTGGTGATCAGGTCCGCCGCCGCGACGAGCACCTCGTCGCCCGCGCCGTGGCCGTGGAGGTCGTTGATCGCCTTGAAGTGGTCCAGGTCCAGGAGCAGGACGGCGCCGCCGGCCCGCGTGCGTTGGTGCGCCTCGAGGATGCGGCTGAGCCCGCGGCGGTTGAGGAGGTCGGTCAGGGAGTCGTGCTCGGCCTGGTGTACAAGCTGGGCCTCGAACTCCCGGCGGTGCTGGATGTCGACCGCCTGGACGAGCGTGAGCCGCTCGTCGGGGAGGAAGGTCACGTGCTGCTCGGTCCAGCGCACACCGCGTGTCGTGTTCAGACGCGCCTCGACCTGGATCGACTGGCCCGGACGCGCGGCGGCGTCGGCGAACGCCGCGACCAGCCGGCCCTGGTCGTCCGCGAAGGCGAACCGCCGGTTGGCGTCGGAGCGCAGCTCGGCCTCGGTGCAGCCGATGAGATCGCAAAGCGCCTGATTGACGCGCACCACCGTCCCCGAGCGATCGATCAACGTCATCCCGATCGGCGCGGCGGCGAAGACATCGGCGAAGCGGCGCTCGGCGCGGTCGCGACCGCCCTCCAGCAGCGTGCGGCTGGAACGCCACCAGCGGCTGAGCACCAGCAACAGGGTGACCAGCAGCCCGCCGATGGTCGCCACCGGTCCGAGCTCGAGCCCGGCGGCCCCCGCCGTGTGCGTCTGCACGGTCCAGGAGCGACCGGCGAACACGAACGAGCTTCCCGGCGACGCCGGATCCACCGGCCCGGTCGCGAACGCGTCGGTGCCGTCGATCCGGACGCGCACCGCGGTGCCCGGAGCCACCACGCCACGGACAGCGGCGCGCGCGTCGCCGATCGTGAACGAGCCGACGGCCATGCCGACGACGTCGTCGAGCGTGTGCCGGCCGCCGGGCCGGTAGACCGGCGCATAGATGACCAGGCCCGGGCGCGCCCGCACGGCGAGCGTGACGAGCGGCGTCGACTGCGCGCTCCCGGTCACGACGGATCGCAGCATCGACACACGCCGCGTCGGGTCCTGAAAGGGGTCATAGCCCTTCGCGCGCCGGCGGGCGGACGCGTCGGGCGTGGCCGCGTAGCGGATCGGGAACCGCGTTGCCGTCGGTCCCTCGACCTTCTCGAGCCAGTAGAAGGCGTTCCCGGTCTCGATCATCGGCTGCGTGAAGGCGTGGAACTCGCGCTCGTTGACCGCGTCGCTGGCGACGAACAGCCCGCGGACGTCGAGCAGGCGGTTCTCGATCCCGGACGTGAGCATCTGGAGCGCGCCGACGGCCTGCGCGCGGGCCTTGGTGTCGCGCGCCTGCTCCTGGGCGGCATCGGCGCGGAAGGCCAGGAGGGAGACGAGTGCCGTGAGGGCGAGTCCGAAGAGCGCGGCGAAGGCGGTGAGGCGCGAGCGCGAGTCAGCATGGAAACCCTTCGCCATTCGCGCTCCAATCGGCCGCGAACCGCGTGGGCTTGAGCGTAGTTGGCGCGTTCGGACTCAGGCCGCGCGGCGGCCCTGCGCGTAGCCCGCCGTGGCGACGGCGTCGCGGCGCGACGCATCCATCAGGTTCGGGCCCATCGCCTTCAGGGACGCGTCGTCGGGAACGATCGTCGTCACCGTCGCCCCGCGCCCGCGCAGCGCGGACGTCTCCCGGCTCAGCGCCAGCGACGTCGCGGTCCGCAGCGGCGTCATCGCCGCCCCCGCTGTCGGGACGAGCGCGAGCACCCGCGAACCGTTTCCACTCGGCACGGCGTCGAGGTTGGTCGGGCTCCAGACACCGCCATCGACGTACTCGCGCTCCCCGATCTGCACCGGGGAGAACAGCCAGGGCACCGAACAGGAGGCGAGCACGGCCTCCGCGACCGTCGCGCGCGGCGCGTCCGGTGCGCCGAACATCACCCGCTTCCCGTTGCCGCGATCCACGGCCGAGATCCGCAGCCGCCCGTCGAAGCGCGCGCCGAGCGCTTCGATCTGCCCGCCCAGGCCCCCGAGCGTGCGGTCGGGTCGCGGCGCCCGGCGCAGCACGACCGCCCGGGCCACGCGACCGGCGGGTGCGGTCACGGACAGCGCCACGTTCGCGAATGGCGTCGCGGCGGCGCGGGCGGCCTTGCCGACGACCTCGAACCGTGCCGTCTCCGGCTCCTCCTCGATCTCGTCCGGCACCGCGCGCGCCCACTCGCGGGCGGCGCGCTCGCCGGCGTCGGGGCGCCGCCCGGCGGCGAGCGTCGCGGCCACGATCGAACCCGCCGACGTCCCGAGCAGGTACTCGCACTCGCGGAAGTCCAGGCCGGCGGAAGCCTCGAGGCCGTTCAGCACACCGCGCAGCCATGCCTCGCCGAGGGTGCCGCCCGCCCCGAGCACCAGCGCATCCGGTTCGATCACCTCACCCACGGTAACGGGGGACAAAGTTCACGGCCCGCCCGAGAAGCGGTCATGCGACCCCGACGGCGTTTCCGGGCGCGACGGTCCGGAAACCTCCACCTTGAGCACCTGTCCAAGACGTACCGTGCGCCGGGGAACGCGCGCGGCACCTAAGAGGAGCCGCGACATGCTGTCCCACTGGCGTAACTGACGTGTGCACGGCTGTACGTGATAACGTACAGCCGTAATGGCGGCTGCTGCCGATCCCACCATCGTGGCCGTCGGTCCGCGCGTAAAGGCCCTGCGAGAGGCGATGGATCTCTCGCTGCGGGACCTTTCCGAGCGCTCCGGCGTGTCCGCTCCGATGCTCAGCCAGGTCGAGCGCGGAGAAACGAGCCCGACGCTCCAGGTGGCCAGCCGCATCGCTTCCGGGTTGGAGCTGCGCTTGTCGCAGCTCCTGCGCCTGGACGAGGAGAGCGCCGTGTCCATCGTGCGCCGGGGCGAGGGTCGCCGCGGCGGAACGGGCGGCCACGCCTACGAGCTCCTCACCCCGCCGTTGCCCGGCCTGCGCGCCGAGGTCACGCGCCACACGCTCGCTCCCGGTGCCGTCACCGGCGGCCCGGGTGACCCGCCGCGGCACGAGCCCGGCGCGCGTGAGACGGCACTCGTCGAACGCGGCACACTGACCTTGCATGTCGAAGATGCGCAACACGAGCTGCACGCTGGTGACTGCGTGACCTTCGACGCCGACCTAGCCCACCACTTCGCCAACCTCGGGAAGGAGGAGGCCGTCTTGCTGGCGATCGTGTCAGCCGGCCTGCGCCGTTCATGACCCCCACCACGCTGTTCGACAAGATCTGGTCCGCGCACGAGATCGCGCCGGGGCTCATCTTCATCGACCTCCACCTCGTGCACGAGGTGACGAGCCCGCAGGCGTTCGAGGGCCTCCGGCTCGCGGGCCGCGAGGTCCGCCGCCCGGACCGCACGCTCGCCACCGCCGACCACAACGTCCCGACGGACGGCACGCCGGTCAGCGCGAAGATCCGCGACGCCCTCTCCCGCCGCCAGGTGGAGGCGCTGGAGAACAACTGCGACGAGTTCGGCATCCCGGTCTACTCGCTGGGCTCCGAGCGCCAGGGGATCGTGCACATCATCGGCCCGGAGCTCGGCGTCACGCAGCCGGGCATGACGATCGTCTGCGGCGACTCCCACACCGCCACACACGGCGCGTTCGGGGCGCTCGCGTTCGGCATCGGCACGTCCGAGGTCGAGCACGTCCTGGCCACTCAGACGCTCTCCCAGCCCAAGCCGAAGTCGATGCGGATCAACTACGTCGGCGAGCTCGGCCACGGCGTTACGGCCAAGGACCTCATCCTCGGCACGATCGGCCAGATGGGCACCAACGGCGCCGCCGGCCACGTCGTCGAGTTCGCGGGCGACGTGATCCGCGGGTTCTCGATGGAGCAGCGGATGACAGTGTGCAACATGACGATCGAGGGCGGCGGCCGCGCGGGCATGATCGCGCCGGACGAGACCACCTTCGAGTGGGTCAAGGGCCGCGTCGGCGCGCCGGAGGACTTCGAGGAGGCGCTCGCCTACTGGCGCACGCTGAAGACCGACGAGGGCGCCACCTTCGACCGCGAGATCACCGTCGACGCGTCGAAGATCTCGCCGCTGGTCACCTGGGGCACCACCCCTGGGCAGGTCGTCGGCGTCGCGGGCGAGGTGCCCGCGCCGACCACCGAGACCGACGAGCGCTCGCTCGTCTACATGGGGCTGGAAGCGGGCACGCGGATCACGGAGCTGCAGCTGGACCGCATCTTCATCGGCTCCTGCACCAACGGCCGCATCGGCGACCTGCGCGCCGCCGCGGAGATGATCAAGGGCCGCAAGGTCGCGTCCACCGTCAAGAACGCGATGGTCGTCCCGGGCTCGGTGCAGGTGGCCAAGCAGGCCGAGTCCGAGGGCCTGGACCAGATCTTCCGCGAGGCCGGCTTCGACTGGCGCACGGCGGGTTGCTCGATGTGCCTGGGCATGAACCCCGACACGCTCGATCCGGGTGAGCGCTGCGCGTCCACCTCCAACCGCAACTTCGAGGGCCGCCAGGGCCGCGGTGGGCGTACCCACCTCGTCTCGCCGGCGATGGCCGCGGCCGCCGCCATCGAGGGCCACTTCGTCGACATCCGGGAGTGGAACTAGCCCATGGACCCGATCCAGGTCATCTCCGGCCCCGTCACGTCGCTCAAGCGCGCGGACGTGGACACGGACCAGATCATCCCCAAGCAGTTCCTCAAGCGGATCGAGCGCACCGGCTTCGGTGAGTTCCTGTTCTACGACTGGGCGCAAGAGGACGGCTGGTCGCTGCCCAAGAACCCGATTCTCGCCACCGGCCCGAACTTCGGCTGCGGCTCCAGCCGTGAGCACGCCCCGTGGGCGCTGCAGGACTACGGCTTCCAGGCGATCATCGCGTCCTCGTTCGCGGACATCTTCTTCTCCAACTGCACGAAGATCGGCGTGGTGCCGGTCGTGCTGCCGGAGGAGGAGGTCAAGGCCGTGATGGAGGCGGGCGAGGCCGAGGTCGACCTCGAGGCGCTGGAAGTGCGCTTCGCCGGCCGCGCCGTGCCGTTCGAGCTGGACGCCGACCGCCGCCACCGCCTGCTGAACGGGCTCGACGACATCGCGCTCACGCTGCAGAACGCCGACGAGATCTCGACCTACGAGTCCTCGCGCGAACGTCCCGGTCCCGTCACCCTGAACCTCTAGGAACATGCCCAACATCGCTCTGCTCCCCGGGGACGGCATCGGCCCCGAAGTGACGGTCGCCGCCGTCGAGGTGCTCAACGCCGTCGCCACCGATCTCGAGTACGTCGAGCATCCGGTCGGCGGCGCGGCCATCGACGCGCACGGCGTGGCCGTCACCGAGGAGGCGATGGCGGACGCGAAGGCTTCCGACGCGGTCCTGCTCGGCGCGGTCGGCGGCCCCAAGTGGGACACGAACGAGTCCGGCGCGGTGCGGCCCGAGCTCGCGCTGTTCCGCCTGCGTGCGGACCTCGGCCTGTTCGCGAACCTGCGGCCGATCAAGCCGCTGCGCGCGCTCTACGACGCCTCGCCGCTCCGGCGCGAGCTGATCGAGGACGTCGACATGCTGATCATGCGCGAGCTCACGGGCGGGCTGTACTACGGCGAGCGCGGGACGAAGGACGGCCGCGCGTTCGACACGATGGTCTACACGGTCCCGGAGATCGAGCGGATCGTCCGCGCCGCCTTCAAGGCCGCCAAGTCGCGCGTGACCAGCGTCGACAAGGCGAACGTGCTCGACACCTCGCGGCTGTGGCGCGAGGTCACCACCCGCATCCACGCGGAGGAGTTCCCGAACATCGAGCTCGAGCACGAGCTCGTCGACGCGTGCGCGATGAAGCTCATCTCGGCGCCCCGTCACTTCGAGGTGATCGTCACCGAGAACATGTTCGGGGACATCCTCAGCGACGAGGCGTCGATGCTCACGGGCTCGCTCGGCATGCTCCCGACCGCGTCGCTGGGCGGCGACGGCCCGTCGATGTTCGAGCCCGTCCACGGCTCGGCGCCCGACATCACCGGCCAGGGTGTCGCCAACCCCGTCGGCATGATCCTCTCCGCGGCGCTGCTCCTGCGCCACGGACTCGGCCGGGAAGCTGAGGCCACTGCCGTAGAATCGGCCGTGGATAAGGCCCTGGAGAAGGGCATCCGCTCCAGGGACCTGGGCGGAACCGCGACCACCGCCGAGGTGACCAAGGCGGTGTTGGAGGAGCTGTGACGTGAGCCATCAGATCTGGATGAACGGCGATCTCGTCCCGCACGAGGACGCCAAGGTCCACGTGCTCACGCACGCGCTGCACTACGGCACGAGCGTGTTCGAGGGCGTGCGCGCGTACGAGACGCCCGACGGCGGGTCCGCGGTATTCCGCCACCAGGACCACATCGACCGCCTGTTCCGGTCCTCTGCGCTGTACCACATGGAGATCCCGTACACCAAGGACGAGATCCGCCAGGCGACGTTCGAGACGATCACGGCCTCGGGCCTGAAGTCGTGTTACATCCGGCCGCTCGTGTTCCGCGGCGCCGGGCCGATGGGCCTGTACCCGCTGGACTGCCCGGTCGACGTGATCATCGCCGTGTGGGCGTGGGGCGCGTACCTGGGTGAGGAGGGCAAGGTCAACGGCGTCCGCGCGCGGGTGTCCTCGTGGCGGCGGATCTCCGCCGACGCGCTGATCCCGACGGCCAAGGCCGGCGGGCAGTACCTGAACTCGATCCTGGCCAAGATCGAGGCCGACAAGGCCGGCTACGAGGAAGCGATCCTCCTGGACTCCAACGGCTACGTCTGCGAGGGCACGGGTGAGAACCTGTTCCTGGTCAAGGACGGGAAGGTCGCCACGCCGGGGTTCGCCAACGACATCCTCGAGGGCATCAACCGCGCCGCGGCGATCGAGATCCTGCGCGACCAGGGCTACGAGGTCGTCGAGCGCAACATCGCCCGCGGTGAGCTCTACCGCGCCGACGAGATCTTCATGACCGGCACCGCGGCCGAGCTGACGCCGATCCGCGAAGTCGACGACATGGCCGTCGGCGACGGCACGCGCGGCCCGGTCACGACCGAGGTCCAGGCGATCTTCGAGGACGCGCTGCACGGGCGCTCCGAGCGCTATGCCGACTGGCTCGACAAGGTGCCCGCGGCCGTCTCATGAGCCGGGTCATCGTCTACGACACCACCCTGCGCGATGGCATGCAGGGCGAGGGGATGTCCCTGTCCGTCGAGGAGAAGGTGCGCGTGGCGCGCATCCTCGACGACCTCGGCGTGCCCATGATCGAGGCCGGGTTCCCGACCTCGAACCCGAAGGAGCTCGAGCTCTTCGAGCGCCTGCGGGAGGCCGGGCTGCGCGCGGACGTGTGCGCCTTCGGGATGACGCGCCGGCGCGGCGTGGCCGCCGAGGAAGACGCCGCGCTGCGGGTGCTCGCTGAGTCGTGGACGCCGGTGTCGACGATCGTAGGCAAGACGTGGGGGCTGCACCTCGAGAAGGTCGTGAAGGTCGACCGCGAGGAGAACCTGAAGATGATCGCCGAGTCGGTCGCCTTCCTGGTGGCTTCCGGCAAGCGCGTGATCTACGACGCCGAGCACTTCTTCGACGGCTACCGCGACGACCCGACGTACGCGATCGAGTGCCTGCGCGCGGCGCTGGAGTCGGGTGCCGAGAACCTGACGATGTGCGACACCAACGGCGCGTCGCTGCCGCACCAGATCGCCGAGGCGGTCCACGTGGTGCGGCGGGCGCTGCCCGACGCCGCGCTGGGCATCCACACGCACAACGACGCCGAGTGCGCTGTCGCGAACTCCCTCGCGGGGATCGCCGAGGGCGCCGTGATGGTCCAGGGGACCATGAACGGCTACGGCGAGCGGTGCGGCAACGCGAACCTCATCTCGATCATCCCCAACCTGCAGCTCAAGATGGGCTACGAGTGCCTGCCGTCGCTGGAGGGGCTGACCGAGGCCTCGCACCTGGTCGCGGAGATGCTCAACCTGCAGCCCGACGCCAACCAGGCGTACGTGGGCAAGAACGCCTTCGCGCACAAGGGCGGGATGCACGTCGCGGGCGTGAACGCCGACCCGTCGACGTTCGAGCACATCGACCCCGCGGTGGTCGGCAACGCGCGCGAGGTGCTGGTGAGCGAGCTGTCGGGCAAGGGCACGCTGATCGCACACGCCGGCGGGGCGCTGGACGACGACGTCGCGGCCCGCGTGGTCGAGCGCGTGAAGGAGCTCGAGCACCGCGGGTTCCAGTTCGAGGCCGCCGACGGGTCTTTGGAGCTGCTGATCAAGCGCGAGACGGGCGAGTACCAGGAGCTGTTCAAGCTCGAGTCCTGGCGCGTGATCGTCGAGAAGCGCGCCGACGGCCGGGTGGAGACCGAGGCCACGATCAAGCTCTGGGTGGGCTCGCAGCGGTTCGTGCGCACCGCCGAGGGCAACGGTCCGGTGCACGCGCTGGACCGCGCGCTCCGGGCCGCGATCGGTGAGCGGCTCCCGCACTTGCGGGACATCAAGCTCGTCAACTACAAGGTCCGCATCCTGGACGAGTGGAAGGCGACGGGCGCGACCACGCGCGTGCTGCTGGACGCGTCCGACGGTGAGTCCACGTGGGGCACGATCGGCGTGCACGAGAACGTGATCGAGGCGTCGTGGGACGCGCTGGTGGACTCGCTCGAGGCGGGGATGCTGCGCTCGCAGGCGTCGGTCCAGTCGACGTGATCCCCGTCGCCCGGCCCGTTCTGGGCATCGAGGAAGAGGAGGCCGTGATCGAGGTGCTGCGCTCGCGGCATCTCTCGCTCGGCCCACGTGTTCCCGCCTTCGAGGCCGGCTTCGCCGAGCGGGTGGGCGCGCCGTACGCGTCCGCCGTCTCGTCGGGCACCGCCGCGCTGCACCTCGCGCTGCGTGCGGTGGGCGTCTCCGAGGGCGACGAGGTCATCACCTCGCCGTTCTCGTTCGTGGCGAGCGCGAACTCGATCCTGTACGAGCGGGCGCGGCCGGTGTTCGTGGACATCGACCCGGTGACGCTGAACCTGGATGTTCAGGCCGCCGCGGCAGCGATCACGCCGCGCACGTCCGCCTTCCTACCGGTGCACATCTTCGGCTACCCGGCCGACACGCCCGCCTTGGAGGCGCACGGCCTGCCGATCGTCGAGGACGCCTGCGAGGCGCTCGGCGCCGTCCATGCGGACGGCGTGAAGGTCGGCGGCCGCGGCCATCCCGCCGCGTTCGGCTTCTACGCCAACAAGCAGCTCACCACGGGCGAGGGCGGCATGCTCACCATGGGCTCCGCCGAGCACAAGGAGCGCGTGGACTCCGAGCGCAACCAGGGCCGCGCCCCGGACATGGGCTGGCTGGACCACGACCGTCTCGGCTTCAACTACCGGCTCACGGACATGGCGTGCGCACTCGGCCTGGCCCAGCTCGATCGCCTGGACGGCATGCTCGCCGACCGCGCTCGCGCCGCGGCCTGGTACCGCGAGTCGCTGGCCGATGTCGAAGGGCTGGAGCTCCCGTGTGAGGACTTCGGCGGCGACGTGCGCGGCTGGTTCGTGTTCGTCGTCCAACTCCCGCGCGGCGTCGACCGTGACGACACGATCCGCGCGCTGCTCGCGCGCGGCGTGCAGTCCAAGCCGTACCTGCCCGCGATCCACCTGATGTCCTTCTACCGCGAGGCGTTCGGCCATCGCGAGGGCGAGTTCCCGATCTGCGAGGACGTCGCGGCGCGGTCCGTGGCGCTTCCGTTCTTCCCCGAGATCACCGAGGGCCAGGTCGCCGAGGTGGCGTCGAAGCTAGCGGAGGTCCTTGAGGTAGCCCACAAAGCCGGGGCCGCCTAGGGCCTTGGCGATGCGGTCGCTGGGGGCGCGGCGGATCTCGCGCTCCCGGAAGCCGTACGCGTCGTAGAGCGCGCGCGCCGGCCGGTTGTGCAGGCCGGTATCCAGCGCGAGTCGCGCGCAGCCGTGGCGCGTGGCCTCCTGCTCGGCGATCTTGAGCAGGCGCTGGGCGATGCCCTGGCGCCGGTGGCCGTGATCGACGGCGAGCGCGTCGACGTAGTAGGCGTCCAGCGGCGGCTGGGGCGCGACGCCGCCGGCCGCGTACAGGTGCGCGAACGTCTTGGGCAGGCGCCAGGGCGGGACGCGCGGGAGCGTGAGACGGATGAAGCGCCGGCTGAGCCGGTCGCCGTCGCGGACCGGGAACCCCGCCACGACGCCGACGAGCACACCCTCGGGGGTCGTCGCCACCTGGCAGAACTCGAAGCTCGCGGCGTGCCCGCGGTGGGCCCACACGCGGTGCAGCAGCTTCAGCGCGCCGCGCTCACTGCCCGCGTAGGCGGTGTAGTACGGCTTCGCGGACTCGAAGAGCAGGGGGACGCAGGCGTCCTCGGGGCGCGCGGGGCGGACGAGCAGATCCATCTTGGTTCATGATGGCGGGCGATGTCCCGCTTCTCGCTGCCCCCGGATCCCGTCTTCGTGACGATGAACGCGTCGATCGGCTTCGATTGGCGCCTCTATCCCTATGACGTCGAGCAGTCGCGGGCGCACGCGACGATGCTCGCGGCCGCCGGGATCATCACCGACACCGACCGCGACGAGCTCTTGAAGGGGCTCGACCGCGTCCAGGCCGAGCTGGATGACAACCAGTTCCAGTTCCTCGACTCCGACGAGGACATCCACATGGCCGTGGAGCGCCGGCTGACCGAGATCGTCGGTCCGGTCGGCGGCAAGCTCCATACGGCCCGGTCGCGCAACGACCAGGTCGCGACCGACATGGCGATGTTCACCCGCGCGCACGCGCTGCGGGCGATCGAGGCGCTGCAGGACCTGCAGACCGTCGTCGTGCGCGTCGCCGAGGCCCACCTGGACTGGCCGATGCCCGGCTACACGCACCTGCAGCGCGCGCAGCCGGTGTATCTCTCGCACCATCTGCTCGCCTATTTCTGGATGTTCCGGCGCGACGCCTCGCGGTTTGCGCTGGTGCTGGGCGGGACGTCGGAGCTGCCTCTGGGGGCGGGTGCCCTGGCGGGGGTGAACTTCCCGACCGACCGCCGGCTCGTGGCGAGTGAACTCGGGTTCGCGGGCGTGGTGCCGAACTCGATCGACGCCGTCTCCAACCGCGACTTCGTCCTGGACTACTTGAACGCCGCGGCCACCTGCGCGACGCATCTGAGCCGGCTCGGCGCGGAGATCGTCCTGTGGTCGAGCGAGGAGTTCGGGTTCTGCGAGGTGCGCGACGACTGGGCATCCTCGTCGTCGATCATGCCTCAGAAGAAGAACCCGGACGCGGCCGAGCTGCTGCGCGCGAAGGCGCCGCGGATCGTCTCTCACCTCGCCGGGCTTCACGGCGTGATGCACGGGTTGCCGCTGACCTACAACAAGGACATGCAAGAGGACAAGGAGCACCTCTTCGACGCCGTCGACACGCTGGAGCTGTCGCTGGCGGCCGCCCGCGGGATGATCGAGTCGATGACGTTCAAGCGTGAGCGGCTCGCCGCCGCCGCGACGGACGAGATGCTCGCCGCGGTCGACGTCGCCGACATGCTGGTCAAGCGCGGCGTGCCCTTCCGGCAGGCGCACGGGGTCGTCGCTGGGCTCGTGCGCACGGCCGTCGAATCGGGCCGCGTGCTCTCGCAGCTGACCCCGGAGGAGCTCAAGGAGCATTCCGAGGTCTTGGATGAGGACTTCTACTCGGTGCTATCCCAAGGGTCGTGGCTGGAGTCCAAGGAGAGCGAGGGCGGAACCTCGCTGACACGCGTGCGCGAGCAGCTCGCCCACGCCAAGGCAGCGCTGGATCAGACGTCCTAGACGCTTCGTTCTACGACCGGCCGGTGCTCGAGGTGGCACCGGCCCTGCTCGGCTGCATCGTCGAGTTCGAGGGCTGCGCCGGCCGGATCGTGGAGACCGAGGCCTACCACCACACCGAGGCCGCCTGCCACGCCTACGTGGGCCTCACGGCTCGCACCTCGGTCTTGTACGGCGCTCCCGGCACCGCCTACGTGTACCGCTCCTACGGCATCCACGCGTTGCTCAACGCGGTCTGTGAACCCGAGGACGTCGGCGCCGCGGTCCTCATCCGTGCCTTGGAGCCGTTGGAAGGGCTGACGGAGATGCGCGCGCGGCGCGGCGCCGGCGAGCTCTGCAACGGCCCGGGCAAGCTCACCCAGGCCATGGGCATCAACCTCACCGAGAACGACACGTCGCTCATCGACGGCCCGATCGTCATCCGTGAGGGCGGGCCGCTCGAGTACGTCACCGGCCCGCGGATCGGCATCACCAAGGCCGCGGAGCTGCCGTGGCGGTTCTGCGCCCTGGGGTACCGGGACGTCTCGCGTCCCTGGCCACCCGGCTTCCGCGACTCCCTGAAGTAGCCGCGCCCTTCCCGCGCGCCGCCGCTGCGACGCGCTCTCGGCGCCCGCCCTAGCCGGTCCCGGCGGCGCCGGCCCCGCCGGTTTGCGGCGCGGTGCCGCCGGCGCCGGGATCGACCGGCGGCGGCTCGGTG
>JAPDDQ010000468.1 GCA_027587225.1 Solirubrobacter taibaiensis
AGCATCAAAAAATCACACGGTATATTAAAATAATAGAGGGATAATAAAATACATACTGCAGCCAGTGTTCCAATCCACAGCATATGATTGGGTTTTATTCCACTCAGAATAAAGCCTAACATATACAAAAATGCAATCAGTACCATTGCCTGATTCTGTAATACAACGTTAGACACACTCATCATCAATAAAGATGGAAAGAAAATTGTGCAAAAGACAATAACGCAAGCAACTGGATAAAAAAGTCGGCTCAATTTTCTAAATCTAGAAAAAGTCCAAAATAAAAATAATGCTGCACCAATGATGAGTAAACTTAAAATGCTATAAACAAAATCAACAATAAAATGAGGACTGGAACGAATAACCAAATAGTTAGAAGGTAAGATTAATAAGACAAAAATCGTGTAAGTAATGACACCTTGTCCAAAAAACTGAATCGCATTAATACGTGTGCGATCAATGTTAAATTTCCAGAAATCTTCTTCTAGTTTTGCTGGTAAAGTTTTTTGTTTTTTTTGACCTTTATAGTGTCGAGCAACAAGCTGCTCTAGATCCTCTTTAGACCTCTGTAATTCATCAAGATCATATTGATTTTCCATCCTTTTTACTCTTCTTATGGTGATGTATTTTTG
>JAPDDQ010000469.1 GCA_027587225.1 Solirubrobacter taibaiensis
AATTCATGAATGTGGAACCACTCTTTATATGCGGACTTCTCACCATTCTCTAGTACGTCTTGAAATTTCTCGAAAAAGTATCCACTATGATTAAACACAGCATCGAGCATTACTTTTATACCGTGCTTATGACATTCTTCAACGAGCTCTTTAAAAGTTTCTTTCGTCCCAAATTGTGGGTCAATTTCCATATAGTCAATTGTGTCATATTTATGGTTTGAATGAGCTTTGAAAATAGGTGTGAAATATATTCCGGAAATGCCAAGCTTAACAAGGTAATCAAGGTTTTGAATAACACCAGAAAAATCTCCGCCGAAAAAATTAGTTGGAGTTGGATTCGCACTTCCCCAAGGAAGGGTGTTTTCTGGATTCAGCGTACTATCGCCATTAGCGAATCGCTCAGGGAAAATCTGATACCAAATGGTGTCTTTAATCCAAGATGGTGCTTTGAATACATCATCTGCATGAATAAATGGAAAACAGAAAAAGTTACCAACATCATCATTTGGAATGCTAGAAAAGAATCCTCGCTCTGCATAAATAAGAGTGTCTGTTTCAGATTTTAATTCAAACCCATAACGTAAGCGCTTAAATTTTGGTTCGATTGAAATGGACCAATAATCAAATAA
>JAPDDQ010000470.1 GCA_027587225.1 Solirubrobacter taibaiensis
TATTTTAACTGCTTTTCTTTTTGTTTTTCTTGTAAGCTGACAATGACATTCATAGTACTTATAAACCTCCCTAATACGTATTAGTCTAAACTTCTAAAGAAGAAGCATACGCGCGGCGGTAGCACTAAAATATTCCAAGCTATAAAAATTGCAAAAGAGGAATGAAACATAAAAAACCCCAACCAAAATGGTTGGGGTTTGTAGTTCGCAAAAATTAACGTTTTGAGAACTGAGGTGCACGACGTGCGCCTTTAAGACCGTATTTTTTACGCTCTTTCATACGTGCGTCACGAGTTAATAGACCTGCACGTTTTAGTGTTAGACGGTATTCTGGATCAGCTTTTAATAAAGCGCGAGAAATACCGTGACGAATAGCACCAGCTTGACCAGTGTATCCACCACCATTTACGTTTACAAGTACATCGTAGTTACCTAAAGTTTCTGTTGCAACTAGAGGTTGTTTCACTACTTCACGTAATGCAGCAAATGGGATATAGTTTTCAAAATCACGACCGTTAATGATAACGCGTCCTTCGCCTGGAACTAGGCGTACGCGCGCTACTGAACTCTTACGACGTCCAGTGCCATAGTATTGAACCTGTGCCAAAGTAAGCCCTCCTTTAATTAAT
>JAPDDQ010000471.1 GCA_027587225.1 Solirubrobacter taibaiensis
AGGTGTAAAAGCAAACGACGTGAAGACAAAAACAAAAGGAGCAGATCTTGTTGTTGATTGTTTAATTAAACAAGGTGTTACACATGTTTTCGGTATTCCAGGAGCAAAGATTGACTCTGTATTTGATGTATTGCAAGAAAGAGGACCAGAGTTAATTGTTTGTCGTCATGAACAAAACGCAGCATTTATGGCAGCTGCTATTGGTAGATTAACAGGGAAACCGGGCGTATGTCTTGTAACTTCAGGACCAGGGACATCAAATTTAGCGACAGGTCTTGTTACTGCGAATGCGGAGAGTGATCCCGTTGTTGCTTTAGCTGGTGCAGTACCGCGTACGGATCGATTAAAACGTACACATCAATCTATGGATAATGCTGCACTATTCGAACCAATCACAAAATATAGCGTAGAAGTAGAGCATCCTGATAATGTGCCAGAAGCATTATCAAATGCATTCCGAAGTGCGACTTCTACAAATCCAGGAGCAACTTTAGTAAGTTTGCCGCAAGACGTTATGACTGCGGAAACGACTGTAGAGTCTATCGGTGCGCTTTCTAAGCCACAGCTTGGAATCGCTCCCACACATGATATTACATACGTAGTAGAAAAAATAAAAGCAGCGAAATTAC
>JAPDDQ010000472.1 GCA_027587225.1 Solirubrobacter taibaiensis
AATTTCATGAACAGTTTCTTCAGCGTCATCTTTTCGACTACCGTAATGAACAGCAACCAATGCACCGTCATTTGCTAAACGTTTAGCGATCGCTCGTCCAATTCCTCGGCTTGCTCCTGTAACTAACGCTACTTTCCCTTTTAACATAGTTTCCTCATCTCCTCATAAACTTTATAAGTTTTTCTTTATGTAGTAATGCAAACATACTTAAGTAATATATGAGTGTATGTAAGTAATGCATTCCAATTTTGATTTGAGAAAAAATAAATAGAATGAATTTTGATTTTTTTGAAAAAAACATATTGACAACGAAAAGAACAACGTCCTATAATACGTGTAACAAATAAAAGTTAATTAAGAATTTTCTAACTTTATATGTTGTATATGCAAAGAAGAGGAAAGTAGATGATTATGATCGTTTCAGAGAGCTACTCCAAGGCTGTGAGGGTAGTAACAATCGAATCATTGAAGATCACCTCGGAGCATCGCTTGCGAAAGGGAAACTGAGTAGAGGGCGGCGGCATCGTCTCCGGTAAAAGGACGGAGGTCTGATTGGACCTACAAAGCTTATATTTCGTGAGAAGTATAAGGAAGCTGAGTGGTAACGCGAAACTCTCGCCTCAAGTCG
>JAPDDQ010000473.1 GCA_027587225.1 Solirubrobacter taibaiensis
TCGGTTGAATATTTATATACGGAATTAAAGTAGGCGGCAAAATTTTTGCCGCCTCGACATATTTCTTGGGAAATATGTCGAGATGCAGGGTGGATACAGTATTTGTCGAGCGAAAATAACAGGATTGCTCTTTAGTGAGAGGGAATGGTATGTAATAGAAAGTGATATGAAGGATGTGATTTAGGGTGAGATTATATTCTTTGCTTCAATCATTTGTAAATTACGCTAATGGTCAATATCATTTAGAACCGCTTTTAAGACAAGAAGAAAAAACTGTTAATTTTCGCTTTGGAGATGAAAGTTGTTCGTTACAAATTTCAAGAGATTATATAGAGTTGGTACATGAGGAAAGAGGAACGGAACAAATCATTTGCTTAGATGAAAAGGATATAGAACAATTGGTGAATGCAAATGTACGATTCCAAATGCTAATGAATGATGGACGTGTACAATATTCGGGAACGTACCGAACGATGTTATTAGTGGAATCGATGTTTCATATATGTAAACCGATGTCAGTAGGTGCTTAAAATTCTGAAGTTTCATTTTTTGCGAAAATTTCTGTTGACATGGTGAGCGTATATTGATACAATTCAAGTCATAAAATATAGACAATTTCATAAATTTC
>JAPDDQ010000474.1 GCA_027587225.1 Solirubrobacter taibaiensis
CAAATTGTGAACATTAAACCAGGGCGAGTGGGCGGATTAACAGAATCAATCCAAATCCATAATTATTGTATGGAACATAACGTACCCGTTTGGTGCGGTGGTATGGTAGAGATGGGGATTTCACGAGCGCAAAATGTTGCTCTTGCGTCATTGCCTAACTTTACGATTCCAGGAGATATATCTGCTTCTAGTAGACATTGGGAGCAGGATATTATTTGGCCGGAAGTGACGCTTGAGGGCGGGAAAGTGATGGTGCCGCAAAGCGTTGATGCTGAGTATGAAGTAGATCGCGGAAGATTGGAAGAAATTACGAAGCAGCGGATTGTGTTTGAGCGGTAAATGGAAGTTTCATTAGGATGCCCGCAAATAGCGAGAGGATTTTGTCGTTCATTGTCGGTAAGTCGATATATTTCAATAATTGCTGATATAATTTGAGTTACGGTCGATATAATTAGAAAATCGCTGATATAATTTTATTTACTAAGGTTACTCTAACGAGTAGCCTTTTTGTATTGTACAAATTGGATAGACTAGTTTACAATCGAGCGTATAAAAATGGAATGAAAAAGGGGGAGTAAAATGAAGCGCATTTCAATTTTAATAGCGGATGATGAGGCAGAAATTGCTG
>JAPDDQ010000475.1 GCA_027587225.1 Solirubrobacter taibaiensis
TAAGTGAGTTGCTTATACAGTTAGAGGAGGAATTATATCCGTTATTAGAAAAACATCATTTAGAAGCTAGATTGAATGTGGCTCCTCATTTACCGATGCACGGTAATGGGAAATTGTTAGCTAGAGTATTTGAAAACCTGTTAACAAATGCCGTTCGCTACGGGTATGATGGACAATTTGTTGATATGAATGGGTATGTTGATAATGGAGAAGTTGTCGTACAAGTTATGAATTACGGAGATAGCATTCCAGAAGAAGATTTACCATATCTTTTTGATATGTTTTATACAGGGGATAAGGCGAGATCAGAGAACCGTGGCGGGACAGGCCTTGGATTATTCATTGCGAAAAATATTGTCGAGCAACATAACGGTACGATTTCTGCTGAGAGCAATGTAGTTAGAACGATATTTGAAGTACGATTGCCAAAAGACGAGAATGTAACAATTTAATAAAAATTTAAACTTTACCCCACTTTTTATTTTAATAGTTTTCTCTATTCTATACGTAAGTTACGTTAAGGAGGAACTAGAAATGAAAAAGTGGGTATTTATTTCTTTTTTTATAGCATGCACAGTATGTGTAGGCTTTTATATATCACCGTTATTTCAAAAGGAAATCGATGTT
>JAPDDQ010000476.1 GCA_027587225.1 Solirubrobacter taibaiensis
AGGTATAGTTTCGCGCGGTGGTTCGATTATGGCGCAGTGGTGTCTATTCTATCATAAAGAAAATTTCCTATATACTCACTTTGAAGAGATTTGTGAAATTATGAAGCAGTACGATGTTTCGTTCTCTCTTGGAGATGGATTACGTCCAGGTTCGATTGCAGATGCA
The DNA here is from genome assembly GCA_027587225.1 of Solirubrobacter taibaiensis. GTDB lineage: Bacteria > Actinomycetota > Thermoleophilia > Solirubrobacterales > Solirubrobacteraceae > Solirubrobacter > Solirubrobacter taibaiensis. The sequence continues at coordinate 167 of JAPDDQ010000476.1, forward strand.
AATGACGAAGCACAGTTTTCTGAGCTTGAAACACTTGGTGAATTAACGAAGATTGCTTGGAAACATGGTGTGCAAGTTATGATTGAAGGGCCTGGGCATGTACCGATGCATTTAATTAAAGAAAATATGGAGAAAGAGCTTGATATTTGTCAGGGCGCGCCGTTTTACACACTTGGGCCGCTAACGACAGATATTGCACCAGGTTATGATCATATTACATCTGCAATTGGAGCTGCTATGATTGGCTGGTTTGGAACAGCGATGCTTTGTTATGTAACGCCGAAAGAACATTTAGGTTTGCCAAACAAAGATGATGTACGCACGGGTGTTATTACGTACAAAATTGCAGCGCATGCGGCTGATCTTGCGAAAGGACATAAAACGGCTCATCAGCGTGATGATGCACTTTCAAAAGCACGCTTCGAATTCCGTTGGCGCGATCAATTTAATTTATCTTTAGA
>JAPDDQ010000477.1 GCA_027587225.1 Solirubrobacter taibaiensis
GATGAAGAAAACTTTGAAAAAAGAAGGCATGGAGTGGATACGAACAATTTTAATTGGTGTATTATTAGCTGTATTTTTTCGAACGTTTTTCTTTTCAACGTATGTTGTAGAGGGGAAGTCAATGATGCCGACATTGCAAGATGGCAATATGCTAGTTGTAAATAAGGTGAGTTATCAAGTTGGGGACTTGAACAGATTTGACGTTGTGGTATTTCATGCGAATAAAAAAGAGGACTATGTAAAGCGGATTATCGGTTTACCTGGAGATCATATTGAATATAAGCAGGATAAGTTATATATAAACGGTCAATTTATTGATGAGCCGTATTTAGAGAAGTATAAGAAAGAGATAAACGGAAGGCAACTAACAGGCGACTTTACATTAGAAGAGTTAACGAAAGAAAAACTGGTGCCACCTGGGTTTATTTTTGTAGTAGGTGATAACCGGCTCGGGAGCTGGGATAGTAGACACTTTGGCTTTGTAAAAGCTGATACAGTCGTCGGTAAAGTTGATTTGCGATATTGGCCAATTCAAGAGGTGCAAACGAATTTTTCAAAAGGTTGATATAATAGATAGAAGTATAGAAAAAGGCAAACAACTCAGTTTGTCTTTTTTCGTGTCCTATA
>JAPDDQ010000045.1 GCA_027587225.1 Solirubrobacter taibaiensis
CCTGCGATGCGGCGCCGCCGCCCGGCGCGGGGCCTTGCGCGGCGGCCACGCGGCTCGCGGCGTGCTGCGCCAGCGGGGTCAGCGCGGCGCGTTCCTCCGGGGTCAGGTCGCGCCAGCGGGCGCGCAGGTCGTCGAGCATCGCCGCGTTCGCGGCGGGCGCTTCGAAGACGTCGGCGAGCAGCCCGAGCGCTTTGTGCATGTCACTCCGGGGAGGGGGCGACGCCGAAGCGCAGCGCCGCGCGCAGCTCGGCTTCCCCCGGGGTCGCGAGGTCGGCGTCGGTGGCCTGCGGGGGCGGCGGCGCCGCTCCCTCCGCCGGGGGTGCCGCCTTGGCTTCGGTGATGCGCTGCGCGGCCAGCTTGGCGAGCGGCGTCAGCGCGTCGCGTTCCTCGGGGGCGAGGTCGCGCCACTGGGCGCGGAGCTCTTCGAGCGCCCAGGCGTTGTTGATCGGGTCGTCGAAGACGTCGGCGAGGAGGGAGAGCGCTTCGTTCATGTCAGGGCTTCCAGGGCGGAGGCGAGCACGGTCGCCGGGGGTTGGGTGGCGTCGAGGACGACGAACCGGTCGGGCGCGGCCGCGGCGAGCTCGTCATAGGTCTTAGCCACGCGCGCGAAAAACTCTCCCCCCGCGAGTTCGAGGCGATCCGCCTCGCGGCCCGCGATCCGCCCGAGCCCGACCTCCGGGTCAACCCGGAGCAACAACGTCTTGTCCGGCGTCAGGCCGCCGGTGCCGAACTCGTTCAGCGTGCGGATCTCCTCGACCCCGAGCCCGCGGCCGCCGCCCTGGTAGGCGAGGCTCGAGTCGATGAAGCGGTCGAGGATCACCGTCGTGCCGCCGTCCAGCAGCGGCCGGAGCTTCTCGGCGACGAGCTGCGCGCGGGCCGCCGCGTACAGCAGCGCCTCGGCGCGCGGGTCGACGGTCAACGCCGGGTCCTTGACCAGCTCCCGGATCCGCTCGGAGAGCTCGACCCCGCCCGGTTCGCGCAAGACGGTGGCGTCGAGCTGCTCGGTGAGGCCCGAGATGAGCGTCGTCTTGCCGGCGCCGTCGAGGCCTTCGACCGTGATGAGCACGCCGATGAGTGTGACGCGTGCGCAGGACGCCAGGTCATCCGTTCCGCCGCATGGGCTCGGGGGCCGGCGGTGGCGTGTACCCCGCGAGGACCTGGACCCCGGACGGCCGCCAATGGCTCCCTCCGCGCAGCGTGGGGACTCCCGCGGCGTTCAGCGCGTCGGCGATGGCCTGCAGGGACATCCCCCGTTCGCGCATGGCGACCACGCGTCCGCGAAGCGCCGGGACGTCGGGGAACTCCGCTCCGAGCCCGCCCCGTCCGCCGGCGCGTCGGCTCCGCCACTCGCTGAGCTCCACGAGCGCGCCGGCGCTGAGCCGCCCGGGCGGGAGGTTCGGGTCCAGCCACTCGTCGACGGCCATCACGAAGCCGTCGGCGTCGTTGATCCACTGCAGCATCTGGGCGAGGTCGGCTGCCGACTCGGCGAGGTCGCTGACGTGCCGGACCACGATCCCGCACGCGCTGCCCGTGTTGACCCGGTCCATGACGTATGCGAGCCCGGGCCGGTCGTCCGGGTGGCGGTGCGCGTCGTGGATCACGCGCTCGAGGTGCCAGTCGCGGGCGTCGCACCAGGCGGCGATCGCGGCCGTGGCGACGGCGACCCGCTCGTGCGCGGCGGCGCTGTCGGGGTCGACGACGATGTAGCCCAACACGGTGCGGGAGACCGCGGACGGCCGTGACGGCTTGGCGGGAGGAGCCTGCGGGCTCCGGCGCCAGTAGAGCGCGATCAGCGCGAGGGTCGTGGCGAGGGTGAGCAGCAGCAGGACGGCGCCGACCACGTTGGACCCGGGACGCTCGGGAACCGCTGCGAGGCTGAGCGTCGGCGTCGGCGTCGGCGTCGGGTCGACGGTGCGCGAGAGCGTGACTTGCGGGTCGCGCCGGGTGCGGAGCTCGGCGAGCGTGGCCGCGTCGACCCGGCCCGTGGGCTCGAGCCCGTGCTTGATCTGGAACCAAGTGACGGCGCCGCGCGTGCGGGGGCCGAAGCGCCCGTCGGCGGGGCCGACGCGGTACCCGCGGGCGTGCAGTTCCCGCTGCACCCCGCGGACGCGGCGGGACGCGCGGATCGAGCCTGTGCCGCTGAAGACCGGGCCGGCGGACCAACCGCGCGGCCACGCGGGCTGTGCGACCGAGCGCGTGGGCTCCGGCCGCTGAATGGAGCGGCCGTGCCAGCTCGTGGCCGGGTCCGGGGCGGCCGCCGCCGTCGGCGCGGCGACGAGCGTGGCGGCCAGGGCTACGCCGGTGAGCCATCTCCGCGCACGGGGCGCGGCGGGGCGATTGAACATCTCATCTCCTGAAAATCGAGCGTTTGCGGGGCTGGGGACTCGAAGTCCTCAGCCGGGGCGCTCGTTCAGCGAGATGAAGAGGATCGGCCGCGGGAGCGGCGTGAAACGGGGCACGACGATCAGGAAGGCCGCAAAGACGAGGCCGAGGAAGACGGCGATGGCTGCCGCGCCCGACCCCGCGCTCGCGGCGGTCGCCGCGAAGGCGCCCGAGCTCACGGTGGCACCGAACGTCAACGGCGTGGGCGCGACGGAATCGGGGGCGCGCGTGGTCGATCGCGGCACAGTGTCGCTGGCCGGTGCCGTCGCGGTGCCGCCGGGCGAGGCCGCGGCGTCGGGCGAGCCGGCGAGCGTGAAGGGGTCTGGCCGAAGCGGAGCGGCACCGTCCCGTGCGGGCGTGGACGTGGGTGGGTCGGCGACGATCGCGACGCGCGCCGGGGCCTCGTAGGCCTCGGGCGCCACGTGATCGGCGATCGGCGCGGACGCGTGCACCGTGGGTGCGACGGCGGTGGTGGTGGCGGGCGGCGTCGCGGCCTCCCGGTGGTCCGGCGCCGCGATGGGCTCGGAGTTCGCGATCGCGCGCTCCGTGGACCGGCTGGCGTCGCGACGGGCGGCGGGCTGCGTGCCGGCGGAGGCGGTCACGGCAGCCTGCGACGGCGGCGGGACGTCCGTGGACGCGGGGGCACGATCGACTTGCCGGGTCGGAACGGCGACGTCCGTCGCGACCGGCCGAGCTGTGTCCGCAACGGCGGTGACGGTCTCGGACACCGTGCGCGTGACGGGACGGGCGGTCTCCGAGACGGCCTGCACGACCGGACGGGTGGTGTCGGTGACGATCCGGGTGGTCTCCGCGACGGCGCGGGTAGTCGGCGCGACGGTGTCGGTGACGACCTGGGTGGTCTCGGCGACGGTGCGCGTGACCGGGCGGGCGGGCGCGGTGACGGTCTCAGTGGTCTGGGTGACGGCGTCGACGACGGGGCGCGCCGCGCCGGCGGCGCTCTTGACGGCGTCGGTGGCCGGCCGCGCGGATTCGGCGACGGTCTTGGTCGTGTCGTTGACGGCGTCGGTGGCCGGTCGCGCGGTCTCGGCGACGGTCTTGGTGGTGTCGTTGACGGCGTCGGTGGCCGGTCGCGCGGATTCGGCGACGGTCTTGGTCGTGTCGCTGGCGGCGTCGGTGGCCGGTCGCGCGGTCTCGGCGACGGTCTTGGTGGTGTCGTTGACGGCGTCGGTGGCCGGTCGCGCGGATTCGGCGACGGTCTTGGTCGTGTCGCTGGCGGCGTCGGTGGCCGGTCGCGCGGTCTCGGCGACGGTCTTGGTGGTGTCGTTGACGGCGTCGGTGGCCGGTCGCGTGGTCTCGGCGACCGTCTTGGCGGTCTTCGCGACCGTGTCGGCCGGGCGGGTGGGCTCGGTCGCCGTCTTGGTGGTCTCCGCGACGGCGTCCGTGGCTGCCCGGACTGCCTCGCCGGCGGGCTTGGCCGTCGCGGTGACCGGACGCGTGACCGGCTCGGCGGCTGCGGTGACGGGTTCGGCCGCGGTGGTCGGCGTCGCCGCCGGAGGCGCGGGCGTCGCCGCCGGCGGTTGGGGCGGAGCCGCGACGGCGTCGGTGGTGGCCTGAAGCGCTGCGCCGAGGTCCGGGGTCTGCGCAGCCGCGACCGACGGCACGGCTGCCGTCAGGACCACGACGCAGAGTGTCAACGCGCGGCGCACCTGAGCCATATGCCCGCTCCAGCGCGAAGCATGTCTTCACCATGCTTACGCACCGGACTTTACGCAGTCGATGGTCAGGATCCGGGCGCGCCGGGAGCGCGACTAGGATCAACATCACGTGCTCGACCTCGCCGCCCACCCGCACGCCGAAGCCGTCCTCGGCGCGGCGCTGAAGGACTCGCCCGCCCACGCGTACCTGCTCCACGGCCCCGCCGGGTCCGGCAAACGCGAGGTCGCCAGAGCGTTCGCCGGCGAGCTCCTCGCCAAGGGGGCGAAGGACCCGGCCAACGTCAAGGTGCGGGCCGAGCACGGCAGCCATCCCGACCTGACCTGGGTCACTCCGTCAGGCGCGCACGAGATGCTCCGCAGGGATGTCGCGGACACGGTCGTCGGGGCGGCGTCGCACACGCCGTTCGAGGCGGTGCATCGGATCTTCGTGCTCGAGCGCGTGGACGTGATGAACGACGAGGCGGCGAATGCGCTGCTGAAGACGCTGGAGGAGCCGCCGTCGTACGTGGTGCTGCTCCTGCTCACGAACCGCCCGACGCAGGTGCTGCCGACGATCGCCTCTCGCTGCCAGGCAGTGCGGTTCGACCCGCCCACCACCACGCAGCTCGCGCAACGACTCGAGCACCAGGGCTTCGCGCCGGACACCGCGGAAGCGGCCGCGCGGCTCAGCCTGGGTGACGGCGAGAAGGCGATCCGGCTCGCGACCGGCGACGGCCTGAAGCTCCGGCAGGCGGCGGAGAGCTACGCGCGGGCGCCGATCAACGGCAAGGTCAACGAGAAGCCGTGGGGCGAGCTGCTCAATCGCGCCAAGCAGGCCGGCCAGGACGCGAAGTCCGAGGTGGAGCAGCAGCTCAAGGAGGAGCTGCAGTTCCTGCCCAAGAAGGAGCACAAGCGCCGGGAGACGGAGTTCACCGAGCGGGCCAAACGCGCCGACCGCCGCGCCGCCACACAAGCGCTCGACCACGCGCTGCAGCTGGTCGGCCTCTGGTACCGGGACCTCACCGTGCTCCAAGCGAACGCACCGGAGCTCGTCTTCCACTCCGACCGGCTCGGCACGCTCCAGCAGGACGCGGGACGGCCCAACCTGCAGCGCGCCCAGGAACTCGTCGACGACACGCGCTCCCGCCTGATCCTGAACGTCTCAGAAGAACTCGCGTGCGAGGCGCTGGCGTACCGCCTCGAAGCGACGCTCGCGCGCTGACCCGCTGAAGAATTCGGCCGATCGGCCGATCTCCCCGGTCATGCGTATGCGTGACTTCCGGCGCGCGGGCCACACGCCTTCGCTCGTGGCCGGCCTCCTCCACTTCGACGTCTCTTTCATGATCTGGGTCATCCTCGGTGCGCTCGGCGCGTACATCGCCGAGGATCTCGGGCTGACCGCCGCCGAAAAGGGCGTGCTGGTCGCCGTCCCGCTGCTGTCCGCGGCCGTGTGCCGCGTCACCTTCGGCGTGCTGGCCGACCGCTTCGGCCCGCGCCGGATCGGCACCATCTCGATGTCGATCGTCGTCCTGCCGCTGCTCTGGGGCTGGCTCGGCGCGAACTCGATGAACGAGCTGCTCGGCGTCGGCGTCCTGCTGGGCGTCGCGGGCGCGTCGTTCGCGATCAGCCTCCCGCTCGCTTCCCGCTGGTATCCGCCGCAGTACCAGGGCCTCGCGATGGGCATCGCGGGTGCCGGCAACTCCGGCACCGTCGCCTGCGCGCTGCTCGCCCCGCGCCTGGCCGAGCACGTCGGCTGGCACGGCGTGATGGGCCTCGCGCTGATCCCCGTCGGCCTCGTGCTGATCGCCTTCCGCATGCTGGCCAAGGAGCCGCCGGCGCCGGCCAGGCGCCTCACGCTCGGCGCGTTCGGCGAGATGCTCGGCGAGGGCGACACGTGGCGGCTGTGCGCGCTCTACGCCGTTACGTTCGGCGGCTTCGTCGGCCTGTCGTCCTTCCTCCCGATCTTCTTCCATGACGAGTACGGCCTGAGCAAGGTCGACGCCGCTTCGCTGGCCGCGATCGGCGGCGCCGCGGGCTCGTTCGTGCGCCCGTTCGGCGGACACCTCGCCGACCGCTTCGGCGGCACGCGCGTGCTGGCCGTCGTCTACGGCGTCGCCGCGCCGCTCCTGCTCGCGCTCTCGACCATGCCGACCCTGCTCTGGGCCGGTATCGGCTTCCCGATCGTGATGGCGTTCCTCGGCCTCGGCAACGGCGCGACGTTCCAGCTCGTCGGCCTCCGATTCCACGCCCGGATCGGCGTGGTCACGGGCCTGGTCGGCGCGGCCGGCGGTCTCGGCGGCTTCATGCTGCCGATCGCGCTCGGCTCCCTGCACGACTCGTTCGGCGGCTACGGCGCGGGCCTGACCCTCGCGGCCGCAGTCGTGGCCGTCGCGTTCGTCGGCGTGAACCTGGTGCGCGTCGGCTGGCGTCGCGGCTGGGGCGCCACCGCCGAAGCCCCCGTCTGATCCATGAAGACCGGGTGCCCCTACTGCGGCGTCGGCTGCGGGCTCGTCGCGGAGGTTCGCGACGGCCGGCTGACGGCTGTCCGCGGGGATGAGGCGCACCCGGTCAACCGCGGCCGCACCTGCCGCAAGCCGCTCGCGCTCCCCGAGGCCTCGCGCTCCGGCGACCGCGCGCTGCGACCCCAACTGCGCCACTCCCAGGACGAGCGCTTCCGCGACGCGTCGTGGGACGAGGCGCTCGACCACGTGGCAAGCCGTCTGCAGCAGTACAAGCCCGAGGAGATCGCGTTCTACATCTCCGGCCAGCTGCTGACCGAGGACTACTACGCGGTCAACAAGTTCGCCAAGGGCTACCTGGGGACGAACAACGTCGACTCCAACTCGCGCCTGTGCATGTCGTCAGCCGTCGCCGCGTACGACGCGACGTTCGGCTCCGACGGCCCGCCGCCGGCCTACGACGACATCGAGCTGGCGAGCACGATCCTCCTGCTGGGGAGCAACACCAGCGCGTGCCACCCGATCCTGTGGGGCCGCATCCGCGCCGCGCAGGAGGCGGGCGCGACGCTGATCGTCGTCGACCCGCGCCGCACCGACAGCGCCGCCGTCGCCGACATCCATCTGCAGATCAAGCCGGGCACGGACCTCGCGCTGCTGAACGCGTTCATCGCGGGCCACGAGCTCGCGGGCGACTGGGACGCGACCAAGGCCGCGGAGGCCTGCGGTGTGCCGGAAGTCGCGATCGAGCGCGCCGCCCGCGCGTTCGCCGACGCCCCCGCCTCCCTCGCGATGTGGTCGATGGGCGCCAACCAGTCGATCGAGGGCGTCGCGATCAACCGGGCGCTGCTGAACCTGTGCGTCGTGACGGACCAGATCGGCCGTCCGGGCGCCGGCCCGCTCTCGCTCACGGGCCAGCCGAACGCGATGGGCGGCCGCGAGACGGGTGGCCTGGCGCACCTGCTGCCGGGCTACCGCAAGGTCGTGCGCGAGGATCATCGCGCCGAGGTCGAGGCGCATTGGGGCCTGCCCGCCGGCAGCATCTCCCCGAAGGTCGGACTCCCCGCGACCGACTTGTTCGAGTCGCTCGAGGACGGCCGGATCAAGGCCGTCTGGATCTGCGCGACCAACCCGGCCGTGTCGATGCCGGACGCCGAACGCGCCCGCAACGCGCTGCGCAACGCCGAGCTCGTCATCGCTCAGGACGCGTACCACCCGACCGAGACGACCGCGCTCGCGCACGTCGTGCTGCCGTCCGCGCAGTGGCCGGAGAAGGCCGGCACGACGGTGAACTCCGAGCGCCGCATCCAGCTGATGCGCGCCGCGATCGACCCGCCCGGCGAGGCCAAGCCGGACTGGGAGATTTTCGCGGCGACCGCCCGCCGCATGGGCTTCGACGGCTTCGAGTGGGAGGACGCCGCCGCGGTCTACGACGAGTTCGCGGCGCTCACCCAGGGGCGTCCGTGCGACCAGTCCGGCGTCTCCCACGCCCGCCTCGAGCACGGCTCGATCCAGTGGCCGTGCCGCACCGCCGAGGACCCCGGCACCGCCCGGCTGTACACCGACGGCCGCTTCCCGACCGAAACCGGCAAGCCGAACCTCGCCCCCGCGCTGCCCGGCCACCCCGCCGACCCACCCGACGCCGACTTCCCGCTCGTCCTGACCACTGGCCGGATCGCGAGCCAGTGGCACACGATGACCCGCACGGCCAAGTCGCCGGAGCTGATGGCGTCCGACGCCGAGCCGTTCCTCGAGCTGCATCCCGAGGACGCCGAGCGCGCCTGGCTCAAGGACGGCCAGCACGCGCGCGTGACCTCCCGCCGCGGCGCGGTGACGCTGAAGGTCCGCTTCGACGACAGCCTGCGCCCCGGCACCGCGTTCGCGCCCTTCCACTGGGGCGAGCTGCACGCGCCCGCGGGCCACGGCGGCCTCAACGACCTCACGCACCGCGAGACCGACCCCGTGTCGCGTCAGCCCGGCTTGAAGGCGACCGCGATCCGCGTCGAGCCGGTCACGGCGCGCCGCCGCAAGCGCACCGAGCACGTGCTGATCGTCGGCGGCGGCCACTCCGGCGTCGCCACCGCGGAAGCGATCCTCGAGCACGGCGACGCGCGCATCACGATCGCGAGCGACGAGCGCGGTGCGCCCTACGACCGCGTCGCGCTCAGCGACCACCTCGCCGGCCACCGCGCCGCGACCGACCTCCCGCTGCATCCGAAGTCCTGGTACCTGGACCGCGAGATCGCGTTCTGCGCCGCGGTCGTCGACGTGGACGCCGAGCTGCGCATCGCCACCCTCGCCGACGGCACGCAGATGCCGTACGACTCGCTGGTGCTGGCGACGGGCTCACGCGCCTTCCTCCCGCCGATCGAGGGCATCGAGCGCGCGACGCCGTTCCGCACCCGCCACGACGTGCGCACCATCCGCGGTCGCGCCAACGGGGCGAGAAGGGCAGTCGTGATCGGCGGCGGCCTGCTCGGTCTCGAAGCCGCGCGAGCGGTCGCGAACCGCGGGATCGCGGTCACCGTCATCCACCTCGCCGACCGCCTGATGGAGCGCCAGCTCGACCACACCGCCGGCCGGATGCTGGAGCGAGCACTGCGCGGCCAAGGCATCGACGTGCTCTGCTCGCGCACCACGACCGCGATCCACGACGACCGCGTCGAGCTCGCCGGCGGCGAAGTGATCGAGGCGGAGCTCGTGATCGTCGCGGCGGGCGTCACGCCGGAGGTCGAGCTGGCGAAGCGCATCGGGCTGGAGACAAACCGCGGCGTCCTCGTCGACGACTCCCTGCGTACGAGCATCCCGGGCGTGTGGGCCGTGGGCGAGTGCGCCGAGCACCGCGGCGCGGTCGTCGGCCTCGTGGCGCCCGCGCTGGCCATGGCGCACGCGGCGGGCGCGGACATCGCCGGCAGGCCCGCGTCCTACATCCCCGCGCCCGTCTCCACCAAGCTCAAGGTCGCCGGCATCGACCTGTTCTGCAGTGGCGAGCTGGAGGCCGACGACGAGGTGGTCGCGCTCGACACCCGCGCGGGCTACTACCGGCGCGAGGTCTACCGCGGCTCCGAACTGGTGGGCCAGATCGTCCTCGGCGACCCGCCCGTGCTCGAGGGCGCCGTGAAGGACCCGGTCGTGTGCGCGTGCCACAACGTCACGCGCTCGCAGATCCAGGCCGGGCCCACGAAAGCCGGGACGGGCTGCGGCTCGTGCGCCCGCGCCGTGGCCTCAATCGTCGAGGAGGCGGCCGAGGTCGGGTTCCAGGCCGTACAGGTGGAAGGCGCGAAAGCGATTGAAGTGATCGTGCGCCGGCCCGTGAAAGTCGGCTGAGCCGGTCGTGATCAGGCCCAGCTCGCGCGCGAGCGCGTGTAGGTGCCGGGTCTGCTCCTCCGTGTGCGTGATGTAGAAGGCCTCGACGCCGTCGAGGCCTTCTACGGCGAACTCGCGCAGCGCACCCTCCGCCTGCTCGACATCCCAGTACGGGTGCGCCCAGACGGCGAGCCCGCCGGCGGCGTGGATGACCTCGATCGCCTGCTTGACCGTCGGCCGCGAGCGCCCGACGTAGGTCGGCGTGCCGGGGACGAGGTACTTCGCGAAGACCTCGTTCTTGGTCAGGTTGAGGTCGTTGTCCTCGAGCAGCGCGGCGGCGAGGTGCGGCCTCCCCGGCGATTCGTGCCGGAGCCGCGCCGGGTCGATCGTGAAGCCGAGTTCCCGCAGTTTCTCGGCCATGGCGAGGATCCGGCGGATGCGGTCCTGGCGGAAGTCGGCGAGCGTGGCGAGCAGCGTCGGGTCGGTGTGATCGAGCCCGTAGCCGAGAATGTGCAGGTCCTCGTGCTCGCCGTGGACCGAGCTGAGCTCGACGGCCGGGACGATGCGAACGTCACCCGAAGCTGACACTGCCTCGGTGACCCCGTCGACCGTGTCGTGGTCGGTGAGCGCAAGCACCCGAACGCCTGCATCCCGCGCCAGTTTCACCACTTCCGCGGGTGCGAGCGCGCCGTCGGAATACGTCGAATGCGACTGGAGATCGAACGTTGGCGCGGTTTCGTGGTCGGGCATTACAGGGAACCCTTACAGCAACCCCATCTCAAAGGAGGTTCCCGATGACAACCGGCGCAATTATCGCGATCGTCGTCGTGGCACTGATCATCATCGCCGTAGTGGCGTTCATGCTGCCCCGCATGCGTCAGAAGGCGCAGATCCAGAAGCGCGAGCGCGAACTGCAGAACCGCCGCGAGCGCGTGGCCGACGAGCATCGTTCTGAGGCCGAGCAGCGCGAGCACCAGGCCAGTCAGGCTGAGCAGCGTGCGCGGATCGCGCAGAAGGAAGCCGAAGCCGAGCGTGCCCAGGCGCAGCTCCACGAGGAGCGTGCGGGCCTGCACGAGAAGGGCATGGCCGACGACGAGCTCATCGACGAGTCCGAGCGCGAGAAGTTCGCGGGCACGTCCGCGATGTCCCCGGGCACCGACCGTGACGTTGACGGTGACGGCCGGAGCGACCACGATCGTGACGGCGACGGGCGAGACGACCGCCGCGAGGCCATGACGGACGGCCGCCGCGACGACTCCGAAGGCATCTCCGACAACGATTACGAGCGCGGTCGCCGCGACCAGGCGATCAGGGACGAGAACGAGCGTCCGGCGCGCTTCAACCGCGACGACGTCGCCGCAGAGAGCTCCCGCGAGCGCACCGAGCAGCGTTACTGAGCGAGCACGCCACTCTCCAGCATCGCTCGCGCCTCCTCGGCGCTGAGCGGTGCGGAGATGTGGAAGCCCTGGGCGAACTCGCAGCCCAGGACCTTGAGGTAGTCGAGCTGCTCGCGCTTCTCGACACCGTCCGCGATCACTTCGAGCCCGAGGTTGTGCGCGAGGCCGACGACCGCGCGCACGATCTCGAAGGCTCCGGCGTCATGACCGATGCCGGCCACGAGGGCGCGGGACACCTTGATCGCGTCACCCGGGAAGCGGTGCAGGAGCCGCAGCGGGGACGCGCCGGTGCCGAAGTCGTCGATGTGCGTGCGGACGCTGAGATGCTCGAACGCCTGATCCAGGACGCGGCGGGTGGCGTCGTCGGCACGACCGCGGCTCAGGTCGTGCTCTGACACCTCGAGGCGCAGCGCGCGCGGGTCCAGGTGCGTCTGCAGGAGGATCTCGTCGAGCATGTCGACGTAGCCCGGCTCGCCCAGCTGGCGGGCGGACACGTTCACACCGATCGTCAGCCCGGCACCGCGGGGCAGCAGCCGCCACTGCGCCAGCTGCGCGCACGCCGTCTCGAGGATCTGACGGCCGAGGGGGATGGAGAGCCCCGTCTCATCGGCCATCGCCAGCACCTCGGCGGGCTCACCGTTCGGCCACCGGCAGGACGCCTCGAAGCCGACGACGCGGCCGGTCGCGGCCTGCGTGATCGGCTGGTAGACGACTTCCAGCGCGCGCGTCTCGATCGCGCGGCGCAGGTCGCCTTCGAGGTCGAGCCGGCGCATGACCTGCTGGTGCATCGCGGCGTCGAACACGGCGTGGCGGCCCTTGCCATCGGCCTTGGCGCGGTACATGGCGACGTCGGCGTCGCGCATCACCTGCTGCGGCGCGGACTTCGCGGTCGCGAGCGCGATCCCGATCGACGAGTCGATGAACAGCTCGCGGTTGTCGATCACGAACGGCAGCTTCAGCGACTGCAGGACGCGTTCGGCGATGACGGTGGCCTCGCGGGGGTCGGACACGTCGTCGAGCAGGAGCGTGAACTCGTCGCCGGAGAGGCGCGCGACGGTGTCATTCGGGCGCAGCGCGGCTTCCAGGCGGCGCGCGACCTTCTGCAGCAGCTGGTCGCCGCACGCGTGGCCGAGGCTGTCGTTGATGACCTTGAAGCGGTCCAGGTCCAGGAACAGGACCGCGGCGCAGGTCGCCGGATGGCGTCTTTGGGCGCGCCGGATCGACTGGTCAAGGCGGTCGACGAACAGCACGCGGTTCGGGAGGCCGGTCAGCGCGTCGTGGAGCGCGTCGTGCTGGAGGCGGCGCTCGGATTCGCGGCGGTTGGTCGTGTCCGTGGTCGTGCCGACGACGCGCGTGGCCCGGTTCAGGTGGTCACGCACGGCGGTCGCGCGGGCGCACAGCCAGCGGTAGCCACCGTCGCGGTGCTGCACGCGATGCTCGAAGTCGAAGTGGGCGGCAGCGCCCTGCAGGAACGCGTCCATGGCCTGCGTGAACGGCGCGCGGTCGTCCGCGTGGATGCGGCCGAGCCACTCGCCACGCGTCTCGCCGATCTCGGACTCGCGATAGCCCAGCATCGCCTTCCAGCGCGCGGAGTAGTCGACGCGATCGCCGGCGACGTCCCAGTCCCACACGCCGTCGTTCGTGCCTTCGAGGGCGAGCGCGTCGCGCTCTTGGATGGCCTTGAGCGCGTTGACGGCCTGCTGGTGCTTGAGCGCGTACCGGATCGCATGCTCCAGACGGTCCGTGCTCAGGCCGGCGAGGTGCAGGAAGTCGGCGATGCCGGCCTCCGCCGCGCGCGCGTCCGCGGCCCTGTCCTGACGGTGCGCGAGCACGATCACCGGCGCGGGCGTACCGACCAGCTCGGTCGCCAGATCGAGGCCGTCGACGCCGTGCGGACCGATCTCGCGGTCCACCATGATCACGTCATAGCGGTTGGCCGCGACCGCGTGGTGCGCCTCGTCCCCCGTCACGACGTGGTCGATCTGCGCGCCCTTGAGCAGCGCGCGGATCGGCGCGTGGTGCGCGTCGTCGGCCGCGACGGCCAGGACGCGGAGCGGGTCGAGGGGCAGTGTCATCGGGTTAGGCCGCGGCCTCGCTGCCGGGCGGCAGCTCCGCCGTCTCCAACCAGTAGGCGGTGAACACCTTCATCAGCCGCACGAGCGCGAGGAACGTGACCGGCTTGACGATGTACGTGTTCGTGCCGACGTCGTACCAGGAGGCGACGGTCTCGGGGTCGTCGTCGCCGCCCAGGACCACGACCGGGATGCGCTTCGTCTTCGGGTCGGCCTTGATCGCCGCGACCGTCTCCCTGCCGGGCGGGGTGCCCGGAAGGTTCGCGTCGATCACGATCAGGCTCGGCACCGGCGTGACCGCGCCTTCCGTGGCGCCGGCCCGCTGCAGGTACGCAAGCAGCGCGTTCCCGTCGCCGACCGTCCGCATGTCCGTGACGTTGCGGCCCTCGAGCAGCGCGTCACGCGCCATCGCCCGATAGTCCTCGGACGCGTCGGCGAACAGCACCGTCGGCAGCGCCGGGATCCGGGAACGCTGAAAGCGATCGCTCACGCGCGCCCCTGAGTCATCCCGGGGCGGAGGACCATCCGTGGCCACCGCATACGTCAACTTGCTCCTTCGATCCGTCGAGGCCGGGCACATTCGTACGCCCGGCAAAAGGTTGTCGCAGGTCGACAGTAGGCGCCTTACCTGAAGTGGGCAACGGCCCCCGGAGAAGTTCGGCGTATGTACGAGTTTGTCGCACTGGACTTGGGTTCAGGGCGTCAACTGGCCACTTGGCGGTTGTCCGCAGTCCGCGTGCGCCGCGTACGGCGGCGCGCAGGTCGTTCTTTGACGCCATTTTGCGGTGAATTGGGCGGTGAACTCGTCGAGCGCCCGCTGTTGCGCCTCGCTCGCGAGCGTCTCCCACGCGAGCGCCTCCTGCTGCGCGCGCGGCACCGGCTTCTCCGGGGCGTGCTTGATCACCCGGAAGACCACGCGCCCGTAGCGCGTCGTCCGGTTGAGCTTCGCTCTGAAGGCCGCTCGCCCGTTTTTGGTCGCGTCGGCCTTGTCGAACGTCTCTTTCGTCGCGCCGAGGGAGGACCACGTCGAGCCGCGCTTGAGCCGGTTGAGGACGGCGATCGCCGCGCGCCGGTTCTTGGTCTGCACCAGCCGCACGGTCCGCTGCTCGGGCGTGACCTGCGGGTTCGCGTCCACGTAGGCCCTGACCTGATCCGGCGTGACCGACTTCGCCGCCGGTTCGGCGATCTGCGCATTGATCTCGGCCGTCAGCGCGGCGGTGCGGTCCGCCGCGTCGGTCTCGGTCACGACGATCCCGCGCTCGCTCGCTTCGCCCTCGATCCACTGCCGCCGGATCAGGACGCTCAGCGCCTGCGTCTGCCGCTGGGCGGCGGACCCTTCCGCGCGCTTGGCCTCTCGCGCGATCTGGCTGTCCTCGATCGTCCCGCTGTACGTCGGCCCCATCACGGTGATCGCGGCCGCAAGCGTGGCGAACTTCAACACGAGCCCCAACCTACCCGCGGCTTCGCTACTCTGCACACCGCGCCGACGTAGCTCAGCTGGTAGAGCACTTCACTCGTAATGAAGGGGTCAGCGGTTCGAATCCGCTCGTCGGCTCTCCCCCAAACCCTCGCATTTGCGGGGGTTTTCTCGTTCCAGGGCTATGTGCGTCACGCATCGCGCTTCGCCTCCTTACGCACCGGTGACACACGGGCGGCCCGGATCGCCTCTTCAGCGCCGATTCGGGGCGCTTCGTCGAGCTCGTCGATCACGTGCCCGTACGTGGAAAGCGTCAGCGCGGCGTCATGCCCGAGCTGGCGCGCGACGTAGATCACCGAGCGGCCCTCGTGCAGCAAGAGCGAGCAAAAGCTGTGCCGGAGGGTGTACGGCGTCGCGTCAGGTACGCCGGCCTTGATCGCCGCTCGGGCGAACGGGCCAGGGCTGCCGGTCCGCTTCTTCTTGCCTGGGGGCTTGCGTCCGCGCGGCTTCTTGCGGGCCCAGCTCTTGTAGGCATCGGGCCCCCAGCGCTCCCCGTCGTGGCCCGGGAAGACGAGCGCGTCGTCGTCCTGGTCCTGGCGCCACGCATCCAGATCCTCGCGTAGCGGCTTCAGCAGCCGCACGTTGCGCCGCTGGCCGGTCTTGGGCGCGTTGATCAGCAGCGTCCGCTCGCCGATGTCGCGCCAGCGGAGCCCGAGCGCCTCCTGGGGGCGAAGCCCGGCGTAGGCCAAGACCGAAATCAACGTCGCGTCACGATCGTCACTGGTCGCCTTGCGCATCGCCTCGATGGTCACGGGCGCCAGCGGCCGCACCTCGGCCCTCGCCGGCCGACGGACCTTGCGGACGAGCCGCGCCGGATTGCGGGCCAGGCGTTCGGACTCCACGGCCCGTTGCAGGATCGAGCCCAACACGGTCTGCGCCTTGAACACCGACACGCGACCCGCGCCAGCCGCGATCCGCTCAGCCTGCCAGCGCGAGATCGCCTCCGGCGTGATCTCCATCAGCTTCAGATGCCCCAGGTACAGCCGGATGTGCTTGTCGTACAGCGCGCCGTAGTTGTCCACGGTCGACGGCGCCAATGTCGGCAGGTGCGTCGGCGCCCATGTCTCCGTCACGTACTCGTTCAGCGTCTGCTTCGACGCGATCAGCAGACCCAGCTCCCCGAGCCGGCGACGGCGCCGCAGCTCATCCTCGAACAGTTGCGCGTCCTGCTTGCGCGTGAACGTCCGCGACCGTGAAGCCGAGTCGCGGCCACCGTCGCGCCAGCGCACCCGCCACACCGTCGAGCCGTCCGCGCGCTTGATCTTGTGCAAGCTCACCGCTCGACGCCCAGACCAAGTGTCTTGATCACGTCACCCAGCGGGCGCGGGTAGCTCTGCCGCCGCGAGCGTCCTCGACCGGACTGCAGCCGCTGCTGAGCGCCTGTCGCCGACTCGGGCGGATCGTTACCCGCGATCCACGCTTCAACGTCCTCGCGACGCATCCGCGGCCGCTGGCCGACATAGCCGACGATGTTCAGCGCCCCGGTCTTGACCGCCCGCCGCACCGTGTCCGGGTGCACGCCCGCGATCTCGGCCACGTCGCCGGTCGTCAGCAGCGGGGCCTCACCCGCCGCCCGCCGCTCAGCGAGCCGCTGCGCCACGAGATCGGCGAGCCGATCGAGCGTCCGCGGCCCGAGTTCGTCGAGCGCCTGAGCGTCGAGCGTCACGGTCGCGAGTGCGCGAATCTGCTCCGGGGCGCCGGCCCGGGGTGTCACGCGACATCACCCAGCTCGAGCTGGTTCTCGCAGTCCCACACCGACTCGATCTCGCTCCACAGGAAGCGCACCGGGCGCACCTGCCCCGGCAGCCGCCGACCTGGAATCCGGCCCTCGCGGTAGTACCGCAGGATCGTCTCCGGCGAGAGCCCGACCCGAGCCCCGACTTCCTTCGCCGTGATGTACCGCTCACTCTGTCCGTCGGCCTGGCTCACCTTCGTCTCCCTTCGAGTGGATTCGTCCGAAGTTCTTCGCGCGCGACACGACGCTGCTCGACCGCACGCTTGCGGCCCGACTCCGCGAGCCAGGCATCGCCGGGCGTTCGGTAGCCCGAGCCGCTGTAGTGCCAACGGCGCACGTCGCTGCTCCGGTCGCGCAGCTCGCCATTGCGACGCAGCACGTGCTCGTGGCGCGCCTGGCGCAACGCCGTGAACGTCGTCGAGTAGCGGCGGCTCTTGGTGAAGCAGTGGCCGCGGAACCCGAGCGAGTGCGCCCACCGGCGCAACTTGAGCGGGTGCAGCTCGCGGCGCAGCGCGAGGTTCCACGCGGTCTTCACGTAGCGCTGCACGTGCGGGCGAACGCGCAGGCGGTCGATGTCGTCGCCCTCCAGGCGGTACAGCAGCCCGCCGACCGCCTCGGTGGACTTGGTCGCGTACTTGGCGAGGTAGCGCGCGGTCAGCTTCGACGTCTCCTCGTCGAGTGCTCGCGCGTCGACTTGCCCACCCCAGCGGATCGGCCGGCCCGTCGCATTCGGCGGGGCGGGGGAGAGGAAGGATGCGTGTCGAGCCGCAGCCTGTGCCGCGTCGATCAGCAGCTGCTCGGTGAACCTCGCGGGTGGCGCCACGACCTCGCCGTTGTCGTCGAGCCCGTCGAGGCGCAGCACGCAGTGGAAGTGCAGCGCCCCGCGACGCTGGAACTCCGCCACCTTCACGTACGACACACGCACGCGCAGCTTCTTCTGGCTCACCCCGACGAGGCGAGCGAGTTCGCGCGGGAGCTGGATCGCCGTCCGCCGCCACAGCTCGGGTGCGAGCGCGTTCCACAGCACCGCGTGCTCGTAGTCAAAGCACTCCGCGCAGATCGGCTCGCCCAGACGCTCGTCGTCCTCGTCGTGGACCACCGAGCAACCGACCGGGAGGCCATGCGGGCACGTCCCGCCATCGCGGCGAGGGCGGCAGCGACGTGCTTGGCCGCCGTCGACGCGACGCGAATGGACCGGACCGAAGCTCGGCGCCGTCAGTGTCAGGAACACCATCGGGTGCTCGGTGACCGACTCGGGCACGCCCTTGCCGCCGCGCATCCCGCTCGCCACGAGCTGGTAGGCGTCGCCGCGATAGACCTCGGCGCACGAGGGGCAGACGGCCTCGCGCCGGTTTCCGCAGCACTTGAGCAGCGTCCCGTCGGGCTCGTCTTCGGTCGAGTACGTGCGGACGACCTCGCCCGTCTTCGGATCGACTGAGTCGACGCGGCCCTTCAGCCGGAGGGGCCGGCGGCAGTAGCCCGTCGCGCGCAGCTGGCGCTCGAAGCGTTCCCACTCGTCCGGGTCAGCCGCACGAGCCAGCACGTTCTGCAGAGCCGTCGTCATGCGCCCACGCCCCCGGCAAGCCACTTGTCCGCCCTAGCGGCCGCCGCACGCTCAGAGATCGCCACGACGTCGTCGTCGCTGAGGTAGTAGCCGCGCATCCTCGTCGGCCGATCGCCTTCCGCGAGCAAGTAGCCCACGCCCCGCTGCGCGCCCGGGATATCGGAGGCGTCCGCGCCGGCCGAAGCCCAGCCCTGGCCGAGGATCGTGTCCGAGGCCTGCGGCGTGGTGCACCGCATCGCCAAACGGAAGCCGAAGAGGTCCCGCAGTGCCGAGGGCACTACGTCGGCCCCGGGCTTCTGTGTCGCGGCGCAGACGATCACACCAGCGGCCCGTCCGCGAGCCACCACATCCCGCAGCAACTCGGCGAACTCCTTCTGGATCGCCTTCTCGGGCACCGTGAGGTAGAAGGCCAGCTCGTCGCAGACCACCAGGTGCAGCGGCAGCCCGTCGCCACGCCGCACCTTGCGCTGACCGTTCGCCAACAGCTCGCGATAGCGGTCATCCATCACGCCACGGACCTCCCGCAACAGCGCGAGCGCGTCCTCGCCGTTCGGTCCGGCGACCCGCTGAGCGACGGGTGCCCACGCCGCCAGCTCAACGAGCTTCCCGTCGAGGAGCCAGACACGAGTGTCGGGGTCCAGCGCCGCCGCGGCGATCACGACGGAGAGCGCGGCCGACTTGCCCGCACCGGGCTCGCCGCCGATGAGCACGTTGCGTTCGACCAGCTCGACCGCCACCTGTTCGCCCCGCTCGTCGACGCCCAGCGGGATCGGCTCCCAGAGTGAGAGCGCATTCGCGGTCGCCGCCGGCCACGACATAGGGGCTGCGTCCTCGAACGGATCGCGCTTGATCACAAGCACGCTCGCCCGCGCCGCGTCGCCGCGATCACGCAGCACTCGTACCTCACGCGCGCGCAGACACGCGGCAAGATGCTCTCGGCGAGCGTCCAGATCGCCGACCGACTGTCCTCGACGCACCCGCACGTCCAGCACGTCGCCCGCGGGCACGCGCGAGACCGACCACACGCCCGGGCACCGGAACGGACCCGCAGCGACGCCCGCGTCGATCGTTGCCCGCGCCCACGCCCGCCGGACGTGCATCGCCCGCAGCAGCGCGACCAACCAGCGTCGACTCATCGGGATCGCGAACACGACCCCGACAGCCACAGCAGCGACGATCCACCCCGCGATGCCGCCCACCAGGCGCTGCAGTCCGAGCAACGCCAGCAGAAACGCCAGCTCCAGGCGGACGCTCCAAGCAGCCCACGCCAGCCCGACCAGCAGCACTTCGAGCTCCACGCGATGCCGCTCACGACGCTGCGCACGCGACAGCTCGTCGACGACGTGCACCACTGACGACCGCCGCCACATGACGCTGGCCTACGCCGTCGCCTTCTCGGCCGGCTTGCCGTTCGGCGACCCGCCGGCCACCCCGATGATCTTCACGCTGTTCGCGCGGAACGCGACGCCGGAGCGCTCGTTCATCGACCAGGGCATCGCCACGAGCCCGTCGAGCGCGAGCATCGCGCCCTGTGCCACCTGCGGATCACCAGCGACCTTGACGGTGATGATCTGCGCGCCATCGGGATCGAGCGCGACGACCTGCAGGTTGAACAGCGGCTCGCCGTTGTCGTCGACCTTGTGCTGTCGCGTGTCGAAGTCCGTGACCGGGCGTGCTTCCGCCGCGGCCATGAACGTCATGCCGGACGTGTCGATGGGCAGCTTCATGACGGACCCCGCTTCGTTGTCGGCTGAACGGACACTAGACCTCCTAGTCCCTCGCAATACGACTAATACGTCTACAACCGTAGCGACCAATCCGTCTTCTTGTCAACGACTCATACGTCTGTACCATGACCTCACGCCATGGAAGCCAGCGAGACCGAGCCTCAATTCGGCGAGATCATCAAGCGGCTACGCCAAGAAGCAGGGCTGTCGCAAGCAGGCCTCGCGGCCGCGGTCGGCATCCACACCCGCCAGATCACCCGATACGAGAGCGGCGATCAACAGCCGGCCCTTGGCGTCGCGCAGCGACTCGCCCAAGCACTCGGCGTCACGCTCGACGAGCTCGCCGGCGCCGCGGGCGACCGCATCAAACTCGATGGCACCTGGTGGACGGCCTGGCAGACGTTTAACGACGGCAAGGAAGTCATCGCGACGCAGCCGGTTGGTTTGACGCAGCACGGGTCGACGATCCAAATCGAAGCGCTGGAGCGCAGCTCCGAGAACGAGCGTGGCGGCTACCTCTGGCGAGGCGAGCTTCGCCTCTGGGACGGCCAGATCTTGATGGGCTACTACGCGGCAGCCGACGGCAACGTCCGCTCAAAGGGCACCATGTACTTCGTGCTCCACGCCCAAGGCGAGTACGCCCACGGTCGCTGGGTCGGCCTGTCCTACGACGGTCCGGTTGTCACAGGTCTGGCGGCACTGGCGAGAACACGAGAGCAGGCTCAGATCGTCATCCGGAGCGAACAGGAGGTACGGCGATGAGCGACGAACTCTGCGAGGTTGTCATCACGGCGCCAGACCGTAGCTGGCTCGTCGAGACGTGTCGCCAGCTGGTCGAAGCGAAGCTCGCGTCGTCCGCTCACGTCGTGCATCCAGTAACCAGCATCTATCGCTGGGATGGACGTGTGCACGAAGCGATAGAGGCGCGCGCGTTCTTGCGCTCGCGACGGGCCTCTGTGGACGAGATTGTGGCCTACGTGATCCCTCGGCATCCCTACGACGTTCCGAACGTCACTGCTACTGCCATCGTGGGGGGCAATCCCAGCTACTTGCAGTGGGTACGCGATGCGACTGTCGAGGTGTGATCTCGTGGGGGCGCAGCAGCGACAGCCGGTCCCCAGAGCCTCGAGCCCCACGTGAGCAGCGCGGTTGCGCCGCTGCGACAACGCCCATACATCTCGACAGCTGCAGGAGCAATCCAGGAGCGGCGGTGTTCCGTCAGCGTCACCAGCTAGCGTCCGCACTAAAGATGGAACCCTATGACTCGCACGAGTTGGACGCTGAACTCCGCAAGCATGCCGTAACGATGGTTCAGCAGGTGCACGAGGCACGCGATCGAGTCGAGCGTCTCCGTCAACTGCTTAGCGCAGCCGAACAGGCGCTGGAAAAAGACGAGCGGCTACTCGAACACATCCAGGGCGTCATGCCGTCCGCCACCACCCCAACCCTCGACGTTCTCGACGAGCGCCTGCGTGGCGCGCGCCTTCGCGAGATCGCGCTGCAGGTCTTGGAGTCCCGTGCCCAGCCCGGGCAGTCGGTGCACTACCGCGAGTGGTATGGCTGGCTCCGCGAGGAAGGATTTGCGATCGGCGGTCGAGATCCGCTTGCGACGTTCCTCGCCCAGATCACTCGGGTTGACGGAGTGCAGCGCGTGGGCGGCGCACGCTCAGGCCGCTATACGCTCGTCCGCTCGTAAAGCGAGACGAAGATCTGTCCCTGCTCGATCGCGTCGTCGAGCGCGTTATGGGTGTGCGGACTGGCGGGTAGCAACGAGGCCGGCAGGTCGTCCTTGCCCGCTCGGTCGAGAACAGTCCGCTGCTGAGCCCAGAACATCGTCTTCATGTCTAGGCACGAGGAGAACCCAAACGGCGACGTCCCCGATCCAAACTTCAGGAAGTACCACTGAATGAAGGGCCAGTCGTAAGCCAGGGGCCAAGCCACGAGCACAGGGCGATGATCTTCTGAAACGGACGCAATCCACTCCGCGGCGGCTGACATCGCGTCATCCGGTTCTGTGCCAGTACGTGTGAGAAGGTCGCGATCAAGGCCGGACACTGCAAGAGCAGCCGGGTCGAACCGGTCTGAGATCGGCTTGAGTTCGCGGTAGAACGTCGTCTCGCCGGGGACGGCCGGGAAGAACGTCGTTCCGTCGTGCCTCGCCGCGACCGCGAATCCGACGGACAGCATCGAGTGCGTGCCTGGTGAAGGGCCATCGGCCTCAATGTCTGCGGAGATGTAGATGTCTCGCCGCATCGTCAACCTACGAGTCGCGCCGCGGCGACCAGCGGCGCGCGCGTCCCGAACTTGCGGAGATGCTCGCGCAGCAGATCCTGCGACTCGCGCGATGGCTGAGCTGTAGACCAGAAATGACACGGAAGTTTGTCCGCGTCGAACGGCAGGCGTTCTCCCGCTCGTGCCGTGACAATGATCCGATGGCCACGCCCGAGGGCGTACCCCAGTTCCATGTAGCAATTGGGCCGCTGCCCAGTCAGATCCACAAGGACGGTGTCCGATCGGTAGATGTGCTCGAAGATCTCGGCATTCATCCACGCCCCGTCTTGCCGCTCCTGAGAGAGGTCTATGACGCGGAGGCCCGTCTCGCTCAGCACGGGATCGCTCACGTCGCGGAAGAAGCGCTCCACATCGCCGAAATGCTCATGGTCGGCATTCAGAAGGCGAACACAGAATGCCCGAGGAAGCTCAAGGTCGTTCAGCAGCTTCAACGCTCGCTCAGCTAGGACGGCTGGTGCCGGGCGCACGCCGCCCATGCTCAACGCAGCGAGGCGTGCTCCGGGTGGGCTGCCGTCGGCAAGACGTAGAAAGGCCGCTGGATTGGACATTGCGCGGCGCGCAAGTCCAGTGCCGCCTCCTTGCGCACCGTCGCGCTGCGACGATCCGAGACTGACGTCGATCGGAACCACAGGTCGTCCATTCGCGGCGTAGAGATTCACGAGATCCTCCACGCCGGCACCGCCACTCAACGTCATGAGGATGCCTCCAACGTCGGCTTGTTCGCGGCGTACGAGGGCCCCCGATCGCCACGTATCGGGAAGCAACCGCAGATCAAGCGCCCCGGCTTCTGTGAGGTCAGTAAGGAGTGCCGCTCCCCATTCGGGGACCTGCTCGTACGCGCGGCGCGAGCCCCTCAAAACCAGCGCCGGTCCGTTCGTCCCGTATGACTGGGCACCGCCTTGGCGCACGGCCCTCGCCACGGCCGAGATTACGGTCCAATCGAAGATGATCGAAAGATCCGAATCGTCCTGATGTGTGGGGGAGCCCGCGACTCCGGCGACGATCGTGCCGCCGCGGCTGGTCCATCCGCTAACGACCTGATCCACAAATGAATGCGTTTCCCGAAGGAGGACGGCATCGCAGTCCGCTCCTGCACTTCCAGTGATATGCAGCGTGCGCGGCATCAAGCCTGAACGGCGTCGATCAAGGCCGGAGAGGGTCGCATGCACGTCGCTATGGCAAGCAGGTCGTCTCCCGTCATCGGGCGGTCGGGGAACGCGCGGAGCAATGCTTCGGGGATCAAACGAGTCCGAAGATCGGAGAATGTGAAGCCTAAGCCTTCGTTACGCTCGGGGCCGGTTAGGTCGACGACTTCGTCGAGCACCGCGCCGTCGATCTCGAACCCTTGGGTGTCGTGCCGCAGTAGAGCAAGCCGTTGCTCCTCGTCTGGCCGATCGAATCGCTCTTGTATCCCAGCACGTCTCAGGAGTGCGGGGTCGAGCGCGGCGGCGCGATTCGTCGCCAGGAACACGAGCACCCGTCCCCCGAGTCGCCTCGTGTCGTCGATCTTCTGGATGAGCGTATTGACCGCGACCTTGTCCTCGTGATGGTGATGTATGGCGTCGCGGCTGGCGCCGAGCGAATCTGCCTCGTCGATGACCAGGAACGCGAGCCGACGTTTGCCAGCCTGTTGCTCAACAACCGTAAACGCCTCGTTGATTAGGTGGCTCATCTGACCGACGTGACCCGTGCCACGAACGCGTGTCGAGAGCTTCATGAGCTGGCCCTCGCGACGCGTCAACCTTACGAGCCGGTCGGCTGCGCACTCCGCGAAAGCGGTCTTTCCTGTCCCTACATCGCCTGCTAGGACGACGAGCGGATACCTGTCGGCCATCAGCCGGATCACTGGTGCGTCGGCTTCGTGGAACCGCTTTGCCCACGCCCCGACGCTGTCCGGGTCGAGGAGCGCCTGAAGGGAGCGGCCCACTCGCTCGAACCGGCGATCGAAACCAACTAGATCGGTGGCTATGGCGTCCAACCGTGCATCGGGAAGCGCGATGTCGAGCTCGAACAAGGAATCGCGGCTATTGGACATCACGCCTGCCCTTCGAAGATCGTTCGCTCCATGCCGTACGCGTTAGAGGCGTAACGACGATCGAACCTCCCCGCCATGCCCGGGTAGGACGTATCGATGTCCGTCGCGCTCCAGTAGAGATCGCATTCGTTCTGCACGAAAGTCGCGCGCTGTTGCTCCGTGAGCGCCCACCAGTCCGTACTGTGGCCTACGACGACACGAAGATCGCCGCCGATCTGCCGAGGCCACAA
Source organism: Solirubrobacter taibaiensis (assembly GCA_027587225.1). Classification (GTDB taxonomy): domain Bacteria; phylum Actinomycetota; class Thermoleophilia; order Solirubrobacterales; family Solirubrobacteraceae; genus Solirubrobacter; species Solirubrobacter taibaiensis. The sequence goes on from JAPDDQ010000045.1 coordinate 24,329, forward strand.
GTTGTTTCCGGGTCGATCGGTCTCCCAACCAGAGGCGGACGTCGATACTGCGTAGCGCGCAGCACGGATCTCCTTGCGCGCGCTGTTACGGAGCACGATGTCGACTCGGTCGAGATACCGGCGCTGCGCCATCAGCTTGACGTCGTGGCAGACGGCAGCCACGTGATCTCGACCAACGAGACCGGTTGCTTGGGCGATCATGTAGTAGTCCGCGGCGAAGCGGTCAACGACCTTCCCGACGTCTGTGATCGTGTACGTGGATGTCTGAGTGAGGGTGCTCACGCTGCCGCGACCTCCAAGTCGAGACTGAAGTGCGTTCCGAAGACCTCGCGCCACAACTCTGACGTTTCGCCCTTCGTGCCGACGTGGTGGGCGGTGACAAGGGTTTCCCACGCGATGGTCGCGGCCGCGACGACTTCCTGGCGTTCCGTCTCGACCATGCGCACCGCGACGTTGTTCGTCGAGTTGCAGGGGTCCAGGATCACGACGCCCGAGTCGTCTGGCGTGACCTCGTGTCCGGAGAGAATCGGCTCGAGCAGGCCCGTCTGCGCGAGGTAGAGAAAGAAGCGCTGCAGGCCCAACTCCAGGCTAGGAGCAGGTCCGTCGCGACGTTGAAGCTCCGCGAGTATCAGCTCGATGGCGAAGGAGCTAAGTTCGTGCCCGAGTTCCGCCTCGTTGCGCCAAGTCTTGGCCATGCGCACAAGCGGCCGGTATCGACCGTCCGCCTTGGCGAGGTCTCCCACGAATTTCAGGTGCCCCGGGACGTTTGTCTTGCCCGCTCGTCCTCCGGTCGAGGACACCATGTATGCCTCCTCGAGCTCGTCCTCGATCGCGATCAACGGGACTAAGTCCACAGAGAGTCCGGACGCGTGAAACTGCATTCCTAGCGTGTGTGGCTGGACCCAGAAGTCGCTGTCCTTCTTCGTGGGATAGACGCCACGCACGATCTCCCGCAGCGTGGAGTGCATCGTCGCGAGGTCGTAGTCGGAAGCGTTGCTCGTGTCGAGATACACGGCGATATCCGCGTCAATCCCGGTATCGCCTCGCGGATGAACAGCGGTCGCCTTCCGCAGTGAGCCGGCGCGACGGAAACGCACGACCTTGAACGAGCTTGACGCCGGGACGTGAGTACGCAATTGATCAACCAGGTTCGCCACCTGCGCGAGCAACGTCGCTCGCTTTGAGCGAGAAACGCGAAGTCTCTGCGCATCCCAGGTTCGGAGCTTCGTGTCGGTCACATTCATCGCGTTCCTTTCAATGACTTCATTGAAAGGTTATCACGCGCCACGACACGCGTCGTTAGACCGCGTATCGATCAGACTGCGAGGAGCAGCCTTGCCCTCGTCCCCGGGCACGTCGTGCGGCGACGTTACGAAGCCGTGACGATGCGATCCAGCACTTCAAGGTCCCCCGTACGGAAGGCCTTCGCTGTCCCGCCTCGCTTCGGGCGTTCGCCCGGCGCGTCATGATCCCGGGCAACCGCTCCGGCTTCGGCTAGCGCCTTAAGTCTGCTGTGGAGGTTCGGGAGCTTTACAGCGAGCCGTTCGGCGAGGTCCCGTGCCGAGAAGTAGCCGAGCTTCTGCGCTTCCCGGAGTGTCTCCTCGAGATGTCGGCTCCCTCCGAGAAGTGTGAGCTGGCCATGCTCAAGTGCAGCCATTGCCGCGCCCTGACGCTCGAGCACGATCTCGAGGCTTTCCCTAACGTCCGCGTTCACGCCGGCCACGATCAAGAGACGACTCGAAGTGCCGCCGAGCAGCTCCGCACGTACGGCGCGCACGACTTCATCGAGGAAGGGCGGCGAAGCCACCTCGACTCCCCAGAAGGCGAGAACCATCGAAGACGCGGACGAGAGTTGGTCGGCTGCTGCGCGGCCGGCCACACGCCCCTTGTCTCGGGTAGCCAGGACGCTCCCATACGCGCCGAGGTCGAAGATAACAGGGTTCACTGACACAACTGAAACCATACCCTCTGGCATCGACCGTGCACGCGCTGCACCTACCCGTGCGGACAGAGTACGGACAGATGCACTATGGAGCCATGTGGATCTCGAGGCTCGCGACGAAGCCTGGAACCACTGGCGCGTCGCCATCTAGACGGAACCGCTGGCCGCGCGAGGACAGGCGTGCGTGCCCGGTAGCAACCCGAAGAGTCGCGTCGATGTTCCGTCGCCTCGCCAGGGTGTCGAGGGCGAACAGACCGCCTAGTTCGTTCTTGCTTCGCTCAGCAAGCTCGCGCACGTAGCGATTAGCGTCCGAGCGGGAATCCGCATCCTCGCCTGGCGAGAAGCAGACAATCTGAAGGTCGTTGCCTTGCGGCTCTCTGCAGGCAGCCACGAGACCCGAGCGGGTCGATGCGTGACGCAGCGCGTTGTCGGCGAACGTCGCCGTGGCCTGTTGCAGGAGCCTTGACTCGGATGCCGGAAGGCGGGTCGCCGCGCCCACCACGCCGATCCAGTGCGCCAGAAGATCGGCCGTCTCGTCGTCCTCGACGCGCGTTACGGGCATCAGAATGTCGCGATCTCGTCCCGGCGGCTCGCGCTGTCCCGACCAGCGAGCCCGCCCCGGAAGAGTTCCCACGGCGTCGTGCAGACGGCTCCAGGCTCGGTCGTCAAGCGGCTCCTGCACAACCACGCTGTGGCCTTGGTCCCGTTCGATATGCGCGCCAACTGCGGCGGCGAGCATCACCGCAGTGAACGAGTCCGCATGCACCAAGCGACGGGCATCGAGCGTCAGTCGCGGTGCCGCCCGAGCGGTGAGGGGCATCAGCCCGCGAACTGCACGCTGGCCTCGCCAGGCGCTCGAAAGCGTGCGCCGGTCCTCCTCCGGGGTTGTCTTTGGCATCTGTTTGTTGGGAGGTGCCATGTAGCTACGGGTAGGTACGCGACGCTTACAGATCGGTCGGACGGAACCGTCCCCGGAGCGGACCAGAGAGTACTTGGCGATCAGTTAATTATCGCAACGCACTGGGTCGGCGGCAGGTCCCCCGCGATCGGCCGTGCTCTGCACGCTGGCCTCGCCAGGCGCTCGAAAGCGTGCGCCGGTCCTCCTCCGGGGTTGTCTTTGGCATCTGTTTGTTGGGAGGTGCCATGTAGCTACGGGTAGGTACGCGACGCTTACAGATCGGTCGGACGGAACCGTCCCCGGAGCGGACCAGAGAGTACTTGGCGATCAGTTAATTATCGCAACGCACTGGGTCGGCGGCAAGTCCCTCGCGATCGGCCGTGCTCTCGTGCTGCCGCCGCTTCGACCGCGGCCGGCCGGCTTTAGTGGGATCAAGGTTTGAACCCATAGGAGCTCGGGCGCGATTCCGTGAGAACCTTCTTCACCGATTCAAGGGCGGCTCGCTTCGCTCGCCGCCGTGCCGGCTGCGGGCGGCCGCAAGCGGCCGTCCTCGCCGACCCAATGGAGCGCGACAGGGTTACGCCGGCTCGTTCACGAGTGCGCCATCGGCGCTCAGCTTCAGCCGCAAGCTTGGTCTAGCTTGCGGCTGCACCCTTTCGAATGGTGCGCTGGCTACTCCGCGAGGCGCTTGCGACATGCACGACGACGTTGTCGTACTCGACCGCTACCTGCTCTTTGGCGGCCTTCGTGAGGAGCTTGGGCTCTGCCGTCGCCAGCGCCGAGCTGAACGCGAACTCAACACCGGTCTTGCGCGTGATCTCGATGATTGTCTCGATGCGAGGATTGAACTCGCCCGACTCGAGCTTCGCCACACGTGGCTGCGAGAGATCAAGTGCGCGAGCAAGGTCGCTCTGGGACAGCCCGTTGTCCGCGCGGTAGCGGATCAGCTCCGCGGCTACGTGACGCGCGAAGGCCAAGCGCTGCCACTCCGCACGGAACTCGCCGTCCTCATTGGACTGCTCGGCAATAAACCCGCCGACGGTCGGAAGCGAATTCAAAGAGAGCTTGCGTGCCATGGAATCCATAATAGTTCTGTTATCGGCAAAGTCAAGCGTGTTGACAAGCCGTGTCCCGAAAACCGTGGACGAGCGGTCCCATTTCGGCCGCCGCATCGGGCACGGAGAATCACTCGTACTGCTCCAGGCGGGACGTCGCCCTGGCGATTACGGCATCGAGATCGGTCGCGTGATCCTTGGAGACAGCCAAGATGACGTAGAGATCCTCGCAGCGCTTGAAGACCAGACGGGAAGCGGACTTCCCCTGCCGCGGACGGAGCTCGACCAGGCCGGGGCTGTCTTGGAGGGTCTTGACGTGTGGCGGAACCAACCTCGGACCGAGCTGGCGCAGCTTGTCGAGCGCGTTGAAGATCGCCTTGCGCTCCTCCTTGGACTTGATCAACTCGGCGAGTTCTTGGGCCGCCTCGGAGTCGAACGCTACAACGAAGGTTGATCGCGCAGAAGTCATGAGCCGTCCAATGTACGTGCCGATACGGACGCAAACGCTGGCTCTGTCTGCCGTTTTCCGCTGCCGCGATCGTCATCCGAACCGCTAGCTCCGGTCGTCCGGCGGCGTCAAGAGGACTGCTTCGCAGCTCGCTGCGCTCGGCCCTGCCGGGCTCCTCTTGACCCCGCCGGCCGCCTCCGCTCTTGTGCAGGTGAGGACCGGCTGCGCCGGTTGACTGCGGGAAGGTCCGCAGGGCTGAAGGACAGCGGCGGCGAGGGTCACGCGTCCATGCCCCAGTGGATGTGGTCGCAGTGATCGGCGCGGGCGAACATGCCGGGGTCGGCCGGGTCGGGATCCCAGCAGTAGATGAGCTCGGTGGAGCGGCTCGGGCCGGCTACGGCGGCGAGCTCGCGGACCAGGTCGGCGCACCGGCCGTGCCGGGTGCCGCGGCAGATCTCGCCGTCGACGGCGCCGATGTCCATGGCGCGGCCGGCCTCGTGGTTGGTGCCCGGGTAGTGGTCGGCGCGGAGCGAGGTGACGACGATCGTGTGGCGCTTGCCGATCCAAACGATCGTGGACAGCAGGCGCGGGTCCATGCCGCCGGCCCGGAGGTCGGCTCGTTGGCCGGGCGTGAGGATGATCCTCGGGTTGGCGAGCAGTTCGTGGACGGTCGTGCGTTCGGCCGGTGACGAGGACGATGGGGCGGTAGCGGCGCCGCGGTAGACGTCGGCCTGGGCGAGCACGTCGGCGACGTACCAGTCGGCGTGGTTGTAGGCGAAGATCGCGCGGCGGTAGTCGGCCGGTGCGCCGCTGGCCTTCAGGTAGCGAGCGGCCGCGGGGATCGCGTCGGCGGGGTCGTATGGGGACTTTCGGCCGTCGTTGTTGCCGTCGACGCCGTAGGCGTCCCAGGTGCTGCGGGCCCCGATGATCGAGAACTGCATCGGCCCGGCGCAGCATCCGTAGTTGTTAACGCCTGAACGGACGCCGGGCGCGGCGAGGCGGCCGTGGTTGGTCTCGATGTGCCCGATGGCGGCGAGAATCCACGGGTCGATGCGGTAGCGAGCGCCAGCGCGTTGGTAGAGCTCGAGGTAGTGGTGTGGGATGTCGGCGAGGGCGGTGCGGGAGGGCTCGTAGCCGCTCTGCGGGGTCTGCAGGCCGAACAGCGCGCCGAGGACGCCGACCAGGACCACGAGCCAGGCGGCACCGACCAGCAGGAGCGCGAGCACGACGGCACGGGCGCGGCGGGAGCGGCGGGAGCGGCGGACGACGCCGATCGCGATGGCTGCGGCGGCAGGGGCGGGCACGGTCAGCGCTCCAGGGCGGTCACGAGCCAGCCGGTGGCCGTGTTGGCGAGCTGCAGGCGCATGGTGTAGCGGCGCTCGCCGTCAGTGATCACGGCCGACAGGTCGGCACGCTCGCGGCTGACCCCGTCGGACTGCAGCAGCTCGACGCGAGCGTGGCGACGTCGCTCCTCGGCGGGGACCCGCGGTCGCGCTTGATCGAGTTTGGCGCGCACCTCGAGACTGGCGGCGGTGATCGTCGAGGCCGGCGTGCGGCCGTAGCTGAAGGCCAAGAACTGCCGCAGAAAGCGGCGAGCGGCTCGCTTGCTGTGCGCGACGTCGGCGACTCGTGGGCGCTGGGTCGTGGGTGGGTCGCTCTCCTCGCTCGGTGCGACGAGCGTCGCTGGAGCGCGCATCGATGGTGGCGGGCCTGACGGCTGCTCAACCGCGCTCTCCGTCGTCGCGGAGGGCGGAGCCGTGCGCGGTGCTGTGGTGTCGGGGTCGTCGAGGAACGCGAGCAGCGCGGCGGCGCCGACGATCAGCGCGACGACGGTGGCGAACAGGCGGACGCGATCGCCGTCCTGGATCGGCCGGTTGGCCAACAGGCGGAGGCGGTCAACCACGGTCCCAGGGCTCGCCGGGGTTCATGGGCTCGTGCGGGCGCTCGCGCAGCTCGCGGGCGCGGCGCATGACGTCCTCGTGTGAGGAGCGCGGCGTCGGCTCGCTCGGACCGTTGGGCGCCTCCGTCGGGGGGGCCGGCGCCCGACCCGGCGGGCTCGAGCTCGGAGGCGCGGGAGCGGGAGCCGATGGCTCGGGCGGTTGACCGAGCGGATCGCCGGCCCTCAGCACGGTCGTCGAAGACGCGGACGTGCGCAAACGTGCGGCGACCGGAGCACTCATGTGGCCGTTCGTGGACGGGGTCCCTGCGTCGGTGGTGCGAGGAGTCGATGCGGCTCGGCCCGCGGGCTGCCCGGCGGATGCCGTATCGCGATTGTCGCTCTTCTCCGAGGACTTCGCAGAAGTCGCAGCCGTCGCAACGAGCGCGCTCTCCTGGCGGCCGACGGCACGGCCTGCCACGGTGCCGGCGAGCGCGGTGAACGGGCGGCTCGCAGCGTTGGCGCCCTGCTGCATGACCGTCATGCGCGGCATCGCAGCGCGCGTGCAGCGCCACGTCCACCGGGAACGAAAGGGCCTCTAGCGGTGAAAACAGCAGTTCGGCGCCGCCGGGGAACTCGGACTCCTCGGGCAGCGCGCCCATACCGAGCAGCGCCTGATGCGAGCGGCCTTCCTCGGCGTCGATGAGCAGCGAGCGGTCCTGTTCAAGCACGGGCGCGTTCGCGTGGCGCACCAAGTCGGTCCCGAGCGGCTCGTAGCCCGACTGCCCGTCGGCGGTCTCCACGATCGACGCACTCGGCTCCCAATGGTCATCGAGCGCCGGCTCGGCAACGCCGCGGCAGGCGGCCCGTCGCAGCAGCCACTGCAGCTCTCGCGTCGTCGCGCGGCGCACCGGCAGCGAGCCCTCGGCGCGGCGGAAGGCGCGCTCCTCGGCGGCGACCAGGGCGTCGAGCTCGGAACCTGGGATCGGCACCGGGTGTGCGACTCCGAACAGGCCCTCGAAGCGACGGCGGGCGCGATCGAGCCCGGACGAGCGCTGCGACGGGAGGGAGACCGCCAGGTAGACCTCGGGCGTGAACGAGCGCAGCCCGCGCAGATACTCCTCGTGCCCGGCCAGGTATGAGCGCCACGCGGCTGCGGACTGATTGCGCTCGTCGAGCAGCGCCATCGCCTGATCGGCGTAGCCGTCGGCTGGATACGCTCGGCACACCCGCCAGATCGAGAAGTCGGCCTCGACCGCGAACGCGAAGCGCGCCAGCCGCCTGAGCCACTCGCGTTTGTCGGCATTGGCGAGGAACGGGTACGAGACCGTGTCCACCCGAAACAGCGCCGCCCGCGCGTCACCGTGCCCGACGAGAATGTTCTGATGCGCGTACCGCAGCGGGAAACGCTTCATGGCTGGACCTCCAGCTCAGTCCGGGCGCACAGGACCACGGCGCTGTCGGGCTCGCCGAGCGTGGTCGGGACGTTGAACGTCACGCGCGCGGGACCGACGATCCGTGCGCGCTGCAACTCGGGAGCGTCGGCGTCCCAGCGGACCGCCAGTTCGCCGTCCCAGCGCACCGGCTCGCCCTCGAGCGCGACGACGCGGCCGGCGGACCGACGATGCGCGCGGATGCGGAAGCACAGCCAGTCCCACGCGAAGCGGTGAGCCGCTCGTCCGTCCGGGGCGGCCTGCGTCCCGAGCACCGCGACCGCCAGCGGGAGCACTACGTAACGCAGTGGTGCCGAGATGAACGCGAGCGGCAGCAGGACCGCGAGAAGAAGCGTTGCGGCGAAGTAGGCGACCGCGCGTAGTGGCACGCCGCCCGGGACCGGCAGTGCCCAGCGATCGACGCGGTAGATGCGCCGGTCGACCTCGAACACGCGCCGGTAGGAGCGGATAACGAACCGGTCGGACATCAGCCGGTGATCGTCTGCCAGATGTCGCGGATCGTGCCGGCCACCTCGTTGGGTGCCATCACGAACCCGCCCACCAGGAGCGCCGCGACCATGAACACCGCCAGGTCGGCGAACCGGCGATTGAGCAGGAACATCAACGCGACCACCGCGGCGATCCCGACGTACAAGCTCCTGGCCCAACCGCCGAGCAGCTTGCCGACGTTGTCGCCGATCTTCTCGCCGTCGCCCTGCGCCCATGCCGAAGCGGTCACGGTCCAGGTACAGACGAACACGGCCGCAGCCGTCACGAACTTGCGCATCGCTCTCAACCCGCCTTCTTGGTCGTGTTGACCGCGGCCACCAGCCAGCGGTCCTCGCGCACCAGCCGCAGCCGGTAACGCATTCCATAGGTCGCGCCCGTCGCACCGTCCCGGGTCCGGACCGTGGCCAGCACCTCGCGTACGCGCCCCTGCGCGGGCGTCAACAGCGCCAGCGACGTCACGTCGACCAGCTCGTGCTCGGAGCCGAGCGCGCCAATCTGCACCCCGCTCGGGGTGAAGAACGACAGCTCGCCGCCATCGCCCTCCAGGTACGCCCGCAGGAACCGTGAGACGACGTCCTCGATCGGCTGCCGCTCGCCCGTCGGAATTGACTCGGCCGCGATCGCCGGCACCGACGCGAGCGCGGGCTCAGCCGCCAGTGACGGCAGGTCTGAGACCACCAGGCCGCCGCGCGCATCCCGGGCGATCGGCACCGTCAGGTACCGCGTCCCGCCCGTCGCCGCCGCGGCCACCGTTACGAGAGCCGTCGAGTCGTCGATGCGGGTCACGCGCGCGACCGACACCGAGCCGACCGCCCGCCGCGGCGCATCCTCGCTGTACTTCGGCACGATCGAACTCGCCAGCTCCGGCTCCACGAACGCCCGGATCGCCGTCGCCGACCTCTCCGGATCGTTCGCGCTGTAAGTCAGGTAGGCACGCGCGAAGTCCCCCGCGAACGCCCGCGCCTCATCATCGGGGCCACGCAGGAGCGGCCGGCCGGGAAGCTGCGCTAAGAGCAGCCGGCCCGCGCGGCTCCAGCACGCTCGCGACACCACGCAGCAACAACACGAAGACGAGGAGCCACAGCACCGCTCGCCCCAGCCGCCGCACCGCGTCGCGACTCGTCCGACCGCGCGACCCCGACGGCGCCGCGCTCACTCGCAGATCAGCCATACGCCCCACCTTCTGAATCGCCGGCCGCACGCTTGCCACGGCCAGCACCGCCCACGGGGCCGGCGCACTCGCAAGTACGTCCAAGACCCCCCTCACGCCGACCACCGCCGCTCCAACAGCGCCCGGTGCGCGCCGACCAAGCGGTTGATTGCCTCCCAGGCCGTCCGGCCCGTCTCCCGCACCAGCGGGTAGCCCTCGACCTCCGCCTCAAAGCGCCCATCGCGTTCACGCACGACAAGCGCCACCCGCAGCTCGGTCGCCCTCACGGAAAAGCCCTCCACATCTGCTTAACCCGACGAGCAGGCCTGATCCGCAACCCAATTTCGCGAGGGCGGCCGGCGCATCGCGCGACGGGCGTCAAACTCAGGACATGGATCGCCACATCCCTTAAGCCCGCCGAGCCGGCCCCGGGCGCAAAGAGATTTCCCGGGGCGTGGCACACGCGTGACACACCGGTCTGCAGAACGCGAAGTGAAGGGCTCAGCCCGTCAACGCGAAACGCAGGAATTGCAGGGAAGACGCGTGTTGACGACACGCGAGTCGAGGCGCTCGAACCGCCTCGTAATGAAGGGGTCAGCGGTTCGAATCCGCTCGTCGGCTCTCCCCTCAAACCCTCGCCACAGCGGGGGTTTTCGTCGTTCTAAGGGCAGCACTCGTCCGCACGAGCGTCAACTGCACGTGACGCAATCCAGGGACGCGGTTTCGGGCCTTCCGCGCTTGGAGAACCCGCAGTCAGAATTTCTGTTGACTGCGCTCCGGGAGTGGTGATGGGCGAAGAGATCGAACGCGTATCCATGGACGAGATCGAGGCCGAGGAAGCGGTCTCTCTGCCGAACAAGGAGCTCATGTCGCTGCTCGACGTCAGCGCGAACGTCGACCTCGGGCTCAACCTCACGTCGCCCGTGGATCTGGCCGTGGCGGCGAACCTGAACGTCGCGGCGCCGATCGAGGCGGCGGCGTCCGCCAACCTCCTGAGTCCGGACGCGGAGGCGACGGCCGTCGCGCAGCAGGTGGGCTCGATCCAGCAGAGCATCAGCGGCGAGGCGAACGCGACCGCGCCGCAGCACGCGGAGATCAGCCAGGACGCCAACTCCGACGAGGGCGACGGCACGACGCCGGCGGTGGGCGCCGGGTCGGCGGCCGCCGCGCTGGACGGTGGCCAGGCGCCGGCGGACGCGACGGGCACGACTGGGACCGCCGTGCCGGCGGGCGCGGCCGATCCGGTGGGCGGCGTGGTGGACGGTGCCGGCACTGCGGCCGGCGGCGCCGGCGACGGTGTCGGCGGGGCGACCGGTGGCGTCGTGGATGGTGTCGGCGACGCGGTCGATGGGGTCGGCGGGACGGCCGGCGGGGCCGTGGACGGCGTCGGCGGCGCGACGGACGGCGTCGGTGGCGTGACGGACGGCGTGGGCGGCGTCACCGATGGCGTCGGCGGCGTGACCGATGGCGTCGGCGGCGCCGTGGACGGTGTCGGCGGTACTGCGGGGGGTGTCACGAGCGGCGTGGACAACCTGCTCAACGGCGGCAGCCTGCTGGACGCGAACATCGACATCAACGCGAACGCGAACGTCGCGGCGCCGATCAACGGTGCCGTCGCGGCCAACGCGAACGTCGCGGCGCCGATCGACGCGGCGGTCGCGGCCAACATCGGCTCCGAGGGCGCCACGGCACAGGCGCTCGCCGCCCAGCAGGTCAACATCAGCCAGACGCTCGACAACGTCGAGGCGAACGCCACGGCGGAGCAGAACGCCACGATCGACCAGAAGTGATCTAGGAGCGGGCCGGGATGAGCGCAACCGCAAACCGGCCCGCCGCCAGCCCGGCCCCGGCACCGAAGGATCAGGCTCCGCTCGCGCGTGCGGCGGGGGTGGAGCTGGTCGGGAACGTCAGCGGGTCTGGCTACAAGAACGGCACGGCGCTCGTGCGCCGGGCCGATGGCCAGATGGTTCAGCTCGGCCCGCTCATGTACGGGCTGCTGGAGGAGATCGACGGCGAACGGGACAACAGCGCGCTCGCCGACGCGATGTCCGAGCGGCTCGGGAAGCGGCTCGAGCCGGAGCAGGTCGCCGTGGTCGGCGCCAAGCTGGCCAAGCAGGGATTGCTGGCGGGTACCGAGGACAACGCGCCGCCACGCGCGAACCCGCTCCTCGCGTTGCGTTGGAAGGTCGTGTTCAGCGATTCGCGGATCACGAATCGCATCACCGCGCCCTTCACGCACCTGTTCCGCCCGTGGGTGCTGTGCGCGGCCCTCGTCGGCTTCGCCGCCGTGGCCTGGTTCGTGCTGATCGAGAAGGGCGTCGCTTCGGCGACCGCGCAGGCGTTCGGCAATCCCGAGCTGCTGCTGCTCGTCTTCGCCTTGGGCATCGGGTCGGGCGCGCTACACGAGATCGGTCACGCCGCGGCCTGCCGGTACGGCGGAGGTCGGCCCGGAGCGATGGGCGCCGGCATCTACATGGTCTGGCCCGCGTTCTACACCGACGTCACGGACGCCTATCGCCTGCCGCGCGGCGCGCGCTTGCGAACCGACCTGGGCGGCATCTACTTCAACGCGCTGATCGCCGTGGTCACGCTCGGCGTCTGGTACGTCGTTCGGGCCGACGCGCTGTTGCTGCTGATCGCCATCCAGCTGCTCGAGATGGTCAAGAACCTGTCGCCCGTGATCCGCGCGGACGGCTACCACATCCTCTCCGACGCGACGGGCGTCCCTGACCTCTACGCCCACATCGGGCCCACGTTGCGCCGGCTGCTGCCGTGGAAGCGCCGGGAGCCGTCCGCGCTCACCGGCCGTGCGCGGCTGCTCGTGACCACCTGGGTCCTGGTCACCGTCCCGCTGCTCTTTCTCATCTCGCTCAGCGCGATCATGCTCTTCCCCAAGCTCGCCGCGTCCGCGTGGGAGAGCGCTTCCCAGCTCGCCCCGGCGCTAGTGGATCAGTTCGGCTCCGGTGACGTGCTCTCCGGGATCGCGTCCGCGCTCCGGATCGTCGCGCTCGCGCTGCCGGTGCTGGGCGTCGCATTGATGGCCGAGCGCCTGGTCCGCTCGATGGTCAAGAAGGGGCTGCGCTGGAGCGACGACCGGCCCGCACGCCGTGGCGCGCTGGCCGCAGCGACTGTCGGGCTGGCGGCGCTGTTGCTGTGGGCGTGGTGGCCCTCCGGGCAGTACCAGCCGGTCCGCGCGACGGATCGCGGAACGCTCGTGGACGCGGTCGACACCGTGAGCCCGCCGGTCGCCGCCGCCCGGCCGCAGCCTCCGGTCTCGCTGCCCCCGGGGCGGCACCTGGCGATCGCGATGATCCCGCAGGGCGGCGCCACCAAGGAGACGCCGGCGATCGTCGTCGTCAAGGACGGCAACCCGGACCACTCCTCGGTCGTGATCGTCTCCGACGAGGTTCCGAGCGCGAAGGACACGCCGGCCCTCGACGGCTCCGGTCCGCCGAACGCGGCCGCGGCCGAGGCGACCGCCGCAGCCACGGCGACCACGACGGCCTCGGCGTCGCCCACGGCGACGGCGGCGCCGTCGACCTCTCCCGCGACCGCGTTCCCGATCAAGCTGCCCGACAAGCCCGGCCCGAACGAGAACCAAGCGCTCGCGGCCAACTCCACTGACGGCGGCATCAAGTACGACGTCGTCTACTCGCTCGTCACCGTCGCGGACGGCGCGACCGTCGACCAGAAGAACTCCGCCTACGCGCTGGCGAGCTGCAAGGCGTGCACGACCGTCGCCGTCGCCTTCCAACTGGTCCTCGTCGTCGGGCAGAGCGACGTGATCATGCCGATCAACGTCGCCGAGGCCCTCAACGTCAACTGCCCCGCGTGCATCACCACGGCCATCGCGAGCCAGATCGTCGTCAGCGTCAAATCCGCGCCGTCGGAGGAATTGCTGCGCCGCCTCACCGAGGAGCTGCGCAAGCTCGACGCGATCGACGATCTCGGCGACGGCGGCACACCGGCCGCCGTGGCCCGCATCGTCGCCGACGTGCAGCGCGAGGTCGAGCAGGAGCTCGCCGAGAGCGGTCTGACCCCCACGCCCACACCGAGCGCGACCGAGACACCGACACCGACGCCGACGCCGACAGCGACGCCGACCGAGACGGCGGCTCCGGCAGAGACCCCGAGCGCCACCGCGGCGACCACGCCGAGCGACACGCCATCACCGACACCCACCGCCTCCGCGACCCCGGTCACGACCGCGACGGCGACGGCGACGGCCACGCCCACGGAGGAGCCCGCCGCGACCCCCACGGCCGCGACCGGCGGCTAGGCGTCCAGGGCAGCGAGCTCGTCGGGCGAGAGCTCGAGGTCGGCGGCGGCCGCCGAGTCCGTGATCGATTCGGGGCGCTTGGAGCCCGGGATCGGGATGACGCACTCGGACTGGGCGAGCTCCCACGCGAGCGCGACGCGCTGGGCGCTGACGCCGTGGTGGTCGGCCACCTGCTTGAACGCGGGGTGCTTGTCGGAGAGTCCCTTGGCGCTGGTGAGCCCGCCGAGCGGTGACCAGGGCAGGAATGCCAGGCCGAGTTCCTCGCAGACGTCGATCTCGGGCCGGCTGGAGCGGAAGGCGGGCGAGAACTCGTTCTGGACGCTCACGAGCGCGGCGCCGAGGACGGAGTGCGCGAGGCGGATCTGGTCGGAGTTGGCGTTCGAGATCCCCACCATCCGCACTTTGCCGGAGTCGTGGATCTCCTTGAGCGTGCCGACGACGTCCGCGTAGTCGCGGTTCGGGTCGGGGCGGTGGTGCTGCCAAAGCGCGAGCTGGTCGACGCCGAGCCGCTGCAGCGAAGCGTCGACGGCGGCTCGGAGGTGTTCGGGGGAGCTGTCGAGGGCCCAGCCGCCGCCGTCGGTTCGGATGTGGCCGCCCTTGGTGGCGAGCAGGACCTCCGAGCGCAGGCCGAGCTCGTCGAGCAGTCCGGCGATGAGCCGCTCGTTCGCGCCTTGGGCCTTTGCGCCGAGATCGTCTCCAGGGCCGTAGGCGTCGGCGCTGTCGAGCAGGCGAACGCCCGCGTCGACGGCGGCGCGGACGGTCGCGGCCAGTTGCTCACGCGGCTGCGCGCCGGTTTGGTCGAAGGTCATCAGGCCGAGCCCGATCGCGCCCACGCGCTCGCGGCCGACGGTGTCATTGCCGATTTCTCGAGTCTTCATCTGGACCTTGTCCTTCCCCGCGAGTGCGGCGGGCAGCCGCGCGTATCTGCTCGTTTGTTGCACGAACGAGCATGAACACGCATAATGGTGCGCATGAATCCTCTCGGAAATGCGCGGGTGCGCCCGGTGGCGGTGGAGGTGCTCTCGGACGATTGGTACGTCCTGCGCAAGGCCACGTTCGACTTCCAGGGCCGGGACGGCGGTTGGACACGGCAGAGCCGCGAGGCGTACGACCGCGGCAACGGCGCGACGATCCTGCTGTATGAGCCCCGCGCCGGCACGGTGTTGCTGACCCGGCAGTTCCGCTGGCCTGCCTACGCGAACGGCCATCCGGACGGGATGCTGATCGAGACGCCGGCCGGCCTGCTCGATCAAGAGGACCCCGAGGCCGCGATCCGTCGCGAGGCCGAGGAAGAGACCGGCGTGCGCGTCGGCGCCGTGGAGAAGCTGTTCGAGGTGTTCATGAGCCCCGGCTCGGTGACGGAGCGCGTGCACTTCTTCGCCGCGCCGTACGAGCGCGAACACCGGGACGAGGCGGCCCGCGGCGTGGCCGAGGAAGGCGAGGACATCGAGGTGCTCGAGGTCAGCCTGTCCGAGGCGCTCGCCATGGTGCGAGACGGGCGGATCGCCGACGCCAAGACGATCATGCTCCTGCAGTGGGCCGAGCGCCATGGCGTCGTCGGCTGAGCGCGGCGGGTTGCTCAAGGACGAGCGCCAGCGCCGCATCCTCGATGAGCTGACGGCTTCGGGGCGCGTCGTCGCGACCGAGCTCCAAGGGCTGCTCGACGTGTCCCCGCACACCATCCGCCGAGACTTGGACGAGCTGGCCGAGGCGGGCCGGCTGGTCCGGGTCCACGGCGGCGCGCTGGCGCGCTCGTCCACGGCGACTACCTATGAGGGCCGTCGAGCGCAGGGCGCCGAGGCCAAGCGTCAGCTGGCCCGGGCCGCGGTGACACTGCTGAGCCCGGGGCAGGTCGCGATCCTCGATGGCGGCAGCACGGCGCTTGCGGTTGCCGACGCGATCCCGCCCGACCACACGGGCACGTTCGTCACGCACAGCCCGCCGGTGGCAGAGGCGCTCGGCCGCCATCCGGGGCTCGAGGTCATCGTCATCGGCGGGCGGCTGGAGCCTCGCGCGATGGTCGCGGTGGGCGCGCAGACGGTCGCCGCCTACCGGCAGATCACGGCGGACATCTGCTTCCTCGGCGTCTGGAGCATTCACGCCGAGCACGGCGTGAGCCAGCAGTACCCCGAGGAGGCGGAGGTCCGCCGGACGCTGCTCGAGCGCGCGAACCGGGTCGTCGGCCTCGCACACTCGGACAAGCTCGGCGCGGTCGCGCCGTTCCGCGTCGGCCCCGCGGACGCGCTCACCCACCTGGCGACCGAGCGCGACGCGCCAGAGCGACTCGTGGCGCCCTTCCGCGAGCTGGGCGTGCACATCGTGCAATGAATTGCGCTCGCCGTGGACCGGCGGTAGCGTCGGCTCGAGATGCCCAGGCAGCTGCTGTTCGTCGCCATGCCGTTCGGCCGCAAGCGGGACCCGAGCGGCCGGATCGAGATCGACTTCGACGCGGTCTACGAGCAGGCGATCAAGCCCGCGGCGGCCGACGCGGACGTCGAGGTGATCCGGGCCGACGAGGAGCGCGGCGGCGGGATCATCCACAAGCCGATGTACGAGCGGCTGCTGCTGGCCGAGATCGTGATCGCGGACCTCACCTTCGCCAACGCGAACGTGTTCTACGAGCTCGGCATCCGGCACGCGGCGCGCCCGCGCGCGACGATCCTGATCTTCGCGGCGATCGGGACGCTGCCGTTCGACGTGGCGCCGATCCGGTCGCTGTCGTACAAGGTCGAGGACGACGGTCAGTTCACGGCCGAGGCGGCGACGCGCCTGCGCACGGTCCTCACCGAGCGGCTGCGCCTCGCGAAGGCCTCGCAGGACAAGGACTCGCCGCTGTTCGAGCTGCTGCCCGAGTACGTGGGCAGCTCACTCCCGCACGAGTCGACGGAGACCTTCCGCGACCGGGCGCGGGCCGCGTCGGAGCTCACCGAGCGCATGCGCGCCGCCGCCGAGGCCGAAGACGCGGACGCGCTGCGCGCGATCGAGGCGGAGATCGGGGACCTCGGCACCGCCTCGCCGGAGCTGCCCGTGGACCTGCTGCTCGCGTACCGCGACGTGTCGGCGTGGGCGGACATGATCCGCTGCGTCGACGCGATGCCCGCGACCACCCGCGACGTCGTGACGGTCCGCGAGCAGCACGCGCTCGCCCTCAACCGCCGCAACGGTCCGGGCGACCGCAAGCAGGCGCTGAAGATCCTCCGGGCGGTGGTCGAGCGCTACGGCCCGTCGCCGGAGACGTGCGGGATCCTCGGACGCTGTCACAAGGACGCCTGGCAACAGGCCACCGACGCGGACCTGAAGGCGCTCGCGCTCGACGAGGCGATCGACGCCTACAGCATGGGCCTGGACGCCGACCCGCGCGACTACTACCCCGGCATCAACCTCGCGACGCTGCTGCTCGCCCGCGGCACTGACGCGGACCTCGAGCGGCTCGAGTCCGTCATCCCGGTCGTCAACTTTGCGGTCGCGCGGCGCGGCGGCCTCGGCTCACACGACTACTGGGACCGTGCGGCGGGCCTGGAGCTCGCCGTCATCGCCGGCGACGAGCCGCTGGCGGGGCGAGCGAAGGCCACCCTCCTGGCCGCGGAGCCGCCGGACTGGATGCTCCAGACCACAGCACGCAACCTGCGGCTGCTCGTCGAGGCCGGCCGGCCCGCGCCTTGGGTCGTGCAGATCGCTGACGCGCTTGATCCGCCCGACTAAGCGGGGCGCAGCGTGCGCAGGAGCGCGGCGAGGGTCTGCTCGATCGCGAGCGGCTCGTCGTCGAGGTGCTGCTGCATCTGAAGGCCGTCGAGCACGGCGATCATCACCGCCGCGAGTTGGTCGGGCGCGATCGTGTCGACGATCTCGCCCGCGGCCTGGGCGCTCGCGATCCACTCGGTGAACCCGGCGCGCGCCTGGCGGTAGCGGTCGAGGAAGTGGGCGTGGGCTGGATGGTCGGCGTCGATGCTCTCGGCGGAGAGGATCGTGAACAGCCGCGCGAGTGACTCGCGCTGCACCGAGTGGTCGAGGACGGCAAGCATCATCCCTTCGAAGCCGACGTCGGTCGCGGCGACCTCTTCGGCGAGGGCCTTGTCCTCCAGGTCGCGCTGCTCGAGGACAGCGACGAGCAGGTGGACCTTCGACGGGAAGTGGTGGAGCAGGCCTTGCCGCGTGACGCCGGCCTCGGCGGCGACCACGTCGATCGCGGTGCCCCGGAAACCGCGCGCGGCGAACGCGCGCTTCGCCGCATCGATGAGGCGCTCGCGGGTCGCGCGGCCCTCAGGCGTGGAGTAGGTGGGCGTGCGGGCCATGTGCAGCGTCGAACCGTAGCCGTCGTGAGCAGGTCGTGGGGAACCCCTTTGGGAGGCGAATGTAAGAACTTCGGGCGGCATGTTGACTAAACGACCTACAGGTAGGTAGGCTGCGACGCCTCGAAGGTGGACCGGTCGCCACCGGTCCGTGACTGTCCATGGGAGAGGAGTGGGTCTTGCGACTCACGAAGTCATTTGCATGCCTGTTGGCGTGTTCCGTCGCGGCCGGGGTCAGCGCAGAGGGCGCGCAGGCGGCCACGCAGACCACGAAGCTGCGCTCGGTCAGCTCGCCACCGTCGACCGCGCTCGCGCCGGGCGCCGACTTGACCGTCAAGGGCCAGGTGACGAACCGGTCGCGCACACGCGCGAAGGCGCGCGTCACGCTGACGCTGCGCACCAGCAAATCCGCGAAGGCGATCAAGCTGACGGCCAAGTCGACGAGCGCGATCAAGGCGGGCAGGACCGCCCGCTACAGCCTCAAGGTCAAGCTGCCCGCGTCCCTGAAGTACGGGTCGTACTACCTGCGGGCGTGTGCGTCGCTCAATAGCGGCGCTGATTCGTGCCGTTACGCCACCCGCAAGCTGAAGGTGCAGGCGCCGAAGGCGACGCCGCAGCCGTCCCCGCCGCAGACCAACCCGGCCCCGGCGCCCACGGCCGCACCCACGGCGACCGCGGAGCCCACCGCGACCGCCACGCCGACCGCGACCCCCGCCCCGCTCCCGCAACCGGGCGTCGGTGACGGCCCTGGCTTCAACGTCCTCGTCTTCACCGGCACGGCCGCGTCTGCCTCCTACCAGGGCGGCTTGGACGCGCTCAACGCGGTCGCGAAGGACGGCGGCTTCAAGGTCACGCAGACCGGCGACGCTTCCGCGTTCACCGAGAGCTACCTCGAGCAGTACCGCTCCGTGGTCTTCCTCGGCGACATCGGCGCACCCCTGAGCGCCACCCAGGAAGCCGCGTTCCAGGCCTACTACAAGGACGGAGGCGGCTTCTTCGCCGTCGGCTCCGCGATCGAGTCCGAGCCGGACTGGACGTACCTGACCGAGCTGCTCGGCACCCGCGCCGACGGTGCGGCCGTGCAAGCGACGAACGCGACGATCAAGGTCGCCGACCGCGTCCACCTCGCGAGCCGCTCGCTGCCGGAGTACTGGACCCGCAGCGACCGGTTCTACAACTTCAAGGCCAACGTCCGCGGCGTCGCACACGTGCTCGCCACCGTCGACGAGACCACTTACGACGGCGGCACGATGACCGAGTTGGCCGACCATCCGGTCGCCTGGTGCAAGGACTACCAGGGCGGCCGCGCGTTCTACACGAACGTCGGCGCGAGCGGCGACCTCAGCTCCGCCGCCGCGCGCAAGCACCTCGCGGGCGCGATCCAGTGGACGGCCGGCGAGGCCGACCCCGTCTACAGCGACTGCGGCGCGACCGTGCTCGCGAACTACCAGCAGACGAAGATCTCGGTCAACCCGAACCTCAACGAGCCGATCGGCATCGAGACGCTGCCCGACGGCCGCGTCCTGCAGACGGCCCGCGGCGGCCAGCTGCGCCTGCACAACCCCGCCGACGGCAGCTCGAAGGTGATCGCCTCGCTGCCCGTCTACACCAACAGCGAGGACGGCCTCTACGGCCCCGCCGTCGACAACGACTTCGCCAGCAACAAGTGGGTTTACCTGTACTACTCGCCGTCGACGGTTGAGAACGTCAAGCAGTCCGACGGCACCACGAAGACGATCACGACGCCGCCGAACGACTCGGCGCCGACGACCGCGGCCAGCCTGGCCGCCTGGGATCCGTACGTCGGCTACTTCCAGCTCAGCCGCTTCAAGTTCGTCGACGGAGCCAACCCGACGATCGACCTCGCGTCCGAGCAGAAGATCCTCCGCGTCTCCAACAACCGCGGTGCGTGCTGCCACGTCGCGGGTGACATCGACTTCGACACGCACAACAACCTGTGGCTGGTCACGGGCGACGACACGCCCTCGGGCGCCGGCAACTCCGGCGGCTTCTCGCCCCACAACGACCAGAAGACCGACGAGTCGCAGACGGTCCGCGCGACCACCGCGTTCACGCTGACCTTCGACGGCCAGACGACGGCTTCCATCGCCGCCGACGCCAACGCGGCCGCGATCAAGACCGCGCTCGACAACCTCGCCAACATCAACCCCGGCGACGTGATCGTCACCGGCACCGCCGCCAACGCCACCGTCCAGTTCGACGGCCAGTACGCGGAGAAGAACGTGCCGCAGATGACCGCTACGGGCGCGACGGTCACCACCGCCCAGGAGGGCAACTGGTTCCAGGCGCCGTACGCCGACGCGCGCCGCTCGTCCGGCAACACGAACGACCTGCGCGGCAAGGTCCTGCGCATCAACGTCAAGGCCGACGGCTCCTACTCGAGCCCGTCCGGCAACCTGTTCCCGGAGTCCCAGGACGTCAATGCCAAGACGCGTCCGGAGATCTACGCGATGGGCTTCCGCAACCCGTTCCGGATCCAGGTCGACGACAACGACGTCGCCTACGTGACGGACTACTCGCCGGACGCCAACACGGCGGAGACCTTCCGCGGCCCGGCCGGGACGGGCCGCGTCGAGGTCGTCCGCCACGCCGCCAACTACGGGTGGCCGCTGTGCGTGACGCCGAACCTGCCCTACTACCGCTGGAACTTCAACACCAGCAAGGCGCTCGACGCGACGCCTACGCAGTACGAGTGCGGCAACCCGGAGAAGGGTCCGGACAACACATCGCGCTGGAACACGGGCGCGAACCTCGACCCGGCCACGGAGCCCGGCTCGACCAAGGTCCCGCCGATCACGCAGCCGGACATCTACTACTCGTTCCGCGACAACGCCACGCCGGCGCTGGGCACGCCGTGCATCGGCTCCTACGACGGCTCCAATGGCACCTGCCCGCAGCTGTTCCCGGAGCTCTACAGCACCGGCGTGGCCCCGCACGGCGCGGCGCCGTACCGCTACGACGACTCGAACCCGAGCGCGTCGAAGTTCCCGCCCTACTACGACGGCGCGTTCGTCCTCGGCGAGTTCAACGTGGACACGCTGCGCGAGGTCCGCGTCGACAAGAACGACAAGATCTTCAAGATCAACCGCATGCTCGACTGCGGCGCCGCCCTGTCGAGCACGTCGAAGCTGCCGTTCGAGTGCGACAACCCGATGGACATGCAGTTCGGGGCCGACGGCAACTTCTACCTGCTGACCTACGGCGACGGCTTCTTCCAGTCCAACCCGGACGCCGGCCTATACCGGTGGGAGTACGTCAAGGGCCAGCGCGCGCCGCAGGCCACGATGAACGCGAGCGTGACCAACGGCGTCACGCCGCTCAGCGTGCAGTTCTCCAGCGAGGGCTCACGTGACCCCGACCCGGGCGACTCGATCCGCTTCGCCTGGGACTTCGACGGTGACGGCACGGTCGACTCGACCGACCCGAACCCGACCTACGTCTACCGCACCAACGGCGTCTACACGGCGAAGCTGACCGTGACCGACTCGGCGGAGAAGACGGACACCAAGACGCTGCAGATCGTGGTCGGCAACACCGCGCCGACGATCGAGATCACCACGCCGCTCGAGGGCGACTTCTTCGAGTGGGGCGACCGGATCCCGTTCACGGTCAAGGCTTCCGACCCCGAGGACGGGCCGATCGACTGCTCGAAGGTGGTCGTGACGTTCGTGCTCGTGCACGACACCCACGGCCACGCCGAGGAGGCCAAGACCGGCTGCTCGGGCACGTTGCAGACGGTGGCCGAGGACGCGTCGCACGGCGGCTACATTGCCGGCGGCATCTCCGCGACCTACACCGACAACGGCGCCAACGGGCAGCCCGCGCTCAGCGCCACGGATCAGAACGTGGTCCAGGTGCGCAAGCAGCAGGTCGAGTACGTGCAGGAGAACGACGGCACCTCGGTGACCGCCTCGACCGAGACGGACGCCGGCGGCGGCCAGGCCCGCAATAGCCTCGACGACGGCGACTGGTTCGCGCTCAACCGCTCCGTGAACCTGACGCACATGGACAAGCAGATCAACATCCGATTTGCCGGTCCGGGCTCGTTCCCGCCGATCATCCCGGTCACGCCGGTGGGTACGGACCTCGCCGATGTCGAGGTTCGCGACGGCAGCCCGACGGGCCCGATCCTGACCAAGGTCCGGCTCAAGTCCACGGGTGACCTGAACACGTGGCAGACGTTCAGCGCCCCGCTGAACTACGAGGGCTCCAAGCGCCTGTACCTCGTGTTCCGCACGTTCGAGGGCGGCCCGATCATCCCGTACATCGGCTGGGGCACCGTGAACTGGGTGTCCTTCAGCGGGCCCGGTGTGACGGGCTAGTTAGGAGCGCCGCCGGGCCAGCGCGCGCGCACCGCTCAGGTGCGTGCGCAACAGCTCGGCGGCCTTCTCGCCTTCGCCCCGCGCGAGCGCTTCGGTGATCGCGCGGTGCTCGGCGATGAAGCGCTCGATGCGTGACGGGTCGCGCGCGACGGTGGTGGCGGCGATCCGCTGGTGGCGATCGGCCAGCGCGTCGTAGGAGCGGGCGAGCAGCGCGTTGCCCGCCGCGGCCACGATCGCGCGGTGGAAGCGCCGGTCGGCCTGCGCGAAGCCGGCGCCCGCGGAGCTCAGCGCGCGCTCCTGCGCCGCGATCGCGTCCTCGAGCGCGGCCGTGAGCTCGGCGCCGCCGACCTCAGAGGCGCGGCGGGCGCAATGGCACTCGATCAGCTCCCGCGCCTCGTGCACGTCGTCGGCCTCGGAGGCGGAGATCGGGACGACGAGCGCGCCGCGCCGGGGGTAGAGCTCGACGAGCCCTTCGGCCTCGAGTTGCCCGAACGCTTGGCGCAGCGGTGTGCGGCTGATCCCCAGTTCGCGGGCCAGCGCATTCTCGCTCAGGAGCGTCCCTCCGGGGAAGCGGCCGTCCAGTAACCGTTCCTTCACGTGCCCGTAGGCGCGCTGCGCCGCGCTTTGGACGGCGGGTCGATCCGGACTGGACGAAGAGACGACGGGCACAGTTGAACGACTCGCTATGGTAGGAGACATCTTGGATGCAAGTTGCTTCCAAGGCTTTTCTCTCCTCCCCAAGTAGAGACGCCCGCGGCTCGCTCCCCTTTAGAGCCGCGGGCGTGGCTTTCTCCCCAACAACCGAAAGGAGCGCACCTATGACTGGTGTGATCTTCCTGCTGGCCGTCACCGCCCTCCTCGGCGGGTCGCTGGTTCTCAGCCGCGACGCGTAGCCGCGATCGCAAGCAGCGGTAGCGCGATCACGGCCAACAGGCCGGTGGTCTGCGCGATCGCATCGCCGGTGGAAAACCCGTCCAGATGCGTCACGTGAAAGTACGCGTGCAGCACGGCGGCGACCGTCCAGGTCACGCACAAGGGCACGATCAGTGCGCTTGCCAGCGTGACCGCCGCCCACGCGAACAGGATCGCGAACGCGAGGTAGAACCCGCCGACGTCGCGGACCAGGTGTTCGTTGTACGGCGGCAGCAGTTCCACCCAGCCGCGGCCGAGTGGGAACGAGGCGTAGAAGGAGCTCGGACCGAGCGTCCCTTCCAGCCCGGGCAGCAGCGCGGACACCGCGACGAAGACCAGCGATAGGCGCAGGACCAGGGTCATCGCAGCTTCTCCGGGTTGCGCTGGAAGTCGATCCGGGTGATGCGACCGTCGTCGATCGTGAACGCCACGATCGAGTGGATGCCGTCGCGGCCGTGGCCGGCCAGGCCGGGCATGCCGTTGACGTCGACGAACGCCATCGCGGCGCCCCGGCCGAGCGCGGTGACCGCCTTGGCCACGCGCTCGGCGCCCGCCACCGGCTTGCGCGCGGCGTTCACCTTTCCGCCGCCGTCGCTGGTGAGCACGGCGTCGGGGTGCAGCAGTGCGAGCAGGCCGTCGAGGTCGCCCTCGGCCGTGGCCTGGCCGAACGCGGTGATGATCTCGCGCTGCTGCTCGGCCGTGGCCGGGAAGCGCGGGCGGCGCGCTTCCACCGCCTTACGCGCCCGCGCCGCTTGCTGGCGGGCGGCGACGGCGCTCGTGCCGAGCGTCGTCGCCACTTCGTCGAACGAGTACCCGAACACGTCGTGGAGCACGAACGCCGTGCGCTCGGAAGCCGACAGCGACTCGAGCACGACGAGCAGGGCGAGGCTCACTTCGTCGCCGCGCAGGGCGACCTCCTCCGGGCCGGGCTCCGCGGACACGATCGGCTCGGGCAGCCAGGGCCCGACGTAGGCCTCGCGCCGCACGCGCGCGGACTTCAGCGCGTCCAGGCCGAGGCGGGAGACGGTGGTGATCAGCCACGCGTCGAGGTCGCGGATCGCGTCGGTGTCGACGCGCTCCAACCGCAACCACGCGTCCTGCAGCACGTCCTCGGCCTCGGCGACGCTGCCGAGTTGGCCGTAGGCGATCCGCAGCAGGCGCGGACGCAGCGCTTCGAACTGCTCGGCGAGCGTCACGCCGCACTCAGCCATTGATCGAAGGTCACCGTGCCCCGTGGGGCGGTGGCGTCGGTCAGTCCGCCGGCGCGCAGGGCGCGGGAGGCCGGGAGCCGGACCGGCACCGCGCGCGAGCCCACCGCCGCCCGCCACCGGCGCGCCAGCTCACGCGCACTCACGACCTCCGGCCCCGCGAAGGCCACGAGCCCCAGCGCGGGCTCACCCTCGGCCGTGTCGGCGAGCACGCGGCCGACCTCGCGCGGGTCCACCGGCTGCAGCGGCGCGCCCAAAGCCGGGACGACGCCGAGCTTCGCGCTCTTGGCGAAGACCTGCGCGATCAGCGTGTGGAACTGCGTGGCGCGGACGATCGTCCACGGCACGCCGCCGGCCCGGATCGCCGCCTCCTGCGCGAGCTTGAGCTTGTAGTACGGGCCGCCGACGCGGTCGATCCCGACGATCGACACACCGACGTGGTGCTTGACACCCGCCGCGGCCTCGGCGCGCAGCAGCCGCTCCGTGCCCGCCACGAGCACCTTCTTGCCACCCGACGCCGCGTCGATCACGACGTCGATCCCGGCCAGGGCCCGCTCGAGCCCTTCCCCGGTGGTCAGGTCCACCGGGTACTCCGGCGCGTGCCGTGAAAGCACGCGCACGGTGTGCCCGCGCGCGGCGAGCTCACGCGCCGCCTCGGCGCCGACGGTCCCGGTTCCACCCACGATCGCGATGTTCATATGGGGCGGACGAGTCAGCCGCGCGGAATGTGACGTCACGCGTACGCGGGTTTCGGAATGGCCTCCTCGAGCCGCTGCTCCTGCGCTTCGGTCGCGTGGTCGAACACCCGCTCGCGGATCTTGGAGTCGGCCTTGAACAGCTCGTCGTTGGCCTGCCGGAGCTCGTCGAGCACCCGGATCCGCTCGCGCCGGTCCTTCGCGTTCGTCTTCAGGTGCGTGAGGAAGTCGTCGAAGGCGGTGACGGTGCGGCGCGTGATCCGCATGTAGTCGGTGAGCGTCTCGCGCACCGGCGGCGTCTCCAGCGTGCGCGCGCGCCGTTCGGCGGCATCGAGCCCCGGCTTCACGCGGCCGAGGGCCACGGACGCCGGTTCGAGCTGGTTCTTGGTGAGCGCCTCGCTCGTCGCGAGCATGTCCTTCGCGACCGGCTTGTAGGTCTGTGCCCAGTCCCGGATGGTGTCCACGTCGCGGTCCGTCATCGGCTCGCCTTCCCCGCACCCCGCGAGGATGAGCGCCGCCGTGACCAGCATGAGAATCCGGCTCATCGCGACCATTGTCCCTGGATAGCCTGCGGAGACATGACTTCCCTCCGTGTCGGTGTCCAGATCCAGCCCCAGCACGCGAGTTTCGACGCCATGCGTCGAGCCTGGCAGGAGGCGGACGCGCTGGGCGCCGACACCATCTTCACCTGGGACCACTTCTTCCCGCTCTCCGGCGACGCGGACGGCACGCACTTCGAGGGCATCACGTCGCTGGCGGCGCTCGCGCAGGTGACCGAGCACGCGCAGGTCGGCGCGCTCGTGATCTGCAACTCGTACCGCAACCCGGAGCTGCTGGCCGACGCGCACCGCACGATCGACCACATCTCCGGCGGGCGCGCGATCCTCGGCATCGGCGCCGGCTGGTTCAAGCGCGACTACGACGAGTACGGCTACGAGTTCGGCGAGGCGCCCGACCGCCTGCGTGCGCTGCGCCACGCGATGCCGCGGATCAAGGACCGCCTGGGCAAGCTCAACCCGCCGCCCGCCGGCAAGCTCCCGATCCTGATCGGCGGCAGCGGGCCGAAGGTCACCTTGAAGCTGGTCGCGCAGTACGCCGACATGTGGCACTCGTTCGGCGACGCCGACGACTACCAGCGCAA
The DNA here is from genome assembly GCA_027587225.1 of Solirubrobacter taibaiensis. Classification (GTDB taxonomy): domain Bacteria; phylum Actinomycetota; class Thermoleophilia; order Solirubrobacterales; family Solirubrobacteraceae; genus Solirubrobacter; species Solirubrobacter taibaiensis. The sequence continues at coordinate 50,508 of JAPDDQ010000045.1, forward strand.
GAACGCGATCCTGCTCGAGCACTGTGCGAATGAGGGCCGCGACCCGGCCGAGATCGAGCGCACGTGGGGCGTGGACGGCGTCGAGAAGGCCGAAGCGCTGGCGGAGGTCGGCGTCCAGCACGTGATCGTCGGGATCGGCGGCGAAGGCGACGGCTACGACCTGAGCGCACTGCGGGAGCTCGTGAAGTGGCGGGACGCGCGCAACGCCTGACCCCGGCGGGGGATTTCGACTACGAGCGCTCCGGCGCGGGCTACGCACGCCTGCGCCGGACCGATCCCCGCCTCGCGGCGCACGTGCACGCGGCGCTGGGCGACGCGCGCACGGTGCTGAACGTCGGCGCGGGCGCGGGCTCGTACGAGCCGGAGGATCGCTACGTGGTGGCGGTGGAGCCGTCGGCGGCGACGTCCGGCCGGGCGGCCGGCGGTGGACGCGGTGGCGGAGGCGCTGCCGTTCGACGACGACAGCTTCGACGCGGCGATGGCGATGATCACCGTGCACCAGTGGTCGGACCTGGAGCGCGGGCTGGCCGAGCTCCAGCGCGTGGCGCGCGGACCGGTGGTGATCCTCACCTTCGACCCGGACACGATGCTCGAGTTCTGGCTCGCGGACTACGTGCCGGAGCTGCTCGAGGCGGAGCGGCCGCGGATGCCGAAGCTCAGCGCCCTCGGGGGCGAAGCGAGCGCGGTGCCGATCCCGCACGACTGCGTGGACGGGTTCATCGAGGCGTACTACGGACGGCCGGAAGCGTTCCTGGACCCGGAGATCCGGGCGGCGCAGTCGGCCTGGGAGAAGACCGGGGCGGATGTCGGGCCGGGCCTGACCAGGCTGGCCGACGACTTACGGAGTGGCGCGTGGGACGCGCGCTACGGCGATCTGCGCAGGCGGCCCGAGTATCTCGGGTCGCTGCGCTTGATCACCAGACGTTGAGGGGCGTGGCCGCGGCGGGGCGCGGCATCTCGCGCACGACCGGAACGGCGAACGCGTGGGAGGTGGGACGGCGGGGGGTGTTGGCGAAGAGGGTCATGGGATTCACCGGGGACGGGGACGGCGCTTGATTTCGTCCATGTGTGCGTTGGCGAGGTGTGACTGGATCAGCGAGGGGTTCATGACAATGGGAATCTTCGCTTTAACGGGCGTTGATTCAGAGGCGGCAGGCAGGCGTCTCGGGGTGTGGCTTCCGCCGCCGGTAGGGGGGACAGCCGCACCCCCGCGGGGGGCCCCTGCACGGCGGCTTGCAGGGAGAAGGAGTTCCACGGGCTAGGGTCGGAAACGGTCAATGACTCGTCTTCGTCGTCTCCTGCCGCTTGCGGCGCTCGCTGCCGTGCTCGGCGGGAGCATGCCCGCACACGCGCAGGACACGCTGCGGGACCGCGCCCTGCGCCTGCGCGCCGCGGTTGCGGCTGAGGAGGCGCGGATCGCCGACACGCGCGAAGGGCTGTCGGAAGCCAACACGCGCCTGTCCACGCTCAACACGCGCCTGAGCAACCGGCGCAAGCAGCTCGACGAGACGCAGGACGAGCTCGTGCGCACCCGCGTGCGGCTCTCGCGCCTGGAGAAGAAGCAGTCCACCGCGGAGACGCAGCTCGCCGAGAACCTGCGCGAGAGCTACATGGACGGCAAGCCGACGTTCGTCACGGTCGTGCTCAACGCCGACGGGTTCGGCGAGCTGGTCGCGCGCTTCGAGTACCTGCGCCGGATCGCCCGCCGCAACGCCTCGGTGCTCGGCGACACGCGCGACGCGCGGATCAAGGTGAAGGGCATGACAGCCGAGCTCAAGGAGCTGCGCGGCACCTACGCCGAGCTCGCGCGCACCGCCGAGCAGGATCGCGACGAGGCCGACGCCTTGCGCACCGCGCTGCTCAACCGCGAGGCCGCCCAGCTGCGCAAGCGCAACGGCACCGCGGCGCAGCTCGCTTCCGTGCAGGGCCGGATCGACACCATCCAGCGCCGTCAGCGCGCCGCCGCCCGGCGCGCGCAGGCCGCTCGGACCGCGACGAACGCGGCGCCCAAGGTCTCCTCCGGCGGCGCGGGTGAGAGCCCGGCGGTCGGCGGCGACGTCGTCGGCCGGATCGTCGCAGCCGCGAACGAGATCGCGACCACGCCGTACGTGTACGGCGGCGGGCACGGCGGCAACTCGTCCGGCTACGACTGCTCAGGCTCGATCTCCTACGCGCTCGCCGCCGCGGGCCTGCTCAGCAGCCCGCTCGCCTCCGGCGGTTTCATGAGCTACGGCGAGGCCGGTCCGGGCCGGCGCGTGACGATCTACGCCAACGCCGGCCACGCCTACATGGTCGTGGACGGTCGCCGCTACGACACGAGCGCACTCTCGGGTGGCGGCACGCGCTGGACGTCGCAGATGCGCAGCTCCGCGGGCTTCGTCGCCCGTCATCCTCCTGGTCTGTGAGCATTCACGCGCGATCGCTCCACCGGCTCGCGGTGGCCCGGCGCGACACGGACAAGATCTCAGAGCTCGTGCTGGCGACCGGGTTGTCGCGCCGCGCCGTGCAAGAGGCGCTGCGCGAGCCGCCGCATGACCTGCCCCCGGACGTCGCGCGTGAGCTCACCGCCGAGCACGTGGCCGGGTGGCAGGCGCGCCTCCCCGCGCCCGACCGCAACCTCGACCACGTCGGCGCCACCGCGGACACGGCTGTCCGCCGCGCGGCGTTCCTGCACGAGACGTACTGGCTCGACGGCGCGCACCTGATCTGCGTCGGCGATCGGGACCTCACGTCGCTGGCCGTCGCGACCGTCTCGCCCGGGGTGCAGGTGACCGTGGTGGACGTCGACGAGCGCATCCTGGCCGTGATCCGCGCCGTCGCGCGCGAGGAGGGTCTGAACGTGCAGACCGCGTTCGCGGACCTGCGGCTCGGCCCCCCGGCTTCCCTGCGTGTGGCGGGCGACCTCGCGTTCACCGACCCGCCGTACACGCCCGAGGGCATCCAGCTCTTCGCGGCGCGGGCGCTGCAGATGCTCAAGCCGGAGGACGCCGCGCGCGTGCTCATCGCCTACGGCTACGGCGAGGCGCAGGCCGCGCTCGGCTACGAGGTGCAGGAGGCGCTGCACGAGCTGCGGCTGCTGATCGAGGCGCTCTACCCGCAGTTCAACCGCTACGTGGGGGCGGAGGCGATCGGCAGCGCGAGCGCGCTCTACGTCACGCGCCCGACCCGGCGCACGTGGGCGGCGGCGGAGAAGAAGGGCCGCTCGTCCGCGCGCATCTACAGCGGCGGCACGGCGTCGCTCGAGTCCTCGGCCGCTTCGCTCCCGGACCTGATCGGTGGCGCCCGTCGCGACACGCTGGAGCTCGACCTCACCGGTCACCCGGCGTTGGCGCTGCGCGCCCTGCTGGCGGCGCCCGCGCGACAGCTCACGCTGCGCGGCGCGGAGGACCTCCCGGACCTGTCGCAGCTGTACGAGATCAGCGGCGACACGTTCACGCTGCGCGACGGCACGCTCCTGCGCGCGATCGCCGATCGCTCGAAGTCCAAGCTCGGTAACGCCTGGCGCGAGGCGATCATCGCGCGCACGCCGATGACCAAGAACGAGGCGCGCGCGGCGATCACCGAACATGAGGCCACGCGCGATCTGCTGGACCGGCGCCTCACCGAGCTCCCACGCGACGCGCTCGAGGACTTGTTGGCCGCACTCTCGGAGTGAGAGGATGCACGCATGGTGGTCGCGGTCGAGGAGCAATCCGCGCTCCTACGAGTGGCGATGCTCGTGGCTCGCGGGATGCGGCTGGAGGAGTTGTTCGCGCACGTGTGCGAGGAGAGCGCCCGGCTGCTCGGCATCGACGCCACCGGCGTGCTGCGCTACATCGGCGGTGAGCGAGCTGTCGTGGTCGGCGTGTGGCGCACCGGCGGCGCGCGCGGGCTGCCCGTCAACGCGGAGCTGGACTTCGACCATTCCGACAGCGCGATCGGGCGCGCGCTCGCGACCAAGGCGCCCGCGCGGGTCTCCAACTACGACCAGGCCCGCGGCGAGCTGCCGGCCGTGATGCGCTCGATGGGGATGAGCGCCTCGGTGGCCACGCCGGTGCTCGTCGATGGCGAACCCTGGGGCGCGATCGTGGCCACGGCGGTGGACGAGGAAGCGCTGCCGCCCGGGTGCGAGCAGCGGCTCATCGCGCTCGCCGAGCTCGTGGCGCAGGCGGTCGCCAACGACCGCCGGTGGGATGAGCTCGCGGCCTCGCGCATGCGGCTCCTGGAGGCCGGTGACGAGACGCGCCGGCGGCTCGAGAGCGGCCTGCACGAAGGCGCGCACCAGCACGTCGTGGCGCTCGCGCTGAAGCTGCGGGTGGCGCTCGGGCGCGCCGATCCGGCGTCCGAGGAGGCCGAAGTGCTGCGCGACGCGCTCGCCGACGCGATGGAGGCGTCCGCCGAGCTGTCCGAGCTCGCGCGCGGCCTGCATCCGGCCGTGCTCTCCGAGCGGGGCCTCGCGGCGGCGCTGCAGGCCGTCGCGGCGCGGAGCGCGCTGCCCGTGAACCTGCGCGCACTGCCGGGCAAGCGCCATTCGGCCGTGATCGAGACGACGGCCTATCTGATGGTGAGCGAGGCGCTGGGCAACGTGGCCGCGCACGCGCAGGCCCACGAGGCCTGGCTGCACGCGGATGATCGGGGCGGCACGCTGATCGTCGAGGTGCGCGACGACGGCATCGGCGGTGCCGTGGCGACCCCCGGCGGCGGACTCATGTGCATCGCGGACCGTGCCGGCGCGCTGGGCGGGACGTTCACGCTCGAGAGCCGGCCCGGCGGCACGACCGTGCGGATCGAGATCCCCACCGCGTGAGCGGCTGGCGGTACTCGTTCCACGACCGGATCCGCTACGGCGATCTGGACACGAACGCGCACCTGAACAACGTCGCCGTGCACGGGTTCTTCGAGAGCGCGCGCGTCGCGTACATGCGGCGGCTGTTCCCGGAGATCGAGCCGCTCGGCCGCTCCGGGGCGTTCGGGATGATCTTCGCCGAGACGCACGTGCGCTTCGCGTCGCCCGGCTTCTACGAGGAGGACCTGCGCGTGGACGTGCGGCCCGCGGACCTGCGGCGCTCGAGCGTGAAGATCGTGTTCGAGATGCGCTGCGCGGCCGACGAGCGACTCGTCGCCGACGGCTGGGGCACGCTCGTGGGCTACGACTACTCGACGAACCGCGCCGCGCGGCTCCCGGAAGCGGTCGCCGAGCGGCTCTCGATAGAACTCGGCTGATGGAGATCGAGCGCAAGTGGGTCCTGGACGCTGCCCCCGACGGCCTGGGCGAGCATCGGTCGCAGCGGTTCGAGCAGGGGTACCTGGCCATCGACCCCGCGGGTGCGGAGGTGCGCGTGCGGCGCAAGGACGGGAAGACATCGGTGATGACGGTCAAGACCGGCAAGGGTCTGGTGCGCGGCGAGGAGGAGTGGGAGATCGCGAACTTCGACGCGCTGTGGCCGTTGACGGGCGGACGCCAGGTGCTCAAGACGCGCTACTTCATCCCGCTCGGTGAGCTCACCGTGGAGCTCGACGTCTACGAGGGTGACCTCGACGGCCTGGTGACCGCCGAGGTCGAGTTCCCGGACGAGGCGAGCGCGCTGGCGTTCGAAGCGCCGGCGTGGCTGGGCCGCGACGTCACCGAGGACGCGCGTTACGGCAACCGCGTGCTCGCGGTCGACGGCATCCCTACCTGACCTGCTCGGTCGGGCGGATCAACATCTCGTTGATGCCCATGTGGCGCGGGCGCGTGACCATGTAGGCGATCGCGTCCGCGATGTCCTCGCTCTGCAGGATCTCGTTGCCGAGCGCGGCTGAGCTGAGCGCGTCGCGGATCTCCGGGCGCATGTGATGCGTGAGCTCGGTGGCGACCGCGCCGGGCTCCATCAGCGCGACGCGCACGTGACGCTCGGTCACTTCCTGGCGCAGCGCCTCGCTGAAGACGCCGACGGCGTGCTTCGTGGCCTGGTAAACGCCTCCGCCCGCGCCAACGCGGCGCCCGGCCACCGAGCTGACGTTGACCAGGTCCGCGACGCGGCGGGGATCGCTCTCCGCCGCCTCGATCAGGTGCGGGAGCGCCGCGTGGGCCACGTACATCAGGCCCTTGACGTTGAGATCGAACATCCGGTCCCACTCCTCGACCGGGGCGTCGGCGATCGTGCCCAGGAGCATCACGCCGGCGTTGTTGATGACGATGTCGAGGCGGCCGAGCTCGCTCACGGTCGTCTCGACGGCCGCGGTGGCCTGGTCGCGCTGGGTGACGTCGGCTTCGACCGCGAGGCCGTCGATCTCGCCCGCGAGCGTGTCCAGCCGGTCCTTGCGGCGGGCGGCGACGGCGACCTTCGCGCCGCGTTCCGCGAGGGCACGGGCGGTCGCTTCGCCGATGCCGCTGCTCGCGCCCGTGACGAGCGCGACGGTGCCTTGGAGTGTCTGGGCCATGCCGCATGTTCTACTTCGCGCCGTGGTCCGTTACGTGAACCTCGCCGCGAAGGTGGCGCTGATCGGCCTGCTGCTGTTCGCGGTCGTGCGCCCGGACCTGCCCCAGTTCGAGGGGAAGGCGATGACGACGCGGCTGTTCACGTTCGGGATCTCGGCCGTGTTCCTGCCCGTGATCTGGCTGATCCTGCGGCCGAAGCGGCCCTACCCGCACGCGATCGACCTCTGCCTCATCGCCCCGTTCCTGCTCGACACGGCCGGCAACGCGGCTGATCTGTATGGCACCGTCGAGTGGTTCGACGATGCCATGCACTACCTCAACTGGGTGCCGTGGACGACCGCGTTCGGGCTGGCCCTGCTCGAGTTCGCGCCGCCCGTGCCGCGCTGGGCGTTGTTCGGGCTCGTGCTCGGCTACGGCGCGGTCACGCACATCCTGTGGGAGCTCGCCGAGTTCCTCGCGTTCATCCGGGGCGGGCCGGAGGAGGCCACCGCCTACCGGGACACGCTCGGCGACCTCACCTTGAGCCTGTGCGGGTCGCTGACCGGCGCGCTGATCGTCACGCTCGTAGCTTCGCGGAGACGGTCTGGCCGGCGAATGTCGCCTTCACCGTGACCTTGCCGCGGGCCTTGAAGTTCACCGTCACCTTGCCGGAGCGGCCGACCGTCGCGGTCTTCTTCTGCTTGCCGAGCTTGAACGTCGCCCTGCCCGGCGCGCCGGTGGTGAGCGTCGCGCGCAGGCCGCCCTTGCGCTTGGCGAGCTTGAGCTTGAGCTTGCTCGCCGCTCCCGGGCGGGTGGGCTGCGTCGGCTGAGCGGGCTGCGTGGGCTGTGCCGTGGGGACGTCGGCGGGACCCCAGTCGGGTGACTTGGCGCCCGGCAGGACGAGGGCTCCCGGGCCGCCGGGCGCGCACTTGTCCGGGATCGCCGTGGTGTAGACGCCGTCGGCGGTGCCGTAGGCGAACGCCTTGCCGGAGGGCGCCATCGACGTGCTCAGGAACTTGCCGCCCGTCAGCTCCCAGCACTGCTGGGCGGTCGGGACGTTGACCTTGTTGGTGAACGGCGTGTGGTCCCAGTCCGGCGCGCCGAACGGGCTCATCGTCGTGCGGTAGACCCGCAGCTTCTCGTCGGAGAAGCCGGCGATGCCGATCACGTTCGTCAGGTCCCGCGACATGTCCATCGAAATCACGCCGAGACCCTGGTTGTTGTCGTAGAACCAGGGGTCGACCGCGCCGCCGAGCGTGGTGATCACGCCGTCGTCGTTGAGGATCCCGGCCGGGTCCGAGCGCAGGAGCGTCTGGTTGTCGAGCCAGGTCGGCCAGATCCAGCCCGACAGCAGGCCGTACGTCTCGAACGGCGTGAAGCCATCGGTGTTGGACACCAGCGTGCCCTTGGACAGCTTGTAGGCCACGCACGGCGGGACCGTCGTCTCGTTGCAGCCCGGCGCGGTCTCATAGGAGTCGTTGAAGTACTCGTACGCGACCTTCGTCCCGTCGGGCGAGATCTGCGGATTGAACGGGCCGTGGAACTTGTTCACCGGGCCGGCGGTCGGCGCGCCGTCGCTGATCGGCGTGAGGAAGTCGGCCAGCACCTTGCCGTCGCGGCTGAGCTTGTGCAGCCGCTCACCCGGCGCGAGGGCGATCATCGTGCCGTCGTCCGCCTGCGAGACCGACGAGTAGATCCCGGTGGACGTGACCTGGGCCTTGCGCGCGCCGTCGGGCGTGGAGAGAAAGACGTTCCCGCCCTGCACGTAGGCGATCGAGTCGGCCAGGGCAGGGGTCGCGAGGGCGAGCGTCAGAGCAGCGGTCAACAGTGAGAGGCGCAACATGGCGCCGATCCTGCGCGGGCCGGTTTGCCCCGACCTTGCCCGTTCCTTGCCGCACCCCCGCGCCGGCGGCTGTCCGCCGGCGCGAATCGGGTGCGTACAAGTTCAGGAGCTCGTGCCGGCGGCTGCGGGGGTGCCGCTCGGCGGAGCTTGTCCGTTATCGGGGCCGCCGCCCTGAGGCATGAGCTCGTCGAGTGCTGCCTGGACTTTCGACTCATCGAGGCCGAGTTCCTGCGCGAGGTTGGCGGCCATGTCCTGGCCGGGGTTGCCGGCGGGCGGCTGGCCTTGCGTTCCCGGCTCTGGGCGGTTCTTCGCCATCGCGGCCTGCAACTTCTCTGTCGTCACGCCGAGCTTGGTCGCGAGGGCGCTGAAGTCCATCCCCCCGCCCTGGGGTGGCTGGCCGCCCTGCTGGGCGGTGCCGTTGGCGGAGTTGGTAGTGGCCGCCTCGGCGCCGCATCCGGCGAACACGAGCGCGGTAGCGGCGCCGAGGGCCGCAATGCTTCGCTTGAGCTTCATGAGATCAGGATCGGAGCGGTCCGTATGAGCTCCGTGGGGCGGGCCTGGGAGTTGGCTGGGACGAGCTCGTGGTGACCGTCGTCGAACACGACCAGCCCGCCGTGCGCGGCGAGCCAGGTTGCGTCGGCGCTGAGCAGCGCGGCCTTCGCGCGCCATTCGGCCTCGACGGCCGTGGGGGCGAGCGCGGTGGTTTGGACGACGCCGGTGAACGCGGGCGTGCCGGTCGCCGGATCCAGCAGGTGGTGTGCGGGCCGGCCTCGCGTGTCCAGCCAGGACCGCTTGCCGATCCCGCTCGTCGCCGCCGCGCCTTCGAAGATCTCGAACACGTGCAGCCCGGGCCCGCCGAACGGGTCCGCGACCTCGAGCGTGCGTCGCCGTCCGCCGAAGCGCAGATCGCCGCCGCAGTCGACCGCGAACGGGCCGACCGCGCGTTCCGCCAGCAGGTCGGCGAACAGGCCCTTGGCGAGTCCGCCCGAGTCGAACTGCAAGCCGGGCGGGCGGCGCACGAAGAAGGCGCGCGGGGGCGCGTCGTGAGCGGCGCCGAGGGCCGCGGGCGCGCCGCCGGCGCGCAGCAGCGTGAAGCGCGGGCTCTCCGCCCGCGGCCGGGCGGGG
>JAPDDQ010000478.1 GCA_027587225.1 Solirubrobacter taibaiensis
CACACCACCCAAGATTTGGATCTCTAAACCAGTTGCTGAGATCACAATATCTGCTTCTAAGTGTTTACCAGATTTTAACTGAATACCATTTGCGGTGAATTTTTCAATTTGATCTGTTTCAATACTTGCTTGACCTTCACGTAAAGCTTTGAATAAATCACCATCAGGAACGACACACAAACGCTGATCCCATGGGTTATAGCTTGGAGTAAAGTGTTTCATATCCACTTTACCTTTTAACTGCAACTCGATTCCTTTCAACAGCAAACGACGAACAGTCTTAGGATGCTTTTGTGCTAATGCATAAATTGCACGCTGCATGCCGATATTACGAGCACGAGTAAATTTATATGCTGTTTCTTCAGACATAAATCGACGTGTCTTTTCATAAATAAAGTCAATTGAAGGCACTGTTGCGATATAAGTTGGTGAACGTTGCAACATGGTCACATGACCTGCCCCACCTTTCACCATCGAAGGAACAAGTGTAATGGCTGTTGCACCACTACCGATAATTACAACTTTTTTGCCTTTATAATCTAAATTCTCAGGCCAGTGTTGTGGATGGATAAATTGCCCTTTAAATTTATCTTGATCTTGGAATTGTGGTGCATAACCTTGGTCA
>JAPDDQ010000479.1 GCA_027587225.1 Solirubrobacter taibaiensis
AAATAGACGTTTATATTCGTACATAAAGAAACAACCGGATATTACGGATGAACAGGTCGCTACAGTGTTTAATCGCTGTAAGCAATCTATGAAAATGAAGAAGGCAGTTTCGTTACGTCTAGCGGGAAAGATTGCGAGCCCAACTGTGTTTAGTTTCTTTCGTCCGAAAGTATTACTATCAAAAAAACATATGAAAGTATTAAATGAGCAACAATTACAATATGTCTTTTACCATGAGTTAGCTCATATTAAGAGAAACGATGTAGCTGTAAATTGGATTATGTACAGTTTAATCCTATTAAATTGGTTCAATCCGATTCTTTGGTACGCCTATTTTTGTATGCGAGAAGATCAAGAATTAGCCTGTGATGCATATGCACTTACTTTTATAGATAAAGAGGAACAAATTGCATACGGTCATACAATTATTACCCTTCTAGAACATTATTCCTATCAAGTACCAAGCCTAGCAAATTTAAGTAGAAATAAACGAACACTAAAAAGGAGAATCGTTATGATTAAAAAATTCCAAAAGAAATCGTATCGCCTTTCTTTACTTGGAGTGATTGCGATAGCAGCTATAGCAGGCGGATTTTTATTAAATGCAAGGATAACTGAGGGAGAT
>JAPDDQ010000480.1 GCA_027587225.1 Solirubrobacter taibaiensis
CTGATGGGAAGCCTCGATTCCGTGAAGGCGACGGTAAGATTCTAAAGCCAGAAGGCTGGCAAGCACCGGAACCACAACTTCGTGCTGAAATTGAACGTCAGCGTCAAGAAGCTGAAAAAAACTGCTAGGATTTCCTAGCAGTTTTTTATTATGGCTTTTTTTCTGCCAATCATTAATGACCCACGTGCCCTGCGTGTCCTGCTGCTCCACTAATACTAGCTGCTCCTGCTGCTGCCCCTGCTCCTCCTGCTCCAATTCCACCTGTCCAAGGAGAAGATTGTTGTTGTTGTTGATATTGCTGATATTGTTGGTGCTGTTGGTGCTGTTGACCTTGGTGTCCATGATGTTGACCTTGGTGTCCATGATGTTGGCCTTGGTGCCCATGATGACCGTGTTGGCCTTGATGACCTTGATGACCTTGGTGATGGTGGTGACCTTGGTGTCCATGATGTTGGCCTTGGTGGTGATGTCCATGGTGACCATGTTGGCCTTGGTGAGTTTGATAAAGAACAGCTTGCGGATGAATGTGGTGGTGACCTTGATGATGTACTTGTTGTTGGTGATGACCATGATGGCCGTGGTAACCTTGATGGTGATGATAAACATGATGAAATTGGTGACCTT
>JAPDDQ010000481.1 GCA_027587225.1 Solirubrobacter taibaiensis
CAGGTTCTTATAAAAGAAATACGGCAGTACGTCCGACTACCATAGGCGGAATCACACAAAGGCCAGATGTAGATATTATTGCCCTTACAAATCACACAATTAATGATGACCCTCAAATTGTCCTTGATGCAGTACATACGGCATTAAAGGATATTGGATATACCGATCTTACCGTTAACCGTCGTTCAGTAAATGTTAAGTTGAAAAAAGTTGATATGGCTGTTGTCCCTATCATTTCAGATGGATATGGCGGCTATCTGGTTCCAGACATTCAACTTGAACAATGGCTAGTTACCACCCCTCCAGCCCATACCGAGTGGACTGTTGAGGTGAATAAAAATGCAAATGGTCGATTTAAGCCTCTTGTGAAGCTATTTAAATGGTGGCGTCGTGAGAACTTGTCTGATTTAAAAAGACCAAAAGGATTCATTTTAGAATGCCTGGTTGCCAAGCATATGAATTACTACGAATCCAACTATGAAAAGTTGTTTGTTTATCTTTTAGAAACGATCAGGGATTCTTATGGGATTTATGCGTCACTAGGCATAATTCCACATTTAGAAGATCCTGGTGTTGCAGGCAATAATGTTTTTTCTGCGGTTACAGCAGATGAGTTCAAAACTT
>JAPDDQ010000482.1 GCA_027587225.1 Solirubrobacter taibaiensis
ATATCCTAGTATAAAAATCCTTTGACGTCTCATAATTCGTACAAATAATTGCAACGTGATGCACTCTACATATATTCATGCTCTCTCTATTCCTTTCTTTACCAAAGATGCATATTCTCCCTTGAAATGAAAAACATATATAGCAGAATATCTCTTTTAGGGGGCTTACCATGAAATTCATTACTTTTTTCGTCGGACTAATTGTTGTTTTCTTGCTCGCTTATATTGCTAGCAATAATAAGAAGCATATTAAATTTAAACCAATTTTTATCATGCTTATTATACAGTTAATTTTAACCTATTTACTATTAAATACAGAAATCGGCCTCATACTTATTAGAATCATTTCCAGTTTGTTTACCAAGCTACTCGAGTATGCTGCTGATGGAATAAATTTCGTATTTCGTGGTCTTGCAAATAAAGGTGAAATGCCATTTTTCCTTACTGTATTATTACCAATCGTCTTTATTTCTGTTTTAATTGGTATATTACAACATTTCAAAATACTACCATTTTTCATTCGTTGGATCGGGTACTTTCTTAGTAAAATAAATGGTCTTGGGAAATTAGAATCTTACAACGCTATTGCCTCTGCCATTGTCGGCCAATCAGAAGTTTTTATTA
>JAPDDQ010000483.1 GCA_027587225.1 Solirubrobacter taibaiensis
ACTGTTTTTTCGCAAAAGAGAATGCCAAACTTATTCTCGAAGATATGAGCTTACAAGTGGAAGAAGGCGAATTTATTTCTATACTCGGCCCAAGTGGTTGCGGTAAAACAACGCTCCTCTCAATCATTGCTGGATTACTTGATCCAATTGATGGTATTGTCTTTTTAGATGGTGAACCAATTACAACGAAAACATCATCTATGGGATATATGTTGCAGCAAGATTACTTATTCCCGTGGAAAACGATTGAAGAAAATATTATGCTTGGACTTCATATTCGAAGGATTTATGATGAACAAATGAAAGAACATACTTTAAACCTTTTAAAGCAAGTCGGTCTACATGGGGTAGAAGGACAATATCCTCGTGAACTATCCGGCGGTATGCGTCAACGTGCTGCTCTCGTTCGAACGTTAGCAACTGATCCGAAAATTTTATTACTAGATGAACCATTCTCCGCACTCGATTATCAAACGAAATTAAAACTAGAAGAACTCGTTTTCAACTTACTAAATAAATATAAGAAAACATCACTACTTGTTACTCACGATATTGAAGAGGCGATTGCGATGAGTGATCGTATTTATTTACTGCAAGCGAATCCTGGAAAAATCGCAAAAACCT
>JAPDDQ010000484.1 GCA_027587225.1 Solirubrobacter taibaiensis
GGGTAGTAGATTGAAAAAAATTGCCCCTAGCGTAGTAAGTTTTTTTAGTATATAATAAAGGAAACGCTTTCATTTTTAATTTGTTCACAAAATGGACGGAAAATCACATATTTACTATCGATATGTTGCTTTATAATGAAACTAATTAAATATACATGCATACAATATTGTGAAATAAATAACATAAATAATCTATATAAATGTAAACGTTATCAAAAGAGAGAGGTGGAGACAATGAGTAAATTTTTCTTCAATCATAATCCAGCAACAGTAGAGGATGGAAGGCTTGTTAAATATGCTGAAATTATTTATGGAGAAGGTGGCCGTTCTGTATTAGAAAATTTAATGGTGAAGGCATCTATCAGATTGCGTGATCGTTATCCGAATAAATCTGACGAGCAGATCTCGAACCTAGTAAATAAAGGCATCCATGATATGTTTCAAAAATATGTGAGCGAGTAAGAGTGGCCAATGGCTGCTCTTATTTTTTTGTATAAGGATTGTAACTCTAGCTGAAAATAAACATGTATTCTGAAAAACGTAAAAAGGAGTGGGAAAGATGAGCAATGGAATTGGACGTTCGAAAGAAAATCTTCCAACTGATGCAAATCATGTGAGCGCGAA
>JAPDDQ010000485.1 GCA_027587225.1 Solirubrobacter taibaiensis
TACTTCCGTGGATTCAAGCTAAGTATCACGTTTATCAAGAAAAGAATCATACAACAATTGCTGGTTTCAGTCTTGGTGGCTTAGCTGCTTTTTATGCAGCACTTCAAAATCCACATATTTTCGGAAATGTGTTGTCAATGTCTGGATCCGTACATTGGAAAAAGGATAATTATGAAAATACAATTCCTTGGATTGAAAATCAAATTTCATCAATAAATTCTAATGCGACTCATCTACATTCTTACATAGCAGTAGGTGAACTCGAAAACGAACCTCTTTTAACGGCTAATAGACGGCTATATAAAGCTTTAGAAGCAAAGAAATACCCAAACCACTTACGAAGAGTTTCAAG
>JAPDDQ010000486.1 GCA_027587225.1 Solirubrobacter taibaiensis
ATGGTGGCGAGAAAAGCTATTCGATGGATTAAGGGCATTAGAATTTACAAAAACGACATTAGAAAATAAAAAGGAGAGAGAATCTATGAATCAAGAAGAACTAGATAAAAAACTAAAAAAACAAGAGATTTTAGTAAAAGATGAGAAAGTTTGGTCTTATACGTATGAGGATCATATTAGTTCTATCGTTAAACAAGCAGAACAGAAAGGAGCTTTTGATCATTTACCTGGTAAAGGGAAACCTCTTAATCTTGATAAAGA
>JAPDDQ010000487.1 GCA_027587225.1 Solirubrobacter taibaiensis
TAATAAATAATTCTTCTCTTGAAATACCAGTTGTTTCAATACCGGCACGAATCCCCTCACCTACAGCTGCTTCATTTCCGTAAATTGCAGCTGTATCAATGCTGCGGTATCCTGCTTTAATTGCTGATTTAATCGCTTCTACAAGTTCTGGTCCTTCTTCTACTTTAAATACACCTAAACCAAACCAAGGCATTTCCACACCATTACTTAATACTGTTTTACTTTGTAAGTTTTTCATTTTATTTTCTCTCCTTTTATTTTACTTGATCTCTTTTTTCTAATGTCATGCTCCATGCTGTTAAAATCACGGCACCTACTACCATAAGACCGCCTACCCAAGCAGTATGGATTAATCCTAACGAATTCGTTACAAGGCCACCTATATAAGAACCTAAAGCGATTCCTCCGTTAAATGCGGCAATATTAATTGCTGAAGCAACATCAACCGCACTTGGAACAAAGCGCTCTGCCAATATAACTACATATACTTGTAGCCCCGGAACATTCATAAATGCGAATAGTCCCATGAAAATAATTGTGATTAATCCAGCTACTTTAAATGGCGCTGTAAATGTTAAAACAAATAATATAATTGCTTGAATCAAGAACATGTAAAATAGCGC
>JAPDDQ010000488.1 GCA_027587225.1 Solirubrobacter taibaiensis
CTTCCAAATACAAAATAGTAATCCTTCTCGCGCTTGCTATAGTCAAACGCTGTATGAGCTTTCTCGCCATACTTCGTTAAATAGAAGAATTCACCATCTTTATTTTTTTCATAAAATTCTTCAATTGAATCATAATACGTAATTTTCACGTGCTGCCAATAATCTAATCCGGCACGCTTTAACATTTTATCATCCGTTGAAAATCCAAGCGGTCTAATCAAATGTAATTCTGTTCCAGTTGCTGCACAAGTACGAGCAATATTCCCTGTATTTGCTGGAATTTCTGGCTGATATAAAACAACATGTACTCCCACGCGATATTCACCTCTGTTTTTTGTCTACTACGTATTATACCACTTGAGCGAAAAATCTCTACCCATTAATAATATGAAAGAATTTATATTTCATTTGTGGTGTATATTTACTAGAGTCTTCATAGTTCCAATAACGTCGACGGCTATTTGCTGAATGTGCATTTACAAGCGGCATACCATCTGCATCTTTTGCTACTACAATCGTCGTATGATTCCATCTTCCGTCATCCTCGAAATAATAAGCAATTACATCTCCAAGAATAAGTTCTTCTGGCCTCTCTACCGCCTCTGCTCGAAGTCCTGTTGTAG
>JAPDDQ010000046.1 GCA_027587225.1 Solirubrobacter taibaiensis
CTCGCCCGGGGTGCGGCGCGGACCGCCCATGGCGACGATCGGGTCCCAGAACCCGCCCGCGCCTCGTCGCTGGCCCTTCGTCGCGGCCGCCACGGTGGTGGCGGTGGGCGCCGTGGCCGTGGTGCTCGTGGCGATCAGCGGCGACGACCCGTCGAGCCGGGCGGCGACGCCAACCCCGACCGCGTCGCCCACGCCCACACCGACGGCCACCGTGACGGCGACGCCCGGCGAGGTCGCGGCCGCGACCGCGACGATCGAGAACATCGGCAGCCGACCGACGGGGATCGCGTTCGCGGGCGGTGATCTGTGGGTGATCAGCCCGCGGTCGCCGTATCTCACGCGCATCGACGCCTCGACCGATCGCGAGCGCAGCGACCATCCGGAGGTCGGGCGCGACTCGACCGCGATCGTCGGCGACGGTGACACCGTGTGGGTGACGAACGGCAGCGAGCGGCTGCTGATCGCGATCGACGCGGACACGGGCAAGGAGCGCTGGCGCGTCCCGGTGCCGGCGGGGCCGCGGCGGCTGGCCGTCGACGCTCGCGGTGTGTGGGTCGGCACGAGCTCCCCCGACGGTGAGCCCGGACTCGTGCTGCGCTACGACCGCGAGACCGGCGTGCAGCGGCAGCAGATCCTCGTCGGCGAGGGGGTCGGGGCGATGGCCTCGAGCGGAGACGCGCTGTGGATCGTCAAACGCGACTCGAACGCGCTCACCCGCCTGGACCCCGGCGCTGCGCAGTTCCGGGACATCGTCTCCGCGCCGGGGCCGGTGCGGTCGATGAGCTTCGGCGCGGGCGCGTTGTGGCTCGTGCTGGCCGGCGAGGACACCATCGCCCGCTACGCGATGGACGGCCGCGAGCCGGTGACCGCGGCCGCGGGACGCAGCCCCACCACGGCGCTGGTGGCTGGGAACTACCTGTTCGTGTCCAGCCGCAACGACCAGTCCGTGCTCGTCTTCGACCCCGGCGGTCTGCGTCAGGTGCAGGACCCGATCCCGGTCGGCATCAACCCGATCGCGCTTGCCGCGAGCGAGGACGGGGCGGTGTGGGTCACGGCGCTGGGTGACAACACGGTCACCCGGATCGAGCTTCGCTGAGCGCGCGCTGCGCGAGCGCGGCGCGCTTCTCGTTCTGGGGGAGGCTCGTGAGGCCGTAGCGCTCGTACAGCGCCGAGAGCGTGCCCTTGACCGTGTCGAGGCTCAGGTGCAGCTCGTCGGCGACGACCTTGTTCGTGGCCGGAGCCGCGTGCCGGTCCTCGCGCATCGGGCGGGCGAGCGCGTCGAGGACGCGACGCTGGGCCGGGGTGAGGTCGGGCGCGGGCGCGTCGACGTGCGCGTCGCGTGTGCGGACGCTGGTCGAGCGCTCGACGCCGCACACCTCGATGGCGGTCGCGCCGACGGTGATCGTGTCCCCGGGGTGGATCCGTCGCCGCCCGCGCACGCGTTCGCCGTTGACGAACGTCCCGTTGTGCGAGAGGCCCTCGTCCTGCACGACCAGATCCGCGCCGAGCCGGACGAGCTCGGCGTGCAGGCGTGAGACCTCGACGTCCCACGGCAGCGCGACATCGCACGTGCGGCGGCGGCCGATCGTGAACCGCGACGCCTCATCGCTCGGCTCGAACAGCTGACGCCGGCCGCCGGGGTCGCGGAACACGAAGAACGGGGCGTCGGGGGTCATGGCGGGATTGTCCGCCACCGCGGCCCGCGGAGGTTCGCCACCTAGGTGTGGACCGGCCCCGCCCCCGGTGGCGCGGGTCCCCACCTGCGGGCCGTGTCCGCGCGCGCCGCCCGGCGGGAGGGTGAGTGGTGCGGGCGGGGGCCTGACGCCGACTTCCTCGGAGGTTCCCCGTGCCCGCTACTCGCTGGCTGGCTGCCGCATGCGCCGTCTCGACGCTCGTGGCCTGCGCCAACTCCGCCCCGCCCCCACCGCGCGCCGAACATAAAGAGGGACAGTCCCTCTTTATGTTCGCGGCGTCGAACTCTCGTGAGCTCGCGGCGCCCCTTACCTCCGCCGGGTACCTCACGGTCGCCGACGCGCTCGCTGCGCGGCTGGGCTCGCTCTGGGACGTGCGGGGCGGGTACTACCGGGCCGGGAGCGGGACGGTCACCGAGGTCAACGCGGACATGCTGCTCGTGCACAGCGCGGCGGCGGTTGCCGGGCACCCGGGCGCGGCCCGCGACGACGTCCGCGCGGTGCGGATCGCGCGCTTCTTGACGGGCGCGAAGATCTGGCGGGGCGCGGGGTCGATGCCGGGCTGGCGGGCGGGGCCGGCCAACAACAACCGGCACGTCGTCTTCCAGGCGGAGGCGATCGAAGGGCTGCAGGTGGCGTACCGCGCACGGCGCGCGATCGGGCTCGACGCCGCGACCGCGAAGCGGATCCGGCACCAGATCGCGACCGTCGCGCGCAGCGAGCGCTGGCGCTGGCCGGCGCGCGAGATGAACCAGCTCAACTGGAACGCGACCGTGTTCGCCGCTGACGCCGCGGTGAACGGCCGGCGCAGCGTGTTCGCCGCCGGACTCGGACGCCACCTGGCGCGGTTCACCCGCGAGGCCCGGGGCGTCGGCGCGCGGCCCGGGAACTTCGGGCCGGGCCTGCGATTCCACTACCAGCCCGCGCGCTGGCCGCACGCGCGCATGAACTTCGACTCGCCCGAGTACGCGAACATCGTGCTGAGCTTCGCGCGCGTCTACGGGCAGGCGCGCGCGGCGGGCATGCCGGCGCCGCGTGAGCTCGGCCTCCTCCGCGACTGGGTCCGCCGCGCGATCAGCGGCTACTGGACCCACGCGGGCGCCCTGAACTGGGACACCGGGCTCGGCTACCACCGCTGGCAGCAGAGCAAGAAGGTCGCGCTCGCGCAGGGCGCGCTGCTCGGCGTGGCGACCGCGCCCGAGCTGCAGCCGGACCCGCGCTGGGGCAGGTGGGCAAAGTGGCTGCTCGATCGCGGGCTCGTCCACTACGTCGCGCAGACCGAGTCCGCGGGCCGCATCCCGGACGCGCTCGCCCACGGCGTGAACGTCGTCCCGCAGAATCGCGGCAACGCGTACCTCGCTGCCGCGCGGCACGCCGCCAACGCGATGCGCGCGCTGCAGGCCGGCCTCGGTCGCGCGCGCGGGGCCGAGCCGTCCGCGCTGTACGCGTTCGATCCGGACACCGGCCGCCTCGCCGTGACCACGCCCCGGTACAGCACCGCGATCGTCGCCGTCAACCACCGCGCCTTCCCGTACGGCGGCCTCGATCTCGCCCGCCTCCTCGGCGCCGACGGCCAGGTCATCGGCACGCTCGGCGGGACGGGCACCGCGGGCTTCGGCCTGCGCGTCGGGACCCGGCGCACGCAATACGGCCGCCGCGCGTACGCGCCGGGAGCGATGCCGCTCCGCCTCGTCCACGCCCCGGGTGACGCCGTCGCGGCGGCCGCGCGAGTGGCGCCGCGCGGTGCAGCGATGCGCGCGTACGCCGGGCCGTTCAGTGACCTGCGGGTGCGGGGCAGCGCGCCCGCGGGGACGGTCGAGTACCGGTTCACGCCCACCTGGATCGAGGCGCGGTGGAGGGCGCGCGGGCGGGGCGGCGTGGTGACGTTCCCGAGCTGGGGGCGCAACGCGCGGATTCGTGAGATCCGGCCCGGTACGTACGCGATCGGCTCGGGGTACACGGTCACGGTGCGGGGGGCGCGGAGCACGCGGATCGTCCGCCCGCGGCCGCAGAACGCGAATCCCAACCCCGGCCCGACGCTCGAGGTCGCGCTCGCGGGAACGGAACTCAGCGCGAGGCTGGTTCCGCGCTGAACAGCGCGAGCGCGCGGTGCGCGAGCGTCGCGCGCTTCTCGTGCCGCGGGTGGTGCTCGAGGCCGAACCGTTCGAACAGCGCGGCCAGCGTGCTCTTGACCGTCTCGACCGCGATCACGAGCTCCTCGGCGATCTCGTGATTGGAGGCCGGCACCGGCCCGCCGTCGGCGAGCGGCCGGCAGAGCGCCGCGAGCACGCGCCGCTGCGCCGGGGTCACGCGCACCGGCGACGCGGCGACGCGGCGCGTGGACAGCGCCACCGAGGTCGGGTCGCCGTCACACACCGACAGCACGGTCGAGCCGACTGTGAGCCGGTCGCCCAGGCGCAGGCGACGCCGCCCGCGCACGCGATCGCCGTTGAGGAACGTGCCGTTGTGGGAGAGGCCGTCGTCGCAGACGACCCAGACCCCGCCGATCTGCGCGAGCTCGGCATGCAGCCGCGAAACCTGGTCATCCCATGGCAGGGCGACGTCGCACGTCGGACGCCGGCCGATCGTGAGCGGGCCGTCCGCGAGGTCCAGCGTCCGTGACCGCCGGTCCGGCCCGTCATAGATGAGGAACGGGAGGCTCATGAGCCGATTCTCCGCGCCTGGGGGCAGTCGCGCCTCCCCCTAGGGTGGCGGTCGACCTCACCCTGGGTGGCGGAGCTTGGCTCGCGCGAACGCTGGGCGCCGAGGCCGGGTGGCGGGAGCGTCGAGGCCGCTCCCGCGTTCTCCCCCGGAGGTCCCTCGATGTGCCGCTCCCTGCGCCGCGTGGCCGGCGTCGTCGTCGTGCTCGCGTGCTTGCCGCCGGCAGACGCGCGGGCGCTCGACGGACCGGGCTACCTCGCGCTCGCCGACCGCCTGCAGCGCCACCTCGACCCGTTCTGGAACGAGTCGCTCGGCCGGTATGACCCCGGGCCGGGCATGACGACGACGCAGGTCAACGGCAACCTGCTTCTCGTGCACGCGCTGGCCGCCCGCCACGGTCATGCCGGTCCGGCCCGCCAGGACGAGCGCGCGCACCGCATCGCCCGCTACCTGACCGGGCCGGACGCGTGGACCGAGCACGCACCCGGTGATCCGGACTGGCGCCGGCAGGGTGTCGGCTGGCGAGCCGCGCCCGACGCCCCGAGCGTGCACCCGGTGTTCGTGACCGAGGCCGCAGACGGCCTGGCGCACGCGCACCGGGCGCTCGCGCTCAAACCGGAGACGCGCGCGGCGATCGCCCGGCAGATCGGCCAGGTGGCCGCGAGCTCGGCGTACGCCTGGCCCGCGGTGCGGCAGAACCAGTTCAACTGGCCGGTGGCGATCTTCGCCGCGCACGCCGCGGTCAACGGCGACTCGGCGACGCTCGCCGCCGGACTCGGGCGCCACCTCGACGCCTTCCTGTCCGCGGCCGCCCGCAACCTCGGCCCCGGCCTGCACTTCCACTACCAGCCCCGCCGCCCGAGCGCGGCCGTGAACATCGATTCGCCCGAGTACGCGAACATCGTGCTCGGCTTCGCGCGCCACTACGGCGCCGCCCGCCGCACGGGGATGCGCCCGCCGCGCCGCATCGGCCTGCTGCGCGCCTGGGTGCGGCGGGTGCTCGCGGGCGCCTGGACGCACGCGGGCTACCTGAACTGGGACACGGGCCTCGGGTTCCACCGCTGGCACCAGCGCAAGAAGGTGCCGCTCGCCCAACAGGCGTTGCTGGGCATCGCGGCCGAGCCCGAGCTGTGGCCAGGCGTGGCCTGGGGTCCATGGGCGAAATGGCTGCTGGACCGCGGCCTGGAGCAGTACGCCGACCTGGCCGACCGCGAGGGCGCGATCCCTGGGCCGCTGGCCTACGGCGTGAACGTCCTCCCGCAGTCCCGTGGCACCGCCGTGCTGGCCGCGTCCCGCACCGTCGCCAACGCGCTGCGCGCGCTCGACGCCGGCCTGGGTGCGCGTCC
This sequence comes from Solirubrobacter taibaiensis, assembly GCA_027587225.1. GTDB lineage: Bacteria > Actinomycetota > Thermoleophilia > Solirubrobacterales > Solirubrobacteraceae > Solirubrobacter > Solirubrobacter taibaiensis. The sequence goes on from JAPDDQ010000046.1 coordinate 5,699, forward strand.
GGCTCAGGCACCGCCAGCCCTGTACGCGTTCGACCCGGACACGGGCCGGCTCGCGATCACGACCCCGGCGTACAACACCGCGATCGTGTCCGACAACCGTGGCGCGTTCCCGTACGGCGGGCTTGACCTCGCGCGGCTGTTCAACGCGCGGCAGGAGCCGGTCGCGAACATCGGTGGCCGCCCGCCCGCGGCGTTCGGCGTCGTCGTCCGCGCGCGGGGACGAGTGGTACTGGCCACCCAGGACGGGTCCCGGCACAACGCCATCGGCGGCGTGGCCGCGCACCCGAGTGCGCGGCGCGCGTACGCCGGTCCGTTCACGGCGTTGCGCGTGCGCGGCACCGCGCGCGCCGGCGCCCGCAGCGCGCGGAGCGCCTATCGCTTCACGTCCACGACGATCGACGCCCGCTGGACGGTCAGGACCGTCGCCGGCGACCGGGTGGCGGTGACCTTCCCGAGCTGGGGACCGGGGACGGCGCTCACCGCGACGCTCGCCGACGGCGCGCGGGTCCCGCTCGCCGCGACGCCGCTCCCCTTGGCGCGGATCGTGCGGCTGGAGATCGGGAGCGGCTACACGGTCACGCCGCGCGGGCGCGTTCCCGAGGCCGCGACGGTACGGGCCGTGCCCACGCGCCCGCAACCGTCCGCTCCCGCGCCGGGACCCTCGGTCGAGGTCCGGTTCACCGGCGAGCTCGCGGTCCGCCTTTCCCTGAGCGCTACGGATCTGTAGTGTCGAGCCCCCGAACACTGCCGAGGTCCTTTGCGCGCGCTCCACCAGTCGTGGCTCGTCGCGGCGCTGGTGCTGGCGTCCTGCGGCAGCACCGGGCCGGTCTCGCTCCCGGCGCCTGAGGCGTCCGGCCTGGATGACGACGGCTACGTCGCCCTGAGCGCGCGACTGCAGCGCCACCTGGACCCGATCTGGGATGAACGCCGCGGGCGCTACGAGCCACCCGGGTTCAGCGGCACGGTCGCGCAGATCAACGCGAACCTGCTGCTCGTCCACGCGACGGCGGCGCGACTCGGGGTGACGGGACCGCCCCGCGACGACCGGCGCGCGCGCCGCATCGTTGCCTACCTCACCGGCCCGCAGGCGTGGACGGAGCACCCGTTGCCCGACGCTCCGCCGTGGCTTCGCGGACCCGGCTGGCGGGCCGCGCCGAGCAACCCGAACTCGCATCTCGTCTTCTCCGCGGAGGTGGCGGAGGCCCTGGCGCAGGCATACCTCGCACGGGACGCGCTCGTGCTCGACCCGGCCACCGTGGCCACCGTCCGGGACCAGATCTCCCGCACCGCCGTCGGGCCGGACTTCGCGTGGCCCGCGCTGCGCCTCAACCAGCTCAACTGGCACGCGACGCTGTTCGCCGCCGACGCGACGGTCAACGGCGCTCAGCGCATCTTCGCCGAGGGTCTCGGGCAGCACCTCGAACGCTTCACGGGCGGCACGCTCGCGCCGACGGACACGCCGAACCTCGGGCCCGGCCTGCGCTTCCGCTACCTCCCGGCCCGCGCCGCCGCGCACCCCGCGAACTTCGACTCACCGGAGTACGCCAACATCGTCCTCGGCTTCTCCCGCCATTACACCGCGGCGCGCGCCGCCGGCATGCCGGTGCCCGTGCGGATCGGCCTGCTGCGGCAGTGGGCGCTGCGCGCGATCAGCGGCTACTGGACGCACACGGGCGGCTTGAACTGGGACACGGGCCTCGGCTTCCAACGTTGGCACCAGAGCAAGAAGGTGCCGCTCGCACAGGCGGCGCTGCTCGGCGTCGCCACGGCGCCTGAACTGCAGCCCGGGCCGGAGTGGGGCGCGTGGGCGAAGTGGCTGCTCGACGCGGGCCTGCGGGGGTACGCGGACGCGGCGGACCAGCGCGGCACGCTGCCGCCTCCGGTGGGCTTCGGCCTGCGCGTCGTCGCCCAAGGTCGCGCGAACGCCTACCTGACGGCCGCGCGCTACTCGGGCAACGCGATGCGCGCGCTCACCGCCGGGCTCGGCACTGCCCCCGCCCAGCCCCCGCCCGCGCTCTACGCCTACGACTCCGACACCGGCCGGCTCGCGGTCACGACGGCGGCGTACAGCACGGCGATCGTCGCCGTCAACCACCGCGCGTTCCCCTACGGCGGACTCGATCTGACGCGGCTCTTCGATGCCCGCTCGGAGCCCGTCGGCGGCATCGGCGGGGTCGCGCCCGCCGCGTTCGGGCTGCAGGTCGTCGGCGCCGGCGGGCAGCTCCGGCTGCGGACCGCCTACGGGCCGCGCGGCGCCGGCGCGACGCAGCCGCTGCGCCTCACCCACGCGCCCGCGCCGGTCGGCGCCGTCCGGGCGGGACCGTTCATGGACCTGCGGGTGCAGGGGGAGATCCGGCGCAGCCGTCTGCGCGCGAGCAGCACGTACCGCTTCACGCCGAACGCCATCTCCGCGCGCTGGACGGTGCACGGGCGCAGGCCGGGCGACCGCGCGCACGTCACCTTCCCGAGCTGGGGCGGCTCCACGCGCGTGTACGCGACGCTGCGCGACGGCCGCCGCGTGCGCCTGGGCCAGCGCCCACGCTCGCTCGAAGCGGTCGTCTCGCTGGAGCTCGGCGGCTACACCGTCCGCCCCTTGCACGGCGCGCGCGGCGGGCGCGTCCGCGTCGTCCGCAGCGCTCGCTCGCGCTCGGCGCCTGACCCCGGGCCGACGCTGGTGGTCGACCTTCCCGCCGCGCGTGACTCGCTCGCCGTGGAGTTGAGGACCGATGGGCGCTGACCGCCTGGAACCGGGGGCGACGGTCGCGGGCTACCGCATCGAGTCGCTGCTCGGCCGGGGCGGGATGGGCGTCGTGTACTGCGCACGCGAGCTCGAGCTGGACCGGCTCGTCGCGCTGAAGGTGATCTCGCCCGCTCTCGTCGAGGACCCCGCGATCCGCGCCCGCTTCCTGCGTGAGGCGCGCGCGGCCGCCGCGGTCGAGCATCCGAACGTGATCCCGATCCACGCGGCGGCGGCGCGCGATGACATCGCGTTCATCGCCATGCGCCTCGTCGACGGCGAGGACCTGCGGCGGCGGGTTCGCCGCTTCGGCGCGCTCACGCCCGGAGAGGCCTCCAAGCTGCTCGAACAGGCCGCCGCGGGGCTCGACGCGATCCACGGCGCGGGGTTCGTGCACCGTGACGTCAAGCCGGCGAACCTGCTGATCGACCGCACCGGGCATCTGTACGTGACCGACTTCGGGCTCGTCAAGCAGGCGCTGAGCCAGAGTGGCGCCACCACGACGGGGCAATGGGTCGGGACGCTCGACTACGTCGCACCGGAGCAGATCCGCGGCGGGCGCGTGGACGCGCGGGCGGACATCTACGCGCTCGGTGGGGTGCTCTTCTTCGCGCTCACGGGCAAGGTGCCGTTCGACCGGACCGGCGACGAGGCGAAGTTGTGGGCCCAGCTGTCCGAGCCCGCGCCGGCGCCTACGGCCTACCGTCCCGAGCTGCCGATCCAGTTCGACGGCGTCGTGGCGCGAGCGATGCACAAGGCCACCGACGCGCGCTACCCCTCCGCGGGCGACCTCGCCCGCGCCGCACGCGCGGCAGCGGCCGGCGGCTTCCCGGCCGAGCCCGAGCGCATGATCGCCCGCGGTGCGGCCGCGCCCGAAGGTGCTCCACAGGAACCCGGGCTGGCGCCGGAGAGCGTCACCGTGAGCGCGGCGCGTCAGACGGAGCTGATGGCGCCGGAGCCCGCCCCCCGGACTCGGCGCTGGGCGCTGGCGGCCGTCGCCAGCGGGGCGGCCGCGGCCGCGGCGGCGGTCATGCTCCTCCTCGACGGCGAGCCGTCCGCGCGCGGCGGAGCGGTTGTGGCCCCCATAGCGACCGCGACCCCGGTCGCTCGCGTCGTCTCCGTCACGCGCGATGTGGGCGACCGTCCGGGCGCGATCGCGTACGCCGCCGGCGACCTGTGGGTCGGGAGCCGCGGCCTCACACGGCTGACGCGGATAGACGCCGCGACCGGCGTCAAGCGCCGCGAGCAGCCGCACGTCGGGCGCGGGACGGTCAGCGTCGAGGCCCATGGCGATGTGGTCTGGGTCGCGGTCGCCGACAGCCGCCGTGTGATCGGCATCGACGCGCGGACGGGCGAGATCATCCGGCGAATCCCGCTCGACGGGGAACCGCTGCGGCTCCGGGCGGACGCCGACGGCGTCTGGGTGCTGATGCGGCCGGTCAAGAACCACGGGCAGCTCGTGCGCCGCTTCAGCGCGTCCGGTCGCGAGCGGGCGCCGTTCCGGCTGCGCCGCAAGCACTCCGCGCTGGAGACCGGAGCCGGGTCGGTGTGGCTCTACGACGCCGCGCGGCAGGGCATCACGCGCCTGGACGCGCAGACCGGGCAGCGCAAGCAGTTCATCAAGCTGCTCGGGCGCCGGGCCACGCTGACGTTCGCCGCCGGTCATCTGTGGGTCGTGATCCTCGAGGCCGGCATCGGGCACAGGATCAAGCCGGACGGCGGCCGGATGAGTTTCAACGCCGGCCACACGCCGGCCCAGGCCTGGGTGTTCCGCGGGCGCCTGTACATCGCCGCCCGTGACGAGCATCGCGTCCTCGTCCTGGACCTCGAGACGCGAGAGCATTTGGGCGAGATCGCCGTCGAGCCGAACCCCACGGCGTTCGGCAGTGACGGGCGCTCGCTCTGGGTGACCGGCCTCGCCGAGAACACGGTGAGCCGCATCCTGCCGCGCTGACCGGTCTGAATACGGGCTCACCAGCCCCCACCCAGGGGTGAACGCGCCCGCACCTCGGTGGCGCGGATCGCCACCGGGTGACCGTGGCCGGCGGGCCGGCGCGGCGGGAGCCTGACTGGCACGGGCTCACCGCCCACCCGCCCCACTTCTCGGAGGTCGTGATGCCCGCCCCGCTGACGCGGTGGTTCGTTGCCGCGTGCGTCCTGCTGCTCACCGGTTGCGCCCAAGGGAGCGACCCCGCCGGCCCGCGCCCCACGACCACCGCCACCGGCCACACCACGGAGCGGCCCGTGCGTCCTTCGGCAAGGCCTGCGGGTGAATCGCTCGACCGAGCCGGGTACCTCGCCGTCGCGGATGCGCTGTCGGCGCGGCTGGCGCCGTTGTGGGATGCGCGCCACGCCCGCTACCGCGCGGGCCGGGGCACGATCACCAACGTCAATGCGGACCTGCTGATCGTGCACAGCACTGCGGCGCTCGCTCGGCACCGGGGCGCCGCGCGCGACGACGCGCGCGCGGTCGCGATCGTGCGCCTCTTGACGAGTCCGCCGGTCTGGGCCGGCCCGGGGCAGGGCTGGCAGGCCGGGCCGGACACCCGGGATCGGCACGAGGTCTTCCAGGCCGAGGTGATCGAGGCGCTGCAGACGGCGTATCAGGCCCGCGCCGTGCTGGGGCTCGACGCGCAGCTCATCCAGCGGATCCAGCGGGAGGTGGCGCTCGTCGCCCGCGGCAAGCGCGGTGGCGCTGGCCGGCGGTCCGGCTCAACCAGTTCAACTGGAATACGACCTTCGCCCACGCGGACGCGATCGTCAATGGCCGCGACCGCGCGCTCGCCACCGTCATGCGCCGACAGCTCGCCCGGTTCACGCGCGAGGCGCGCGGGACGGGCAGCCGCGCCGGCAACCTCGCCGGCGGACTGCGCTTCCAGTACCTGCCGACCAGCGTGCCGCGGGATCCTTGGAACTTCGACTCGCCGGAGTACGCGAACATCGTCCTGAGCTTCGCGCGTTCGTACCCGCGGGCGCGGGCGGCGGGGATGCCTCGTCCAGCCGGGCTGCCGCTGCTGCGCGCGTGGACCCGACGCGTCATCAGCGGCTCCTGGACGCACGCCGGGGACCTGAACTGGGACACGGGCCTGGGGTTCGAACGCTGGTGGCAGCGCAAGAAGACCGGGCTCGCACAGGGTGCGCTGATCGGGATCGCGGCAGCGCCAGAGCTGCAGCCGAGCCCTCGCTGGGGCGCCTGGGCGAAGTGGCTGCTCGACCGGGGCCTGGCCCAATACGTCGCGCTCACCGATCGCGAAGGGCGGATCCCGGACGCGGTGGCCTATGGACTGGACGTCGTTCCGCTCGGGCGCGGCCACGCCTATCTCGCGGCGTCCCGCCAGGCCGCGAACGCCATGCGTGCCCTCGCCGCGGGCCTTGGCGCGCAACGGGCGCACCGGCCGCCGCCGTTGTACGCCTTCGATCCGGACACGGGCCGACTCGCCGTCACGACCCCGACCTACAGCACCGCGATCGTCCCCGCCAACCAGGGCGCGTTCCCTTACGGCGGCCTCGATCTGGCCCGGCTCCTAGATGCTGACCAGGACGTCGCGGGAACGCTCGGCGGCACCGGCAGCGCCGGATTCGGGCTGCGGGTCGGGCACCTGCGCACGCAGTACGGCTCGCGCCTGTACGCCCCCGCGACCCAGCCGCTCCAGCTGGTCCGGGCACCGCATCGCGTGCGCGCTCCGTTCACCGCGCTCCGCGCGTACGCCGGACCGTTCCGCGACCTGCGTGTGCGCGGCTCCGCCCCCGCAGGAACCGTCGAGTACCGCTTCACGCGGCGCACGATCCGGGCGCGCTGGACCGCCTTCGGGCCGGGCGGCGTGGTGACGTTCCCGAGCTGGGGGCGGTCGGCGAGGATCGAGCGGGTCAGCCCCGGCGTGTACGCCATCCACAGCGAGCGCGCCGGATACACGGTGCGGCTGCGCGGCGTGCGGAGCACGCGGATCGTCCACCCGCGGCCCCAGAACGCGAACCCCGATCCCGGCCCGACGCTCGAGGTCGCGCTCACCGGGAGGCGCCTCGACGCGACGCTCCTGCCGCGCTGACCGATGGAAATGGGACGATCCGGTGGTGATCGTTGCGGTCGTGCTGGCGGGAGTGCTCGTCGTCGTGCTCGCGCTGGTGGCCATTCGGCTCCGGCGCGAGACCGCGCGGGCGGACACGGCGGAGGCCGAGAACGCGCGGCTCGCGGCCGAGCTCATGCGCCGCGAGCGCGAGGTCACAGAGCTCACGCCCTTCCGGCAGCGCGTCGAGCGCGCGCCCGACTGGCTGTGGACGGCGGACGCCGACGGCACCGTCACGTACTCCAACGCGGCGGAGCTGCCGGTCGGCTCCAAGCTCGAGTCCCTCGGCTGGGCGGGCGTGGTCAAGCGCGGGGAGCGCACCGTCGACACGCGCTCGGTCCGCACGGACGAGGGCTGGCTGGGCATCGATCGCGACCTGACCGAGGTCGTGCCCGCCCGCGTGGCGGTCGTGCGGCGCCCGGTCGTCGACGGGCGGCGCGAAGTCGTCGGCTACGAGCTGTTGGGGGACGGCAGCGTCCTCGCGGCGTTCCCGCCGGAGGAGCTCGTCGCGCTCGCGGCCGGGCGCCCGTTGTGGCTGAGCCTGGACGGCGACGTCTCGCCGGCCCTGGCCGGAGCGACGCTGCAGATCACGGCCGACACGTCGCCGGAGCGGGCGCAGGAGCTCCAGCAGGCGGGGTTCGCGCTCGCGCTCGACGGCTACGCGGCCCCGTCGCCGCTGCTCGAGCACTGCACGACGGTCAAGGTCAACGTGAACGGCCGCGGCGACGAGGCGCTGCAGGCGCTGATCGCCGAGCCGGCGGAACGCGGCCTCACGCTCGTCGCCACGGAGGTCGATGACGCCGACGAGTTCACGCGCTGCCGCGTGCTCGGCTTCAGCCACTTCCAGGGCGCGTTCTTCGCCCGCCCGCGTGGCGGCGACGCCCCGGGCACGGGGGCGCTCGCTTCGCTGAACGCGTTGAGCGAGCTCACCGCCGCCGAAGCCTCCTTCGAGGACCTCGAGCGGATCATCGGCGCCGACGTGGGCCTGAGCCTCGCGCTCCTGCGCCACGTCAACTCGGCCTACTTCGCGCTTCCGCGCAAGATCGACAGCGTGCGCGAGGCGCTCACCCTGCTCGGGACGAAGGCTGTGCGCCGCTGGGCCACGGTCGTCGCGTTGTCGAGCGCGGCCGAGGCCCCGGACCAGGTGGTGGCGCTCGCGCTGCTGCGGGCGCGCATGTGCGAGCTGCTGGGCGCGGGCCAGGACGAGGACGACCGCGACGGGCTGTTCACCGTCGGCCTGCTGTCGGTCGCGGACGCGCTGCTGGACGCGCCGATGGAGGCGGTGCTCGTCTCGCTCCCGTTGTCGGACGAGATCACGGGCGCGCTGCTGCGTCACGAGGGCCGTCGCGGGCGCATCCTTGGAACCGTGCTGCGCTACGAGCAGGGCCGCTTCCCGACCGAGGGCGCCGAACCCGGCGAGCTCGCGGAGACCTACCTGGAGGCGCTGCGCTGGGCGGACGAGACGGGGCGCTGGGTCGCGTGAGCATCCGCGCAGCGATGCGTGAAGCGACCCCCGATGGCGCCGCATCAGCGGCTGCCCGGATGGTTCGCCCATGAGCCGGATGCCGCTGCGCTTCAAGCTCACGCTCGCGTTCACGGGCGTGATGGCGGTGCTGCTCGCGATCGCCGGCTTCGCGCTCAGCCTGCTGGTGGCGCAGAACCTGGACTCGACGATCGATGACGGGCTCGCCGCCCGCGCTCGCGACGCCGCCGCGGTGGTCGACGGGCAGGCGCTCGCCAGCACGGGCGAGCCGTATGCGCAGGTGCTGAACATGGACGGCTCAGTGGGCTCCACGACCACGGGCGCCGGCGAACGGCCGCTGATCACGCCCGCCGAGGTGGAGCAAGCGAGGACCGGAGACGTGATCGTCGAGCACCGGCGCGGCAGCGAGGATCTGCGGCTGCTCGCCCGGCCGGTGCGCAGTGACTTCCGGCCGGCGATCCTGGTCGTGGGCGAGTCGCTCGCCCAGCGCGAGCGGGCGCTCGGGTCGCTGCACGCGCTGCTGCTCGTCGGCGGTCCGCTGGCGCTGCTGATCGCCTCCGCGATCGGCTACGCGATCGCCTCTGCCGCGCTGCGCCCGGTGGAGCGGATGCGCCGCCACGCCGAGGCGGTCACGGCCGCGCAGACGAGCGAGCGGCTGCCGGTCCCGCCCGGCAACGACGAGATCGCACGCTTGGGGCGCACCCTCAACGAGATGCTGGCCCGGCTCGAAGTGGCGTTCAAGCGCGAGCGCGCGTTCGTGAGCGACGCGTCGCACGAGCTGCGCACGCCGCTCGCGATCCTGCGCACGGAGCTCGAGCTGGCGCTGCGCGGCGAGCACACGCGGGAGGAGCTCGAGGACGCGCTGCGCTCCGCGGCCGAGGAATCCGAGCGGCTCTCGCAACTCGCCGACGACCTGCTCGTGATCGCGCGCTCGGACCAGGGCCGGCTGCCCGTCCGGCCGGAGCTGATCGACGCGGGCGAGATGCTCACGCGCGTCGCCGGCCGCTTCCGCACGCGGGCCCGGGCCGAGGGGCGCCCGCTCGCCCCCGATCCGTCACCCGGCGTGCAGCTCAGCGCCGATCCGGCGCGGATGGAGCAGGCGTTGGCGAACCTCGTGGACAACGCGCTCCACCACGGCCAGGGCACGGTGCATCTGAGCGCGCAGGAGGTCGACGGTCGCATCGAGCTGCACGTGCGAGATGAGGGGACCGGGTTCCCACCGGACTTCCTCCCGCGCGCGTTCGAGCGCTTCACGAGAGCTGACGAGGCGCGCACCCGCGGGGGCACCGGCCTTGGTCTCGCGATCGCCTCGGCGATCGCGATCGCGCATGGCGGCAGCGCTCACGCGGTGAACCGGAAAACAGGCGCCGATGTCTGGATTTCCGTTCCCTCTCATCTTTGACTCATCGCACGCCATCATGGTGGTGCGCATGAGAGTGCTGGTGGTAGAGGACGAGATCAAGATGGCGAGCCTCATCCGGCGCGGGCTGCGCTCGGAAGGGCTTGCGGCCGACGTGGCCATCAAGGGCGAGGATGCGCTCTGGATGGCGGGGTCGACGGGCTACGACGCGATCGTGCTGGACGTGATGCTCCCGGGCATCGACGGCTTCGAGACGTGTCGCCGTCTGCGTGAGGAAGGCATCTGGTCGCCGGTGATCATGCTGACCGCGCGTGACAGCGTCGAGGACCGCGTAGCCGGCCTGGACGGTGGCGCCGACGACTACCTGGCCAAGCCGTTCTCGTTCGCCGAGCTGCTGGCGCGCCTGCGCGCACTCGCCCGGCGCGGCCCGGTCGAGCGCCCCGCGGTGCTCGAGGTCGGCACGCTGAAGCTGGACCCGGCCGCTCGCCGCGTCTGGCGTGAGGACGCCGAGGTGAACCTCAGCGCCAAGGAGTTCCAGCTCCTGGAGACGTTCATGCGTCACCCGGGCGAGGTCCTCTCGCGCTACCAGCTGCTCGAGCACGCGTGGGACTACGACTACGAGAACCGCTCGAACATCGTCGACGTCTACGTCCGCTACTTGCGCGACAAGATCGATCGCCCATTCGGCGTCACGCAGCTCGAGACCGTTCGCGGCGCGGGCTATCGCCTGAAGGACTGAACCTAAAGGACCTGGCCCTTTAGGTTGCGGAACCGCCCGGCGGCGGGCGGTGTAGAAGAGGGCGGTGGCTCGAGCGCTCACGGAGAGCGAGCTCATCGCCCTCGCTTCAGAGGGTGACGGCGACGCGTACGCGTCGCTCGTCCGTGCGCACCAGGACATCGCCTTCCGAACCGCTATGCTGATCACCCAGGACGCCGCCGACGCCGAAGAGGCCGCGCAGGACGCCTTCGTCAAGGCGTGGCGCGCGCTGCCCCGCTTCCGCGCCGGCGAGCCGTGGCGGCCGTGGCTGCTGACGATCGTCGCCAACGAGGCGCGCAACCGGCGGCGGTCGGCCGGACGGCGCACCGCCCTCGCGCTCCGGGTGCAGCCACCCCGCGACGATGTCTCCGCCGAGGCGACGGTGCTCGCGGCCGAGTCCCGCACGGCGCTGCTCGGAGCCGTGGCGGCCCTACGCGACGACGATCGGCTCGTGCTCGGCTGCCGCTACCTGCTGGAGCTCTCCGAGGCTGAGACCGCGGCCGCGCTGGGCGTGAAGCCCGGCACCGTGAAGTCGCGCACCTCCCGCGCCCTCGACCGGCTGAGGGGGCAGCTGTGACCCCGGACCTCGAACAGGCCCTACGCGAGCTCGACGTGGACTGGCCCGCCACCCCCGACCTCGCCGCGACGATGGCCGCGCGAGTCGCGGCGGAGCCGCGCGATCGCCGCGCCCGCGCGTGGTCGCCGCGCGTCGCCGGCCGCGCCCGACGGCGCGTCGCCGCGATCGCGGCCGCGACCCTCGTCGCCCTCGTCGGGGGCGTGCTCGCGGTGCCGGACGCGCGGACGACCGTGTTCCGCTGGTTCGGGATCGAGAGCGTGGAGATCAAGCGCGGCGAGCCGAGCGCGACGCCAGGTGCATCGCTGGATCTCGGGATCCCGACGACCATCGAGCGGCTGCGGGCGCCGGTCCTGCGGGCCCGGGACCTCGGCACGCCAGGCGTGTACGAAACCGCGATGCCGGACGGGACGCGCGCCGCCTCGCTCGTCTACGACGGACCGATCCTCGTGCAGACGTTCCGCGCGCAGGCCTCGCCGTTCATCGAGAAGACGATCGGTACCGGCTCCACCGTCGAGCGCCTGAAGGTCGACGGCGCGACCGCGTTCTGGATCGGCGGCTCGCACGGGTTCGCGTACCAGTCGCCGACCGGGTTCGGCTTCGAGCAGCCGCGGATCGCCGGCAACACGCTGCTCGTCGAGCGGCGCGACGGGCTCCTGCTGCGGATCGAGGGCGTGCGTTCGCGCGACCGCGCCGTCGCGATCGCCCGCTCAGTTCAGTGACGGGTCCTCGGGCATCGTCGCCAGCAGCGCGTAGCGATGCCCCTTGCGGCGCAGCACCGCCGCCCACAGCTCGTCCGGGTCCAGCGTGAAGATCTCCTCGCGCGTCGGCGGCTCGATGATCCACGCCTCCTCCGCCAGCTCATCCTCGAGCTGACCTGGGCCCCAGCCGGCGTGGCCGGCGAACACCCGCGCTCGGCGGATCGCGCCTTCGAGGTGCTCCGGGTCGTCGGCGTCGGCGCCGATGAACCCGAGGTCGGGCTCCACGAGCGCGCCCGCGAGCTCCGGCCGGTCGAACTCTGCCAACACGATCACGGCGGTCTCGGCCACGGGGCCGCCGACGTACACCGGCTCCGCGTCACCGGCCAGCCAGGCGAGGTCCGGGACGGCCTCGCCCACGGTCGAGCCGGTCGGCCGGTTGAGCACCAACCCCATCGCTCCCTCGTCGGTGTGCTCGGCGATCAGGACCACCGAGCGCACGAAGTTCGGGTCCTTCAGGACGGGCGACGCGAGGATGAGCTTGCCGCGCAGGGAGTCGGCCATCCCTGCATTGTGCTCTACAGCCGAACCTTCTTCTTCTTCGGCTTCTTCTTGGCCTTCGCCTTCTTCTTGCTCGAGGCCTTCTTCTTCTTGGTGGAGGTCTTGGCCTTGGCCGCGGACTTCTTGCCCTTCTTGGACGTCTGGGAAGCGGCGCGGTTGACGCCGGCGCCGCCGACCGGCACCGTCGGGTTCGACGCGGCGGAGGCGGAGCCGTCCGGGTTGGTGGCCACGATCGTCACGCGCAGGCGGCGGCCGAGGTCGTCGCTGGTGATCAGGTAGCTGTCGCCGGTCTCGGAGTCGATGTCCTCCCAGCCGGCCGCGGCCAGGCGCTGCCACTGGTAGGCGTAGCTCGTGGGCGTGTTGGTCCACGCGCCGACGCCGGCGGTCACCTTCACGCCGCGGCGCAGGCCGCCGTTGACCGTCGGCGGGGCCGTCGCGGCCGGGGCCTGCGGGACCCAGTTCGCGCCGCCGCCGCACGCCGGGGCGATCTCGCCGCACGGCGCCAGGAACGCCGAGTCGTACGTGTTCCAGTGCGTCGCCAGGTAGCTGCCCGGCGCCGGGGCCGGGTTGAAGTAGTCGTCGCGGCCGCAGTCGTAGTTCTGCGGGATGGCGCCGGGCAGGCCCGCGCAGTCGATCTGCATGGCGTGCGCAGCGCCGGCGTCCTCGACGTAACACATGACGTCGGCGCCCTGCCAGCAGTGGCCGTAGTTCGGGGCCGAGCCGCCGCGCGGCTGCGTCGAGTGCGGAGCACCCCACTGGACGGCGCCGAGGTTGTGCGTCATCTCGTGCAGGAAGCCCTCCGGCCACCAGCCCCAGCGCGACGCGCCGGGAGCGGCCGCGCCGTCCTTGCTGAAGAGGATCGAGGTGAGCCCGCCGCGGTTGTGGACGTTCGTGGCGCCGGACTTCTCACCGGAGACGCCCATGATCGTCTCGCCCAGCCCGTACTCCTGCGTGCCACCGGCGAGGCCGTCGGCGATGACGATCGTGTTCCGGGGCGTGCTGGAGACGCCGAGCGCGCGGTTGACGGCGCCGGAGATGGCGCTGAAGTTGTCGGCGTAGGACGAGCGCGGGCCAGGCAGCGGGACGATCTGGATGTCCACGTACTGCGGGCCGCAGCTGGTGCCCATGTCGAAGCGGATGGCCTTGGTGCCGCCGCCCTGGGCGCTGAGGAAGCGCTGGACGATCGCGGTGTTGGCCTGGATGGCGTCGCGCCAGCCGGCGAAGCGGTTCGGGCGGTCCGCGGCGAACGCGTAGACGACCTTGAACTGCGCCTTGCTGGCGGGGAAGACGGCGTTCGCCGTGTTGTCGGTCGTGCGGTCCTCGCCGCACCACGCGGTCGGGATCCCGTCGCCGTCGTTGGCGGCGGCCTGGGCGGTCGCGACGACCTCGGCCAGGTTGACGTCCTGCAGCTGGCCACGCGTGTCGAGGTGGGTCAGCTTCTCCGGCGCCGAATGCGTCATGGCGAACGTCGGGAGCGCGAGGGCGGCAAGCGCAAAGACGGCAGCGCCGATGGAGTTGAGGCGGATCATCTCGCCCAGGTCATCGGCCCGGGCGGGGTGTTCCTTTAAGCGGCTTTTGTCAGGTCGCGGGCGGGTTCGATGCCCCACCGGCCGGCCAGCTCGGCCAATTGCGTGGAAACCGCCCACCGGTCCGGCAGCGGCTCCTCACCCTCGAAGTCGGGCGTGGCGCCCTTGAGCAGCATCGAACCGGTGTTGTCGCCGATTGCGCGCAGCTCCGCCACTTCCTCGGCGCTGAGCACCGATTCCGAGCCGATCGCGGCGAGCTCGGCGCGCTTGTCCTCGATCGACTTGCTGCTGCCCGGCTCTTCGATCAGCGTCGGCGCGACGACGTGCACCGGGCCGTGCGAGAGGTTCCAATGGCATGCGAGCTGCAGCGGCGTCAACCCATGCCGCTCCGCGATCGGGCGCATCCGCTCCAGCTTCTCGTTTCCGGCTTCGACCCAGCCCGCCGGCCGGAAGCCGCGGTGGTCGTAGCGCGGGAAATCGTGTCCGGGCTTGACGTCGTCCCAGAACAGGCCGCCGTAGTCGACGACGCGGGTGATCAGCTTCACGTCGTGGCGCTCGGCGGCCGGCAGCACCAGCTCGCCCGGCCACGGCTCCATCGGGTTGAGGATCACCATCGCCCAGTCGATCCGGTCGCCGAAGCGCTCCAAGCAGTCGATGACGTCGAGCGTGAACCCGTTGGCTGGCCCGGGCGCGACGCCGAGTTGGCGGGTGAGCCCGTCCGCGCGCACCGCCTCGAGCGCGTCCCAGACGACCTCGCTCGTGTAGCCGGTGCGGTCCGGGTTGTGCAGGAGCAACAGGTCGAAGGCGTCAACGCCGCAGCGTTCAAGGCTCCGTTCTGTCGCCATTCGGACATAGTCCGCGTACCCCTCCGGGCCGCGGAGCCGCGGATCCGTGAACCGCGGGAAGCCCTTCGCGCCCTCGCGCTCGCCCTCGTAGAAGTCGTGGCCGATTGCCCCAACGAGGGTGTATTGGTCGCGCGAAACCCCCGCTAGCGCGCGCCCTAGCAGAAGGTCCCCCTCGCCCGCGCCATAAGCGTCCGCAGTGAGGACAGTCGCGATACTCTGACCAGGGCGCAGGAGGGCAGCGAGCCGGTCGTCGTCGACCGGCTCACCGAAGTGCATGAAGCGGCCGCCGCTCCATGTCCCGATGGCGGCACTCGACAGCACCGGCCCATTGTCTTCCCTTAAGTGTTCACTCAAGGCCCCCACGTGATGGCCGATGATACGAGGGTGACGCATACGCGATCACGATTCGCGTGCGCGATGGTGCTCTTCGGGGTGCTGGGTTCCCTGCTGCCGCAGGGAGCGCGGGCCGCCGACATCATCGTTCGCCGCGACCAGGGCTTGACCGCGAGCGAGCGCGCCGAGCTGCGCGCCGACGCGGGCGTCGAGCACGAGCGGATGCTCTCCCTGCCGAACACCGAGGTCGTCAGCGTCCCGGACGTCGACGAGACCGAGGCGCTGGCCGCCCTGAACGCTGATCCCGACGTCGTGGCCGCCGCGCCCAACGTCGTCGTGCGCACCGCCCAGACACCGTACGCGGCGAACTACGAGCGCTTCTACCCGAGGTTCTGGAACAACGACGCGGACGTGGACGCTGCCGAGGCGTGGGACGAGGCGGACGCGGAAGGCTCCGACGTCACGGTCGCGGTCATCGACCAGCCCGTCGACGCCGACCACCCGGACCTGCTGGGCAAGGTCGCGCCGGCGCCCGAGAACTTCGTCCGGTCGACCACGTGCACCAAGGTCAAGCCGGAGGCCGATCACGGCACCCAGGTAGCCGGCCTCCTCGCCGCCTGGAAGAACGACGAGGGCGTCGCCGGCGTTGCGCCACTGGCCTCGGTGCTGCCGCTCCCGGCGATCGACAACTGCGGCGAGGGCAGGATCGCCGACGTGCTCGAGGCCTTCGCCTGGGCAGGCCGCAACTCGGTGCCGATCGTCGTCGGGTCCTTCGTGACCAGCGTCCTCGATCCGGTCGACCAGCGCGCCGGCGTGGACCAACTGGTCAGCGAGTACGTCGATGCCTACCCGGACACGCTGCTGGTCGTCGCCGCCGGCAATGAAGGCGCCAACGTCGACGATCCCGGCATGGCCGTCTATCCCTGCAGCAACGACGCCCCGAACGTCATCTGCGTCGGCATGTCGGACGGCAACGACAAGCCGTCCTGCTGGTCCAACGTCGGCGGCGCGTCGGTGGACCTCTTCGCGCCGGGCGAATACACGTACGGGTCGGGCGTGCTGACCACGGTCCACGGCAGCCTCGGGCAGCGGAGCGGCACGTCGATGTCCGCGCCGCTCGTCGCCGGCGCGGCCGCGCTGCTCAAAGGCAAGTCGAACACGCTGAGCGCCGCCCTGATCAAGGAGGCGCTGCTCGACGGCGTGGACGGCTTCGGTCCGCTCGGAGCCATCTCGGTGTCCGGTGGGCGCTTGAACGCCGCCCGTCCGCTGCTCGAGGCCGGGGCCGACCGGCTCCTGCGCGGCGGCGCCGCGAGCGGGCAGTTCGGCGAGTGGAAGACGTGCGACCCGGATCACGATCAGCTCCGCTTCGGCGATGACAAATGCCCGAGCCAGGTCGGCACCGCCGCGAACGAAGGGTGTCCGGACACCGACAAGGACGCGCGCCACGACCTGATCGACAACTGCCCCGAGGTACCGAACCCGGGCTGGGCCGATACGGACGGCGACGGGATCGGTGACGCGTGCGATCCGACGCGGTTCGGGCCCGATACAGACGGCGACGGGACCTACGACCTCTACGACGCGTGCCCGTCCTTGCCCGGCCCGGCCTCCAACCGCGGCTGCCCGGAACCGACGCCGACGCCGACCGCGAGCCCGACGGCCACGCCCGTTCCCGGGACTCCGTCGCCCACGCCGACGCCCACGCCGACGCCCGCGCTGCAGATCTACCTGAAGGTGGATGTCACCAAGACCAAGGCGGCGAAGGTGCGGATCAGCGTCTCGCGCAAGACGAAGGTGACGCTGAAGATCGAGCGCAAGTCCGGTCGCAGGTGGAAGCGGGTGACCGCCACGAAGTCGGTCACGGCGTCCGTGAGTGTCAAGAGCTACACCCTCCGTCCCATCGGCGGGAAGAAGCTGTCCAAGGGCAGCTACCGCGTCACCGCCACGGTTGGCCGGCTGTCCAAGGTACAGCCGTTCAAGGTTCGGTGAAGTCAGGCGACATCCCCTCCGCCCCACCCCGATCATCCGACCTGATGGCCGGAGTTCTCGCCTTCGGCGACTCCATCACCAACGGAGGCGGGGAGCTGCAATGGGGCGTCGCGCTGCAGTCGTGGGCGCTGTGGACGGCACGCGGGCTCGGGCTGCCGTTCACCGGCTACGCGGTCGACGGCGCCCGCGCGGATCACGTGGCGAACGTGCAGGTGCCGGCGTTCGAGCAGCGCACGGCGCTCGACGGCGCGCGCTACGACGTCGGCTGCCTGTACGCGGGCGTGAACGACGTGCGGGCGCTGGACTGGGACGCGGCAGGGTTCGAGCGCGACTACGCGGCGGTGGCGAGGTTCCTGGCCGAGCGCTGTGAGCGGGTGCTGGTGGCGATGATCCCGGAGCGACTCGGGCGCCCACAGGCGGGCGGCGTGGCGGAGGGCAACGCGGCGATCCTGCGGGTGGCCGCGGACGTGGGCGCGCTCGTGCTCGACCTGCGGGCCTTCGGGGCGCGCAACCTCGTCATGGCCGACCTGGTGCATCCGACCGCGTTCGGGCAGGTGTGGATCGCCGAGCACGCGCTGGACGTGCTCGCGGCGGACGGGATGGACGTGCGCGTACGGCCGTCGAGCTTGATCTCACCCGGCGGGCGCACGCGGCTGCGCGCGCTGCAGGGCGACTGGACCTACGTCTACCGGAGCGTCAAGGAGCTGGCTCGGGCTTCGGGTGCCGCGGGTCGGGCGCGCCGAGCTGCTCGAGGCGCTTAGGCACCCAGCGGTAGCCGAAGAACAGCAGCGCGCCGAACGCCGGCAAGCCCATCACGAGCACGGCCACGCCGAGGAACCCCACCTTCCCTGCCAGGATGCCCACGAGGAAGACCACGGCGCGGAGCAGGAACAGCGACGCCCAGATCAGCGTGTACTCGCTCATCACGCGCCGGACCTCCGGGATCTTCTGCCACTCCGGGTCGGCGCGGTAGAGCTGGGCGACGATGAAGCCCGTCAGCGGCCGCCGGACCGCGACCGAGCCGGCGAAGATCACGAACAGCCCGCCCTGCTGGGCGACCTTGGGCCAGAAGAAGCCTTCGGCGTTGCCGCTGCGGACGGCGATGAACGCGGCGAGCGCGATCGCGAACAGGCCGCCGATGGCGTTGATCACCGGCTTGCGGCGGACGAGCCGCTCGACGAATAGCACGATCCCGATGCCGACCGCGACCGCCGCCGCGATGTTGACCTCCTTCGTGATCGTGTAGACGATCACGAAGGCGATCGGCGCGACGGTCGTATCGACCATCGCGCGCTTGTCGCGGAGCATGTCGAACGGGCCGGGCGGGTGCTCTTCGGGCTGGCTCACGCCGGCTTGCGGGCCGCGAGCATCAGGTTGTAGAAGATCCGCGGCGGCAGGCGGGGCTCCAGAAGGCTGCGGTCCACGCGCTGGAGCAGGATGTAGCCCTTGTAGGCGTACTGGATCCAGCCCCACGGGACGTCCTTGGGCTCGGCGCTCGCCTCCAGCGTGCGGTTGAACCAGCCGAACCAGTTCGCCAGCAGCTCCTCGCCGCGAACTTCGATGGCTTGGAAGCCGCCCGCGGTGGCGTGCTCGGTGAGGTCGGACGGGACGAAGGCGTGGACGTCGACGACGCCTTCGAGCGCGTGCTCGTCCTCGTCGGCGCCGTGGTGCTCGGGCGCGGGGCGCGCCTTCATCGCCTTGCGCCACAGCGGCGCGGCCTTGACCGCCGCCCGCTTGGGGTAGGCGGCGAGCTTGTCGCCCTGCCGGGAGGGCTCGCCGGCGAAGAACAGCGTGCCGCCGGGCTTCAGGACGCGATTGAACTCGCGGAAGGCCTGGTCGAGGTCCGGCAGGTGGTGCAGGACGGCGTGCCCGATCACCAGATCGAACGTCTCGTCCTCGAACGGGAGCTCGGCGGCGTCGCACGCGGCGGTCTCGACCTCGAGGTTCAGGTCGCGCGCGTTCTGCTCGAGCGTGGCGAGCATGCCGGGGCTGATGTCCGTGCACGTCGCGCGCTTGATCACGCCGGTCTGCAGCAGATTGAGGCTGAAGTACCCGGTGCCCGCGCCGATCTCGAGCGAGTGCGCGTACGGGCCGGGATGCGCGCCCAGCAGCTTCGTGATCTTCCCCAGCACCTGCTGGTGGCCGATCTCGCCGAACGAGATGCCCCACTTGGAGTCGTACGTCTCGGCCGCCACGTCGTGGTAGCGACGGTTGACGTCGAGGATCTCGTGCTCGGTCGGAGGCGCGGCCATATTCGGCCCATGAGCGTAGCTACGGCAAGACGTAGCGGGTGGTGATGACCCGGCGGGCGGTCGCGTCGGTCTTCGTCCAGTGCAGGAAGCGGGCGAGGTCGCCTCTCGGGCGCCCGCGTGTGACGAACCCGAGCATGCGTCGGGCGGGGTAGGTGCCGTCGGCCAGGGTGGCGCGCGTGCACGGCACGCCCTCGTACGGGATGGCGTGCAGGCGGCGGGCGAACTCGAGGTCCACGTACCCGAACGCCGCGGGAGTGGCGGCGATGTAGTCGCGAACCTGCGCGGAGGCCGTGAACGTGGCGGTCGAGGGGGCGACGGGCGTGGCCAGGTCGACGAAGGTGGAGAGGAACACGCTGCGCGCGGCCGAGGTCGGGTCGAACGCGACGCGGGCGATGGCGTCGGTGCCGCCGGCGCCAGGGACCTGCGCCCAGGACGCGGTCGTGCCGGACACCAGGTCCTGCAGCTGCGCGCGCGTGAGGTTCGGCACGCGGTTGGCCGGGTTGGTGACGAGGCAGACCGCGCTGCGCGCGAGCGGCGTGAAGACCAGCCCGCGCGGGTCGTCCGTGGTGAGCCCGCGCCCGGACAGGCCGGCGTCGACGATCCCGCGGGCCGCGTCCGCGATCCCGGTGCCCGTCCCGCCACCGACGAGCGAGAACCGCGGCGCGTCCGCGTATTCGCGCCGGTAGAAGAACGCGAGGTCCGCCACCACCGCCTGCGCCGGGCTCGCGCCGCTCATCGTGATCGTGCGCGCCGCGCCGGGCGCCGCCGACGGTGTGAGGAGGAGAGACGCAACCGTCGTCGCCGCCACGAGCAGGCGGCGCGCACGCTTGTTCAGCCGACCCATACCGCGCCTCCGATGCCGCCACCGCGGCCCACGCCGCGCTTGCCGGCCCGGACCGGGCGGACCCGGGCGCTCGCCGTGGCCAGGCGGCGGCCGTCGGCGGACGTAGCCTCGACCGTGAGGCGGCGGCCCGTGCGGTTGCGCAGGCGCACGTTGAGCACGTTGCGGCCGCCCCGCAGCTGGGCGACGCGGCGGCCGTCGAGCTTCACGGTCACGCGGGCGACGTTCGTTGCGGCGCCGAGCACGGCGATCTGGGCCTGGGTCGTGCGGTTCTTGCTGGTCGCGCTCAGCACGCGCAGCCGTGGCGGCTGGCTGGCGTCGTAGCTCGTCGCCTCGCTGGCCGCGAGCACGGCGCCGAGCGCGTCGGCGTAGCCCGCGCTGACCGGCACGTCCGCGCGGGCCGCGTGTTGGAGCAACAGCGCGCGCAGCTCGGCCGCGGGGAGGTTGGGCGCGACGGAGGCCATCAGCGCGGCGAGGCCCGCCACGTGCGGCGCGGCCATCGACGTGCCCGACTTGACCTCGTAGCCGCCCGTGCGCGAGGTCGAGATGACCTCCACACCGGGGGCGGCGACGGGCACGGTCAGCCGTCCGTAGTTGGAGAAGTCCGGCAGATTTCGACCTTCGTCGGGCTCGGTGGCGGCGACGCCGACCACGTTCGGGGCGGCGATCGCGACCGGGTAGACCGGCTGCTGGTCGACGTTGATGCCGCTGTTGCCGGCCGAGCACACGAGCAGCACGTTCGCCGCCGCGGCGGCCTCCACGGCGGCGCGCATCCGCGGGTCGTCGGTGTTGCCTTCCAGGCTGAGATTGATGATCCGCGCGCCGTTCGCGGCGGCATAGCGGATGCCCTCCGCGACGCCGCCCGTGGTGCCGGCCCCCTGGTCGTCGAGGACTTTGACCGTCATCAGCTTCGCGCGGAACGCGACGCCGACCACGCCGCGGCCGTTCGCCGCCGCCATGATCGTGCCCGCCACGTGCGTGCCGTGCCCGAGGCCGTCGTGCAGGTCCTGCTCAGCACCCTGGGTCGTGAGGTCCACGCCATGGACGTCGTCGACGTAGCCGTTCGAGTCGTCGTCGACGCCGTTGCCCGGCACCTCGGCGAAGTTCGTCCACACGTTCGGCGCGAGGTCCGGGTGGTCCAGACGCGTGCCGGAGTCCACGACCGCGACGGTCACGCCCGCGCCGGTGGACAGCGCCCATGCCCCCGGGAGGTCGAAGACGGTGCCGGGCGCAACGGCCCATTGCTCGCCCTGAAGGGCGTCGGTCGGTGCGGCTGCGGCAGGGGCCGCGAACACGCACGCGCACACTCCTATAACGGCCAGAAATCGGGTCCGACGGGGGATTGGAGCCACCTCCTGCTCAATTCGACCCTACCGTTTTGGATGTTCACCGCGTCAACCGAATAGGGTTAAATCATGCGGTGGCTGGTCGGGCTCGTAGCGGTAACGATGTGGCTCTCGAGCGCGCCTGCGCAGGCGCAGCAGGTACGCCTCTCAGCCCCTTCGGATTGCCTGATCAACACGGGGTGTGGGCTCGGCCTGCGGTCCGTATACGGACTCGATGTGAGCCCAGCGTTCGTCCCGCTGACAGTCGCCGATGCCGGCATCTCGGCGCTCGACGACGGTGTTGCCGAAGTGGCGGTCGCGTTCTCCTCGAACCCGCAGGTCTCGCGCCCCGACATCGTCACCCTTCGCGACGATCGCGCGATGATCTACCCGGACCGTGTGGTTCCGGTCGCGCGTCGCAAGTTCCTGCGCGGATACGGCAAGGCTGCGGCGGACATCCGGCGCCGCCTGAACGTCGCCTCCTCTGCGCTTACGACGCTGGCGCTGCGCGGCCTCAACCAGGCCGTGATCGACGGCCGCCTGCCGGAGGCCATCGGTGGCGAGTTCATCGACGCCAACGGGTTGGGCGGCGTCTCATCCCGGCGCCCGGGCAAGCGGATCGTCGTCGGCTATATGGCCTTCGCCGAGAACGAGACGCTGGCGCACCTGTACGCCGAGGCGTTGCGCGCAGGCGGCTTCCGCGTGATCGTGCGGCCGATCGGTGGGCTCCGGCCCGAGGCCGTCGCCAAGCTCCGAAGCCGCAAGATCGACCTCTATCCCGCCTACGACGGCTCATTGCTGCGCTACCTCGTCGGTACGTCCCCGGCGCGGCTGAAGGCCGGGCTGAAGCGGACGCTCGCCCGCATCGGCGCCGAGCCGCTGCGGCTCTCTCGCGCCCAGAACCGCAACGTCTTCGTGACCAAGACCGACACCGCGAGCCGGCTCGGCCTCGCGCGCATCTCCGACCTCGCGCGCTACTGGCAGACTGCCGGTCAGTGAGCTCTGAGCTCGACCGCGTCCGCTCGCTCTGCATGGCCCTGCCCGAGGTGACGGAGCGGCTCAGCCACGGCTCGCCGACCTGGTTCGTGCGCGGGAAGAAGACCTTCGTGATGTACCTCGACGATCACCACGGCGACGGGCGGTTGGCGCTCTGGTGCGCGGCGCCCGCGGGGATGCAGGAGGCGCTCGTGGCCGGCGAGCCCGAGCACTACTTCCGGCCGCCGTACGTCGGGCACCGGGGCTGGATCGGCGTGCACCTCAATTGCGGGCTCGACTGGAACGAGATCGCGGGCGCGATCGAGGATGCGTACGCCCAGATCGCGCCTAAGTCGCTTGTTGAGCGCGCTGCTCGAAGAACTCCGTGATCTCGAGCGCCGGGACGGGCGCGACGAGCGCCGCGTCGATCGACATCGCGTCGGGCCAGACGCCCTTCATCCGGCGGCCCGCGGCCTGCGAGTCATACGGCGTGGAGCGCAGCTCCGGGACGCCGTCGCTGACCCACAGCCAGCGCGCGGCGCCGTCGCCCTCGTAGGGGAGCCCCACGCTGCCGGCGTTGAGGTAGCGCGTGCCGCCGACGGTGCGGTCGTGCTGCTGGTGCGTGTGGCCGGCGACGACGAGCGGCCCGGCGCCCGCGAGCGCTTCGGCGTAGCGCTCGTCCGGACTGAGTCGGGTGAGGATCACCGCGTCGTCGCGCGGGGTGGCGTGGCAGTACAGGACGCCGTCGACCTCGGTCGTGAGCGGAAGTGCGCCGAGCGGCGTCGCCCGGGCCGCGCCGATCTCCTGCGCGCTGAGGCGCGCGGTCACCGCGGCGACATCGTCCGGCGCCGGATCCGGCCCCTCGAGTGCCGCGGCGACTTCGCGCTCCCCGTTCCCGCGCACCCATCGCGTCGGGAGCTCGGCGAGCCGGTCGAGCGTGGCCGACGCGAACGGGCCCGGGACGGCGTCGCCGCCGACGAGCACGAGGTCCGGTGCCGGGGCCGCCGCCAGCACGGCCTCGAGTGCGTCGATATTGCCGTGGATGTCGTACAGCGCGAGGACGTTCACGGCGAAAACATACCGCAACCGAACGGTTGCATGTCAGAACCAGTCCTATTGGTCGCTGACAACTGGGTCGCGCGGGGTTACGATGCCGCCATGCCGGCCTTGGCGCTCGAATGCGCCGCCCGCAACGACATCGGGCGACGGGCGAACAACGAAGACGCGATTTACACCAGCTCCCGCCTGGCCGCGGTGGCGGATGGCGTCGGCGGTGCCGCGGCCGGCGAGGTCGCCAGTCAGCGGATCGTGAACACGCTCGCGCACTTCGACACGAGCCGGCTGGAGATCCCGCTCGACGCCGCCCTGGAGAACGCCATCGTCTTCGCCAACGAGTCGATCGGCTTCATGGCCAGCGCGCGCCCGCAGATGGAGGGCATGAGCACCACCCTGACCGCGGTCGCGCTCTCCAACGACGGCACCTACGTCGTGGCCAACATCGGCGACTCCCGCACCTACCTCCTGCGCGCCGGCGAGCTCACGCAGCTGAGTCGGGACGACAGCCTGGTCCAGGACCTGATCGACGCCGGCCACCTCACGCCCGAGCAGGCGCGGCGCCACCCCGCCCGCAACGTCGTCATGCACGCCCTGGACGGCGACCCCGAACGGCGGCCCTCCACGCAGCTGCTGCCCGCGTTGTTCGGGGACCGGTTGTTGTTGTGCTCGGACGGGTTGTCGGACGTCGTCGACTTCGACGCGCTCCGCGAGATGCTCCTGCGCTACGCGGACCGCGGCGAGTGCGCGGATCGGTTGATCGCGTTGGCGTTGGAGAGCGGAGCGAGGGACAACATCTCCGCGGTCGTGTGTGACGTCGTCGTTCGGGATGACCCGGCGACGGGGTGGCAGGTTCCGTTGGTTGCGCGGGACGTCAACGGCTAGGCGCGGCGTTCACGTTTCTGGAGGCGCCGGGTTTGGGCGTGGTCTGGAACGGCAGCACCGAGGGGGGAAGGGAGCGGCGTTTCCGCCCCGCGGCGCGAAGATCGCCTCCGGGCTCCGCGTGGCACGGCCGGAGTGGCGTCGCCGCTCTCCGTCAAGGTACGGGCACCGGAAATCGCGAGGAGCGGTTGTGGTCGCTTCGGGCGCCTCCACGTCCGCTCGATCAGGCTCGATCACGGCCGCGCTTCGGACAACGGGGGTGATGTACAAACGCGTCCTCCTGGGTGACGTTTGTACATAACCCCCTCCCGGCGCGTGTTCGTTTCCGCGAGATCCGCAGGAGTCCGGCCACTGTTCACGCGGTTCGCCCTGCCGCCGCCGTTGCAGCCCGCAGCCGCTCCGCCAGGTCCAACCCCGGGAGCGAATCCAGCTTCCAGCCCCAGCCTCCGGCGGTCCCTGGCTGATTCATGCGTCCCTCGTTGCCCAGTCCGAGCACGTCCTGCAGTTGGACCACGGCCAGCCGCGCCGGAGACGCGTGCGCCAGGCGGATCATCGCCCACTCTGGGTCGGGCTCGGAGATGCCGTACGAAGTCAGCGCCTCCTCGACCAGCGCCAGCGACGCGGCCGGCAACCCGTCGTACCAGCCGCGGATCGTGTCGTTGTCGTGGGTGCCCGTGTAGACGACCTGGTTTTCCACGTGGTAGGCGGGGACGTGCTGGGTGTGGCGCTCGGAGGGCGTGAAGCCGAACTGCAGCACCGCCATGCCCGGGAGCCCCAATGACTTGCGCATCGCGGTGACGGGCGGCGTGATCACGCCGAGGTCCTCGGCGATCACCGGCAGGGAGCCCAGGGCGGCGCGTGCGGCGACCAACGGCGCCGCGCCCGGCCCGCGCTTCCACGAGCCCGCGGAGGCCACCGGCGAGTCCTCGGGCACGGCCCAGTAGGCCGTGAAGGCGCGGAAGTGGTCGATCCGCACCAGGTCGAAGAGCTCGAAGATCCGTCGGAGGCGGGCGATCCACCACGCGTAGCCCTGCCGCCGCGCCGCGGGCCAGTCGTACACCGGGTTGCCCCAGAGCTGCCCGTCGGCGGTGAAGGCGTCCGGTGGGACGCCGGCCACGAAGCCGGGCTTGAACAGCTCGGGGTGGGCGCGTTCGTCGGCGGAGTCGGGCGCGACGTAGATCGGGACGTCGCCGATCAGACGCACGCCGCGGTCGGCGGCATACCTGCGCAGCGCCGCCCATTCGCGGTCGAAGCGCACCTGGTCGTCGAGGGCTGCCTCACCCGCGAACGCGATCCAGTCCTCGATCCAATCGGCGGCCTTCTCCCGGAAGAGCCGGCGTTCGTTGTCGCCGACAGGCGCGTCAGGATCGGCCAGCAGCGTGGGAGAAGCGGCGAACGCGGAGTCCGATTTGTACGGCGAGCCGTGCTTGTCGGGCGGTGAGAGCGGCAGCATCTGCCACCACGTCTGGCCGGCGGCGGCGAGCCAGTCGACCCACGCGTAGGCCTCCGGACCGAGGCGTCCGGACGGCAATGAGGTCGGGTGCAGGAGCACCCCGGATGTACGAGG
Organism: Solirubrobacter taibaiensis; assembly: GCA_027587225.1. Lineage (GTDB taxonomy): Bacteria > Actinomycetota > Thermoleophilia > Solirubrobacterales > Solirubrobacteraceae > Solirubrobacter > Solirubrobacter taibaiensis. The sequence goes on from JAPDDQ010000046.1 coordinate 31,521, forward strand.
AAGGTTCATGTGATCGACTTGTCGGATACTCCGCGACTGAGATGCCCGCACCGAAGCGCAGTGAACGCCCGCGCCGGATCAGAATCGCAAAGCCGGCGCCGGTCCTAGACAACGGCCGGTACGCCGTCAAGCGCACCGTAGGCGATTCCGTCGCCGTTTCCGCCGACATATTCCGCGACGGCCACGAGAAGATGAAGGCTGTCGTCAAGTACAAGGCGCCAGGCGGACGGCGGTGGTTGGAGACGGAGATGCACGCCGTCGACGCCCACGTGTCCGGCGTGCGCTGGGCAGGCGAGTTCTCCGTCGAGACGCCCGGCACCTGGCAATGGACCGTCGAGGCGTGGACGGACCGCTGGGCCACGTGGCACGACGAGCTCCGCCGCAAAGTGGCCGCCGACCTCGACGAAGACCTCACGTCCGAGCTCTCTGAAGGCGTGATCTTCCTCAAGCGCGCCCTCGAGAAGGCCAAGGGCGACGCCAAGGGCTCGATCGAATGGGCGATCGGCGCGCTCGAATCGGACTCCGACATCCAGCACAAGTTCGATGTCGCGCTCGGCCCGGAGCTCTTCCAGGCCATGGAGGAGACCCAGGAGCGGGAGGGCGCGTGCGCCCTCGAGAAGCCGATCACGGTCGAGGTGGACCGCGTCCGCGCCCGCTTCTCCGCCTGGTACGAGCTGTTCCCGCGCTCGTGGGGCGGCATCAAGGCCGTCGAGGATCTGGTCCCGGAGGTCGCCGACCTCGGCTTCGACGTCCTGTACCTCCTGCCGTTCCACCCGATCGGCGTCAACAAGCGCAAGGGCCGCAACAACAGCCTCACCGCCGGCCCCGACGACCCCGGCAGCCCGTACGCCATCGGCGGCAAGGAGGGCGGCCACTTCGCCGTCCACCCCGAGCTGGGCACCGAGCAGGACGTCCGCGACCTCTGCGCCACCGCCCACAAGCACGGGATGGACGTCGCGCTGGACATCGCGCTCAACGCGTCCGCCGACCACCCGTGGCTCACCGAGCACCCCGAGTGGTTCCAGCAGCGCCCCGACGGCACGCTCAAGTACGCCGAGAACCCGCCCAAGCGCTACCAGGACATCTACAACTTCAACTGGGACACCGACGAGTGGCAGTCCCTGTGGAACGCCTGGCGCGACGTGTTCCTGCACTGGGTGGACTGCGGCATCAAGTGCTACCGGGTCGACAACCCGCACACCAAGCCGTTCGCGTTCTGGGAGTGGATCATCAAGGAGGTCCACAAGGTCGACCGCGACGTGGTCTTCCTCTCGGAGGCCTTCACCAGAAGAGCCGTCATGCGCGAACTGGCCAAGCTCGGCTTCACGCAGTCCTACACGTACTTCACGTGGAAGAACTCGCGCCACGAGATGGTCGAGTACTTCAACGAGCTCGCCTGGAGCGAGGAGAAGGAGTACTTCCGGCCCAACTACTTCCCGGTCACGCCGGACATCCTCCACGCCTACCTGCAGCACGGCGGCCCGGCCGCGTTCGTCACGCGCCTGGTCCTCGCGGCCACGCTCAGCCCGAGCTACGGCATCTACTCCGGCTACGAGCACTTCGAGAACGTCCCGGTCAAGGAGGGCTCGGAGGAGTACCTGAACTCCGAGAAGTACGAGATCCGGGACCGCAAGCTCGACGGGCCGCTGCTGCCGATGATGCAGCGCCTGAACGCGATCCGGCACGAGAACGTCGCGCTGCAGTTCCAGAGCAACGTGGCCTGGCTGGACGCCCAGAACGACCAGATCTTCGCCTACGCCAAGCAGGAGCCCGGGAACACGATCATCACGGTCACGAACCTGGACCCGCACAACCAGCAGGCGGGCCTGGTCACGATCCCCGCCGTGCTCGGCCTGGCACCGGTGTTCGTGGTCGAGGACCAGTTCACCGGCAACCACTACGACTGGCGGATCGGGCAGAACTTCGTCGAGCTCAACCCGCACACCGTCGGCAAGCAGTTCCACGTATTGAAGGTGCTTTGACTTGAGCCAAGGCTCGCGGAACGACCCGGGACAGTGGTTCGAAGCTCAGCCGCTGTGGTTCAAGACGGCCGTGTTCTATGAGATCCACACACGCGCCTTCTTCGACGCCAACGGCGACGGTTCCGGGGACTTCCGCGGCCTCACCGAGAAGCTCGACTACCTGCAGTGGCTGGGCGTGGACTGCATCTGGCTGCTGCCGTTCTTCCAGTCGCCGTTGCGTGACGGCGGCTACGACATCAGCGACTTCCTCGAGATCCAGCCCGACTACGGCACGGTCGAGGACGTCCGGGGCTTCATCGAAGCCGCCCACCAGCGCGGCATCCGCGTGATCGCCGACCTGGTGATGAACCACACCTCCAGCGATCACGCCTGGTTCCAGGAGTCGCGCAAAGGCGGCGCGAAGCGCGACTGGTACGTGTGGTCCGACGATCCCAGCCGGTACTCCGAAGCGCGGATCATCTTCACCGACACCGAGAGCTCGAACTGGAGCTGGGACGACGAGGCGCAGGCCTACTACTGGCACCGCTTCTTCTCCCATCAGCCCGACCTGAACTTCGACAACCCCGAAGTCCAAGACGCGATGATCGAGGTCCTCCACTTCTGGCTGGACCTGGGCATGGACGGCTTCCGGCTCGACGCGGTGCCCTACCTGTACGAGCGCGACGGCACCAACGGCGAGAACCTGCCGGAGACACACGCCTACCTCAAGCGAGTCCGGGCCGAGATCGACCGCCTGTACCCCGATCGCGTCCTGCTGGCCGAGGCCAACCAGTGGCCGGCCGACGTCGTCGAGTACTTCGGTGACGGCGACGAGTGCCACATGGCGTTCCACTTCCCGGTCATGCCGCGCATGTTCATGGCGGTGCGGAGGGAAGAAGCGAACCCCATCTACGAGATCCTCGAACAGACGCCGGGCATCCCGGACAACTGCCAGTGGGGCCTGTTCCTGCGCAACCACGACGAGCTCACGCTCGAGATGGTCACCGACGAGGAACGCGACTACATGTACGCGGAGTACGCCAAGGACCCGCGGATGAAGATCAACGTCGGCATCCGCCGGCGGCTCGCGCCGCTGATGGAGGGTGGCCGCGACGAGATCGAGCTGCTGCACGCGATCCTCTTCAGCCTCCCGGGCGCGCCGGTCCTGTACTACGGCGACGAGATCATGATGGGCGACAACGTCTACCTCGGCGACCGCGACGGCGTCCGCACGCCGATGCAGTGGAGCGGGGACCGCAACGGCGGCTTCAGCCGCGCGGACTTCGCCCAGCTGTACGCCCCGCCGCTGATGGACCCGCTGTACGGCTTCCAGGCCGTCAACGTCGAAGCCCAGATGCGCACGCCGTACAGCCTGCTGCGCTGGCTGCGCCGCTTCGTCGCCATCCGCAAGGAGCACCCGGTGTTCGGCCTCGGCACCTACGACCCGCTGGAGCCGTCCAACACCAAGATCTTCGCCCACGTCCGCACGTACGAGGAAGACGTGATGTTGTGTGTGCACAACCTTGCGCGCTCCGCCCAGGCGGTGGAGCTCGACCTGTCCGCCTATGAAGGACATTCCCCCGTGGAGATCTTCGGCCGCTCGCGCTTCCCGCGCATCGGCGAGCTCCCCTACCTGCTCACGCTCGCACCGCGCGGTTTCTATTGGTTCCAACTGGTGAAAGATGAGCCGGAATGACCAGCGACCTGACTTTCATCGACGAACAGGTGCTCAACGAGTGGGTCGTGGCCCAGCGGTGGTTCGCGTCCAAGACCCGTGAGGTGTCGAGCGTCGAGATCGTCGATTCGGTCTGGCTCTCGGACGAGCTGGTGCTGTGCCTGATCGAGGCCCGCTTCCCCGTTGGTACGCACGAGACCTACCAGGTGCCGCTCGCGCTGCGCCGGGGCGGCGACGGCGAGCCGATCTTCGAGGCGGACGGCTCGGCCGTCTACGACGCGCTGGCGGACCCGGAGACGGGCCGTGAGCTGCTCAAGGCGATGCACGCCGGCCGCGACGTCGGCGACTTCGCCTTCCGCTGGACGGCCGGCGAGGCCCCGGACGAGTCGTTGAACGTCCGCCCGGTCGGCGTCGAGCAGTCCAACACGTCGATCGTCTTCGGCAACGAGCTGATCATGAAGGCCATCCGGCGGATCGAGCCGGGCGTGAACCCGGAGCTCGAGCTGCTGCGGTTCCTGACCAAGCGCGGCTTCCCGCACATCGCCGCCTTGCACGGCTGGTACGAGGTCGACGGCCGCCACGTGTCCGCGACGCTCGGGATTCTGCAGGAGTTCCTGGACGGTGCCCACGACGGATGGGAGCTGACGCTGGACGAGCTCGCGTCCGACCCGGAGGGCCTGCTGGATCGCGTCGAGGACCTCGGCGTCGTCATCGGCGAGTTGCACACCGCGCTCGGCAGCGACAACTCCGACCCGGACTTCGCGCCCGTCGAGCCCTCCGCCGAGTCGCTCTCGATCCTGTACGCCGACGTCGACGAGCAGATCGAGCGCGTCTTCCTCGACCTGCCGGAGAGCGAAGCCACCGCCCCGATCCAGGGCCGCGGCCAGGACGTGCGCGAGAAGCTCTCGCTGCTGGCGCACGCGACCGTCGGAGGCCGCGTGATCCGCACCCACGGCGACCTCCACCTGGGCCAGACGATGCTGTCTTCACGCGGGTGGGTGGTGCTGGACTTCGAGGGCGAGCCCGCGCGCCCGCTCCCCGAACGCCGCCTCAAGCGCTCGCCGCTGCGCGACGTGGCGGGCATGCTGCGGTCGTTCTCCTACGCCACCGCGGGCTCCAAGCTCCTGCGCGGGCACGAGGCGCCGGACGGCTGGGAGGAGCGTGCACGCGAACGCTTCCTGGCTGGGTATCACCGGGCCGTGGACAGCAGCCTGCTGCCCCCGGGCCAGCAGGCCACCGAGCAGTTGCTGGCCGTCTTCGAGATGGAGAAGGCCGTCTACGAGTTGCGATACGAGCTGAACAACCGACCCGACTGGGTCGCGATCCCGGTCGCAGGGATCCTGCGGCTCCTGGAATCGGAGTGAGACGAGAATGAGCGAAGCCGACCAGCTGGTCTCCCGCCAGCACGCGAACCCGCACGGGTACCTCGGTGCCCACCCTGACAATGGCTCGGGCGTGGTGATCCGCACCTTCCGGCCGGCGGCCTCCAAGGTCGAGGTCGTGGTCGCCGACGGCACCCATTCCGCGCTGGAGCAGGTGCACCCCGGCGGCGTCTTCGAGGGCCACATCAAGGGCGTGGACCTGCCGCTCTCCTACAAGCTCGAGGTCGACTACGGCGACTCGGGCACGGTCACGATCGACGATCCGTACCGCTTCCTGCCGACGATCGGCGAGCTCGACGTCCACCTGCTGGGCGAGGGCCGCCACCAGGAGCTGTGGGAGCGCCTCGGCGCGCACGTGACCGAGGTCGACGGGGTCACCGGCACCTCGTTCGCCGTCTGGGCGCCGTCCGCGAAGGCCGTGTCCGTCGTCGGCGACTTCAACTACTGGGACGGCCGCATCCACCCGATGCGCACGCTCGGCTCCTCCGGCATCTGGGAGCTGTTCCTGCCCGACGTCGGGGACGGCGCCCGGTACAAGTTCGAGATCCTGGCCCAGGACGGGGAGATCCGCCTGAAGGCCGATCCCGTCGCCTTCGCCACCGAAGTCCCGCCCAAGACCGCTTCGGTGGTCAGCGACTCCAAGCACGAGTGGGCCGACGCCAAGTGGCTGGAGAAGCGCCGCAAGTCCGACTCCCAGGTCGGCCCGATGTCGGTGTACGAGGTCCATCTGGGCTCGTGGCGGCTGAACCCGCTCGAGGGCAACCGGCCGCTGAACTACCTCGAGCTGGCCGACGAGCTGTCCGCGTACGCGAAGGACATGGGCTTCACCCACATCGAGCTGCTGCCGGTGATGGCGCACCCGTTCACGGGCTCGTGGGGCTACCAGGTGACCGGGTACTTCGCGCCCACGCCGCGCCACGGCTCCCCGGACGACCTGCGCGAGTTCGTCGACCGCCTCCACCAGAACGGGGTCGGCGTGATCCTCGACTGGGTCCCGGCGCACTTCCCGCGCGACGACTTCGCGCTCGCCCGCTTCGACGGCACGGCGCTGTACGAGCACGCGGACCCGCGCCGCGGCGCGCACCCGGACTGGGGCACGCTCGTCTTCAACTACGGGCGCCACGAGGTCCGCAACTTCCTCGTCTCCAACGCCCTGTTCTGGCTCCAGGAGTACCACGCCGACGGCATCCGTGTGGACGCCGTGGCCTCGATGCTCTACCTCGACTACTCGCGCGAGGACGGCGAGTGGGTGCCGAACGAGTACGGCGGCAACGAGGACCTCGAGGCCGTCCAGTTCCTGAAGGAGTTCAACGAGATCGTCCACAGCCGCGAGCCGGGCGTGATCAGTGCCGCCGAGGAATCGACGGCGTGGCCGGGCGTCTCGCGCCCCACGTACCTCGGCGGGCTCGGGTTCGGCTTCAAATGGAACATGGGCTGGATGCACGACACCCTGGCCTACTTCCAGAACGACCCGATCTACCGCCGCTACCACCACCACGAGCTGACCTTCAGCCTCGTGTACGCGTTCACGGAGAACTTCATCCTCCCGCTGTCGCACGACGAGGTGGTCCACGGCAAGGGCTCGCTGCTGACGAAGATGCCGGGCGACCGCTGGCAGAAGCTCGCGAACCTGCGCTCCCTGTACGCCTACATGTGGGCGCACCCCGGCAAGAAGCTGCTGTTCATGGGCCAGGAGTTCGCCCAGGAGCAGGAGTGGAGCGAGGACCGCTCGCTGGACTGGCACCTGCTGGAGAACCCCGAGCACAGCGGCATCCAGTCGCTCGTGCGCGACCTGAACAAGGCCTACCAGGCCGAGCCGGCGCTGTGGGAGATGGATTCCGACGGCGCGGGCTTCTGGTGGACCGAGGCCAACGCGGCGGACGACAACGTGATCGCGTTCGCGCGCCGGACCAAGGACTCCAAGCGCGTGGCGATGTTCGTCGGCAACTTCTCGCCCGTGCCGCGCGAGAACTACCGCATCGGGCTGCCGCGCTCCGGCCGCTGGAAGGAGCTCGTCAACTCCGACGCGACCACCTACGGCGGGTCCGGCGTCGGCAACATGGGTGGCGTGGACGCCGAGGACGAGGGCTGGCACGGCCAGCCGTTCAGCGCCCCGGTCACCCTCCCCCCATTGGGGGCGATTTGGCTCGTCCCTGAAGAAGCGGAGGCGTAGGCCGATCTAAGGAGGTGTGATCGAAGAACGCAGACTGATGGGCCCGGTTTCCGGGCTGCTCTGGCTCGCCGCCGTTGCGGTGGCCGTCGTCTGCTTCTTCCTTCCCGGGGCCCCGCAGGAGCACCAACCGCTCTTCTGGGGCCTCACCGCCCTCACCGCGGCGTACGCCGTCGCCTGCGTCACCCGCCTGATCCCGTGGGAGCGGGCGTCCCTGGGCGCGCACGCGGCGATGATCGTCGGCGCGCAGCCGCTGATCGTCGCCGCGCTGTGGCTGACCGGCGGCGCGGACTCCTACCTGGGACCGATGCTGGTCCTGCCGATGCTGTACGTCGCGTACTTCTTCCCGCTGCGGTACGCGGTGCCGCTCGGCGCGCTGGAGATCGCCACCTACGCGTCGCCGATCCTCACCTCGGCGGGGCCTGACCACCTGATCGTGCACCGCGCGCTGGCCTACGCCGTGGGCTACGCGGGCCTCGTGGCCATCATCCAGTTCCTCAAGCGCCGGCTGGTGGAGGCTGAGCGCGTGCAGCACCACATGGCACGGGTCGACCCGCTCACCGGGCTCGCGAACCGGCGCGCATTCGACGAGGCGCTCGACCGCGCGTTCGGCGCCCCGTTCACCGTGCTGCTCGTCGACATCGACTTCTTCAAGCGGATCAACGACCGCTACGGCCACACCACGGGCGATCGCGTGCTCCGGGAACTCGCCGCGCACCTGTCGGCCGAGGTCCGCGCGGGCGACTGCCTGGCCCGGATCGGCGGCGACGAGTTCGCGCTGGTCGCCGGCGCCGACTCGGCTGCCCGCCTCACCGAGGCGCTCCGCGGCGCCGGCCGGCGCGTGGACGCCGGCGACGGCCCGGTCTCACTGACCGTGGCCGCAGCCGTCTACCCCACCGACGGAGACGACCGGTCTGCGCTCCTGCGCACGCTCGACCGCCGCCTGCACGACATCAAGGACGCGCGCGTTTCCTAAAGGGGCCTGGCCCCTTTATCTAACGCGCGCGTTTCAGGCTGACCACGCGGCTCGTGCCGGAGACGTGGAGGCCGTTGTCGCGGGGATTGACCACGACGCGGTAGTTCATCGCCCGGCTGCGCGAGCGGGTCACCGTGAAGGAGTAGCGAGAGCGGTCGCCGGACAGCGCGGTGACGTTGTTGCGCGTCACCGGAATCCAGCGACCGCTTCGCGATTGGCGCTGAAGCGAGGCCCGGCCGGTGGGCACCGATGGCCAGATCGTGCCTGTCACCCGGGTACGACGAGTGGAGACACGGCTCGTCTTCAGCCCCACCTTGACGGCCACCATCGCGGTGGAGACACCGCTGGTGACCACGGTCTGGGTGCGCGTCGCGACGCGCAGGCGGGTGGTGGCGAACAGCGGCGGGACGGTCATGGAGAACGCGCCGGAGCTGTTGGAGGTGGTGGTGGCGACCTGCGCCCACTGGCCCTGGAACGGATAGTCGAGCTTCTCGACGGCGACCGGCGTCGTGCCGGAGCCGCTCACCGTGCCGCTGATCGTCAGCCCTGTGCCCCAGGTGGGCCGGACGGTCGAGGGCGTGATGCTCACGCCGGTCGGGACGCGGGCGGTCGTGAACGTGCGGTTGCTCGTGCGGGTGACGCCCGCGGCGCTCGTCGCGACGGCGCGGAAGTTGTACCGGGTGTTGGCCCGCAGCCCACCCACAGGTGCGTTGACCGCGACGCTCGAGGTCCCCGATCCGATGCCGACCGTCGGTGTGCGGGTGCCGTACGAGGTCGAGGTGCCGTACTCGAAGTAGACGTTCGTGGCGAGCCCGTTCGGGTCGATACCCGCGTTGAGCGTCGCCCCGCTGCCCGTCACGGCCGTCGCCGCGCGGCTGGCCACCGAGGGCAACGTCGGGGGCGCGAGAGTCTTGAACGTCTTGTCGTCGCCCACCACCGCGCCGTCGTTGGCGGTCACGCGGTAGTGGTAGGTCGTGTTGTTGCTCAGGCCGGTGAGCGTGAGCTTCACGTCCACGGGCGCGCTGCCGGAGCCCGCATCCCGCGCCGACGTCTTGACGCCGTAGGACGTCGAGGTGCCGTATTCGACCTGGTAGGTCGTCGGCTGGCCGCCGGGGTTGACCGTGCCCTGAACCTCAGCGGAGCCGGTCGTGATGGACCCCGCAGAGCCCGTCGTGACGACTGGAGCCTGGAAGAGGACGGCGCTGAGAAAGAGAGCTGCGATCTGCATGGCAGCGGTGTCAACACGCGGCCCGCTTGAATGATGCGCCATGCCGAAGACGCCGGTGATCATCGACTGCGACCCGGGCCACGACGATGCGATGGCCCTGATGCTCGCGCTCGCAAGCCCTGAGCTGGAGGTCGTGGCCGTCACGACCGTGGCCGGAAACCAGACGCTGGACAAGGTCACGGCGAACGCCATCCGGGTGCTCGACGTGGTCGGCGCGGACGCCGTGCCGGTCGCCGCGGGCGCGGACCGCCCGCTCGTCCACCGCGCCGCCGTGGCCGCCGACGTGCACGGCGAGACGGGCCTCGACGGGCCCGACCTGCCGCCGCCGTCCCGCGACCCGGAGCCGATCCACGCCGTCGAGCTGATGGCGCGCGAGCTGCGCAAGCGCCCGCTCACGCTCATCCCCGTCGGCCCGCTGACGAACATCGCGCTGCTGATCGCGATGTATCCCGACCTGGTCGAGAACATCGAGGACATCGTCGTCATGGGCGGCGCGATCGGGCTCGGCAACGTCACGCCGAGCGCCGAGTTCAACATCTGGTGCGACCCGGAGGCGGCCAAGCGCGTCTTCGAGTCCGAAGCCGACGTGACCATGATCGGCCTCGACGTCACGCATCAGGCGATGCTGAGCGCCGCGCGCGCCGACGCACTGCGGGACAAGGGCCGGGCCGGCGCGGTGGTCGCCGACCTCCACGCCTTCTACCGGCGGTTTCACCTGGAGGTCTATGGGCATGACGACACCCCAGTGCACGATGCTCTCGCCGTCGCCCACGTGATCGACCCCAAGATCCTGAATACCACCCAGCTCAACGTCGAGCTCGACGTCACCCAAGGCCCGTGCCGGGGTCGCACGGTCGTCGACCAGCTCCGGCGCACGGACCGCCCCGCGAACGCGCACGTCGCCGTCGGGGTGGACGCCGACCGCTTCATCGACCTGTTGACCGAGCGGATCGGCTCGCTGGCTTGAGCGACGAGTTCCCCTTCCTGCGCCGTCTCGGCGCGTTCCCGCTGCGCAACGGGCGGACCGAGTTCCGTGTCTGGGCGCCGGAGCCGGAGGAGATCCGCCTGCGCGTGGACGGGGTCGAGCACGCGCTGGAACCCGCCGGGTACGGCGTACATGAAGCCGTGATCGAGGCAGGGCCTGGCGACCGGTACGAGTTCGTGCTCGACGGAGAAGCGCTGCCCGACCCGTGCTCGCGCTGGCAGCCGGAAGGGCTCCGCGGCCCGTCGCGCGTCTTCGACCCCGGCGCGTTCGCGTGGACCGACAACGCGTTCCGCACCCCGGGCCTCCACGACGCCGTGATCTACGAGCTGCACGTCGGCACGTTCTCGCCCGAGGGCACGTTCGCGGGCGCGATCCCGTACCTGCAGGGTCTCGCCGACCTGGGCGTGACCGTGCTCGAGCTGATGCCCGTGGCCGAGTTCCCGGGCAAGCACGGCTGGAGCTACGACGGCGTCTACCTGAGCGCCGCCCAGTCCTCCTACGGCGGCCCTGAGGCGCTGCAGCAGCTCGTCGACGCCGCGCACGCCGCCGGCCTGGCCGTCGTGCTCGACGTGGTCTACAACCACATCGGCGCCTCCGGGAACAAGGCGGTGCTCGCCTACGGCCCCTACTTCACGCACAAGCACGAGACGCCCTGGGGCGCTTCCCTGAACGTCGACGGCGAGCACTCCGACGCCGTGCGCGAGTGGGTCTGCCAGAGCGCGGAGCAGTGGATCCGCGACTTCCACCTCGACGGCCTGCGGCTGGACGCGATCCACGCCATCTCCGACTCCAGCCCCGAGCATCTCGTGGCCGAGGTCGCGCGGCGCGTGCACGCCATCCACCCGGGCGCGCTCGTGATCGCCGAGTCCGGGATGAACGACCCGAAGGTGATGCGCGCGCCGGAGCTGGGCGGCTGGGGCTGCGACGCCGCCTGGGCCGACGACTTCCACCACGCCCTGCGCGTGCTGCTCACGGGCGAGACCCAGGGCTGGTACGAGGAGTTCGACTCGATCGCGCTGCTGGCCAAGGCCTTCCGCCGCCCGCACGTGCACGACGGCAACTACTCGACGTTCCGCAAGCGACGGTTCGGGGCGCCCGCGTTCGACGTGGCCCCGGAGCGGTTCGTCGTCTTCTCGGCCGATCACGACCAGGTCGGCAACCGCGCGCTGGGCGACCGACTGCCGGTCGAGACGCGGCCACTCGCGGCGTTCTGCACGCTTTTGTCACCCTTCACGCCGATGCTCTTCCAGGGCGAGGAATACGGTGAGCGGGCGCCGTTCCAGTTCTTCACGGACCACATCGACCCGGAGATCGCCGACGCGACCCGCGAGGGGCGCCGGCGCGAGTTCGCCGCGTTCGCCGCGTTCGCCGGGGAAGAAGTGCCCGACCCGCAGGACCCCGCCACCCTCCAGCGCTCCAAGCTGACGCGCGCGGGTCAGCCCGCGGGCCTGCTGGACCTGCACCGCGAGCTGCTGCGCGTGCGCCGCGAGCTGCCGGCGGGCGATGTGGACGACGTGACCTTCGACGAGCGGGCCGGCTGGCTCGCCGTCAAGCGCGGTGAGTACACGCTGCTGGCGAACTTCGCCCGCGTGACCGTGCATGTGCCCCGAGAGCAGACTGAGGAACTAGTGCTGAGCACCCACGAGCCCACGCTCGAACCCGGATTCGTCGTCCTGGCCCCGCTGTCGGGAGCGCTGGTTCGCTGATGGAGGTCTGGCCCGGCTCCCCGTTCCCGCTCGGTCCCACGTGGGACGGTGAAGGGACCAACTTCTCGATCTTCTCCGAGCACGCCAAGCGCGTCGTGCTCTGCCTGTTCGACGACAACGACGAAGAGACGTGCGTGGAGCTGACCGAGCGCACGTCGTTCAACTGGCACTGCTACCTGCCGGGCGTGCACGCCGGCCAGCGCTACGGCTACCGCGTCCACGGCCCGTACGACCCCCAGTCCGGCCACCGCTTCAATCCGGCCAAGCTGCTGATGGATCCGTACGCGAAGTCGATCGAAGGGCCGATCCAGTTCGCCAAGGGCAATGTGCACCCGTACGAGCTGACCGGCGGCGAGGACGACGACCTGACGCCGGACGACTCCGACGACGCCGCCGCGATCCCGAAGTGCGTCGTCATCGACCCGCGCTTCGACTGGCAGGACGACCGGCCGCCGAACACGCCGCTCGCGGACTCGGTGATCTACGAGACGCACGTCAAGGGCTTCACGATGCAGCACCCCGACGTGCGCGAGGACCTGCGCGGCACGTACGCCGGCCTGGCCGCCGACGCCGCCGTCGGCTACCTCAAGGACCTCGGCGTGACCGCGGTCGAGCTGCTGCCCGTGCACCACATCGCCGACGAGTCCTTCCTGGACGAGCGCGGGCTCACGAACTACTGGGGCTACTCGACGATCGGCTTCCTCGCGCCCCACTCCCCCTATGCCGCGACCGGCAAGGCCGGGCAGGAGGTGCGGGAGTTCAAGGGCATGGTCAAGGCCCTGCACAAGGCGGGCATCGAGGTGATCCTCGACGTGGTCTACAACCACACCGCCGAGGGCAACCACCTCGGTCCGATGCTGTCGTTCCGCGGCGTCGACAACAAGTCCTACTACCGGCTCGTGCCCGACGACCCGCGCCACTACATGGACTACACGGGCACCGGCAACACGCTCAACGTGATGCACCCCAGCGTGCTGCGGCTGATCATGGACTCGCTGCGCTACTGGGTGATCGACTGCCACGTCGACGGGTTCCGCTTCGATCTGGCTTCGGCCCTGGCGCGAGAGCTGTACGACGTGGACCGCCTGTCCGCGTTCTTCGACGTCATCCATCAGGACCCCGTCCTGTCGCAGGTGAAGCTGATCGCGGAGCCGTGGGACGTCGGCCCGGGCGGCTACCAGGTGGGCAACTTCCCCGTGCTGTGGTCGGAGTGGAACGGCATCTACCGCGACACGATGCGTGATTTCTGGCGCGGCGAGGCCCACGTCGGCGAGTTCGCGAACCGGCTGACCGGCTCGAGCGACCTCTACCAGGACGACGGCCGCCACCCGTTCGCGTCGATCAACTTCATCACCGCCCACGACGGCTTCACGCTGCGCGATCTCGTCTCCTACAACGAGAAGCACAACGAGGCCAACAAGGAAGGCAACCGGGACGGGACCGACGACAACCGGTCCTGGAACCACGGGGTCGAGGGGGAGACCGACGACCCCGCGATCAACGTCTGGCGCGACCGTCAGCAGCGCAACTTCCTGGCCACGTTGCTGCTTTCGCAGGGCACGCCGATGATGCTCGGCGGCGACGAGTTCGGACGCTCGCAGGGCGGCAACAACAACGGCTGGTGCCAGGACTCGGAGATCTCCTGGTTCGACTGGTCGCTGCTGGAGGAGAACGCCGAGCTGCTCGCGTTCACGAAGAAGCTGATCGCGCTGCGGCGCGCGCACGCCGTCTTCCGCCGCCGCGAGTTCCTGTTCGGGCGCGAGGTCGAGGGCTCGGGCCTGCCGGACGCGGCGTGGTTCTCCCCGGACGGGGAGATCATGCGCGACGAGGCATGGAGCAGTGCGCCGCCGGTCGTCGCGCTGTTCCTCAACGGCGAGGAGATCAACTCACCGGACGTGCGCGGGCGCCAGGTCCTCGACGAGTCGTTCCTGCTGGTGTTCAACGGCCACCACGAGGACCACGCGTTCACGCTGCCGGGCGAGAAGTTCGGGGATGCGTGGTCGGTCGTGCTCGACACCTCGCGACCCGACCTGGAGCCCGGCGAGGAGACGCTCGACGCCGGGGCGGAGCTCGAGCTCGTCCATCACTGCCTCGTCCTGCTGCGCCGCGAGGGCCGATGACGGAGCTGCGGGCGACGTACCGGCTCCAGCTCGGCGGCGACTTCGGTTTCGCCGCCGCGCGGGCGCTCGTGCCCTACCTGGCTGACCTGGGCGTCTCGCACGTCTACCTGCCGCCGTCCTTCCAGGCCCGGGACGGATCGACGCACGGGTACGACGTCGTCGACCCGACCTCGATCTCGAACGAGCTCGGCGGCGAGGAGGAGTTCTTCGCGCTCGTGCGCGCGGCCAAGGACGCCGGGTTGGGCGTGGTGCTGGACATCGTCCCGAACCACATGGCGACGGACGAGAAGAACCGGTACTGGAGCGATCCGCAGCTCCGCAAGCAGTTCTTCGACATCGACGCCAAGACGGGTCGCCACCGGCGCTTCTTCGACATCGACCACCTCGCGGCGGTCCGCCAGGAGGACCCGGAGGTGTTCGAGGAGACGCACCAGCTCGCGTTGCGGCTGGTGCGCGAAGGGCACGTCGACGGGCTCCGGATCGACCATCCGGACGGGCTCGCCGATCCGGCCGGCTACCTGGCGCGGCTGCGCGAGGGTGGCGTCGAGCACGTCTGGGTGGAGAAGATCCTGGACCCCGGTGAGCCGCTGCGTGACTGGCCGATCGAGGGCACCGTCGGCTACGAGTTCTTGAACGACGTGTGCGGGCTGTTCGTCGATCCCGCGGGCGAGGCGCCGCTGACCGACCTGTGGGTCGAGGTCAGCCGGGACGACCGGCGCTTCGGCGAGCTGGCGTTCGAGGCCAAGCTCGAGCAGGCGCGGACGGCGTTCGCGCCGGAGGTCGAGCGGCTGCTGCGCGAGGCCCCCGAGCGCGTGGCCGGGCTGGAGCGCGCGCTGGCGTCGTTCCCCGTCTACCGCACCTACGTCGAGCCGTGGTCGGGGCGCGTCGAGGATGAGGACCGGCACGCTGTGGCCGAGGCCGGGCTGCCGGCGTCCCTCGCCTCCAAGCTGTTGCTCGAGGTGCCGGGCTGGGAGGCGTTCATCACGCGCTTCCAGCAGACCACGCCGCCTGTGATGGCCAAGGGCGTCGAGGACACGGCGTTCTACCGCTACGCGCGGCTGCTCGCGCTCAACGACGTCGGCGGGAACCCGGGCCGGTTCAGCGTATCGGTGCGCGACTTCCATCGCGAGAACGAGCAGCGGGCGGATCGCTTTCCGCGCAACCTGCTGGTGACCCAGACGCACGACACGAAGCGCTCGGGCGACGTGCGCGCGCGGATCGGCGTGCTGGCCTCGATGCCGGACGAGTTCGCGGCGCACGTGAAGAACTGGCTCTCCGTCTGCCGCTCGCTGACGAGCGGCGGCGCGCCCACCCCGGTCGAGCAGCTGTTCATCTTCCAGACGCTGCTGGGCGTGTGGCCGATCACCGAGGACCGCCTGCACGGGTACCTCGAGAAGGCGATGCGCGAGGCCAAGCAGCACACCACCTGGGTCGACGTGAACGAAGCGCACGAGGCGGCGGTGCAGACCTTTGCGCGCGCCCTGCTCACGCATCGCGACTTCCTGCGCACGTTCCTGCCGTTCCAGCAGCAGGTCGCGGAGGCGGGTGACCGCGCCGCGCTCGGCCAGCTCCTGCTGAAGCTGACGGTGCCGGGCGTGCCCGACATCTACCAGGGCGACGAGCTCCTCTGCCTCTCGCTGGTGGACCCCGACAACCGCCGGCCCGTCGACTGGGACGAGCGCCGTGCCGCGCTGGCCTCCGACGACCCACCGGCGAAGCTGCAGGTCATTCGCACGGCACTCGCGTTGCGGGCTCGTCTCCCGCAGGCGTTCGCCGGCGCCTACGAGCCGGTCCAGGCCGGCGAGGACGTCGTCGCCTTCACGCGTGGGGACGCGCAGGTGTTCGTTGCAGTCCGGCTGCGCGGCGACGCCGAGCTCCCGCGCCCGGAAGGCGACTGGGCCGCCGAGCTGGAGCTCGACGGCCTGGTGTTGCTCAGCCGGCCGTGACCGCGCCCTGATAGACGAGGCTGCTGCCACGTACGCCGTACACGCCGTACGTGCGCAGCGTCGTGTCACCGTTGGCGTCGAAGCCGTAGGTGCCGAGCACGCTCTGGCGGCCCTGGACGGTCGGGAGCCAGCCGAGCAGGCCGGCGCGCGTGCTGCCGGACGCGGCGAGACCGTCGAGGATCAGCTTCATCGACTCGTAGCCGTACTGGTAGTACAGGTCCCGGTTCTTGAAGGTGTCCGAGAACACCGTCGCGACCATGACGGTCGTGCGCCGCTCGACGCTGCGCGGCAGCGGGCGGACGAAGCCGGTCTCGGCGACGCCGTCGCTGCCGTAGAGCTGCATCCCGCGCAGCGCGCTGGAGCGGAACAGGCGCACCGCACCGTTGGCCGTGACGCCGGTGTAGGCCATGCAGTCGGCCTTGGCCCGGCGGATCGCGCTCGGGGCGCCGCGGCTGATCTTGCGGTTGGCGACCACCGGCAGCCCGAACCGCGCCGCGGTGGCGACGACGTCCGTGTTCATGCCCTTGCCGTAGACCTCGCCGTCGTGGACGAAGGCGAGTGCCTTGCAGCCGCGATCGCGCATCACGGTCACGAGCGCGGCGGCCTGCACGTGGTCGTTGGGGATGATGCGGAAGAACGTGCGTACGCCGGTCGGGTAGAGCTTCGCCGAGCCGGCCGTGGTGAGGCCGTTGAACGTGTTCGACGGGCTGACCTGCGGGATCCCGGCGCGATTGAGGATCGGGATCGAGATCTGGCTGCCGCCCGAGTTGAACTCGCCGATGTAGGCCACCGTCGACGCGTCGGCCGCGGCGCGGCGCGCGTTGGCCCGCGTACGGCCGACCGTCCACGCGCCGGTGCGCTTGGTCGAGTTGTTGAGCGTGACGAAGCGCACGGGGCTGCCCGCCTCGCGCAGCGCCTGCCGCGCGCCGTCGTTGACCGCCTTGGTCTGCACACGTGACGCTCCGCTCAGCGGCAGGCTCGAGTACACCGTCGGCTGTTGCGCGGCGGCGCTCGCAGGGAACGCCGCGGCAATCAGGACACCCACAATGATCCGTTTCATGGTGCCGGGTGCGTACCCGGCGATTCGTACAATGGAACGTGATGGACGGCGGTGCCGCGGAACGCTTGGTCAAGAAGGATCTCGACGGAACGACCGGGCTGGGAAAGCCGATTTCCAGCCGCGCCCGGCTGGCGCAGCGCACGGTCGAGTCCTATCTGAAGGCGGGCGTCAAGCCCCGCTGGATGGAGCGGATCTCGGAGATCGACAGCGCGATCGCCCACCAGAAGCGCCGCTTCGAGCGGGCGCACCGCAACCTCCGGGCAGAGTGCGACGGCGATCCCGCGCTGTTCGCCCAGCGTTGGACGGAGTTCGTGCAGCGCGCCCGCTTCGATGAGCTCAACGAACTGATCCAGCAGCACAACGACTGGTACCCGATCGAGCGCGACCTGCCGATGGACCTGCGTACGCGCGACTACGTGCTCGTGGCGGGCAAGAACTACCGCCGAGAGCCGCTTTCGGCGGAGTGGGTGCTCCGCTTGTTCCCCGCCGAGTAGGCTCAGGGCACGTGCGGATCCTGACGCTGTCCTGGGAGTACCCGCCGATCGTGGAGGGCGGCCTCGCGCGCCACGTACGCAAGCTCTCCGAGCAGCTGGTGCGCGACGGCCACGAGGTGCACGTCGTCACGCGCGGCGGCGGTCGCCTGGACGCCCACGAGGAGCGCCACGGCGTGCACGTGCATCGCGTGCGCGAGCCGGAGTTCCCGAAGGACGACCTGGACGCGTTCATCGCCTGGGTGGACCGCATGAACGAGGACATGCTGGCCGCGGGCGCGGAGCTCGGGAGCGGGTTCGACCTCGTGCATTCGCACGACTGGCTCGTGGCCGCCGCGGCCCGTCAGCTCGCCCGGCGTCGGCGGATTCCGTGGCTGGTGACCGTGCACGCCACCGAGTACGGCCGCCATCAAGGCTGGGTCAACAAGCATCCGCAGTCGCACATCCACGGCGTCGAGAAGCGGATGGCGCGCGCCGCCGACCGCGTGATCACGTGCTCGGAGTTCATGCGCGAGCAGGTCACCGACATCTACGGGCTCCCGCGCACGAAGGTGACGGCGATCCCGAACGGCATCGACCCGACCGACCTGCAACCCGTCTCCGACCTCCCGCGCCTGCGCGCGAAGTTCGCCGCACCGGACGAGAAGCTCGTGATCCTCGTCGGCCGGCTCGTGTACGAGAAGGGCTTCCACCTCGCGCTCGACGCGCTGCCGGGGCTCATCCGCCGCGTCGGCAACGTGCGGTTCCTGATCGCCGGCTCCGGCACCGCGGAGGCCGAGCTCAAGGCGCAGGCGGAGCGGCTCGGGCTGATGGAGCACGGCACGTTCATCGGCTGGACGGGCGACGACGTCCTGCACTCGCTGTACCGGATCGCGGACCTGTGCCTCGTGCCCTCGATCTACGAGCCGTTCGGGCTCGTCGCGCTGGAGGCGATGGCGAGCGGCTGCCCGACGATCGTCGCCGACACGGGCGGGCTGCGCGAGGTCGTCCCGCGCGGCCGGCGCGTGGGGCTGCGCTTCCGGGCCTCATCAGTGCGGTCGCTGGAACGGATGGCCCAGCAGCTGCTCACCGACGATGCGCTCCGCGACCGGCTCGTCGCCGAAGCGAGCGAGCACGTGCTGCGCTTCGACTGGGCCGATGTCGCGCGTCAGACTGTGGCGGTCTACGAACGGCTCGTCGCGTCGCGCACGACGGCGTAGGGCTCCACCGTCGCGCCCGCGGGGATCGTGGTCCCCGCACCGAGCACGGCGTGCATCCCGATCTTCGCGCGCGCGCCCACGCGCACGAGCGACGCGAGCACCGGCTGGGTGTTGATCGGCCGCTCGACGTCGGCGAACGTCGGCGCCGCGTCCTCGATCGCGGCCCAGTCGCCGATCACGGCGCCCTCGCCGATCTCCACACCCGTGTGGGCGACGATCACCGCGCGCTCGCACAGCCGCGCGCCCGCGCCGAGCTTCACCGTGCCGGCGTGCGCCGAGATGCGCGCGTCCGGACCGATCACGACGCCGCGCCCCAGGATCACCCGCGCGCCGCGCCCGACCTCGATCCGGGCCGTCCGGTCGATCTGGACGTCCGGACCGATGGAGACACCGCGGCCCTCACGCACAACGCGCTACCTTTTTACTGATCGAACGGTTCAGCACCGCAGAGCGGCGTGTGGGAGAGACCACGCTCGTCGAGGTGCACGGGGAACTCGACATGGCCACCGTGCCCTCGCTGGAAGGCCACATGGACGCCGTCCTGCACGACGGCCATGGTCCCGTCGTGCTCGACCTCAGTGAGCTGCGCTTCATGGACGTCTCCGGCCTGCGCCTCGCGGTGCGGCTCGAGGCGCGTGCGCAGCTCCACGGCGTGCCCTTCCGCATGTTGGAAGGGCAGGGTCCGGTCGCTCGAGTCTTCGAGCTGACCGGAATGCGGCGCTTCGTCGGCTGACGCACTTCGCCCCGACCTTACAAGGGCGTGGATATGCATCCACGGCGCATTGACTTTTAAGGCTTTCGTAATGAGCATGGGATGGCCCGTGCGCGCGGAGCGGGTGATAACGGGGTGAGGGTTCCGATAGACGGTGGCCGCGGACCGCTCTTGAGTGGAGGGGCAGTTGATCAAGAAAGCAATGCTCGCTGCGGCGGTAGCCGCGGCGACGGTGGTTGTGGCTACGCCTGCAACCGCGGCGCCGCCGGCGGCGCTCGACGCGCAGAAGTGGTCCTTTCAGGACAACCTGACCTGGGCCGACTACAAGAAGCTGCCGGGGCCGGACTACTCGGACCCGAGCGTTCAGCCGACCGTGGACAAGTGGCGCGTCGCGCTGATCATGGTCGACTATCCCGACCGTCCGTTCACGATCTCGCAGCCGGCCGGCTCGACGATCTTCGGCACGCCGTCGGCCGTCGCGCACAGCGTCCCGCGCGCTGACGTGCCCAAGTTCTACGGCGACTTCTTCAACAAGCCGTCCGCGCTGAACAACTTCCAGACCATCAACCGGTACTGGATGGAGAACTCCTACGGCAAGTACGGCGTGGAGCTCGTGCCCTACGGCCCGTACCAGCTGCCGCTGGAGTCCTGGCGCTACCACATCGGCAACTTCCAGAGCATTCCTGCCGACTGCCCGAACCCGGGCGGCACCAAGACCTGCAACCAGAACTACTTCAACGCCGTCCGTGACGCGTGGAACGCCGCGGTGCCCGCGGCCGAGCGCGCGACGTTCGACAACGCCTACTACGTCTCCGCCGGCCAGGACGAGAGCGCGACGTGGCAGGAGTTCGGCGAGATGCGCTTCACCTCGCAGGACACGGTGAGCGACGCGTTCGGCCCGAAGGCGATCGACCCGCTGCACGCCAAGGGGAACTGGGCCACGACCCGCTACATCCCGTGGACCTCCTGGGCCGCGGCGGCCAACATCTGGCCGTCCGCGTCGGGCACGGTCTCCACCGAGGCCGAGTCCTCCGGCATGGCCGTGTTCGCGCATGAGCTCTCCCACAACCTGGGTCTGCCGGACAACTACAACAACCCGTTCGCCGTGCAGCAGCAGCGCACCGCCGGCGGCATGTGGGACATGATGAGCCGCGGCTCGTTCAACGGCCCGGGCGGCCAGCACACCCGCTGGATGATCCCGCCGACGCAGGGCGCCGCCCTCGGCGCGCAGCACGGCATCCGCAACAAGCAGAAGCTCAACTTCGTCGCCGCTGACGACGTCCTGACGCTCAACCGCAACGGGCTGGCGACGTCCGGCACGATGGTGGCCGAGGTCAAGGCGCGTGAGGTCAACCCGGGCGACGATCTCGCCGGCATCCGCGTGCTGCTCGACGGCGCCGCGCCGGCCGACAAGAACCCGCCGTGCCGCTATCACACCGACCCGATGTGCGAGGGCCCCTGGTTCACCTCGGCCACCGGCACCGGCGTCACCGCGGGCTTCAACGACTACACGGTCGAAGTCGTCCAGCAGATCGGCTCGGACTCGTTCACCGGCGGCAGCGGCGTGCTGCTCGGCAAGAACAAGAACACGAACTCCTCCTGCGGCTCGTTCAACTGCCAGACCTGGTACATCGACGCCAACCCGCAGGACATCAACCAGGTCGACTACGTCAAGGCTGACGGCACGCCCGTGAAGGCCCCGCTCGGCGACGAGCGCCAGACCAACGACGGCACGTTCCACGCCGGCACCAACTCGGGCTCCAAGTCCGAGTTCAAGGCCGCGGCCAACAACCTGCACTTCTACATCCTCGACAAGCGCGTGGATGCGGACGGCGTCAACCGCTACAAGATCGGTGTCCGCTCGACGGCCGGCACCGGCCCGCAGACGCGTGGCCTCGAGCTGGCGACCCCGACCCGCGGCACCGCCGAGGGTCTGGCCACCTGCACGTTCCCGCTCAAGAACACGGGCGTGGCGGCGAGCATCCCGTCCACGGTCCATCCGTCGGGCGATGTCAATCAGTACTTCACGAGCGACATCTACCGCCTGTCGGCGACCGCGTCGGGCAGCGGCTGGACGGCGTACCTGAAGAACGAGTTCGCCACGGCGAAGTTCGGCGAGACGGTGCAGGTTCCGGTCTACGTCGACAAGGCCGCCAACGCGTCCGCGTCCGGCTCGGTCAGCCTCCAGGCGACCTCCGAGAGCGACCCGTCGAAGTCCACGTCGGTGACCTGCTCGGTCGGCACCGGTGACGGCGTCGGCGGCACCGTCCCGGCCACGCTCGCCCTGAACCTGGGCACCGCGGCCGACTTCGGTCCGTTCACGGCCGGCATGCAGAAGGACTACTACGCCTCCACGGCGGCCACCGTGACGTCCACCGCCGGTGACGCGACGCTGAGCGTCGCCGACGCCAGCACGACGGCCACCGGCCACCTGGTCAACGGCGCGTTCTTCCTGCCCGAGAAGCTCCAGGCCAACGCCGTCCTCGGCGCGACCTCGAGCGACGTCTACGCGCCGGTCGGCGGCTCGTCCGCTCCGACCTCGCTCCTCGCGTGGGCGAACCCGGTCTCCAACGACGCGGTGAAGATCGGCTTCAAGCAGCCGGTCAAGGCCAACGACGCGCTGCGTACCGGTTCGTACGCCAAGACGTTGACCTTCACGCTGTCGACGACCAACCCGTAGCAACGGTGAGCGCCGGCCCCTTGCGGGGCCGGCGTTGGCTCTAGGCCGCCGCGGCGAGCTTCGCCGCGGTGGCCTGGGCCGGCACCCAGAGCGCGTCGTGCCCGAACGGCAGGCGCTTGATGAGGCCGTCACCCGCAGCGGTGATCAGGGCGTCCTCGGTGGTGTCGGCGTTCGCCGGGAACTTGTCCTCGGCGGTGATCTGCGCGATCTCACCGGTCGTGAGGCCGTCCGGGAAGGCCGCGATGACCTCGGCGACGTCGGTTGCCGGAGCGCGGCGGGAAAGGCTGCGGTCCAGGTTGGCGATCAGCACGTCGTAGGCCTCGAACGACTGGTATCCGCCCGCCTCGAGCGTGGTCGTGCCGTTGTCGAGCTTGAGGCTCGGCGCCGTGTAGCGCACCCGGCCGTCCGTGTTGGCGTGCTTGTTCTGGAACTCCGTGGGGGAGCCGGCCGCCGTGCGGGCCTCGTCCTTGTCCTTTTCGAACAAGGCCTCGGTCTCCGGGGTCTGCGCGGCGGCGATGATCGCGTCGGCGTCGATTCCGGGCACCCAGGCGATGGCTTCGCGCAGGTCCGCGTAGTCCTCGAGGAAGAGCGTGGTCGTGAACTGCGCGAACTGCAGCGCGCGGAACACCGCGTACTCGCGCTCGGGGGCGAGCCTGCGCGTGGCCACCACGACGCGGCACATCGGCCACGTGCCGTGGACCCGCTCACGCGGTTCGGTGGAGAACGGCATGCCCCGCCAGCGGAAGTTGCGGTACCCGCGTGCCTGGCCCGGGCCCGTGTAGCCGCGCTCCTCGTAGACGGAGCCGAACTCGGTGAGTCCGATCATGACGTGGCGCCACTGAAGCTGGTCGCCGTAGCGCCACTTCAGCGCAGCGAGGGCAGGAGAGGCCGACCAGGCCCAGGGGCAGCCGGGGTCGGAGAAATGGGTGACTTGGAGGGACACGTACGAAAGGTTAGAGGAATGGTTGCGCGATGAACGACTCGGGGGGCTTCTCCGAGCGGTCATACCCGCGCGCGTCGCGGCGTAGCGGAGCTCAGCTCGTCCGCGAGTGGTTCGTCGGCCGCGCTCGGGGAGCACACCGTCAGGCCGCGCGTCAAGAAACCCATGCTCGCGGCGGCGGGGTGGGATGCGGCGTGGTCACGGGTTTCTTGACCCGCGGCGGCCGGTGCGCTCTTGGTCGGGTGAGCCGGTTGCCCCGGGTGCGCCCGGGCGCGGGCCGAAGCGTTCTCCGCGAGCGGCAACGCGCCACCCGGGCGCGCGAGGTACGACTTTGTCAGCCTGAGCCGGACAAACTCGCACCTCGCGTGGCGTGGACCGTCCCTCGGCGTGGAAAGACGTGAACGCCGAGGCGTTCACGCAGTGCGGGGCACCCGCCTCACCCGCAATCAGCACGGCCGCCCCGACGGGTCAAGAAGCCCGTGACGAACGCCACGCAGCGTCAGGCCGCCCGGGCACGGGTTTCTTGACGCGGCGGCCGCGGGTGTGCTCGCCGTTGCCGTTCCCGCTACTAGCGAATTTCCGTCCGAAACCCGTCCGGGAGGCCGCCTAATCTGACCCGTCCCGTGACGTACGAGATCGACGCTCTTCCCCGCTCTTCGGCGGGCCGCTCCCTCCCGCCTTGGCCCACCGCCCGCCCGCTCCGCAAGTGGCAGCAGATCGCGGCGGCCCAGGTGTTCGAGTCATCCAACGAAGCCTTCCTGGCGTCCGCGACGCCCGCGGCCGGCAAGACCACGTTCGGTCTGCACGTGGCCCATCGGATGTTGTCCGAGGGGCGCGTGGCGCGCGTGGCCGTGGTGGCGCCGACGACGCACATCTGCCGTCAGTGGGCGCTGGATGCGGCGCGCTACGGCATCCATCTGGAGCCGAACCGCCCCAACAGCGCGGGGCCGGAGCCGCGGGACCGGCACGGGATCTCGGTCACGTACGCGACGGTCTCGGCAGGGTCGGAGGTGCACCGGCGGCGCTGTGCGGAGCGGCCGACGCTGCTGATCGCGGACGAGCCGCACCACATGGGCGAGGACGCGTCGTGGGGGCGCTCGACGGTGGACGCGTTCGCGTCCGCGAAGTTCCGGCTCCTGCTCTCGGGGACGCCGTTCCGCTCGGACAACTCGCCGATCCCGTGGGTGACGTACACGGACGAGGGCGTGTCCTCCGCGGACTACGACTACGGCTACACGCAGGCGCTGATCGACAACGTGTGCCGGCCGGTGACGTTCCACACGTACGGCGGCGAGATGGAGTGGGTGAGCGACGGGAAGGTCCGGCGGGCGGGCTTCGACGTCGTGCTGCCTGCGCCGGAGGCCGCGCGCCGACTGCGCACTGCGCTGGACGCCGACGGCGACTGGATCACGCACGTGCTGCGCGACGCGAACGACGAGCTGGTCAAGATCCGCGCGGGCGACCACCCGAACGCGGGCGGCCTGGTGATCGCGATGGACAAGGAGCACGCGGACAAGCTGGCCGGGCGGCTCGCGCGGATCACGGGCGAACGGCCGGACGTCGTGCACTCCGACGCGGCGGACGCCTCCCAGCGGATCGCTCGGTTCAGCGGCAACGCGGAGCCGTGGCTCGTCTCGGTGCTGATGGTCTCCGAGGGTGTGGACGTGCCGCGCCTGCGCGTGGGTGTGTACGCCACCAACTCGCGCACCGAGCTGTTCTTCCGCCAGGTGATCGGGCGCTTCATCCGGCGCACGCCAGAGCCCAAGCAGCAGATGGCGCACGTCTTCCTGCCGTCGGATCCGCGGCTGAAGCGCTTGGCGATCGCGATCGAGGAGGAGCGCAAGCACGCGCTGATCTTCGAGTCGGTGAGCGGCGAGGACACCGAGCGGGGGGAACGCTCAGAGGCGAAGGAGCCGTTCCGCGCGCTGTGGTCGAGCGCCGAGCGCGACGACGAGGTGCTGCAGACGACGCAGCCCGGCGACGCGCTGCAGCTGTTCGCGGAGCCGAAGCCGGAGATCTCGCCCGCGCTCGCGGCGTTCACGCCGGTGGTGCAGATGGCGCCGCCCGAGCCGGAGACGTCGTTCGAGCGGCGCGAGCGCCTGCGCGCGGAGCGTCACAACCTGGTGGCGCTGATCGCGCGGCGCGACAACGAGCCGCACAGCAAGGTCAACTCCTGGGTCAACCGCGAGGTCGGCGTCAAGTCCGTCGACAAGGCCACGGACGAGCAGCTGGAGAAGGCCAACAAGCTGCTCGAGCGCGAGCTCAACCGCAAGTGATGGACGCGCTCCCCGACTGGCCCGAAGGCACCGTCACGGTGCTGTCGACGAGTGCCGGCGCGCCCCACGCCATCCCGGTCTCGGCGGCGATCCGGCGTGGGCCGCGCGTGCTCGCGCTGGCGCTGGCCCTGCCGCGCGAGTCGCTGGTGCGGCTGCGGGAGGACCCGCGCTGCGCCGTGACCGTGCTCGCCCGCGGCGTGGCCATCACGGTGCACGGCCACGCCACGGTCGAGCGGGAGCTGGAGCGGATCGCGGTCGTGCGCGTCGACGTCGACTCGATCCAGGACCACAGCAGCCCGCGGTTCGAGATCGACGCCGGCGTGCAGTGGCACTGGACGAGCGAGGAAGCCGCGCAGGGCGACGCCGAGACGCGCTCAGCCCTGGGCGGTCGGGACGACGATTAGCTCCGCGACGTTCACGTGCGCCGGGGCGGACACGGCGTAGACGATCGCGTCGGCGATGTCGCCGGCCTCGAGCGTCTTCATCTCGCGCAGCTGGTCCAGCACGGCGAGGGCGGCGGGGTCGGTCATGTCGTCGCCCAGCTCGGTCATCACGACGCCCGGCTCCACCGTCTTCACGCGCACGCCGCGCGGGCCGTACTCCGTGCGCAGGTTGCGCGTGAGGTGTGAGACCCCGGCCTTCGTCGCGGCGTAGACGGCGTAGTTCGGGAAGGCGATGTGGCTCGCGACCGAGCTGACGTGGACGAGGTCGGCGCGACCGTCCGCCTCCGCGGTGGCGAGCAGGTCCTCGACGAACGCCCGGCCCGTGTGCAGCAGGCCGCGGAGGTTGACGTCCAGCATCCGCTCCCACTCGGCGACGTCCGCGCTCTCGTAGGGCGCGCCGAGCATCACGCCGGCGTTCGCGACGACGAGGTCGACGCGGCCGAGCTCGGCGCGGACGGTGTCGGCGACGCGCTGGACGTCGTCCGGGTTGGAGATGTCGGCGGCGATCGGGAGGACGCCTTCGAGCGCTTCGAGGCGCTCGGCGCGGCGGGCGACGACGGCGACCTGCGCGCCGGCCTCGGCCAGCCGTTGTGCGGTCGCGGCGCCGATCCCGCTGCTCGCGCCGGTCACGACGGCGATGCGGCCTTCAAGTGTCTTGGTCATGTCCTTCACCGTCGCCGTCGACGTCGCCGCTAGCCAGAGCCCCCGCGACCCTGGTAGTGCCACGGCCACCCTCCGCAGCGCACGGCGCGCTACGTTCGATGCCGTGGAGTCCGACAACCGCATCGGCGACTTCCTCCGCGCACGGCGCGAGCTCGTCCGGCCCGAGGACGTCGGCCTACCCGACCTCGGCCGCCGCCGCGTACCCGGACTCCGGCGCGAGGAGCTCGCGCTGCTCGCCGGCGTCTCCGCGGACTACTACGTGCGGCTCGAGCAGGGCCGCGACCGGCATCCCTCCGAGCAGGTGCTCGCGGCGCTGGCCCGCGCCCTCCAGCTCGACGAGGACGCCACCGCGCACCTCCACGAGCTGACCCGCCGCACCGGGCCGCGGCGCCGCGCTCGTCCGCGCGCCCAGAAGGTGCGCCCAGGGCTGCTGCGGCTGATGGACGCGTGGCCGCACACCCCGGCGTTCATCCTCAGCCGGCACCTGGACGTGCTCGCCACGAACCGCCTCGCCACCGCGCTGCATCCCGGGTGCACCCCGGGCGAGAACATGCTCCGGACACTCTTCCTCGAGCCGTACGCCCAGGACCTGTACCCGGAGCTCGACAAGGTCGCGGCGGAGACCGTCGCGTCCCTGCGCGCCTCGGCGGGCGCCGACGTCGACGACCCGCGCCTCATCGAGCTCGTCGGCGAGCTCTCCGTCAAGAGCGAATCGTTCCGCCGCCTTTGGGCGCGTCACGAGGTACGCGCCAAGACGGAAGGCGAGAAGCGCATGCGCCACCCCCTCGTCGGCGACGTCACCTTCCGCTTCGAGACCCTGACGGTCAACGGCGCGGAGGGCCAGCAGCTCGTCGTCTACCACTCCGAGCCCGGCAGTCCGAGCGAACGCGCCCTGAACCTGCTCGCGGCGATGGTCGCGAAAGAACCTACGCGAGAGCGCGAACCCGCCCCGCGAACGTAACGAAGGGTTCGCATACCAAACCCTTCGTCGCACTTGCCGCGCGGTGACGTCCGCCGCCGACACGGCGGACGTCACCGATTCGCGGGATGTGCGCGCTACGCGGCTGGGACGGCGTCGGCCGGCGCGGCCGCGGGAGCCTCAGCGGCGGGCTCGGGGGCCGGCGCGGTCTCGGCCGGTGCCTCGGCGGCCGGGGCGGGAGCCTCGGCGACAGGCGCGGCCGGGGTCTCCGCGACGGGTTCGGGCGCGGGAGCGGTCTCGGCGGGCGCTTCGGCGGCCGGGGCGGGAGCCTCGGCGACAGGCGCGGCCGGGGCCTCGGCGACGGGCTCGGGCGCGGTCTCGGCGGGCGCTTCGGCGGCCGGGGCGGGAGCCTCGGCGACAGGCGCGGCCGGGGCCTCGGCGACGGGCTCGGGCGCGGTCTCGGCGGGCGCTTCGGCGGCCGGGGCGGGAGCCTCGGCGACAGGCGCGGCCGGGGCC
>JAPDDQ010000489.1 GCA_027587225.1 Solirubrobacter taibaiensis
ATTGAAATGAAAGATGTAATGAAAAGTTTCAGTGGAAAAACGGCACTTCGAAATGTAAATATTGAGGTGAAGCAAGGAGAGATATTCGGATTCCTCGGACCGAGTGGATCTGGTAAGACGACAACAGTAAAAATTTTAACTTCTCAATTGCTTCATAGTGTTGGAACGGTAAGAGTATTAGGGAAAGATATTACAGGACCAAGTAGCATCGATTACAAACGAATTGGTATTTTAACAGATAACAGCGGCTTATATGAAAGACTTAGCATTTATGATAACTTATTATTATTTTGTGACTTATACGATTGCAAAAAAGAAAGAATCGATGAAGTACTAACACAAGTAAATTTATTAGATGATAAAAAAACACCAGTAAAGAAACTATCAAAGGGAATGAAGCAACGCGTCACACTAGCGAGAGCAATCCTTCATAAACCAGATATCCTCTTCTTAGATGAACCAACATCTGCACTTGATCCAGTAAACGTACAAAACATTCATAAAATCTTAAAAGACTTAAATGAAGAAGGAACGACGATTTTCTTAACGACTCACAACATGGATGAAGCAGAAACGCTTTGTAACCGTATTGCCTTCCTTTGTGGCGGAGAAATTGTAGCACT
>JAPDDQ010000490.1 GCA_027587225.1 Solirubrobacter taibaiensis
CCATTGCTGTCTAATTCAATTGCGCCGCCTTCAAGGACAAATTTCCCCCAATCAATTCTTTCAATTCCTGATTGTTTACTCACATTCTTACGTATTTGAGCATCATTTTTATAAGGTGTTTTCTTCCCCCAACCATTAAATGCTGGATCTAATATTTTGAGATTTTTATTGCTGTCATAAACAAAAATTGGTCCACTGTCCCTTGCCCACACATCATCAGTAGGCGCGATAAAGAAATCAATCTTCTCCATATTTAACCCTTCATCTGTTAAAAGGTTATTGATTCTTTCTTTTTCTTCCTGGTCATATGCAACAATGTGGACTTTCTCACCCTCAGTTAAAGCACTTGCCATCTTAACCCAAATAGGTTCAACTTCCTGCTTATACTCTTCACCATATGTGTATTCATGTGGCCATTGTAGCCATGTACCTTCATGTTTATCTTTTTCATCTGGCATCGTATATTTCCCAGCATTTTTCTGTACCTCTACTTTTTCTCCTTCTTTCCCTTTAACATTTTCATTGTTATTCTCAAAAGAGCATCCACTAATAATCGTTGTAGATAATGTAGCTATTAAACAAAACTTTATTGCTTTTTTCATTTTTTCAACCTCCTGTTCTTA
>JAPDDQ010000491.1 GCA_027587225.1 Solirubrobacter taibaiensis
CCAGGTTCTGTTGGTTTAAAATATTTCACAATTGTACTAGCGGATGAAAAACAAAAAGAGCAAGTATGTGAAAGCTTAAAAAATATTGGCAAGATTGCTACGTACAAAGATGGAATATTACAAGTCGAGGATCCATTTGGACATTGTATCCATTTCAAAATAAAAGGAGAAGCCTAAAAAGGCTTCTCTTTTTTATTTTCTTATAATTGCGTTTTCGTTTTGTAAAAATAGTTCATCAAATTGTTTTGCAAGCTCAAAATCTAGTTTCGTTAAACCTTTTGCATTCCAAGATGACAAAGTAATAATAACTGCTTTATACTGGATAAGGATAAATGGATGGTGATTATGTTCTTCTGATAGTTTGGCGGCTTCAGAGACAAATTCGACTCCTTTTAAGTAGTCGGAAAACATATATTTTCGTTCAATCCATTTCTCATCTTTTACCATCCATTTATCTACCTTCAATAATTCCTCGTGAACTTCTTCTTCAGTTAATCTTAGCATCATTTTTCACATCCTTTACTGGAAGTAACGCAAGACCATTGTTAATAAGGCGTGTTACAGCTTCGTCAGTTGTGAAAGTAGAAAGTTGATGTAGTAATGCTGCAGATGTTTCATGCCC
>JAPDDQ010000492.1 GCA_027587225.1 Solirubrobacter taibaiensis
AAAGTACCTGCATTACCAAAAGGGGCGTAAGTGAATGGAAAAGACAATTACAATAGATGGAAAACAAGTTAGATTAAAAGCTACAGCAGCAACAGTTAAGCGATATAAAGCACAATTCAGACGTAATTTATTTGCAGATTTGATGGGTTTAGGGGCAATTAGTACGTTAACTTCACCAGATGGTTCACAACAACCTCTTGATATGTCTAATGTTGATTTAAGTAATGTAGATTTTGAACTTATTTATGACTTAACTTGGTTATACGCTAAAACGGCTGATCCAAATATTCCTGATCCTATGACGTGGTTAGATGAATTTGAAGAATTCCCGATTGAAGAAATTATGCCAGAAGTTATGGAATTAGTTCAGGTCACTATGGGAGCAAAAAAAAAATAAAGAAAAACAATGGAGAGCAAGGGACATTCAGTGATGAAGAATTTACCACTGAATTGTTTCTTGCTCTTTGTTATAAAGCAAATTTAACACAAGGTGATTTAGAAGAAATGACCGTTGGTGATTGCTTTGATTACATTGCTGAATTCGCTGAGTTAGAGAATCCAGATAAAGAAAAAGTTAGAAAAGCAGGTCAAAAAGACTTCGATTCATTCTAAGAAAGGGGTG
>JAPDDQ010000493.1 GCA_027587225.1 Solirubrobacter taibaiensis
ACCAATAACATCAAAATGTCCTAAGCCAAAAATAATGGAAGATATAATTACAGCTTTTTTAATTCCCCATTTATGAGCCATTCGCTGTAAGAAAAATCCCCTAAAAATAACCTCTTCCATAATAGGTGCTAACACACATGCTGAAATGAAAGTAAATATCGTCATATATACGTTACTCGTATTAATAACATTTCCGTCTTCTAGCATAGTAACTAAGAAATTCGGTAACGTATGTGCTAATATGTAAAATTGAATCTGAGATATGCCAACTGAAAAAATCATCCCCATTATCGTTGCTAATACAATTAATCCCCAAGATAAACGTCCTGGCTTATCAAAAAAACTGTTAAATACAATATTATTTTTATTTGTTTTTACGTATAGCCAAAGTAACGGAAATACAAAAAATACAGTAATTTGTGAAATAACCTCCATCGTATTCTCAGAAACATTTGCTAGACCTAATGGTATCATTATAAGGAACACCCCTATAATCATCCATCCAAAAAAGCTACGTAGCCTTATACGTGAAAATGCATAGTGCATATAGAACACCCCCAAAGATAGTAAAAGTAAATGGTCGGATAACTACATTATAATATGAATATAGTTGAAAATCTTC
>JAPDDQ010000494.1 GCA_027587225.1 Solirubrobacter taibaiensis
CTGGACTAGCTGTTGCCCATACAATATCATTCTCTTCAATTCCGAGCCAATTTGGAGCGCTCGTACGTAAATGAGCGTTTGCCCACGCATGTGTATGAACGACACCTTTTGGATTTCCTGTCGTTCCTGACGTGTAAGATAAAAAGACCATATTTTCTTTATCTGTCTTCGCCATTTCTAACATGTCACTCTCTGTTTCTAACGCTGTTTTTAAATTAACCCATCCATCTACTGACTGCGCGCCCAGGACAAATTTTCGAAGAGATTCCATCGCTTCTATATCATCAAACTGCCTAATATACGGCTCATAGCTTACTATCGCTTTTACTTCTCCATGTCCAATTCGATATTCTATATCTTTTTTACGTAACATTTCCGAGCTTGGAATTACGACAAATCCTGCTTTAATAGCAGCAATATACGTCATGTACGCTTCAATTAAACGCGGCATCATAATGAGAAGCTTGTCCCCTTTTTGCAAACCACTTTTTATAAAAGCGTTTCCAATTTTATTCGCACCTTGCATTAATTCAGCGTATGTAACTTCCCTTCGATTCCCTTTATCATCTTGCCAAATTAAAGCTAACTTCCCTTTATCACCTGTATATTTCTCTATTTCAG
>JAPDDQ010000495.1 GCA_027587225.1 Solirubrobacter taibaiensis
AAGTGAAAATGATTATGACAACCATTGATTTAGCAGATCGTCTAGAACTAACGGAATTAGCAGAAGACCGTATTGAAATTTTATCCCATAATCGGTATGTCCCAGACGACCAACGAAATTTAGCTTATCAGGCAGCGAAATTATTAAAAGAGAAGTTTAATGTAAAAAAAGGTGTATCTATTACTATTGAAAAAACGATTCCAGTAGCAGCTGGATTAGCAGGTGGAAGTAGTGATGCAGCAGCAACATTACGTGGTCTTAATAAATTATGGAATTTAGGGCTTACAATTGATGAGTTAGCAGAGCTTGGTGCAGAAATTGGATCAGATGTATCGTTCTGTGTATACGGAGGCACAGCAATTGCCACTGGAAGAGGAGAGAAAATTGAGCATATAAAGACTCCGCCTTCTTGTTGGGTTATTTTAGCGAAACCACATATAGGTGTATCTACTGCTGATGTGTATGGAAATTTAAAGTTAAATCGAGTTACACATCCGAATGTAGATAAAATGGTTGATGTCATAAATTCTGGTGATTATAAAGGAATTTGTGATACTGTTGGTAACGTTTTAGAAGATGTAACATTTGGAATGCATCCTGAAGTTGCCCGTATTAAATCAC
>JAPDDQ010000496.1 GCA_027587225.1 Solirubrobacter taibaiensis
TAACAAAAATTATTTTGCCAGCAGAAAACGAGAAAGATTTAGATGATATTCCAGAGAGCGTAAAAGAAAACCTTACGTTTGTGCTTGCATCTCATTTAGATGAAGTATTGGAGCACGCATTAGTAGGAGTGAAACAATGAAAGTAACAAAAGCAGATATTGTAATTAGTGCTGTTAAACCAGAACAATATCCAGACAGTGATTTACCAGAAATTGCATTAGCAGGTCGTTCAAATGTGGGGAAGTCTTCCTTTATTAATAAAATTTTAAATCGTAAAAAGTTAGTACGTATTTCTTCTAAACCAGGAAAAACGCAAACGCTGAACTTTTTCTTAATCAATGAGATGATGCACTTTGTTGACGTTCCAGGTTATGGATATGCGAAAGTATCTAAATCGGAGCGCGCTGCATGGGGGAAAATGATTGAAACGTACTTTACAACGCGTGAACAATTAGACGCAGCTGTATTAGTAGTTGATTTACGTCACCAACCAACAAGTGATGACGTGATGATGTATGATTTCTTAAAGCATTATGAAATCCCAACAATTATTATTGCGACGAAAGCCGATAAAATTCCGAAAGGGAAATGGCAAAAGCATTTAAAAGTTGTAAAAGAAAC
>JAPDDQ010000497.1 GCA_027587225.1 Solirubrobacter taibaiensis
GTGGAAAAGCAAAGTACGCATTACAAAATGTTGCAAAGTATATTGGAAAACGAAAATTTTAAGGTTTATTCTAAAAAATAAAATAATCTCTCTATTTCAAAACTATTGCACAATTGTGATAAGGGTGATAATATGTGTGTGGGGATATACAATTACATACATAATTCAGAAGTGGAGAGATTTTTTATGGAAAAAACATTTCTAATGGTAAAACCAGACGGTGTACAACGTGCCTTCATTGGGGAAATTGTAGCTCGTTTTGAGAAAAAAGGCTTTCAATTAGTTGGTGCAAAATTAATGCAAGTCACTCCAGAAATTGCTGGACAACACTACGCTGAGCATAAGGAAAAACCTTTCTTTGGTGAGTTAGTAGACTTTATTACATCTGGACCTGTATTCGCAATGGTATGGCAAGGTGAAGGTGTAGTAGATACAGCTCGTAACATGATGGGGAAAACAAGACCACATGAAGCAGCTCCTGGAACAATTCGTGGAGATTTCGGTGTAACTGTTGCGAAAAACATTATCCATGGTTCTGATTCTTTAGAAAGCGCAGAGCGCGAGATTGCTATTTTCTTTAAAGAAGAAGAATTAGTTGACTACTCAAAATTAATGAATGAA
>JAPDDQ010000498.1 GCA_027587225.1 Solirubrobacter taibaiensis
TCGACGCTGCGTTCAAAAAAGTAGTAAAAACAATTAACGTACCAGGTTTCCGTAAAGGAAAAATGCCTCGTCCATTATTCGAACAACGCTTTGGTATTGAATCTTTATACCAAGATGCTTTAGATATCATTTTACCAAAAGCATACGGTGAAGCGATTGAAGAAGCTGGTATCTTCCCAGTTGATCATCCTGAAATCGACATCGAGAAGTTCGAAAAAAATGCTAACCTTATCTTCACTGCAAAAGTTACAGTGAAACCTGAAGTTAAATTAGGTGGGTACAAAGGGTTAGCAGTAGAAAAAGTTGAAACAACTGTAACTGACGAAGATGTAGAGAACGAATTAAAATCTTTACAAGAACGTCAAGCTGAACTAGTTGTTAAAGAAGAAGGAACTGTTGAAAACGGTGATACAGCTGTAATCGACTTCGAAGGTTTCGTTGATGGCGAAGCATTTGAAGGCGGAAAAGGCGAAAACTACTCTCTAGCAATCGGTTCTGGTACATTCATCCCAGGTTTCGAAGAGCAAGTAATCGGTCTTAAATCTGGTGAGTCTAAAGACGTTGAAGTATCATTCCCAGAAGAGTACCATGCTGCTGAATTAGCTGGCAAACCAGCAACAT
>JAPDDQ010000047.1 GCA_027587225.1 Solirubrobacter taibaiensis
CCGCCGAGCGCGCGCTGCGCGACGGCGCGACCGCCGCGGAGGCCGCCGCGCTGGCCGCGGAGCTCGTCGACGGCGACCACCCGCGCGCCCTCGTCACCGAGCTCACCCGCCGCGCCCTCGTCCAGGCGAGCCACGCATGAGCGGCTTCGGCGACCCGCCGCCGGACCTCGACCGTCCGGGCTTCGGCACGCCCGCCGCCGACGACGGCCCGTCGCCGCCCACCACCGTCACCGACGGCGCGCCGACGCCGCGTGACGAGTCTCCGGCCGTGCCCGCGCCGCCCGAGCCCGCCGCCGACGACCCGCCGGCCCCGTCCGCGCCCGCCGCCCTGCCGGGCGCGCCCGCGCGCGTCTCCGTGCGCGTCAACGGCGAGCGCCACACCGCCGCGGTCGAGCCGCGGACGCTCCTGTCGGACTTCCTGCGCCACCAGCTCGGACTGACCGGGACCAAGGTGGGCTGCGAGGACGGGACGTGCGGGTCGTGCACGATCCAGCTCGACGGGGAGCCCGTGCTCGCCTGTCTGACGTTCGCGATCCAGGTCGACGAAGCGCAGATCACGACGATCGAGGGCCTGGAGCCCGGCCGCCTCCAGGAGTCGTTCCACGAGCACCACGCGCTGCAGTGCGGGTTCTGCACCGCGGGCATGTTGCTCACCCTGGACGCGTACCTCAGGGACCATCCCGAGCCGACCGAGGCGCAGCTCAAGGAGGCGCTGGCGGGGAACCTGTGCCGCTGCACGGGCTACGCGCCGATCATCGAAGCCGTGCGCAACCGATGAAGCTGCGGTCCAGGTACGACCGCGAGATCCTGCTGCTCGCGTTGCCCGCGCTCGGTGCGCTGGCTTCGGAGCCGCTGTACGTGCTGGTGGACACGGCGATCGTCGGCCACCTCGGCACGACGCAACTCGCATCGCTGGCGATCGCGGCGACGGTCCTCAGCACCGCGTTCACGATCTTCAACTTCCTGACTTACGGCACCACGGCGCAGGTCGCGCGCCTGCACGGGGCGGGGCGCAACGAGGCCGCGGCGCGGCTCGGGTCGCAGGCGCTGTGGCTGGCGCTCGGGATCGGGCTCGCCCTGTGCGTGCTGTTGGAGCTGTTCGCCCCCGCGATCGTCGGCCTGATGGGTGGCGAAGGGGAGATCAAGGACGGTGCGGTCACGTATCTGCGCATCAGCGCGATCGGCGCGCCCTTGTTCATGCTGGCCAGCGCGGCCCAGGGCTTCCTGCGCGGAATGGGCGATCTCAAGACGCCGCTGCTGATCCTCGTCGCCGCCCACACCGTCAACGTCGTGCTCGAGGTGCTGTTCGTGTACGGCTTCGAGTGGGGTCTCGCCGGCTCCGCGTGGGGCACCGTGATCGCGCAGTTCGGGATGGCGGGCGCGTTCTTCGCGGTCCAGTGGCGGGCGGGCCTCGAACGTCCGCAGCCGGACAAGATGCGCCCGCTGATGAAGATCGGCTCGGAGATCGCGGTCCGCACCACCGCACTCACGGGTTCGTTCCTCGTCGGCAGCGCCGTGCTCGCGCGCGTCGGCGCGGCTTCGCTCGGCGCGCACCAGATCGCGTTCCAGCTCTGGGTGTTCCTCGCGCTGATCCTCGACGCGATCGCGATCGCCGGCCAGGTGATGGTCGGCCGGATGCTCGGCGGCAGCGATCCCGAAGGCGCTCGCGCCGCAGCGACGCGGATGATCGGCTGGTCGGTGATCATCGGCGCGCTGTTCGGCCTGATCCTGGTCGGGCTCGGCAGCACCGTCCCGGACCTGTTCACCAACGACCCGGCGGTGATCGACCAAGCCGAGAAGATCTGGTGGATCTTCGCCCTGACGATGCCCTTCAACGGCGCGGTGTTCGCGCTCGACGGCATCCTGATCGGAGCCGGCGACACACGCTTCCTGATGTGGGGAATGCTGGCCGCAGCAGCGGTTTACCTGCCGATCGTGCTGCTCACGCTGCACAACGATTGGGGCATCGTCGGCGTGTGGTCAGGACTGGCCGCATTGATCGCCGTTCGTCTAGTTACGTGCGGCGGAAGGTTCCTCGGCTCACATTGGGCGTTGACAGGCGCGCCGGCTTGACTACCCTGTCGGCGCCCATGACGCGACGGATTGCCACCCTCACCACGCTGCTCGTCCTTGCTCTCGCCGCTCCGGCGGGTGCACAGTCCGGCGCCTTCGGACCGCTGCCGTCCGCGGCGACGCCGACGCCCACAGCGGCCCCGACGACGACGGAGACCGGCGAGACCGGGCGCAACACGCTGTTCATCATCGGCGGCGCGCTGATCGTCGGCTTCCTGATCATGGGTGCGCTGATCGCGCGCGACGCCCGCCGCAAGGCCCCGGAGATCGTCACGGCCGGCGCGGCGATCACCGAGCCCGGCACCGGCGCCCGCAAGCCGCACACCGCGGCTGCCAAGAAGAAGATGCGGGCCAAGACGCGCGCCCAGAAGCAGGCGCGCAAAGCCCACCGCCGTTAGGCGGCGAGCTTCGCCTCGATCGCGTCGATCACCGTGTTCAGCACGGCGACGCGGGCGTAGCGCTTCGAATCCGCGGGGACCAGCGACCACGGCGCCCAGTCGGTCGAGGTCTTCTCGACCATCTCCTCGATCGCGGCCTCGTACTCGGCGCGCCGGCCGCGATTGCGCCAGTCCTCGTCGGTCAGCTTCCAGGACTTCAGCGGGTCCTGCTTGCGCGCCTCGAAGCGCTTGAGCTGCTCCTCTTCGGAGACGTGCAGCCAAAGCTTGACGAGGATCATCCCGTCGTCGCACAGCGCGCGCTCGAAGTCGTTGATCTCGCGGTACGCGCGCTGCCACTGCGCCTTCTCCGCGAAGCCCTCGACCCGCTCGACCAGTACCCGCCCGTACCACGAGCGATCCAGCACGGCCATCCCGCCCCAGCCGGGCAGCGCCGACCCGAACCGCAGCAGGTACTGGTGGCGCTTCTCGTCCGGCGTCGGCGCGGCGTACTGCACCACGCGCACGTGCCGCGGGTCCAGATGGTCCACGAGCCGCTTGATCGCACCGCCCTTGCCGGAGGCGTCCCAGCCCTCGAACAGCACGCACAGCGGCGGTCCGAGCTCGTCCGCGGTCTGCCCGCCGAGCTGCAGGCGCAGCGTCAGCAGCCGCTCCTGGGCGGCCGCGAGCTGCTCGGCCTCTTCCTCCTTGGAGAGCTTGAGCGACAGGTCCAGCTGCGAGAGGGCACTCATCCCGGTGAAATTACCCGCCCGGCGTCCACGGTGAGCGTGTCCGGGAGGTCGTCGAACGGCCGCTCGAACCCTTCGAAGCGTCCCGTGCCGCGGTAGTCGGCGAAGCGCACGACCTTGCCGTCGCGCAGGAAGATCAGCAGGTCGCCGCCGTCGACGGTGTCGATCCCCGTCCACTCGAACCCGAGCCGCTCGGAGATCTCCTCGCGCGGCGTCTCCGGCTGGACGAGCAGGACGCGATCCCACGGGAAGCTCGCGACCTCGCGCAGGCTGACGGTCCCGCCCTCCAACGCCGCCTGGTTGACCGCGAGCGTGAAGTTCTCGGCCAGGATGTTGTCGGCCTGGAAGTTGTCCTCGTCGCGCGTGAAGAACACGATCCCGCCGAGCAGCAGCAGGAAGAACAGCAGCCCGCCGCCCACCAGCGCGATTCCTCGTCCCATCGTCACGGGTTCGAACCTACCGTGCGGCCTAGACTCCTACACCAAGTGCCGCCTCATACTCCCCTGCCCGAGAACGTCTCCTTCCCGGAGCTCGAGGAGAAGGTCCTCGAGCGCTGGCGTGAGCTGGACGTCTACAACGAGTCCCTCAAGCGCCGCGAGGGCGCGCCGCCCTACGTCTTCTACGAGGGTCCGCCGACCGCCAACGGCCGGCCGGGCTCGCATCACGTCCTGGCCCGCGTCTTCAAGGACGTGTTCCCGCGCTACAAGACGATGCGCGGGTTCTACTCCTACCGCAAGGGCGGCTGGGACTGCCACGGCCTGCCCGTGGAGATCGCGGTCCAGCAGCAGCTCGGCATCGAGAACAAGGCGCAGATCGAGGAATACGGCATCGCGGAGTTCAACGCGAAGTGCCGTGAGTCGGTGTTCGAGTTCCTCGAGGACTGGACGAAGCTGACCGAGCGGATCGGCTACTGGGTCGATCTCGACGATCCGTACCGCACGCTGGACACCGAGTACGTCGAGTCGGTCTGGTGGGCGCTCAGCCAGCTGTGGCAGAAGGACCTGCTCTACGAGGGCTTCAAGGTCGTCCCGTACTGCCCGAAGGACGGCACGGCGCTCTCGAGCCACGAGGTCAGTCAGGGCTACCAGGACGTCGAGGACCCGAGCGTCTTCATCCGCTACCCGATCACCAAGCCGCACGGCGTGCTGCGCGAGGGCGACGAGTTGCTCGTGTGGACGACGACGCCCTGGACGCTCGTCTCCAATGCCGCCGTGGCCGTGGACCCCGAGCTCACGTACGTGCGCACGAGCAACGGCGAGGTGCTCGCCGAGGCGCTCGTCACCCGCGTGATCGGTGAGGACGCGACGGTCGCGGACCGCTTCAAGGGCGCGGACATGGTCGGCGCCGGCTACGAGCCGCCGTTCCCGTACATCCCGGCCTCCGAGTACGGCGAGAAGGGCCACACCGTGCTGCCCGCGGACTTCGTGTCCGCCGAGGACGGCACCGGCATCGTGCACACCGCGATCGCGTTCGGCGAGGACGATTTCCGCCTCGGCGCCGAGCAGGGCCTCGCGGTCATCAACCCCGTGCGCGGCGACGGCACCTACGACGAGCGCATCGGGCCCTACGCCGGCCGCTTCGTCAAGGAAGCCGACGACGACCTGATCGAGGACCTGCGCGAGCGCGGCCGCCTGTTCCGCGCCGAGCGCCTGCTGCACGCGTACCCGCACTGCTGGCGCTGCGGCACGCCGCTGCTCTACTACGCCAAGCCGTCCTGGTACATCAAGACCTCGCAGCTCAAGGACCGCCTGCTCGCGGCCAACGAGAGCGTCGACTGGCACCCGGAGCACATCAAGCACGGCCGGATGGGTCGCTGGCTGGAGAACAACGTGGACTGGGCGCTCTCCCGCGAGCGCTACTGGGGCACGCCGCTCCCGGTCTGGCGCAACGAGGCCGGCGAGACCGTCTGCATCGGCTCGTTCGCGGAGCTGGAGGAGCTGTCGGGCGTCAAGCTCGAGGACCCGCACCGACCGTTCGTGGACGACGTGGAGATCCCGTCGCCGACGGGTGGGGAGCCGCTCAAGCGCGTCCCCGAGGTGATCGACGTCTGGTTCGACTCCGGCTCGATGCCGTTCGCCCAGTGGCACGCGCCGTTCGAGAACCAGGACAAGTTCGAAGCGCAGTTCCCAGCGGACTACATCTGCGAGGGCATCGACCAGACGCGCGGGTGGTTCTACTCGCTGCTGGCGATCAGCACGCTGCTGTTCGACAAGAGCTCGTACAAGACGTGCCTGAGCCTGGGCCACATCGCCGACGAGACCGGCAAGAAGATGTCCAAGTCGCTCGGCAACATCGTCGTGCCGTGGGACGTCATCGACCGCCACGGCGCGGACGCCTTCCGCTGGTACTTCCTCTCCACGAAGCTGCCGTGGGAGGGCTACAACTTCAACACCGACACGGTCGGCGAGTCGCTGCGCCAGTTCCTGCTCCAGCTCTGGAACACGTACGGCTTCTACGTGATGTACGCGAACGTCAACGACGTCGCGCCGAGCGAGACTGCGCCGGCCAACGACCTGGATCGCTGGGTGCTCTCGCGCCTCGCCGCGACGGTCGAGACGGTCACGGACCGGCTGGAGAACTACGACGCCACCCGCGGCGGCCAGGCCATCCAGGCGTTCGTCGACGATCTCTCGAACTGGTACGTGCGCCGCTCGCGCCGCCGCTTCTGGGACGGCGACCCGGCCGCGTTCGCGACGCTGCGCACGGCGCTGGTCACCGTGACGAAGCTGCTCGCCCCGTACGTTCCCTTCATCGCCGACGAGATCTACGGCAACCTCGACGGCAGTGAGCCCAGCGTGCACCTGTGCGACTGGCCCGAGGTCGGCGAGCGCGACGAGAGCCTCGAGTTCGCGATGGCCACCGTGCGCGAGACGGTCCGCCTTGGCCTCGCCGCTCGCGGCCAGGCCAAGCTCAAGGTGCGCCAGCCACTGCGCGCGGCCGTCGTGGTCGCCGCCGGCGCGGAGCGGGACGCGATCGAGCGCCTGCAGGACCTTGCGCTCGACGAGCTCAACGTCAAGGAGATCCGCTACGTCTCGCAGGCCGACGAGCTCGGCTCCTACGAGGTCAAGCCCAACTACCGGGCGCTCGGCCCGCGCTTCGGCAAGAACATGCCGCACGCCGCGGCCGCCGTCGCCGCG
The DNA here is from genome assembly GCA_027587225.1 of Solirubrobacter taibaiensis. Taxonomy (GTDB): domain Bacteria; phylum Actinomycetota; class Thermoleophilia; order Solirubrobacterales; family Solirubrobacteraceae; genus Solirubrobacter; species Solirubrobacter taibaiensis. The sequence goes on from JAPDDQ010000047.1 coordinate 6,334, forward strand.
CTCGATCCCGCCCACGTGGCCGACGCGCTGCGCAACGGCAAGACCGTGGCGATCAGCGTCGACGGGCACGACCACGAGCTCAGCGCCGACGACCTGATGCTCGCCATGAGCCCGCTGGAGGGCTACCAGCTCGAGCGCGAAGGCTCGCACGCCGTCGCGCTGGAGCTCGAGCTCGACGACGAGCTGCGCCGCGAGGGCCTGGCGCGCGAGATCGTGCACGCGATCCAGAACGCGCGCAAAGGCGCGGGGCTGCAGGTCGAGGACCGCATCACCCTCGGGCTCGGTGGCGACGACGAGCTGCTGGCCGCGGGCCGCGCGCACGAGGACTACGTCAAGCGCGAGACGCTGGCGCTGTCGGTCGAGTACAACGGCGCGAGCGCGGTCGACGCGGTGACGATCGAGGGCAAGCCGCTCCATATCGCGGTACAAAAGGCGTAATGCGTCTCGCGCTCGTCCTGCTGGCCACGTTGCTGATCGCCGCGCCCGCGCAGGCGGCGGCGACGAAGGTGACGTGGCCCGAGGCGCGCCCGTACGGGGCAGGCGAGCAGATCGCGATCAGCGTCAAGGGCGACCGCAAGGTCAAGGTCTCGGTGCTGCGGGTGAGCGCGAGCGGCAAGGTGATGAGCAGCGTCGTCCGCCGGACGCTCAAGCGCGGCTCGGTCACCGCGACGCTCGCGCGCGCCGGCACGTACGCGGTCCGTGTCGATCGCCGGGAGCGCACGCTGAAGGTCGTCGCGGCGTCGTCGCCCGCGCCTCCGCCGCCGGCCACGCCGCCGCAGTTCGACTGCATCCACGCGGAGAACGTGTCGCTCGAGGCGACGCTGAGCGCGGACCGCGTGCAGCGCGGGCAAACGCTGCCGTTCTCGATCCGCAATACGAGCGACGGCTGCGTGACGATGGGCGTCGGCTACCAGCTGGAGTACCAGTCGGGCGACGGCCAATGGAAGCCCGTTCCGTGGCCGCTGATCTTCCCGACGATCGCCGTGATCCTGCAGAAGGGCGGCGTGTACCCCAACGGCGTCCATATCCCGGCGGACGCGCCGCTCGCCCTCTACCGGCTCGTCGGCTTCACCGGCTTCACCGAGCCTACCTTCGAGGTCATCGCCTGATCGCCCGGGGCGCGCTCGCGCTCGTCATCGCGCTGGTGCTCGCCGCGCCGGCCGAGGCGAAGGTCACCTGGCCGAAGCTGACGAACGTACAGCCGGGCGCGAAGCTCACCGTCAAGGTGACGTCCAAGCAGCGGCGCGCGCAGCTGGCGTTCGTACGCGTGAGCCCGCGCGCGACGCTCGCCCGCAAGACGCTGCGCAACGGGCGGTTCACGGTCACCGTGCCCAAGGGCGACGGCGTGACCTACGAGCTGCGCTCCACCGTGGCGGGCCGCCGGACGGTCAAGCGCTTCACGACGCCGACGCCGCCGCCCGCCGGCGCTCCCGCTCCCATCGTCGCGCCTGCACCGACCCCGACGCCGAGTCCGGTTCCCGTCGAGGTCGACTGCGGCGCCGGCAACACCGGTACGGCGGAGCTGAGCGTGGTGCGGCTCCAGCTCACGGTCACGAACCGCGGGCCGGGCTGCCTGGACGTGCCGGTGTCACTCCCGGTCCAGTGGACGAACGCGGACGGCGACGTGATCCCCGTCGACTGCAGCGGGTACGCGATGCCGATCGGCGGCAAGCCGCCCACGTGCATCACCCTTCCCGCGTTCATGGTCCTGCACGTGGGCGAGGCGACGACGCGGTCGATCCCGATCGGCCTCGACGCGGGTACCTATCGCGTCGCGGCGCTGGGTGTTGCCGCGACCGTCACCATCGGGCTCTAGCAACGGCAACGTTTCGGCAACGGGCGCGCGACACGATGCGCCGCGATGACCGTCACTCGGACAGCCGCGCCGCCAGCCCGTCGGCGCCGCAGGCCCGCGCCAGCTCCCGCGCGAGTGACCGGTTCCCGAGCGCCGCGTGTGCCTTGGCGCGCTCGAGTCGCGCTGACGACGCGTCCAGCAGCACCACCGCTTCCCGCAACGCCTCGGCGTCGCCCGTCAGCTCACCGAGCTGGCGTAGGCAGTGCCCCACGACCCACGGTGCGGCGCGGCGGCGAGCGAGCGCCAGCTCTTCGCCCGCGAGGCGTGACGCAGTGTCCTGATCGCCCTCCGCCGCCGCGGCCCGCGCCAGGAGGCCGCGCCACGGGCCCCACAACGGGTGCAGCTCGGGCGGACGGGTCTCGCTCAGCGCCCGCGCGATCGCGGCGGCCTCGGCCGCCTTGCCGTCGGCCAGCAGCAGCTCCGCGTGGCTGATCATCCAGAAGCGCTCGCCGTCCGACGGGCCGGTCCGGTCGTCACCGTCGTGGTGCAGCGCCGCCCACGCCCGTTCGCGATCACCGCGCTCGTGCCACGCGAGCGCGAGGAACGCGGACGAGTACGCCATGTGCGCGTTGCCGGCGCTGCCGAACAGCGCCTCGCCCTCCATCGCCTCCTCGGTGCGCGCGATGGCGCGCTCCAGGTCGCCGGCCAACAGCGCCGCGAATCCGCCCCAGAGCGCGACGCCGATCCCGTCGAGCACCGACCCGCGGCGCGCGGACAGCGCGGCCAGGCGCCGCCACTCCGGCTCGGCGGACGCGGGCTCGTTCATAGCCAACACGGTCGCCGGGAGCACCGTGAACGTGCCGCGGTCGAAGTGCGGCATCTCGTCGCCACGCAGCGATTCGCCGGCGAGCGCCGCCGCCTCGTCGACGTCGCCGAGCAGCACGGCGACCGCGAGTGACGTGATCGCGGTCAGCGTCTTCGCCCCCGGCGCTTGGCTACGCGGACCGGCCCGCCACGCCTGAAGCTCGTCCAGGATGGCCGGATCGGCGACGCCGAAGAACACGCCCACGATCTGGACCGCACGTAACGCGAGGTCGAGGTCCGCCTGCTCGTCGCTCAGCTCCGCCCGCGCGGCCTCGACGATGGTCATCGCCTCGCCGGGGTTCTCCATGAACAGCAACGTGCGCGCGAGCATCAGCGCCGCCAGGCCGCGCGCGTGCGGGTCGGTGAGGGAGGCGTGCGCCGCCGCGAGCGCTTCCGCGGCGGGTGCGCCGCGCACGAACTCGGCGGCGACACCGAGCTCCAGCGTCAGCGCCGCACGCAGCTCGGGCGCGGGCGGCTCGGCCTGCGCGCGCTGGAGGTGGGAGAGGGCCGCGTCGGGCGCGCCGCGTTCCACCGCGATCCGCGCCGCCTGCTGCAGGCGCTCCACGACCCACGCGTCGCCGCGCGGTGGCGCGAGCATCAGCTGCGCCGCGATCCGCTCCGGCGCGGCGCCGAGGTCCGCGAGCAGCCGGGCCGCGCGAGCGTGCTCGAGGCCGCGCCGGGCGGCGGGGAGCTCGTAGTACACGGCGTCGCGGACGAGCGGATGGACAAAGCCGAGGGGGAGTTCCCGCGGCGGTATCGCGCCCCACGACGATCCGGGGAACTCCTCCGAGAATCGCCCCCTGGGCGATTCGGCGGGTTCGTCGGCGCGCAGGATCTCGGCGCGCACGAGCGCTTCGATCGTGTCCGCGGCCACCGGCTCCGGCGTGCCGGCGAGCTCGGCCAACGCTTCGAGCCCGGGTTGCTCGCCGAGGATCGCGACGGCGCGCGCGACGTCGGCGGCGGGTGCGGGCAGGCGGTTGAGGCGCAGCAGCACGGTCTTCGACACGGCGCGCGGGCCGATCGCGTGCACCGAAGCGGCGTCGCGCGGGACCTGCTCGCTCGCGAACGCGGTCAGGAGCTGGCGCAGGAGCAACGGGTTGCCGCCGGTGACCTGCAGGCAGGCGGCGGCGAACGCGTCGCCGGCGTCGCCCAGCAGGTCCGCGACCAGGTCGGCGGTGCCGTCGGCGCTCAGCGGCCGGGGCTGGACCGCGACCGTGGCCGGGTCCTGGCTGATCTCACCCAGCAGCAGCTCGTCCGAGTCGGGCTCACCGGTGCGGATGGAGGCGCCGACGAGCACCGGCAGCCCGGCGATCCGGCGCGCGAGGTAGGCGACGAAGCGCAGCGAGGCGGTGTCGCTCCACTGCAGGTCGTCGATGCAGAGCACGAGCGGGCCGCGGGTCGCGAGGCCGGCGGTGTACTGGAACAACGCCGCGAGGACGGAGAACAGGCCGTCGCTGCTCGGGGCGTCCCCACCGAAGACGGCGCGCGCCGCGGCCGGTGGCGGGTCGCCCGCGGCCACGGCCTCGAACAGCTGGCGGACCACGCCGAACCCGAACTCGCGCTCGAGCAGCCCGGCGCGCGCGTCCAGCACGGTCGCGCCCGCGTCCACGGCACGCTCGCGCAGGACGGCGAGCAGCCGCGTCTTGCCGATCCCCGCGGGTCCCTCGAAGGCGAGCACGCCGCCCTCACGGAGGTGCAGCCGGGCGACGGCGGCGGCGATCGCGGCCAGTTCCGCGTCGCGTTCGACGAGCCCGGCGGGGCGTGCGCTCGCCGACGGCTGAGCGGGGGCGAGCAGCCGCTCGTGCAGGGCGACGAGCTCCGGACCGGGCGTCGTCCCGAGCTCCTCGCGCAGCAGCACGCGCAGCTCGTCGTAGGTGCGCAGCGCCTCGGCGACGTTCCCGCGCGCAAGCAGCGCCTCGATCAGGGCAGCGCGGGCGGACTCGCGGAACGGGGCCAGCGCGACGGCCGCGCGGCCGGCGCGCTCGTCGCCTCCGCGGGCAAGCGTCTCGAGCGCCTGCAGCCGCAGCTCATCGAGCGTCTCGCGCGGCTCCCGCAGCCAGGGCGCGTCGAATTGGGGGAGCAGCCCGGCCTCCGTGAGCGCGGCGGCTTCGCGGGGTTTGGCGGCGCGGGCGGCCTCGACGTCGACCCACACGGGGGCGGGGAAGCGCAGGCGCAGCGTGTCGCGCCCCTCGAGCGTGGCGGGCTCGATCGCGCGGCGCAGGCGGGACAGCACCGGCGCGAGCGCGGTGTCCGACGGCGGCGCACCCTCGTCGGACCAGAGCGCGTCGATCAGCTCGTCGCGGCGCACCGCGCGGTCGCGGTGCAGCACCAGATACGCGAACGCGAGCCGGCCCTGCTTGCCGCGCAGCAGGGCCTCGCGACGCTCACCGGCGAGCTCCACGCGAAGCTCGCCGCACAGATGGATGCTCCAGCCAGCACTCAATGCCGGCCGAATCTATACGGCCGGCGCGGGCAAAGTGCGCGTTCGGCGCGCGTAGTCGAGCGTCACCGCCGCGAGCAGCGGCGCCCACAGCAGCAGCGGCGCGTAACAGACGAGCAGCACGACGTCGCCGGTGTCGCTGAACTGCAGGTCCTCGCTGCCCTGTCCCACGTTGGGGAAGTCGCGGAACGCGTAGCCCCACAGCAGCGCCAGGGAGATCACGCCGAACGAGGCGAGCGCCAGCACGAGCCGGCGCGGGAAGCGCTCGCCCCATGGCCTGACGAGCCCGAGCGTGAGCAGCGCGAGGCCCTCGGTGACGACGCTGAGGCCGAGCACGTAGACGGCTTCCCAGCCGGTCACGTGGACGGGCGCGCCGTTCTCGACTCCGCCCATGGAGAAGCCCAGGACGAGACCGACGCGCCAGAGCGCGGACGGGAGGACGACGAGGGAGACGAGATGGGCCGCGCGGATGGCCCAGCGGGAAGGAGGAGCGATCATGGTCCGTCCATGCTCGCCCCGCGCGGCCCGAGTTTCGTCCGACCGCGGTCGCGGGTGGGCGCGACCTGGGTCGCGATCAGACGAGCCGGTTCTCGTACGCGAGGATGACGAGCTGCACGCGGTCGCGGGCTTCGAGCTTGGCCAGCAGACGGCCGACGTGGGTCTTGACGGTGGCCGGCGCCATGAACAGCTCGGCGCCGATCTCGGCGTTGCTCGCGCCGCGCGCGACGGCCAGGAGCACCGCGTGCTCGCGCTCGGTCAGGGCCTGGAGCCGCGGGTCCTTCGTGGTCGCGCCCGGGAGCTCGACCTGCTCGAGCAGCCGACGGGTCGCGCTGGGGGCGACGACGGCGTCACCGGCGGCGATCGCGCGCACCGCGGCGAGCAGCTCCTCCGGCTCTGCGTCCTTGAGCAGGAAGCCGGAAGCGCCCGCGCGGAGGGCGGAGAACACGTATTCGTCGACGTCGAACGTGGTGAGGACGAGCACGCGCGGCGGGTCGGGGCGCTCGTGCAGGCGGGCGGTGGCGGCGACGCCGTCGAGCTCGGGCATGCGCACGTCCATCAGCACGACGTCGGTCGTCGTGACCGCGAGCGCCTCCAGGGCCTCGCGTCCGTCGGACGCCTCCCCGACGACCTCCATGTCGGGCTGGGAGTCGACGACGAGCTTCAGCCCGGCGCGGACCAGCGCCTGATCGTCGACGAGGAAGACGCGGATCACGCCGGGATCGCCGCCCGGACCTCGAAGCCGCCGTCCGGGCGCGGGCCGGCGGTGAGCGTGCCGCCGCGCGGCTCCACGCGCTCCCGCATGCCGGCCAGCCCGCGTCCCCGGCCGTCGCTGGGGCGGCGGCTGGCGCCGTCGTCGCGGACCACCACGGTCACCTGGCCGGGCTCCCAGCGCAGCTGCACGGTCGCGGTCGCGCGCGGCCCCGCGTGTTTGAGCACGTTCGTGAGCGCCTCCTGCGCCACGCGGTAGACGGCCAGCCCGGCGGCCGGCGCGAGCGGGCGTGGCTCGCCCTGCTCGTCGAGCTCGACTTCGAGTCCGGCATCACGGGTGCGCGCGATCAGCGCCGGAAGCTCGCGCGGGCCAGGTTGCGGACGCAGCGGCGCGTCCTTGGCCCCGAGCGTGTGGCGCAGCTCCTTCAGCGCCTCGCGCGCGGTCGACGAGATGGTCTGCAGCGCCGACGCGGCGGCGGGTGGGTTGTAGCGGGCGCCGTCCGCCTGCGCGATCACGACCGACAGCGAGTGCGCGATCACGTCGTGCAGCTCCCGGGCCATCCGGGCGCGCTCCTCGGCGGCGGCCAGCTCCGCCAGCCGCGCGCGCTGGGCGAGTTGCGCGTGGCGGCGGTCGCCGAGCATCGCGGCGAGCACGATGTGCAGTACCAGGACCACGGCGATCAGCGCCTCGCTGTCGGAGCTGAAGTCCTCGAACCGCAGCGCGAACGGCACCGTGCCCGCCAGCGCGATGGCGAACCCGATCGCGGCGAGCCTCCGCGGCGCGTACGCCACGAGCGTGTAGAGCGCGATCAGCGCGGCGACGTTCGCGGCCAGGAACTCGTCGACCAGCGCGACCTCGAGCCCGCACGCGAGCATCACGGCCGCGAACACGGCGACGGGCGCGCGGCGCCGGGCCACGAGCGGCGCCGCCAGCAGGATCGAGACGAGCACGGTCGCGACGGTCGGGTCCGGTCGCGCCCCGCCCATCGTGGACAGCGCGAACGCGAGCACGGTGACCGCGAGAGCGGTGTCCCCGGCGGCGGGGTGCCGATCGAGCCAGCTGTGCGCGCGGCTGAGCATCGCGACCGGAGCATAGGTCGCCCGGGGTCCACCTCAGGTATCGGCCGACGGCCCGAGAACGCGCCCTGAGGCGGACCCGCCTGCGCCTAGCTTGCCGCTCATGACCTCGCGAACGCGCATCATCGCCGGCACCGTCGCCGCGCTCTTCAGCCTCGAGTACGTCGTCGGCAAGACGATCATGGCGGCCCGCGGCGAGCTGGGGATGCCGGGTCATCCCGCGCCGCCCGAGGCCACCGAGCAGTTCACAGGCGACATCGCCACGGCGCAGCTCGGCAACGCCGCGCTCGGGCTGGTCACGCTCGTGCTCGCGCTGGCCTTCGCGCAGCGCTGGGGTCGCCGCGTTCCGCGTCCCGTCCTCGCCGTCGGAGCGGTCCTCTCGGTCCTCAGCGGGATCGCCGGTGCATTCGTGGTCGTGGCGTCCCTGACCGGCCTGCGCGAGGACCACGGTCAGTGGGGCCTCGACTCGTTGGCGTTGACCGTCGTCCCGCTCGGCGCGTGGGTCGTCCTCGCCGCGCACGCGCTGGAGGACGTTCGCGTTCCGCCGCCGCTCACGCGCGCCGCGTTCGTCGCGGGCGCCGCGTGTGCGGCTTACGGTGGCCTCAAACTGCAGTGGGCGCTCGGCGGCGAGTTCCTCCTGCGCGAGACACCGCTGCCGCCGGGCGCGCGGCAGGAGCTGCTCGACCGTGAGCCGGGCGCCGTGGCCACGCACTGGGCCTCCGTCGCCCTTGCGCTGATCGGTGTCGCGCTAGCGGTGGCGATGGTCCGCGTGCCGCGCACACCGCGGCTGCTCGTCGTCCACTTGCCCGCCGTCCTGGGCGTGCTGATGCTCGCGCGCGCCGGTTGGGGCATCACGAGCGACCTGATCGGCGACCGCAGCTACGCGACGAACTGGGATCTCGCGCTGTGGTCGCCGTTCTTTGCGATCTGGGGCGCCGCCTGGGTGCTCGCTGCTCGCGCGCGGCGGCACGCACCGAGGCCTACGGAACCGGAGGCGCGTCGGTGCGCGTCGCCGGTGTGGTCGTCCGCGTCGAGTTGACGGTCGGCGCGACCGGGGTGGTCGAGGTCGGCATCGGCGACTCGTGCGCGTCTTTGTCCTCGCCTCGCTTGCGAAGCAGGACGCCGACCGCGCCGGCCAGGGCAAGGCCCGCGGCCGCCGCGGCGCCCTTGGCGCCCGGGAGCACGCCCTTGGCCGCGGCGGCGGCCTTGCTCTTGCGCGACGGCGCGGGCTTGCGGCGCTGGAGCCAGCCGCCGGCGAGGCCGCGGCGCTGGGGAGTCGCCGACCGGCGCCCAGGCCGGCGTGGGGTCGTCGAGCGGGACGTGGGACGGGCGGTGCGGGTGGGACGGGCGGTTCGGGTCGGCATGGGGCCTCCTGGTCGCGGGGTGGACGTCCGCTACCCACGTGCCACGTCGCGACGCGCCGATTGTCAAGGCGCACTGACCGGCAGGTCGGCGACCGGACGTACGCAACGCACCGTCGCTCAGTTCCTGACGGTGAGCGGCTCGCTCCGTTTGACCGCAGGAGGCCGTGGAGAGCGCCCACGCATGGAGATTCCCAAGGACAAGATCATCGAGCTGATCCGTGACAAGGTCGGCGGCGACAAGGCCGAGCAGGCGCAGGGCGAGTTGCCGGACAAGGTCGACCCCGAACGTGACGGGGACCTGCTGTCGAAGTACGGCATCAACCCGCAGGACCTGCTGGGCGGCGGCCTGGGCGGCCTCGGCGGAAAGCTCGGACTGTAGGGGCGACTCAGGCGCGGGCTTGCGCGCCCGCCCACTCCTGCAGGCGCGGTGCCAGCTCCGGTGATGCCGGGCCGACCTCGACGATCGCGTCCGCGGGCACGTCAGCCCGGCGGGCGGCGGCGGCGATCGCCTCCGGCGAAGGGGCCTCGTAGAGGCAATAGGTGTGGCGCTTGTCGGCGCTGAGGAACGAGAAGAGCCAGCGGACGCCCTCGTCGGCGTTGATCTCGTCGATCAGCCGCACGTCGTCGCCGGTGAGCTCGAGATCTTCCGCGAACGCGCGCTCGATCACGTACAACGGCATGCCGCCGACACTACACGAGGTCCTGGCGATGGGCATAGGAGGCGGCTTCGGTCCGGTTCGCGCAGCTCGTCTTGCGCAGGATGCTGCGGACGTGGTTGGCGGCCGTGTGCTCGGAGATGAAGAGCGTCGTGCCGATCTCGCGGTTGCTCAGGCCCTCGGCGATCAGCCCGAGCACCTGCAGCTCGCGGTAGGACAGGCCATCGGGCGGACTCGTCGGCGCGGGCGATTCGACGCCCAGCGCCTGGATCCGGGCGAGTAACGCGCGCATTCCGGTCCGCTCCGCCAGCGCGCCGGACTCGCCCAGGAACGCGGCGGCCCGTGCGTCGCCCTGGCGCAACAGCGCGCGCCCGTACTCGTAGGCGGTGTGGGCGACCCACGTGGCCGCACCCATCCCGCGATTGAGCTCGAGCGCCCGCTCGAAGTGCGACTCCGCCCGTTCCCACTCCCCGAGCGTCGCCGCGAGCATCCCCAGGTGCCGGTCCGCGGCGCCGTGGCACGCGACGATGTGCCCGATCATCAGGTTCGAGCCCGCGTACGGCTCCAGCTCGGGGTACACCAGCGCCGCCGTCGTCTCGTCGCCGAGCACGGAGCAGGCGTCGGTCAGGTAGCTGAGGGCGGCGAGCCAGAGCGAGGCGCGGAAGGGTGCGAGGCCGTCGGCGGTGATCTTTGCGAGCTCGCGCCGCGCCTCGGCTTCCATCCCCAGCTCGGCCAACAGCGACACGAGGCCGGGTCGCCACGCGCCGCCGCCGCCACCGAGTCCGCCCGCGAGCATCCGGACGACCGGCGCGAGCTCCGCGAGGCGTCCCTGCTCGCGGCGCACGCCGAACATCTGGATGCCGTACACGCCGGAGGCGTCGCGGCCGGTGAGCATCCGGCTCCACTCGTGGGAGCGGACCGCCATCGTCTCGGCGTCCGCCAAGCGGCCCTCGCACAGCGCGATGGCCGACCCGCAGTGCTCGGCGACATGGAGCTGGAACGGCTGCGCGGTGCGTTCCGCGGTCATGCGCACGAGACCCACCTCGCGGTGCGCCGCCTCGAGGTCGAAGACGCCGACGAGCGCGGACACCCGCCAGCTCATCGCCTCCGAGTAGAGCTCGACGTCGCCCACCGCCTCCGCGAGGTCGCGCGCCTCGGTGAGCATCGCGAGCACCTCCTCCGCGGGCGTGACCGCGCGGCCCCAGTAGCTGCCCACGAGCACCTGCGCGAGCGCCGTCGGATCGCCGACCTCGCGGGCCATCGCGATCGCCGCCTCCCGCATCGTCGCGCCGCGCGCGTGGCTGCCCCGGATCGACAGCGCCCGGGCGAGCCCGGCGAGCACGCCCACGCGCAACTCGGACGGCTCGTCCGCCAAGGACGAGGCGGCCCGTTCGAGCAGCGTGACCGCCGCCTCGTCGGTGATCACCGGGCGCCAACACGCGGCCTCGTAGCCGATCGCCGCCTCGGCGAGCAACTCCGCGTCGCCCAGCTCGACGGCGATCTCGGCCGCCTCGCTGAACGCCGCGATGGCCTCGACGGCCCGCCCGGCACGATGCCGCGCCGTCCCCAGCTCCAGCAGCAGCCGCGCGCGCTCGGCCGACCCGTCGACCCACAGCTCGAGTGCCACGCCGAGTCGTTCCGCGGCGGCGTCGAAGTCCAGGCCGGCGCTGGCGGCCCGCGCGGCGAGCACGTTGTACTCGAGGGCTCGCTCCACCGCGCCGAACGGCGCCGCGGCCGCGAAGTGATGGGCGAGGTCGGCCACGCTCCTCGGGCCCGCGCGCTCGAGCGCCTCGCCCACGCGCAGGTGCAGCTCCGCGCGCCGCACCGGCGAGAGCCCGTCGTAGAGCGACCGCCGCACGAGCTCGTGCGTGAACCGGTACTGCAGCCGGCGGGACGGGAGCGCCTCGATCATGCCGGTGGCGATCGCCTCCTCCAGCGCGGGCGCGAGCGCGCTCTCAGCCGCGAGGCGCACGACTTCCAGGCCGAACTCGGGTCCGACGGTGGCGGCGACCTCGAGCAGATCGCGCGTCCCGGCGTCCAACCGCGCGACGCGCCGGCCCACGACCTCGCGCACGCTCTCGGGCGTGCCGAGCTGCCCACCGTCCGCGAGTGAGCGCCACAGCTCGCACACCAGGAACGCGTTGCCGGCGGTCAGCGCGTTGATCGTGCCGGCGAGCTCGTCCGGCTCGCCCCCGGCCCGCCGGACGAACTCCTCGACCTCGTCGGTCGAGAGCCCGCCGAGGCGCAGCCGCACGATGTCGTCGGAGCGACGCAGATCGGCGAGCGTCTCCGCGAGCGCGTCGGGCAGCTCCTCCTCGCGGAACGTGGCGAGCACGAGCACGCGCATCCGTCCGCCCGCCCGTGCGAGGTGCCGCAGCAGCCCGAGCGACGGGGTGTCGGCCCAGTGCGCGTCCTCGATCACCAGCAGGACCGGCCGCTCCCGCGCGAGGCGCTCGAGCAGGCCGGCGACGCCGGTGTGGAGCCGATGGCGCTCTGTGTCGGGGTCCGAGGCGATGCGTTCGCCGAGCCGCGGGGACAGCGGCTGCGCCTCGAGGTGCTCGAACGCCTCGACGAACGGGCCGAACGGCGGATGGACGACCGCGTCGCACGCCCCGTACAGGACCAGGGCGCCGCGTTCGGCCACCTCCGTCGCGAACTCCCGCACCAGCCGGCTCTTGCCGGAACCCGCCTCGCCGCCGACAAGCGCGACCCGCCGGCCTTCGCCGTCCGCCCACGGGACCAGCGAGCGCAGCATCGCCAGCTCGCTCGCACGCCCGACGAACGGGAACCCCGACCGCAGGCAGAGCGGGCCTGGCAGCACCGTCATAGTCAGATCTGACCACCCTGGCGCCGCCGGGGCAAGTGCGCCACCCGCGCCAAAGTGGGTCAGGCCGGGTCATGACCGCACGCGGCACCGGTCGTAGCGTCGGCCCATGAGCACACTCATCAATGCCCGCGAGGAGCTCCCCGCCTTCCGTGGCCGGCTGATCGAGCCCGGCGACCCCGAGTACGAAACCGCCCGCGCGGTCTACAACGCGATGATCGATCGCCGCCCGGCGCTGATCGCCCGCGTCGCCGACGCCGACGACGTCGCCCGCGCGATCGCGTTCGCGACCAAGCACGGCCTGCCGCTCGCGGTCCGCGGCGGCGGACACAACGGCGCCGGCTTCGGCACCTGCGACGACGGCGTCGTGATCGACCTCTCGCTGCTGAAGGACATCGCCGTCGACCCGCAGGCGCGGACGGTGCGCGTCGGCGGCGGCTGCACCTGGGGCGAGGTCGACCGGGCCACGGGCGAGCACGGCCTCGCGACGCCCAGCGGCATCATCTCGACCACGGGCGTGGGCGGTCTCACGCTCGGCGGCGGCCTCGGTCACCTCACCCGCGCCTTCGGGCTCGCGATCGACAACCTGCTCGGGGCGGACGTCGTCCTGGCGGACGGCCGTCAGGTGCACGCGTCGGCCGACGAGCACCCGGACCTGTTCTGGGCGCTTCGCGGCGGCGGCGGGAACTTCGGCGTGGTCACGTCGTTCCTGTTCCGGCTGCACGAGGTCGGGAACATCTTCGGCGGCCCGACCTTCTGGGCCATCGAGCACAGCGAGGCGGTGCTGGCGGCCTACCGCGAGTTCATGCCGTCAGCGCCGCGCGCGCTCAACGGCTTCTTCGCGTTCGCCACCGTGCCACCGGGGCCGCCGTTCCCCGAGGAGATCCATCTGCGCGAGGTCTGCGGCGTGGTCTGGTGCCACGTGGGGGACGAGGCGCAGGCGCGCGCCGACATGGCGCCGCTGCTGGACTCGCTGCCCGAGCCGCTGCTGCACGGGGTGGGGGAGATGCCGCACGCCGCGCTGCAGGGCGCGTTCGACGACCTGTATCCGCGCGGTGAGCAGTGGTACTGGCGCGCGGACTTCGTCAAGGACATCCCGGACGAGGCCGTGCGGCTGCACGCCGAGCACGGCGGCCGCCTGCCGACGATGAAGTCGACGATGCACCTGTACCCGATCGACGGGGCCGCCCACGACGTGGGCGCCGCCGACACCGCGTGGAGCTACCGCGACGCGCGCTGGGCCACCGTCTACGCCGGTGTCGACCCCGATCCCGCCAACGTGGACGCGATCCGGCGCTGGAGCGTCGACTATCAGGAGGCGCTGCACCCGCACTCGGCGGGCGGCGCGTACGTGAACATGATGATGGACGAGGGTCGCGAGCGCGTGCGTGCGAGCTACCGCGGCAACTACGAGCGGCTCGCGCAGGTGAAGGCGCAGTACGACCCGAACAACGTGTTCCGGCTGAACCAGAACGTGGAACCCGCCCGCTGAACAGGGCGAGTCGCGGGCGGCTCTGGCAGAGCCGCCCGCCGTGCCGCTAGGCGGTGAGCGACGGCTCCAGGTCGGCCTCGATGGCCTTCTTGGGCTTGGCGCCCTGAATCCGCTTCACTTCCTGCCCGTTCTTGAACAGGATCATGGTCGGGATCGCGAGCACCTGGTACTGGATCGCGGTCTGCTGGTTCTCGTCCGTGTTGAGCTTCACGATCCGCAGATCGTCACGCTCGGACGCGATCTGCTCGAGCGCGGGAGCAACCATTCGGCACGGTCCGCACCACGGCGCCCAGAAGTCCACCAGCACAGGCTGCTCGTTCTCGAGCACTTCAGCCTGGAAGTTGGTATCGGAAACGTTCGTGATGTCTGCCATGGAATTCGGTCCTCCGGAAAGCTCGGTCGCTATAAAAAGTATAGCGGTGTCACCCAGGTCTCGATCGCGGCTGCGAGCAGCACCAACGGTACGGCGATCGCCGTCGTAGCGATTGTTGCCGCCAGCAGCTCATCCCATGCACCGCGGCGGCTGGCGATCGACCAGGCGGCGAGCGGCAGGAATACGGCGAACAGCTCCGGCAGCGCGTGCGGGAGCAGGCGCAGCAGCAGCGTATGGGGCTCGACGCCCAGCGCCCAGGCCAGGTCGGCGGCGCCGTGGCCGAGCGCGTTCGCCTGCGTGAGCAGGGAGAACAGCGTGGCGCCGGTCACGAAGATGATCGCGAGCGGCGCCGCGTGCTTCTGGGCGCGGCTCATCTGCTCGCCCGGTCGCACCCAGCCGGCCATGAAGCCCGCCACGCACGCCAGCGCGTGCAGCGCGAGCACGGTGACGTTGCGGCGCAGGACGAACAGGAAGTCCTCGGTCGTCGCCGGGCGGGTCAGGCCGGGGTAGCTGTGGTCGGTCAGGTCCGGGAGCGCGTTGTCAGCCACGAACCACGTGGCGGCCAGCAGCAGCGCCGTCACGCACAGGGAGCCGAGCGACCACGCGGCGAAGAGCCGCCATGGAGCGGCGTTCCAGCGGCGCAGCGTCGCGCGCGTATGCGGCCACCCCTGGACGAGGGCAAGCTGGTCAGACTTCACTCGATAGTGCATCGGCAGCTGGGCGGTCCGCCTGGAGCGGAGGCCGCCAGCGACGCGGCCCGTAGCGCAGGGCCGGAACCTTCCACGCCGCCTCGAGCGCGATCCGGGCGGACATCTTGGATTCGCCGAGTCGGCGCTCGCGGAAGCGGATCGGCACCTCGACGACGGTGAGGCCGAGCGAGTGCACGCGGTACGTGAGCTCCACCTGGAAGGCGTACCCCTGGGCCGTGGCCGTCTGGGCTTCGATCGCCTGCAGCGCGCTCGCGCGGAAGCACTTGAAGCCGCCGGTGAGGTCGCGCACCGGCACGCCCAGCGTGCGCCGCGCGTAGCCGCAGCCCAGGCGCGAGAGCACGCGCCGGTCCAGCCCCCAGTTCTCGATCCCGCCGCCCGGCGTGTAGCGCGAGCCGAGCACGAGGTCGGCGCCGTCGACGGCGGGCGCGATCAGGCGCGGGAGGTCGGCGGGATCGTGCGAGAGGTCGGCGTCCATCTCGACCACGAAGCCCGCGTCCTGCGAGAGCGCGTGCGCGAAGCCCGCCGTGTAGGCGCGGCCGAGGCCGGACTTGCCCGGCCGGTGCAACACGTGGAGCGCGGCGTCCGAGTTCGCCATCGCGTCGGCCAGCTCACCCGTGCCGTCGGGCGAGTTGTCGTCCACGACGAGGATCTGCGCCTCGGGTACGGAGGCACGGATACCCCCGACGACGGCCTCCAGATTGTCGGCTTCGTCGTAGGTCGGCAGGATCACCCAGACGGAGCCGCTCATGACAGGCGGCGTAGCCTAACGACCGTCATGCACACGAACGCCGACATCGCCGCCCGGCTCGACGAGCTGGGAGACCTGTACGAGCTCGACGGAGCCGTTTCCTACCGCGTGATCGCGTACCGCACGGCGGCCAAGGCCGTGCGCGACTCCTCCGTCTCGATCATGGGCCTCGCGCGCGAGGGCAAGGTCACGACCGTGCCGGGCATCGGCAAGACGCTCGAGGAGAAGCTGCGCGCGCTCGACGAGACCGGCGACATCCCGTCCGCCGTGAAGCTGCGCGCCAAGTTCCCGGCCGGGCTGGTCGAGATGACCAAGCTGCCGGGGTTCGGGGCCAAGCGGGCGCGGCAGCTCTACGACGCGCTCGGCGTCGACTCGCTCGAGGCGCTGCGCGCCGCGGCCGAGCAGAACAAGGTCCGCGACGTCAAGGGCTTCGGGCCCAAGGGCGAGGAGAACCTGCTGAAGGCGCTCGCCGCGCACGAGGAGGCCGGCGGCCAGGGCGCGGCGCGCGTCGTGCTCTCGCGGGCGCTGCCGATCGCGGAGCAGATCGCCGGGGCGTTGCGCGAGCACCCCGCGTCCGATCAGGTCGAGGTCGCGGGCTCGGCCCGCCGCTGGGGCGACTCGGTCAAGGACATCGACATCATCGCGACGGCCAGTGACGCCGGCGCGCTGGTCGAGTTGCTAGGCTCGCTCGAGCTCGTCGAGTCGGTCCAGCAGAGCGGCCCGGCGGGTGCGCGCGTGGTCACGCACTCGGGCATGAAGGTGGACCTGAAGGTCGTCGCGCCCGACCAGTTCGGCAACGTCCTGCAGCACTTCACGGGCTCCAAGGCGCACAACGTGCAGCTGCGCGAGGCGATGGTCCGGCGCGGCCTGCACATCTCCGAGTACGGCGTGCTCGACGACGAGACGGGCGAGACGACGCGCTGCGCGACCGAGGAGGAGGTCTACGAGCGGCTCGGGCTGCCGTGGATCCCGCCGGAGTTGCGGGAGGGGCGCGGGGAGCTGGAGGCGGCGCTGAAGGGCGGGCTGCCGGCGCTGCTCACGCTCGACGACATGCGCGGCGACCTGCACTGCCACACGACCCTGTCCGACGGGCGCAACACGCTCGAAGAGATGGTCGAGGCGGCGCAGGCGCGCGGCTACGAGTACCTGGCGGTCACCGACCACTCCGCGTCGCACGGGTTCGGCAACCACGTCACGCCCGAGGCTTTGGAGGCGCGGATCGACGAGATCGCGGCTTTGAACGAGCGCTTGGAGGGCTTCACCGTGCTCGCCGGCACGGAGACGAACATCCTCCCGGACGGGTCCTTGGACTACGCGGACGAGCTCCTGCAGCGCCTGGACTGGGTGATCGGCTCGATCCACACCTCGTTCGGGATGGACGAGAACGCGATGACCGAGCGCATGATCACGGCCATCAACCACCCGTGGCTGGACGCGATCGGCCACCCGACGGGCCGCAAGATCGAGACCCGCCCGCCGTACGCGATCGACATGGCCCGCGTGATCGAGGCCGCCGCGGCGAACGGGACGATGATCGAGATCAACTCCGCCCCGGACCGGCGCGACATGAACGAGGTCTACGCGCGAGCCGCCGCGGCCGCGGGCGTGATGATCCTGATCGACTCCGACGCGCACGGCGCGGAGACGCTGGCGAACCTCAAGTACGGCGTCGCGACCGCGCGGCGCGCGTGGCTGTCGGCCGATCAGGTGGCCAACACGCGGCCGTGGCCGGAGTTCGCGAAGTTGCGCAAGCGCGGCAAGAGCTCCTGAGCCACGACCCGGTCGACGGCGGCGGGCGTGAACGGCGCGACCGCCGCCCGCCCGCCCGGACGCGGGTCGTCGAGCGCGGTCCGGATGTCGAGCTGGTCGCCGACGAGGCGCGGGTCGAGCGCACGGGCGATCGGTAACGCCGCATACGGGCCGGGCGCCTCGTTCGTGACCAGGACGCACCCGTCGGCGAGCGCCTCGAGTTGGGCGATGCCGTAGTCCTCGCGTCGCGGGGCGGTGACGAAGACGCGCGCGCGGCGCAGTAGCGCCCGGTACTCGTCTCTCGGGACCATTCCCAGATATCTGACGCCAGGCTCGTTCTCTCCCGCGAGGCCGGCGACGAGCAGCTCCTCGTCGGGGCGGCGATCTCTTCTCCAGGCGGCGAGGACGCGGTCCAGGCCCTTCTTCTCCGGGTTCGCCCCGTACGTGATCGCCGCGATGTCCTTGTGCTCGGGCGGACCGCTCGCGTCGACCGGGAACGGGACGATCACGGCGCCCGCGCGCGGTGTCGGCGCCTCGGCGAGGCCGCCCTCGCTCCACGGCACGAGCAGCGGCGCGGCTTTGAAGCGCCGCGCCTCCATCGGGCGCTGCCAGATGCCGTGGCGGCCCGGGCGGTTGCCGGCGGCGGGGGCGTCGAAGCGGATCGCGCCGGGCACGGGCCCGAGCAGCGCGGCGGTGGTACTCGAATAGAGCACCGCGTGCGGGCGGTGTTCCCGGATGCCGAGGATCGCGGCGCGGCGCGCGTTCAGCGCCCAGGCGAGCTCGATCGCGGCGTACGTGCGCAGCTCCGGCGGGCGCGCCGTGGTGGCCACCTCCACCCGCGCACCGGCGCGGCGCAGGGAGGCGGTGAGCTCCGCGTCGGCCTCGCGTAGACCGGCGGTACCACCCAGGGAGACGATCAGGACGTCGGCGCGGGCCATCGGCCTGGCATTCTGGCGCGGAGATGAACGTGCTCGAAGGGACCTACTCCGTCTGCCGCCTCCCGCCCACGGACCGCGTGCCCTCGTGGGCGCTCGAGTTGCACGAGGGCTTCGTGTCGATCACCCGCACGCCGGACGAGCTGTCGATCGTCTGCGCGGACGAGGCCGTGCCGCCCGACACCACGGTGGAGGACGGCTTCAAAGCGCTGCAGGTGCCCGGGCCGATCCCGTTCAGCGAGACGGGCGTGCTGGCGAAGATCGCGACGTCGCTCGCGGCCGCCGGCATCTCGATCTTCGCCGTCTCCACCTACGACACGGACTACATCCTCGTGCGGGCGGCCGACCTGGAGAAGGCGCTGGAGGCGCTGAACTCCACGGGTCGGCGGCTGATCGCGTCGGGCTCGGCGTACGAGCCGGTGATCGGCTTCTCGCGCGCCGTCCGCGAAGGCGACCGCGTGCTCGTCTCCGGCACCGGCCCGGTGATGGCCGACGGCGGCTGCCCGGAGTCCACCTACGAGCAGGCGAAGCGCGCGTGGGAGATCGTGGCCAAGGCGCTCAACGAGGCCGGCGCGACCGTCGACGACGTGGTCCGCACGCGCACGTATCTCACGCCCGAGGCCGACTACGAGGGCGCGATGAAGGCGCACGGCGAGGTGTTCGGGGACGTCCGCCCGGCGTCGACGATGCTCGTCATCCACTCGCTGCTCGATCCGCGCTGGACGGTTGAGGTGGAAGCCGAAGCTCAGACGCGGAGGTAATCGCCGCCGAAACCGGGCGTGCGAATGAGCCGGATGGTGCTCAGCGGTGACGTCTTGTCGACGTAGAAGCGGGCGCCGTCGCGCTCTTCGATCGCGGTCACCGCGGACTCCTGGCTCCGCCACGCGAGCGCCCAGATGATCGCGAACCCGGCGGCGATCCCGCCCACCTGCGGCAGGAACACCGACGCCGTGCCCGCCGCGAGGGTCGCGACCAGCAGCGGCCACAGGCGATTGAGCAACACCCGCGCCGGCGCCAGCTCCGGCAGCGCTTGCTGGTGGCGCGCCCCGGAGAGCAGGCCCGCGATCTGGTCCGTCGCACCGTCCCGCGCGCCCAGCACCGAGCCGATGATCGTGGCGAGCACCCACCACACGGCGCACACGATCATGGGCGTCTGCTCGAGCGAGCTCGAGATGCCGACGACCGTCAGCGCGGCGAGGAAGGTCGCCGACGCGCCGCTGAGCAGGACCGTGGCTTTCAGGAAGTCGCCGAAGCGCACGGCGTCAGATCAGTAGCGCGCGGAGGAGGTCGCGGACGCCGTTGGTGCCGTCGACGAGCGTGTCGGCCTGCTCCTGGATCGCCGTCGGTGTCTCGTCCGAGCGCACACCGACACGCAGCGCGTAGCCGAGCCGGCCGCGCTCCTGCAGCTCGGTCAGGCCGCGGAACGCGTCCAGGTCGGTCACATCGTCGCCGACGTACACGGCCGCGGCCAGGTCGGTGGCGCCGAGCAGGCCGACGATCCCCGCACCCTTGTCGATCCGCACCGGCGGCCGGATCTCGAGCACCTTGCGTCCCCAGTGGGTCACGAAGCCCGCTTCCGTGGCCTTTTCCGCCACTTCTTCGATCGCGATCCGCGAGTCGTCCTCGTCGGGCGTGCCGCGCCAGTGCAGCGCGGCGATCGCCTCCTTGTCCTCGAGGCGCACGCGCAGCCGCCGCAGCTTCTCGCCGTAGGCGTCGTGGGCGAACGTCTGCACGCGGCGCGTCCACGCTTCCAGCTCGCGGTCCATCTCGGGTGCGATCGAGCCCGGCCGCAGCACCTCCGACCCGTGCGAGCCCAGGTACGCGATCGAGCCGAGCGAGACGATCCGCCGCGCGTCCGACGCCCGCCGCCCCGACACGCAGGCCACGGTGCCGTAGCGCCGCGCCACCTCGATCAGCGGACGGCGCGTGGTCTCCGGCATGTGCGCGTCGTCGGGATTGAGCACGATCGGCGCGAGCACGCCGTCCACGTCCAGCAGCACCGCCGAGCGTTCAGGCGCGTCGCGCAGCGGTTGCAGCAGTTCTTCGAGGGACACGCGTCCAGTATTGCCTACGCGCGACGCTCCGCCAGCAGGTCGCGGATCTCCGTGAGCAGGCGCACGTCCTCGGCCGGCGCCGCGGCCTCCGGTGTGACCTCCTCGTCCTTGCGTCGCTGCAGGAACAGGTTCATCGGCTTGACGATCAGGAAGAAGACCACCGCCGCCGTGATCAGGAACGTGAGTAGCGTGTTCAGGAACCGGCCGTAGGTGAACTCCGAGCCGTTGATCGTGAACAAGAGCCCGGCGAACTGCTCCTTGCCGAAGACGGCCGCCACGAGCGGCGTGATGAAACTGGCGACGAAGGCGTTGACGACCGCGGTGAAGGCCGTGCCGATCGCGACCGCCACTGCGAGATCGACGACGTTGCCGCGCAGGATGAACTCGCGAAACTCTTTCAGCATCGGGGTAGTCTCCCCCTCGTGTCGGCGGCGCGCGTGTTCATCGAGATTCCCAAGGGCTCGCGCAACAAGTACGAGTACGACGCCGATCTGGGCGGCATCAAGCTCGATCGCTTCCTCTTCTCATCCATCACGTATCCGGCGGATTACGGGTTCTTCCCGGACACCGAAGGCGAGGACGGCGACGCGCTCGACGCGATCATGCTCGTGGACAAGCCGACGTTCCCGGGCTGCCGGGTGGACGTGCGGCCGGTCGCGGTCCTGCGTCTGAAGGCCGACGAGGGCAGCGACGACAAGGTCGTGTGCGTGCCCTACGAGGACCCGGCGTGGGCGGACCTGGAGACGCTCGAGGACATCCCACGCCAGCTCCGGCGCGAGATCGAGCACTTCTTCTCGATCTACAAGGAGCCGGAGGGCCGCAGCGTCGAGCTCATCGGCTTCGAGGATCGTGACGTGGCCGAGCGGCTGTTCGAAGAGGCGCGCGAGCGGTTCAGTAGCCGCGATCGCGCTCAATAGGCGCGAGCAGGTCCTCTCCCGCGCCGAAGCGGCGCACGTTCTCGGTGACGCGCTTGGCGAGGTCGCGGCTCATCGTCTCCGGCGGGTTCGCGACGTGCGGGGTGATCAGCGCGCGCGGCTCGTTCCAGAGCGGGTGGTCGTCCGGGAGCGGCTCGGGCTCGGTGACGTCCAGCGCCGCGCCGCCGATCCGCTCCTCCCGCAGCGCCTCGACGAGCGCGTCGGCGTCGATCAGCGCGCCGCGCGCGATGTTGACGATCCAGGAGTGCGGCTTCATCTGCGCCAGCTCGTCGGCGCCGACGAGGTGACGCGTGCCGTCCGTGGCGGGCGCGGCGATCACGAAGTGGTCCGCGGTGCCCCACACCTCGCCCAGGCGCTCGACCGGCAGCGTGCCGTCGCGGCCGGAGCGGGTGACGGCGATCACCTCGACGTCGTGCGGCTCGAGCATCTTGATCAGCTCGCGCCCGATCCCGCCGGCGCCGACGATCGCGACCGTGGAGCCTTCGAGCACGTGGTCGCCGCCAGGGTCCCAGGTCTTGGTCCGCGCGTAGCCGACGATCCCGCGCACGCCGGCGAGCAGCAGCGCCAGCGCGTGCTCGGCCACCTGCGTCGCGTACGCGCCCGCGCAGCTCGTGAACTGGATTCGCGGCTGCGCCTGGACGGCGTCCATCCACGACTCCACGCCCGCGGCGGGCAGCTGCACCCAGCGGACACCCGACGGGAACTCGGGGAAGTCCGGGCCACCGGCCCAGATCACGCCCTCGGCTTCGTCGAGCGCGACGACGCGTCCACCGCCGTCCTCGACGGCGCTCACAAGGTGGTCTTCCGGCTCAGGGCCGACGTGGATCAATGGGGCGGGCATCTCGTCCAATCGGGTGCGGCTGGCTCCATTGGCGCGTACCCCACAGACCGCGACGCTATCCCCATGTCGTTGCTCGCCGTCCGGGGTGTCACCAAGTCGTTCGGAGGACGGAAGATCCTGCGCGGCACCGACCTCGACGTGGAGGCCGGGTCCCGGATCGGCATTCTCGGGCCGAACGGCGGCGGCAAGTCCACGCTCCTGCGCATCGCCGCCGGGCTCGACCACGCCGACGACGGAACCGTGATCCGTCGCCGCGGGCTCGTGCTCGCCCATCTGCCGCAGATCGTCGACGGCGACGGGCGCGACCCGCGCGCCACCGTGCGGGCCGCGCGGCCGGAGCTGGCCGTCCTCGAGGCCGAGTTGCACGCGGCGGAGCAGCGGCTGTCCGACCCGCATCTGGCCAGCGATCTCGACGCGATGACGCGCGCGCTGGCCCACCACGAGCGCGTGCTGGCGCGCTGGCAGGACGCCGGCGGTGACCGCGCCGAGGGCGAAGCGCTGGGCCACCTGCGCGCGCTCGGCATCGAGGGGCGCCTGCTCGAGATGCCCACGAGCGAGCTCTCCGGCGGCCAGCGCAAGCTCGTCGCACTCGCGGCCTGCCTCGCCCGCCGGCCCGACGTGCTGCTGCTCGACGAGCCCGAGGCGCACCTGGACATGGCCCGCCGCGAGCGCTTCGGCGCGCTGCTGGACGACTTCGACGGCGCCGTCGTGATGATCTCCCACGACCGTCACCTGCTCGACGCGGCCGTCTCGGAGATCGCCGAGCTCGACAAGGGCGTCATCCGCATCTGGCCGGGCAACTACTCGGCCTACGTCGTGGCGCGCGAGCTGGAGCTCGAGCGCCAGCGGCAGGTCTACGCCACGCAGCAGCAGGAGATCGCGCGCCTGGAAGAGGCCGTGCGGCGCTTCCGGCACTGGGCGCACATCACCGTCAACAAGCGCGCGGCGACGCAGGCCCGCGTGAAGCAGATGCAGATCGACCGCATGGAGAAGGTAGACCGGCCGGTCTTCGAGCGGCGCAAGATGGCGCTGCGGCTGCGGTCCGGCCAGCGCGGCGGCCAGCGAGTGCTGGCACTGGAGGGCGTGGACGCGGGCTACGGCGACGATCCCGTGCTGCTCGACGTCGAGCTCGTGGTCGGGCGCGGCGAGCGCGTCGGCGTCGTCGGGCCCAACGGCGGCGGCAAGACGACGCTCCTGCGCATCTTCACCGAGGAGCTGGCGCCGCTCGAGGGCACGCGCTGGGCCGGCGACGGCATCACGCTCGGCTACCTCTCCCAGGCCGCCGGATCCCTGTCGGACAGCGACACCGTGCTCGACGCGCTGCGCGCCGGGCGTTCGCTGGCCGAGGACGCGGCCGTACGGCTGCTGATGGCGTTCCTGTTCGACTACGAGCAGACGCGCCGCCCGGTCGGCTCATTGAGTGGCGGCGAGCGCACGCGGCTTGCTTTCCTCTGCCTGATGCAGGACGCGCCGAACTGCCTCGTGCTCGACGAGCCGACCAACCATCTCGACATCGACTCCATCGAGGCGCTCGAGGGCGCCCTGGAGCGCTACGACGGGACGGTCGTCGCCGTCTCGCACGATCGCTACTTCCTGGACCGGATCGCGGACCGGATCGTGCACGTCGCCGACGGCTCGGTGCGCGCGTACGAGGGCGGCTGGTCGGCCAACGCCGAGCTGGTGCTCGCGTGATCGCCCGGACCTGGCGCGGGGCGGTTCGTCGCGAGGATGCCGCCGCGTACGCCGCCTACATCGACGAGACGGGCATGAAGGCATACGCCGCGACGCCCGGCAACCAGGGCGCCTACATGCTCACGCGCGAGGTGGGCGAGCTCACGGAATTCACGACCCTGTCGTTCTGGGATTCGGCGGACGCGATCCGCGCGTTCGCGGGCGAGGACTACGAGACGGCGGTCTTCTATCCGGAGGACGATCGCTACCTCGTGGAGCGCGATCTGACCTGCACGCACTACGAAGTGGCTAGCATGGCGCGCCGTGACTGACGCCACCAACGGCGCGGGGCGGCCGCTGGTCAGCGTCGTCGTCCCGGTCTACAACGAGGAGAAGACCGTCGCGCAGGTCGTCGAGGAGCTGCTCGAGCTCAACCTGCGCCTCGAGATCCTGCTGGTCGACGACGGCTCCACGGACGGCTCGGCCGCCGAGCTCGCGCGCCTCGCGGCGACGCATTCGCAGGTCACCGTCCTCTCCCAGCCGCGCAATCTCGGCAAGGGCGCCGCGGTCCGCCGCGGCATCGACGACTCCCACGGCGACATCCTGCTCATCCAGGACGCCGACCTGGAGTACTCGCCGTCGGACATTCCCGCGCTGATCGACCCGCTGCTGACCGGCAAGGCCGACGCCGTGTTCGGCACCCGCCTACGCGGCGGCGCGCACCCGCAGCGCGCGCACCTGTTCTGGCACTACGCCGGCAACCGCTTCCTGACGCTGCTGTCGAACGTCCTCTACAACACGACGATCTCCGACATGGAAGTCGGCTACAAGGCGTTCAAGGGCGACCTCGTCCGCGGCTTGAAGCTCGTCTCCAACGACTTCCGGATCGAGCCCGAGCTGACCGCGAAGATCCTGCGCATCGGCCCGGAGCTGCGCCTGTACGAGGTGCCGATCTCCTACTACGGCCGCTCGTACGCCGAAGGCAAGAAGATCACGTGGCGTGACGGCTTCGGCGCCGTCGCCGCGCTCTTCCGCTTCCGCTTCGGCGGATAGGGATAGCGTGGGGCCGCATGGCCACGATCCGCTTCAGCGCGACGACCACCGCCACCCCCGAGCAGTTCACCGCTGCCGTCACCGACTTCGGGCCGGGCCGCAGCGACCTGTTCGGCAACACCGACGACGGCCAACTCGTCGTGCACGACAGTGGGCCGGGCTGGGCTGACGTCACCGAGGGCAAGGGCCCGGCGTGGGAGCGGCTGCGCTACGACTGGTCCGACCCGAGCCGGATCGAGATGAAGACGACCGACTCCAACGTCTGGGGCGGCGCGTCCGGTCACACGTACACGTTCACGCGGCGCGAGGACGGCACGACCGGCATCGACGTCGTGGTCGTGCGTGAGGGCAAGAACCTCAAGGGCAAGCTGATCGGCGCGGTGCTGCCGTTGATCGGCAAGCGCTTCTTCAGCCGCGGGTTCGAGCAGACCACCAAGGCGATCGAGGCCCGCGCCGTCAGCGTCTGAAAGCCCGGGTGCGGCTACCCGCACCCGGGGATGACCGGGGGCAATTCCGGGGCGCGGCCCCGATGCCAGGGCGCGCGCGAGGCAGCAGGCTGGCGGCATGCTCCTCCCCAAGTCCGTCGCCCTTGCTGCACTGACCCTTGTCCTGGCGGGACCGGCCCACGCCGCCGCCAAGCCCGACCTGACGATCGCCGCCGTCAGCGGCCCGAACGCGGTCGCGGCCGGCGGCACGCTGCAGGTCAGCGCCCGCGCCCGCAACGTGGGCGCCGCCGCGGCTCGCGCTTCGACCACGCGCTTCTACCTGACCGCTGATCCCAAGGCGTCGCAGCGGGCCCGCAAGGCCTCCAGGACCGACCCGCGCACGAGTGCGCTCGACGCGCTGCTCGAGGGCGAGCGGAAGGTCGGCCGGGTGCGTCCCGGGACGACGAGCCCGGCCGCGACGGTGAAGGTGACGGTCCCTGCGGCGCTCGCCCCCGGGCGCTACACGCTGCTGGCGTGCGCGGACGACCGTGGCGCGGTCAAGGAGCGCAATGAGGCCAATCAGTGCCGCGCCGCCAAGGCCGTGGTCACGGTCTCGACGGCGGCGGACGCGCCGGGCGTGTTTCACTCGATCACGGACGAGCTGCCGCTGCTCGACGACGCCACGCTCGCGCAGCGCCTTCAGCTCGCGCAGCAGCTGAGCTGCACGCCGGCGGTACCCGCGAAACGGGTCGCGTCCACCACGGCGGCGATCGCGCAGATCCGCGCCGCGCTGCGCGCCCAGGTCGGGGCGCCGGCGATGAACGCCTTCAACGCGTCCCCCGAGGCGGCCGCCGCGAGCGCCGCCGCGGCCACCGCCACCGCGATGCTGACCGAGGGCAACCTCGGCGCCGCGCTCACCGCACAGCTGCGGGCGGCTGAGCTCGCGCCCCGCGACGCCACTCAGCTCGCCAACGCCGCCGCCCTGGCCATCGCGGCCGGGCACCCGAACCAGGCGCTCGCGCTGCTCGACGGCGCCGCGGTCACCGGGGCCGGCCCGGTCGTCGGGTACGGCGTCGATCGCCGCGCCGCCGCCCAGCAGGTCCGCGGCATGGCGCTGCTCCAGCTCGGCCAGGCCGCGCCGGCGCAGCAGGCGTTCGTCACCGCGGCCAAGCTCGACCCGGCGCTCGACGCCGAGGCCGCCTCCGGCCAGGCCGCCCGTGCACTCTGCGCCGGCCAGGCCGCGGCCGCCGCGCCGCTGTACAAGCGCGCAGCCCGCCGCGCGCCCTCCACCACGCCCGCGCCGCTCGACGAATCCCACGGCCGGGCCACGGCACCGCGGCCGATCGCGCTGCCCGGCACCCCGGGTGAGGCGGTGAAGATGTACCCGCACTTCGACGAGCTGATCGAGCGGGTGTGGGACGGCGAGCGGGTCGCGCTGCAGGCGGCGGAAGGCACCAACCAGCACGACGTCAACAACCGCGTCGTCGCGCCGGGTGAAAAGCGCCGCGCGGACGCGCTCATGCGCCGCATCACGCTCGCCTACAAGCGGCCGGAGATCCAGGCGCTCGACCGCCAGATCTCGGACTCGATCGACCGCCAGTTCAAGGTCTTCCAGGCGTTCTGGGGCAACGGCAACGCCGACCCGACGCCGAACCAGTACAACGAGCACGCCAAGGCCTCGTCCGCGGCGTGCAAGGGCGCGCAGTCCGGCGCGTGCTGGACGGCGGCGATGCGCGAGCGCTGCACGCCCGCCCTGCGCGGCCATCACCAGACCTGGCTCGCCGAGCTGCAGAACCAGTACGCGCTGGGTGCCGCCCGCCTCGCCGCGCTGTCGAAGATCAAGACCGGCATCGCCGCGCACCTGGACGACCCGCTGCTGCGCGAGAACGTCCGCCTGGACATCGCGCTGGCCGAGCTCTCGCACGTGACGAGCATCGCCCTCGAGGCCCGGTCCTGGGGCAACAAGCTGCGCATCCACAACGAGACGTGCGTGAAGACCCCCTCCGGGCAGGCCGAGGGCGGCGTGGTCGGTGCCGACGGCGCCCCGTCGATCGACGCCGGCGCCGCCTGCAACAGCGTCACGAAGAACCTCTCGTTCGTGATCGACCCGAGCAAGCTGCTGGACGGCATCGAAGGCGCCAAGGAACTCCCGAAGCTGCCCAAGCTCAAGGTCAGCTGCGAGCGCCTGCAGCTCTCCTACGAGTTCGGCAAGTCCGCCTGGGTGCAGCCGTTCGTGCAGGTCGACTGGAAGTTCAAGGCCGGCACCGTGACCGCGTTCGCCGGCGTGCGCGGCAAGATCGAGTTCACCGGCCGCAGCGACAAGCTCAAGGCCGGCCTGTACCTCACCGCCTCCAAGCACGGTCTCGAGGACGTCGGCTGGCGCACGTCGGCCAGCGTCGAGAAGGCGATCGGCCCCGTGCTCGAAGTCTCGGCCAAGCAGGACTGGGACGTCTCCTTCGTCCCGGCCTTCAAGGACCTCGGGACGCTCGTGGCCGCGGAGTGATGCGCTGGATTTAAGCCTTTGGGTCGGGCGCTTTCCGGGTTGTTGCAGGGCTGACGATGTTGACTGAATCAACATTACTGACGTCGTGTCGGTGCGTTCTGGTGCCGATGCGTCAGGCATGAACACTCACATCCGCAAGGCCCGCCGCGCCGCCGCCGTCGCTCTCGCCGTCGCCGTCGTCCCGTTCGCCGCGAGCACCGCGTCTGCAGCGCCGGTCAAGACCCACGGCAAGCGCGCGACTTGGACCAAGGCGTCCACGACTCCGGCCACGACCGCCGCCGCCGCGACGACCACCGCCGCGCCCACGACGGCGCCGGCGACCGTCACGGCCGTCCACGCCATCGGCGGGTACGTCTTCTACAACGTGAGCTACCTCGAGGCCGTCGACCTGTACTTCGCCGCCGTCGCGGCCGCGCCCGCCGGGTACACGCCGCCGCCGGTCACGTCGATCTCCGCGACGACGACCGTCAGCGGCACGGTCGCCGAACCGGGCCGCTAGAGGCAGGACAGCTAGCGGCGCACGTCCTCGCACCCGCCGACGATCACGTCGTTCGGGTCCACGGAGACGATGTCAAAGCCCTCACCGCAGTCGATGCGGTCGACCGCGCCGTCGACCGCATCGATGCGGTCGTTGCCGGGGCCGCCCAGCACGATGTCGGCGTCCTGGGTCCCGGAGATGATGTCCTCGCCCGGGCCGCCGTCGACGTAGTCTTGGCCGAAGCCGCCCTCGATCACGTCGTTGCCTTCGTTGCCGAACACCTGGTCGTTGCCGTAGCGGCCGTAGACCTGGTCGTTGCCGGCGCCGCCGGAGACGATGTCGTCCTGGTGCTCGCCGTCGACGTAGTCGTCGCCGCCGCGCCCGTCCAGGATGTCGTTGCCGACGGAGCCGAACACCGAGTCCGGGCCTTCGGTGCCGACGAGGTTGTCGTTGCCGAACCCGCCGCGGACGACCGAGGGCGGCGGCTCGTCGTTGGACGCCTCCGGCGGGACGGTCAGCACGGTCTCGCACGAGTCGAGCTGGTCACGCGACGGGGCGGTGTCCTCGGTGAAGACGGTGTCGTCGCCGCGGCCGCAGAAGACGAAGTCGGCGCTGTCGTCGGCGACGTGGATGGTGTCGTCGTCGTCGCCGCCGAAGATCTCGTCGGCGCCGCTGCCGCCGGTGAGGGTGTCCTCGCCGTCGTAGCCGGAGATGCGGTCGTCCTCGCCGCCCCCGTCCAGCGTGTCGTTGCCGTCCTGGCCGAAGATGTTGTCGCGGCCCGCGTTGCCCTGGATCGTGTCGTTGCCGGCGCGGCCGAGCAGCTGGTCGCCCGCGCGGCCGCCGACGAGCGTGTCGTCGCCGTCACCGCCGTCGAGCTTGTCGGCGCCGTTCTGGCCGTAGAGCTGGTCGTCGCCGGGCCCGCCGTCGAGCAGCCGGTCGTTGCCACGGCCGCCGTCGAGCAGGTCGTTGCCCGGCCCGCCCTCGAGCAGGATGTCGTTGCCGAGGCCCTTCTCGCCGATGATGTCGTCGCCCTCGCCGCCACGCAGGGTGTCGTCGGCGTCGCCACCGTCCATCTTGTCGTTGCCCGGCCCGCCGTCGACCACGTCGTTGGAGAGCCCGCCTTGCGCGGTGTCGTCGCCGGGGCCGAGCGTGATCCGGTCCTGGCCCGTGTCGCCGTAGGCGGTGTCGTTGCCGTCGCCACCGTCGAGCGTGTCGTTGCCGGAGGACCCGGACAGCACGTCGTTGCCGGCGTCGCCGAAGAGCGAGTCGTCGCCGCGCTGGCCGCGCAGGATGTCGTCGCCGCCGAGGGCACGCAGCAGGTCCGCTCCGCGCGTCCCGTTCAGGACGTCGTTGCCCTCGGTGCCGATCAGCTGGGCGAGCCCGGGCTGGACGACCAGCGGGCCCGGGATGCCCGGCAGGCGGATCGTGCTCAGGCGCACGCCGCTGAACGCGGACAGCACCACGACGGTCTTGGCGCGCGTGTCGCTCACGTACAGGCGGGCGCCGTCGGCGGAGTAGGCGGCGTGACCGGGACCGCCGCCGGTCGGCGGGCGCGCGACGACCCGGCGCGTCGAAAGGTCGACGAGCGCCGCCTTGCGGTGGATACCGCGCAGCTTCGCGCCCGGCGCGACGATCGCGCGGCCGCCGTCGGGCGAGACGGACACGCCGCCGCCCCCGTCCGTGCGCAGATCGACCGACGCGGTGATCGCGCCCGAGGCGGCGTTCACGCGGACCAGTCGCGACCGGGGCTTGCGCTTCTTCTTCGCGGGCTCGGTGGCGGAGATCCACGCCTGGCCGCCGACGAGCGACACGCCCGCGGCGCCGCGCACCGTCAGGCGACGCACGAGCCGGCCCGTATCCAGGTTCAGCACCGCGACCTTGCCGCCGCTCTGCACCACGACGGCGCGGTTCGCCGTGACCGCGAGGTCGAGCGGCGTGCCCGACAGCGCGCGCACGCTCGTGCGGCGCACGGTCGCCAGGTCGATGACCTCGATCCCGTTCCGGCGCGCGGCGTACGCGCGCGTGCCGTCCGGCGAGACGGCCATCGCGGCGGGAATGCCCGACAGCGGCGTGCCGCCGATAACGGCCCGCGTGTTGAGGTCCAGCACCGAGACCGCGCGGCCGGTCGCGAGCACGGCACGGGACCCGTCCGGGGTGGCCGCAACGGCCTGGACGGCGGCGATCACTCCGATGGGGGCCGCCGCGTTCGTGCGGGTGTCGATGAGCTGCACCTGGGCGGTGCCGGTGGCGACGACCACCACGCGCCCGTGGGCCACGGGCGCGATGACGAGCAGCAGCAACGAAGCAATCAGGATCCGCACGACCGGCTAGAACACCGGGAGAGCCCTGCGGTTGCGCCGTTACAGCCCCGCGCGCTCCAAAGCCGCTTCGTACTCGTCCATGATCGCCTCTTCGTCGCGGCCCTCGGCCTCACCGCGCTCCCACAGCGCGTTGAGCTCGTCGGCGTGCGGCTTGTAGCGCTCCAGCCACTCCTCGCTGCGCGCCAGCCAATAGCCGGTGAGCGACCAGCGGGCCTTGTCCACGCCGCGCTCGTGGCGCAGATAGCGGCGCGCGTCGCGGACGGTGCGCGTCTCGCCGGCCATCCAGATGTAGCCCGGCCCGTCCGGCTCGGGGAACGTGCGGACGACGTCGTTCAGACGCCCGCGCACCCACCGGACGTCGCCCGGCAGCGGCTGACGATCGGCGGGGTCCTCGACCTCGACCACGACGGTGCTCTCTACGCCGGGCCGCACGGCTTCGAGGATGCGTCCGATCGCCGGCAGCGCGGTGAGGTCGCCGACGATCAGCTGCCACTGCGCGTCGCCCGGCAGCTCGTACCCGCCGTCGGCCGGCGTCCAGACCAGCGTCTCGCCCGGCCGGGCCGCGCGCGCCCACGTGGCGGCGAGACCGCCCTCGTGCAACGCGAAGTCGATGTCGAGCTCCTCCGCCTCGGGCCGGACCGCGCGCACGGTGTAGTTGCGCCGGTCGGAATGGTCGCCCGGTTCGCCGAAGAAGATCATCAGCCAGTCGTCGGGACGCTTCGTCGGCTCACACCCCGGGACAGCGAACGTGAGCCGCAGCATCCGCGGGGAGATCTCGCGGGTGCGCAGGAGCGTGCCGGTGATCACGCGCAGTCCCGCAGTCGGTAGACGATCATCTCCGGCCCGGGCCGCTTGTAGGCGCCGTCCACGTAGTTGAAGGACTTGTCGACCTGGTAGCGCGGCAGGTTGCCGTCCGTGGGGTCGGTCTTGAAGACGACGTCCGCCTCCTGCTTGAGGGCGTCGTAGTACTTGAGGGCCGCCGGCGCCCGCTTGGGCTCCGCGAACGCGCGGCCGTACTGCGTGGAGCCGGTGACGATCACGCACACGCCCTCGCGCCGGTAGACGTCGATCAGGCCCGGGGTGAGCGTGCGCTCGTAGTTCTGGAAGTTCGCCGTGCGCCGCGCGCCGCCGTGCTCCTTCGCGAGCTCGGCGATGATCGCGTCGTTGCGGTTGAACCGGGCCCACTGCTGCACGGGGTGCGCCTTGGCGCCGCCGCCCGGGGTGGAGCCGTACCACTCCGTCGGCGCGATCGGCTCGAACGACACCTTCGTGCCCTGCGGGACGTTCGCCACGAGCCAGTCGCGGGTCTCGCTGCGCGTGTCCTCCCGGCCCATGACGATCGCGTTGCGGACGGTCGGCACCGCCGTGGCGAGCAGGAACCCGGCAGCCGCGACCGCGAGCGCGACCCGGTGCTTGACCTGCGCGAGCGCGTAACCGGCGAGGACCGCCAGCGTCGGGTACAACGGCAACATCCAGCGCGCGTAGAAGCGACTCTGGCTGCCCATGTAGACCCAGTACAGGACGACCAGGCCGCCGAGGACGGCCGCCTCCTTGTAGCGCTTCTGCACCAGCAGCACGATCCCGCCACAGATGGCGAGCACGCCCGGGAGCCAGCCGAGTGCCCACGTGGACGACGTCAGGTAGTACCACCAGCCGTTGCGCTCGGGCTGGCCGAGCAGCGCCGCGCCGCCCGCGAACTTGCGCTGGCGGTCGAGGTCGTTGATGAACGTGTCCCAGTCCGCGAACAGGTACGGGTTCGTGACGATCACGGCCGCGATCGCGATCAGCCCCGCGAACACCAGGCCCTTCACCGCGTCCTTGAACGAGAGGGGGCTGAGCAGCGCGGCCGCGACGAGCGCGATCACCACCGCGCCGTCGGAGTACTTGAAGGACGCCGCGAGGCCCACGGCCGCGCCGCCCGCGAGCAGCGCCTTGGTGCTGCCGGTGCGCAACACCACCGCGCTCGCCCACAGCGCGAGCGCGCACGGCAGCATCCCGGGCCCGTCGTTGAGCGCGAGCTTGGAGTAGAAGACCGGCAGGAAGGCGACCGCGATGATCGCCGCGGCGATCAGTCCCACGCGCTTGTCGAACCACGCCCGGCCCGCGAAGTACGTCGCCGCGACCGTCCCGACGCCGAAGAACACGCTGATCCAGCGGCCGGCGAGGAACACCGCGCCGGCGTCATCGGCGAACCACTGCTCCACGCCACCGAGGTGGACGACGCTCAGCCACGCGGCGAGGATGTACGTCAGAAACGGCGGGTTGATGAAGTAGCCCGGGTTCAGGTCCCCGGAGGTCATCGACACCGCGTGCGGCACGAAGTGCGCCCGCTCGTCCAGGTTGTACGAGTACGGCAACCCATGCCCGAGGCTCCACACCCGCAGCCCGAAGGCGACGAGCAAGATCAGCGCGAGGATCGCGGCGGGTGCGCGGTCGCGCGAAATCACGCGCGAGAAGGCTAGCCGCCCATCAATCCCAGGGGACCAGCCAGCGGTCGTCCACGCGCCCGAAGATCGGCGGCGGGCAACTCGAATCCCCGGCGGAGCAGCTGAGCTGGTTTCGCTTGAGGCGCTGCAATGATGGCCGCGCGGTGGGTGCGATCGGACAGCGATACGTGCCCCAGCGCAGGTGCCCGTCCGCGCCGATCACGACGCTGATCGCCCGCCGGCAGACGTCCTGCTCGGGTGACAGGGCGCAGTCGAACCGGTTGGCACCGAACCGCCGGCAGCCGGACAACCCGTCGCCGGACCGGCTTGAGGCGTCGATCACGTGGAAGAACAGCCCTTCCGCGACGAACCGCGCCAGCGGCTCGGACAGCCAGCCGCGCGGGTACAGCGTCGCCCGGTCGCTCGCCGTGCGCCCACCCGTGTCGGTCGCCGTCACGGACACGGCTTGCGGCTCGCCGGGTCGGGGCGGCAACTCGACCCGCGTCTCACCCGCTGGCAGTTCGCGCTCGAGCACGGGGCCGCCGCCAACGTCGACGCGCACCGTGGCGGGCGCGCTGAGCCGCAGCGTGAGCGGCGTGGGCACCCCGGGGGCGAAGATGCGGTCGGCGTCGCGCCGGATGGCCACGCCCAGCAAGCCGCCGGTGGGCGGCGGCAGATGCCGCACCCGGCCGGGGTCCTCCGTGAAGATGAGGCCGCCGTCGGTGAGGACGGTGAGGTCGGAGACGAAGCGCAGGTCGGCGCGCAACGGGGCCATGCCGTCGCCACCGAGCTCGTCGAAGCGGGTCGGGTCGGGGGCGAAGCGGCCGGTGCCGGCCAGCGTCAAGATCGTCCCGTCGGGCTGGACGACCCGTACCCGCGGCTCGCTGCCGATGCCGGAGGCGGCGCCCGCGTCAAGCACATAGAACC
The DNA here is from genome assembly GCA_027587225.1 of Solirubrobacter taibaiensis. Classification (GTDB taxonomy): domain Bacteria; phylum Actinomycetota; class Thermoleophilia; order Solirubrobacterales; family Solirubrobacteraceae; genus Solirubrobacter; species Solirubrobacter taibaiensis. The sequence goes on from JAPDDQ010000047.1 coordinate 40,204, forward strand.
CGCCGCCCGGGCGGGCGGCGAGCGCCGTCGGTGTCACGGCGGCGTCCGTGGCCGGCAGGCCGTCGTCGCGGAGCGCGGCCTCCGTGCCGTTGCCGGCGACCACCGACAGTCTTCCGCCTGCCAAGCGGAGCACGCGGGCGCCGAAGTAGTCGGCGATCAGGATCGAGCCGTCGGCGTCGAGCGCCAGGTCACGCGCCCGCAGCGCCACCTTCAGCGCCGGACCTTCCGGCGGCGTGTTGCCCGAGAACTCGCCGTTGCCCGCCACCGCCGTCCGGGTGCCGTTCGGCTCGATCCGGAAGATGCGGTCGAGTGCCGTATCGGCGACGAGCAGTGCGCCGTCGGGCAGCGGGAGCAACGCGTCCGGGCAGCCCGGCCAGCTCGCCACCGTCGAGATGGCGCCGGTCGGATCGACCCGCCGGATCCGGTTGCGGTCGCACTCGGCGATGAGGAATCCGCCATCCGGGAGCGTGGCGACGTCGCTCGGGTCGATCGGCGCGGCGGTCGCCGGCCCGCCGTCGCCGCCGGGCTCCGCCGCCCCCTCGGGTTCCACGCCCGTGCCGGCGGCGCGCGTGACGACGCCGGCGGCGCTCACGCGGTCGACGCGGCCCATGCCCGCGACGAGGTAGCCGCCGTCCGGGGTGGCGGCGACGTGATAGCCGGCTCCGGGCAGGCCGAAGATCGTCGACGGGAGCGGGACGGCCGGCGGCGGCACCGGGCCGATCCGGACGCCCGGATACCAGGCCGAGGCCGAGCGGGACGAGAACGACACGCGATACAGCCCGTCCGGCACGGGCGAGAACGGGAACTGGCGGATCGTGAACTCGGCCGCGCCGCACGGCCCACGCAGCGTCGCGACGCGCGCCCGGTAACGGACTCCCTGGTTCAGCGAGTACTCGATGCTGAGGCCCCCGCCGACGTCGAAGCCGCCGATCCGCACGCGTTCGCGCTTTCCGGGTGTGCCGGTCGCGGGCCGGCTGCGTGACCCCCACGAAGGCACGTTGACGCCGATCACGCCGGCCCAGAACCGCAAGGTGGCGACCTGCGTGCCCTGCCGCGCGCGGAGCGTGATGCGTTCCTGCGCGCGGTCGGTGCGGGCGGTGACGAGTGCGGAGAAGTCGCCGTCCCGGTTCGGGCGGAGCGTGCCGCGGCCGAACCGGACCGGCGTGCGCGGCGCGAATCCGCGGCCGATGACGAGCAACTGCGATCCGACCGCGTAGCAGCGGTCACGCTCGCCGAACCGCTCGCCCACGAGCACGTCCTCGATCACCAACCGCGGTGCCGCGGCGGCGGGTGGCGCGAGCGCCAGCAGAAGGCCGAGCGTGAGCGCCACGCGCCACATGCGGCGACTCTGACGCATCTCCCGCCGCGGCGCGACGGGGTGCCTACCCGGGTTTTACGAACCGCGCCACGTTCGAGGGATTTCCCCCATGGTTCGACGCGGGGGCCGGCCGTACCGTCGCGGCATGAACCACAACCTGATCCGCCGCGCCACCCTCGGCACCGCCTTCGCCGTCGCCCTCAGCGCCGCTCCCGCGCTCGCGTCCGTCCCGGACGGCACGTCGAACACGGTGATGCTGAAGGAGCTGAACTACACGAAGATCACGTGGAGTTTCCAAGGCGGCTGCTCCCGCGGCGGGGAGTGTTAGGCGGCGAGGTCCATGGACATGGGCACGTCCGGGAGCAGCAGCGCGCAGTCGGCCGTCGCGCCCAACCGCGCGAAGAAGGACGAGCGGACCCAGTCGATGGCGACGGGTACGGCCGCGATCATGCCCGCGAAGCGCGCGGCCGCGTAGGCGTCGCCGAACAGGCCACTGCGCCACGCGACAGCCGGCCGGACGGACACGTCGACGCGCTCTTCGCCGGCGAAGGACGCGTACACCTGGCGCGGCAGCTCCTCGGCGAGGAGCGGGCCGGTCTCGCTGTTGAGCAGGTAGGCGCCGGACTCGACGGCGATCCGGTACTCGACGGTGTCGTCGCGGACGAGCAGGCCGCCGACGGCATGGCCGTTCACGATCCGCGGCCGGAATTGGGCAGGGAGAAGCGCCGCGGCGACCCTCGGGTCGACGCGGTAGTTGACGATGATCTGCATCAGGTCTTGTGGTCCCTAGGAGAGGGGTTCAGGACGGTGCGTGCGCCGAGGACGGGGCCGAGGACGGCGAGCACCCACAGCCAGGAGACGCCCCACGGGTCGGCGATGCTCGTGTCGGCGGCGATCACGATCGCCAGCGAGATGAGCGGGTAGAGCAGGAGCACCAGCGACTTCTTCGCGATACCCCCGCGGCGGGCGCCGAGCACGACGCCGAGGTAGGCGGCGCCGGCGACGATGATGCCGCCGTTGTCGTTGACCACCCACCGCTCGGCGAGCACGAGGGCCCACGCGATCGCGATCAGGCCCCAGATGGCCATCCGGGCCTTCTCGCCGCGGACGACGGTGTAGATCGCCGCCAGCACCGTGGCGATGATCAGCAGGAAGAAGACGGTGCCGCTGAGGGCGACGGCGAGCAGCCACGCGATCGCGGCGACGGCCCCGGCGAGGACTCCCCCGCGCAGGGCCGCATTGACCGTCTTCGCCGCGCGTTCCTTGCGGCTGGGCTTGGTGCCGATGTCAAGGTCGAGCAACGCGGCGGAACTCATACAGCCAAGGTACCGCTCCGCCGCGCAATGTCACTGAGGCTGTCCCCCGGCCTTAGGCGGGGACAGCCACCTTCTCCTCCTCACGCACGAAGGTGCGGTTCTGCTCGGCCGCGACTTCCAGGTCCATCGGGTCGCTCAGGTCCGGCTCACGCGGCGGGAGCTTGAGCAGCGTGTACGCCAGGCAGACCACACCGGCGAGTCCGTAGCCCAACGCGATCCGCGGATTCGAGAACACGTGGACCTCCTCGCTGTGGATCAGGCCGACCAGGGTAAGCACCCCGCCGACGCCGCACGCCGCCGCCGCGTGGAAGAACCGCCGGTCGATCACGAACACCGCGATCGTGCCGAGGATCATGCCCACGAGCACCGAGCCCGCGCCGATCGTCGCCAACCCGCCGTAGAGCACACCGCCGGCGGCGAGCGCGTCGACACCGACCTCCTGCACGCTCGTCCCGGCCGCCAGCAACGCGTCGTGGACCATGCCCGACCCCCACTGGGCCAAGGACGGGATGGCCGCCAGCACCACCGCCGCGTAGTGCGCCTTGGGCACGGCGACGAACGCCTGCGAGCCGATGACGAGGCCGATGAAGAGCAGGATCGGCACGATCGCCGGAATCGGGAGCAGGGCGGCGAGCAACGGGAAGAGCCCGAACGCGCACAGCAGGAAGATGAACACGCCCGAGGCCAGCGAGTAGGAGATGCGTCCGCCGGCGGCCTTCCAGCCCGGGTGGCCGATGTAGACGGCGGGCGGGAACGGCGAGCCCAGCGCGGCACCGACGACGGCGCCCGTGCCGTCGGCGAGCAGCACGTGACGGAGGTTGTAGTTGTCGCCCGCCGCGGCGGCCGACTCGACGTTGCTCATCGCCTCGGTGAAGTTGTAGATGCCCAACGGGATCGCGGTCGCGAGCAGCGGCGAGATGCCCTCCAGGCCGTCCAGCAGCAGGTCGATGTTCAGCGAAGGGATGCCGATCGCGATCGCCTCGATCGAGTCGCCGACCGCGGCGGGCTCCATGTAGCCGCCGATCCAGCCGATCGCGCAGCCCACGAGCAGCGCGGCCAGGCCGATCGGGAAGTTGCCCGGCAGCCGCACCCCGGCGATGAAGCCGGCGATGATGATCATGAACACCGGCAACGCGATCCAGAGCGCGCCCCACATCTGCGCCCCCGGCCGCATCGAGATGAACGCCAGCGAGATGCCGGCGAGCGTGCCGAGCATCGCCGCGCGCGGCGTCAGGTGGCGGATCGTCGGCCCCACGAAGGCGCCGATCAAGATGATGCAGCCGATGATGAAGGCCCAGGCGAGGCCCGCGGTCCAGGCCTGGATGGCGTCCTGCGTGGCCAGGTAGGTCGGCAGCATGATCACCAGCGTCACGATGAACATGTGCGGCACGCTCGGCCCGTACGGCAGCGCCGTGACGTCGTTGCGCTTCTCCTTCATCGCCAGGCGACGAGCGAGGTAGAAGTAGAAGATGTTGCCGATCAGCAGCTCGATGCCGAGCGCCGGCAGGATGATGCCGTAGACGTCGTCCGGCGCGATGTTGACGACGCCGATGCACAGGCCCGCCAACACGAGCACGTTGACGAGCATGTTGATGCCGAGCCCGAAGAAGGCGTTCAGGTCGCCTCGGGTCCAGAAGGGAAGGGTCATGCGCGTGCTCCGATAGGCAGGGCGGCGAGAAGGTCGGACGACGAGCCCACCCAGCCGAAAATCCCGCCCTGCGCGGAGATCATCCGCAGCGCGACCTCGTGGAACTCGGGGAAGTAGGAGCCGCAGCAGTCCGAGAGCACCAGGCACTCGAAGCCGCGGTCGTTGGCCTCGCGCACGGTCGTGTGCACGCAGACCTCGGTGGTGACGCCGGTGACGATCAGCGACTTGACGCCGGCGTTGCGCAGCATCAGCTCGAGGTCGGTCGCGTAGAACGAGCCCTTGCCGGGCTTGTCCAGCACCACCTCACCGGGCAGGGGCGCGAGCTCGTCGACGATGTCGTGCCCGTACTCGCCCCGGATCAGGATCCGGCCTTTCGGTGAATCGGTCCCGATGAACTCGCCGCGCGCGAACTTCGCCGGCGGGCAATCGGCCATGTCGGGGCGGTGGCCCTCGCGCGTGTGGATGATCGTCATGCCCAGCTCACGCGTCGCGGCCAGGACGCGCTGCAGCGGCTCGACGGCGGCCGACAGCAGCGACACGTCGTTGCCGAGCGCCGACCCGAAGCCGCCCGGTTCGAGGAAATCGCGTTGCATGTCGATCACCACGAGCGCCGTGGTGTCGGGGTCGAACACGAAGGGACCCGGCTCCGCGGGTACGGCAGTCATCAGCGACCTTCTTTCGTGAGGGCCGTCGCGAGCGCGATCAGCAGTGCTTCCCCACCGGGACCTGCCACCAGCTGCAGGCCGACCGGCAACCCATCGGTGGGGCACGGCACGGAGATCGCCGGGAACCCGACGAAGCTCCAGAGGATCGCGTTGCGCGACAGGATCGTGAGGTACTCATCCGCCCGTTCCACCAACGGCGCCAGGACGGGCGACGTCGGCATGGCGAGCACGTGGTGCTCGCGGAACACCGCGAGCATCTCCTCCCTCAGCACGGCGCGGTAGCGCTGCGCGTCGATGTAGTCCGTGGCCGGAACGCTGTCTGCGGCGTCCAGCTGGTCACGGACTTCCGCCCAGTACAGCGAGCGGTCCAACCCGGCGGCGCGGTGGAACGTGGCCGCCTCGCAGCGCGAGACGAGCAGGCCCATCGCGTTGGCGCCGCCGAAGTCGGCGGCGGTGGGACGATCGGTCTCGCGGACCGCCGCCACGAGCCCGTTCAGTTTCTCGATCTGGCGCGCCACCGCCGCTTCCACGACGGTCTCGGCGCCTTCCCAGACAGCGGTCGCGAGGCCCACCCGCAGGTGGTCGACGCGGCCGCCGGCGGCGGGAGCGATGGACGTCGCCTCCGGTCGCAGCGCATCCATGGCCAGTGCGGCGTCCTCGGCCGTGCCGGCCATCACGGCGACGTGATCCATCGTCCACGACAGTGGGACGACGCCCGCGGTGGGCACGGTGCCGTAGGTCGGCTTCAGGCCCACCACGCCGCACAGCGCAGCAGGGACGCGGATCGAAGCGCGCGTGTCGGTGCCGAGCGACGCGAGGCCCATGCCCGTGGCCACCGCGATCGCCGAGCCGCCGCTCGATCCGCCCGGGATGCGCGTGCGGTCGTGGGGGTTGCGCGCCTGCGGCGAGGTGACGCCCAGCGCGAACTCGTGCGTGCTCGTCTTGCCCAGGATCACGGCGCCGGCGGCGCGCCACAGGTCGACCGCCGCGGCGTCGACCGGCGGGGTCTGGTTGAACGCGTCCGAGCCGCAGTGCGTCGGCATCCCGGCGACGTGGATCACGTCCTTGACCGACACCGGCACGCCGTGCAGCGGCCCGCGCGTGCGGCCGGCGCGCAGCTCGGCGTCGCGGGCGCGCGCCTCGCTCAGCGCCGCTTCGGCGGCGACGTGCACGAACGCCGTCCACTCGTCCTCGGCGATGCGCGCCAGCGCCGCCTCGGTGAGCTCGACGCTCGTGATGTCGCCCGCGTCCAGCGCGGCCGCCGCCTCGGCGATCTGGCCGGAGCGCGGCAGTCCGCCGAGCGCGGGCAGGGGCGCCACCGGCGGTCCGAAGACGTCGTACGCCGGCCGCTTCTCCGGCGGGTCGATGACCTGCGCGGTCAGCCGCTCGCGGGCGGCCGCGAAGGCGTTGGTGGCCACTGAGCTCACGGTCGTTCCTCCTCGAACATGCGCGCGAGGAGTTCCCCCACCCGGCGCTCCACCACTTCCGCTGACCGTTCGATGTGCACGCGCATGAGCGCCGCCGCCGCGTCCTGCTTGCCCGCCCGGAGCGCCTCGAGGATCTCGAGGTGCTCCTCGATCGTCGTCTCGATCCGGTCCACGGTCGTGAAGTCGTGGATGCGGATCACGCGGATGCGCTCGTTGATGTCGTGCAGGTAGCGCTCGGTCGCGGCGTTGCCCGACGCGTGCGCGAGCGCCTCGTGGAACGCCTCGTCAGCGTGCACGAAGTCCGGTGTCTCGTCGCGCTCGGAGCGCAGCTCCAGCCACTCCTCGTGCAGCGGCTCGAGCTTCTCGGGATCGGCGGTGCGTACCGCGAGGTCCTCGAGCACCGTGCGCACGGCGTACAGCTCACGCATCGCGGACACGCGCGGCGCGTTCGGCCGCACGCCGCCGGCGCGGTCCCGCTGGACGTGGCCGTCGCCTTCTAGCCGGCGCAACGCCTCGCGCACCGGCGTGCGGCTCGTGTTGAAGCGCTCGGCGAGCTGTTCCTCGACGAGCCGTTGCCCGTACGGGAACGTCCCGGCGAGGAGCGCGGCGCGGAGCGCGCTGTGGACGTCGTCAGCGCGCGTCAAGAGCCTGCACGGCGAGGTCGAAGGCCTGCAGCGGCGGGTGCGTGATGCCGCCGCCGATCTGCCCGACGCCGGGCCGCTTGTGCGCGATCCCGGTGTGGACGGGCGGGGAGATCCGGGTCGCGGCGACCTTGCGGGCGTCGATGCCGAGGATCGCCGCGCGGCCGTCCGGGAACTTGATGTCGGGGGACTCGCCGGCCGCGATCGCCCGCAACTCGGTGTCGATCTCGTCGATCACGGCCGGGTCGAGACCCACCGAGGGCGCTGAGATCGGCGAAGCGGCGACGGCCAGAGCGCCCAACCCGTACGTCTCGACGATCGCCGAGTCGCCCAGGTCCGGGTTCATGTCGGCGGGCGTGTAGCCGTCGAACAGCTTCGCCGGGTCGGGCAGCGCGGCCGGGCCGACGAACCACTGGTCGCCGAGGCCCGAGACGCGGATGCCGACCTCGACGCCATTGCGGGCGATCGCGGTGAGGACCGGCGAACCCGGCACGTCCGCCGCGCAGTCGAGCGCGAGCTTGGAGAACACCATCGCCAGGTTCAGGAAGAACTGGCCGTTGCCGGCGATGAACGTGCGCACCTCGGGATGCTCGATGCCGAGCCGGCCCAGCGTCATCGCCGTGCCCTGCTCGGTGCGGTGGTGCGCCTCGTCGCCGAGGGCGATCGAGCGCACGTGGAGGTCGAAGAGATCCAGCGGAGCGGCGGCGAGCGCCTTGCGCAGCTCCGGCGCGAGCACGTCCTTCATCCAAATCAGGCGCTCGAGCACCTCGGGGCCGTCGGCGCCGTAGCGCAGCACTGCGCCCGAGCCCTCGTTCAGGGGCGCCCACGCGACCTTGCCGGTGGCCTCGTCGCGCGCCACCCACACCGGCATGCTCGGGTTCACGACGCCGGCCATCGGCCCGACGCCACCCGCGTCGTGGTTGGTGATCAGCGGGATCTCGCCGTCCTCGACGAGCTTGAGCGCCTCCGCGGGCGACTCGGCGACGCCTTCCAGCCACAGGGCACTGCCGAGCGCGGCGCGCATCGGGGCGCACATCCGCTCGGGTTCGATCGGCGGGCCGGCGTGCGTGACGCCGCCGGCGGCGTGGTGGGCGGAGATCTCCGAAGCCGGTACGACGTCTACGACCATCGGCCGCGCAGCGGCCAGTCGAGCCACCGCATCCGACTCTGTATGCAGCGCTGCGTTCATGGGCCGCGAAGCTACGGGGACCGCGCGGCCACGGAAACGGACCAACGGTCACAAGCGGTCCCGGGAGGGGTGGACCGTGTGTCCGATGAGCGGGGTGATGCACGCCCGTACGCTCAGTCAGTGGGCCTCTACGACCCTGCGTACGAGCACGACGGCTGCGGCGTCGCCTGTCTGGCGCGCCTGGACGGCCGGCCCGCGCACGAGACGATCTCGCGTGCGATCGACACGCTGGACAACCTGGAGCACCGTGGCGCCGAGGGCGCCGACGCCGAGACCGGCGACGGCGCGGGCATCCTGACCCAGATCCCTGACGCGTTCCTGCGTGCGGAGGTCGAGTTCGCCCTGCCGGCGGCCGGGCGCTACGCGGTCGCGGTGTGCATGCTCCCGCGCGAGAACGACCGGCGCGAGGCGGCCGAGACCGTGATCGAGCGGCTGGTCGAGGACGGTGGACAGCGCGTCCTGGGCTGGCGTGACGTGCCCGTGGACGAAAACGTCCCCGGGTCCGGCGCACGGCCGACGATGCCGGTCATCCGCCAGCTCTTCATCGGCCACGGCGAGGGCGACTTCGAGCGCCGCCTGTACGGCATCCGGCGCCGCGCCGAGCGCGGGCTGGGCGACGCGGTCTACTTCTGCAGCTTCAGCTCACGCACGATGGTGCTCAAGGGCATGCTGGGCGCGCCGCAGCTCCCGCGCTTCTACAAGGACCTGTGCGACCCGCGGTTCGCCTCTGCGCTCGCGATCGTCCACTCGCGCTTCTCGACCAACACGTTCCCGAGCTGGTCGCTCGCGCATCCGTTCCGCTTCGTCGCCCACAACGGCGAGATCAACACGCTGCGCGGGAACGTGAACTGGATGCGGGCGCGCGAGCACGCGCTGGGCGAGTTCGCCGAGGTGCGGCCCGTGATCCCGAACGGCGCGTCGGACTCCGCCAGCTTCGACTCCGTGCTCGAGTTGCTGGTGCTCGCGGGCCGGCCGCTCGCGCACGCGGTGATGATGATGGTGCCGGAGGCGTGGGAGGGCCGCGACGACCTGCCGGAGTCGCTGCGCGGCTTCTACGCCTACCACGAGAAGATCATGGAGCCGTGGGACGGCCCGGCGTCGATCACGTTCTCCGACGGGCGGATCCTGGGCGCGAAGCTGGACCGCAACGGGCTCCGTCCCGGTCGCTGGCTCCAGACCGATGACGGCTGGGTGGTGCTGGCGAGCGAGACGGGCGCGATGCCGGTCGATCCCGCGCGGGTGATCAAGCGCGGACGGCTGAAGCCCGGCGCGCTGTGGATCGTCGACCTCGATCGCGGTCAGGTGTTCGCCGACCGCGAGGTGGAGTGCGAGATCGCGTCGCGCCGGCCGTACGGGCAGTGGGCGAGCGAGGCGACGATCCGGCTCGAGGACGTCGCGCTGAGCGCCACGCTCCCGGAGCCGCCGATGCACACGGCGCCGATGTTCGGGTTCACGCGCGAGGACCTCGACGTGCTGATCGGCCCGATGGTCCAGGCGGGCAAGGAGCCGACGGGCTCGATGGGCGCCGACTCGGCGCTGGCGGCACTCAGCGACCAGGCGCCCGCGCTGTTCAGCTACTTCAAGCAGCGCTTCGCGCAGGTCACCAACCCGGCGATCGACTCGCTGCGCGAGGACCTGGTGATGAGCCTGACGACGTGGCTCGGCCGCGGGCCGGAGCTGCTGGCCGACGCGGCGCCGACCACGCGCCGGCTGCGCCTGCCGACGCCGATCCTCACCGCCGAGGACCTGGACCGTGTGTGTTCTTCGCCGCTGCCGTGGGCGCCGATCGACGCCACGTGGCCGATCTCGCTCGGCGAAGCCGGGTTGGAGGCGGCGGTCGAGCGGCTGGTCGCCGCCGCGGTCAAGGCCGTCTCCGGCGGCGCGGAGATCCTCGTCATCGGCGATCGCAACGTCGGACCCAAGCGCGCGCCCGTGCCCGCGCTGCTGGCGACCGCGGCCGTGCACCACGAGCTGGTCCGGGCCGGTCTGCGGACGCGGACGTCGCTGGTGATCGACTCGGGCGAGCCGCGCGAGGTGCATCACTTCGCGTGTCTGGTGGGCTACGGCGCCGACGCCGTGCACGGCTGGCTCGCGGGCGACGGGATCGTCCCCGGACTCGGGCCGGGGCTGCTGAAGACGATGTCGAAGATGGGCGTCTCGACCGTCTCGGCCTACCGCGGCGCGCAGGTGTTCGAGGCGATCGGGCTCGCGCCGGAGCTGATCGACCGCTACTTCACGGGCACGCCTTCGAAGGTCGGCGGCATCGGGCTGCGCGGGCTCGCGCGCGAGGTCCTGATGCGCCACGGGCGCTCCTATCTGCCGGTCGGCGGGATCTACCGCTGGCGCCGCGGCGGCGAGCGGCACTCGTGGAACCCCGACACCGTCCCGGCGCTTCAGCGCGGCGAGTGGCGGCCGTACGTCGAGGCGGCCGACGAAGCGGCGCGCTACGGCTCCCTGCGCGGGCAGCTCGCCTTCCGGGAGACGGACGGCATCGACCTGGACAACGTCGAGCCGGTGACGGAGATCATGAAGCGGTTCGTCACCGGCGCGATGTCGCTCGGCTCGATCTCCCCCGAGGCGCACGAGGCGCTCGCGGTGGCCATGAACGAGATCGGCGGCAAGTCGAACACCGGCGAAGGCGGGGAGGACCCGGCGCGCTTCGCCGACAAGCGGCGCTCCTCGATCAAGCAGGTCGCGTCTGCCCGGTTCGGCGTGACCATCGACTACCTCGTCAACGCCGACGAGCTGCAGATCAAGGTCGCGCAGGGCGCCAAGCCCGGCGAGGGCGGCCAGCTCCCGGGCCACAAGGTCGACGCCAACATCGGCAAGCTGCGGTACGCGACGCCCGGCGTGGAGCTCATCTCGCCGCCGCCGCACCACGACATCTACTCGATCGAGGATCTCAAGCAGCTCATCCACGACCTGCGCTGCGCGAACCCTTCCGCCCGCATCTCCGTGAAGCTCGCGGCGGAGGCGGGCGTGGGGACGGTCGCGGCGGGCGTCGTGAAGGCGCACGCCGACCACATCGTCATCGCCGGCTTCGACGGCGGGACGGGCGCGTCGCCGCAGTCCTCGCTCCAGCACGCGGGCGTGCCGTGGGAGCTCGGGTTGGCCGAGACGCAGCAGACGCTGGTGCGCAACGGGCTGCGCTCGCGGGTCGTGCTGCAGGCGGACGGCGGGATGCGGACCGGCCGCGACGTGGTGATCGCGGCGCTGCTTGGCGCCGAGGAGATCGGCGCGTCCACCGCGCCGCTGATCGCGATGGGCTGCATCATGATGCGCGTCTGCCACCTGAACACGTGCCCGGTGGGGATCGCGACGCAGGACCCGGTGTTGCGCGAGCGGTTCGCCGGCAAGCCCGAGCACGTCATCCGCTTCTTCACGCTGCTGGCCGAGGACGTGCGCGTGATCATGGCGTCGCTGGGCGTGGCGCGGTTCAAGGACCTCGTCGGGCGCGTGGACCTGCTGCGCGTGGACCGGCTCGATCACTGGAAGGCGATCGGGCTCGACGTCACGCCGCTGCTCGGCCGCGGCGGGGACGGCGACCGGCGCTCGCGGCCCGTGACCATCGATCTGGAAGCGCCGCTGGACTACGAGCTCGTCGAGCAGCTCCCGGTCGTGCGCGGCGAGTATCCGATCACCAATCGCGACCGGACCGTCGGCGGGCTGCTGAGCGGCGAGATCGTGCGGCGCGGGATCGAGGCCGACGTGCGCGTGACGTTCCGCGGCTCGGCCGGGCAGAGCTTCGGTGCGTGGCTGGCGCCGGGTGTGGACCTGACCGTGATCGGTGACGTCAACGACTACGCCGGCAAGGGCTTGTCGGGTGGCGTGATCACAGTCCATGGCGTGCATGACGGCGACGTGGTGTGCGGCAACACGACGCTGTACGGGGCGACGAGTGGCCGCGCGTTCTTCCGCGGGCTGGCCGGTGAGCGCTTCGCCGTGCGCAACTCCGGCGCCGACGCGGTGGTCGAGGGCTGCGGCGACCACGGCTGCGAGTACATGACCGGCGGGCACGTCGTCGTGCTCGGGCCGACCGGGCGCAACTTCGCGGCGGGCATGAGCGGCGGGATCGCGTACGTGCTCGACCTGGACCCGGCGCGCTGCAATCAGACGCTGGTGGGCTTGGAGCCGCTCGACGCCGAGGACGTGCGGATCGTCCACGCGCTGGTGCGCGAGCACCGGGGTCGCACCGGCTCGACGGTCCCGGTCGACTTCGAACGGCTCGTCAAGGTCATCCCGCACGAGTACAAGCAGGCGCTGGACCGTCCGGCCGCGCTGGCGGAGGCCGCCTGATGGCTGATCCGAAGGGGTTCCTCGAGGTTGAGCGGATCGAGCCGCCTGAGCGTGACCCGCGCACGCGGACGAAGGACCACCACGAGATCTTCCTCACGCTCGAGCAGGACGCGCTGCGCGAGCAGGGGCGGCGCTGCATGGACTGCGGTGTCCCGTTCTGCCACCAGGGCTGCCCGCTCGGCAACCTCATCCCGGAGTGGAACGACCTCGTCCGGCGCGGCGAGTGGCGGCTCGCGCTGGACCGGCTCCACGAGACGAACAACTTCCCCGAGTTCACCGGTCTGATCTGCCCGGCGCCGTGTGAGGCGTCCTGCGTGCTCGCGATCAACGACGACCCGGTGACGATCAAGGGCATCGAGTGGGGGATCATCGAGCGTGGGTTCCGTGAGGGCTGGGTGGAGCCGAAGACGCCGATCGGGCGCTCCCCGTGGAGCATCGGCGTCGTCGGCTCCGGGCCGGCGGGCCTGGCGGCCGCGGAAGAGCTCAACGCGATGGGCCACCGCGTCGTCGTCTACGAGCGCGACGAAGGCCCGGGCGGGCTGATCCGGCTCGGCGTGCCCGACTTCAAGCTCGAGAAGTGGATCATCGACCGGCGCGTGGCGCTCCTGCAGGCAGCCGGGATCGAGTTCTTCTACGGCGTCGACGTCGGCGGCGCACTGGCGGTCGACGAGTTGCGCGCCCGCCACGACGCCGTCGTGCTGGCCACCGGCTCGCGGATCGAGCGCGGGATCGACCTGCCGGGCAATCAGTTGGACGGCATCCACACCGCGATGTCCTACCTCGTGCAGCGCAACCGCGACGTCGCCGGGCTGGCGTCGCCGGAGATCACCGCGACGGGCAAGCACGTGGTCGTGATCGGCGGCGGCGACACCGCGGCCGACTGCGTGGCGAGCGCCCACCGCGAGGGCGCGGCTTCGGTCACGCAACTCGACATCTACCCGCCGCCCGCGGGCAAGAAGTTCCGCCAGCTCGCGCAGTGGCCGGACTTCCCGAAGCGCCTGTGGTCGACGTACGCGCTCGATGAAGGTGGCAAGCGCTACTCGTCCTTCAACGCGACCGCGTTCACCGGGAACGGGCACCTGGCCGCCCTGACCGGCGACCACGTGGGGAGCCCGCCCGACTTCGCTCCGACCGGGGAGACGCTCGAGCTTCCGGCCGACCTCGTGCTGATCGCGATCGGCTTCACCGGCCCGGAGCGCCCGTTGCTGGAGGCGCTCGGCGTCGAGGGCATCGGCCGCGGGATCGACACCGCCGACTACGCCACCAACGTCGACGGCGTCTTCGCCGCCGGGGACGCGCGCCGCGGCCAGTCCCTGATCGTCACGGCGATCGCGGAAGGCCGCGGCTGCTCACGCGCCGTCGCGCGCTACTTGAGCTCCAACTAAGCCTGCACGAAGTCCAGCAGGGCCTTGTTCACGTCGTCCGCGTGCGTCCACAGCAGGCCGTGCGGCGCGCCCTCGACCTCGACGTACGTCGCGTCGGGCACCAGCTTGGAGAAGCGACGCGCGGTCGCGTCGATCGGCAGGATGCGGTCGCCGGTGCCGTGCAGGATCAGGGTGGGCTTGCCGGCGGCCTTGACGGCGTCGACGTCGCCGCGGAAGTCCTCGAGCCACGCGGGCACGACCGCGTACGCCGCGACCGGCGCGCTGCGGGTCGCCGTGTTCCAGCTGGCGCGCACGACCTCCTCGGAGATGCGGCTCCCGAGGGTCTCGTCGAGGTTGTAGAAGTCGTTGTAGAACTGCGTGAACCACGCGTAGCGGTCGGTCTTCGCCGCGTCGGCGATGCCGTCGAAGACCTCCTGCGGCACGCCCTCCGCGTTGTCCTCGGTCTGCAGCAGGAACGGCTCCAGCGAAGCCAGGAAGGCGAGCTTCGCCACCCGGTCGCCGCCGTACTTGGCGACGTACCGGGCCAGCTCGCCGGTGCCCATCGAGAAGCCGACCAGGATCACGTCGCTCAGGTCCAGCTCGATCAACAGCGCGTTCAGGTCGGCCGCGAAGGTGTCGTAGTCGTACCCGCCGGCCGTCTTGGACGACCCGCCGAACCCGCGCCGGTCGTAGGTGATGACGCGATAGCCCGCGTCGAGCAGCACCACCCGCTGCTTCTCCCAGCTGTCGCCATCGAGTGGATAGCCGTGAATCAGGACGATCGCCTGACCTTCGCCCTGGTCCTCGTAGTTGAGGGTGACGTCGGTCGAATTCTGCGTGCCAACCTTGATGGAGCCCATTGCCCGAACGCTACTGAAGCGTCAGCAGCCGCCGGTTCTCCGGGGTGTCCGGGAGCGTCTTGAACTCGACGATCTTCTCGGTGTAGGTCTGGTCGAACGGCTTGCCCTCGAAGTCCTTGCCGAACGAGTGGTCGGTGAACCGCAACGGCTCGTAGGTCTCCTTGTCGATCCACATCGTCATCTCGATCGTGGGCCAGTGCGGCGGGCCGGACTTCTCGCGCCACGTGAGGACGTAGGCGTCGTCGGTCTCTTCCAGGTCGACGTCGGTGCCGGTCTGGGCCTCGCGCAGCAGGCCGCCGGCGCGGAAGACCTCGTTCGGCACCATCCGCATGTCCCGCTCGATGCGGAGCTCGCCGTCCGGGGAGCGGCGCGTGATCCCCTTGCCCACGCGGAAGACCTCCTCGTTGCCGCCGACCTCGCGCCAGCGCATCGCGGAGTCGCCCTGCACCCACACCTCGCGGGACTGCGTGCCGGCGGGCGCGCCGCCGGTGGGTCCCCACTGCACGTCGGAGCGGGCGTAGAGGATCCCGTCGTCGTCGACGGCGATCGCCTGTGTAGCGCGCTTGAGCACCTCGCTGGCCTGCGGGGTGGCGTTGGGGAACACGACGAGGGCGGCGATGATCGCGCTCAGGGCGGGGATCGTCAGCCACCGGCGGAGGTGGCGCTTGCGCGGGGCGAGTTCGAGCGCGTCGAAGTTGGCGCGGCCGGCGAACTCGGTCTCGGAGGCGGGGTTCGCGGCACGAACGCGGTCGAGCATGGGGTCCATGTCAGATCCTCTCCGGAACGATGAAAGTGGCGGCGGGCGGTGGATCGAGCTGCAGCGCGAGCTTCTTGCGGGCGCGCGAGAGGCGCACCGCGAAGGTCGCTTCACTGCAGTCGGCGGCGCGGGCCGCGTCCGCGGGGGAGAGGCCTTCCCAGGCGACGAGGCAGATCGCCTCGCGGTCGCGCTCGCTCAGCGTGGCGAACGCTTCGGCCAGGCCGCGGTCGCCGCCGAAGCGCTCCGCGGGGTCGCCGTTGCTCGGATCAGGCGCGAGCGCGCCCTTGCGGGCCGCCTTGCGGCGATGGTTGGCGAGCACCTTGCCGGCCACGGCGTACAGCCACGGCAGTGGGTGCTCGACCCGCCGCGGGAGCTTGCGCCACGCGACGGTGAAGGTCTCAGCCGCGAGATCCTCGACCTCATCCCGGGGCGCTCGGCGCGCGAAGTACGCGCAGACGGCGGCGTGATGGGTCTCGTAGATCGCGCGGAACGCTTGCGGATCGCTCACACCCCCTCTCTGTCGCGGAGTCGCCACGCCTTACATGCTGCCTCCACGTCGGCGGCGCTGCGTGCCGACACCCGCTCCAAATGGCCAGGCCCGTGCAGATTGCCGCCCGGGACGCCGAGCTTCGCGTAGGTCCCGATCGCGCGGTGCCCGGGCGCGAGCGCGACGTAGACGTCTTCAGCCCACGTGTCCGGGTCCACGCGCAGCGCGTCGTGCAGGATGCCGTCGCAGCGCAGCACCGACTCCAGCCGCCCGGGTCCTTCGCCGGCGCGGCCGAGGATCACGACGTCGCGGACGATCGCGACGGCCCCGGGGGCGAGCCGGATCGTCGTGGTGCGGATCACGTCCGCGCCCGCGGCGACCACCAGCGGCGCGTCCTCGAGGATCAGCCGTGCACCGGCCTCGACCGTGACGTCGAGTTCCAGCAGGGTCTGCTCCGGCCCGGGCAGCGCGATGTTGGCCGCGATCGGCTCGACCGTCAGCTCCCCGCTCTCGACCACGATCTCGACGCGGTCATGGTCGCCCGCGAGCGGCCCGGCCTGCGACCGCAGGAGCGTGATCCGCCCCGGCGCGAGCACACGCGGCGCGATCCGCTCACCGCGCCGCAGCGTCGTGAACCCGGTCTCCCCCGCCACGACACGTGCCGCCAACCTAAAGGGGCCAGGCCCCTTTAGGTTCGTGGGGTCGGTCTCAGTGGACGTGATCGTGGTGGTGATCGGGCACTCCCTCCATCGAGGAGTGGAGGTGGCCGTGCGCGCGGAAAGCGGCGAGTTGCGACCGGACCCAGTCGGCGACCTGCTCCGGGCCGTCGGTGCGCAGCGAGGTCGCGGCCACCGGCAGCGCGCCGCGCCGCTCGGACGCTTCGCGGACCATCTTCACGTAGTCGGACCCGACGTACGGCGCGAGGTCGGTCTTGTTGATCACCAGCAGGTCGGCGCGCGCGATCCCCGGGCCGCCCTTGCGCGGGATGTCGTCGCCGCCGGCGACGTCGATGACGAAGATCTGCACGTCCGCCAGGGCGGGAGAGAAGATCGCGGTCAGGTTGTCGCCGCCGCTCTCCACGAACACGAGGTCGAGCGGGCCCGTGGCCTCCTCGAGCTCCTCCACGGCTTCCAGGTTCGCGCTGATGTCGTCACGGATCGCCGTGTGCGGGCAGCCGCCGGTCTGCACCGCGGTGATCCGCTCCTCCGGCAGCACGCCCGTCGCGCGCAGGAACTCCGCGTCCTCGGTCGTGTAGATGTCGTTGGTCACGACGCCGAGCTTGATCTCGTCGGCGAGTGCGCCGCACAGCGCGGCGATCAGGCTGCTCTTCCCGGACCCGACGGGTCCGCCGACCCCGATCCGCAGGGCACGTTCAACTGGCAAAGAGGCGCTCCCTCTGCTCGAGGTGGATGGAGGCGTTGAGCTCGATCGCGACCGCGGCGGGCGCGGGCAGCGGGCCGTCGTCCGCGGCGATCCGGGTCGCGGCGCGCGCCATGTCCGGCGCGAGGTCCGCGAGCCAGCGCGCCGTGACGGCCGGGTCGAGCGGCAAGAGTTTCAGTGCGGCGCTCGCGACCGTGGCCGCGTCGTCGTAGAGCGCGAGCAGCGCCGTGTCCGGCGCCGAGACGCCGAGGTCGGCGGCCACCACGCCCAGCGCGATCGGGCGCGGCGTGAGTCGCGACGCGGCCCGGTAGGCGGCGAGCCGCGCGGCGGCGGGGAACGCGACGGTCGCGGCGCGCAGCAGCTGCGACCCGAGCCGTCGCCCGGCGTCGCG
>JAPDDQ010000499.1 GCA_027587225.1 Solirubrobacter taibaiensis
AAAACATTTTCAAGTGGTACATTTCGTGTAGTAGCTAAGTCTTGTAGTTGATTACGTACAAGGGGGGTATCAACATAACCAGGGCAAAGGGCATTAACAGTAATACCATGCGTAGCACCTTCTAAAGCGGCAACTTTTGTTAATCCAATTACGCCATGTTTTGCACTATTGTAGGCAGCTTTTCCAGCAAACCCGACAAGGCCGTTAATAGAAGCGACATTAATAATACGACCATATTTTTGTTGTTTCATAATCGGAAAGGCATGCTTAATTGCAATAAACGGAGCAATTTGCATAATTTGAATTAGTAGCTCGAACTTTTCAGTTGGAAAGTCTTCAATGGGTGAAACGTGTTGCATTCCTGCGTTGTTAATTAATATATGTAATGAACCGAAATGATCAACTGTTTGAGAAATTGCTGCTGTAATTTCCTCTTCAGATGTAACGTCACATTTTAAACCGATAGCTTGAAAACCTTCATTTTGTAATTGTTCAGCAGCCTCTTTTGCACGTTCTTCAAGCCGATCGGTAATCACAACTTTTGCACCTTCTTTTGCAAAAGCCTTTCCCATTTCATAACCAATGCCACTTGCAGCACCTGTTAAAAAGACAACTCGATTT
>JAPDDQ010000500.1 GCA_027587225.1 Solirubrobacter taibaiensis
TGGTAACTCAGAACGCTCAGCGTGACGAGTGTAAGTAGCTTCTAATTTGTCGGCATCGAAAGTTAAGTATTCTGGTACGAAGTTGTTAACTTCGATCGCTTCTTTAACAACAACAAGGCTGTTAGATTTTTCGCGAACGCTGATAGTTTGACCAGGTTTTACACGGTAAGATGGGATATCTACGCGAGCGCCATCAACCATGATGTGACCGTGGTTTACTAATTGGCGAGCTGCACGACGAGTGCGAGCTAAGCCCATACGGTAAACTAAGTTGTCAAGACGAGCTTCAAGAAGGATCATGAAGTTTTCGCCGTGCTTACCAGGCATTTTACCTCCTTGGTCAAATGTGCGACGGAATTGCCGCTCAGTCATGCCGTACATGTGACGAAGTTTTTGTTTCTCTTGTAATTGTAACCCGTATTCTGAAAGTTTCTTACGTTGGTTAGGACCGTGAGGACCTGGTGCGTAAGGGCGTTTTTCTAATTCTTTTCCTGTGCCGCTTAGAGAGATTCCAAGACGACGAGACAGTTTCCAAGCTGGACCTGTATAACGAGCCATAGTTGACTCCTCCTTTAAAAATGTTTTTATTTACGTAAAATAAAAACAGACGTAATCGATATT
>JAPDDQ010000501.1 GCA_027587225.1 Solirubrobacter taibaiensis
TTGTAGCAGGAAACGCAGAGGATTTACCATTTGCAGACCATTTTTTTGATACAATCACATGCCGGATTGCAGCCCATCATTTTACGAATCCGGCTCAATTTATTTATGAAGTAAATCGTACATTGAAGGATAATGGATTATTCATCTTAATAGATAATGTTTCGCCAGAAAATAATGAATATGATACATTTTATAATTTTATAGAAAAAAAGCGAGACCCAAGTCATGAACGAGCTCTAAAAAAGACAGAATGGCTTACTTTATTAGAAAAAAACGGTTTGCAAATGCAGTCATGTCTTACTTTTGATAAGAAGTTTGATTTTGACTGGTGGTGTATTATGATGGATGTCCCTTTACAAAAGCGTGAAAAATTAACAGAATGTATGATGAAAGCACCAAACGAAATGAAGGGATATTTTAATATTCAATTTAAAAATAATAAAGTAGAATCGTTCTATACTGAAATGGCTATGTTTATATGTAAAAAAAGTACAACGTTAAAAAGATAAATGTGTTGCAGTCTTTCTGAAGTACGATATACTTAGTACAGAGAAACTGAGAATTGAGGAATAGTTATAATGATTCGTGTACGCATTGAAGGTTCTGAGGAAGAAATGCTT
>JAPDDQ010000502.1 GCA_027587225.1 Solirubrobacter taibaiensis
GAAAGATTTATACTATCGTTTGAATGTCATTCCAATTGCAATTCCCCCGCTTAGGGAAAGAACAGAAGATATTTTGCCGCTTATTTATCATTACTTGCAGCACTTTAATAAAAAGTACGGACGTGATGTGAAACTAGCGCCGAGTACGTTACAAATGTTTGTTGGATATCCGTGGGAAGGGAACAATAGAGAAATAGAGAATGTAATTGAGAGAATTGTTATTACTGTTGATGATGTTGTAACGGTAGAGGATTTGCCACTCTCTATGCAAGAGGCTGCAGTTGAACAATCGGGGCAAAGCCTTTATAAAATGCTGGAAGAGGTAGAGAGAAATATAATTCTTAAAGCGTATAAAACGTATGGATCAAGTTATAAAGTGGCTGAGTTTTTGCAAATTAGTCAATCTGCTGCTACTAGAAAAATTAAGAAGTTCATAGAGGAGGAAGAAAACATTGGATAAAAAGGCGACTTTCGTAAGTATAGATAAAAAGGCGATGTATATAAATGGTGAGTGGATTACACTACAAGAACAAATTGAAGTAAATAATCCTGCGACGAAGGAAATATTTGCAACTGTACCAAAAGGCGGAGTAACAGAGGCAAAGCAATCTGTTGATGCT
>JAPDDQ010000503.1 GCA_027587225.1 Solirubrobacter taibaiensis
TGGGGAAAGTTGGTTCGTAATATGAAACGTTGGAAGTCGGTTCTAAATTTTCAATTGCTTTTTGAAAACCATTTTTTCGATTCCTTCCAACAGAAATATCATCTTTTTCTATCCCTAAATAGGCAATATGTCGATGGCCTTGCGATAAAACGTATGCCCCTAACTCATAAGCTGCATCATAATCATCGTGAACGAGGCAATATTGATCTTTATAT
The DNA here is from genome assembly GCA_027587225.1 of Solirubrobacter taibaiensis. Lineage (GTDB taxonomy): Bacteria > Actinomycetota > Thermoleophilia > Solirubrobacterales > Solirubrobacteraceae > Solirubrobacter > Solirubrobacter taibaiensis. The sequence continues at coordinate 216 of JAPDDQ010000503.1, forward strand.
TCTTGCCCGACGAATAAAATAGGGATGTTTGAATTAGCCATAATTTTTTGATGTTCATTCGTCAATGTTTTTGTTAATAAAATCATGCCAGCTACCTTTTGTTTTATAAAGTTTTCAATTGCTTGTATTTCAGTTCCGGTTGTTTGATTTGCATTTGCTACAAGCATTTGATAGTTATTTTCCTGTAATGTTTTATCGATCCCGATAAGTGTTTTCATTGTAGCGAAGGAGTCTAATCGGGGGATGATGACACCAATTAAATTTGTTGTTTTTGCTTTTAAACTTTGAGCAAATGTATTGGGAGAGAAATTTGTTTCTTGAATAATACCTTCGATTTTAAGTTTTGTTTTATCACTTACATATCCGCCGTTTAAGTAACGAGAGACTGTGCTTTTTGCAACTCCA
>JAPDDQ010000504.1 GCA_027587225.1 Solirubrobacter taibaiensis
AATACTACTCGGATTAGGAAGAGCAGCTGTCAATTGTACTTCTTCTAAAGCATATATACCCTTATTTGGATTCTTAATATTCCGCACTACCTCTACATACTCATCCGCTTTCTCTAAAAAAGCAATCATAGAAGTAGGGATTTTCCCTTCACTAGCACGATTCATATCTATTACTTTGTCTCCTTCAAGCCATCCAGCCCGTAGTTCTTTTGAAGGAAGACGAAATGTAACAAATTTCATCCTGATTCCTCCTTATAAAAATGAAATTTCCACCAGCAAAGGGACTTTTGCTGGTGGATACAAATCTTATAAGTTTCCGCGACGCTCTTGTTCTCTTTCAATTGATTCGAATAACGCTTTAAAGTTTCCTTCACCAAATCCACGAGAACCTTTACGTTGAATGATTTCAATAAATAAAGTCGGGCGATCTACAATTGGTTTCGTAAAGATTTGTAGTAAGTAACCTTCATCATCACGATCTACTAAAATCTTTAATTCTTTTAACTTATCAATTTCTTCATCGATTTTTCCAACTCGTGCAGTTAACTCATCATAATAAGTATCAGGTGTATCTAAAAACTCCACCCCATTTGCACGAAGCGCTTCAACTGTTTTAACAA
>JAPDDQ010000505.1 GCA_027587225.1 Solirubrobacter taibaiensis
AAGTAAAAGTATGGGCCGCTCCCTTTCGCTAAAAGAGCTTTCGCATTATGGAAAAAGTACAAGCCGAAATCTACTAAACTACCCGACATATTTTTCCCATCAACTTGCATATGCTTTTCCTCTAAATGCCATCCTCTTGGACGTACAATGAGTACAGCTGTTTTCTCATTTAATCTATATTCTTTCCCTTTATCATTTTCATGTGAAATCGTTCCCTTTACTGCATCTCGTAAATTGATTTGGCCTTCCACTGCATTTTCCCAAGTTGGTGAATTCGAATCTTCAAAATCCGCCATAAAAAGATGCGCTCCTGAATTTAAAGCGTTAATGACCATCTTTCTATCTACCGGTCCAGTAATCTCTACGCGACGATCCTCTAAGTCTTTTGGCAGCTTGGCAATTGTCCAATCCGCTTCACGTATGTGTTTTGTTTCTTCTAGAAACTTCGGAAACTCCCCTGCATCAATTCTCTTTTGTTTTTCTACACGTTTTTGTAAAAGTTCTATGCGGCGCTCATTAAAATTCTCATGTAGTTCCTTCAAAAAACTAAGCACCTCAGGTGTCAATATTTCGTTGTACGCTGGTAACATTTCTCCAACGAGTGTAACCCGTGAAGTTT
>JAPDDQ010000506.1 GCA_027587225.1 Solirubrobacter taibaiensis
ACCAATTTCATACATGAACCTCCTGTTTGCACTTCTTTCTCGCTAGTATTATATCTATACTTGTATTATACGGAAAAGAGCATACTATACTCTATCTAAAAGTCTTACACTTTCCTTACATTATTGTAAGGGATTTTTTCTTACAGCAAGTTCCCAAGAAAAAATTTTTCCGTTTCATACACTTTTATATTATTATTGAATGATACGAATTTTTATTACAAAAATCAAAGGAGACAGTTTTCAAATGGCTATCTTGCAAGGTTTAGCACTATTACTTGTTGTACTTTGTCTATTTACACTTTTCAGTTACCGTGCGCCTTACGGAATGAAGGCGATGGGCGCTTTAGCTAATGCAGCAATTGCAAGTTTTCTTATTGAAGCATTTCACCGTTATATAGGTGGAGAAATGTTTCATAATGACTTTTTACAATCAGTAGGAGAAGCTTCCGGTAGTATGAGCGGTGTCGCAGCAGCGATTTTAGTCGCATTAGCAATCGGTGTTTCCCCCGTATATGCTGTTTTAATTGGTATCGCTACTAGTGGATTTGGTATTTTACCAGGATTTTTCGCTGCATACGTTTGTGCCTTCGTCGTGAAATTTCTCGAAAAGAAATTACCA
>JAPDDQ010000507.1 GCA_027587225.1 Solirubrobacter taibaiensis
TTGCTTCATCTAATATTAAAATAGATGGTTGAAGTGCTAACACGCCTGCTATTGCCACTCGCTGCTTTTGCCCACCAGATAAGGAATGAGGCTCATCATTAAGAAAATCTTCCATACGGACAAGTTGCAAGGCCTGTTCTAATCTTTCAATCATTTGTTCTCTTGGCATTCCGATATTCTCCAAGCCAAATACAACATCATCTTGCACTGTCGTTCCAACAAATTGATTATCTGGATTTTGAAATACCATTCCAATTTGTTTTCGAACATCCCATACCGTTTCCTCTGATAAAACCATTGTATCATTTACTGTAATAGTCCCTGCTTCTGGCAAAAACAAACCATTCAATAATTTTGCAAGTGTAGACTTTCCTGAACCGTTTTGTCCAATAATAGATACCCATTCTCCCTCATATAAGGAAAATGAAACATCTTTTAATGCATAAGTGGCTGCCCCAGGATATTGAAATGATATATTTTCTATCCGAAGTTTCTCTTTTTTCAATAGAAGGCACCCTTTCCTTCGCACAGTTAGCCTATTTTTATATTTAAAAAAAAGGGCCATGACCAGTTTCTTGAAAAGAACTGTCCTGCCCTTTTAATTATCATTATACTAACT
>JAPDDQ010000508.1 GCA_027587225.1 Solirubrobacter taibaiensis
TAGTGTATTAGATGAGATTGAAAAGTTGTTAATAAAGAAAAAAGCAGGTACTGAATTAGATGTTGGATTGAAAATTAAGGTGCTAAATCAATTTTTAGAAGAACAAATTCATTACTATCAGCAATATGTAAAAGGAATTGAAAAGGGATCAGGAATCGATATTGAGAGTTTAAATACATTGTTTCGAGATATGTTGTTTGAAGCATATGAAAAAGAGCACAAGTAAGTTTGTGCTCTTTTTATTTTGTAGGAATGAAGAAAACAGATATAGCTGCGATAAGACCTGCAAAGGAGAATAAGTAAAAATTCCATGCTAAGTTATATTGCATTGTCATAATAATACCGACGAGAATTGGGCCAGCAATTGCACCAACTCGGCCAAGCCCCAGTCCCCAGCCTAAGGAGGTAGCTCGGATATGTGATGGGAAGTATTGTGTTACATATGCATTTAATATTTGAGTAATACCGACCGATCCAATACCAGCAAGGCCAATTAAAAGATAAATGATTGTAACAGATGGTTTGATTGTTAATAGTCCGATACATATGGCTGCCATAAGATACGAGATGCTAATAACAATTTTTGCTCCTATACGATCGGCAATTGCTCCAGCGAATA
>JAPDDQ010000048.1 GCA_027587225.1 Solirubrobacter taibaiensis
AGATGTCGCCCGCGCACTACCGGACGACGCTCGCCCTCGCCGAGCGCGATCCGCGGCGCGCGCCGGCGCGGCGGGCGCGGCGCCTGGAGCGGCGTGGCGAGGATGCGCTCGAGCACGTCGCGCGGCGGCGCGGTGCGAGCGTGCGCGGCGGGATCGGACTCGCGCAACTCGAGAACGGGATCAGACATGGTCGGGCTCCGAGAAGAGGGCGGGCGGGCCGGCGGCGCGAGAGCGTGGCGCGGGCGGGGCGGCGGCGCAAGAGCGCGGCGCCGGCGGAGCGGCGCGACGAGACAACGCGGCGAGCGCGCTGGCGGCGGGGTCAGGCATCCGCGGGCTCCCAGGGCAGGTCGAGGTCGAGGGCGGCGTCCTGCTCACGCAGGCGCGCGGCGAGGCGGCGGCGCGCACGGTGGACGCGCATCGCGAACGCGGGGCGGCTCACACCGGCGACGCGTGCCGCGTCGGCGAGGCTCAAGCGCTCCCAGGCGACGAGGCGCAGCGCCTCACGGTCGGGTTCGCTGAGGCCGGTGAAGGCGCGCAGCGCGGCGTCGCGCTCCGCGAGGCGGTCGGCGGGATCGCGCGTGGCGTCGGCGACGGCCCGCGCCGCGTGGCGACGACGCGCGGCGGGGTCGTCGCCGTGCTCGGCGTCGCCACCACCACGGTCACCGCGCGCGGCGGTCACGCCCGACTCGGCGGCCGCGGCGCCGATCCGGCGGGCGTGGCGGGCGGCGTCGCGGCGACGGTTGGCGAGGACGTGCTTGGCCGTGCCGTACAGCCACGGCAACGGCTCCTCGGGCACCTCGTCGAGGCGCCGCCACGCGACGAGGAACGCCTCGTTGACGACCTCCTCGGCCAGCGGCGGCTCGGCGCGCCGCAGCGCGTAGCGGTGCACGGCCTCGTAGTGCTCGTCGAAGAGCGCTTCGAAGCGGGCTTGGCGGGTGGGGCTCACATCCCTATCTGTCCGGCCGCCCGCCGGAGTTCACTCCCTAGGCGATGTAAATCGGAGCGCCCACGGGAACCTGCTCGTAGAGCTCCTCGACGTCCGGGATGTGCATCCGCAGGCAGCCGTGCGAGGCGGCCGAGCCGATCGACGCGTCGTCGGACGTGCCGTGGATGCCCACGCCGTCGTAGATCCCGAGCCAGCGGGCCTTGATCGGGTTCGAGGGATCGTCGCCCGCGATGACCTTGCCGGCCAGGTCGCCGGCCCAGTCGGAGTTCGGGACGTGCCAGGCCGGGTTGACGGCCTTGTTCTGGATGTTGTAGAGGCCGGCCGGCGTGTCCATGCCGACCTTGCCCACCGCGATCCCGTACGTCTTCGCCAGCTTGAGGTTCTTGTAGAGCCGCAGCTTGAAGTTCTTGCGGTCGGCCACGAGGATCGCCGGGTACTTCTCCGCGATCTGCTTCGTGGAGACCTTGGGCTGGACGACGGTGGTCTTGACCTTGACCGCTTCGGTCTTGTTCGGCGTGAGCAGCGTCTGCTCGAGGTCCTTGGCCAGCGAGTTGTACTTCACGCGCAGCCCCGTCTTGGACTGCGTGGGCTCCTTGAAGCCCTCGCTGAGGTCCAGGTTCGCGTCCTTGGCCTTGCGGTCCAGCGACTTCTGGACCCGCTTGACGAGCTTGTCGATCGCCGGCTTGTTGTAACTGACGTCGGCCGCCAGTTCCGTGTCGATGGACTCGTTGCGCACGTTGCGCCACGCGCGGGAGAACATGTCCCCCTGCTGCGAGCGCTTGAGCGCCTTGTCCACCGAGCCGCGGATGTCGATCCCGATCGACGCCGCTTTCTGGGTGAGCGTGAACGTGCGGTCCTTGTAGGAGACCTTCACGGGGCGGTCCAGCGGCTTCAGCAGCGAGGCGGAGAGCTTCTGCTCGGCCTGCACGCGGGTGAGCCCACCGATGGGCACACCGTTGACCTTGACGCCTTCAGCGACCAGGTCCTGCTTGGACTGGTCGTAGAAGTACACGGCGGCAAGACCGCCAAGGCCAATGACGACGAGCAGGGAAGCAATGACGATCAGACGAGTACGCATGGGGCTCGGCAATGGTAAGACGCGGAACAGGGGATTGAATACCCCTGCAAGGACACTGGCTTGTCAGTCAGGTTACTCAGGGCGTCGGACGCTCGGCGACCAGCGGAGGAACTCCTCCACTTCGCGCTCGTAGCGATATGGCGCTTGGCCGCTCTCGCGGAGCGGAGCCAGGCGCAGCGCGGCCGCAAACGCTTGCACCGTTTCCCGCGTCGTGAGGCTGAACCGGAAGCCGCTGAGCTTCAGCCGGCGGTTGTCCAGGCCGCGCCCGTAGCGGAGCTGTCGGCGGACCTCGTCCGGCACGCGGACGCCGAGGAGGTTCGTCGCCCTGGTCGCCAGGCTCGTCCCCCAGGGCGGGAGCAGCGGCGCGTACGGCTTGCCGAGCAGGCTCGCGACCTCGCTCAGCGCCAGCACCCCGTCCGGCGCGGCGTTGTAGATCCCGGGGAGCTCATTGGTGGCGGCGTGATGGAGCGCGCCGACGATGTCGTCCTCGTGGATGAACTGGTAGCGCGGGTCGAAGCCGAGGATGCCGGGCACGGCGGGCAGGCCGAGCAGCCGGCTGTGCGAGTTGTGCAGGTCCGGACCGAGCCCGTTGCAGAAGCGCAACGTGGTCACGGTGACGTCAGGGTTGCGCTCGGCAAAGCCGCGGACGGCGTCGTCGGCCTCGACGATGTCGCTCTCCAGCCGGGTGCGCGGCGGGTGCGGGCGCCGCATGTCCTCGGTGAAGAAGCTCGGATCGTCGCGCTCACAGCCGTAGTAGTGCGCGCTGGACTTGAAGACCACCTTCTTCACCGGCGAGTCCGGGCCGCCACACGCGGCGAGGATGTTCATCGTCCCGATCACGTTCTGCTCGTGCGCGACGCGGGCCGGGGCGGTCGCCGAGTCCACGACGAGGCGCGAGTCGATCACGGTGTCGATCTCCGCGGCGTGCACGATCCGGCGCAGCAGCGCGTGGTGCGTGCCCATCCGGACGAACTCGGTGCGCTCGAGCGGGCAGTTCGGGTCGTCCGTGGAGACGCCGACGATCACCTCGACGGATTCGTCCTTCTCGAGTTCCTGCGCGAGCCGGCCACCCCAGTAGCTGGACAGGCCGGTGATCAGGACGCGGCTCATCCGAGCCACACCGACTTGCGTTCGGCGAGCATCGCGTAGAGCTCCTCCTGAATCCGGGCGCGAACTTCCTCGGCCACCGTCTGCACCAGGCCCTTGTCGTTCCACGGCTCCTCGCCCCACTGGTCGGTGGGGATCGGCTCCAGGAAGCGGATGAAGAACTTCGCCGGCAGGTAGCCGGGCGCGGGGATCACCGGAACGTAGATCAGGCCGGTGAGCCTTCTCAGCGGGTTGAGGTGCGCGAAGATCGGCATCGCCTCCTCCGCGCCCACGAGCGCGACGGGGACGATCGGGGCGCGCGCCCGCATCGCGGACTCCACGAACCCGCCGCGGCCGAAGCGCTGCAGGCGATAGCGGTCCTTGTAGAGCTTCTCGGTGCCCTTGCGCCCTTCGGGGAACACGAGGACGAGCTGCTCCTCGTCATGGAGCAGGCGGTGCACGTTCGCCGGGTGGGCGGGCACGCCGCCGAGCTTGGCGACCAGCAGTGAGAGCCCCGGATAGCCCTTGAAGAAGTGCTCGACGGTCAGGTGGAGCGAGCGCGGCCGGGTGTGCTCCTCCTTGATCGCCTTGGCGATCATCGACGCGTCGGGCGGAAGCGCGCCGGAGTGGTTGGACACCAGCAGCGCGCCGCCGGTCGTCGGGACGTGCTCGATCCCGTCGACCTCGACCCGGAACCAGTAGTGGTACAGGAAGTCGTAGATCGTCCGGTCGAAGAAGCCCTCGACGCGCTCCGAGCGGCCCCAGTCGGTGACCTGGCGCTCCGGCTCGACGGCCGGCAGGTACGCACGGTGGTCGGGCGGGGGTTCGAGTTCCTTCACTTCAGGCACGACTCCAAGCGGTGCGCGAGCGTCGGCCAGTCCGGCGCGCTGATGACGTCCGGCAGGTCCCGGTTCCACGGGTGCTCGAGCGTTGCCGCGGTGATACCCACTTCGACGGCGCGCCGCAGGTTGTCGGGCGAGTCGTCGATCAGCACGTCGATCTGGAGCTCCACGCAACGGGTGATCTTGTCGTAGGAGCAGTACAGCTCGTCGTGCGGGAGGCCGATCTGCTCCAGCCACTCGGCGGTCTGGCCGTGAGTCTCGAGCGCCCGGTGGCTCGTGATGTGGATGAAGTGGCCTTGCTCGTGCCAGCGCGCGATGGCCTCCACCGCGCCCGGGTAGGGCTCAGCGGTGAGCACGTGCTCCGGGCTGTGGGTCTCGTCCACGACTGCCTTGAGCTGCTCGGGCGCGAGCGCGTCGATCGCCCAGGTGGATTGCGTGTCGTAGGGCAGATCGACGCCGTAGCGGCGTTTGGCGATCTCGGCCAGCTGGTCCCAGTACGGGTGCAGCGTCGAGTCGATGTCGATCGCAAAGCGCACGAGCGTTGGTACGGTAGCGGCGTGTCGGGCTTCATCGGGCAGGTACGCGCGCTCCCGGCCAACGCGTTCCTGCGGTCGCGTCCCGACCCGGACTACGCGGACGGCGACGACTCGACCTGGATCTCGGTCGACTGGCCGTCGCTGACGCGGACCGAGACCGTCCTGGGCAAGCGGGTCAACGTGATCGACACCGGCGGGGACAAGCCGCCGTTGCTGTTCCTGCACGGGCTCGGCGGGCTGTGGCAGAACTGGCTGCTGAACATCCCGGCCTTCATGGATCGCTTCCGGGTGCTGGCGCCCGACCTGCCGGGGTTCGGCGGGTCGGAGATGCCGGCGGGCCGGATCTCGATCCAGAGCTTCGCGCGGGCGATCGACCAGCTCTGCACGCAGCTGGACGTCGAAGCGCCCGTGGTCGTCGGCAACTCGATGGGCGGGTTCATCGGGGCCGAGTTGGCCTTGGCCTTCCCGACGCGCGTGCAGAAGCTGGTGCTCGTCTCGGCGGCCGGGATCTCGGCCGAGCACATGTGGAAGGAGCCCGTGATGGCGATCGGGCGCCTGATGGCGGTCAGCGCGGCGCGGGCGGGCGTCAAGCAGCTGCCGGTCGCGTCGCGTCCCCGGCTGCGGCGCGCGGCGCTGCAGCTGGTGGTGCGGTACCCGGAGCGCCTGTCGGTGCCGCTGGCCTCCGAACTGGTGGTGGGCGCGGGGACGCCGGGCTTCGTGGGCGGACTCGACGCCGTGCTCGACTACTCCTACCGCGAGCGGCTCGCCGAGATCGAGATCCCGGTGCTGATCGTGTGGGGCCGCAACGACATCCTGATCCCGGTCTCGGACGCCTACGAGTACGAGAAGCTGATCGGGAGCAACGCCCGCGCCGTCGTGTTCGACGACACGGGCCATCTCTCCATGCTCGAGCGCCCGTCGCGGTTCAACGGGCTGCTCTCCGAGTTCATCGATGCGTGATCGCGCCCTCGCTGGCGCTTGAGACCTGCTGGGCGTACTTGCCGAGCACGCCGCGGGTCATCGTGGGTGGCGGCTGGTAGGCGTCGAGGCGCCGTTGGATCTCCTCGTCGGGGATGTCGAGGTCGATGCGGCGCTTGTCCACGTCGATCGTGATCGTGTCGCCCTCCTGCACGGCGGCGATCGGGCCCTTGTGGACGGCTTCGGGGGCGATGTGCCCGGCCATGAAGCCACGCGTGGCACCGGAGAAGCGGCCGTCGGTGAGCAGGGCGACGCTGTCGCCGAGACCCTCCCCCACGATCGCGGCGGTGACGGCGAGCATCTCGCGCATCCCGGGGCCGCCGGCGGGGCCCTCGTTGCGGATGACGACGACGTCGCCGGGGTTGATCTGGCCGGAGGTGACGGCCTGCATGCACGCTTCCTCGCCCTCGAACACGCGGGCGGGGCCGGTGTGATGGCGTCGTTCGTGCCCGGAGAGCTTCACCACGCTGCCTTCGGGCGCGACGTTGCCGCGGAGGATCGCGATGCCACCGGTCTTCTTGATCGGGTTGTCGAGCGGGCGGATGACTTCCTGGCCGGGTTGTTCCTGGGCCTCTTGCGCGTGCTGGCCGATCGTCTTGCCGGTGACGGTGGGCGCGTCTTGGTGGAGGAGTCCGAGTTCGACGAGCCGCTGCGCGAGGACGGCGGTGCCGCCCGCCGCGTGCAGGTCGGTGGCGACGAAACGCCCGCCCGGCTTGAGGTCGCACAGGCTCGGGCTGGACTCGGCGATCCGGTCGAAGTCGTCGATGTCGAGCGGGACGCCCGCTTCCCGGGCCACCGCGAGCAGGTGCAGGACGGCGTTCGTGGACCCGCCGGACGCCGCGACGGCGAGGATCGCGTTCTCCAGGCTGTCGCGGGTGATGAGATCTGACGGCTTCTGACCTCTTCTGAGGACGTCCATCACGAGCTCACCGGCGGCGAAGGCGTGGTCGGCCTTCGTGGCGTCCTGCGCGGGCGTGAGGCTCGGGCCGATCGGGCTGATGCCCATCATCTCGAACGCCATCGCCATCGTGTTGGCGGTGTACTGACCGCCACACGCGCCGGCGCCCGGGCTGGCCGCGGCCTCGATGTCCGCCAGGTCCTGGTCGGTGATCTTGCCCGCCGCGTTCGCACCGACGGCCTCGAACACGTCCATGATCGTGATGTCCTTGCCCTGGTAGTGGCCGGGCGGGATCGAGCCGCCGTAGAGCATCACGCCCGGCACGTCGAGACGCGCGAGCGCCATCACGGTGCCGGGGATCGTCTTGTCGCACGCGCACAGGCAGATCACGGCGTCGAACAGGTGGCCGAGCGTGACGAGCTCGATGCTGTCCGCGACGACTTCCCGGGAGACCAGGCTCGTCTTCATCCCGGACGTGCCCATCGTGATGCCGTCGGAGATCGCGACGGTGTTGAACTCCATCGGCGTCCCGCCCGCGGCCTTGATCCCGTCCTTGACGAACTTGGCGAGCGCGCGCAGGTGGAAGTTGCACGGCATCGTCTCGGTCCACGTGTTCGCGACGCCGATGATGGGCTTGCTCAGGGCCTCGTCGTCGTAACCGATGCCCTTCAGGTACGCGCGGGCGGCCGCGCGGTCACGGCCCTCGGTCAGTGCCCGAGAGCGGTGCTTGAGGTCCATGTGGGCGATGTTACGCCGCGCCGGACTGCGTGCGTCGCGTGCGCTCGAGGCGCTCGCGCTCCCAGCGCCCGAGGCGCCAGATGTCGCGCTGGATCTGCTTCGGGTCCACTTGGCGGCCCGGCAGATGCATGTTGGCCGAGGAGATGAGGCGACGTTCGTCGCCCTTGAGCGCCATCCACTTGGCGAGCATGTCGTCGGAGTCCGGCAGGCGCGAGCTGCCGTAGGGCTTGGACTCGTCCGGGAACTCGACGCAGTACTCGTTGAGCAGGCGGCCGGTCTGCGGCAGGTAGGCCACGATCGGCTTGTGCGGGTAGATCAGGTACGCGTACGGGACGCCCCGGAGCTCCTTGTCCAGGTTCTCCGCCCCCCAGACCCGGATGAGGCCCAGGTCGCGGTACATCTCCCACTCCTCCTCGTTCACGCAGGACTTCAGGAGCTCCTTCGCGCGTTGCTCGGCCCGGCGCTCGCGGCCCGGGTCGTACGCGCTGATCTGGCCGGCCTCGACGGCGGCCTTGCGAATCCGGCGGGCTTCCCCGCGGCGCTCGAAGTACGGGATCGTGACCTCCCAAAGGAGGGCGACGACGACGATCGCCGTGGCGATGAGGGCGACCGTCACGGCGGTTACTGCGCTCCGCCCGCGGCGCGCGGGAAGAAGATCACGCGGCCGGCGTCACGCGGGACATCAGAGAAGTCCCGGACCATCTCGGCCTCCCTACGGCCGCCCTCGGCCTGCACCGGGATGGCAGCCCACATGCCCAATTCCAGCTGCTTCCGGAATTCCGCAACGAGGCGCTGCTCGTCTTCGAGGAGGGTTGGATCCCCCTCGGCGATCAGCTGCTCGCCATATCCCGGCCGCATCCGCAGGAACTTCATGCGCGCATTATGTCACGTGCGCTGGGGTGACTTTGAGGCTGTGGTCGCGCCAGGCTGACGCGCCGTCAGGCCGCGGACGGAGATGTTCAGCGCGTCCACCGGCCCTGCTCCCCGGCCGATGTGGCGCAATCCGTGCGCGACGGCCTCGGAAGCGATGGCACGCGCGCGCTCTGCGGCCTGGAGCGGCGTGTAGCCGAGCGCGAGGTGGGCTGCCAGCGCACTGGAGTGGGTACAGCCCGACCCATGCGCCGCACCGTCCGGATATCGCTCACCGGTGAGCGAGTGGAAGTCATGGCCGTCGAAGAAGACGTCGACGATCTCGTCGCGGTGGCCGCCGGTTATGACAACGGCCTGCGGGCCGAGCTCGTGCAGCGCCCTCGCCAGGTCCTCGATGTCGTCGCCCGCGTCGCCTGCACGTGCCCAGTCGCCGGTGTCCTTGCCGGTGCCGCCGGCCAGCACGCGCGCCTCCGGGACGTTCGGTGTGATCACGGTCGCCAGCGGCAGGAGCTCGTCGACGATCGCGCGGCGCGCCGCGTCGTCGAGCAGCACGGCGCCGCTCTCGGACACCATCACGGGGTCGATCACGATCGGCACCTCCCCCACGATCGCCAACGCCTCGCGCACCGCGTGGACGATCTCCGCGGTGCCGAGCATGCCGATCTTCACCGCGTCGACGCCGATGTCGCTGTGCACCGCGCGGACCTGCTCGACGATGAACTCCGGCGGCACCGGATGGATGCCGGTGACCCCGGTCGTGTTCTGGGCCGTGAGGGCCGTGATCGCGGTCATGCCGTGCACGCCGCAGCGCGCGAACGCCTTCAGGTCCGCTTGGATGCCGGCGCCGCCGCCGGAGTCCGAGCCGGCGATCGAGAGGACAGCAGGTGGGGCCATCCGCGTCAGGTTAGGCGGTCGAGTCTCCCTGGCCCGTGTGTAGAACCTCCGCCCCTTGACGTTCTGTCAGGCTGGTGCACCTGATGGCGTCCACGCCCGCTGAAGAGCTGCTCTCCGACTACCCGGTGGAGGAGGGCTGCTTCGACGAGGCCTTCGCTGCTGACGGTTCCATCCGCCCGCAGGCCCGTGCCGGACTGGAGGCGGTCGTACGGGCCGGGGCCGAGGCGCTGCCCGCGAACGTGTCGCGCACGCTGCGTCGCGCCGGCGTGCGGTTCTCGTCCGTCGAGGGTGACATGGAGTTCTACGTGGACCCCGTCCCGCGCGTGATCACCGCCGCCGACTGGGAGCCCGTCAAGCGCGGGCTCGCGCAGCGCGTGCGCGCGTTGAACGCCTTCGTGGCCGACGTGTACGGGGACCAGCGGATCGTCGCCGAGGGCGTCGTCCCGCCCGGCGTGTTGAAGTCCGCCGACTACTTCGAGCCCGAGATGCGCGGGCTGCGGGTGCCGGGGAACGTGTGGATCGGCGTCGCCGGCCTGGACCTCGTGCGCGACGTGGACGGTTCCTGGCTCGTGCTGGAGGACAACGTCCGCACGCCCTCGGGTTTCGCGTACCTGCATGCGACCCGGCGGGCGCTTTTGGAGCACATCGACGTGCCTCCGGACGCGACGCCGCGGCCGCTGGACGGCGAGATCGACCTCTTGGCCGACACGCTGCGCGCCGTGGCGCCCGCTGCCGCCCGCGGCCGTCGTGCCCCAGTCGCCGCGGTGCTGACCGACGGCGAGCACAACTCGGCCTACTGGGAGCACGCCTGGCTCTCGCGGCAGCTCGGGATTCCGTTGTGTGAGCCGCACGAGCTCGAGGTCCGTTCCGACGGCTGCCTGTGGCTGCGGCCGCGCGGGCTCCGCGAGGCCCGCCGGATCGACGTCGTCTATCGGCGCACCAACGCCGACCGCGTCGATTCGGATATCGCCCGGCTGCTGCTCCCGCCCGTCCGCGCCGGCAAGCTCGGCCTCGTCAACCAGTACGGCACGGGCGTCGCCGACGACAAGCTCACCCACGCCTACGTCGAGGACATGATCCGCTTCTACGTCGGCGAAGAGCCGGTGCTCAAGAGCGTCCCCACCTACGACCTCGCCCAGCCCGGCCAGCTCGAAGAGGCCTTGGACGTGTTCGACGAGCTGGTCTTGAAGCCGCGCGCCGGCCACGGCGGCGTCGGCGTCCTGATCGCCCCGCGCTCCACGCGCGAAGAGATCGAAGCCACCCGCAAGGCCGTCATCGCCGACCCCGGAGCCTGGATCGCCCAGCGCATGGTCATGCTCTCCACCCACCCCACCGTCGTGGACGGCGGCCGCCTCGCCCCGCGCCACATCGACCTCCGCCCCTTCGTCTTCCTCGGCGAGGGCTGCAACCCGCGCGTCCTGCCCGGCGGGCTCACCCGCGTCGCCCGCTCCGAGGGCGCGCTCGTCGTGAACTCCTCCCAAAACGGCGGCGCCAAAGACACCTGGGTCCTGCCGTAGGGGAACCGCGCCGCGCCCTCGCCGCGGCACCCCACGCGCATCGCCGTGCCGGACCTCGCCGCGCTCGGGTAGCTCCGCGGCGTCGTGGTTGTCAAGGCGATCGCTTCGCGACGGCCTTCGGCCGGTCCTGACGGACTCGCGGTTGACAACCACGCCACCGCTGCGCTGACGGCTCACTCAGGCCGGCTGGCGCCGGCACGCCCGGGCGCGGACGAGCTCGCTCGAACACCCGCGCGCCGGGTCATTGATCAGTTGACGTCGCTATGCGACACCAATCGACCACTCGCTGCGCCCGCGAGCGGTAACGCGCCACCCAGGCACGCGAGCGTTCACCAACTTCCCTGCGCGGCAAGTTCGTGAACGCTCGCGTGGCGTGGACCGTCCCTCGGCCTGGGAAGACGTGAACGCCTCGGCGTTCACGCAGTGCGGGGCACCCGCCTCACCCGCAATCAGCACGCCCGCGCCCGACGGGTCAAGAAACCCGTGACCACCGCCGCGCAGCGCCGCAACCGCCCGGGCACGGGTTTCTTGACGCGGCGCCCGCGGGTGTGCTCGCCGTTCACGCCGCCCGTTCCCAGCGACCCGCGAAGCCGCGGCGGACCAGGCCGAGGCGTTCCAGCTCGGCGAGGCCCGTCAGGGCGGAGCGGGCCTCGTCGGCGGACTCGGCGAGTTCGCCCAGCGAGCCGTGGCCGTCCTCGACGGCGGCGAGGAGCGTCTCCAGGTGCTCTTCGAGCGCAGGCCGTGGAGCGGCGCGGCCGCCGTCAGCAAACACGCGGCCCGTAGCTCCCGCGAGCAGCTCGAGGGCGTCGGTGGCGTCGCGGATGAGCGGCGCGCCTGTCTGGATCAGCAAGTGGGTGCCACCGGAGAGGCGGGTGGTGACCTGGCCCGGGACGGCGCCGACCGCGCGGCCGAGCTCGTTGGCGAAGTCCGCGGTGGTCAGGGAGCCCGAGCGCTCGGTCGCCTGGACGACGACGGTCGCGGCCGCGAGCGCGGCGATGATGCGGTTGCGGGCGACGAAGCACCAGCGATGCGCGCTCGCGCCCGGTGGCATCTCGGAGATGACCGCCCCGCGTTCGGCGACGGCGGCGTGCAAGCGGAAGCCGCGGGGCGGGTACGGGATGTGCGCGCTCGCCGCGAGCACACCGATCGTGCGCCCTGGCCCTTCGAGCGCGCCGGCGTGCGCGGCCGAGTCGATGCCCATGGCGAGGCCGGAGACCACGGTGATCTCCGCGGCCGACAACCCGCGTCCCATCGTCCGCGCGACGTCGAGCCCGTACGCCGAGGCGCGCCGGGCGCCCACGACGCCCACGCCTTCGGCGTCGGCGAGCACGCCCGGGTCACCGAGGATGTGCAGCACGGCGGGCGGGTCTGCGAGGTCGCGCAGCCGGTCCGGGTACTCGTCCCGGCACCGGCACACGGTCTTTAGGCCGGCCGCGCTCGCCCGCGCGCGGGCAGCAGGAGCGTCGAAGTCCGCGTAACGGCGCCGAATGTCGTCCGACGCGCCGATGTCGAGCAGGTCCTCGTCGCTCAGCGCGAGCACCCGCGCGGGCGCGCCGCGCTGCTTGAACTCGATTTGGAGACGCCCGGCGATGGCGGCGATCAGCCCGGTCCGCCGCAGGCAGGCGTCGCAAGCGGTCACGCCGCCTCCGCGAGTGGCGGGTGGTCGTCGAGGCGGAGGCTCGCGGCGATGTTCACGTGCTCGGGGCCGACGACGTCGGATGCTTCGAGGTCGGCGACCGTGCGGGCGACACGGAGGATGCGGGTGTGGCCGCGGGCGGAGAGGGAGTGGCGGTCGTAGAGTTCGGAGAGCAGGCGAAGGGCGCTCGGGGTGATGTTGCCGAGCTCGCGGATCTGGCGCGAGGTCAGCTGGGCGTTGCAGATCTCCGGTTCCTCGGCGAGGCGGTGCTCTTGACGCTCGCGGGCCGCGACGACGCGCTCGCGCACGGTGGACGAGGCTGGTGCGGCCTGGCGGCGCAGGGCCTCGGACGGCGGGCGCTCGACGCGCATGAGGATGTCGATGCGATCCAGCAGCGGGCCGGAGAGGCGGCGGCGGTGGCGGGCGAGGTCCGCCTGAGTGCAGGTGCAGCGGGTACCGCCGAGACCGCACGGGCACGGGTTGGAGGCGGCGACGAGCATGAAGCGCGTCGGGAAGACCATGACCTGCTGGCCGCGGACGATCGTGACGTGACCGTCCTCGAGCGGCTGGCGGAGCGCTTCGAGGCTCGGGCGCGAGAACTCGCTGAGCTCGTCCAGGAACAACACACCCCGGTGAGCCAAAGTCGCCTCACCCGGTTGGGGCGGGTTGGCGCCGCCGACGAGGCCGGCGGCCGAGATGGTGTGGTGGGGCGCGCGGAACGGACGTTCGGTGACGAGGCCCGCGCTCCCGCGGAGCCCAGCGATCGACTGGATGCGCGTGACCTCGATCGCCTCGTCGGAGCTGAGCGGCGGGAGGATCGACGGCAGGCGCCGGGCGATCATCGTCTTGCCCGTGCCCGGCGGGCCCTGCAGGAACAGGTTGTGCCCGCCGGCGGCGGCGACCTCGAGCCCGAGGATGAGCCCGTTGTGGCCGCGGACGTCAGCGAGGTCCGGGACCTCCTCGGTGAGCGCTGCCGCCACCGCGGTAGGGATGCCGACCGGCGCCTCCTCCCCACGCAGCGTCGCGACCAACTCGGTCAGCGACTCGACGCCGATGACCTCGATGTCCGGCACCAGCGCGGCCTCCCGCGCCCTCGACAAGGGCAGCACCAGCTTGCCCAGCTCGTGGCGGCGCGTGGCCTCCGCCACGGCGAGCGCGCCCCGGACCGGCCGCACCTCGCCGGTCAGGGAGAGCTCGCCGACGATCGCGCACGACGCGACGGTCTCCGCCTCCAGCTGCCCGGAGGCCACAAGCAGCGCGACCGCGAGTGGGAGATCGAACGCCGGGCCGACCTTGCGCAGGTAGGCCGGCGCGAGGTTGACCGTGATCCGCCGCAGCGGGAACTCGTAACCCGAGTTCACGAGCGCGGCCCGGACCCGCTCGCGGGCCTCGCGCACCGCCTTGTCGGCGAGCCCGACCACGGTGAACGCGGGCAGCCCGAGCCGGATGTCGGCCTCGACCCACACCCGCCGCGCGTCCACGCCCTCGACGGCGAAGGTGATGACCCGGGCGAGCATCAACGACCACCCGGGGTGGTCGGGCGCGAAGTCCGGGCGGCGGCGGGCCGCGGCGAGCGCGCGGCGGTGGCCGGCCGCGACGGCGCCGGGATGACGGTGGGCAGGCGCATCAGAACGCGGCCTCGAGGTGGTCGAGGCGGACGAGGTCTCCGTGTGCGTCTAGGAGGACCGCGACGCCGTCGAAGCGCAGGGCGGCGCCGAAGGGGCGGCCCGGGGCTTCGGTGAGCCAGGCGATGGCCATCCGGCGGACCTTCGAGCGTTTGCGGTCGTGGAGGTTCTCCCACGGCTCGCGCTCGCCGGAGCGGCGGGTTTTGACCTCGACGAAGACGAGCGTCGAGCCGTCGTAGGCGACGAGGTCCAGCTCGCCGAAGCGGGTGCGGTGGTTGCGGGCGAGCACGTCGAAGCCGAGGCGTTCGAAGTGCTGGGCGGCGTGCGCTTCGCCTTGCTGGCCCGCGGTGTGCCGGACGTCGGTCATGGGACGCGACGCTATGGCCGCGGCCCCTCATGGCTCTAGACGTACTCCGTTACAAAAGTGCGCCGCGTTTGTGCCAATTCACCCCACGGCGAGGAGCGCCGCGAGGTCCGTCGGGTGCGTGATCATGGCGTCGTGGGGCGCGTCGAAGTCCACGACGTCCCAGCCGGCCGTGTCGCGCAGCCGGATCGCAAAACCGGAGAAGCTCGGCGTCAAAGGCCCCTGGGTGCAGCGCACGTACTGGCGCGCCAACGGCGGAGAGGATGGCGCCGACAGCGGCTCCTTCCAGGTCCGCAGCGGCTGGCCGGTCAACCGATCAGCGAGCCAGCCATCCGCATCCGGCACCCCGAAAAGCTCGGGCGCAGGCGCCGCGATCAGCCCGTCCACGACGGACTCCTCGTAGACCGTGCGCCGCTCGGGCCGGAGCAGGTCGAACATCGACTGCCCGTCCTCGGCGACGAACGCATCGAGGAAGACGAGGCGCGAGATCCGCGCGTGGGCACGAGCCGCGGCGCCGGCGATGACGAGCCCGGCGTAGGAGTGGCCGACGAGCACCACCTCGCGCAGGTCCGCGAAGTACAGAAGGCCCGCGAGCTCCTCGACGTGGACGGACAAAGACGCGGACGAAGCCAGCGCCGCGCGCTCGGCGAGGCCGGAGGACGTCGGCGCGAGTACGTCGTGGCCGGCCGCGGCGAGCTCGACGGCGACGTCGCGCCAGCACCAGCCGCCATGCCAGGCGCCGTGGACGAGGACGAAGGTGGCCATCGCCAGACAGGAAACCACGTGGCCGCGGGCGACAACCTCGCCCTCCGGCGCTAGAGAGCGAGTTGCGTGTACGCCACGGACTGGAACGACATGCGGTGCAGCGGCGAGACGCCCTGGCGTTCGATCGCGGCGCGGTGCTCAGGTGTGGAGTAGCCGACGTGGGCGCCGAACTCCCAGCCCGGGTACTGCTTCTCCATCCGCTGCATGAAGCGGTCGCGCGTGACCTTGGCGATCACGGACGCGGCCGCGATGGCGGCCGAGGTGGCGTCGCCGCCGACCACGTGCCGCTGCTCGAACCCACAATCAGGCACCGGGAACCCGTCAGAAAGACAGATCCCGCCGTCGACACCCACGCGCCGCAGACAGTCGCTCAACGCCGCCAGGTTCGTCTTGTGGAGCCCGCGCGAGTCGATCCCGCGCACGCAGCGCGAGGTGACGGAGACCTTCACGGCCGCCCGCAGCACGCGCGGGTACAGGTACTCGCGCATCTCCAGGTTGTGCTGCTTGGAGTCGTTGAGCGCGCTCAACGTGCGCCGGTCCGTCAGCGAAAGCGTCTCGTAGTCGAACAGGACCGCGGCGGCGACCAGCGGCCCTGCCAGACACCCACGGCCCGCCTCGTCGGCGCCGGCCACGAACCGGAAGCCCAGTTCCCGGTCGAACCGGAACAGGCGCGACCCGGAGGTCTTCTTAGAGGAGGCCGATGCGGCCCGGCGGCCAGTAGGTCGCGAAAGCTTGGCCGATGACCCATTTTTCTGGGACTGGTCCCCAGAAACGGCTGTCGTCAGAGGAGCCACGGTTGTCGCCCATCATGAAGTAGTGGTCGGCTGGAATGGTGATCTCGGTCGGGAAAGAACACGCATCTTCCGGGTCGCACGGGCGTGCGAAGTCCTCCGTCTGACGCGTTCCGTTCAGGATGACGTGGCCGTCATCGATCGAGATCCGGTCACCGGGGCCGGCGACGACGCGCTTGATGAAGTTCACGTCGGCGCGATCCTGGGTGGGTTCGCCACACGGCGCACCCGCGGGGGGCTGGCCCTCGCCGCAGGTGTTCGTGGTGGCGCCCTCCGGCGGGTGGAAGACGATGATGTCCCCCACCTCCGGATGCGTGAAGCGCTCGCCGATCCGGTTGACGAGCACGCGTTGCCCGATCTGCAAGGTCGGGACCATGGACTCGCTCGGAATCCGGTACGGCTTGACCAGGAAGGCCTGGATGCCCAGGGCTAGGCCCAGGGCAACCGCCACGATCAGCACCAGTTCGACGAGCGACCCGGAGGTCGAACTCGACCCCTTCTTGGCCGCCACGCCGCGGTACTCCCTAGCTCTGCTTTTCGTCACCGTCGGCCGCCGGCTCTGCGGCTTCCGACGACTGCGTCTCAGCGACTTCGGCGTCAGACGACGCCTCGACGACCTCGGCCTCGGCGAGCGCCTGCTCGTCGACGGCCTCGCCCGGGACCTCCGCGTCGAACGCGGCTGCGTTCTCGGCCGCGGGGTCGTACAGGATGCCGCGCTCGACGACCTCCTCCGGACCCGTGTAGCGACGCTCGCGGACGCGGGCACGCTTACCGACGCGACCGCGCAGGTAGTACAGCTTCGCGCGACGGACGTCGCCGCGGGCGGCGACCTCGATCTTCTCGATCTTCGGCGAATGGATCGGGAACGTGCGCTCAACGCCGACGCCGAAGGACTGCTTGCGGACCGTGAAGGTCTCGCGCACCCCCTCGCCCTGACGCTTGATCACGACGCCCTCGAAGACCTGCGTACGGCGACGCGTGCCCTCGATGACCTGGAAGTGGACCTTGACGCGATCACCCGGCTGGAAGCGCGGGACGCGGCGCAGCTGAGTGCGCTCGAGAGTGTCGATAACAGTGCTCATGGCAAAAAAGAAGCCTCGGCGGACATGGGTCGCGGGCGGTCGATCATGGTAGCGGACGCTCGGCGCGCAGCCGCGACTGCGCCCGTCTCCATTCGTCTACCCGCGCGTGGTGCCCTGAGAGCAACACGTCGGGAACCGCCCAGCCACGCCATTCCGCGGGTCGGGTGTAGTGCGGGTACTCCGGTGCGCCCTCGAGCGCCTCGGAGAAGGACTCCTCCACAGCGGACTCATCGTCGCCGAGGACTCCAGGAAGTTTGCGAAGCATGGTGTCGAGCACGACCATCGCGGCCAGCTCACCACCAGCAAGAACGTAGCGGCCGATCGACACCTGGTCGGACACGAAGTGCTCGAGGATGCGCTCGTCGAAGCCTTCGTAGCGGCCGCAGAGCAGCGTGATCTCCTCCTCGGCCGCCAGCTCCGACGCCAGCGCGTCATCCAGCAACCGGCCGGCGGGCGTCAACGCGATCACGCGACGGTGGGACTTCAAAGCCACCGGGTCCTCGCCGTAGCGCTCGCGCAGCGCGGCTTCCATCGTGTCCACGCGCAGGACCATGCCGGCGCCGCCGCCGAAGGGCGTGTCGTCGACCTGGCCCCACTTCAGGGGCGTCGCGGTGCGGAAGTCGAAGGCGTCGACGGTGTGACCGAGCGCGAGCGCGTTCTGGACGTGCCGCTGGCTGCGGAACCACTCGAACCACTGCGGGAAGAGCGTGAAGACGTCAGCTCTCACCGAGGAACTCCAGGTCGATGTCGATGCGGCGGGCTTTGAGGTCGATCGAGCGGATGCAGTCGCGCACCAGCGGCACGAGCAGCACGGTGCCGTCGACGCGGTCCACCTCGAGCACCTCGACGGACGGCAGCACGTTCATGCGCAGGACGACGCCGACTTCGACGTCACCCGACACGACGGTGCAGCCTTCCACGTCGGAAGCCCAGAACTCGTCCTGGGAGAGCATCGCGTCCTCGCGCGGGACGGTGAGCAACGTGCCGCGCAACGCCTCGGCGTCCTCGCGCGTCGCGGAGCCTTCCAGCCGCAGGATCGGATGCTCGGTCGTGCCGGAACGCCGCACGATGCGCCGTCCGGAGACCATGCCGCCCTTCGCCGGGAGCTCCGGCAACGGGTCGACCACGTAGAAGGAACCGTCGAGTCCGTGCGGCCGGCCGATCCGGCCGACCGTCAGCAACTCACTCGACGATGTCGATGAGGACGCGTCGGTTGTCCTTGACCGCGGCGGCCTTGACGACCGTCCGGAGGGCTTGGGCTGTGCGCCCGCCGCGTCCGATGACCTGTCCGTAGTCATCATCATCCACCGAAAGCTCGAGGACGAGCGTGCCGTCCTCCTCTTCGAACTCGTCGACCTGCACCTTTTCAGGGTGGTCGACCAGCAACCGCGCGAGGTACTCGAGCAGCTCGCGCACGGGCCGTCGTTAGACCGTGATGCCCGAGATCTTCATGAGCTTCTGGACCGGCTCCGAGGGCTGCGCGCCCTTGGAGATCCAGTACCGGACCCGCTCCTCGTTGAGCACGACCGTGGACGGCTCCGTCTGCGGGTTGTACCGGCCGAGGTTCTCAATGAAGCGGCCGTCTCGCGGGGAGCGGCTGTCCGCGACGACCACGCGCCACTGGGGATCTTTTTTCCCGCCGACGCGGGTGAGTCGCATGCTGACTGCCATATCGGCGGTGCAGGATAGCGAGTCGGATTACCGACCACGCATGATTTGGCCAAGGTCCGGCATCTTGCCCTGCTGGATGCCCTTCATGAGCTTGCGCATCTGGTCGAACTGCTTGACGAGTTGGTTGACCTGCTGGACGGTCACACCCGCGCCCTTGGCGATCCGCAGACGGCGCGACCCCTTGATCAGCTCAGGGTGTTTGCGCTCGTAGGGCGTCATCGACAGGATCATCGCCTCGACGCGGTCCAGCTCGCGCTCGTCGACGTTCATCTTCGACAGCTGGTGGCCCGCCAGGCCCGGGATCATCCCCAGCAGGGACGTCAGCGGGCCCATCTTGCGGATCTTCTTGAGCTGGTCCAGGAAGTCCTCGAGCGTGAACTGGTTCTTGCGGAGCTTGCGCTCGAGCTCTTTGGCCTCGTCCTGGTCGACCTGCTGCTCGGCCTTCTCGATGAACGACAGCACGTCGCCCATGCCGAGGATGCGCTGCGCCATCCGGTCCGGATGGAACTTCTCGAAGTCGCCCAGCTTCTCGCCGGTGGAGGCGAACAGGATCGGCTTGCCGGTGACGGCCTTCACGCTCAAAGCGGCGCCGCCGCGAGCGTCGCCATCCAGCTTCGAGAGGATCACGCCGTCGAACTGCGCGACCTCCGCGAACTGCTCGGCCACGTTGACCGCGTCCTGGCCGGTCATGGCGTCGACCACCAGGAGCACGACGTGCGGCTTCACGCGCTTCTTGATGTTCGCGAGCTCCTGCATGAGCGCCTCGTCGACGTGCAGGCGACCGCTGGTATCGACGATCAGGACGTCCTTGCCGTCCTTCTTGGCCTGATCGAGCGCCCAACCGGCGATCTCCACCGGGTCCTTGTCGATGCCCTGCTCGTAGACCGTCGCCCCTGCCTGGGCGCCGACCTTGATCAGCTGCTCGACGGCGGCCGGCCGGTAGACGTCGCAGGCGGCGACGGCGACGGACGAGCCGTTCTGCTCCTTGAGCAGCTTCGCCAGCTTGGCCGTGGCGGTGGTCTTGCCGGAGCCCTGCAGGCCGGCCATCAGGATCACCGTCGGCGGGCGCGGCGAGAACGTGATCCCCGCCGACTGGCCCCCCATCAGCGCGGTCAGCTCGTCGTTGACGATCTTGATGACCTGCTGGCCCGGGTTGAGCTGCTTGGTGATCTCGATCCCGAGCGCGCGCTCCTTGACCGAGCTCGTGAACTGCTTGACGACCTTGAAGTTGACGTCCGCTTCCAGCAGCGCCAGGCGGATCTCCCGCATGGCCTTGTTGATGTCGTCCTCAGTCAGGGCACCGCGTTGACGGACGCCCGCCAGCGTGCCTTGAAGCTTCTCCGAGAGCGAATCGAACATGGTGTGAGACTGTACCCGCAGTGGAGCTCGATCTTCTTGTAATCGGCTCGGGTCCTGGCGGTCAGCGCGCCGCCATCCAAGCAGCCAAGCTCGGCAAGCGTGTCGCCGTTGCCGAACGTCGCAACCGCCTCGGCGGAGTCTCGATCCATACCGGGACGATCCCCTCGAAAACCCTGCGCCAGGCCACCCTGGAGCAGCTCGCCACGCGTCCGCTGGACGTGCTGGACCCCACGCGGGTCGAGGAGACCGAGCAGGAGGCCATCCAACAACTGCTCGACCGCGCGGGCGCCGTTGTCGCGGCGGAGACCCAGATCACGCGCGAGCAGTTCCGGCGCAACCGCGTCGGGCTGCTGCAGGGCGCGGCGACGTTCGTGGACGCCAACACCGTCCAGATCGAAGACAGCGACGAGCCCGTCAAGGCGGCGAAGATCGTGATCGCGGTCGGGACCCGGCCCGCGCGGCCCGCCTCGGTCGAGTTCGACGACAAGACGATCATCGACTCCGACGGGCTGCTCAAGCTCGCGCAGCGCGTGCCGCGGACGATGACCGTCGTGGGAGCGGGCGTGATCGGGGTCGAGTACGCGTCGATGTTCGGCGCGCTCGGCACCAAGGTGACCGTCGTCGACCAGCGCGACCGCGTGCTCACGTTCCTCGACAGCGAGATCGGCGAGGCCTTCCAGTACCTCCTGCGCCGGCGCAACGTGACGTTCCGGCTGCGCGAGAAGGTGGAGGCCGTCGAGTCGCTCCCGGGCCGCGGCGCCCGGCTCAAGCTGGCCTCGGGCAAGGAGATCGTCTCCGAGACCGTGCTCTACGCGACCGGCCGCCAAGGCGACACGGAGAAGCTCGGGCTGCAGAAGGCCGGCCTCAAAGCGGACAAGCGCGGCCGGATCGAGGTCAACGAGAACTGCCAGACTGAGGTGCCGCACATCTTCGCCGTGGGCGACTGCGCCGGCGGCGCCGGGCTGGCGGCCACCGCCATGGAGCAGGGCCGGATCGCGGCGCTGCACGCCTTCGACCGGCCGGTGACCCAACTCCCCCAGCTGATCCCGAGCGGCGTCTACGCCATCCCCGAGCTCGCCCTGGTCGGCGCCACGGAGGAAGCGCTGACCGACGCGGCCGTGCCGTACGTGTGCGGGATCGCCCGCTGGAGCGAGCTCGCCCGCGGCGTGATCTCCGGCGACCGCGAGGGCATGCTCAAGCTGCTCGTCTCCGCCGAGGACCGGTCGATCCTCGGCGTGCACGTGCTCGGCACGAGCGCCACCGACCTCGTCCACATTGGCCAGGCGGTGATGGCCAGCGGGCCGAACGGGCTCGACTTCCTCGTCACCGCGGTGTTCAACTACCCGACGTTCGCCGAGTCCTACAAGGTCGCCGCCCTCGACGCGGACAACCGCATCAAGGGCATGGCGGCCTTCAACAAGGGCGCTTAGACGCCGGGCGGGGGCGGCGCCGGAGCGGGAGTCCCGGGCGCGATCTCGCGCGGCGCCGGCGTGCCGCCGCTGATCGAGGTCGCGCTCTCAGCCTCCTGCGACGCCGCGGCGGCGGCGCGGGCGGCCTCCTCGGCGTCCTTGCGGGCCCGCTCGTCGATCTCCTCCATGGAGGTCGCGCCCCTGGGCTTCTTCGGCTTGGCGCCCGTGAGCTGCTCCGTGATGCTCGACACCGCGGACGTGAACTCGGACGGGATGATCCAGATCTTGTTCGCGTCGCCCTGCGCGAGCTGCGGCAGGGTCTGCAGGTACTGGTACTGCAGGAGCGCCTGATCGGGCGCGCCCTCGTGGATCGCGTTGAAGACGGTCTCGATCGCCTTGGCCTCGCCCTCGGCCTTGAGGATCGCGGCGGTGCGGGCGCCCTCGGCGCGCAGGACGGCGGACTGCTTCTCGCCCTCGGCGGTGAGGATCTGCGACTGCTTGACGCCCTCGGCGGTGAGGATCGTGGCGCGGCGGTCACGCTCGGCGCGCATCTGCTTCTCCATCGCCTCCTGGACGGTGCGCGGGGGCTCGACCGACTTGAGCTCGACGCGGCCGACGCGGATGCCCCAGCGGCCCGTGGCCTCGTCGAGCACGGCGCGCAGCTGGCTGTTGACGCTGTCACGCGAGGTGAGCGTCTCCTCGAGGGTCATGCCGCCGATCACGTTGCGGAGCGTGGTGACGGTGAGCTGCTCGATCGCCTGCAGCGGGTTCGCGACCTCGTAGGTGGCCGCCCGCGGGTCCGTGACCGTGAAGTAGATGACGGTGTCGATGCCGACGACGAGGTTGTCCTCGGTGATCACCGGCTGCGGCGGGAACGAGACCACCTGCTCGCGCAGGTCGATCAGCGGCTTCACCCGGTCGATGAACGGGACGATCAGGGTGAGCCCCGGGTCCAACGTCCGGCTGTAGCGGCCCAGCCGCTCGACGATCCCGGCCCGCGCCTGCGGGACGATCCGCACGCCCGACGCCGCCAGGATGAACAGGAACACGATCAGGACGATCAAGGCGATCAAGCCTGCGGTCATGCGGGTCTCCCTCTACTCGGCCACGAGCGCGGTTGCGCCCCGGATCTCGAGGACGTGCACTTTCGTCCCCGGCTCGATGACGGCGTCATCGTCGTACGCGCGGGCGGTCCAGATCTCGCCGTCCAGCTTGACGCAGCCCACGCCCTCGTCGTTGGCGATCCGCTCCACCACCATCGCGGTCTGCCCGACGAGCGCCGCCGTGCCCATCTTCAGCGCCTTGCCCTTCTGATGCGACCGGGCGAGCGGCCGCAGCGCGGCCAGCAGGACGATCGAGACGACGAGGAACGCGGCCATCTCGGCCGTGGTGCCCGCGTCGAACGCGGCCAGCACCGCGGCCACGGCCGCACCGCCGGCGAACGGCGCGAGGAAGAAGCTCAGCGTCGCGATCTCGCCCACTGCGAGCACGACCGCCAAGGTCAGCCAGATCACCCAGGGATCCACTGGGTCGATCGTATATGAGGCGTTACGCGGAAAGGAGCGCTTTGGCGAAGTCGTCGGGATCGAACGGCCGGAGATCCTCCAGCTGCTCGCCGATGCCGATCAGCTTGACGGGGATGTTCAGCTCGTTCGCGATCGCGAGCGCGATCCCGCCCTTGGCCGTCCCGTCGAGCTTGGTGAGGATGATTCCGGTGACGCCGACGGCCTCGCCGAACAGCTTGGCCTGACGGACGCCGTTCTGGCCCGTGGTGGCGTCCACGGTCATCAGCGTCTCGTGCGGGGCCTCCGGCATCTGCTTGGTGATCACGCGACGCACCTTGGCGAGCTCCTCCATCAGGTTCGTCTGCGTGTGCAGGCGGCCGGCGGTGTCGATGATGATCACGTCGGCCCCGCGCTCACGGCCCCGGGCGATGGCCTCGAAGGCGACCGAACCGGGATCGGAGCCCTCAGGCCCCTTGACCACGTCGACCCCCGCGCGTTCGCCCCAGCGCTCGAGCTGCTCGACCGCGGCGGCGCGGAACGTGTCCGCCGCGCCGACCACGACCGTGAGGCCGAGCGTGTTGCGCAGGTGCCACGACAGCTTGCCGATCGTCGTCGTCTTGCCGGTGCCGTTGACGCCGACCACGAGGATCACGGTCGGGTCGGGGCGCAGGTCGATCTTGTCGTCGCCGGTGCGGGCGAGCTGGGCGAGGAGCTCCGCGAGGCGGTTGCTCAGCGCTTCGCCGCCGACGAGGTTGCCCTCATCGGCCTCGCGCTCGAGCTCCTCGACCACCTGGGCGGTGGTCTTGGCGCCGACGTCGGCGTAGATCAGCGCTTCCTCGAGGCGTTCCCAGGTGTTCTCGTCGAGGTCACCTTCGAACAGCGTGGCCTGAACCTCCGCGGTCAGGGCCTCGCGGGTCTTCTTCATGTTCTCGCGCAGGCGTTTGAAGAAGCCGCGGCGCTTCTCTTCGCGTTCGGGCTCGTCCGGCACCTCGGGAGGTGCCTGGTCGAGGAGGAAGAGGTCGTACCAGTCTCTGGCCATGCGATTCGGCAGGATACGAGGCGTGATCGAAGTACGGCGGATAGCAGGCGACTCAGAAATCGCGCGGGAGCTCCTCGTGGCGATGGAGGCCTACGTGGAGGCCGATCTCGGGCCGGTCACGGCCGAGACCACCTCAACGGTGGATCCGGGCGAGATGAACCCGCCCGACGGCGCGTACGTGATCGTGCTGGAGGACGGCTTCCCCGTGGCCGGCGGCGGGGTGCGGCGGCTCGGCGAGGATGTGGCCGAGGTCAAACGGATGTACACGTTGCCGGACGCCCGTGGCCGGGGACACGGCCGGCGGCTGCTGTCGGCGCTGGAGGACGCGGCGCGCGAGCTCGGATACGCACGCGTGCGGCTGGACACGGCGGCGACGATGGACGTCGCGCGCCAGCTCTACGGAGACGCCGGGTACGAGGAAATCGCCGACTACAACGGCAATTCTTATGCCGTCTTTTGGGGTGAGAAACGGCTCTAACCGGTAGAATGGGTCGCGAGATGCCCGCTCTTGTCGAAGCTCGCGAATCTCTGAATTACTGGGAGACCAGGCTGCAGACGCTGCCCAAGACGGCGGTGCGCAAGCGGCGCGAGGCACGTGAGATGGCGGCGCGATGCCGCGAGCGGGTGGTGGAGGCCGAGCGCGCGGAGTACGGCGCGGGTTTCCTCGGCGCGGTGTTCATGGCGATGGCCGAGCGGCGGCTCCCGTCGCACACCACGCGCCAGATCGTGCGCGTGGGCAAGGGCGCGGCGATCCTCGCCGCGACCGCGGTGGCTTCGATGGTGCTGCTCACCATCATCGCCTTCGTGGTGCTGCTCGCGCTGATTTTTTAGAGGTGTTGCGCCACGTTGATGACGTGGCCGCCGGGAGCCTTGACGAAGAAGCGGCGGACGCCCCACGGCTCGTCGGTCAGCGGATAGACCACGTCGAGGCCCTGTTCCAGCGCCAGTGCGTGCAGCGCGGTGGCGTCCTCGACCTCGACTGAGACGTCCGCGTCCTTGATCCCGCGGTCCTGGCCCTCGACCTTGAGGTCGGCGGTCGTGATCTGCGCGGTCGGGTTGCTCGGCGAGCGGTACATGACGAAGCCGGCCTCGTCCATGGCGATCTCGAAGCCGAGGAAGCCGTTGAAGAACGTCTTGGCGGCCTCCGCGTCCTCAACGACGAGGTTCGGGATGGCGCGCCGGATGTTCGTCATGCGTGGACGCCGATCAGGCCGACGCCGCCCGTGATGCCGCTGCAGCCGATGCAGCCCACGCAGCCCTTGCAGTTCACGCAGCCGATGCAGGCCACGCAACCCGCGCAGCCGACGTTGCCGAGGCCGGCGATGATGCCCGCGGAGCCGACGACGCCCGCGGAGAGCGCGACGCCGGCGCTGCCGACGACGCACGTGGACCCGGCGACGGCCGCGGACCCGACGATCGCGGACGAGCCCGCGACGGCGGCCGAGCCGACCACGCCCGCCGAGCCGACGACCGCGGCGGAGCCGACGATGCCGACGGCGCTGTCTATGCCTGACGATCCTTCGACACTCTGCGGCGGAGCGGCGGTTTCGGGCTTCACGCGGCGGCCTCTTCCTCGACGGGCTTCGGGAGCCGGCGGGAGATTACCTTCGAGACGCCGTTGCCGGCCATGGACACGCCGTACAACGCGTCGGCGGCTTCCATCGTGCGCTTCTGGTGCGTGACGACGATGAACTGCGCGCGGTCGCTGAAGCTCCGCAGGACTTGGAGGAAGCGGTCGATGTTGAGGTCGTCGAGCGCGGCCTCGACCTCGTCGAGGATGTAGAACGGCGACGGGCGGGCGAGGAAGACCGCGAACAGGAACGCGAGCGACGTCATCGTCTTCTCGCCGCCGGACAGCAGCGTCAGGCGCTTGGTCGACTTGCCCGCGGGCGTGATCTCGATCTCGACGCCGAGCTTGTCCTCCGGCGTCTCCTCGTCTTCGTCCTCGTCGGGCTCGGGCGCCTCGGTCTCCGCGTCGCCGCCACCCAGCACGGGGCGCGGGCCGGAGTCCTCGCGCACGAGCCGCAGCGCGCCGCGCCCGCCCGGGAACAGGTGGCCGACGACCTCCTGGAAGTTCTTGGCCGCGGCCTCGAACGTCTCCTCGAAGGCTTCTTTGATCCGCCGGTCCGTGTCCTTGATGAGCTGGGCCAGCTCCCGCAGCGCGGTCTCCATGTCCTCGCGCATGCGCTCGAGTTCCTGCACGTGCTCGAGTGCTTCCTTGTACTCGGCCTGCGCGAGCGGGTTGACCGGGCCGAGCTGCTCACGGCGGCGCTGGAGCCGCTCGATCGTCTTGTGCAGGTGCGCGCGCTCGTCGTCGTCCAGGCCTTCCTCGGACGGTTCCGGCTCCAGCCCGAGCTTCGTGGCGAGCCGGGTGAGCTCGGCCTCGACGTCCTCCGCGTGATCGCGGGCGCGCTGCGCCTGGACCTCGCCGCGGGTGACGGCCTCACCGCGCTCACGCAGCTTCGCGTGGACGCGTGACTCCTCGGCCGCGCACTCCCGCAGCTCCCTGGCCAGCTGCTCGCCG
Source organism: Solirubrobacter taibaiensis (assembly GCA_027587225.1). GTDB lineage: Bacteria > Actinomycetota > Thermoleophilia > Solirubrobacterales > Solirubrobacteraceae > Solirubrobacter > Solirubrobacter taibaiensis. Next base: position 26,154 of record JAPDDQ010000048.1, read on the forward strand.
GCCGCCTTGTCCGCGTTGAGCTCGGCCTCGAGCACCTCGACGCGGTTGGCGACCGCGGCCTGCACCGTCTTCAGCGCGGTGGCGAAGCGCTCCGCGACCGGCTGGAGCTCACGGTCGCGCAACACGCGGCGCCCCTCGTGCTCGAGCCGTCTCGCGCGCTCCGCCCGCTCGCGCTCGGCGCGTTCCTTCAGGCGGCGCTCCGTGGCGATCTGGGACTCCACCTGCGCCTTGCGGTCGGCGCTCGGGCCCTCGTCCGGCGCGGACCGGCGCTGCTGGATGACCCAGCGCGCGTGCCGCTCGGCCTCGGCGGCCTCATCGCGCGCCCGGGAGGCGGCGCGAGCCTCACGGTCGATCCCCTCGCGCGCGGCGTCGGCCTCCGCGACCTTGGCCTGCGCCGCCTCGACGGCGTTGAGCGCGACCTTCTCGGCACGGGCCGCCTCGTCGACCTGGCCGACGAGCGCGTCGCGCCGGTTGCGCTCTTTGAGCACGCGGTCGTGCCCGCCGGGCGAGACCTGGCGCAGCTCGCGCGTGCGCGGCGACCACACCCGCCCGTCCTTGGTCACGGCGATGCCGGTGAAGTCCGAGCGCACGGCCTCGACGTCCTCCACCACCCACACATCATTGAGGATGGCCGCCGCCAGCCGTTGGGAGCCCGCGTCGCCCGAGTTCTGGACGTGGGCGAAGAGGAGTTCGGCGCCGTCGGCCGGCGAAGCGTCGCTGGGAGCGACGTCGGACTCGGGGACGATCAGCGCGGCGGCGCCGTCCTTGCCGCCCTTCGAGAGCAGCTTCGCGCCCGACTCGAGGTCCAGCGCGACGCCGGCGCGCAGGCGCGGGCCCAGCGCGGCCGACAGGGCCAGCTCGTAGCCCGGGGCCGCGGACAACGAGTCCGCCAAAGCCTTCGCGCCACCCGGGGCGCCCGCGTTCGCGCGCAGAAACTGGTTGACCTTCGCGAGCTCGGCGCCGATCCGGGCGGATTCGCGGCGCGCCTTCTCGGCGGCGACGTCCAGCTCGCGGCGAGCGCGACGCGCGGCCTCGGAGGCGGCTTCGCCCTCCGCGCGGCGGGCGGCGGCGGCCTGGGCCAGCGCCGTCTTCTCGGCCACGACCTGCGTGGCGGCTTCGCGGCCCGCCTCGAGCTCGGCGAGCTCACGCTCCAGCCGCACGCGGTGGTCCTGCGCGAGCTCCTCCAGCTCCCGTTGCAGCCCGGCGATGCGCTCCTCGGCGCCGTCGTCGCCCGTGTCGGCCTCGATCTCGGCCCGCAGCGCGGCGATCCCGCCCTCGCGGCGCGCGATCCGCTCCTGGAGCTCGCCGATCAGGCGCTGGGCGGCGTCCAGCCGCATCCCCACGCGTTCGCCGCTCGACTTGGCGGAGTAGAAGCGCGAGGACAGCGTCTCGCGCTCACTCCCCCGCGCTGAGAGTGCCTCCTCGGCCTTCGCGCGGCGCGCACCGACCGCCGTGAACGCCTCCTCGGCCGCGGCCGCAGCGGCCCGCGCCTCAGCGACAGCCTTCTCCGCGGTCTCCAGCCCCGCGCGGGCCGAACGGGAGTTGTCGCGGGCGAGCGTCCACCGCGCCTCGTCGCTCTGGCGCTCGATCCGCTCGTGCAGCTCGGCCGCCTCGGCCTGGCGCTTCAAGGGCTTCAGCCGGGTCCGCGCCTCGCGCTCCACGTCCAGCGCGCGATCCAGGTTGTCCTGCGTGCGCTCCAGCTTCAGCTGCGCCTTGCGGCGGCGCTTGCGGTGCTTGCCGAGGCCGGCGGCCTCCTCGATCAGCATCCGCCGGTCCTTGGGCTTGGACGTGACGATCTCGGCCACGCGCCCCTGGGAGACGACGGAGTGCATCTCCTTGCCCAGGCCGGTGTCCGACAGGATCTCGATGACGTCCGTGAGCCGGCACTTGGCGCCGTTGATGCGGTACTCGCCGTCGCCGGCGCGGTTGAGCCGCCGCGTGATCGAGATCTCCCCCGCCGGCAGGTCCACGCGCCCCGACGAGTTGTCGAGGGTCACCTCGACCTCGGCCTCCGAGCGCCCCTTGACGCCGTGCGCCCCCGCGAAGATCACGTCCTGCATCGACGCGCCGCGCACGGCCACCGGCGACTGCTCGCCCAGCGCCCACAGCACGGCGTCCGTGATGTTGGACTTGCCCGACCCGTTGGGCCCCACGATCACCGACACGCCGGGCGAGAACGTGAGTCGCGTGCGATCCGGGAAGGACTTGAAGCCCTTCAGCGTGATCGAGCTGAGGTGCACTAGGGCCCGCTCATGCCTTCGAGCGCCGTCTCTGCCGCGGCCTGCTCGGCGTCCTTCTTGGACCGCCCGCTCCCGCGCGCGATCTCCTCGCCGTCCACCATCGCCGCCACCTCGAAGGTCCGCTCGTGCGGCGGCCCCTCCTCGGACGCGACCTCGTAGACCACGACCGTCCCGCGCCGGGCGAGCTGCTCCTGCAGAGCGCTCTTGAAGTCAGCCGGATGCGCGAGCGCGCGCTCGATCTCCGGCTGGAAGGCCTCCACCACCGCGTCGGCGACCGGCTCGTAGCCGAACTCCAGGTAACACGCCCCGATCACGGCCTCGATCACCGACGCGAGCACCCGCTCGGTGCGGGCGAGCTGCTCCGTCGCGGGCCCGGCGAACTCCGGCGGCGCCGCGGTCTTCAGCCGCTCCGGGATACCGAGGCGCTCGGCCACGTCGCGGCACGAGCGGCCGGAGACGGCCTGGGCGCGCACCTTCGTGAGCCGCCCGGCGCCATAGGCGTCCGGCTGCAGGCGCGGGTACAGGTGCGTCGTGACCGCCAGACCCAACACCGAGTCACCCAGGAACGCCAGCCGCTCGTAGGAATCCGAGCGCTTCTCGGTCCACGAGGAGTGCGTCACCGACTGCTTGGCCAAGTCGGCCGGCAGCCGCTCGAGCATGTCGTGGAGCTGCTTCAGGGGTTCGACGGTTCGTGGGCCAAGACGAAGTCGATGGCCTGGCGCACGGTGTGGATGCGCGCTGCCTCCTCGTCGGACATCTTCACGCCGTAGGAGTCTTCGAGCTCCTGCACGAGCGTGTACAGGTCCAGCGAATCGGCCGACAAGTCCTGCCGGAAGTGCGTGTCTTCCGTGATGGTCTCCGGGTCGTCGAGCTGCAGCTCGTCGGCCAGGTGCTCACGGATCAGTGAGAGGACTTGTTCTCGGGTCATGACTCGTCGGGCACGCTAGCGACCGCTTCGGACGATGCGGGCTTGCGCAATGCCCCCGCCTCGGCCAGGCGGGCGTGGGTCCGACCGGCCACGTCCTCGCGTACGCCGCGGGCCGCGACCTCGATCGCGCGGGTGAATCCGCGCGCCCCGAACGACCCGTGCGGGACCACGCCGATGTGCCGGAGCCCGAGCAGCACCGCGCCGCCCTGCTCCTCGGGGTCGAGGTCGTCGCGCAACCCGCGCAACGCGGGCTTGAGCAGCAGCCCGCCCACCTTCGAGCGCAGCGAGGACGTCGCTGCGCTCCGCACCGCGCCCAGCAGCACGGAGGACGCTCCCTCCATCACCTTCAGCGCGACGTTGCCGGTGAAGCCGTCGGCCACGATCACGTCCGCCTCGCCGCTGCCGATCGCGAACCCCTCGACGTTGCCGACGAAGTTCAGGCCCGGCGTCGCAGCCAGCACGGAATGCGCCGCGACGACGATCTCCGTGCCCTTGGTCGCCTCCGTCCCGTTGGCGAGCAGCGCCACGCGCGGGGACGAGACACCGGCCACGGCCTCCATGAACGCCGCACCCATGTGCGCGAACTGGACGAGCATCTCCGGGCGGACCTCGACGTTCGCGCCCGCGTCGAGCAGCAGGAACGGCTTGCCGGGGACCGGGATCATGATCGCGAGCGCCGGGCGATGGACGCCACGCACGCGCTTGAAGCCGAACAGCGCCGCGGCGAGAGCCGCGCCCGTCGAGCCGCCGCTGACCAGCGCGTCGGCCTCGCCGCCTGAGACCGCCGCGACGGCGCGGACGATCGACGCCTCAGGCGTGCGGCGCACGGCGCGGGCGGGATCGGCCTCTTTGGCGATCGACACCGGAGCGTCCACCACCGAGACATGCGAAGGCACCGGACCGATCTCAGCGGCCGGGCCGAACAGGATCACGCGCACGCCCTCGGCGTGCGCGGCACCGCGCGCGACCTCAGCGGGGCCGAGATCGGCCCCGTTGACGTCCACCGCGACGGTGACGGGCGTGCTGCTAGTGCTCGTGATCGTGATCGTGAGCGTCGTGCATGTGCACGACCTCGCGACCGCCATAGAACCCGCAATGCGGGCACACGCGGTGCGGGCGCCGAGGACGGCGGCACTGCGGGCAGTCGTTGACCGAGGGAGCAGTGATCTTGTGCTGCGCCCTGCGCTGCGCGGTGCGCGCGTGCGATTGCTTTTGCTTAGGGACTGCCATGACGGCGCGAAAGGATAGCGACCCCGGGAGTTCCCGCCTCGGACACGCACACCACACGCCCCCGGGGAACTCCCCCGAAGCATCGCCCCCTGGGCGATGCGACCTAGTCGAACTTGAGTTCGGACAGCTTCGCCCAGCGCTGGTCCGGCGGCGCCTCGTGCGCGTGGTCGGGGTCCTCGTTGAGGTTCGCACCGCACTGCGCGCACAGACCGGCGCAGTCATTGCGGCACGTGATCTGGGTCGGCAGGGCGAGCGCGAGCGCGTCGCGCGCCCACGCCTGGAGGTTCAGCTCGTGGTCCGCGTAGTAGGGCGAGAGCAGCTCCGCGTCGCCCGCTCCGGGCTGGTGCACCTCGTAGGAATTCACCGGGAACGTGCGCCTCGCGTCGTCGAGGCAGCGCATGCACGGGCCGGCCAGCTCCGCGTCGAAGCGCATCCGCAGCGCCCATCCGTCGCCGGTGGTGCGAGAGATGTCGAGGCGCACGGGCATCAGCTCCGGCTCCACGGCGTAGGAGGACCCGCCGTAGTCGAGCGGGTCGACGTGGACGTACACGTCCAGGCGTCGGCCCTCTCCGGAAGTGAGCCCGAGGCGCCCGATATCGAGGAAGTCCGTGCGCTGAGGCATGCCTCTTACATTAGTTCTCGCTTCAACACCTTCCCGGTGGAGGTGCGTGGGAGCTCGTCGACGAATTCGACGTCGCGGGGCTGCTTGTAGCCCGCGAGGTTCGTCTTGACGTACTTGCGGACCTCGTCCTCGGTGATCTCGCCCCGCTTGACGATCACGGCCTTCAGGCGCTGGCCGTACTGCTCGTCGTCGACGCCGAACACCGCCGCTTCGACGATCGCCTCGTGGTTGTGCAGCAGGTCCTCGACCTCGGCCGGGAAGACGTTCTCGCCGCCGCTGACGATCATGTCGTCGTCGCGGCCGTCGATGAACAGGCGCCCGCCGGAATCGAAATGGCCGACGTCGCCCGACGAGAGCAGCCCGTCGAGCTCGTCCTTGCTGCCGCCGCCGGTGTAGCCCTCGAACTGGACGTCGTTGCCGACGAAGATCCGGCCCGTCTCGCCCGGCGGCAAGGTGTTGCCGTCCTCGTCGTAGATCTTCACGACGCTCCCGCGCGGCGGGCGGCCCGCGGTACCGGGCGCCTCGCGCAGGTCGCGCGGCGTGGCGATCGTCGCCCACGCCACCTCGGTCGAGCCGTAGAGGTTGTAGAGGTTCTCGCCGAAGTGGTCCATCCAGCGGTTCGAGACCGAGCCCGGGAGCGCAGAGCCGGACACCGGCACCGCCTTCACCGCCGACAGGTCGTAGCGGTCGAGCACCTCGTCGTCGAGCTCGAGGATGCGCTGGATCATCACCGGGACGACCACCAGGGCCTGACAGCCGTGCTGGGCCGTCAGCGACAGCGTGCCCTCCTCGTCGAACTTGCGCTTGAGCACGACGGTGGAGGCCAGGCTGATGCCGAGCGCCCACTGCGCGAAGCCCCAGGCGTGGAAGAGCGGCGCGGCGAGCATCGTCTTCTCGCGCGCTTTGAGCGGGATGACGGACAGCAGCGACGCGATCGGGTCGATCGACTTCGGCATCGAGCGCGAGGCGCCCTTGGGCGTGCCGGTGGTGCCGGAGGTGAGGATGATCGCGTGTCCCCTTTCCCCCGGCGCCTTCACCGGCGCGGTGTCACCGCGGCCGATCAGGTCCTCGAGCAGCGGGTCGTCGGTCTTGCCGTCATGCCAGGCGACGTAGCGCTTGCGGCGCTTGCCGGCGTCCGCGAGAACCTCGGCGAACTCCTGGTCGAAGACGATCGCCTTCGGCTTCTCCCGCTTGGCCACGTCGGTCAGCTGCGGGCCGGAGAAGGCCGTGTTCATGAACAGCGCGTTGGCGCCGAGCTTCGAGCAGGCCACGACCGCGTCGATCCAGCCGCGGTGGTTGCGGCACATGATCGCGACGCCGTCGCCCTCCTCGATCCCGTCGCGGGCGAAGGCGTGCGCGAGCGCGTTGGTGCGCTCGTCGACCTGCTTGAACGTGAGCGTGCCGAGCTCGTCGATGATCGCCGGCTCGTTCGGGAACTTCTTCGCGGCGCCGACGTAGCCCGCCGCGGGCGTGGTGCCGAACTTCAGCAGCGCGGCGACGGTGTGCCACACGTGGTCGGGCCGCTCGGGGTGCACGATCCCCGCTCGCGTGAGCGTTACCAGCGTCTGCAGCTTCGTTTTGGCCTGCCCTGGGAGCTCACTCGGCTTCGGGATCATCTCTCTCCTATTTCGACGGCAGCCTCATACCCGCTGGGAGCGCTCCCGTGTCGATCAACCTGCGGATCTCGGCGGCGCGCTTCGGGTTGAGATAGACGTGGCGCTGGCCGACCGAGGGCTTCTCGGCGAGCAGGCCCGCCTCCAGCAAGGCCTCCCCCACCTCCTGCGCGAGCGCGCGGTCGTTGCCGGCGAAGCCTCGCGCAAGGTGCGCGAACTCGGTGTGATATCCGCCCCACTTCCCCATCCCGTCGAGGCGCTGGAGGATTCGGCGCGCCGCCCGCTTGGCCGGGTCGGGGTCCTCGTGGGGGCGTGTGGAGGCGCCGCCGGTGCCGAGGATGGAGAGCACGGCGTCCTCGAGATCGTCGTGGTGACCGGCGGGGCGGCCACCCAGGCGCGCGACGGTCTCGGCGATCTTGAGCGGGTGCCGGGCGCCGATCGGGGCCTTGAGCTCCACGTTCTCGATCACGCTGCGTGGGAGCGCGTGGGCCCGCGCCCGCAGGCGGTCGATGCCGTGCGACTGCTCCTCGAAGGCGAGGTCGACGAGCTCGGGGTCCAGGTCGGCGCCTTCGAAGCCGAGCACGAGGAAACCGCCAGGAAGCTCACCCGCGCGCAGGCGCAGGTCGTCCGGACCGGTGGGCGGGCCGGGCTCGGCGAGCTCGACCAGCGTGCCGACGACGGCCGCGACCAGCAGCCACTCGCGCTCGGGGATCGACTCGGGGTCGGCGCGGAGCGTCGCCGTCGCGGGCGTGGCAGCCAGCAGGCCGCTGGTGAGCGCGATCTCGACCGGATGCTCGAGGCCCGAGCGGGGCTTGGCGAGATCGCTGCGCCCGCGCTTGAGGGTCTCGGTCAGGACCTCTCGCAAGCGCGCGGCGGCGGACGGGGGCGCGGCGGCCCCTCCGCAGGCGTCGAGCTCACCTTCGAGGTCTCTCATTTGTCTACCGTATCGGCATGGCCGAACGGCGCCGTGTGGTGGCGCACGGGAACGTGCAGGGTGTCTTCTTCCGGGAATCGACCCGGAAGGAGGCTGAGCGGCGCGGCGTGGCCGGGTGGGCCGAGAACCGGAGCGACGGGACGGTCGAGGCCGTGTTCGAAGGTGGCGCTGACGCGGTCGACGCGATGGTCGCGTTCGTGCGCGGCGGCCCGGGACACGCGACGGTGTCGTCGGTGGACGTGGCCTCCGAGGACCCCGAAGGCCTCTCGGGGTTTTCCACTCGCTGAGAACTTTCTGAGCCGAGGGTGCGTACACCCCGGGCGGTAACGCTCCCTCACGGAGGAAGGCTCCCGATGAAGCTGCTGTTCGCGACCCTCGTCGCGCTGCTGTGCTTGCCCGCGTCCGCGTTCGCCGCCCGCGACCGGACCCCGCCCACCGTGCCCACCGGGCTGCGAGTGGTGGCCGTCACCGAGGACTCGGTGACGCTGCGCTGGAACCCGTCCACCGACAACTCCGGCCAGATCCACGCGTACGTCGTCAACGGCGTCTATCACCCCGGCAACAGCACCCAGAAGACGATCACGGGGCTCGTGCCCAACTGGACGCAGACCTACCGCGTGTCCGCGCTGGACGCGGCCGGCAACCGCTCGGCGGCGAGTGCGCCGTTGACGGCGACCACCGCCCCGGACGTGACGGCACCGACCGTTCCGGGCGCCGTGCGGGTGACGGCGACGACCGCGTCGAGCGTGTCGCTGGCGTGGGGCGCCTCGTCGGATCGCTGGGCGCTCTGGTACGAGGTGCTGATGGACGGCGCCGTCGTGCAGACCGCGGGTGGCCTGTCCGCGCGCGTGCGCAGCGTGCCGCCCGGCACGCACACGTTCGCGGTGCGGGCACGTGACAGCGGCGGGAACGTCTCCGGGTCCAGCGCGCCGGTGACCGTGGTGCTGGCGGATACGGGCGACCGCGTGCCGCCGAGCGCGCCGTCGGGGCTCACCGCGACCGATCTCGCCGACTTCTGCGGCAGCGTGATCCTGCGCTGGGGGACGGTGGGTGACGCGGTCGAGTACGAGCTGCTGCGCAACGGTGCGCTGTTCGAGGTCGTCGGCGCGACCGGGAGCGCGTTCGTCTACGCCCCCGACGGCACGAGCACCTGGACCGTGGTCGCCGTCGATGCGGCCGGGAACCGCTCCGCGGCGTCGAACCCGGCGACCGTGACCGTGGTGGCGGACCCGAACCTCTGCTGAGGGGCCCGTTCCGTCGGGGACGGCGCGTAGCGTGGGTGGTTGCTTATGGAGGCCGCCACACCACTTCGCTCCCCCCGCGTCCATGTCCTGATGGGGCGTGTGATCGTCGAGAACGTCGTCGTGGACGATCCCACCACGGCGGCGTTCCTCGATCGGCGGATGACCGCCGGTGAAGACCCGGTGGCGATCGTCAATGACGCGATCGAGGTCGGCGCGCGGGTCTTGGAGCGCGAGCAGGCCGCCGTGGACGCCGAGTTCGTCCGCAACGAGTTCGAGAAGGTCTCCCGCGAGGTCGAGTCCGCCTTCACCGACAAGGCCCGCGTGGTGGCCGAGTTCTTCGGCACCAAGGTCGACGAGGTCTTCGGCGAGGAGAACGGGCACCTCGCCCGCGAGCTGCAGCGCCTGTTCGGCGAGGGCTCCACCTCCGCCGTGCAGCACCAGCTGCGCGAGGTGATGCGCGACCAATCCGCCCGCATGCGCGAGGACCTGCTGCGCCAGTTCTCGAGCGCCGACGGGAACAACCCGCTGGCCGACTTCAAGGCCGCGCACCTGCGCTCGGCACGCGAGATGGCCACGCGCCAGGAGGTGCTGCTCGAGGCCATGCGGGAGCAGATGGTCGCGCTGAAGCTCGAGCTCGCGGGCCTGCGCTCCGAGCGCGAGAAGGCCGCCGACGTCGCGGCCGAGCACGCCCGCGGCACGGCCAAGGGCCGGCCGTACGAGGAGGCGTTGGCCGACGCGTTGGACACGATCGCCCGCGGCCACGGCGACGACGCCGACGCCGTCGGCGACTTCCGTGGTGGCGGCGGCCGCAAGGGCGACGTCGTCGTGGACATCGAAGGCTGCTCCGGGGCCTCGCGCGGCCGGATCGTCTTCGAGGCCAAGAACTCGCGGCGGTCGAGGAAGGAAGCGCTGACGGACCTGGAAGACGCGATGGCCCACCGCGCCGCCGACTACGGCGTCTGGGTCGTCCCGTCCGCGGAGCAGCTGCCCGCGCGGGTCGAAGGGTTGCGCGAGGTCGGCGGCGACAAGATGTTCGTCGTCTACGACCCCGAGGACGGCTCGCGGCTCGCCCTGGAGGTCGCCTACTCGCTGGCCCGGGCGCGCGTGCTGATGGCCAAGGGCGGCGTGGACGGCCTGGACGCGCCGGCGCTGCGCGCCGAGGTGGAGCGTGCGCTGGGGGCGATGGACGAGGTTCGCCGCATCAAGCTGCACCTGACGAACGCCGCGGGCGGCATCGAGCAGGCCCGCGCGGTGCTGGACGCCATGGCCGAGCGCGTCCGCGCGCACCTGGCACAGATCTCCACGCTCGTCGACGAAGGCGCCGCGGAGTGAGCCGTCAGCTCGTCGGGTTGTGCCGGACTAGGTGACGGCCCGCGACGCGAGGAACGCGTCGTGTTGGACGCAGGCCTGGGCCCAGAGCCGCGGATCACGTCGCGTCAACCCGAACTCGCCCTCCAGCACGGCATAGAACTCGTCCTCGTCGGCCACCACCCGCTTGGTGTCCACGTCCGGCCCCACGGACGACAGCGTCCGCGCGCGGAGCGTGTCGATCCGGTCCTCACGCGGTCGCTGCACCACCAGCGTGTTCACGAACGGCGACTCGGGGTCGGTCGCGAGCCGCGTGTGGTGCGGCTCGAACGCGCTCACCGGCGACGCCTCCTCCTCCATCCGGAACCCGGGGAACGAGCACCAGTCGTGTGAGGCGACCCACCACGTCCCGCACGGCTCCAGCTCGACGGTCCACCGGAAGGGCCCGAAGTCGTGCGGGCCCGGGACCAGCGGGAGCGGGTCGAGGAATCCTTCGCCCAGCCCGGCGTCGGCGATCCACGGCTCGCCGTCGAGATCGACGACCAGGACCATGTGGTTGGTCGGCCCGACGCCGCGGACGACTGCCTGGTGGTGGGTCACGGAGAAGCCGAACTGCTGGAGCAACCAGCCGAGCACGGTGTTGAGCTCAAAGCAATAGCCGCCGCGCCCGTCGCGCAGCAGCCGGGCGACCAGCTCCGCCGGGTCGAGCGGTCCGGTCTCCCCCAGCTGCACGGCGAGGTCCTCGTACGGGATCGAGCCGACATAGGCCCGGTGGACGGTGAACAACCCGTCGAGGTCGGGCGCGATGTCGCGGCCGCCGAGCCCGATTCGTTTCAAGAGCGCTTCCACCACGCGGCGAAGGCTACCGGTATGGACCGCGCGCATGAACCCATTGCGCACGCTTTGGACCGCCGATCCAAACCTGCTCGCAAGCGCTTGGCACGGGCGCTCGTGACCGCTTATGTGCGCGCGGGTCACTCAAAGAGGGAAAGGGTCGAAACAACTTGAGAGGGAACTTGCCGGCGCGCTCGCGGCTGTCCGCGATCGCCGCCGGAGCCTTGACGGCACTGACGCTGTCCACGTCCACGGCGCTCGCCGCCGACGTCCCGGACCCGCTGCAGGCGGGCTCCTACGCGACGAAGAAGATCGACTACGAAGCCGGAAAGCTCGTGGTCACGCTGGCCGACGGGGTCACCACGACGCAGATCCCGCTGCGCGGCTCGATCACCTACGCGCCGGAGAACGACTTCTCGCGCGTGATCGCGTTCGTCCACGGCCGCCACGCGGTGTGCCTGGGCACGCCGTCGCCGGGTCAGCAGGTCTGCGACGACCTCGTCGACGACAGCGGAACGCCGATCCAGACCGACGTCCGCTCCTACGGCGGCTACGACTACATGGCCAAGAACCTGGCCAGCCACGGCTACACGGTGATGAGCCTCGAGGCCAACACGTCGAACTTCGACAACGGCTTCACCGACGGCGGCGCGCGCGTGCGGTCGCTGATCACCCAGGCCAACCTCGAGCTGCTGTGGCGCTGGAACAACGGCGCCGGCCCGTACGTGCCGGGTGAGCCGGACCACACGGTCGGCACCAAGCTCGTGGGCAAGCTCAACTTCGCCGAGGGCATCGGCCTGATGGGCCACTCGCGCGGCGGCGACGCCGTCACCGACTTCATCGCCTACACGCGCAACCTCACGCCCCGCTCGGGCTTCCAGCGCTTCACGCTCGACGCCGTGCTCGCGCTCGCGCCGGTCAACTACACGCAGGCGAAGATGCCGTACGGCACCAACTACGCCGTGCTGCTGCCCGCGTGTGACGGCGACGTCTCCACGCTCCAGGGCGCGCGCTTCTTCGAGAACGCGAAGTACCCGACGATCACCACGCCCACCGCGGTCGACACCTTCGCCAAGGTCCAGTGGTACGTCCAGGGCACCAACCACAACTTCTTCAACACGGTCTGGACGCAGGACGACGCCTCCACCACGACCGACCCGGCCTGCTCGCGCCAGCAGCCGGCCACCACGGCGCGCCTGACGCCCGCCGACCAGCGGCGCGTCGGCGGCGCGCTGATGAACTCGTTCTTCCGCCGCTACGTGGGCAAGGAGACGGGATTCGACCCGATCATGACCGGCGAAGTGACGCTGCCCACGTCCGCCGCACCGCTCACGAGCGGCAAGGGCCTCGAGCAGGAGGTCAAGACCTCCTACGTCGCGCCCGCCGCGCAGCGCTTCGACGTGCTGCGGCCGAATCCGATCCCGGACCCGCAGCCCGACCCGGCCACCGGCGCCACGCCGACGCCGTTCGACGCCACGCTGACGACGACGACCGCCAGCGGCGGCCCGATCTCCACCAGCGGCCTGACGAGCTTCTTCGTCTGCAACCCGAACGACCTCGCGTGGCGCCAGGGCCCGACGTACCCGACCGCCTACCCGCTGTGCCCCGAGGGCGCCACCAACCGCTCCAAGGGCAACCAGTTCACGGTCGCGTGGGACGCGCCCGGTGGCTACCTGCGCGCCTTCCTGGGCCGGGCCGGCGCGCCCGTCGACGTCTCCAAGTACGGCGTCCTGGACCTGCGCGCGGCCATGAACCGCGCTGACCCGCGCAACCCGGCGGGCGACGGCTACACGCCGAACCTCGTGACGCAGAACTTCGACGTCACGCTGATCGACGCCACCGGCAAGCGCGTGAGCACCCGCGCCGCGAACTGGTCGACGGCGCTGCAGCCGTCGATCGGCAACCAGTTCCGGCACATCGTGCTCAACGGCATCCGGATCCCGCTCACCGCGTTCGCGGGCATCGACCTCAAGCAGATCACCGCGGTGGAGTTCGGCTTCGGGAACCCGGCGCTGGGCTCGATCCAGCTCGCCGACGTCATGTTCCAGGAGACGGCACCGGCCACGCCGGCCCCGACCGCGACGCCCAAGACGCCGGATGTCGTGCCGGTGCCGGACGGCCCGCCGTCGGTGCTCCCGGGCCCGATCGTCGACGCGCCGACGGTGCCCGCCCCGGTCGTGAAGACCGCGCTCGCGGCCCCGCTGGTCACGTGCATCGACACGATCAAGCCCACCACCAAGGTCGCCGTGGCGAAGTTCTCGGGCAGCAAGCTGCTCGTCGCGGGCACCGCCGCCGACACGGGCTGCGGCGCGGCGATCCAGAACACGCTCGTCGAGATCTACAAGACGGCGGGCAAGAGCAAGGCGCGCTTCGTCAACGCCCGCGGACTGCTGAGCAAGCCGCTCGGGCTCGAGGGCGGCGTCGCCATCCGCGCCAAGGGCAGCACGGCCTGGAGCGTCAGCGTCTCCAAGCGCAAGCTGCCGCGCGGCACGTACCGCATCCGCGTGTCCACGTTCGACAAGGCCGGCAACCTCACCCGGCTGCCGCTCAAGACCCTGAAGATCTAAGACGGGCCATTCGGGGCATTTCGGCCCCATGGCCATCGCACGCATCTGGCGCGGGACGGTTCCGACGTCCCGCGCCGACGAATACGTGGAGTACCTGAACGAGACCGGCTTGAAAGCCATCCTCGGCACGCCCGGCAACCTCGGGGTGTTCCTGCTGCGCCGCGAGGAAGGTGAGGAGACGCACTTTCAGACGGTGTCGCTCTGGGAGAGCGAAGCGCACATCGAGGCGTTCAGCGGCTCCAAGGACCGCACGGCTCGCCTCGAGCCCAGGGACGAGGAGTTCCTCATCCGCTCAGAGCCCGAGGCCGAGCACAACACGGTCGCGATGAGCAGCTTCTCGGAGACCTAGACCTCCGGGAAGGAGAGATCGAGCTGCAGGAGTGGCGTGTTCGCGGGCAGCACCCCGAGCACCGGCGCCAGCAGGGTGTTGAGCGCGCCGCCGACCGTCACGTCGAGGTCCTTGATCGTGACGGTCCCGTCGGCCACGTTGAGGTCGAGCGTGTCGGTGTCGATGTCGCCCACCTTCACGCGCACGCCGTTGATCTCCGCGTAGAGGCCGGCGTTGGTCCCGAGGACGACCTCGGGATTGACCAGCGCGATCTGGCTGCCAAGACCGGGCACGTCGAGCACCAGCCCGCCGCCCAACTTGATCGTGCCGGTCTTGGTGGCCACGTCGACGTCCGCGCTCTCGAGCGGCAGCACCGTGACCCCGAGGTCCGGGTTGCCATCGCCGTCGAGGTCGAGAGCGCCGCCTGGGATCAGCGGCGTGATCTGGCCGCCGCCCGGCAGTAGGCCGAGGAAGCCGGGGTTGATCGTGGCGGTGCCGCCGGGCACGTCGCCCTGGCCGGGAGCGCCGCCGCCAGGCGCACCCGGGGTGCCGGGCTGCGGGGTCGCCGCCGGCCGGATGATCCGCACGTCGAGCGTGCCGAACTGGCTGAAGCGCTTGAGCGCCTTCTTGCGCAGCGCGCGGTTGACGTAGTTGGCGCCCGCCTGCGTGAGCTTGAGCGTGTAGCCGGTCGTCTGCTGCACGTTGCCGCTGTCGGCGGCCTTCGCCTTTGCGCCCGAGACGGTGAAGAACTTGATCCGCTCGTTGGAGATCAGCATCGAGATGTAGCCGCTCTTGGGCGTGTCGAGCACGAGTCGCGGGTTGATCGCGGTGGCCGTGCGCTTGCCGCGCTTGAGCTTGAAGCCGGTCTTCTTGGCGTAGTAGGCCACGTCACCCTCACGCGTCCCGAAGTCCCAGCGCGAGAGCGAGTACGGCAACGTCAGCGTGCTGCCGGACTTCTTGGCGGCGCCGGTGGCCGAGAACGTGAGCTTGTTCTTCTTGAACGTCTTGGTCTGAGACGACGCGACCTTCAAGGAGCTCGTCTCCCCCGTGGGGGCCTTGACGATCTGGGCAGAAGCGGTGCAGGGGAGCGCTGCCCCGCCGAGCAGCACGGCGGGGACGACGAGCAAACGTCGCATGGATGGGACCTCCGGTCCGGTTTACGGCTGTTCGATCTGGACGGGGAGCGCGAACGAGTCCGTGCGTCCAGTTGTCGATAGAGGCAACAACGTGACCGGATGAGGAACCTTGCGGTCTTCAACAAGACCCCACTGTGATGGAATTACTGTCGAGCGAGCCGAAGTGCTTCGGAAAGCTTTACCGCTGACCCGGTGCGCATCACGACCGCGGCGTAGATCCGGGCGGCGAAGGGGATCATCAGCGCCGTGGAGATGATCATGACCGCGACCGACGCCGCGATCTCCCACATTGGCACCTCGCCGAGCGCGATCCGGCCGGGCATCGTGATCGGAGCGGTGAAGGGGATGAACGCGCAGACGTGGGCCAGGACGCTGTCCGGGTCGTCGTTGACCGCGAACCCGGCGAAGAACGCGACCAGGATCGCCATCGTCAACGGGGTCGTGGTGCTCTGCAGCTCCTCTTGGCGCGGGACGAGCGCTCCCGCCGCCGCGTACAGCGACGCGTAGAACGCGTACCCGAGCACGAACCACACGAGGGCCAGGGCGATCGCGGAGATCAGCGCCGCGTCGACGGTCAGCGCGCCCGTGGCTCCCGCGACGGCCACGCCGATGAACGCCGTCAGCAGCAGCTGCGTCAGCCCGAGCACACCCAGTCCGAGCACCTTGCCCGCGAGCAGGTCTCGCGGCTTGAGCGTGGCGAGGAGCACCTCGATCACGCGCGAAGCCTTCTCCTCCACGACGCCCGACGCGACGATGTAGCCGTAGGCGATCAACTGGCCATAGAGCAGCAGGATCGCGAAGAAGGCCAGACCGGCCCTGGCGTCGCGGTCCGGATCGACCGGCTCGACGGTCTTGACCGTCAGCTCCGGCCGCCGGCTGGGCTCGAGCGCCTGGTTGGCCGTCTGCAGCAGACCCACGAGCGCGTCGTCGGGTTGCTCCTGCGAGCGGATCTCTCCCCCGACGAGCCGCACGTCCGGGTCCGAGTCCGAGATCGTCACCTCGGCGTCGAAGTTCCCGGCCAGGGCGGCGGCGCGCTCGGCGATCGGACGACTCTCGACGTCGGTCGCGATCACGTACTGCGTCGTTCCACCCACGCCCAGCAGCGGCGGGATCACGACCACGCAGATGATGATCGCGAGCGTGATGCCGGTCGAGATCAGGAACGACTTCTCGAACGCGCGCTCTCGGATCTCGCGCCGGGCCACCAGGCGCACGTTGCGGCTGATCATTTGACGGCCTCCCGGAACAGGTCCGTGAGCGTCGGGCGCTCGATCACTTCCTTGACGACCTTCTTGCCCGGCCCGCGCAGCGCCTCAACGGTGCCGGAGGCGACCAGCCGGCCGTCCTTGATGATCGCGACGGCCTCGCACAGGCGCTCGACGAGCTCGAGCTGGTGCGAGGAGAAGACGACGGGGACGCCGGTGCGGGCGTAGTCGAGGAGCACGCCGCTCAGCACGTCCACCCCGACCGGGTCCAAGCCGGAGAACGGCTCGTCCAGCACGAGCAGCTCGGGCTCGTGCACCAGCGCGGCGGCAAGCTGCACGCGCTGCTGATTGCCGAGCGAGAGCTCCTCGACGCGATCGCCCGCGCGCTCGGTCAGGCCCAGGCGCTCGATCCAGCGGTCCGCGGACGCGTCCGGGTCATCGACACCGTGCAGCGCGGCGAAGTAGCTCAGCTGCGGCTTCACCCGCATCTTCGGGTACAGCCCGCGCTCCTCCGGCATGTAGCCGAAGCGGGCCCGCATGCGCATGTGCAGCGGCTCGCCGTTCCAGCGCACCTCGCCGGCATCGGGCGCGAGGACGCCCATGACGATGCGCATGGTCGTCGTCTTGCCGGCGCCGTTGGGGCCGACGAAACCGAACATCTGGCCCGGCTCGACCGAGAACGACACGCCGTCGAGCGCGACCCGGTCACCGAAGCGCCGGGTCAGGCCCTCTAGGTCCAGCCCCCTCAGGAGACTTCGGCGGGCTCGTCGCGGCCCTGAAGCCGCTCACGGCCGCGCTGCACAGCCGCGATGAACTTGGACAGGTTCACTTCGAGCGTGTTGAGGATCTCGTCCGCGTAGTCCTCGGCGCCGAGACGGATCTCGCGCTCGCGGGCTCGCGCGTCCTCGATGATGTCCTCCGCCGCGCGCTCGGCCTGGCGGGTGACTTCCTGCTGGGAGACGAGCTGCTCTTGGCGCTCGCGCGCTTCCTTGACGATGCGCTCGGCTTCGCGCTTGGCCTCCGCGAGCATCTCCTGGCGCTCCTTGACGATCCAGCGCGCCTGCTTGATCTCCTCGGGGATCGTGGCGCGCATCTGGTCGAGGATGTCGTAGATCTCCTCTTTGTCCACGCGCACGGTGTCCGTGAGCGGGACCGCCTTGGCGTTGTGGACGAGGTCGTCCAGCTTGTCGATGAGTACCAGGACGTCCATTTCGTTCCCCGTTTCGCTACCGCCCCAGCGCTTCCTGCAAGCGGCGGGCGACCTCCTCAGGCACGAGTCCCGAAACGTCGCCTCCGAAAGTGGCGATCTCCTTGACTCCGCTGGATGACAGGAAACTGTACTGAGGTGAGGCCATCAGGTAGATGGATTCGACGTCGGAGGCCAGCGAGCGGTTCAGCTGGTTCATCTCCAACTCGTATTCGAAGTCGCTGATCGCGCGCAATCCCTTGACGATCGCCTTGGCTCCCTGCTCGCGGGCGAAATCCACCACGAGCTTGTCGAACGGGACCACGCGGACGTTGCCCAGGTGCGCCGTGGCGGCCTCGATGAAGCCGATCCGCTCCTCCGCGGTGAACACCGACTTGCTCTTGCGCACGGACGCGTTCACGACGGCGACGATCAGCTCGTCGAACATCACCGAGGCGCGCGAGATGATGTCCACGTGACCGTTGGTCACCGGGTCATAGGAGCCGGGGCAGATCGCGATGCGGGGATCAGGGGCCATAGATGCGGATCAGTGTGTCGCCGTAGCGCCGTTCGTCGGTGAGGGGCAGGGTGAGCGTCAGAGGCGCCCGCTTGTCGCTCTCGGCCACCACCACCGCCCCGGGCGCCAATACGGCGGGGAGGGCTTCCGACAGCGGGAGCGCGAGGCGCTCCGCATGACGATACGGGGGATCGAGGAACACAAGATCGTATTGGGCGCCGCTGGTTGATGCCGCGCTCAGGAACCGGAGGGCGTCGCTGCGACGGACGGTGGCGTCCGCGGAGAGGGCCTGCACGTTGCTGTGAATGGCCTTGATCGCGGGCTGCGCGTCGTCGACGAACGTGACGCTGTCAGCCCCGCGAGACAGCGCCTCGAGCCCGAGCGCCCCGGAGCCGGCGAACAGGTCCAGGACACGCGCACCGGGCGTGTGCGCGTTCAGGATCGAGAACAGCGCCTCGCGCACCCGGTCGGACGTGGGGCGCGTGGCGTCCCCGGGCGGGGCCTTGAGGGGTCGTCCTCGATAGGTGCCGGCGATGATCCGCAATCGGCGTTCAATCCAAGCACGAGCCCGAGACGCCGGCCAGGAGGATCACGAGCACGGTGAACCATCCGGCGCCGCCGAGCGCGCCCATGGCGGCGAACGTCGCGCGCCGGCGGCCCTGCTCGACGGCGGCGACGATCAGGCCGAAGCCCGTGCCGGCCGCGACGGCCACCGGCAGCCACAGCGGGTCGTCCAGGACCATCAGGCTCAGCGGCGCGAAGACGGACGCGGCCGCCCACGTCAGCACCAGCGGGCCGCGGACGTCGCGCCCGAGCGAGAGCAGCACGGCCGGGAGGACGAGCAGCGCCAGACAGGCGAGCACCCCGAGGGTCAGGCGTGAGTCGTCCTGGAGCGCGTCGCACCACATGTCGTGGCCGCCTATACCCTCGAACGCATGGATGCCCTCGCCCGGTTGCCCGTGAGCACGCTCTGCGACGTCGACAAGTCCCTGCCGGTCGTGGACCCGGCGATCCGGCCGCTGACCGCGAAGGCACGGATCTCCGGCCCTGCGTTCACCGTGGTCGCGTCCGGCGAGTTCCTCAGCGTGCTGTGGGCGATCGCGGAGGCCGCGCCCGGCGACGTGCTCGTCGTGCAGGCCGGTGGCGGGGCGCTGGCCGCGCTCGGTGAGCTGCTGGCGAACGAGGCGGCGCGCCGCGAGTTGGGCGGAATCGTCGTCGACGGCTACGTGCGCGACCGGTCCGGCCTCCCGCCCGAGCTGCCGCTGTGGGCGCGCGGGACGGTGCCGATGGCGGGACGCAGCGACGTCGCGCCGCGCGTCGGCGGGGCGATCGCCTTCGGCGGCCTGCGCGTGACGCCCGGTGAGCTGGTGCTGGCCGACGACGACGGGATCGTGATCGCGCCCCGCGAGCAGCTCGAGGCGTGCGTGCCGCGGGCGCAGGAGATCGAGGCCGTCGAGGCGGAGGTGCTGGCGGCCACGCGGCGCGGCGCGAGCCTGATCGACATGACCAACCTGCGCGAGCACGTCGCGGCGCTGCGGGCCGGCGAGCCGTCCTCGCTGGGGATCACACCGCCCGCTTGACGGCCGCCAACTCGTCCTCGGTGAGGTACGGGTAGTCGACGTCCTCGGCGAGCCAGTGGTCGATCAGCGGGCCGTGCATGCCCGCTTGGGCGAGCTTGAGCGCGCCGAGTGCAGTGAGGTAACAGCGTTCGTCGGCGCGCGCGGCCGCCGCGAGCTGGGCCGGGTCGAGCAGCCGGGCGGCGCGCACCCAGGTCTGCGGCCAGTGCGGTGGCGCGGGCGCGGCCGGGGAGAACGACAACACCTGCGCGAGGCCGGCCGCGACCGCGTCAGGGAACGGGCGCGGCATCCGCTCGGCCACGTCGACGAGCTTGCGCGCGTCGGCTTCCGCCGGGTCGGCCGCGGCGCTTGCGTAGGCGAACTCCACGTCGCCGAGCGTGAACGCCGTGCCCTGCCCTTCGAGGACGATGCGCCGCACCCCTGGCGCCAGGTCCTCCGACACCGTGAGCGGGCCGGGCGCGAGCGGCAGCTTGCCCCAGCTGAGGTTGCGCGAGCCGACCACGACGCTGGAGACCGTCAGGCCCGGCCCGACGGCGGCGCGCCACTCGTCCGCGTCGAAGCGGTACTCGGTAAGCACCACCATCGACGACCCGGACTTGCGGGTCGCCGTGCGCCCCACTGACGGGATCTTCGTCAGCCACCCCGCCAGGACCTCGGCGAGGCGGTCGTTGGGCTTGGGCGCCTTCTTGGTCACCGGGAGCGGGAACGGGTCCGGCAGCAGGCCGTGCACCTGCACGGCAGCCCACTCCCGGCCGTTGGCCTTGGCCTTGGTCGTCCCGGAAGTCGGGAACCCCGCCTTCCGGAGCGCCTTGTTGGCCTGGCCGAGCGGCACGTCGACGGTGAAGCCGAGCCCGTAGCCCTGCACGTGCGGCGGCGGCGTGGCGCCGATCGCGAGCACCTCGATGTCCACGCTCGCCCGCACGATCCCGGACTTCAGCGCGCCGACCGCTCGAACGGGCGTGAGCACCGGCGCCCCGGTCCGCGCGACGAGCTCATCGAGCACGGCGGCCGGGTCCGCGGCGCGCAGGATGACGTGATCGAGCGTCAACTGCACGCCGCGAATTCTAAAGAGGGACTGTCCCTCTTTAGAAATGCAGCTCGAGGCCGTGCTCGAATGTGATCCGGCGGACCCCGGGCGGGCCTTCGGGATCGAGCAGCAACGGGCCGGAAGCGATCGGCAGCTGAGACCAGTCGTGGCCGGCGGTCCCGACCTCGACGGCGGTGACCCTCGGCCCTTCGCCCGCCGCCGCGCGCCATCGTGCGGCGTCGAAGCGGTACTCGGTCAGGACCACCATCGAGGACCCTGCCCGGCGGGTCAGCGCCCGCGTCAGCGGCGGGAACCGGGTGAGCGCCGTTGTCAGCAGCTCAGTGGCCCGCTGCTTGGTGTTGTGCGACTTCCTGAACGTGGGCGCCGGGAACGGGTCGGGCAAGAGGCCGTGGACCTGCACCGCCGCCCACATGCGGCCGTCCGCGGTGGCGACGGCCTCGGGCGAGGTCTTCAGCCCCGCTTGGCGCAAGTGCGTGGACGCCTGCTCGAGCGGGACGTCGGCGGTGAACCCGAGTCCATGACCGACGACGTCCGGCGGCGGCTCGGCGCCGATCCCCAGCACCTCGATGTCCACGCTCGCCCGCAGGATGCCGGACGTGAACGCGCCCGCCTGGAGGGCGGGCGCGAGCACCGGTGCGCCGGTCCGCTCCGCCAGGTCGGCCAGCGTCGCGGCCGGGTCCGCGGCGCGCAGGATGACGTGATCAAGAGTCAACCGCACGCCGCGCAACATAAAGGGGTCAGACCCCTGGACGCGACAGCTGTCGCGAAAAGGTGACGGGTCCCGCTTTAGATAAAGAGGGACTGTCCCTCTTTAGAAACGGGGCGAGAAGCGGTTGGCGGCCGGGACCGAGAACGGGGCGCCGAGGACGACGGCCTGGCCCCTGACCTGGTTCTCGGCCTGGCAGTCCTCGGTGCAGGCGGTCGCGGGCGGGGCGACCTCGGTCGCGTCCTCGCCGAAGACGCCGCCCATGCGGCCGCCGGACGCCACGTCCCAGACGCTCACGCCGCCGCAGTGGTCGACGTTCTGGACGCCGCCGGGACGGCGCGGGGCGGGAATCGCGGTGATGCAGGTGCCGGGCGCGACCCGGGTCGCGACCTGCGGGCTGTCACGGCCGACGAAGTTGCGGGCCAGGTCCGAGCCGATGTTCACGCGGGCGGACACGGTCGCGGTGATGTCCTTGTAGGGCACGACGTCGCCCTCCCGCGCCCGGAAGTTCGGGTTGTCGTAGTAGAAGGCGTCCGGGCCGAGCGTGTGGACGATCCGCGTGGCGGTGCCGTCCGTGCGCTCCGGCTCCATCTGGAAGAGCCCGCCGTTGGCGCAGTTCTTGGCCTGGATCTTCATCGAGACGCCGGCGCCGGTGCGCGAGATCTCGAGGCCGTCGTCCTTCAGGCGCACGTCCATCGCCGACGTGAGGGTGGCGCCGCGCAGGTCCGGGACCTTGCCCGCGTAGGCGACGATCCGGCGACCGCCGGTGATGTCGAGCGGGTTGGCCGCGCCGGTGAACGCGTAGTCGTAGACGGCGAACGTCTTGGGGTCCACGTCGAAGGTGATGAACTTGCCGCGGACGAGCAGCTTGGCCGTGTTCAGGCGCGAAGCGGCGACGGTCCCGCGGAAACCCTCACGGATCGTCGATCCGTCGCCGAGGGTGATCGAGAAGCCGCCGTCCTTGTCGCAACCCTTCGAGGAGGCGGCGGAGGCGGAGTTCGGAACGAGCAGGGCGGCGGCGAGCAGCGCGCCGCCCAGCAGGGCGGTTGTCGTAGGAGCCATGCCCTGCCGACACGACCGCGTCTCACAACGTCACGCCGCTGCGACCATGGTCCCATGCGGACCTGGACCATCTGGCTCGTGGCGATCGTCGCCTCGCTGCCGTTCGCGTTCGCGTGGTTCGCGCTGGCGGCCAACTCGGTGATCCGCGCGCCGGCCGACGAGCGCTCGCTGGAGGTCTCGATCTATCGGACCGCGGGGTTCGGCCTGCTCATGGACGCGGACTGCGACCACGCGCTCACCCGCTGCAGCGTCTACGACGACTCGGGCGGCGGCGCGACCTACGTGATGACGCGCCGCAACCGCTCGTGCTGGGAGGCGCGGCGGATCGAGAACTTCTCCTACGAGGTGGACCCGCCGCTGACGCTGGACGGCTGCGTCCGCCTGTGGCAGTGGTCGCTCCTCGACGTCCTGATCTAGGCCGGGATCGGCTCCAGCGCGTCGGTCCCGTAGGCGCGGACGATCGCGTCCTCGATCAGCACGTGCTCGGGCGCCAGCAGCTCGGGGTCGTCGTCCATGATCTCGCGGGCGTGCCGTCGCGCCCGCTCGAGCAGCTCGAGGTCCTCGGGCAGGCGGGCGAACTTGAACACCTGCATGCCCGACTGGCGCACGCCCAGCATCTCCCCCTCCCCACGCAGCTCGAGATCGATCTCCGCCAGGCGGAAGCCGTCCGAGTGCTGGGCCATCGCCTGCAGCCGACGTGACTCCTTGGGGCCGAAGAGCAGGCACACCGAGTCGTACTGGCCACGGCCGATCCGGCCGCGCAGCTGGTGCAGCTGGCTGAGCCCGTAGCGCTCGGAGTCCTCGACGAGCATCACGGTCGCGTTCGGGACGTCGATGCCCACCTCGATCACGGTCGTCGCCACGAGCACGTCCGCGCCGCCGGCCGCGAACGCCTTCATCGCCTCCTGCTTCTCCTTCGGGCGCATCTGACCGTGCATCAGGACCACGCGGTAGTCCTTGAGCTCCCCGCCGCGCAGGCGCTCGAACTCGGCCGTGGCCGCGCGCGCCTGCAGCGCCTCGGACTCCTCCACGAGCGGGCAGACCACGAACGCCTGACGGCCCGCGTCGAGCTCCTCGCGGATGCGCTCGTAGGCCCGGGCGCGCTCGTTGTCGGTGGACGCGACGTGGGTGACGATCGGGCGCCGGCCGGCCGGCAGCTCGTGCAGGCTCGTGACGTCGAGGTCGCCGTAGGCGGTGAGCGCGAGCGTGCGCGGGATCGGCGTCGCGGTCATGTGCAGGATGTGCGGCGCCCGGCCGGCGGGCGCCTTACGGTCCAGCTTGCGACGCTGGTTGACGCCGAACCGGTGCTGCTCGTCCACCACCGCGACCAGCAGCCGGTCGAACTCCACCGCGTCCTCGATCAGCGCGTGCGTGCCGACGAGGATCTTCAGCTCACCGGACCCGAGCTTCCCCAGCAGGTCGGTGCGGCGCGACTGCGGCGTGGAGCCGGTGAGCAGCGCGGCCTGCACGAGCTCGCCCGGCATCAGCTTCTGCAGCGTCGCGAAGTGCTGCTCGGCCAGCGTCTCGGTCGGCGCCATCAGCGCCGCCTGGCCGCCGGACTCGACCGCGCGCAGCATCGCGTAGAGCGCGACGACGGTCTTGCCGGAGCCGACCTCGCCCATCAGCAGCCGCTGCATCGGGCGGTCGGACGCGACGTCCTCGTCGAGCGTGGCCATGGCGCGGCTCTGATCGCCGGTGGGGGTGAACGGAAGCGAGTCGCGCAGCCAGCGGGTGGTGAGGTCCCCAGGCGGGCTCAACGCCTCCGCCCGTGCCCCCTCCCGCCGGCGCGCGCGGCGGCGGAGGAGCGCGATCTGCAACAGCAGGAACTCGTCGAACGCGAGCCGCCGCCGGCCGCCCTCCTGGTCGCCGAAGTGCGCGGCATCCACGGCCGCCCAGCGGTCCGGGAGGCGCTCCAGCGCGCGGATCCGGGCGGGCAGCGGCTCGAGCACGTTGCGCATCTCCGCGCGCTGCTCGTGCACCAGCGCGGCGATCTGCACGCTCGTCAGCCCGTCGGAGGCCGGGTAGGTGGCCATGTCCTCCCCCGTCGACACGAGCTCGCCCGTCTCCGCGTGCTCGTTGACGCGGAACCCGCGCTGGCCCTGGTACTTGCCGGTGAGCAGGAGCCGGGTGCCGGGGCGATAGCGGCGCTCGAGCCACGGCTGGTTGAAGAACGTCACGCCCATCGTGCCCGTCTCGTCGCTCACCCGCGCGGCCACGAGCGGCTTCATGCCACGTCGGCGGACCTGCCGGCTCGTGATCGAGAGCACCTCGACCACCACCGTCGCGGTCTCCCCCTCGACGAGATCGCCGATCGTGCGCGCGGCCCGCCGGTCGCGTGGGATGTGGTCCAGAAGCGCGGCGATGCTGGTCAGGCCGAGCTTCGCGCCCGCCTTCTCGGCCTTCTCGCCCGGTAGCTCCAGCCCGTGATCCAGCCGCGAGGGCCGCGCGATGCGCGGGCGGCCACCCTCTGGGAGCGGGTCGGAGCTGGCGAATTGCGTGGCCACGAATGGAAAGTCTGACTTGCGGGGACGACGCCACGCCGAGGACTCGTTTAGGGTCCGTTTAGGCAAGACCACCTGGGGAGGTTGGGATGGGCGGGGCGCGAGGCAAAAAGACCGGTCCGTGGGCCGTCAAGGACCACACGCAGCTGATCGCCGATACGCAGTCCGGGGAAGAGGGCGGGCTCAAGCGGGCGGTCGGTGCGGTGGACCTGACCGCGCTAGGCATCGGCGCTGTGATCGGCACCGGCATCTTCGTCGTGATCGGGCAGGGCATCCAGGACGCCGGGCCGGCGGTGATCCTGTCGTTCATCCTCGCCGCCGTGACGTGCCTGTTCTCGGCCCTCTGCTACGCCGAGTTGGCGTCGTCGATCCCGGTCTCCGGCAGCGCCTACACGTACGCCTACGCGACGCTCGGCGAGCTCGTGGCCTGGATCATCGGCTGGGACCTCATCCTCGAGTACGGCGTCTCGGTCGCCGCCGTGGCCGTGGGCTGGGGCGGCAACCTGAACGAGTTCCTCGAGAACACGTTCGACTACACGCTGCCCGAATCGATCTCGACGGCGCGCGAGGACGGCGGCGTCCTGAACCTGCCGGCCGTCGCGATCGTGATCGCGGTGATGTTCCTGCTCGCCCGCGGTGTGCGGGAGACCGCCAAGGCGAACTTCATCATGGTCATCGTCAAGCTCGTCGTGCTGGCGTTCTTCATCGTCGTGGCCTTCAGCGCGGCCTTCAACGCCGACAACCTGTCCCCGTTCGCCGAGAACGGCGTGGACGGCGTGGTGACCGCCGCCGCGGTGATCTTCTTCGCCTACATCGGCTTCGACGCGGTGTCGACCGGCGCCGAGGAGGCCAAGAACCCGTCGCGTGACCTGCCGCTGGCGATCGTCGGCTCGCTCGTGATCTGCACGGTCATCTACATCCTCGTGTCGGTGGCGGCCGTCGGCTCGCTCGACGCCAAGACGCTGGGTGAGTCGGACGCGCCGCTCGCCGCGGTGCTGGACGAGGGCGCGGGCATCAGCTGGGCGGCGAGCCTGCTCGCGTTCGGCGCGCTGGTCGCGATCACGAGCGTGCTCGTGACGATCTTCTACGGCCAGACCCGCATCTTCTTCGCGATGGCGCGTGACGGCCTGATGCCGCGCGGGATCGCGAAAGTCAGCCCGCGCAGCGGCACCCCGGTGCGGCTCACCATCGGCATGGGCATCGCGATCGCGACGCTCGCCGCCATCGCCCCGCTCGAGCAGATCGTGAAGCTGGTGAACATCGGCACGCTGTTCGCGTTCTTCCTGGTGAACGTCGGCGTGATCATCCTGCGCAGCACGCACCCGGAGATGGAACGCCCGTTCCGCGTCCCGTTCGTGCCCTTCTTCCCGATCATCGGGATGTGCCTGATCGTCTACCTGATGATCCAGCTGCCGGGCGAGACCTGGTGGCGCTTCGGCGTCTGGCTGGTGCTCGGGATCGTGATCTACATCTTCTACGGTCGCCACCACTCGGTGCTGCAACGGGCGAGCCGGTCATGACCATCGTCGTCGGGCACGACGGGACCGACTCCGGCGACGACGCCGCCCTCCTCGGCGCCCAGCTCAGCGGCTCGACCGGCGAGCAACTCGTGGTCGTCGCCGTGTACCCGGAGGAGAATCCGATCGGGATGGGGCGTGTCGACGCCGAGTACATCGCCTACATGCGCGAACAGGCCGAGGAGGTCAGCGCCTGTGGGCGCCGCTTCCTGGACGAACGGGGTGTGGAGGCCGAGTACCGGGTGGTGGGCTCGCACTCGGCGGCCCACGGCCTCGACGACGTGGCCGAGGAGACCGGCGCGTCGATGATCGTCGTCGGCTCGGCGCGGAAGGGTGCGCGGCGGCGCATCTCCCCCGGCTCGACCGGAGACCGGCTGCTGCACGGCGCGATCTGCCCCGTGGCGGTCGCTCCGCGCGGGCACCGCGAACGGTCGGTCGAGTCACGGGTCACGCGGATCGGTGTGGCGTATGTGGACGCCCCCGAGGCGCGCGTGGCGCTGAACGTGGCCGCGGGACTCGTGCGGGAGACGAACGCGTCGCTGACGCTGTACACGGTGGTGGCCCCGCGGGCGGAGATATTCGCCCCGGTCACGGGGCGTGACGCGGAGGAAGCCTTCCTCGGTGCGGTGCGAGAGGCCGCGCGGGCGGCGCTGGACGAGGCGCTGGCGTCGCTGCCGTTCGAGGCCGCGGACGAGTTGCTCGAAGGTGACATCGTCGACGAGCTGGCGGCCCTGGACGACCACGAGTGCGACCTGCTCGTGTGCGGGTCACGTGGCTACGGGCCGGTCCGGCGCGTGCTGCTCGGCGGCGTGGCGCGCAAGCTGATCCGGCGCGCCGCGTGCCCCGTCGTGGTCGTGCCGCGCGCCGGCTAGGTCGGGCTATTCGGCACTGACAAGCCACCACCAGGCGGGCTGTCCACCCACGGACAGCTCGACCTCGGCGGTGTCGGGCGCGAGCGCGGCGACGTCCTCGCCGGCGATCGGCGCGCCGTCGCCTTCGATGACGGTGAGCAGCTCGGCCTCACGGCCCAGCTCGCCCAGCACGACCTCCAGCGTCTCCTGCGGCTCGCCCCAGGCCACGAGCTCCTCGTCGATGAAGCCGACCGAGTCGCCGCGGCGGAAGCGGCCCTGCGTGTCGTCGCGGGCGGCCTCGGTCACGCCGCCGGTGCGGACGTGGAGCAGCGTCTCCTCCATCGAGGCGGCGTTGCGCCGCGCGTCGGCGGTCGCGTCCAGCCCGACGGCCGCGGCCAGGCCGGCCGCCATCGAGCGGGTCGGGACGACGCGGACGGTCTTCTCGCTCAGCTCGGCGGCGCGCTCGGCGGCCATCCGGACGTTCGGCGAATTCGGGAGCACGACGACCTCCTCGGCCGGGACGTCGTGGATGCCAGCCAGCAGCTCGTAGGTGCTCGGGTTGAGCGTCGGGCCGCCGTAGAGCGTGCGGGCGCCCATGCCCTCGAAGAGCTCGCGCATCCCGTCGCCGTTGACGACGGCGAGGATGCCGCAGGTGTCGATGATCTCGCTCACGCGGGCGGTGCGCTGCTCGACCTGCTCGTGCATGTCCGCGACATCGAGGCGGGAGACCTCGCCGACGCCGTCGAACAGGTGCGTGGCGCGCTCGGGCTCATCGGTGTGGACGTGCACCTTCAAGGTCGTGGAGTCGCCCACCACCAGCACGGAGTCGCCGATCGCCTCCAGCCGCGGCAGCCACGGCGTGGGCTCCAGGTTGTCGCCCGTGACCGCGAAGTTCGTGCAGTAGCGGTACGTCGAGGAGTGGTGCTCGGGGTGCGTCACCCGGGCGGGCGCGTGGTGCTCCAGCGGCGGCGGCTCGGCGCCGCGCAGGGCCGCGATGACGCCCGCGAAGATGATCGTGAGGCCGTAGCCGCCCGCGTCGACCACGCCGGACTCGCGCAGGATCGGCAGCAGCTCGGGGCCGCGCTTGACGGAGGCCTGACCGGCATCCAGCGCGTGCTCGAGCACGTAGGCGAGCATCTCGTTCTGCGTCGCGTCGTCGACGCGGTGCTGCAGGCGTGGCTCGGCCATGTGGGCGATCTCGGACGCAGCGCGCGCGGCCATCTCACGCACGACGGTGAGGATGGTGCCCTCCGCGGGGTCGCGCACGCTGCCGTACGCGCGGTCGGCGGCGCGCGCCATGGCGGCGGCGACCAGGACCGGGTCCACGAGCTCGCCCGGACGGGAGATGAGCTCCTCGGCGGCGCCGCGGATGAGCTGGCTCAGGATGACGCCGCTGTTTCCGCGCGCGCCGAGCAACGCCGCGCGAGCGACGGAGTCGACGATCTGGTCGCGACCGATCTCGTCGATCTCGCCTTGGGTGGAGAGATTGTCGAGCTCGGTGAGAACAGCACGAAGGGTCAGCGCCATGTTGTCTCCCGTATCGCCATCGGCGACCGGGAAGACGTTCAGGTCGTTGACCTCATGCCGCCGCGATTCGAGGTGCGCGAGCGCAGCCTCGATGACGAAGCGGAAACGGAGGAGGCTCGGATCGGCCACGACGGTGCGCGGCCGCCCGTTAGGCCTTCGTAACCTTGCCTGCCTTGAGGCAGCGCGTGCAGACGTAAACGCGCTTCGGAGCGCCGCTCTCGACGATGCGAACCTTCTGGACGTTGATGTCGAAACGCCGCTTGGTTGCAACCATGGAGTGCGAGCGACTCTGGCCGAAGGCCGGGCGCTTACCGCAGGAGTGACAGATACGAGCCATTGGAGCGCAAGAGTATAGGAGGGCGAGCGGCGGGTACCGTGTACGCGATGCCCCCGGTCTCACCGGACCGCATCTCCCTGCCAGATCGATACCGCGTGATCCGGCATCTCGCCAACGGCGGGATGGCGAGTGTATGGGAGGCGCACGACGAGCTTCTGGACCGCGCTGTAGCGGTGAAGCTGCTGGCTTCGCACCTTGGCGAGGACGATCGCGCACGCCGTCGTTTCCAGCGTGAGGCGCGGGCCGCGGCCGGCCTTTCCTCGCACCCGCACGTGGTCACGATCTACGACGTCGGCGAGCACCAGGCGCGCGTGTTCATGGTCATGGAGATCATGCGCGGGGGCACCGTCGGCGACGCGATGAAGTCCGGCCGCGAGATCCCGCTGAAGATCAGGCTGCGCTGGCTGCGCGAGGCCGCGGGCGCACTGGACACCGCCCACGCCGCCGGTGTCGTGCACCGCGACATCAAGCCCGGCAACCTGCTGCTCGACGATCACGACCGGCTCGCGGTCGGTGACTTCGGGATCGCCCGCGTCGCGTGGGAGGACCAGCTGACCGCGACCGGGCAGGTGCTCGGCACCGCGGCCTACCTCTCCCCCGAGCAGGCGATGGGCGAGCCCGCGACAGCCGCTTCTGACATCTACGCGCTCGCGGTCGTCGCCTACGAGCTGCTGACGGGATCGCGCCCGTTCGAGGCCGAGCACTTCGCCGCGCAGGCCCGCGCGCACATCGAGGATCCGGTCCCGGCGGCCTCCACCCGCGCGCCCGAGCTGTCCCGAGCGGTTGACGCCGTGTTGGAACGCGGACTGGCGAAGGAGCCCGGGGACCGGTGGGAGAGCGCGGAGGCGTTCGTCGCCGCCTTGGAGCGCACCGTGGACGCGGACGCGCCGTCGACGGGCGCGACCCGCAAGCTGGGCCGGCGCGAGAAGCGCGGCGCGGCGGCGCTGGGCGGCGCGGCGGCCGGCGCGGTGGTGTCCACCTGGTCGCCGATGTAGTCGATCTTCATCAGCCGGCCCGGCGCGC
>JAPDDQ010000509.1 GCA_027587225.1 Solirubrobacter taibaiensis
TTATCTGAGTAATTCATTACGCCGTTTACGTAAATGCGGCTTGTAACAGCATTTAATACTGCAATTGTCGCCAATAAGACTGCTAATGTTATCGTAATTTCTAGCATACCTGCTTCACCAGCTACAATACGTGAGAAGGTAACCATCGGTGTAAAGAATGGAATGTAAGAACTTACAACGACGATAGTACTATTCGGATCACTTAATGATTTAATACTAATAAAGAATGCAGCCATAATTAAAATCATTACCGGGAAAGATACAGCTTGTAAATCCTCCGTCTTAGATACGACAGCTCCAGCAGCAGCATACATCATCGCATAAAGTAAATATCCCGTAATGAAATAAACAAGAAACATGCTGATAACTTTTGCATCTAATTTTGTAAAGTCAATTGGAATACCAAATAGTGAGGCACTTTCTAAATCGACCCAACCTAACAAATATGGAATAAGATAACCACACGCCAATACGACAAGTTGCAATAACGCCGTTGAAACAACCGCTAAAATTTTCGCATACATCATCGTAAGAGGCTTCACTTTCGGAAGCATTACTTCCATTACACGTGACGCCTTTTCAGATGCAATATTCATTGCGATTGTATTTCCGAACGCT
>JAPDDQ010000510.1 GCA_027587225.1 Solirubrobacter taibaiensis
CTCTCTCCTTTATCCGTCAAATTCTTCTTTATTATATAGAAGAAATAAGTAAGCTTACTCATTTCTTCTTGGCTATATTTCAACAAATCTTACTTCTCTATCACTTTCTCACAATACATATTTTCATTTCTACTAAAACAACTTATACTTATTCTACATCTCAAAAATATAATATACAAAATCTGACTTTTTATAAGTAGATTGAATTATTACGAAATGTAAATGTTTTGTAATGTTTTTTTTCGCTAAATTTCATTATAATAAGTGGATATGAGTGTCGTATTTCAATCCAAATGAAGGAGTACAGGAAATGGAGCAAAACCCATCTTTGCAAGAAAATACACGCAATAAACCGAAAAAAAATAAGAAAAAAATAAAAATTATTATAAGCGCTATACTATTCGTTTTATTAATAGGCGGCGGTTATACTTGGTTTTTAGTAAATAAAGCATCTTCTGCTGTTCGAAATGCCGCACACGATTTAGCACGCGGTGATAAATCTGATTTACGTGATAAGGCTGTAAAACCTATTACAAACAATGTCTCTGTTTTAATAATGGGTGTTGATGAAAGCGATGTCCGTGGAAAAGAATATGGTGAAGCTATAAGAACAGACGC
>JAPDDQ010000511.1 GCA_027587225.1 Solirubrobacter taibaiensis
GGTCAAGTACCAGGAATGCCGCCTGGATTTAAAGCTGATGAGGCGTTAGTTGCATTAGCTGAGAAATGTATGCAGACTGAAGAAAATATTCAAGTTGTAAAAGGTATGATTGCAACAGGTGATTCATTTATGAGTGATCCGAACCGCGTTGCAGCCATCCGTGATAAATTTGAAAATCTTTATGCGGTAGAAATGGAAGCAGCAGCTGTTGCACAAGTATGCCACCAATATGAAATTCCGTTTGTTATCATTCGCGCACTTTCTGATATTGCTGGTAAAGAATCAAATGTTTCATTTGATCAGTTTTTAGATCGAGCAGCTCTTCATTCTACAAACTTTATCGTAAAAGTGTTAGAAGAGTTAAAGTAATGTAACAAAAAGGCAACTGTCTCATATAAAGAAAATACATACAGTTGCCTTTTCTTTATTGGCAAACAAGGGGGAGAACACGATGAATGTATATCGTGGAGTTCATGAGTTAATTGGTCATACACCAATTGTAGAAATTACTCGTTTTTCACTTCCGAAAGGAGTCCGTTTATTTGCAAAGCTTGAATTTTATAACCCAGGCGGAAGCGTTAAGGATCGTTTAGGAAGAGAATTAATCGAAGATGCGCT
>JAPDDQ010000512.1 GCA_027587225.1 Solirubrobacter taibaiensis
GGGGCCGCGACCGACTGGGGCGCGCTCGGGGCCGCGGCTGCGGCGGGTTCGCCCCCGCCCGGCGCGGGGCCGCCCTTCTTGCCGGTCGGCGCGGGGGCGGCCTCCGGGTCCGGTTCCTTCGCGGCGTCGGCCTCGGCGGCGGGGTCGAAGTCGCCGCCCGGTTCCTCCAGCGGCTCCTCGGTGGTCTCGCCGCCCGTCGCTTGCAGGAAGACGGCCTCGGCCTCGGACCGCGGGTCGGCGGCCTCGCCACCGGGTCCGGCCGCGGCGGGCTTCGGCTCGGCCGCGGCCTCGCCCTCGGCCGCTTCTTCGACCGCGGGGGCGGGAGCCGGCGCGGGCGGAGCAGCCGGCACGGCCTCGGTGTCCGCCTCCGCGGCGC
This sequence comes from Solirubrobacter taibaiensis, assembly GCA_027587225.1. GTDB lineage: Bacteria > Actinomycetota > Thermoleophilia > Solirubrobacterales > Solirubrobacteraceae > Solirubrobacter > Solirubrobacter taibaiensis. Next base: position 377 of record JAPDDQ010000512.1, read on the forward strand.
CCTGAGGCACCTCCGGCTTGGGCGCCGCCTCGACCGCGGGCGCCGCGGGCGGCGCGACGCTCATCGGTGCGGCGGGAGCCGGCATCTTGAGCGCGGGCATCGGCTCGCTGGCCAGCGCCGCGGTCTCCTCGGGTGACAACCCCGCCAGGGCCGCCGGGCTCGCCAACCCGGCGGCGACGGGCGCCGCCGCTACGGCCGGACCGCCGGCCCCGCCAGCCGCGCGGGTGGTCGCGACCGGGTCG
>JAPDDQ010000513.1 GCA_027587225.1 Solirubrobacter taibaiensis
TTAAAGTTTTGATTTCAGTAATCTCAATTTCAGCAAAACGTCCAACCCAAGCTGCATCACCGATAAAAGTAACAAGACGAGTGTTGTCCGCTGTACCGATCAGAAGATTTGGATCTTTATCAGAAACTTTTTCAATCAGTACGCGTTCAATTTTACCCAGCATCGCATCAGTTTTATCGATACTAGATTGTTTAATCACTTGTTGAACTTGTGCTAAACGATCTTTTTTCACTTGCTCTGGAGTGTCATCAGGAAGTTCAGATGCAGGTGTACCAGGACGTTTTGAATAAACGAAACTATAAGAGTGGTCAAAATCTAAATCTTTAATAAACTGCAAAGTCTCAGCGAAGTGCTCATCCGTTTCGCCAGGGAAGCCAATAATGAAGTCACTTGATAAATGCATATCAGGGCGAACTTTGCGTAGTTTTGCAATTTTATCGATGTAGACATCAATCGTGTGATTGCGCTTCATGGCTTGCAATACATCGTTTGAACCACTTTGTACAGGTAAATGCAAATGCGAAACCATCTGAGGCAAATCACGATAACATTGAATCAACTCATCAGAAAATTCTAATGGGTGAGAGGTGGTATAACGTAAACGACCAATCCCTGGA
>JAPDDQ010000514.1 GCA_027587225.1 Solirubrobacter taibaiensis
CATTAATCTATCTTCAACAATTTCAATATGAATGTGTCGCTCAAAATTACCATTCACGTTATGGAGAAATCGATTTAATTGTAAAACGACAGAATGAGTTGATTTTTGTTGAGATAAAGGCACGATCGGCAGGGAGCTATGCGGAGTCATGTGAAGTGATTACACGCTCGCAACAACGAAAAATAATAAAGACCGCGCAGCAGTTTTTACAGAAAAATCCTGATTATGAGGATTTTGATTGTCGTTTTGATGTGATTTGTTTTGATTTTCCACAGAAAATTGCAAAAACACTACAACCAGACTTTTCAAAATTGCAGTATGATCAGCAGTGGATTGAACATGCATTTACTTTAGATTGAGCATTAATTTGGTCATTTTGAGATAAATACCTAAGATTGAACAAGTTTGTAGATAGGGAGTCTTGCCAAGTGTTAAAACGTTTAACGATTACGTTACTTTGCGCTGCAAGTTTATCAGGATGTGCGAGTTTTATTTCGGGTGGAACAGGAACTTCACCTGTCGGCACAGATAGTGGGGGACGTAGTCTCGGACAAGTATTTATTGATTCGTCTATCAAGCGTACAGCCAATATTAATTTGTATAAATTAGATCACCGT
>JAPDDQ010000515.1 GCA_027587225.1 Solirubrobacter taibaiensis
TGGAGAATGGATATATTCGTTGTGCAGTACCAGATGCATTTTTTCCAGATGAAGAATATCAGCAAGGGGTACAAGTAGGTGGACCTGGTCCATTAGATCATCCTGCAGCAAGCCATAAAATTGTTCATAACTATAAAACAATCACGTCCATGTTTGAATCAGCAGGTTTTCAAGTGAGGCTCTTAGTATACTGTGATGAGAATGGTAAGTTTCACTATAATGATTGGAATGAGAAAGCTGGATTTATTTTTCGTTCCAAACGTCTTGACCATAGAAATCGGGATAATCGGTTAGGATTTGTTTCTTTAATTGTGGATGCGGTGAAAATGAAAAGTAAGTAAAAAGGGGTGTGCGAATTGTGCATCCTTTTTTGTATGAGAATATAGAGGATGCGAAAAATATGTATATGACTTATTAAAATGTGAACGGAATGTTCATAAAAAAAATTCAGATTTCATTGACACATATGAGTAGGCGCTCATATAATAAGAGTATAAGATATATGAATGATTGTTCATATGTTCAATTAAAGAGGTGAGCTATAATGGCTGGAAATAAAGTAGAAACACCACAAGAGACATGTTCTCAAACGATAATTCATGAAGAAGTTGTAGAGC
>JAPDDQ010000516.1 GCA_027587225.1 Solirubrobacter taibaiensis
AAACAAAAAATTCCGCTTCATTTACACTCCAACTCTCCACTTCCTCCACTTCAGTTATTTTCATTTCCTTTTCTAATGCCTGTTTCTTGACTACTTTTTCTAATACTGCATCTTTTCCCTTTCGGCCAAATACCACTTCTTTTACAGGTATATATGATAATAATTCTTGCGCAGCACCTATATGATCTGCATCTCCATGCGTTACGATTAATTTATCAATTGTTTTAATACCTTCTTTTTGTAAAAAGGGTATTAAAACATCATTCCCAACAGAAAATTCATGCTTTTTTTGTTGCCATTCTTCCTTATTCACACGAAGCGTTCCACCTGTATCAATAAGATAAATCCCTTTATCATACGGAAGGCGAATTAATATTGCATCACCTTGTCCAACATCAATAAATGTTACACTTCCGCTCCCTCTAAAATATGGATATACATAATGACATGTGCTAATAAAAATAAATACACTCGCAACTATACAAACCATTTTTTTCGGCGCTCTTCTTTCCCAAACCATCAATATACTGACAATACTCGCGCAATATACAGCTACAAGATTGAAGGGCGTTTCCCCGAAGATAAGCTGCGTAAATGGTAAACTTTCACAATAACTT
>JAPDDQ010000517.1 GCA_027587225.1 Solirubrobacter taibaiensis
ATTGAAGAAGTACCAGATCCAGTATTTGCTGGTCGTATGATGGGTGACGGTGTTGCAATTGATCCTACTGAAGGTGTAGTTGTATCTCCAGTTGATGGTGAAATCGTACAATTATTCCACACAAAACATGCTATCGGAATTAAAGCGAAAAACGGTACAGAAATTTTAATCCACGTTGGATTAGAAACTGTAAAAATGGAAGGTGAAGGTTTCGAAGCTCACGTTTCTGAAGGCCAAGCTGTAAAAGCTGGAGATAAATTAATCTCATTCGACTTAGAATTAATCCGTGAAAAAGCGAAAAGCACAATTACTCCAATTGTTATTACAAACACAGATGCAGCTGAGTCTATTAAGACAACTGTAGGCGTAGCAGCTACAAAAGGTTCAACAGAAGTAATGAAAGTTACAATGAAATAATTGCAATATAAGAGGAATCCGTTTCGTATGAAATGGATTCCTTATTTTTGTTGCATGTTCAGCATGTATGTTAAAATACTCTAGGCACTTGGAAATAGGGTTTCACATATATGTGGATAAGGCGCATTTTTCTTAGAAAAAATATAAGAGAAATGCGCCTTTTGTATATTCACATTTCTTTTGTTCTATTCTAATGTAA
>JAPDDQ010000518.1 GCA_027587225.1 Solirubrobacter taibaiensis
AATTTATACGTTATATGAAGGTGTAGCGACGAAAGAAGCAATTGATGAGGTCATGAAGCTTGGTATGAACCATCCGATGGGGCCTTTGATACTCGCTGATTTTATCGGTTTAGATACGTGTTTATACATTATGGAAGTGTTGCATGAAGGATTAGGAGATAGTAAATATCGCCCATGTCCGTTATTACGTAAGTATGTGAATGCAGGATGGTTAGGGCGTAAAACAGGTCGTGGATTCTACGTTTACGAATAAATGCCCCCTTTGTTACAACATAGTGGTCTTACCAAATTATTTAAAGGATATATAGCAAATGGAGGCGGAATATATGAACTTTCGTTTTAATGAAGAGCAGCAAATGATGAGGAAAATGGTTCGGGATTTTGCACAGAAGGAAATAGCTCCCTTTGTTCCTAGTATGGAACAAGGGGTGTTCCCGAAAGAGATTTTGCAAAAGATGGGTGAGCTTGGATTAATGGGTATTCCAGCGCCTGCAAAATACGGTGGGGCAGAAATGGACTTTATATCTTACATTCTAGCAATTGAGGAAATCTCAAAGGTAAGTGCAACAGTTGGTGTAATTTTAGCTGTACATACGTCAGTTGGAATGAATCCGAT
>JAPDDQ010000049.1 GCA_027587225.1 Solirubrobacter taibaiensis
GGCGCGGCGGGCGGCGCGACCGCCTCCGACGCGTCGCCCGGCTCGGCCGGGGTGTGGGCACGCGGCGACGCCGCGCGGGCCGCGCACATCGTCGTCGCGGCCGGCGGCCACGTGACGGACTCGGCGCTCGTGCTGCCCGCGGCGATGCCCTGATGGAGCTCCGGCGCCTGCGGTTGCTGCTCGAGCTCTCGCGGCGCGGGACGCTGGCCGCGGTCGCGGACACGCTCGCGTACAGCCCGTCTTCGATCTCGGTGCAGCTCGCGGAGCTCGAGCGGGAGGTGGGGGTGAAGCTGCTGCGCCGCGTCGGGCGCAACGTGCAGCTCACGCCGGCGGGGTGGCGGCTGGCGGAGTACGCGGAGCAGGCGCTCGCGGCCGACGAGGCGATCCTCACCGAGCTCGCGGGCCTCGGCGGCACGCCGCGCGGACAAGTGCGGGTGACGTTCGTGCAGACCTCGGCGCTCGCGCTGCTGCCGCACGCGCTGGGGACGCTGGCCGACCAGGCGCCGGACCTGCGCATCGAGGTGTTCCAGCGCGAGACGCGGCCGGCGCTGGAGGAGCTGCGCTCACGCGCGGTGGACCTGGTGCTCGGCATCGACTATGACCCCGCGCCGGTCGCGCGCCACCGCGACGTGGACCGCGTGGACCTGATCCGCGAGCGCGTGCTGATGGCGGTCCCGGCGCAGGACCCGCTCGCGGCTGACGGCGGCCCGATCTCCCTCGCGAGCGTCGAACACGCCGTCTGGGCCGCGGGCCATCAGGGCACCGGCCACGCCGCGGCGGTCGAGACGCTCTGCAACGGCATCGGCGGCTACGCGCCGGACATCCGCCACCGCACCGACGACGCGCTGATCCTGCGCGCGCTCGTCTCCTCCGGCCAGGTGGTGACCCTGCTGCCCGCGCTGATCGCGACCGCCACCGAGCGGGTCGCCGTCCGCCCGGTCGCCGACGCCGAGGTGCAGCGCACGATCTTCACCGCCGTGCGCGCGACCGCCGCCGGGCTGCCCGCCATCGTGCTCGTGCGCGCGGCGCTGCGGGCCGCCGCGCACGCCGCCGTCGCGGGCCGCGACGACGTCACCGTCATCCCAGAAAGTCCAGCACCTCCCGGCTGACCGACTCGGCGAACTCGTCGAAGAACCCGTGCCGTCCAGCGGCCGTGATGCGCACCCGCGCGCCCGGGATCCGGTCGCCGAGCAACGCGGCGTTCTCCACGGGCGCCATGCGGTCGTCGCTGCCGTGCAGGACGAGCGTCGGGACCGCGATCCGCGGCAGCCCGTCCCACGCGTCGTGGCCGGCGCTGACCCGCAGGTGCCGGCGCGAGGCGTCCGCGGTCATCGTCGGGTCGCCGAGCAGGTTGGACTCGCCGGACCACGCCGGCGTGTACATCAGATCCAGCAACGCGGCCCGCCGCTTGGCGCGGTCCGGCTCCGCGAGCAGGCGCCGCACGTCCTGCCCGCGCTCGATCGCGCGCTCCCCGCCGGGCGTCGTGCACGCGAGCACCAGCGCGCGCACCCGTCCGGGGTGGTCGATGGCCAGCATCTGGGCGACGCGCCCACCCATCGACGTCCCGTACACGGCCGCGCACTCGACGCCGACCTCGTCCAGCACTGCGGCCGCGTCGTCGGCGAACGACGCCGTGCTCCACGGGCCCGGCGCCGACGCGCTGTCACCGGTCCCGCGATAGTCGAACGTGATCGTCCGGTAGCGGTCCGCGAACGGCTCGCGAAGCCCGTTCCACCACCGATGCGAGTTCGCCTGGCCCGGCAGCAACAGCAGCGCCGGCGCAAGCTCGTGCCCAAGAACCTGAATCGCGAGGTCACGCACGGGTTTGACGGTAGCCTCCGGTGCCCCTGGCGCTCGACGGAGGAAGGAACCCACGTGGCGAGTGAAGCGAAACCCGGTAAGCCTGCGGCGCGAAAAGCTGCGGCGGCAGTCGCGTCGACGAGCGCGAACGGCGACGGCTCACGGTTCAACGCCACCGACGAGAAGGCGCTCGAGGCGATCGTCGCGGCCCTCACCGCCGCCCGGGACGGGGACTTCACCGTCAAGCTGCCCGCGCGCCGGCGCGACGTGATCGGCGACGTGCAGACCCGCGTGAACGAGCTCGTCGCGCAGAACCTGCGGATGACGAGGGAGATCCAGCGCCTCGCCCGGGTCGTCGGCCGCGACGGCCGGATGACCGAGCGCGCGGCCGTGCCGGGCGCGTACGGCGGCTGGGCGGACAAGGTCGAGGCCGTGAACTCGCTCGTGGACGACCTCGTTCGCCCGACCACCGAGGTCGGACGCGTGATCGCGGCCGTGGCCCAGGGCGACCTCTCCCAGAAGATGGCGCTGACGATCGAGGGCCAGCCCGTGAAGGGCGAGTTCAGCCGGATCGGCCAGACCGTGAACGCGATGGTCGACCAGCTCGGCTCCTTCGCCGACGAGGTCACGCGCGTGGCGCGCGAGGTGGGCACGGACGGCAAGCTCGGCGGCCAGGCCGAGGTGAAGGGCGTCAGCGGCACCTGGCGGGACCTGACGGACTCCGTGAACGTGATGGCCGCCAACCTCACCGAGCAGGTGCGCCAGATCGCGCAGGTCACGACCGCGGTGGCCAACGGCGACCTCACGCAGCAGGTCACGGTGGATGCGCGTGGCGAGGTGCTCGAGCTCAAGCGCACGATCAACGCCATGGTCGCGCGGCTGTCCTCCTTCGGCGACGAGGTCACGCGCGTCGCGCGCGAGGTGGGCACGGACGGCGAGCTGGGCGGCCAGGCCCAGGTCGCGGACGTGTCCGGCACCTGGAAGGACCTCACCGAGTCGGTGAACGTGATGGCGTCCAACCTCACCGACCAGGTGCGTCAGATCGCGCAGGTCACCACCGCCGTGGCCAACGGCGACCTTACGCAGAAGGTCACCGTCGAAGCGAAGGGCGAGGTCGCACGACTCGCCGAGACGATCAACGACATGACCGACACGCTGCGCACGTTCGCCGAGCAGGTCACGGGCGTCGCGCGCGAGGTGGGCACCGAGGGCGTGCTGGGCGGCCAGGCCGAGGTGCCGAGCGCCGCGGGCACGTGGCGCGACCTGACCGACTCCGTGAACGTGATGGCCGCGAACCTGACCGACCAGGTGCGCCAGATCGCGCAGGTCACCACCGCCGTCGCGAGCGGCGACCTGACGCAGAAGGTCACGGTGGAGGCCAAGGGCGAGGTCGCGGCGCTGGCCGAGACCATGAACGACATGACCGACACGCTGCGCACGTTCGCCGAGCAGGTGACGGGCGTCGCGCGCGAGGTGGGCACGCTCGGCGTGCTCGGCGGTCAGGCGGACGTGCCGGGCGTCGCCGGCACGTGGAAGGACCTCACCGAGTCCGTGAACTCGATGGCCACGAACCTGACCAACCAGGTGCGCAACATCGCCGAGGTCACGACGGCTGTGGCCAACGGCGACCTGTCCCGCCAGATCACGGTCGACGCGCAGGGCGAGATCCTCGAGCTCAAGCGGACCATCAACACGATGGTCGACCAGCTCTCCTCCTTCGCCGACGAGGTCACGCGCGTCGCGCGCGAGGTCGGCACCGAAGGCATCCTGGGCGGCCAGGCCGAGGTGCAGGGCGTGTCCGGCACCTGGCGCGGCCTGACCGAGAACGTCAACCAGCTCGCGGACAACCTCACGAGCCAGGTCCGCAACATCGCGCAGGTCACGACCGCGGTGGCGCTCGGCGACCTCTCGCAGAAGATCACGGTCGACGCCCAGGGCGAGATCCTGGAGCTCAAGAACACGATCAACACGATGGTCGACCAGCTCTCCTCCTTCGCCGACGAGGTCACGCGCGTGGCCCGCGAAGTGGGCACCGAGGGCGAGCTCGGCGGCCAGGCCCGCGTCGAAGGCGTGTCCGGCACGTGGCGCGGGCTCACCGACAACGTGAACCTGATGGCCGCGAACCTCACCGACCAGGTGCGCAACATCGCCCAGGTCACGACCGCGGTCGCCAACGGCGACCTCACGCAGAAGATCTCCGTCGACGCCCAGGGCGAGGTGCTCGAGCTCAAGGAGACCATCAACACGATGGTCGACCAGCTCCGCGCGTTCTCGGGCGAGGTCACGCGCGTCGCCCGCGAGGTGGGCACGGAAGGCAAGCTGGGCGGCCAGGCCGAGGTGGAAGGCGTGTCCGGCACGTGGCGCGGGCTCACCGAGAACGTGAACCTGATGGCCACGAACCTCACCGATCAGGTGCGCAGCATCGCCGGCGTGACCACCGCCGTCGCCCGCGGCGACCTCACGCGCAAGATCACGGTCGACGCCCAGGGCGAGATCCTGGAGCTCAAGGACACCATCAACACGATGGTCGACCAGCTCTCCTCGTTCGCCGACGAGGTCACGCGCGTGGCGCGCGAGGTGGGCACGGAGGGCCAGCTGGGCGGCCAGGCCGAGGTGCAGGGCGTCTCCGGCACCTGGCGCGGCCTGACCGAGAACGTCAACCAGCTCGCGGACAACCTCACGAGCCAGGTCCGCAACATCGCGCAGGTCACGACCGCCGTGGCCCAGGGCGACCTGTCGCAGAAGATCACGGTCGACGCCAAGGGCGAGATCCTCGAGCTCAAGCGGACGATCAACACGATGGTCGACCAGCTCAGCTCCTTCTCCGGCGAGGTCACGCGCGTCGCGCGCGAGGTGGGCACCGACGGCCAGCTCGGCGGCCAGGCCGAGGTGGAAGGCGTCAGCGGCACGTGGCGCGGCCTGACCGAGTCGGTCAACCAGCTCGCGTCGAACCTCACCACGCAGGTGCGCGCGATGGCCGATGTCGCCTCCGCGGTGACCCAGGGCGACCTCACCCGGCAGATCACGGTCGAGGCCTCCGGCGAGGTGGCCGAGCTCAAGGACCGCGTGAACCAGATGATCGCGAACCTGCGCGACACGACGCAGCAGAACGCCGAGCAGGACTGGCTGAAGACGAACCTCGCGCGGATCTCGAGCCAGATGCAGGGCCAGCGCGACCTCGCGACCGTCTCGCGCGATCTGATGTCGGAGATCTCGCCGCTCGTGAACGCGCAGCACGGCGCGTTCTTCATGGTCACCGACGACACGCTGCGGCTGATCGCGTCCTACGGCTACAGCCGCCGCAAGAACCTCTCCAACGAGTTCCAGTTCGGCGAGGGCCTGCCCGGCCAGGCGGCGCTCGAGATGAAGAGCATCCTCGTCACCAACGCGCCGGCGGACTACGTGAAGGTCACGTCCGGCCTCGGCGAGTCGCTCCCGGTCAACATCATGGTCCTGCCGATCCTGTTCGAGGAGCAGGTGCTGGCCGTGATCGAGCTCGCGTCGGTCAACCCGTTCGTGGAAGTGAACCTGAGCTTCCTCGACCAGCTGAGCGAGACGATCGGCGTCGTCCTGTCGACGATCATCGCCAACAACCGCACCGAGGACCTGCTCGAGGACCAGCGGCGCCTTGCGCAGGAGCTGCAGTCCCAGTCGGAGGAGCTGCAGTCCCAGCAGGACGAGCTCAAACGCTCCAACACCGAGCTCGAGCAGCAGGCCAAATCGCTGCGCGCGTCCGAGGAGCTGCTGCAGACCCAGCAGGAGGAGCTGCGCCAGACCAACGAGGAGCTGCAGGAGAAGGCGGCGCTGCTCGCCCAGCAGAACCGCGACATCGAGGTCAAGAACGCCGAGATCGAGCGCGCGCGCCTGTCGCTGGAGGAACGCGCCGAGCAGCTGTCGCTGTCGTCTCGCTACAAGAGCGAGTTCCTGGCCAACATGAGCCACGAGCTGCGCACGCCGCTCAATTCGCTGCTGATCCTGTCCAAGCTGCTCTCGGACAACCCCGGCCTGAACCTGACCGACCAGCAGGTGGAGTTCGCGCGCACGATCCACCAGGCCGGCGCCGACCTGCTGACGCTGATCTCCGACATCCTCGACCTGTCCAAGGTCGAGGCGGGCAAGATGGAGATCAACCCGGCGCCGCTGGACACCGCTCAGGTGATCGAAGGGCTGGAGCGCTCCTTCCGGCCCGTCGCCAAGGAGAAGGGCCTGGACCTGGTGCTGGAGATCGCCGCCGAGGTCCCGGAGATCGTGTCCGACGATCAGCGCGTCGCCCAGATCCTGCGCAACCTGCTGTCCAACGCGGTCAAGTTCACCGACAGCGGGAGCGTGAAGCTGGCGCTGGACCCGACGACCGAGATCGACCATCGCGGCGCGCGGTACGCGCTCGCGTTCACGGTCACCGACACCGGCATCGGCATCCCGCGGGACAAGCTGCGGCTGATCTTCGAGGCCTTCCAGCAGGCGGACGGGACCACGAGCCGCCGCTACGGCGGGACCGGCCTCGGCCTCTCGATCAGCCGCGAGATCGCGCGCCTGCTGGGCGGGGAGATCCGCGTGTCGTCCACGGAGAGCGAGGGCTCCTCGTTCACGCTGCTGCTGCCGACGAACCTGCCGCCGCAGCCCGAGCACGTCGAGCCCGAGTTCGAGCCGGCGTACGAGGACGAGCTCCCGGCCCCGTCGGAGCCGGCCGCCGACGCGCTCGGCGACGACCGCGAGCAGGTCGCCCAGGGCGATCGCGTCGTGTTGATCGCCGACACCGACGTCGACCGCGCGACCACCCGCCTCGACGTCGCCCGCGCGGCGGGCTTCAAGGGCCTCGTGGCCATGCGCCCGGCGACGACGCTCGCGCTCGCCCAGGAGCACCGCCCCGACGTGATCCTGCTCGGGCTCGGCGACGAGGAGGAGCCTGAGACGCTCGGCCGCCTCAAGCGCGACCCGCGCACGCGCCACCTGCCGGTGCTCGCGCTCGCCGCCGAGGAGCGCCGCCACGACCTGCTGGCGCACGGCGCCGCGGGCTTCCTCCCGCACGACGCGGGTCCGGAGACGCTCGCCGACGGCCTGCGCGATACGTCACAACTCGGCGGCCAGCGGGTACGCACCGTGCTCGTGGTCGACGACGACGACACCGAACGCAACAGCATCGCCGCGCTGATCGGCGGCGAGGACGTGCACGTGGAGGGCGTCGCGTCGAGCGAGGAGGCGCTGGAGCGGCTCGACGAGACCCGCTTCGACTGCATCGTGCTGGATCTCAAGCTGCCCAAGGCGTCCGGGTTCGCGTTGCTGGAGCGGGTGAAGGTCGACGAGCGCCATCGCAACGTCCCAGTGATCATCCACACCGGCAAGGCCCTGACCCGGCGCGAGGAGACGCGGCTCAAGCGCTACGCCGAGTCGATCATCGTCAAGGACGCGGGGTCCGCGGAGCGGCTGCTGGACGAGACGACGCTCGCGCTGCACCGCCCGCCGGAGTCGCTCGCGCCCGGCAGCCGCCGCATGCTCGAGCAGATGCGCGACGTCGACGCCGCGCTCACCGGCCGCAAGATCCTGATCGTCGACGATGACGTGCGCAACGTCTTCGCGCTCACCAACGCGCTCGAGATGCACGGGATGCAGGTCAGCTACGCGGAGAACGGCCGCGAGGCGCTGGATCGGCTGAAGACCGCCGACGGAGCCGACGTCGACCTCGTCCTGATGGACATCATGATGCCCGAGCTCGACGGCTATCAGACGATGGAGGCGATCCGGCAGATGCCGGCCTTCGAGCGTCTCCCGATCATCGCGCTGACCGCGAAGGCGATGAAGGGCGACCGCGAGAAGAGCATCGCGGCCGGCGCGTCGGACTACATCACCAAGCCCGTCGACGTCGACCAGCTCGTCTCGCTCATGCGCGTCTGGCTCTACGGTGACCGCGACTGATCACGACCGCGAGCTGGAGAGCCTCGAGCTCGACCTCCTGCTGGAGGCGGTCTACCGGCGCTACGGCTACGACTTCCGCGGGTACGCGCGCGCCTCGCTGCGGCGGCGGCTGTGGCGACGCGCGGACCTGGAAGGGCTGCGGTCGATGTCGGGCCTACAGGAACGGATCCTGCACGACCCGGGCTGCATGGAACGGCTGCTCGCGGACCTCTCGATCAACGTCACCGCGATGTTCCGCGACCCCGGCTTCCATCGCGCGCTCCGCAGCGACGTGCTCCCGGAGCTGCGCACGCACCCGTTCGTCCGCGTCTGGGTCGCGGGCTGCGCGACCGGGGAGGAGGTCGTGTCGGTGGCGATCGCCCTGCGCGAGGAGGGGATGCTCGACCGCACGCGGATCTACGCCACGGACATGGACGCGGACGTGCTGGCCCGCGCCCGCCGCGGGTCGTTCGCGCTGGAGAAGGTCCGCGACTACACGCGCAACTACCTCGCGGCCGGCGGGACGGAGGCCTTCAGCGCCTACTACTCGGTCTCGGGCGACCGCGCCACCTTCGATCCCGCGCTGCTGCAACCCGTCGTGTTCGCCCAGCACAACCTGGCCACCGACCACTCGTTCAACGAGTTCAACGTCGTGATCTGCCGCAACGTGCTGATCTACTTCGGGCGCGACCTGCAGGACCGCGTGCTGCGGCTCTTCGACGAGAGCCTGGCGCGCCGCGGCGTGCTCGCGCTGGGCCGCAAGGAGACGCTTCGCGGCACCGCGATCGAGGACCGCTACGAGGCCGTGGTCGAAGATGAGAGGATCTACCGACGGTCATGACCTCCTGCCGTCTGATCGTCATCGGTGCCTCCTGGGGCGGCCTGCACGCCGTCGGTGAGATCCTCGCGGGCCTGCCCGCGGACTTCCGGCCCACCGTGCTCGTCGTCCAGCACCGCTCCGAGGATTCCGACGATCTGCTCGCCGCGTTGTTGAACCGTCGCGGGCCGCTGTCCGTGCGTGAGGTGGAGGACAAGGATCCCCTGTCGGGCGCGGGCGTGCTGGTGGCGCCGGCGGGCTATCACGTGCTCGTGGAGCCCAACCACTTCGAGCTCTCCACCGAGGCGGAGGTGCGCTTCAGCCGGCCCTCGATCGACGTGACGCTGGAGTCCGCGGCCGACGCGCTAGGTCCCGAGCTGGTGGGCGTCGTATTGACCGGCGCCAACGACGACGGCGCCGTCGGGCTGGCCGCGGTGCGCCGGCGCGGCGGGTTCGGGATCGTCCAGAACCCGGCGACGGCGATGGTGGCCACGATGCCGGAGGCGGCACGCGGATCGGCCCAGGTCGTGGCCGAGCTGCCGGAGATCGCGGCGCTGCTGACCGAGATCGGAGGGCGCGCGTGAGCGATCAGCCCGCCGTCCTGCTGGTCGACGACCGCGAGGAGAACCTGATCGCGCTGCGGGCGGTGCTCGAGCCGCTGCCGTGCCGGCTCGTGTCCGCGACCTCGGGCACCGCGGCGCTGAAGGCGCTGCTGCACCAGGACTTCGCGGTCGTGCTGCTCGACGTGCAGATGCCGACCATGGACGGGTTCGAGACGGCCGAGCTCATCAAAGGGCGCGAACGCACGCGCACGCTGCCGATCATCTTCGTCACCGCGATCAGCAAGGAGCGCGAGCACGTCTTCCGCGGCTACGAGACCGGCGCGGTGGACTACGTCTTCAAGCCGTATGACCCGGGGATCCTGCGCTCGAAGGTCGCGGTCTTCCTCGAGCTGGACGCCAAGTCGCGCGCGGCGGCCCGCAGCGAGGCGATCCTGCGCGCCGCGTTCGAGGAAGCGCCGATCGGGATGGCCCGGCTCGATCTCGAAGGACGGATCGACGCGGCCAATCGGGCGTTGGCGGACCTGCTCGGGCAGCGTCCCGCCGACCTGCGCGACCGGTTGTTCGACGATTTCGTGCACCGCGACGACGTCGATGTGCTCCCGATCGGCGAGGCGTTCGAGCACGAGGCGCGGCTGCTCGTCGCCCGCGGCGAGCCGGTCCCGTGCCTGCTCAGCGCGTCGCGCGCGCGGCCGGGAGCGGCCATGCCCGACGTGATCGTCCTCCAGGTGCAAGACCTGCGCGAGCGCCGGCGGGCCGAGGCCGACCGTGCGGAGCGGGTGCGCGAGCAGACCGCGCGGATGCAGGCCGAGCGCACCTCGGCCCGCTTGATGGCGGTCCAGCGCATCAGCGACGCCGCGCTCGGGACGCTCGCCTTCGACGACCTCGTGCGGGAGCTGCTCAAGCGGATCGTCGAAGCGCTGGAGGCCGACACCGCCGCGGTGGTGCTCAACGAGGCGGACGGGACCGTCGTCGTCTACCAGGCGGGCGAGGCGGCCGCCCCGGTGCGCCGGCGCTCCAACGACGTCACCCCGGAGACGAACGGCATCAAGGTCGGGTCGCTGCTCGCGGGGGCCGTGGCCTCCACGCTCGAAGCGCCGCTGGTGGTCGACGGCGCGACCATCGGCGCGCTGCACGTCGGGACCCTGTTCGCCCGCTCGTTCACGGAGGACCACGAGGCGCTCCTCCAGCTCGCCGCCGACCGCGCCGCGATCGGCATCCAGCGCGCGCGGCTCTACCAGCGCGAGCACGGGATCGCGGAGGCGCTCCAGCGCAGCCTGCTCCCGGCGCAGATCCCGCAGCTGCCGGGGTTCGCGACCGCCGCGCGCTACTTCGCCGCCGGTGACGGCTCCCAGGTGGGCGGCGACTGGTACGACGCGCTGATCGGCCCCGACGGCCGGCTCCTGCTCGTCGTCGGTGACGTCGCCGGCCGGGGGATCACCGCCGCGTCCACGATGGGCCAGCTCCGCAGCGCCCTGCGCGCCTACGCGCTCGACGGCCACTCGCCGGCGCAGCTGCTCGAGCGCCTGAACGCGTTCCAGGTCGGCCTCCGCGACCGCGGGGGGATGACGACGATCTCGGCGATCTCGGTTGATCCCGAGTGCGGCGAGTTGCGCTACGCCAAGGCCGGGCACCCGCCTTCGCTCATCGTCGACGCGGAGGGCCGTACGACCTGGCTGCGGGACGCGAACGGCCCGCCGCTCGGGGCGCTCGACGACCCCGTGTTCACGGAAGGGACGGCCCGGCTGGACCCGGGAGGCACGCTCGTGCTCTACAGCGACGGGCTGGTCGAGCTGCGCGGCGAACCGCTCGACCGTGGCTTCGAGCGCCTCGCCACGGCGACGATCGCCGCTCCCGACGAGATCGACCAGCTGTGCGACGGCGTGCTCGCCGGCACGCTGGCCAACCCTGCCGCCGAGGACGACGTGACGCTGCTCGTCATGCGCCGCGACGGCGCGCGTCTGCGCCCGGTGGGGGAGCCGTTCCCGCGCCGCAAGACGGGCCTGCTCGCGCGCCAGCTGCGCGCCGGCGCGTGGCCGCACGACCGTGTGCGCTCGGCCGCCGTCGAGCTGCCCGGCGGTCTGCAAGCCAGCGCGGCCGCCCGCGGCGTCGTCGCCGACACGCTGTCCGGCGTCGCCTCGCGCGGCGAGCTCGACGACCTGCTGATCATCGTCACCGAGCTCGTCAACAACGCCGTCGTCCATGGCGGCGCGGCCGACGCGGGCGAGCGCGTGCTCGTACACGTCGCCGCCGCCGACGAGCGCCTGCGGGCCGAGGTCTCCAGTCGCGGTGCCGCGTTCGAGTTGCGCGCGCCATCCGCGGTTGACGAGCCCGGCGGGTTCGGCTTGTTGCTCGTGGACCAGCTCTCCAGCCGGTGGGGCGTGGACGGCGGCGAAGACTTCTGTGTCTGGTTCGAGATAGATCGTTCGCTCACCGTCGTATCTCAAACACCCCACGGCTGAACCGCTGCGTCAATGGGGACGGCGAAGGCATGGCCCCCCTGGCAACACTACCCCGCGAGCGCGGACGAGAGCGCGATGTCGCCGCGCTGTTCGAGCTCTATCGGTCAGAGGGTGATCCGGGGGCGAAAGAGCAGCTCGTGCAGCGCTTTCTTCCGCTCGCCCGGCACCTCGCGCGCCGCTATCTGACCGGTTCTGAACGTGACGATGTCGAGCAGGTCGCCGCCCTAGGCCTGCTCAAGGCGATCGAGCGCTTCGACCCCGACCGCGGGATGGCGTTCACGTCGTTCGCCGTCCCGACCATCCTCGGCGAGGTCAAGCGCTACTTCCGCGATCTCGGCTGGATGGTCCGCGTCCCGCGCTCGGTCCAGGAACTCGTGCCCCGCGTCGAGCGGGCGACCGAGGACCTGATCGGCAAGCTCGGGCGCACGCCCACGCCCCAGGAGGTCGCCGAGCGCTGTGAGGTCTCCGTCGAGGATGTCCTCGAGGCCCGCGGCAGCGCGAGCGCGCACCGCGCCGACTCGCTCGACCGCCCGGTGGCGGAGGAGGGCGAAGCCTCGCGCGGGGACTTGATGGGCGACGTCGATCCCGGCTTCGCACACGTCGAGCAGGCCGTGGACGTCCAGCGCCTGCTCACCGCGCTGCCCGAGCGCGAGCAGCGGATCGTGCGCCTGCGCTTCGAGCAGGACCTCACGCAACGCGAGATCGCCGAGCACGTGGGCCTGTCGCAGATGCACGTCTCGCGGCTGTTGCGGGACGCGCTGACACAACTCGCCGAGCAGGCGCCGCGCTGATCGCGCGGCGCCCGTCCGGGCAAATCTAAAGAGGGACTGTCCCTCTTTAGGTCACGGCTGAGTCGTGCTCAGCGTGAACGTCAGGGTCTTGCTGTACGAGCCCGTGCGCAGCGGGTCGTTGGCCTTGACGAGCTGCTTGTAGGTGATCGTCACCGGGTCGTTGGAGACCGGAGCGGTCCACGCGGACTTCGAGAACTCCACCCGCAGCGGCTCAGCCAGCGTGAACGCGCCGTTGGCCAGGTGACCAGGGTCGCTCACGGACAGCGTCGCCGAGCCGGCCGTCGAGATGACGTTGGCGGCCGACGTGGTCGTGTACTCCTTGGTGATGCCGGGGGTGAACGCACCGAACACGCCCGGACCGCTGAGCGAGAGCGACAGCGTGGCCGGGACGGTGCCGGACACCGGCGCGTCGGGCGTGACGGCCGCGAGGGCGCAACCGCTGTAGCCGCCCGTGATCTTGTTCTTCGCGCCGAAGTCCTTCACGTCGGCGCTGTTGCCGGAGCACTCGAGCGTGCCGTTGACGGTGCTGCCGGCCAGGATCGGGCCGTAGGCGCCGGCGAGGCGGGTGAAGCGCTCATTGGCGGTGACCTGCGTGTTGCCGGTGAGCGACAGGCCGCCCTTGAACGTCGAGCCCGCGAGCGTGACGTCCTTGGTCGCGCCCGTGACCTTGGCCGCGCCGGTGACGGTGGAGCCGATGACCTGGACGGCTTCGGCGCCGGTCGCGGTCAGCGTGCCGCCGACCGTGGTGTTCTTGAGCAGCACCGAGGCGCCCGCGGCGACGGTCACGTTGCCGCTGACGGTCGCGCCGCTCACGCACGTGGTGCCGGTCGTGGCGTTGATGGACGCCTGGGCGCCGGTGACCGTGGTCGCGCAGGTGAGCTGGTTGCCCGGCAGCGCGGTCGCGGTGTAGGACTCGGGGATCGAGTAGTTGCCCGCCGGGTCGATCGCGCGGTGCTCGACGGAGTGGGTGCCGAAGCCCGGGATGAAGCCGCCACCCGGGTGCGTGTCCGGCAGGTCCTGCTCGAAGCCGGCCTTGGAGATGCCGCCGGTGCCGAGGTTGCCGTAGGTCAGGGCCTTGACGACCTGGCCGGAATGGCGGAACTCGTACGGCGACTGCGGCATCGGCTTCTCCGGGAAGCCGAAGTAGACGAACCAGCCGTCCTTGTTCAGCCGGAACTGGCCGACGACGGCGGGCGTGCCCTCGTAGCCCGTGGTGTCGTCCTTCGGGTCCAGGAGCATGTCCCAGCCGTTGAAGTACAGGCCGTGGTCGTCCGTGGTGGACTTCGCCGCCGGCTCGGACAGCGTGCGGTGCGCGGTCGGGTCGACGTTGTCGACCTTCCACTCGACCGAGTCCGTCAACGCGCCGTCGGTGACGGTCGCCTTCAGCGTGTGCGTGCCGACCGGCATGTTGAGCGTGGTGAGATCGAGCGTGCGGCTGTTGGCCGTGTTCGGGACTGCCGCGCCGTTGAGCGTCCAGGTGACCGGGAGGACGCGATCGGTCGGGTGGTTGGTGTTCACGTAGACGAACTCGTGACCCGCGAGCGGGCGCGTGTTGGCCGTGTGGGCGGTGATGTCGGCCTCGGCGGGCGAGGCCGTGACGGTGGTGTCACCGACCGTGAACGTGCGCGACTGCACGAAGCGCGAGCCGTTGAAGCCCGAGTCCGTCGCGGTGTTGTTGGCCGACGGGTTGCGGACCCAATCGATGCCGTCGGGGCCGACCGGGTCACGGACCTCGGCGTACACGACGGTCCCGGCCGGCAGGTTCAACGGCTCCAGGTCCAGGTTGCGGCCGGTGCCGATGACCGGACCGGTCGCGCCGCCGCTGCGCCACGTGACGGTGACGGCGTGGAAGCGCGGGTTGCCGGGCTCCACCCACAGGACCTGGTCCTTGGCGACCGCGCCCACGGCGGTGTTCTGCACGTTCATCTGGCCGGAGTTGCGCATGCCGGTGACGCGGGCGACCATGTGCTCGAGGCCGATCTGGTCGAAGTCGAAGCCGATCCAGCGCATCATCGAGTGCGAGGACGGACGCTTCTGGCCGCACGGGTACGTGCCGCCGCCCTCGTAGGTGCCGATCTTGCCGCCGGAGAGGCTCTCCTCGCCGATCCAGCGCCACCACTTGGTCTGGCGCGTCAGCATCTCGGCCGCGGTCAGGATCGTGTGGTGGAAGGAGCCGGGCTCGCCGCCGGTGTAGCACGGGCGGACCACGTCACGCGAGGAGTACGGGTACTCGTCGGCGAGCGTGCCGAGCGAGTGGCCGATCTCGTGCAGCGAGATCAGCGGGCCCTGCGGCGAACCACCGGAGGTGGTCGCCTGGCTGCCGCCGATGCCGCCGTAGGTGAAGGTGTTGAAGATCGCGAGCGTCTGCAGGTTCTGCGACGTGCGCGGGATGCCGAGGACGGGCGCGACGAAGTTGTCGATGATCCGGTTGTGGGCCTGGTTGCCCGTCTCGCAGGGGTTCACGCCCGCGGGGTAGTACGGGGCGTCGGCCGCGCAGTTCAGCGGGGCGCCGCCGTAGACGGTGCCGCGGGAGAGCGGGTCGGCGCAGCCGTTCTGGTAGATCATGCGCAGCGCGGTGCGCTTGCCGTCGATCGGGCCCTCGCGGACACCGGTGTCGCGGACCGTGCCGTCGGCGGCGCGGACGCGGCCGTCGGGGTCGCAGCGGACGCCGTAGTCGATCGAGGCGAGCTCGACGGCGTAGACGTTGATGTAGTTGCGGTACGTGCGGAACGGCTCCGTCGCCCACATGACCGCGAGGTTGCGGTCCAGGTCGCGGCGGAAGATCTCCTGCTGGTCCTTCTGGTACCCGTCGCCCATGATGATGAAGTTCAGGCGCTGGGCGGGCGGGCCCGTCACCTGGATCGGTACGACCTTCGGGTCAGGCAACTGCGCCGGTGGATCCTGCGCCTTCGCGGCCCCGGCCAATAGGCCGAACAGCAGCGCAGCGGTCACCAGCGCTCGTAGCGTCCTGCTCATGCAAAAACCCCCATCCTCGGACTAACCCTCTGGCCCGACGCTAACCGGGGAGGCCTCCGGTCCGCATCGGACAAGTGCCTGAAACCCGGTCCACCAAGATCGGACACTCGCTGAGCCGGGTGCGTCCGGGCCGCGTTGCTGCCGATCACTGGGGGCATGGCCCACGCACGTGCCCGCACGCGGCTGACCGGAGCGCTCGTAGCGCTCGTCGCGGCGTGCGCGCCGGCGACCGCGGACGCCGCGATCCCGCCTGCGCAGGTGGAGGCGCTGGACCGTCAGGGCGCGACCGAGATCGTCATCCGGCGCGAGCCCGGGCTGACCGCGTCCGAGCGCGCCGACGTGCGCGCCGACGCCGACGTGGACCTCGTCCGGCGCAGCACGCTCCCGGACACGGAGCTCGTGCGCGCCGAGCCGGGTGACCTGACCGAGGCCGTCGCCGAGCTCAACCGTGACCCCGACGTCGTCTTCGCCGAGCCGGTCACCGTCCAGTCCGCCCAGACCGCGGACCCGTACTTCGGCTACCTCTGGGGTCTCGAGAACACCGGCCAGAAGACGCTGATCCCCGGCGGCGGCGGGAGCTACTACGGCCAGGGCTACCCCGACGCCGACATGGACGTCCCGGAGGCGTGGACCAGGGCCACCGGCAGCGGCGTGTCGGTCGCGATCGTCGACACCGGCGTGTTGACCTCGCACCCCGACCTCGCCGCGCAGATCACCAACAACCCGGGCGAGACCGGTACTGACGCCCTCAGTCGCGACAAGCGCAGCAACGGCGTCGACGACGACGGCAACGGCTACGCCGACGACTGGCAGGGCTGGGACTTCGTGCGCGAGAACACGCAGCTCGGCGTCACCGAGGGCGACTCCACGACCGGCCCCGACAACCTTCCGCAGGACAACCACGGGCACGGCACGCACGTCGCCGGCACCGTCGCGGCCCAGGCCGACAACAACGAGGGCATCGCCGGTGTCGCGTACGGCGCCAAGATCATGCCGCTGCGCGCCCTCGGCGCCAACGGGCGCGGCTCGAGCCTCGGCATCGCCGAGGCGTTCGACTACGCCGGCGACATGGGCGTGCGGATCGTCAACGCCAGCCTCGGCGGCCCCGGCCTGGACCAGTCGCAGCTCGCGGCCGTCCAGGCGCACCCGAACACGCTGTACGTGGTCGCGGCCGGCAACGACAACACCAACGTCGACGGGACCCCGTACGGTCCGTGCGCGCTGGCGGCGGCGAACGTGCTGTGCGTCGGCGCGTCCGACGAGTACGACCGCAAGGCCTCCTTCTCGAACTACGGCGCCAACAACGTCGACGTCTTCGCGCCGGGCACGGCGATCCTCTCGACCTACCTGTCGCCCGCGTACCAGTACCTGCAGGGCACCTCGATGGCGAGCCCGAACACGGCCGGCGTCGCCGCGCTCGTGCTCTCGGCGCGTCCCGGTCTGACCGCGCTGGACATCAAGAACGCGATCATGGGCTCCGTCGACGCCAAGCCCGAGCTCGCCGGCAAGGCGATCACCGGCGGCCGCGTGAACGCCGACCGCGCCGTCTCGGGCACGCTGGGCGGCGCGCCCGCGAACGTCTCCGTGCCGATCATCACCGGCCTGACGCGCCAGGGCGTGACGCTCAGCACCTCCACGGGCCTGTGGAACCCGGCCGGCTCCTCCTACGCCTATCTGTGGCAGCGCTCGCTGGACAACGGCGCGACCTGGACGACGATCCCGGGCGCGACCGGCTCCACCTACGTCCCGGGCGTCTCGGACATCAACGCGCTGCTGCGCAGCACGGTCGTCGCCACGAACCCGTTCGGCGTCGCCAGCGCCACATCGACCGAAGTCGGCCCGATCACGTCGGGTGCGCCCGTGATCACCGGCCGCGCCGTGATCGCCGGGATGCCGCGCCGCGGCCAGACGCTCGCGGTCAACGCGGCCTGGAACCCGGCCGGCACGACCTACACCTACCAGTGGGAGCGCACCGCCGACGGTGGCGTCACCTGGGACCCGATCGGCACCAGCGCCGCCAGCTTCACGCTCACGACCGCCGAGCGCGGCACCGAGGTGCGCGTGACGGTCACGGCCACGAACGCCTACGGCCAGGCGGTCGAGACGAGCGACCCGGTCGGCCCGATCGCGTTCGACCCGCCGGTCAGCACCGATGCGCCGACGATCAGCGGCTCCAGCCTGCAGCGGACGTCCACGCTCACCGCCACGCCCGGCACGTGGAGCGGCTCCGGCAACTCCGTCCGCTATCAGTGGCAGCGCGAGGACGGCAGCGACTGGATCGCGATCCCGAACGCGACGACGTCCACCTACCGGCTCGCCAAGGAGGACGAAGGCCTGCACGTGCGCGTGCTCGTGTCGATGAGCAACCCGGATGGCAGCGCCGACCGCGCGAGCGCCGCTTCCGCCGCTCAGGTCGCCCCGTTCCCGCCCGCCAACACCGTCGCCCCGGCGATCACGGGCATCCCACAGCGCGGCAAGATCATGACCGCCAGCCGCGGCACGTGGACCGGCCCGGACAACTTCTACGCGTACCAGTGGCAGCGCGACTTCGGCGAGGGCTGGGTCGCCATCGACGGCGCGACCGGCGGCTCCTACACGCTGACCACCCAGGACGTCGACGCGCTCGTGCGCGTGGTCGTCACGGCCTCCAACCCCGACGCCACGATCGTCGAGGCGAGCGACCCGACGCCGGCCATCATGCCCGCCGGACCGCTCAACCAGGGCGTCCCCGTCGTCTCCGGCACCGCGCAGCGCGGGATGACGCTGACCGGCACGACCGGCACCTGGAGCGGCACCGGCAACAGCTACTCGTACCAGTGGCAGGCCTCCACGGACGGCACGACGTGGACGGACCTCGCCGGCGCCAACACCACCGCCTATCCGCTCGGGATCTCCGTCGTCGGCCGCTACCTGCGCATGCGCGTCACGGCCTCCAACTCCGACGGCACGGCCACGACCACCAGCGCCGTGACCGCGCGCGTCGTCGCCGCGCCGCCGTCCAACAGCGTCGCGCCGTCGCTCACCGGCACCGTGCAGCGCGCGGCCGTCCTGACCGCCGCGCGCGGCACCTGGACCGGCAACAACAACGTCTACAGCTACCAGTGGCAGCGCGACGGCGTGGACATCGCCGAAGCGACGGGCGCGGGCTACACGCTGACCGTCGACGACGTCGGCAAGCGCGTGCGCGTCGTCGTCACGGCCACCAACCCGGACGCCACCGTCACCGCCGCGAGTGCGCCGACGGTCGTCGTCCCGAGCTCCCCGCCGGTCAACACCGCCCCGCCGACCGTGTCCGGCACCGCACAGCGCGGGCTCACGCTCACGGGCACCGCCGGCGTGTGGGACGGGATCGGCAACAGCGTCAAGTACCAGTGGCAGTCCTCGGTGGACGGCACGAACTGGGCCGCGATCACCAGCGCCACCAGCGCCACGCGCGTGATCTCCACCAGCGAGATCGGCCGCTTCATGCGCCTGCTCGTGACCGTCACCAACGCCGAAGGCGTCGTGTCGCAGGCGAGCGCACCGACCGCGAAGGTCGTCAGCGCCCCGCCCGTGAACACCGTCCGGCCCGTCATCTCCGGCACCGCCCAGCGCGGCCAGACGCTCGTCGGCACGCTCGGCACCTGGACCGGCGTCGACAACGTCTACGACCACCAGTGGCAGCGTTCGGCCAACGGCACGACGTGGACGAACATCGCGGGCGCGACGCGCCCGTCCTACGACCTGACCGTCGGAGACGTCGGCTCGATCGTGCGCCTGCTCGTCACCGCGACCAACCCGGACGGATCGCTCGCCGCCAGCAGCACCGCGTCCGCGACCGTGCCGAGCGCGCTGCCGGTCAACACCGGCCGCCCGACGATCACCGGCACCGCCCGCCGCGGCGTCGTGCTGAACGGCGCGTCCGGCACCTGGAGCGGGATCGGCAACGCCTGGGCCTACCAGTGGCAGCGCTCGAGCGACAGCGGCACGACGTGGCAGAACATCTCCGGCGCGGACCAGACCACGTACGCGCTCGTGAACGCCGACGTCGGCGCGATCGTGCGCCTGCGCGTGACCGCCTCGAACCCCGAGGGCAGCGCGACCGAGACGAGCCTCCCGACCGCCATCGTGGTCAGCGACGGCCCGGCCAACACGATCGCGCCCGCGATCAGCGGCGCCGTGCGCCGCGGCTCGACCCTGACGGCCGTCGCCGGCACCTGGAGCGGCTTCGGCAACGGCTACGCGTTCCAGTGGCAGCGCTCCACCGACGGCACCACCTGGTCGAACATCGGCGGCGCGACCAGCGCCTCCTTCGAGCTGACCACGGCCGAAGTCGGCGCGACGCTGCGGGTGTTCGTGACCGCCATCAACCCCGACGGCTCCAACAGCCGCGCAAGCGCCGCCACCACGACCGTGCAGGCCTCCCCGCCCGCCAACACCGGCCTGCCGACCGTGACCGGCGCCGCGCTGCGCGCCACCACGCTCAACGCCAACGCGGGCACCTGGACCGGCCCGGGCAACGCGTACACGTACCGCTGGCAGCGCGACACCGGCTCCGGCTTCGTCGACATCACCGGGGCGGTCACGCTCGCCTAC
Organism: Solirubrobacter taibaiensis; assembly: GCA_027587225.1. Classification (GTDB taxonomy): domain Bacteria; phylum Actinomycetota; class Thermoleophilia; order Solirubrobacterales; family Solirubrobacteraceae; genus Solirubrobacter; species Solirubrobacter taibaiensis. Next base: position 19,874 of record JAPDDQ010000049.1, read on the forward strand.
AAGCTCACCGTGGCGGACGTGGGCGCACGCGTGCGTCTGCGCGTCACCGCGACCAACCCGGACGCGACCGTCAGCGCCGCGAGCCTCGGCACCGCCGTCGTGCAGGCCGGCCCGCCCGCGTCCGTCGACGGCCCGACCATCTCCGGCACGGCGCGTCGCTCCGAGCGGCTGTCCTCACGCCTGGGCGACTGGATCGGGATCGAGAACGACTACGCCTACCAGTGGCAGCGCGACACCGGCTCCGGCTACGCGAACATCGCCGGCGCGACCGAGACGACGTATCTGCTCGTGTCGGCGGACGTCAACGCGAAGGTGCGCCTGAAGGTCACCGCGACCAACGACGACGGCACCGCCACGGCGTTCAGCGCCCCGACGAGCACCGTCCAGGCCGCCGTGCCGACGAACCTCGCCGTCCCGACCGTCACCGGCTCGCCGCGCCTGAACGCGACGCTCACCGCGCTGCGCGGTGAGTGGACGCCCGAGGCCACCTACCAGTTCCAGTGGCAGCGCGACGGCAACGACATCCTCAACGCGAACGGCCCGACATACACCCTGACGCAGGACGACGTCGGCAAGCTGATCCGCGTCGTGGTCACCGCGATCAACGTCGACGGTCGCCGCACCGCGGTCTCCGCCCCGACGGCGCGGGTCGCGCAGCCGCCGATCAACCTCGTCGCGCCCGGCGTGCCGACCGGGACGCCGCGCCAGGCGTCCACGCTCACCGCCGTGCCGGGCACGTGGGACGACCCGGACACGATCATCGCCTACACGTGGGTGCGCTGCGCGCAGACCGACACCGTCATCAACATCCGCTGCGACGCCGTCGGCGCCGGCACCCAGTACCTGCTCTCCTCAGGCGACATCGGCGTGCGGATCGGCCTGCGCGTGCGGGCGATCACCGCCGGTGGCGAGACGATCATCGACAGCGCGCTGACGCCGCCGATCGCCATGTTCGCGCTGAGCAACACGACGCGGCCGGCCGTCAGCGGCAACGCCTACACGGGGGAGACCCTGCTCGGCGACGAGGGCCGCTGGACGTTCCCGAACGTCGATGCGGCCTTCGACTGGCGCCGCTGCGACGCCGACGGTCAGACGAACTGCACGTCCGTGGGCGACGGCACGCTGCGCTTCCGCGTCACCGCCGCCGACGAGGACCACACGATCGTGCTCGTGATCACGGCGGCGTTCGCCGGCCAGACCGCGACGGCGCAGAGCCTCCCGCTCGCGATCAGCGCGCGGCCCGTCCCGGTCGCCACCTCCGCTCCGACCGTGAGCGGGATCACCAAGCGCGGCCAGCTGTTGACGGCGACCAGCGGCGCCTGGACCAACAACCCGACGCGCTTCAACTACCAGTGGCTGCGCTGCGCCGGCACGGACTGCCAGCCGATCCCGGGCGCGATGCTCGAGACCTACCGCGTGGCCAAGGCCGACCAGGGCCTCGGCCTGGCCGTGCTGGTGACCGCGACGAACACCGTCGGCTCCGGCACCGCGCGCTCCACCATCACGGGTGCCGCGATCGCCGGCCCGCCCGTGAACACGCGCATCCCGGTGATCGCGAGCTCCAGCCCGCTGATCCAGCAGGGCGTGACGCTGACCATGACCAGCTACGCCTGGGACGCGACCGACGACACCGGCTACAGCTTCTCCTGGGAGCGCTGCGACGGCAACGGCTGCGTCGCGATCCCGGGCGCGACGGGCGACAAGTACACCCTGCTCGCGGCCGACGTCGGCAAGAAGATCGTCGCGGTCAGCACCGCCAGCAACGTGGACGGCACGGTCGCCGCCCGCTCGGCCGACACCGACATCGTCGCGATCGCCGGCCCGCGCTGGAAGACGCTCCCGCTGCTCTCCAACAGCAACGGACGCGTGGGCGACGTGCTCTCGGTCACGCCCGGCGTGTGGACCGGCCCGACGTTGACCAGCGACACCGTCGAGCTGATGCGCTGCACCAACGTGTGCGTGCGGACGGGTGCCGCCAACCTGAGCTCCTACACCGTCGCGAACGGTGACCTCGGCGCGATCCTGCGCGTGAAGGAGACCGCCGCCAACGCGGGCGGCTCCACCGTGGTCTGGTCCGCGCGCTACGTGGGCCCGATCGTCGGCACGCAGGGCGCTTCCGCGGTCCTCAGCAACCGCGAGGCCCCGCTGCGCAGCGCGAGCGGCGAGACCCTCGCGCTGGCGCGGTTGTCCGGAGGCGCCTCGGCGGCCGCGGCGAAGCCCAAGCGCGGCCCCAAGGTCGCGCTCCGCCGCCCGTCGGGTGTGAAGGGCAAGCTCACCGCGTGGGCGTGCCCGGCGACGGTCGAGGCCGGCGCCACACCGGGTCCCTGCAGCAAGAAGGTCAAGCTCGTCAAGAAGGCGAAGCTGTCGCTCCCGGCGTCCACGGACGGCAAGGTCCGCGTGGTCGTCGTCCGCTCCCGCTAGCGGCCGGCACCGCGCGCGACCTCGATGACCGACGAGTCGTCCTGGCGGCCGAGCCCGGCCTTCGAACCCGCGACGTACAACGCCTCGGCCGCGGCGGCGAGCGGAGTCGCATAGTCGACGGACCGGGCCGCCTCGGTGACGAGGCCCATGTCCTTGACGAAGATGTCGAGGGCGCTCTTGGCCTCGTCGAAGGCGCCCTCGACCATCCGCGCGCCGCGGTCGTCGAGCATGAACGAGGCGGCGGCGCCGTCGCGGATGACGTCGCGGACGGCCCCGGCGTCGAGCCCCATGGCTTCGGCGAAGGCGAGTGCCTCGGCGGCCGCGGCGATGTGCACGCCGCACAGCAGCTGGTTGACGAGCTTGACCTTCTGACCGTCGCCGGGCTGGTCGCCGACCACCGGCGCGCTCCGGGCCAGCGAGTCGAGCAGCGGGCGGACGCGGTCGATCGCCTCGGAAGCGCCGCTGACCATGATCAGCAGGTCGCCGTCGCCCGCGCGGGCGACGCCGCCGGAGACGGGTGCGTCGACGACGGTGTACGTCTTCGCCCACTCCTCGACGGCGGCTGGGCCGACCGTGGACATGACGAGCAGCGTCGCGTCGGTGTCCCCGACCTCGGCGAGCGCCGCGTCGGCCTGCTCGGCGGTCGCGACCATGAGGACGACGATGTCGGCGTCCCGCGCCGCGTCGGCGGCGCTGTCCGCGTCGCCGCGGTCGGGGGCGACGTCGTAGGTGGTGATGTCGTGGCCGGCGCGGGCCGCGTACGCGGCCATCGGCGCGCCCATGGCGCCGAGGCCGATCCAGCCGATTCGGGTCATCGTGTGACGTACATACCCGCAAGCAGGCTCGAGACGATGGAGTCGTGCTCGAACAGCAGCGCCGGGCCGGGCCCGAGCTGCAGGGTGCGTCCGCGGGCGAGCTCGGCCCGGGCGGCGTCGGCGTCGAGCGCGGCGAACACGCGCGCCGGGTCCGCCCCGAACCGCAGGGCCAGCTCGGTCAGCCCGCGGCGGCTCAAGCTCTGCTGGTGGAGCGCGACGGCGATCGGGACCTCGAGCTCCGGCTTCACCGCCCGCAGCGCGCAGAACGCCCGGGCCGAGCGCTCCGAATCCGGCCCGAGGCCGAACCGCGACACGGCCGTCCCGGCGTGGGCGGCGGTGAAGGTCACCTCGTCGCTGCGCTCGCGCCACAAGTCGAGCACGTGCGGCGCGACGGTGGCGCTCCGCGGGCAGAACGGGTCGAAGACAAAGGTGAGCGTCGCCATGCTGTAAGCATCGACGCGCTGATGCCGCCCCACCATCGGGATTTCCCACGGCCATGAAGGATCTCCCGCTCGCCGAAGCGCTGATGGAGAGTCTCGCCGACGGCGTGTACTTCGTCGGCGCCGGGGGCGAGGTCAGCTTCGTCAATCCCGCCGCGCTCGCGGTGCTCGGCTACGACGACGAGCTCGAGCTGCTCGGCGTCGACAGCCACTCGACGATCCACTCCCACCACCGCGACGGCAAGCCGTTTCCGCCCGAGGAATGCCCGCTGCTGCGCCCGCGGATGACAGGGGAGACGGTGCGGGTGGAACTGGACTGGTTCATCCGCCGCGACGGCTCGTTCGTGCCCGTCTCGTACGCGTCCGCGCCGATCGCGACACCCGAGGGCCGGGGCGCGGTGGTGGTGTTCCGCGACGTGAGCGAGCGCCTGGCGGCACGCATCATCACCGCCGCGGACGCCGAGCGCCGCCGGATCGCGCGCGACCTGCACGACGGCGCGCAGCAACGGCTCGTCCAGGTGCTGATGGGCGTGGAGGAGGCGCGACGCGACCCCGAGCGGGCAGCGGACGCGCTCACCCGCGCCGCCGCCGACGCCCGCCGCGCGATCGAGGACCTGCGCGACCTCGTCAACGGCGTCCACCCGCTCGTGCTCACCGACCGCGGAATCGCCGTCGCGCTGGAGGAGCTCACCGCGCACACGCCCGTCGTCGTGGACCTCGACGTCACCGAGGAGCGCTTCGCGCCCGAGATCGAGGCCGCCGCCTACTTCACCGTCGCCGAGGCGCTGACCAACGTGGCCAAGCACGCCGAGGCGACCGTCGCGGACGTCAGCATCCGCCGCGACGGCGACGCGCTGGTGATCGAGGTCGCCGACGACGGCCGCGGCGGCGCTCGGCTGAACGCCGGCCTGCAGGACCGGCTCGCCGTGCTCAACGGCACGCTCGAGCTCGTCCCCGCTCAGCAGGGCACGCGGCTGCGGGGCGTCATCCCGCTTTGAGGAGCGCGAGCACGGCCAGCACGCGCTGGTTCTCGGCGCGGTCGCGGCCGATGTCGAGCTTGCTGAAGATCTGCGTCACGTGCTTCTCCACAGCCGGCGGCCCGACGGTCAGGCGTTCCGCGATCCCGTTGTTGGACAGCCCTTCGGCCATCAACGCCAGCACCTCACGCTCCCGCGGCGTCAACGCCTGGAGCGGGTCCGTGCGCCGGCGCCGGCCGAGCATCCGCGCGACCACCTCGGGGTCCAGCGCCGTGCCACCGCCACCCACGGTCCGGACCGCGTCGATGAAGTAGCCCAGGTCCGCGATCCGATGCTTGAGCACGTACCCGACCCCGCGGGCATCGTCGCCCACGAGCTCGTTCACGTACCGCTCCACGAGATGCTGGGAGAACATCAGGACGCCGACGTCGGGCTGCTCGCGCCGGATCTCCAGAGCCGCGCGCAGCCCGTCGTCGGTGAGGTCCGGCGGCATCCGCACGTCGATGATGGCCACGTCGGGCTTGTGCCCGCGCACCTTGCGCAGCAGGTCGGGCGCGTCCGCCGCGCGCGCCACCACCTCGATCCCGGCCTCCTCGAGCAGCCGCGCGACACCCTCGCGCAGAAGCAGCTCGTCGTCGGCGATCACGGCACGCACGAGGGGCCACACTAGCCCGATCGGTCGGTTGGGTGACGGTCGCGCATCGATCCCACCCGGTGCTGGGTACGGTCGAAACGCGCGTGACAGAGCCGACGATCATCGCTCCCGACGAGGAGCTCGACATCTCGACCGTCGACACCTTCCGTGCGGAGCTGCAACGCGCCATCGAGAACAGCACCCACGGCCTCGTCGTCGACCTGAGCGAGGTCGGCTTCATCGACTCCACCGGGCTCTCGGCGATCCTGCACGCCAACTCCAAGCTCGAGCGCGACGGGCGCCGCCTCGCCATCGTCGCGCCCCGCGGGACGGCGGCCGCGATGCTCTTCACGCTGTCGGGCCTGCGCTCCGAGCTCCACATCTACGACTCCACCCGCTCCGCCCTGCGCAGCTGAGCGCGGAGTCGTCGGCACCGGGGCCTAGTGTGGTCCCAGGTGCTGCTCTTCGACGAACCCGAACCTCCCGTCTCGCCGCTGGCGCCGTTGGCCGAGCGGATGCGCCCGCGCACGCTCGACGAGGTCGTCGGTCAGCGCGACATCACCGATACGGGCGGCACGCTGCGCCGCGCGCTCGCCGAGGGCAAACCGCACAGCCTGATCCTCTGGGGCCCGCCCGGCACCGGCAAGACCACGATCGCGCAGGCGATCGCGCGCGAGAGCGACGCGGCCTACGAGTCGATCAACGCGGTCACCGACGGGATCGCCGACCTGCGCAAGGTCATCACCCGCGCGAAGGAGCGGCGCGGCCACGGGCAGGCGACGCTGTTCTTCATCGACGAGATCGCCCGCTGGTCGAAGTCCCAGCAGGACGCGCTGCTCCCGCACGTGGAGGACGGCACGATCACGCTGATCGGCGCCACGACCGAGCATCCCGGGCACGAGATCGTCCGCGCGTTGCGGTCGCGGCTGAAGATCTACACGCTCACGCCGCACACGGACGAGGATCTGCGCGAGATCATCCGGCGCGCGCTGACCGACCCCGAGCGCGGCCTCGGCGCGGCGGACTATTCGCTCACCGATCCCGCGCTGGCCCGGCTGCTGGTGCACGCCGACGGCGACGCGCGCACGGCGCTCAACGCGCTCCAGGACGCCGCCACCACGCTCCCCGCCGGCGGGGAGATCGACGAGGCGCACCTGATGGCCGCCCTCGGCGCGCGGCCCGGCACCTACAGCCGCAAGGACGAGTACTACGCGATCATCAGCGCGCTGATCAAGAGCATCCGCGGGTCCAACACCGACGCATCGCTGTATTGGCTGGCGCGGCTCAAGCACGGCGGGGCAGACCCGAAGGTCGTGGCGCGCCGGCTGATCGTCGCGGCCGGCGAGGAGATCGGCACCGCCGCTCCTGGCGCGATCGCGATCGCGAACTCCGGGTTCGACGCCGTCGAGCGCGTCGGTGCGCCCGAGTGCTGGATTCCGCTCGCCGCCGTCACGAGCTATCTCGCGCAGTCCCCGAAGAGCTGGGCTGCGTACCACGGGCTCAAGGCGGCTGAGGCGCTCGTCGCGGCCACGCCCGCCTATCCCGTGCCGCCGCAGCTGCGCAACGCGGCCACCGCCGTGGACGAGCAGCTCGGGCACGGCAAGGGCTACATCCACGCTTCCCAGCCCGGCGGCGACCGGGTCGAGTTCCTGCCGGACGCGTTGCGCGGACGCAAGCTCTACCGCCCCTCAGGGTCTGGCCGCGACCAACCCTGAGGCAAAGATTGGGGTGGAATTAGGGGTCGCCCCTGATGTCAGGGGACCCTTGACCCAGCAGTATGCGGGTCATGCTCACGACTCCACCACGGACGGCGCCTCGGCCCCGGCTTCAGCGCCGGGACCGCGTGCCGGAGCCTTCCGACGAAGCGCCCGCTACGTGCTTGTCGCGCGCACGCGCTCCTCGATGAGGGAGACGTCGCGCACCGCGCCGCGGTCGGCCGAGGTGGCCATCGCGGCGTACGCCCGCAGCGCGGGGGAGACCACCCGGTCACGACCGACCGGGACGTAGTCGGTGATCGCCTCCCGGCGCTCCTGCAGCTCGGCGTCGGTGACCGCCAGCTCGATCGTGCGGTTCGGGATGTCGATGTTGATCGTGTCGCCCTCTTCCACGAGGGCAATCGCGCCACCCGCCGCCGCCTCGGGCGAGACGTGGCCGATCGAGAGGCCGCTCGTGCCGCCGCTGAACCGCCCGTCGGTGATCAGCGCGCACGCCTTGCCGAGCCCGCGGCCCTTGAGGTAGGACGTCGGGTAGAGCATCTCCTGCATGCCCGGCCCGCCCTTCGGTCCTTCGTAGCGGATGACGATCACGTCGCCTTCGCGCACACCGCCGCTCAGGATCAGCTCCACCGCCGCGTCCTGGGACTCCACGACCCGCGCCGGGCCGGAGAACTTCAGGATCGACTCGTCGACGCCGGCCGTCTTGACGACGCAGCCGTCGAGCGCGATGTTGCCGTAGAGGATCGCGAGCCCGCCGTCCTTGGAGTGCGCGTGCTCGACGTCGCGGATGCAGCCCTCGGCCGCGTCCGTGTCCAGCGTCTCCCAGCGCTCGGACTGGCTGAACGCGGTCGCGGAGCGCACGCAGCCCGGGGCGGCGTGGAAGAGCTCGACCGCCACCTCGGTGGCGTTGCCGCTGCGGATGTCCCAGTCGGCCAGCCACTGCTCGAAGGAGTCGGTGTGGACGGTCTTGACGTCCGTGTTGAGCAGTCCGGCGCGGTGCAGCTCGCCGAGGATGCGGGGGATGCCGCCCGCGCGGTGGCAGTCCTCCATCAGGTAGGTGCCGTTCGGCGCGAGCTTGGACAGGCACGGCACGCGGCGCGAGATCTCGTCGATGTCCTGCATCGTGAACTCGAGCTCGGCTTCCTGCGCGGCGGCCAGCAGGTGCAGCACGGTGTTGGTCGAGCCGCCCATCGCGACATCAAGCGCCATCGCGTTCTCGAACGCCTCGCGGGTCGCGATCGCGCGCGGGAGCAGCGACTCGTCGCCGTCGTAGTAGTACCGCTGCGTGATGTCCACCACCGCGTGGCCCGCCGCCTCGTAGAGGGCCTTGCGCGCGGTGTGCGTGGCCAGCGTGGAGCCGTTGCCGGGGAGCGCGAGGCCGAGCGCCTCCGTCAGGCAGTTCATCGAGTTCGCGGTGAACATGCCCGAGCAGGAGCCGCACGTCGGGCACGCGGACTCCTCGATGATCGCGATGTCCTCGTCGGACACCTGGTCGGCGACGGCATCAGAGATTGCCGTGATGAGGTTCACGCGCGTACGCACCGTCCCGTCGACCAGGACGGCCGTGCCGCCCTCCATCGGGCCGCCGGACACGAACACCGTCGGGATGTTCAGCCGCAGCGCCGCGTTGAGCATCCCGGGCGTGATCTTGTCGCAGTTGGAGATGCAGATCAGCGCGTCGGCGCAGTGCGCGTTGACCATGTACTCGACGCTGTCGGCGATCAGGTCACGGCTCGGCAGCGAGTAGAGCATCCCGCCGTGGCCCATGGCGATGCCGTCGTCGACCGCGATCGTGTTGAACTCGCGCGGGATGCCGCCCGCCGCGATGATCGCGTCCGCGACGATCTCGCCCACCGGCTTCAGGTGCGTGTGGCCGGGGACGAACTGCGTGTAGCTGTTGGCTACCGCGATGATCGGCTTCTTTCCGAGGTCGTCCTTCTCGACGCCCGCGGCGCGCAGGAGCGCGCGGGCGCCGGCCATGTTGCGGCCGTGGGTGACGGTTCGGGAGCGCAGCTCGGGCATGTCGGTAAGGTAGCGGAATGGCCATTCCGCCGTGGGCCGACTTGACGGTCGACGAGAAGCGCACGCGGACGCTCGCCGTCGCCGACGACCTGTTCGCCCGGGAAGGGCTCGACGTCGCGATGCCGGTGCTGGCCGCCGCCATCGGCGTGGGGGTGGGGAGCATCTACCGCCAGGTCGGGGCCAAGGAGGACGTGATCGACGCGCTCGTGATCACGCGGGCGCACGCGTTGGTGGAGCGGTTCTCCGCGGCGTTGGAGGAGGCCGACGCCTGGGCGGCGCTGGAGCGCGCGACCTACACGACCGCGCAGGACGGCGCCACCGACTTCCTCTCCCAGACGGCCTGGGACGACGCTGCTTCGCGTCGCCCGGCCGTGGCCGAGGCCCGCCAGGCGGCCACCGACGCGCTGGAGGCGCTGGTGGAGCGCGCCCGGCCATGGCTCCGCGACGACGCCACCCACGAGGACCTGCGGCTCGTCTTCAAATCCACCCGGGAAGCGGGCCAGCTCGATCCGGAGGGCGCCCGCCGGCTGGCCGAGCTCGTCCTCCGAGGCATGCGCCGAACCTAAAGAGGGACTGTCCCTCTTTAGATTCGCGCGGCGCGGCGCGGCGGCGTCCTTGTAGGTTGGAAGGCATGGCCGCCGCTCAGCTCGCCATCGCCTACGACGGATCGCCCAGCGCGGCGACCGCGGTCCGCACCGCCGCTGCGCTGTTCGCCGGCGCGCGGGCGAAGATCGTGACCGTGCCCGCACCGTTGCCGCACGGCGTGCAGGGCGCTTCGCGCTTTCTGATGAGCGTCCCGTCCGGGACGCTCGATCGCGCACTGACGGAGATCTCCGAGCGGACGGCCGAGGAAGCGGGCACGATCGCCGCTGAAGGGGTCCGACACGCCGACGGGCTGGAGGCGGAGCCGCTCGTCACCCGCCCGCACTCGCCCACTTGGGAAGCGCTGCTGGAGGCTGCCCGCGGCACCGACGTGCTCATCTGTGGGGCGCGCGGCCGCAGCGACTTCGCGCGCACGATCCTCGGCTCGACCTCCACGAGCCTGCTCCACCACGCCGACCTCCCGTTGCTGGTCATCCCCGATGACGTGGGCCCGCTCGAAGGTCCCATCGTCGTCGCCTACGACGGCTCACCGGCGGCCGATGCCGCGATCGACGTCGCGGGCCGCCTGTTGCCCGGCCGCGCGGCGGTCGTCGTGAACGTCTACGAGTCCCAATACCGCGACAGCCGCGCCGTCCGGGCGCTCGCCCGCGGTGAAGTGGGGGAGATCGTGCAGGCGCTCGACCAGGCCCTCACCGAGGAGGCCGCGGCGACGACGCAGCAGGGCGTGGCGCGCGCGCAGGCCGCCGGGCTCGACGCGACGGGCGAGACGATCGAGGCTTCCAAAGGCGTCTGGCGCACGATCACGGCGCTGGTTCACGACCGCGGCGCGGCCCTCGTCGTCACGGGCTCCCGCGGGATCGGCGGCGCCCGCTCCGTCCTGATCGGCTCGGTCTCCTCGGGCCTCGTCGGCCACGCCGACACGCCCGTCCTGGTCGCGCACGCGCCCGAAATCTAAAGCGGGACTGTCCCTCTTTAGGTTCGCGTCGGTTCAGGCGGCTTCGGCGTGGATGGCGGCGCTGAGCCCGTCGAAGTGGTGATCGGCGAACATCTTGGCGACGAGCTCGCCGCGGCTGCCCACGCCGACCTTCTCGTACACGGCCTTCAGGTGGTCCTGGACGGTGTAGCGCGAGAGGTGTAGCTCGCGCGCGATCTCGCTCGTCGTGAGGCCCCGGGCCAGTGCGCGCGTGACGTCCAGCTCCCGCGGCGTGAGCTCGTAGGCGTCGACGATCAGTGGCGCGACCTCGCTCGCCTTCGCCGGCTCGATCACGACCGCGGTCGCGTCGCCGGTGTGCAGGCGGGAGGCGTGGATGAGCAGGAACACGCCACTGTGGGTGCGCGCGAGCGCGCGGCTGGCCTGCCCGCGCGCGCGGGCCTCGGCGGCGGCGACCATCACCTCGCTCGGCACGCTGGCGCCGAGCGCCGGGTCGACCAGCGGATAGGCGGTGTCGATCTCGTCGAACCAGGCGAAGGCCTCGGGCGTGGCGGTCTGCACGCGGCCATCGCCGTCGACGATCGCCATCCCCGGTCCGCGCCGCGCGTCGGTCTTCGCCGGGTGGGAGACGAGCGAAGCCCGCAGCGCGCGGCCGACGACCGGCGCCATCGTCTCCACGAACGCCACCTCGTCATCGTTGAACCCGCGCGTCGTCCCGGCGCGGTTGAGATGCAGGATGCCCCAGGTGTGGCCGCCGGCGCGCAGCGACGCGCGCAACTCGGCGTCGGAATCCATGTGCGTCCGGAACTCCCGCCAGCGAGCGCTGCGTTCGGGGCGCCCACCGGTGGCGGCGTGCAGGTCGGCCACCGCGCGCGGCCCGCGCGCGAGGTCCTCGAACTGGTTGAAGTCCGGCACCTCGAACTCGTACTCCCAGAACGGCCGGCACACCGACTGCGGCATGTCGTGCACGATCCCGGCGCCCATCGCGAGCCCGGTCTGCGGGTCGGTCGCGGCCATGAAGAGCGCGTCGATCGGCATCGCCGCGCGCAGCTCCGCGGAGATCGCGTCGAGGAGGGGCCGGGCGGGAAGCTGCTCGCCGGCGAGGGCGTCGATCCGGCGTGCCGCTCGCGCAAAGGGGCTCGCTGTCATATCCGCGGGACCGTACGGAGCGGACCGGGCGGGCCGGAAGGCGGCTACCACCACCCCTGCGAGGAGGCTGACCGTCCCACCCCCTCAAACGCGGGGGGTCGCTCGTCCGAAGTTCCCGGTGTTCGCGGGATCGACGCAGGGCCGCCAAAACCGGACCATCGCCGGATGCTCTCCGCGACGCTCCCCTCGCTCTCCGCCGGCTTCGTCCTCCCGGGCGACCCCAGCTGGGATCACGCCCGCTCCGGCTTCAACCTCACGCTCGACCAGCACCCCGCCGCCGTCGCGCTGCCCGCCGACGCGCGCGACGTCGCCGCCGCGGTCAACTACGCCCGCGCCGCCGGGTGGCGCGTCGCGCCCCAGGCCACCGGCCACAACCAGGGCCCGCTGGGCGATCTCGAGGGCACGCTCCTGCTGAACGTCAGCGGCCTGCAGGAGGTGCGGGTCGATCCCGGCGCGCGCCGGGTGCGTGTCGGCGCGGGTGTCAAGTGGGAGCGGGTCGTCGGGCGCCTGAACGCCTACGGGCTCGCGGGCCTGCACGGCTCCTCGCCCGATGTCGGGATCGCGGGCTACTCACTCGGCGGCGGCATCGGCTGGCTCTCGCGCAAGTACGGCATGCAGGCCAACGCGGTCACCGCGTTCGAACTCGTGCTGGCCGACGGCCGGCTCGTGCGCACGGACCCCGACCATCACCCGGACCTGTTCTGGGCACTGCGTGGCGGCGGCGGGAACTTCGGCGTGGTGACCGCGATCGAGTTCGAGGTCAAGCCCGTCGACCAGCTCTACGCCGGCGCGCTGTTCTTCGAGGCCGAGCGCTCCGGCGACATGCTGGACGCCTGGACCGCGCTGCTCCCGCACCTGCCCGAGGAGCTGATGTCGTGGGCGTCGATCATCCACTTCCCGCCGATCCCGGACGTGCCCGAGTTCGCCCGTGGTCGCTCACTCGCCGTGATCATGGCCGCTCACCTCGGCAGCGAGGCCGAAGGCCGGGACCTGCTGGCCCCGCTGCGCGCGCTCGGCCCGGTCCGCGACACGTTCGCGATGGTCCCGCCGATCGTGCTCTCCGACCTCGCCATGGACCCGCTCGACCCGCTCCCGTTCCAGCTCTCGCACGGACTCGTGGACGCGCTGCCGGTGGACGCGATGGTGGCGGCGAGCGAGACGCTCACGCTGGTGCAGTTCCGCCACATGGGCGGCGCGCTGGCCCGCGAGACCCCCGGCGCCGGCGCCCGCGCGACGCTCCCGGGCGAGATCTGCGCGATGGCCCTCGGCGTCGTGATGGATGAGGAATCCGGCCGCGCGGTACGCGGCGCGCTGCACGCGTTCGACGCCGCGCTGCGCCCGCACCGCGCCGGCGACTACCCGAACTTCGTCGAGGAGCCGTCCGACGCGAGCGGCTTCTTCGCGCCCGGGGTGTGGCAGCGCCTGCGCGAGGTCAAGGGCCGCTTCGACCCGACCGACCTCTTCGCCGGCAACCACCACATCCCGCCCGCTTAGAGCGTCGGCTCGATCCCGCGGTCGAAGACCATCGCGCCGTCCGCGATCTTGTAGATGCCGTACGGCGTGAGCGTGATGTCGCCGTTCTCGTCGATCGAGTACGTGCCGAAGACGCCCTCGCGGTCCTTGGTCGACATCAGCGCGTCGACCACGGCCCCACGGTCGTTGCCGTTGTCCCCGGCGCGCTTGATCGCGTCGAGCAGCAGGCTCATCGACTCGTAGCCGTAGACGGCGTAGCGGTCCGGGTTGTCCTCGCCGTACTTGGCGCTGTAGGCCTTCAGGAACTCCTTGCCCGCGGGCGGGTACTGCTCGGGCGCGACGCCCGGGATGGTGATCAGCACGCGGGAGGCGACGTCGGCGGGCAGGCCGCCTTCCTTGGGATCGAAGAAGCCCGTCTCGCCGACGCCCTCCGGGCCGAGCAACGGCGCGTCGGGCAGCGCGACGGCCATGTCCTTGAAGATCTGGACGGCGTTGTTGGCCGTGATCCCGCTGTAGATGAAGCAGTCCGGGGCCGTGCCCTTGATCTTGGCGCCGAGCGAGCGGTAGTTGGCGGCGTTCTTGTCGATGCCCTCGTTGCCCTTGATCTCCAGCCCGAGCTTCTTGGCCGAGATCTCGATGTTGCGGGCCAGGCCGGCGCCGTAGACCTCCTTGTCGTTGAGGATGTAGGCGCTCGCGCAGCCCTCCTCCTTGGCGAGGGCGGCCAGCGCCGCGCCTTGGTAGGTGTCCTTGGGCAGCACACGCGCGTAGGTGCGCTTGCCGGTCGGGTAGTACTTGTCCGGCTCGCCCGGTTCAGAGCCGGGGTCGTCGGTGGTGATGCCGACGGCCGTGTTGCCCGGGCTGACCTGGGCAATGCCGGCCTCGTTGAGGATCGGCAGCGACACCGCGGTCGCGCCGGAGTTGAACTCGCCGATGTATCCCACCGCCGAGTCGTCGCCCGCGACCTTGAGCGCGTTGGCGGACGTCACGCCCGGCTCCCAGCCGCCCTGTTGGGCGGTGGAGTCGTCCAGCGACTCGTACTTGATGGGGAAGTTGCCGGCCTTGCCGCCCGCCTGCTCAAGCGCGAGTTTCGCGCCGTTCACCGCGGCCTCCGACTGCGTCCGGGCCGCGCCCTGCAGCGGCAGGCTCGAGTAGATGGTGAGCGTCTCCTCCGATGCGTTTTCTGCTTGGCCGCCGCCGCTGTCGGGCTCGTCGCTGCCACAGGCCCCGAACGCCAACGCGCCGGCCGTGAGCAGTACGCCAATCGTGCGCTTGTTCATCGTGTCCTCCCACCCTCGAGTTCGACTCGTGCGAGCCGTTTGGCCGCGGTCGCCCCGTGCGCCGCCAGCCCTTCCTCTGCCGAGATCGCGACGACTGCCGCCGCGATCTCGCTCCCCGCTCGGTCGTGATCGATGCGCTGGTAGGTCAGCGGCTTCAAGAAGCGCGCGACCGAGAGCCCGCCCGTGTACCGCGCGGCGTGGCCGGTCGGGAGCACGTGATTGGTGCCCGTCGCGCCCTTGTCGCTGAACGCGACCGTCGCCCGCGCACCGAGGAAGATCGACCCGTAGTTGCGCAGCCGCGCGTGGTACCAGGCGTCGTCGCCTGCCGTCTGCACTTCGAGGTGCTCGGGGGCGAGCTCGTCGCTGACCGTGGCCGCGGTTTCGCGGTCGCGCGTGACGATGATCGCGCCGTGGCCCTGCCACGCGGCCTCGGCGATCTCTGCCGTGGCGAGCTCCTCCAGCTGCCGCGCGACCTCCGAACGCACCGCTCGGCCCAGGTCCTCGGACGTCGTGATCAGCGCGACGGGGGACGTGGGGCCGTGCTCGGCCTGGCCCAGCAGGTCGGCGGCGACGAGCTCGGGGTCGGCGGTGGCGTCCGCGATGATCGCGATCTCCGAAGGGCCGGCGAGCAGGTCGATGCCGACGCGCCCGTAGAGCTGGCGCTTGGCCTCGGCGACGTACGCGTTGCCCGCGCCGACGATCATGTCCACCGGGTCGATCCCCCCGAGGCCGAACGCCATCGCCGCGAGCGCCTGGACGCCGCCGATGGCGAACACGCGGTCGGCGCCGCAGATGGCGGCGGCGTGGACGACACCTGGATGGATCGTGCCGTCGCGCCGCGGCGGGGCGCAGGCGACGACGGTGCCCACGCCCGCCACCTTCGGCACCAGCACGGTCATGAACGCCGACGCCAGCAGCGGGAAGCGCCCCGCCGGCAGGTACGCGCCGACCCGCTGCACCGGCACGAGCCGATGGCCCGCGATGACGCCGGGGGACACCTCGACCTCGAGATCGGAGAGCGTCGAGCGCTGGGCACGGGCGAACGCCTCCACCTGCTCCCGCGACCGCTCCAGGTGCTCCCGGAGCTCCGAGTCGACCTCGGCCCCGTCGATCTCTGCGCGCGTGAGCTCGAAGTCGTCTCGCTCCCAGCCGTCGAGGTCACGCGCATAGCGGCGCAGCGCGTCCTCGCCGTCGCGCTGGAGCTCGAGCAGCATCTCGCTCACCCGCTGCGCGACCGCGGGGTCGTCCGTGGCCGATCTCGCGTCGGGCCGTTTGAGGAACAGCAGGTCCTCGTCTTCGAGCAGGCGCCTCGTGATCATGGGATGGAAGGTGTCGCAGCGTGCGGTTCGGCACAATCCTGGCTTGCCATCGTTGAGCACAGGCTGAGCCTTCGTTGTGACCCTGCAGCAACTCCGGTACTTCCTCGCCACCGCGCGTCACGGCACGTTCGCCGGCGCGGCCGACGAGCTCTTGCTCAAACCACCGTCAGTGGCCGAGCAGATCCGGCGGCTGGAGGCCGAGCTCGGCGTCGAGCTGTTCGCGAGCACCAAGCGCCGCCTGACCCTGACCGCCGCCGGACTCGCGCTGCGCCCGTACGCCGAGCAGACGCTCGCGACCGCGCAGGACGGGGCCGACGCCGTCCGCGCGCACCGCACGCTGCGCGGTGGCGTCGCCTCGTTCGGCCTCCCGCGCAACGCGGAGCTCTACGCGCTGACCGATCTCGCCGCCGAGATGTACGCCCGCCACCCGCTGGTCGGGATGCGGCTGATCGGCCAGAACTCCGTCGAGGTCGCCGACGCCATCCGCGCGGGCGCGCTGGAGGCCGGGCTCGTCGTGCTCCCCGTCGACGACGAGGGGCTGGACATCGAACCGGTCATCCGCGACGAGGTCCTGTACGCCACGGCCGACCCCGAGCGGGCCGCGGCACCGGTCACGATCCAGGCCCTGCGCGAGGCACGGCTGGTGCTGTACGACGCGCACTACGGCAACAACGACCCGACCCGCCGCCAGGTCAATGAGCGCCTGCAGCAGCTCGGCGGGCGGCTCGAGCCCCACATCGAGGTCGAGTACCTCGCCGGCGCGTTGCGGCTGGCCGCGATGGGCGTGGGAGACACGATCGTCGCGCGCGCCGCGATCGACGGTGGCCTGCTCCCGAACGGGCTCTTGACGACGTCGTTCGCCGAGCCGCTGTACGACACGCTCGCCGTGGCCAAGCAGCGCCACCTCCCGCTGTCACCGGCCACGCGCGAGCTGCGCTCGATCGCGCTGGAACGGCTCGCGGCCTTCGACCGGCGACGGCGGCGGATGCCAAGCTCTCGGGCATGACGTGCCGGACCCTGCTTCTCTCGCTGGCGGCGTGGGCCGCCTTCGCCACGACCGCCCAGGCGGGCGAGGTCACCGCCACTGCAGGAAGCATCACCTACCGCGCCGCGCCGGGCGAGGCGAACTTCTTCACCGTCAACTGGGGCCGCGAGCCGGGCTCGCTGCCGTTCCTGACCGATCACGCGCCGATCCGCATCGGCGCGGGCTGCGAGGACTTCGGCGGCGGCGTCGCCGTCACGTGCTCCGCCGCGGGGCCGGACCCGGCGATCGTCGTCTACCTCGGTGACGGCAACGATTTCGCGGAGTCGATCAACGACCGCGCCGCCGGCCACAACGTGACGTTCTACGGCGAGGACGGCGACGACGACCTCGACAGCGACGGCAGCGCCGACGTCCTCGACGGCGGGCCGGGCAACGACCTCCTCACGCCTGACGACGACGCCGCCGGACCGGGCGACGTCGTGCGCGGCGGGCCCGGCGTCGACACGCTGCAGACCGGCAATCCGACCGGTGCGATGGGCCCGATCACCGCCGCCTTCGACGACGCTCCCAACGACGGCTACCCGGGCGAGGGCGACAACTACGCGAGCGACCTCGAGAACCTCTCGGCCACGCAGACCGCGCCGCCGATCCACTTCACCGGCAGCGACGGCCCGAACGACGTGCAGCTGCGCAGCGAGGCCGCGGACATCGTGCGCGGACTGGGCGGCAACGACCGCATCGACGGCGCCAACGGCAACGACCAACTCGACGGCGGCGCCGGCGACGACACGATCCTCGGCGGAGGCGGCGACGACGTGATCGTCGGCGGGCCGGGCACCGACTCGCTCGCGGGTGAAGGCTCGGGGAGCGGCCAGTTCACGTCGGTCCCGGGCAACGACACGATCGACGCCCGCGACGGCATCCGCGAGCAGCTGAACTGCGGGCCGGGCGCGGACACGGCCATCGTCGACGCGCTCGACCTCCTCCCGCAGGACCCGGGCTCGCTGTGCGAGGCGGTCCAGCGGCCGCCGGTGATCGCGGCGGCGAAGCTCAGCGCGTCGAGCCTGAAGGTGCAGAGCCGCAAGCGCGTGACGGTCAAGCTCGCGTGCCCGAAGGACGTGGCCACGTGCTCGGGCAAGCTGACCATCAAGCGCGGGAAGGTCACGCTCGGCAGCGCGAAGTACTCCGTCGCGGCCGGCAAGTCCAAGGGCGTGCGGGTCAACCTGACGACCAAGGGCCGCGCGATGGTGCGCAAGGCCAAGCGGGTCCGGGTGCGCGTCACGGTGGCGCCCACGGGCGGCTCGGCGACGACCAAGACCGTGACGCTGCGCCGATAACCTAGCTTCGTGTGAGCACCGCTCCGCCCTGGACCGCCTTTGCCAACGAGCGCCTCGCCAACGAAGGGTTCCGGCGCGGCGGTGGCCGCGCGGCGGTGATCGACCTGCTGGATGCGCAGGAGTGCGCGCTGTCCGCGCAGGAGATCGAGGATCAGCTCAAGGCAGGGACGCGCAAGGTCGGGCGCGCGACCGTCTACCGGGTGATCGACGAGCTCGTCGACCTCGGGCTGCTGGGCCGGGTGGAGCTCGGCGACGGGATCGCGCGCTTCGAGCGCGTCTTCCCCGAAGGCGCCCACCATCACCACCACTTCGTGTGCTCGAACTGCGAGAAGCTCGTCCCGTTCGAAGACGAAGAGCTCGAGCGGGTGCTGCGCCGGGTCGCGCGCCGCGAAGGCCTCGTGATGGAGTCTCACGAGGTCACCCTTCGCGGGCGCTGCCCCGACTGCAGCTAGACCTCTACGGCTGAGTCGTGCTCAGCGTGAAGGTCAGCGTCTTGCTGTAGGTGCCGGTGCGGAGCGGGTCGTTCGCCTTCACCAGCTGCTTGAACGCGATGCTGACCGTGTCGTTGGAGACCGGAGCGGTCCACGCCGACTTGGAGAACTCCACGCGCAGCGGCTCGGCGAGCGTGAACGCGCCGTTGGTCAGGTGACCGGGCTCGCTCACGGACAGCGTCGCGTCACCCGCGGTGGAGATGACGTTGGCACTGGACGCCGCCGCGTACTCCTTGGTGATGCCGGGCGTGAACGCGCCGAACACGCCTGGACCGCTGAGCGCGAGCGACAGCGTGGCCGGGACGGTGCCGGACACCGGCGCGTCGGGCGTGACGGCCGCGAGGGCGCAGCCGCTGTAGCCACCCGTGATCTTGTTGGGCGCGCCGAAGTCCTTCACGTCGGCGCTGTTGTCCGAGCACTCGAGCGTGCCATTGACGGTGCTGCCGGCCAGGATCGGGCCGTAGGCGCCGGCAAGGCGTGAGTAGCGCTCGCTGGCGGTGATCTGCGTGTTGCCGGTGAGCGCCAGGCCGCCCTTGAAGGTGCTGCCGGCGATCGTGACGTTGCGTGTGGAACCCGCGATCTTGGCCGCACCCGTGACCGTCGTGCCGAACAGTTGCACGGCCTCGGCGCCGGTCGCGTTCAGCGCGCCGCCGATGGTGCTGTTCGACGCCACGAGCGTGCCGCCGCCCGACACCGTCACGGCGCCGCTGACGGTCGCGCCCGTGAGGCAGGTGATGCCGCTCGTGACGGTGACGCTGGCCTGCGTCCCGGTCACGGTCGTGCCGCACGCCGGGGCGGAGCCCGGCAGCACCGTGGCCTTGTAGGACTCCGTCTTGCCGTAGTTGCCGGCCGGGTCGATCGCGCGGTGCTCGACCGTGTGCGTGCCGAAGCCCGGGATGTGCCGGCCGATCGGGTGATCGTCCGCCAGGGTCTGCTCGAAGCCGGCCGTCGAGAGGCCGCCCGTGCCGAGGTTGCCGTAGGTCAGGGCCTTCACGACCTGGCCGGAGGGGCGGAACTCGAACGGCGAGTCCTGCTTCTCCGGGAAGCCGAAGTAGTTGAACCAGCCGTCGCCGTTGAGCTGGAACTGGCCGACGACGGCGGGCGTGCCCGTGTAGCCGGTGGTGTCGTCCTTCGGATCGAGCCACATGTCCCAGCCGCCGAAGTACACCGGGTGCTCGAGCGTGTCGGTGAGCGTGGTGAGCGGCGTGGACAAACGGCGCGCCGCGGTCGGGGCGACCTTGTCGATCTTCCACTCGACGCTGTCGGAGGCCGCGCCGTCGGTCACCTTGGCCACGAGCGTCGAAGTGCCGGCGGGAACGGTGATCGAGCCGAGGTCCAGGTTGCGGCGGTTGGCCGTGTTCGGGAGCTCGGCCCCGTTCAGCGTCCACGTGACCGGGAGGACGCGATCGGCCGGGTGGTTGGTCTCCACGTAGACGACCTCGTCGGCCGCGACCGGATGCGTGTTCGCGCTGTGGAACGTGATGTCGGGGGCCGCGGCCGCCGGCGTGACGGTCGTGTCGGCGACGGTCCACGTGCGCGTCTGCACGAAGCGCGAGCCGTTGTAGCCCGAGTTGGGCGCGGTGTTGGTGGTCGACGGGTTGCGGACCCAGTCGATGCCGTCGGGCCCGACCGGGTCGCGGATCTCCGCGTGGACGACGGTGCCGGCGGGCAGGTTCAAGCCCTCCAAGTCGAGGTTGCGGCTGTCCTGAGCGGCGGTGATGACCTCGCCGGTCGGCCCGCCGACGCGCCACGTGACCTTCACCTCGTGGAAGCGCGGGTGCCCGGTCTCCAGCCACAGGACCGAGTCCTTGGCCACGGTGCCCGGCGCGGTGTTCTGCACGTTCATCTGGCCCGAGTTGCGCAGGCCGCTGATGCGGGCGACCATGTGCTCGAGCCCGACCTGGTCGAAGTCGAAGCCGAGCCAGCGCATCATCGAGTGCTGCGACGGGCGCCGGATGCCGCACGGGTAGTAGTTGCCGCCCTCCCACAGGCCGATCTTGCCGCCGGACTTGGACTCCTCACCGAGCCAGCGGAACCACTTGGCCTGGGCGGTGATCATCTGGGCGGCGCTGGTGATGAGCGTGTGGTGGAAGCCGGAGTTCCCGCTCGGCTCGGCCGTGCCCGTGAAGCACGGGCGCACCACGTCGCGTTCGAAGTAGGGGTATTCGTCGGCGAGCGTGCCGAGCGAGTGGCCGAGCTCGTGCAGCGAGATCAGCGGGCCCTGCGGTGAGCCGCCGGACGTGGTGGCGTCGACGCCACCGATGCCGCCGTACGTGAACGAGTTGAAGATCGCGAGTGTCTGCAGGTTCTGCGACGTGCGCGGGATCCCGAGCACCGGGACGACGTAGTTGTCGATGATGCGGGCGCGCGCCTGCGCGCCGGTCTCGCACGGGTTCACGCCCGCCGGGTAGTAGGGCGCCGCGGCCTCGCACCCGGGAGGTGCGCCGCCGTAGATGACGCCGCGCGCGAGGGGAGAGGTGCAGCCGCTGCCGGACGCGTGGTCGTAGAACATGCGCAACGCGGTGTTCTTGGCGTTGATCGGCCCTTCGCGCACGCCCGTGTCGCGGACCGTGCCGTCGGCGGCGCGCACGCGGCCGTCGGGGTCACAGCGCACGCCGTAGTCGACTGACGCGAGCTCGACCGAGTACACGTTCACGTAGTTGCGGTAGCTGCGGAACGGCTCGGTGGCCCACAGCACGGACAGATTGCGGTCCAGGTCCTCGCGGAACAGGCTCTGCTGGTCCTTCTGGTAGCCGTCGCCCATCACGATCAGGTTCAGCCGCTGCGCCGGCGGCCCGGTGACCTGGATCGGCGTGACCTTCGGCGCCGGTAGTGGTTCCTGCGCCTGCGCCGGGCCGGCCCATAGGCCGAGCGCCGCCGCAGCGGTGATCAGCGCCTTCAGCGTCCTGCTCATCAACTTCCCCTCCGTCTCGGAACCCCTCTTGCGGGCGACGCTAGCCGGGCGGCGGGAAGTCCGCAAGGCTGTAGGACTCCCGTTCAGGCCGTCCGGGTCAGGGCCGCGAGCGGACGGCCCAGCTGCGCCCGGCGTCCGCCGAGTGCTGGACGACGCCGTCGTGGCCGGCGACGAGCAGCTCCCCGTCCGCGCCGTGGTCGAACGCGGCCGGTTCGACGCCGACGTCGCCCGCCGGGCGCCAGCGGTCCTGGCCCGCGCCGTGCCAGACCCGGCCGTCGAACGCGACGAGCACGACGCCGTCCTGCGTCCAGGCCAGGTGCCCGGGGCCTGGCGCGTCGACGCGCGTCCAGCGCTTGCCGCCGTTGGATGACCGGTGCACGCCCTGGGGGCCGGAGGCGATCAGCGCGTCCGGGTCCGCCGGGGACACGGCAAGCGAGACGAGCGGCTCCGGCGCCTGGAGCGGGTCCCAGGTGCGACCGGCGTCCGTGCTGGTGAGAAACCGCGGCTCGCGCGTCGCGAAGTCCGACCCGTAGCCGTACACGCGCGGTCCGGCCGCTTCGAGCACGTGGAAGTCGACCTCGCCGTGCAGGGAGAGCGGCGTCCACGTCCGGCCGGCGTCGCGGGACTGGATCAGGCCCAGGTACGGCGGCAGGTCCTGGGAGGCGTCCGGGTGCCCGGAGCCGAGGAAGTGGTCGGGGCCGACGATCGCGAACCCCATCGTGTCCTGGTGGCCGTCGCCGACCCGCTGCGCGCGGTCGGCGTCGCGCGGCGCGCGGAACAGCCCGGTGTGCGTGGCGATGAACAGCGAGCCGTCCGCCGGGTTCAGGCCCAGTCCGTGGATGTGGACCTGGCCCGGGTCGACGGGGTCGGCCTCGGACGGGGGCGGCGTGGTCTCGCCGCACCCGACGGCCGCCAGTGCGAGGCCACAGAGCATCAAGCGAAGCAGCATCGCCACCAATCCTACGACCCGTAGGTTGCAAAGTCGGGTGGATCGCATAAGTTAACGAGACTGAGTCCCAATCTATGCGTGAGGTTCATCATGCGATTCTCGCTGTTGCTCGTCCTGATGACGCTGCTCGTCATCGCTCCGAAAGCCTGGGCCGACCCCGGCCCGGCACCCGCGCCCCGTGAATACCGGGTGCTGCAGAAGCTGCACACCGACGCGATCGCCACCTTCATCGACGCCGGCGCGTTCCGGCTCGGCACCAAGGCGGACGTGCCGGAGGGCCTGGGCACGCGGCTTGACCCGGAGACGCTGTGGTTCCACCTCGATGACGCGTCCAAGCTGACCGTGCCAGCCGGCTGGGACTTCCTGGCGCCGGCGGGCACCGAGGTGTGGATCGCCCCGCAGAGCAACCCGTCCGGCACCCAGCTGTGGCCCGGCTTCTCGACCGAATCCGTCCCCGCGGGCGCGATCGACGGCGACCAGACCACGCTGCGGCTGGTCAAGCTCGAGGGCCCCGGCGCGCTGGAGCTGTTCACCGTCGGTGGCCTCGGCGAGCGAACGCGCCTGTGGTCCTCGGACGAGAACCTCGACACGTTCCGGGTCGGCCGGACCCACATGCACGCCAACTGGGCGTTCACCAAGGCCGGCACGTACAAGCTGACGGTCGCGGCGACCGCCGCGCCCGGCCACGCGGCCACCATGACGTACACGTTCGTGGTCGGCGGGCTGCCCGCGGCCGCGGCCACCACGACCGCGCTCACGGCCGCCGGCACCGAGCTGACCGCGACGGTCACGCCGGCCACCGCCGCGGGATTCGTGGAGTTCCGCGCCGGGGCCACCGTCCTCGGCCACGCGCGCGTGGCGGGCGGCGAGGCCAAGCTGAACGCGACCGGGCTCCCCGCCGGCACCCATACGGTGACGGCCGGCTTCGTGCCCGACGTGCTGAACCTGGCGAGCCGCTCGACCTCCCCGGAGGTGACGGTCACGGTCGGCGGCGAGCCGTTCGGCGTCGCGGGCGTCGCCACCTCCTACCGGCCCGGCGACACGCTCAGCGCGCGGGTCGTCGGCGCCACGCTCGGCGCGGGCCAGAACTTCCAGTGGCGGATCCGGCCCGTCGGCTCGACCGGAGCGGGGACGTCCTTCGGCGCCGGCACGACCCGCGAGGTGCCCGTGGACGTCGGCTACGACGGCTACGAGCTGGCCGTGCGGCTGCGCACCGGCACCACCGTCGTCGCGGAGAGCGCGTGGACCCCGATCCGCGTGGCCGCGAGCGTGGAGCCGGTGACGGCGAAGCTCGCCGAGCCGGGCCCGTTCCACCTGGGCGAGCCGATTCGCGTCGACCTCGGCGGCCGCGCTCCGGCCGCGGGCGAGACCGTGCGGCTCGCGACCCGCACCACCGGCCTGTGGTTCCCGATCACGTGGGCGCGCCGGCCGGACGCGAGCACGATCGTGGTGGAGCCGCTCAGCGACGCCCCGGGTGCGACCTGGGTGGCGCAGGTGGTCCGCGACGGGCTCGTCGTCGCCCAGTCGGAGACCTTCGGCGTCGACGTGCTCGCGCGTGAGACGCTCGTCGAAGGCATCCAGGGCGTCTATCGGGCCGGCCAGACGCTGCGCGCCCGGGGCACGGTCCATCCGCCGCTGGCGGGCGTGACCTACCGCTGGATCCTGCTCGACCTGGAGACGTTCACCAGCGAGGTGGTCAAGGAGGGCAAGGACGCCACCGAGCTCGAGCTGCCGATGACGCTCGCGCACGACGGCAAGCAGCTGACGTTCGGTGCGGTCTGGGACTACGGCGCCGGAGGGTCCGTCTTCGTGGGTCAGCAGGGCACGCCGATCAACGTGTCGTCGGCTGATCCGTCGGAGCAGCTGTTCTTCTTCAACTCCCTCGGCGACCACTATCACCAGGGCGGGGCGATCAACCTGACCCTCGCCGCCGACCCCGCGCCCGCGGACGGCGAGACGATCGAGTGGGAATGGAAGTGGCCCGATCAGGACTGGATCCCGTTCGCGGGTGAGGCCGGGCTGGCGCGCCGGATCGTCGCCGAACAGGCACTCGACGGCGTGCAGGTGCGCGCGACCCTCGGGCCGAAGACCGCGGACCCCGTCACGATCCACGTCGACGACCACGGCGCTCCGGCCAACCAGAAGGTCTCGATCGCCGGTGCCACGAGCTACGTCGCGGGTGACACCGCGACGCTGACCGCCGCCGTCGCGCCCACGACGATCCTCGATCGCTACCAGTGGTACGACGGCGACACGCCCATCCCCGGCGCGAACGCGGCGACGTACCGGTTCACGGCCACCGCCGCGCGCACCGTGCGGGTGGCGGTGCTCAAGCCCGACGGGGACGTCGCCTACGGGCCTTCTGCGCCGGTCGCGGTCGCCGTGCAGCCCCGGACGGCACACGCCGAGCTGCCGGTCGGGGGCGTGGTCGCGCCCGTGCTCGGGATCGCGCTCGGCGCGGCGCCGAGCTTCGGGACGTTCCAGCCGGCCACCGCTCGGACGTACACGGCGGCCACCAGCGCCACCGTGACGACGACGCTGCGCGACGCCCGGCTCACCGTCTCCGACCCGAGCGCGACCGCCACCGGCCACCTCGTCAACGGGGACACCGCGCTGGCCTCGCCGCTGCGGGTCGGGACCGACGCGTTGACGCGGCCGATCACCCTGCGCACCTTCGCTCGCCCGGTGGCCGGCGAGCCCGTGGCGATCGCCTTCGAGCAGGCGATCGGCGCCCGCGAGGCGCTCGGGGTGGGGACCTACGCCAAGACGCTGACGTTCACGCTGGCGACGACGATGCCCTGAGCGCGCGCAGGGCGAACGTGGACAGGAACCCGGCCGTCAGCACGAGCACGATCGTGCCGCCGGTCGGGTAGTCCCACGACCAGGACACGTACAGCCCGACGAGCGCGCCGAGCCCGCCGATGGCGGGGGACAGGGCCATCATCACCGCGAGCCGGTCGGTCACCAGGCGCGCGGTGGCGGCGGGTGTGATCAGGAGCGCGAGCACGAGGATGTTGCCGATCGTCTGCACGCTGATGACGACCGCCAGCGTGACGAGGACGTAGAGCGCCAGGTCCAGCCAGAACACGCGCAGGCCCATGGCCCGCGCGGTCTCGCGGTCGAGCGAGATCGTCACGAGCTCCTTGTGCAGCGCCAGCAGCGCGGCGAGGATCGCGAGGCCCGTGCCGGCGACGATGTACAGGTCTTCGTCGGGGATGCCGGTGATCGAGCCGAACAGGAAGTCCTGCAGCGAACCGGCGTAGCCCGGTGCGCGGGAGATGATCACGATCCCGAGCGCGAACGCGGCGACGAAGAACACGCCGATCACGGAGTCCTCTTTCAGGCGCCGGTTCTGGGAGAAGACCGCGACGAGGACCGCCGTGAGCACACCGGCGGCGATGCCGCCGAGGATCAGGTTGCCGCCGATGACGAACGCGACCGCCAACCCGGGGAAGACGGCGTGCGCGACGGCGTCGCCGATGAACGCCATCCCGCGCAGGACGACGTAGCAGCCGACGACGCCGCAGATCAGCGACGACATGACCGCGATCAACAGCGCCTTCCACAAGAAGCCGAGATCGGGGTTGAGGAGGTCGCGGAGGAACTCGAGCGGCGTCATGCGACCGCCTTAAGCACGCGCAGGAGCGGGCTGCGTTCGCCGATGCCGAACGTGCGCATCCACAGCTCGTCCTCGTCGGCGAGCTCGGCGGGTGTGCCGACGGCCACGATCGTGCGGTTGAGCAAGGCGACGCGATCGCAGCCGTGCATCGCGCCGGCGAGGTCGTGCGTGGTCATCAGCACCGCGCGTTCCTCCCGCGCCAGTGACAGGAACAGCTCGGACAGCAGTTCCTGGGTCGGGACGTCGAGGCCGGTGAAGGGCTCGTCGAGCAGCAGCGCGGACGGCCGCAGCGCGAGTGCTCGCGCGACGAGCACCCGCTGACGCTGACCACCGGAGAGCTGGCCGACCGGCCTCGCCCGCAGATCGCCCATGCGCACGCGCTCGAGCGCCTCGTCGACGGCTTGCCAGTCCGCGATCCCGGGCCGGCGGAACAGGCCGAGGCGGCCGGCGCGGCCGGTCATGACCACGTCCTCGACGGAGATCGGGAAGTCCCACGCGAACTCGTGCCGCTGCGGGACATAGCCGAGGTTCCCGCCGACGATCACCTGTCCGCGCACGGGTTTGAGCAGCCCGAGGACGGTTCTCAGGAGCGTCGTCTTGCCGGCTCCATTGGGGCCGAGCAGGCCGAGGAGCTCACCGGCGGGCACGGCGAGGCTCGCGTCCGCGAGCACGGTTCGGCCACCGAGTCGCACGGTCAGGTGCTTGATGGCGATCACGCGCGTGCCCTCCGCTTGGCGCCACGACCGCGCGCGACCACGATCACGGCCGCGCCGAGCAGGACGACCGCCACGGCGACGATCAAGGGTCCCACTGGAACCGTGGTGCTTTGAGGGGGCGGTGGCGCCGCGCGTCTCGCTGTGCGCCAAGTGGCGGCGTGCGCGGCCTCGGGGCTCGTCTTCGAGCCGACCGCGAAGCGCAGCTCGCGCGTGTCGGAGACCGCCCGGCCGTCCTTCAAGTCCGCCTCCAGCTTGACCCGCACGAGGTATACGCCCGGCTGGGAGAACACCCAGTTCGCGTGCGTGTGCGTGTTCACGTCGATCCAGATCGGGTCGGTGGAGAGCACGTCGGGCTCGGCGAAGTCGCCGGACTGCAGGTAGACGACGAGCTCGCCGGGTCCCTGGACGCCGGCCAGCGTCATGGTCACGCCACGGTCGACGCGTTCCCGCACCGTCTCGTGCTGCGTGTTCCAGCCCAGCCACACCACGTCGGGGTCCTGCGTCTGCGGGATCACGAACACGTCCCCGCGCGGCAGGAACGCGTAGGCCGGGTCCTCCGGGACGCGCTGGATCGCCTCGTCGCGCACGTGCAGGACGGTGTCTTGCGGCGCGCGCCAGGTCGGATCGTCGAAGACCTGGAGGCTCAAGCGGTCGTCGACGATGCGGGGACCGATGTCGACGTGACCACTGGTGAGGATCGCGGCGGCCGCGAGCGCGGTCTTCAGGACAGGCAACGTCGGAGGGAGTCGGCGTTGAATCGCATCATGGCCTCATAGGTGCCGACGGTCTCGTCGAGCGTGTCGGAGTAGATGGGACACAGGCGCGCGCCGGTCTCCTCGGCGACCTCGCGCAGCGTGGTCGTGCGGCCGGCGAGGCCGGGTTCGAGGAAGACGGACGGCACCTGCAGGTTGCGGATGGTCTCGGTGAGCTTGCGGCGGTCGGCCAGGGACGGCTCCACCGCGGGATTGGGCGTGACGAAGCCGGCGATCTGGATGCCGTAGGCGGCGCCGAGATAGCCGAACGCGTCGTGGGTGGTCACGAGGTACCGCCGCGGCTGCGGGATCGCGGCGATGGTGGTGCGCAGATGCCGGTCGAGCACGTCCAGGCGCGCGAGATAGGCGTCGGTGCGCGCCCGGTAGCGCTTGGCGCCGCGCGGATCCTGCCCGATCAGCGTGTCGCGGATGAGCTCCGCGTACGCCATCACGTTGCGGACGTTCTGCCACAGGTGCGGGTCGATCTCGCCGTGGACGTGCTTGCCGAGGACGGCCTGCGGGAGTTGGTAGATCTGCTCGCCGGGGCGGCCCATGAACCGGAACTCGCGCCCGGCGGGCACTTCGGCGATCGCTTTCGAGGGGACGGCGATGACCACGTCCTCGGCCGCGTATTCGCGCTGGGCGTGCTCGCCGCCGCCCTCGGGGTCGTAGAGCACGAGCACGCGCCGCTGATCGAGGTCGGCGGTGATGTCCGCGTGTCCGCGGTCGAGCACCGTGGCGCCCGCCGGCGGCTGGACGCCGACGGCGAACGTGAACGTCGCCCGGCCCAGCGGGGTCTCGGTGGTGCCGGAGCGGAGCTTGGCCGCGAACGTCGCGGTGTACAGGCCGGGGCGCGTGAACACCCACGACATGTGCGTGTGCGCGTCGGCGGGCAGCGTCGCGGTGCCTTGCGTGCCACCGAAGTAGACCTCGGTCGCGCCGAACGTGCCGGTCAGGTAGCCGAACACGTCGCCCGGGCCGCTCGCGTGGGTGAGCGTGAGCTCGACGTCGCTGGTGCGGTCGGACCCCGCGGTGCCGCGGGCACGCAGACCGAGCCAGATCGTGTCCAGGTTCACGTTCTCGACGAGTGGGATGACCTCCGCCGCGTACTTGGTCGCGTCCTCGGCCAGCGACACGTTCGGGACGCCGTCGCGCAGGTTGGCGTCGAGCGTCTTGATGACGCTGTGCTGCTCCAACAGCATGTAGTTGCTGAAGGCGACGTCGGCGTAGACGACGTCGCGCACGTCGCGCAGCGTCGGCTCGTACGCGTGCGGGTCCGCGCCGTCCGGGACCAGGCTCGTCACGTGCACGCGCTCACCGCCGACCTGCTCGACCATGTCCCGCAGCAGGCTCGTCGTCGTGACCACCTGCAGCCGGCCGTCGCCCGCGCTCTCCGACACGCCGCAGCCGCTCGCCGCGAAGAGCGCGACCGCCGCGACGAGCAGCGCCCTCAACGCACCCGGACGGTCAGCGTCGCCGTGTCGGATAGGCTGCTCCCGGACCGCGACGTGGCGCTCATCTTCAACCGCATGGTGTAGGTGCCGGCGCGGGTGAACGCCCAGTTGCCATGAGCATGGGTGCCGAGCGCGATCGTGCGGCTCCCCGGGCGTGAGCGACCGCTGTCGAACAGGACGTCGGCATCACCGAAGGAACCGGTCTGGAACACCGCGACCCGCCCCGGGCCGGAGGCACGCTCGAGCGTCCAGGTCACCCCCGTCCGCAGCTGCCGGGAGGTCAGCGACTCCGTGTTCCAGCCCAGCCAGATCACCCCGGCGCGCTGCGTCTGCGGGATCATCCACACGCGCGTCCCCTTGGCGCCGAGGAAGGTGCGCTTCGGCAGCGTGTGGCGCGCCTTCGAGCCCAGCGCGATGACCACGTCGGACGGGTCACGCCACGTCGATCCGGTCTTGACCTGGGACTGCAGCTTGCCGCCGACGATCCGGGCGCCGTAGTCGGCGTGGCCCGAGCGCAGCGTGACCGCGGCGTGCGCGGGGGTGGCGCCGGCCAGCAGGACGGCGAAGGTGACGAGCAAGGGCTTCATGAGGCTCAGTTCCGGACGCGCACGGCGATCGTTCGCGTGCGTGAGCGTCCATCGGTGGTGGCGGTGATGCGGACGAGGTGGCGGCCGGCGGCGGGGCGCCGGTCCAGGCGAAGCTTCAGCGTGCGCGTCCCGGCTGGGACCGTGCGGGGCTTCGCCCTGGCGGACACGCGCCGGTCGCGACGGAGCTCGACGGCGACGCGGGCGCGCCGGTCGAGGGCTATCCGCAGCCTCAGCGTGCGGCCGGCCACGCGCGCGGACAGCGCGCGCAGCGCCGGCGCCGACACGGGCCGGCTCTGCTCCGGCGTGGTGTCGGTGCCGGGCGCTGGGGTGGGGGAGGAAGTCGGGGCCGGCGTGGCGGTGGGCGCGGGCGAGGGCGGGATACCGACCGCGACCGCGAGCGTCTGCGTGTCCGTCGCCGTCGTGCCGTTGCGCAGCCGCGCGATCAGCGTGAAGGTGAGCTGGTACGCGCCCGCGCGGCTGAACACCCAGTTGCCGTGTGCGTGGGTGCCGAGCGGGATCGAGTACGCGTCGGGCAGACCGTCCGCGCTGCGGAACACGAACTGCGGATCGCCGAACACGCCGGTCTGGTAGACGGTCACGGCGCCCGGTCCCTCCACCGCGTCGAGTCGCCAGGTGACGTCGCCGTCGACCTGTTCGCCGGAGAGCTCCTCGGTGTTCCAGCCCGGCCAGAGGAGACCGGCGCGCTGCGTCTGCGGGAGCAGCCAGACCGTCTCTCCGGGCGCACCGAGGAACCCCGCGGACGCGGGGACCGTCATGCGCGCCGCCTCGGGCACGACGAAGGTCACGGCCGACACGTCGCGCCACACGGCGCCGTGCTTGACCTGGCTCTGCAGCTGTCCGTCCACGAGCCGCGGGGCGTAGTCCACGTGACCATCGGTGAGCAGCAGGCCGGAGAGCGCGGCGGCGGCGAAGAAGGAACGCACGACTACGACAGTATCAGGACTCAGTCTCGTTTAGGCCATCGATCCCGACATTTTGTAGGAGTACACTTGCGGCATGTGCGCCACCTGTGCTTTCACCGCCGCCGCCGGAGCCTCCGGGCTCCGCGTCTGGTTGCAAACCCGCGCCTGGGGCTGGCTCACGCCGCGCCGGCTGCGCCGCATCACGATCGTTTCCGTGATTGCGGCGTTCGCCGGCACGACGATCACGTTCTGATCAGGTGTAGGGGTTGTCCGGCGGCGCGACTTCGGTGACGGAGTCGGCCGCGACCTTGAGGTCCTTGCCGGGCGTGCCGACCAGCTTGCCCTTGACCTGGACCCACGTGTCCACCGGGAGGTCGGGGGCGTTCGTGACCATGACGGTGAAGCTGTTCGCGTCGGCGGCGCAGCAGCCGACCATGAAGCGCGCGAGCTCGAGCTCGCCGGCCTCGTTGCGCGTCGTGGAGACGAAGGCCACGAAGTCGACGGGTGTGCCTTCGGCGATCTCGTTGTAGTCCGCGTATTCCGCCGAGTCCTTGGCCCAGGCGATCTCGAACAGGCGAATGTCGCCTTCGATCGCGGTCTCCAGGGGCGCGGCGACCTTGTCGGTGCGCTTGCTGGCGACGGCTTGCGCGCCCAGCGATGGAGCGGGGACCATCAGCGTGAACAGGATCGGGGCCACGAGCAGGCCGTTGGCGCCGAACTCGCGCAGCGTGGGGGAGCGGCGCTCCCCGCGCGCGCCGTACAGGTAGGCGAGCGCCACGAGCGGGAGCGTGATCGCGCCCAGAGCGACGACCCACCACGTCTTGGGCCCGATGTAGGTGGTGGCGCGCCCGCTCACCCACAGATAGATGAAGAACCCGCCCCACGCCGCAATGGCTATGGCCCGGAGCGTGCGAGTCCAGTCCCACTTCATGAGATCACCGCCTGGAAGAGCATGGAGCCCGCTACGACAACGGGCACGATCACCAACGCCAACTTGAAGACGAAGGCCCGTCCGAAGGTGCCGCCGTACAGCAGCACCAGCTTCGTGTCGAGCACCGGCCCGGCCGCCAGGAACGCGAGCTGCGGCCCGGGCGGGAACTGGATGAACGACACGGCGACGAAGGCGTCGGCCTCCGAGCACAGGGACAAGAAGAAGGCGAGCACGATCATCAGCAGCGCGCCGATGAACGGGGAGGTGAGCACGCCGGTGAAGACGCTCTGGGGCACGAGGGTCTGCAGGGCGGCGGCGATCGCCGCGCCGAGGACGATGTACTTGCCCATCAGCAGCAGGTCCGACATCAGGTGGTCGACGAACCCGCGTAGACGGCCCGAGCTGTGGTCGTGGTCGTGCTTGGGCCCGCTCTTGCGCGCGTGGGCGGCGAGGGCGGCGCCCCCGCCGCCGCGGGCGATGATCGTGCCGGCGATGATCGCGAGCACGAGGCCGAGGCTCAGGCGGCCGAGCACCATCTCGGTGGCGCCGCGCCCGGAGTAGGCGACCGCCGTCGAGAACAGCACGATCGGGTTGATGACCGGTGCCGCGAGCATGAACGCGATGCCGGCGGCGGGGTGCACGCCGCGCACGATCAGCCGGCGCGCGACCGGCACGCTGCCGCACTCGCAGACCGGCATGGCCACGCCCGACAGCGCCACCGCGGGCACCTGCAGCGCGAGCGGCAAGCGCGCGATCCGCTCGAACCAGCTCGAGGGCACGAACACCTCGATCGCCGCCGACACGGCCGCGCCGAGGAGCACGAAGGGCAGGGCCTCGAGCGCGATCGACGTGCCGATGACGAGGAACGTCTGCATCCGCGCGGCCTCGCCGACCTCGCTGACGCGTCCGCCCACGATCACGAGCGCCAGCAGCGCGAGGATCGCGATCACGAGCGGGCGGCTGACCCTGCCGCCACCGCCGATGCCCCGCGGGTGGGCGCGCAGACCCCACACGCCGACCACCGCCAGCGACAGCAGCCCGGGCAGCGCGAGCCCCATCCGCTCGGTGGCGTCGTCCATCGACTGCGTGAGCTCGACCGTGGCGATCGTCCCGGCCACGAGTGCCGCGCTCAGCGCCGCGCCGCCGACTCGACCGATCCGTCCGGCCAGCACGGCGAGAACCAGGAACGGCAGCCAGCACCAGAGGTGGAACGGGACGTAGCCGAGCGAGAAACTCCCGCCGCGCCAAGTGGAATCCCACAGATACGGGGAGAGCACCGTCGCTGCCCCCAGCAGGGCGATTCCCGGTCCGAGCACACGGATGCGCCGGCCGGCCGTTGTCGAGATCGTCGTCATGGCGCGGCGATCGTAATCCGACAACATGTAGGGATCAAGCACGAGTTGCTGTAATCTGGCCGTCTGGACGGGAGTTCGAGACTTCCTAGTGGTCGTCGGAGTGAATTTCAGGCGCGACTGAGCGAATCCAGCTAGTCTCGTAGGAATGAATCTCATCGGGCTATACGCATTCGAGCAGCGCGCGATGTTCGAGGTGCTGCTCGTGAGCGCCGGCGCCGGGCTCCTCGGCACGTGGATCGTCCTGCGTGGGCTGGCCTTCTACACGCACGCCGTCGCCGCGGCGGCGTTCCCTGGACTCGTGCTCGCCGCGGGCCTCGGCTTCGCGCCGATGGCCGGCGCGATGGGCACCGGGGCGCTCGTCGCGGCCGGCGTCGGTGGAGTGTCCGCGCGGCGTCGCGCGCACTACGACGTCGCCACCGCGCTGACCCTGGTGGGCGCGTTGGTGGTCGGCGTCGTGCTCGCCTCGAACGTGTTCCACTCGGGCTCGGAGGTGGACTCGCTGCTGTTCGGCAGCCTGTTCGCCCTGACGGACCTCGACCTCGCGCTCGGGGCTGTGGCGTCGGCCCTGGCGCTGCTGGCCACCGTTGTGCTCGGCCCGCGCTGGCTGGCGACGGGCTTCGACGCCGCGGGCGCTCGAGCGCTCGGCGCGCGCTCCCGGCTGCCCGATCTGACCTTGCTCGCGTTGGTCGCCTTCGCCTCGGTGGCCACGCTCGCTGCCGTCGGTGCGCTGCTCGCCACCGCGCTGCTCGTCGTGCCGGCCGCGACGGCGCGGTTGTGGACCAGCCGCTTGTTCTCCTGGCAGCTCGCGAGCGTCGCGCTCACGGCCGCGGTGGGCCTGGGCGGTGTCTGGTTGTCCGTCCGCACCAACGCGCCACCAGGCGCGACGGTCGCGGCCCTCGGGGGTGGCGTGTTTCTCGTCTCCGCGGTCGCAAACGAGATTCAGTCCCGATATCGTGGTCCAAATGCGTAAGCCAGTTGCTCTCCTTCTCACCCTGCCCCTGTTGTTCGCTGCCTGTGGCGGTGAGGACGACCCGGTCGCCGGCGGTGCGCCGGCCCGCGGCGAACGTCCGGTCGTGGTCGCCTCGACGACGCAGCTCGGCGACATCGTCCGCCAGGTGGCGGGCGACGCGGCCGAGGTCCACCAGGTGCTGCAGGCCAATTCCGATCCGCACGACTACGAACCGCGTCCGGACGACGTGAAGGCCGTCGCCGGTGCCAAGGTCGTCTTCGAGTCCGGCAACGAGCTCGACCACTGGATGGAGGAGATGGTCGAACAGGCGGGCACCAAGCCCACCGAGGTCGCGATCGCGCCCGACCACACGCCGCACACGGTGGCCGCCGGCGAGGACGAGCATCACGAGGAGGAGGCGGCCGAGGGCGAGGAGCACGCGGAGTCCGAGTTCGACCCGCACTGGTGGCACGACCCGCGCAACGTCGCCGCGGCCGTTCCCGTCATCCGTGACGAGCTGACCAAGGCGGCACCGGGCAACGCCGACACCTTCCGCGCCAACGCCGACGCGTACCTGAAGAAGGTCCAGACGCTCGACCAGGGCATCGAGACGTGCATGAGCCAGGTCCCGGAGGCGGAGCGCAAGCTCGTCACGAGCCACGACGCCTTCGGCTACTTCACCGCGCGCTACGGCATCACGGTGGTGGGCGCCGCGACGCCGTCGAATTCGGCGCAGGCGCAGCCGTCCGCGGGTGAGCTCGCCGAGCTCGCCGCCGTCGTCCGGCGCGAGCGGGTCAAGGCCATCTTCCCCGAGAGCTCGGTCAATCCCGAGCTGGCGAAGACGATCGCGCGCCAGACGGGCGCGAAGGCCGACTACGTCCTCTACGGCGACTCGCTCGGGCCGGAGGGCTCGCCGGGCGCCACCTACCTCGGCATGGAGGCGGCCAACGCCGACGCGATGGTCAAGGGCTTCACCGGAGACGCGCAGGGATGCTCGATCGCCGGCCTCTGATCGACGCCCGCGGGCTCGCCGTCGGCTACCGCGGCGGCCCGCCCGTCCTCCAGGACGTGACGTTCACGGTCGCTCCGGGCGAGCGCATCGGCGTGCTCGGCCCCAACGGCGGCGGCAAGACCACGCTGATGCGCGCGCTGCTCGGCGAGCTCGCGCCGCGGGCGGGATCGCTCACCGTCGACGGGTCCCGCGGGACGGTGCCACAGACGGAACGCTCGCGGCTGGACTTCCCGGTGTCCGCGCTCGACGTCGTGCTGATGGGCGCGCTCGCGCACACCCCGTGGTGGCGGCGCCCGGGGCGCGCCGAGCGGGCGGCCGCGCTGGCCGCGCTCGATCGCGTCGGGCTGTCCGACCGCGCGAAGACCACGTTCGGCGAGCTGTCCGGCGGCCAGCGCCAGCGCGTGCTCGTCGCGCGCGCTCTGCTGCAGGACGCCGAGATCGTCCTCTTCGACGAGCCGTTCACTGGTCTCGACGCCCCGAGCGCCGCGCGGCTCACGGACCTGATCGATGCGCTCGCGGCGGAGGGCCGGGGCGTCGTGATCTCGACCCACGACATCGCCCAGGCACGCGCCTGGGACCACGTCCTGTGCCTGAACCGCCGTCAGATCGACTTCGGCCCGCCCGCCCAGACGCTCACCGGCGCCGTGCTGGCCGCGACCTACGAGCACGCGGTGATCCACGTGCCCGCCGCGCCCGCGCCGCACCGCGACGACTCGCGGCCCGTCGCCGCTGCCGCGCCGCACCACGACGACTCGCGGCCTGCCGCCGCGGCCAAGTCGGAG
>JAPDDQ010000004.1 GCA_027587225.1 Solirubrobacter taibaiensis
CGACCGGAGGCGCGCAGCCGGCTCAACACGGCGTACATGACCGCCTACTTCGCCGGCGCGGTGTCGGGCGGCGGCGTGAGGGGCGGCGTGGCCTCGGCCGGCGGCGTGAGGACGGGCGGCGCCGGCACCGATGTCTCTCGCCGCGGCACGGGCGGCGGTGGAGTGGGCGGGGCGGAGCGCGGGGACGGCTCGGGGACGTAGTCCTGCCACGAGGAAAAGCGCGCCGGTGTCAGCGGCGTGGGGTGCTCCACGGTCGGCTCGTGCTCACCGAGACGCGCCTCCCGGCGCCACAGCGGCCCCGTGAGCTCGATGATGATCTCCTCGAGCTCGTTCCAGGCCGCCTGTGCGCTGCGCGGGCGCCCGGATGCCTCCTTCGCCATCATCTGCTTCACCCACGCCGCGAGCGCCGGGTCCGTGCCCGCCGGCAGGTCGGGGACCGGGTCGGAGATGTGCTGCATGAGCATCGCCATCGGCGTGCCGTCGGCTTGGAACGGCACCGCGCCGGTGAGCAGCTCGTAGGCGACCACGCCGGTCTGGTAGAGGTCGGTCCAGGGTCCGATCTCCTGCGCCATGGCCTGCTCGGGTGCCATGTACGCCGGTGTGCCGACGGTCGCGCCGGCGGGAGTGAGCATCTCGTCGGTCTGGACCTGCTGGATGGCCTTGGCGATCCCGAAGTCGGCGATCTTGATGCCACCCTCCCACGTGACCAGGAGGTTCTCCGGCTTCACGTCCCGATGGACGATGTGCATGGCCTCGGCCTGCGAGAGCGCGGCCAGCAACCCCTCGAGCACGCCCGCGATCTGCGGCAGCGACATCCGCCCCACGAACGGCCGCAGCGACCCGCGCTCGAGGTACTCCATCGCGATGTACGGGACGCCTTCCTGCTCCAGGAAGTCAAAGACCGTGACGACGTTCGGATGGTTCAGCGAGCCCGCGACCCGCGCCTCCCGGATGAAGCGCTGCGCGAGCGCCGGATCACCTGCCAGGAACGGCGCGAGCTCCTTGAGCGCGACGCTGCGCCCGAGCACCGGCTGGCGAGCGAGGTACACGACGGCCATGCCGCCCCGCCCGATCTGCTTGACGATCCGGTACGGACCAACCTGCTCGAGCGTCACGTGCCGGCCTGCTTCCGGGCGAGTTCCGGCACCGTGACACCGTCCGCCGACATGCTTCGCGAAGCTACCACCGCGACAGGCCTCCGAGACGTGAGGCAGCGCGATTGTTGGCGGGGTCGAACTATGCCCTCTCGGAGCGCCCCCGGTTGGATTCGAACCAACGGCCTGCGGATTAGAAGTCCGCTGCTCTATCCAGCTGAGCTACAGGGGCTTGGCGGCGCAGCTTAGTTGCTGTGCCGCCCTATCCACTTAGCAGGCCGTGGCGTTGGTGGCGCCCGGAGCCTGGCATTTGGTCGAGACCGTCGGGGTCTTGCGCGGGAGGATCTTCAGGGTCTTGATGGCGGTGCCCATGCCGGGCTTGGAGACGGTGATGGTGATCGTCGAGCCGGCCT
The DNA here is from genome assembly GCA_027587225.1 of Solirubrobacter taibaiensis. Classification (GTDB taxonomy): domain Bacteria; phylum Actinomycetota; class Thermoleophilia; order Solirubrobacterales; family Solirubrobacteraceae; genus Solirubrobacter; species Solirubrobacter taibaiensis. The sequence continues at coordinate 1,508 of JAPDDQ010000004.1, forward strand.
TGAAGGGCTTTTTGAGCAGCTTCTTGAGGGAGACGTCGCCCTTGGCGTTGGTCTTCTTGAAGCCCTTGGCCGAGACGGTGGCGCCGGTCGGGACGCCCCGCACCATCAACGAGGTGAGCGTGGTCTGCTTCTTGGTCGAGTTCTTGAAGGTGAACGTGACGTTGACGCGGATCTGGGGCGCCGACTTGGCCGCCGCGTTCAAGCTCGACCCTCCGCCGGCCGGCGCGGGAGCAACCGTGAAGGTGCGCCTGACGGAGCCCACTTCGACGTTGCCGGCCGCGTCGGTGGCCTGGACCTCGAAGGCGTAGACGCCAGGCGCGAAGCCGGCGGCGGTGTGCGAGCCCGCCGCCGAGCAGGGCGCGAACGGCCCCGGGGTGAGGGCGGCGGGGTAGACGCGGCAGGCGAAGGAGGCGCCCGGCTCGGACTCGAAGGCCCAGGTCAGCGACGTCTCGGACGTGGTCGCGCCGTCGGCCACGCCCGACAGCACGGACGAGAGCGGGGCGATCCCGTCGATCGCGTAGGTGCGCACGACCTCGGCCACGTTGCCGGCAAAGTCGGTCACGCGGGTGGTGAAGACGTAGGCGCCGTCGCCCTTGACGGGCGCCGTGAACCCGCCCGCGGGGCAGGGAGAGAAGCTGGCCGGCGCGCCCGTGGCGACCAGGCTGCACGTGACGGTCTTGACGCCGCTCGTCGCGTCGGAGGCCTGGATCGTCCACGCGGGCGTGGCGCCGGGGACGAACGTCACGCCGTTCGGTCCGTCGACCTGCGCGGTCGGTGCGGTGTCGTCGAGCGTGACGGCGATGGCGTGCTCCTTCGTGCGCCCGCTCGTGTCGACGGCGACCGCCTTCGCCTGCGTCGCGCCATCCTTCATCACGGCGGTGTCGAACCCGGCCGAGTACGGCGCCGCGGAGTCGCTCACGGTCACGCCGGCGAGCGTGAAGTCCACGCGCGCGATGCCGGCGTTGTCGGAAGCACTCGCGATGAGCGTCACACCGCCACGCAGCAGCGCGCCGGGGTTGGTGAGCGTGACGCTCGGGTCCTGGACGTCCTTGAACACGGCGGTCGCGCGGTAGTCGGCGTCCATCTCGAGCGAGCAGGACGCGCCGAACCCGGCACAGTCGCCCGTCCAACCGTCGAAGGCGAACCCCGGGGCACCGGCACCAGCGGTCACGCCGACGAACGGCGGCACGAGGAGGCAGATCGGCCGGATCGGGCCGTCGATGCACTCGCGGACGTTCGCGTAGTCCTCCGAGCAGTCGCCGGTCACGCTCCCGCCCAGAGCGCGGCTGCAGTCGATGCCCGAGCCGACGACCCGGCCGGGACCGCTGACGCTGACGCTCAACGTGCCGGCGGCGAGAGCGGGCGTGGCGGTCGCGGCGAAGAACGCGACACACACCAGGACGAGGCGGGCGATGGACACTGGGCGGAGATCCTTGGGCTCGGGGATCGCGCAAGGAAACCGCCCCGGCCTTGCCAAGCCCTTGGTGGCAGCTTGGTTAAACCCTGCGGTAGAGCCGGCCGGGTCGCCCCGGCCCTTCCGAGCGCTGCGAGCCGGTGTCCTCCAGCAACCCGGTGGCGCGCATGTCGCGCCGGAAGTTCGCGGCGTCCACGACCTCTCCGCGCAGCGCCTCGTACAGCTGCTGCGCCTGGCGCAACGTGAACGGCTCCGGGAGCAGCGCGAGCGCTTTGCGCACGAACCACACCTTGTCCCCCACGCGCGCGTGCAGACGCCAGATCCCGTCGTCGACGATCGTCGCGTGGTCCAGCGCCAGCTCCGGCAGCCGGTCGACGGGATGCCAGGAGGCGTCGCGCTCGGCGGGCGGCTCCTCGGGCAGCGTCTCGGGCCGCACCAGCGCCATGTAGGCGATCGACGGGAGCCACCCGCGCGGGTCCCGCGACGGGTCCGCGTACGTGCGCAGCTGCTCCAGGTGCACGCTGCCGACGCCGGTCTTCTCACGCAGCTTGCGCTCGGCCGTCTCGCTGGGCGCCTCACTCACGCCGACGAACCCGCCCGGGAGCGAGAACATCCCGCGCTGGGGCTCCTCCAGCCGCCGCGCCAGCAGCACGCATAGCCGCCCGTCGAGCAGCGTGAACACCACGGGATCGACCGTCAGGCCGATCGGCGCCTCGTACCCCGCGGTGTTCGTGGCCTTCACTGCACCGCGGCGCCGACGACGCCCTTCACGGCCGCGACGAACGCGTCGACGTCATCTTCGGTCGTGTCCCAGGAGCACATCCAGCGCACCTCGCCGGTGAACTCGTTCCAGACGTAGAACTTGAACTCGCGCTGGAGCTCCTCCGCCGCCCCCGGGGGCAGGATGGCGAACACGCCGTTGGCCTGCACCGGCTGCGTGACCTGCACGACCTCGCGCACGCCGTCGGCCAGCCGCAACGCCATCGCGTTCGCGTGCCCCGCGGACTTGCGCCACAGATCGCCTTCGAGCAGCGCGAGCAGCTGCGCGGAGATGAACCGCATCTTGGACGCGAGCTGCATCGACTGCTTGCGCAGATACAGCAGCGACGGCGCGAGGTCGGGGTTGAGCACGACGATGGCCTCCGCGGCCAGCAGCCCGATCTTCGTCCCGCCGAACGAGACGACGTCGGCCCCCTCGACGATCTCCCGCAGCGACACGCCCAGCGAAGCCGCGGCGTTCGCGAGCCGCGAGCCGTCGATGTGGAACAGCATCCCGTGCGCATGCGCGTGGTCGGCGAGCGCGCGCAGCTCCTCGACCGAATACAACGTCCCCAGCTCGGTGGACTGGGTCACGCTCACCACACCGGGCTGCACCGCGTGCTCGTCGCCGAGCCGCACGACGCGCGTGTCCACCAGCGAAGGCGTCAGCTTGCCGTCGGGCGTGACCACCGTCAGCAGCTTGATCCCGCCCATCACCTCGGGCGCGCCGCCCTCGTCCACGTTCAGGTGGGCGGTCTCGGCGCACACGACGCCTTGCCACGGCCGCAGCATCGAGCGCAGCCCGACGACGTTCGCGCCCGTCCCGTTGAACACCGGGAAGATGTCGCGCGTGCCGAACACGTGCTCGGAGCGGTCACGCAGCTGGTCGGTCCACTCGTCGGCCCCGTAGGACACGGCGTGACCGACGTTGGCGGCCGCGATGGCCTCCAACGCTTCAGGAAGGATCGGGGCGTAGTTGTCAGAGGCGAAGGCGCGCATCGGCGGTGACATTAGGACACGCACGGTCACGGTTCCCGGCGGGACCTCCGTCAGCCCCGCGTCGCGAACCTCGGCGACGACCCCGTCCAGCCCGTCCCAGGCCTTCGGCACGATGACCCGCGCGCGGCTCACGTCCAGCCCGAGCGCGTCCGCCATCACAGCCGCGTGCGCGATCTGGGCGAGCGTCTTGCCCGTGCTCATGTGCACGTCCGGGTTGATCGCGTAGACGATGGAGCCAGGGGTCGAGGTCGCCCCCGGCGCGTCGAGCTCCGTCGACATCGCCTGGATCTTCAGCAGCGTCTCCGAGCGCTCGGAGCGCCGCCGCGGCGGGAGCGCGATCACGCCGTCGCCGCCGGCGGCGTGCGGTTCCTCCAAGAGCCGCGCGAACTGCGACGGCTGCCGTGCGCGCAGCACCACCTTCCCGGCGCGCCGCCGCCACTCGTCGGGCATGTCGAACTGCCGCACCGCGCGCACCGCGGCCAGCCCGACCATCCGCCCGCCCTCGTCCAGGCTCGTGAACGCGCCCCGGCGGATGACGATGTACATCCGGTACGGATCGTCGCTCACAGCGAGATTCCCAGCCAGACGATCACCAGCGACACGAGCAGGATCGCGCCCTGCAGCCAGTGCGCGGCGCCCCACCGCAGATGCGCGAGGATCAACCCGCCCGCCACCACGAACAGCGTCAGTTTCAGGTGCAGGGTCGAGTCGTCCCACAGGTCGCGGTCGGACGCCATCCACGCGCCCGTGACGAGCAGCACGGCCAACGCCGCGAGCGACATCCAGCCGAACCGCCGCGCCACCGCGCGCAGCCCTTCGCGGTCGCGCCCCTTGAGCCCGGGCACGACGGCGAGCCCGAGGACGAGTTGTCCGCCCACGAACGTGGCCATCGCGAGCAGGTGCAGATAGAGCGCGAGCATCGCCTCACAACTTGCCACATCGGAGTACTTTCGCCGGATGAAGTGGCTCGCCGTGCTCGTCGCCCTGCTCCTGCTGCCCGCGACCGCTCGCGCGGACGTGGAGCCCAACAACGATCCTTTCCAGGCGGAGCTGGTGAACGGGCCCACGTTCGGCACGATCACCACCCGCACCGACGAGGACTGGCATCTGTTCTACGTCAACGGCCAGACACAGCTGGACGTCACGTTCACATCCACCGGCAACTGCAGCGTCGCCGCGTACCTGTACGACACCGATCTGGCGCTGGCGACGAAGGTGTTCCTGAACGCCGCGGGCATGGACCATCTCCTCTACACGACGCCGCCTGGCGTGAGCCGCGTCTTCGTCCAGGTGGTCGCGTACTGCGACGGCGCGCCGTACTCGCTGAGCGCCGCCCCGGCCGCCGCGCTCGTGCCGGGCGAGCCCGCCGGCCCCGGCGCCGCGCCGGCCGAGCCGAACGAGCTCGCCACCCAGGCGTTCGGGCCGCTGACCGGCGGGACCCTGTACGGCGGGGCGCTCGAGACCGTCAACGACGCGGACTGGCTCGTCTTCCACACGGCCGGGCCGGCACAGCTCGACATCCCGGTCGGCGTGGTCGGCTGTTACGTGTTCGCGCGCCTGTTCTCGGGCGACACCCAGGTGGCGAACGTGAGCGGAGGGACGGGGGTGCGGCACCTCCGCTACTCGGCGCCCGCGGCAGGCACCTACTTCCTCCAGCTGACGGCGGAGTGCGCCGGTGGGCGCTACCAGGTGCGCGTGCTCCCGGCCGAGGCGATCACGGCGACCCCACCGCCGCCCAAGGTCTCGGGCTCGTCCACGTCCGCGCGTGTGCGCGGCTCGAAGGTCCGGGTCGTGCTCAAAGGTCGGCTCGGCCTGCCCACAGGTGTCACCGCGGCGCGCGCCTGCCGCGGGAACATCGTGTTCACGCTCAAGAAGGGCAAGAAGCTGCTCTCGGCCCGCACGGTCAAGGTGCGCCGCAACTGCCGCTTCGAGAAGGTCGTGAGCCTGTCACGGAGCAAGGTCGGCAGCGCGGCGCGGCTCAACGTCACCGCCCGCTTCCAGGGCAACGCCGCCCTCGGCGCGACGACGCGGACGTTCTCAGTCCGTGTGCGCCGGTGAGCACTCCAGCATCCGCAGGTCGTGCCAGAACTCGTAGCCCTCGCCGCCGGAGACGATCCCGCGCTCGCGCAGGTACGCCAGCCACGCACGTGACTCCGGCGTGACGCCGCTCGTCACCGCGTTGACCTTCAGCGGCACCCGGAGCCGCTCGAGCTCGCGGACCGTCCAGCCCTCGTCGGCGAGCCAGCGCTCCGGCTCCGGCCCGCTCAGCGACGAGATGTTCAGCAGCAGCACGCCGCGCTCGGTGAGCAGCGAGCGTCCCTGGCGCGCCAGCTTCGCGATCAGGTCCAGCCCCTCGTACGGGTTGTCGTTGCGCTCGCCCGGCCGCGGGATGTAGGGCGGGTTGCAGAACATCACGTCGAACGCCCCCGCGAACCCGACCGTCGGATCATCCGGTTGCGGGCACACGAGCGACACCGAGGCCCGATGCGCGAGCCCGGCCAGCGCGTCACGCGCACACGCGAGCGCGTCCAGGTTGATGTCGGAGGCCACGGCGCGCGTGATCGAGCCTCCGTGCGTGAGCGCGTACTTGGTCAGAAAGCCGGACCCGCACCCGATCTCGGCCACGCTGCGAGCGTCCGCCGCGTAGCGCTTGAGCGCGCGCGCGAAGAACACCGTGTCGATGCTCGGGCACCACACGCGCGGGTACCGCATCGGCGACCACGCCACCTCGACCCCGTCGTAGCGGACGGTCCGCGGATAGGTCCCGTACAACGCGTGCACGGCGTCGCGCAGCCCGGGCGCGAGCGCACCGATCCGCGCCGTGTCGGTCATCAGCACCGGGTCCGGACACGTCCAGACGGCCAGCGGCTCCTCGGACCCTTTTGAGGCGCCGAGGATGGTCTCCTGCTCACCGCGCTCCGCGAGCACGGTCAGCTCACGAAGGTCGGAACTCACGTCGATGATCAATCGGGGCGCCCGGATTCGAACCGGGGACCTCGTGCTCCCAAAGCACGCGCGCTAACCAGGCTGCGCCACGCCCCGTGTCCAGCCAGTATCGCAGCGAGTTACAGATCTGCGGGAACGTGCCGATCAAGTAGGCAACAACCGAGTTCTGCTCCCGATAAAGGCAAACCGTCTGCGAGGACGGGGCGCAAAGCCACGGGGCTCTCTGAGCCAGCCGGGCTACCGAAGGATTCGTGCTTCACGGCACGTCGGGTCGACGGAACGAATTGACCCGACAAGCGATCGAGATGGAGGTCGCCCCGCCGTGCCCACCACCCTGAAGATCTTCACTCGTGTTCTCCCCGCCGCCGCAGTTGCGGTCGGGCTTGTCTTTGCTTCTCCGGCCAACGCCGCGCAGACGAAGACCAAGACGAAGACGACCAAGACCGTGACCGCCAAGATCGCCCTGGGCGACAAGCGTCCGGCGAAGGCCAAGGCCAAGGCCACCAAGGCCAAGAAGAAGGTCACGGCCAAGGCGACCGTCGCGTGCTCGAACACGACGATCACGCCCGACGCCGCGAACCTCGAGGTCGTCCGCGTCACGCTGCTGTGCCTGCACAACCAGATCCGCGCGAACGCCGGTCTGCCGCTGCTCAAGGACAACGCGAAGCTGCGCAAGGCCGCCGTCGGCCACTCGAACGACATGGTCGCCGAGGGCTACTTCGACCACACCAGCCTCAACGGCGACACGTTCGTCGACCGCATCCTCGAAGCCGGCTACGCCAAGCGCAACGACGGCTGGACGATCGGCGAGAACCTGGCCTGGGGCACGGGCGAGCTGAGCACGCCGCAGGCGATCATGAACGCCTGGATGAACTCCGCCGGTCACAAGGCCAACATCCTCAAGAAGGCCTACAAGGAAGTCGGCATCTCGGTCCGCCTCGGCGTCCCGACCGACGCGGGCGTCGGCGCCACCGTCACGGCTGACTTCGGCGCCAAGGTCTGAGCGCCAAGAGTCCTACCATCGACGTCGATGGCCGACGTCGATCCCCTCCTCGCACTGCACTACGACCTGGCGAAGGTCGGTGGGCTCCAGCCCGTCGCCGCCCCGCCCTATGACGTGATCGACGCGGCCCAGCGAGCTCAGCTCCTGGGCCAGTCGCCGTACAACGTCGTCGAGATCGACCTCCCGCAGAACGGGGGCGATCCGTACGCCCACGCCGCCGAGGTCCTCAAGGCCTGGAGCGATGACGGGATCGTCGTCCGCGACGAGTCGCCCGCCCTGTGGGCGCTCGCGCAGGATTACACGGGTCCGGACGGTCAACTGCGCACCCGCCACGGGGTCTTCGCGCGTGTGAAGGTCGAGGACTACGGTCCCGGCCGGATCCGCCCGCACGAGCGCACGCACCCGGGTCCGAAGGAGGACCGGCTGCGGCTTACCCGCGCCACGCGCGCGAACCTGTCGCCGATCTTCAGCCTCTACGACGACCCGTCGAACGCGGCGTGGAAGGCCGTCGAGCCGTTCACGAACACCGCTCCCTGGGGCGAAGTCACGGACGACGAGGGCACGACGCACAAGCTCTGGCGCGTGGATGACCCGCAGGCGATCGAGGCCTACAAGGCCGTGCTGGCCGGCACGGAGCTGCTGATCGCCGACGGTCATCACCGCTACGAGACGGCGCGCGTCTACCAGCAGGAGAACGCGGAGGCCACGCACGTCCTGATGTGCCTCGTCGCGCTGCAGGACGAGGGCCTGACCGTCTTCCCGACGCACCGGCTGGCCACGAACGCGGACATGGAGGCGCTCAACGCCGCCTTCGAGCGCGACTGGACCACCGATCCGCAGGACACGCTGAGCATCGGCTATTACGCCGACGGCACCGAGCAGACGCTCTACCTCAAGGACTGGGCGATCGCCGACAAGGCGCTCGAGGGCAAGCCGGAGCCGTACCGGCGCCTGGACACGGCCGTGCTCGAGAAGCTGATCCTGATGGACGCGCTCGGCCTCAGCGAGGACGACATCTCCCACCTGCACGGGCTCGACTACGCGCGCACGCCGGAGCTGGCGCGTGAGAAGGTCGACGCGGGCGAGGCGGACGCCGCCTTCCTGATGAACGCGAGCCCGGTCGAGCGCGTGCGCGACGTCGCCGCGGCCGGCGAGAACATGCCCCCGAAGTCGACGTACTTCTTCCCCAAGGTGTTGACGGGGATGGTCTTCAATCCCCTGGAGGACTAATGGCGCTGATCAACCGATCAGACAAGAGCCTGTCCGGCGTACTGCGGGCGGTCGCGCGCAAGCGCGAGCGCTACACGCATGACGTCAAAGCGGGCCGGCACACGCTCACCGTCGACGAGCCGGAGAACCAGGGCGGCCAGGACCTGGGCCCGAGCCCGCAGGAGCTGCTGGCTGCCGCGCTGGCGTCCTGCACGGCCGTGACGATGGAGATGTACGCCCAGCGCAAGGGCTGGAACGTGGACGGCCTCGAGGTCGACTGTCGCTACTCGCCCGCCGAGCGCGGCTGCCCGACCCGCTTCGAGATGATCATGCGGATGCCCGCTCATCTGAGCGAGGAGCAGGTCGAGCGCCTGCAGGTGATCGCCACGAAGTGCCCGGTGCATCGCACCCTCGAGGGCGAGGTCGCCTTCGACGAACGGGTCGAGCTCACCTGAGCATCAAGCCCCATCTGAGCGCCGCCCTTCTCAGCCCGGAGGAGGCGCTCGGCATGTCCGTGCACGGCGGGCGCACCCATTCCGCCGTGCTGGTGCCGTTGTTCTGCGACCCGTCCGAGCGGCTGCACGCCGTCTTCACCAAGCGCCGGGACGACCTGCGACGCCACGCCGGCGAGATCTCGTTCCCGGGCGGCCGTCGGGACGAGGGCGAGACGCTGCTCGAGTGCGCCCTGCGGGAGGCCCACGAGGAGGTCGGACTGCCGCCGCAGGCGGTCGACGTCGTCGGCGCGCTCGCGCCCGTCGGCACGTTCGTCACCAACTACGCGATCTATCCGTTCGTCGGGCTGATCGAGCACGGGTTCGAGTGGGTGCGCGAGGAGGCCGAAGTGGCGGAGGTGCTCGAGTTCGCGCTCGAAGACCTGGTCGCCGGTCACTCGCTCAAGCGGCTCGTCCGGCGCGGTGTGGCGTTCAAGACGGACGTCTACGAGGTCGACGGCCACATGGTCTGGGGCGCGACGTCGCGCATCCTGACCGACCTGCTCAACCGCCTAGAAGTCGGTCCACGGCGGCCTTGGCGTCTTGAGCAGGAGTGACGACCTGGAGCGGGATCTGCCACGTCTCGGAGCTCCTGCGCGCCAGGTCCTCGAACGGGCCCTCGTAGACCACGCCCCGCACCGGCGTGTCGACGAGCTTCTCGAAGAACATCCGCAGCCGGCCCTCGGGTATCTCGACGGTCCCGCCCAGCCAGCACACGATCGTAACGCCGTGCAGCGCCTCCATCAGCGTCGCGATCCGGTCGGGATCGCCGACGTACGGCTCCGCCCCGGCGGCCCGGATCTCCTCCACGTGGGCGCCGCGCGTAGTCCCGCGGACGGCGTGGCCGTCGGCGCGCAGCGCAGCCGCCAGCTCGCGCCCGCGGCAGCCGCACGGCACGATCAGGACCCGCGCCACTCGTCCTCGATCTCCTCGAGCGTGCGCTCGGGCTTGCCGCGGCGGCGCCGCAGCTCGTTCTGGGCGGCGACCATCTGCTCGATGTCGTCGACCTCGTTCTCGGCCTCGACCTCTGGCGAGCGCGTGGGCTTCCAATCGAGAATCTCGAGTGCCGAACGTTTGCTGAACACGCCGAGCAACACGACCGTCACGATCAGCGCGCCGACGAGTACGGTCGAGACGAGAGTGAACGTGTCCACGCCGCGAGTGTAGGCTCGCCGCTCCGATCGCCCTCCCCAGGTGTTGAGCTTCCCGTGACCCGAGCCGTCCTTGCCGCAACTCTTTCCCTGCTTCTGAGCGCGCCTGCCGCGCACGCCGCGCTGCCGGAGTTCCCGAACGAGCTGCCGGGCGACGTGACCGCCTCGTCGGTGCGTTCTGATCCTGACACTTGGCTCGTCGGCGCTCGGCCGGGCGCGGCGTCGGCGAAGATCGCCGACCGCTACGGCGCGCGCCACTCGGGCCTCGGGAACTACGTGGTCGAGCGCTCGCGGGCCAAAGCGCTCGCCGGCGACCTGGAAACGGCCGGCCTGCTGCTCTACGCGCAGGCCAACACGATCCTCAAGACGAAGCAGACGGTCCCCGACGACCCGTTCTCGACGCCGCCGAACGCGTGGCGGGCGAAGGTCGCCCCGCAGGTGTTCATGCCGCCGGCGGTCGCGCCGACGAGCCCGCTGATCGCGCTGGTGGACGCCGCGGCGGACGCGACGCACCCGGAGTGGGCAGGCAGCAACTTCAGCACGATCCCCGGCGTGCCGGTCACGAGCTCGCACGGCACGGCCACCGCGGCCGTGGCCGCGGCGCCGCTGAACGGCGTCGGCATCCTCGGCGTCTGGCCCAGCGCACGGGCGCTCAACGTCCCGCTGCCCGTGGCCCCCGGCACCGAGGGCGGGATCACCTGCGCCTCCTCGGGCGAGGCGATCGGCAAGGCCATCCAGGCCGGTGCCGCCGTGATCAACATGAGCTACGGCTCGCCGTCGCGCTGCGCGGCGGAGTGGGTGCAGCTGTACTTCGGCATCGCCAAGGGCATCATCCCCGTGGCCGCCGCGGGCAACGAGTTCCAGGAGGGCAACCCGCTCGAGTTCCCGGCCTCGCTGCCACACGTGGTCACCGTCGCGGCCACCACGCCGGACGACCGCAGCGCGATCTTCTCCAACGCCAACACGGCCGTGGACCTCAGCGCGCCGGGCGTCGGCATCCTCACGGCCGTCCCGCCGGCGCTGGACACCGACGGCGCGCAGGACGGCTACCAGGCGATGGACGGCACGAGCTTCTCGGCGCCGATGGTGTCGGCCGCGATGGCCTGGGTCCGCGCCGCGCGCCCCGATCTCACGCCGGATCGCGTCGTGGAGGCCGTCAAGCGCAGCGCGACTGACGTGGTGGCGCCGGACGGCGTCAACCGCCCGGGCTGGGACCCGCTCACGGGCTTCGGCGTGCTCAACGTGGGCGCGGCGCTGCAGATCCCGGTGGACAAGCTGCCGATCCAGGACCCGCTCGAGCCCAACGACAACCTCGTGTGGGTGGACGGGACGGCGTTCGGCAAGGCCTCGACGCCGGTCTGGCAGGGCGGTAAGCAGGTCGAGGTCAACGGGCTGATGGACAAGACCGAGGACCCGGTCGACGTCTACCGGATCATCATCCCGGCGAAGAAGTCGGCCAAGATCAGCGTGATCCCGCGCTTCGGCGACCCGTCGCTGGAGGTCTTCACCACCGAGGCGATCTCGGTCAACGACGTCGACGGGCGCGTGGCGCGTTCACGCGTGTCCGGCTCCAAGAAGACCGAGCGGGTGACGGTCCGCAACCGCGGTTCCAAGAAGCGCTCGTACTTCGTCGCGATCAAACCTCAGGGGAGTTCGCGCTACCAAGAACGCCAGTATTCGTTGCGCGTTCGCTGAGTTCGTGCTTACAGTCGACGGATGCGCCGAGCTGTAGCCCTGGTCCTTGCCGCGCTCGCGCTGTCGTGCGCGGCGCCCGCGTACGCCACCCGAACGGTGGCCGTGGACGCCGCGAACGCCGTGCACGCGTTTGTCGTGGGCACTGACGGGGCGCTCTACCACGCGCCTCCGCGCGATGTGCTGCACCGTCTCGGCGGCTCGGGGCTGGCGCAGGAGCCGGCCGCCGCGGTCCGCGACGCGACTGGCTCGCTCGTCGTCGCCGCGCGCTCCGAGGACGGCACGATCTCCGTGCTCCCCGGTGGTGAGTGGTCCGCGCGCGTACAGGTGGCGACCGGCGCGGCCGGCTCGCCGGACCTCATCCTGAATCAGGACGGACGGCTCGAGCTGTTCTTCCGGGGCGTGGACGGCAAGCTCTGGACCACGCGGGAGACCGTGTCGGGCTGGAGCGAAGCCGAGACGCTCGACGGCACGCTGGCCGGCGACCCCGCCGCCGCCGTGGACTCCAGCGGCGCGGTGCACGTGGTCGCGCGCGGGACCGACGGCAGCCTGCAGCACTTCACCGGCGGCGCCTGGGAGACGTCCGAGGCCTCGGTCACGGGCGACCCCGCGCTCGTGCGGGTCCCGTCGGTCGGGCTCGCGGCCTTCGCGCGGCGCGCCGACGGCGCGCTCGTCCGGTCCTCCGAGGACGCGGGCGTGTTCAAGGCGGGCGTGGCGCTCGCGAGCGACGCGATCGCCGGCACGCCCGCCGTCGTGATCGACGGTCTCGGCCGTGTGCGCGTGTTCGCGCGCGGCACCGACGGCACGCTGCTGGAGTCCACCGCGTCCGGCTGGACGTCGCTCGGCGGCACGCTCACCGGCGATCCGGCCGCGATCCGCGACCAGTCCGGGCTCGTGCACGTGATCGCGCCGTCGCTCGGTGCTGCGTGGGTCGAGTTCGCCCAGACCGGCGCGGATACCTGGGAGCCGACGATCCGCCCACTCGGCGACGCCGCTCCGCCGGCCGAGCCGCCACCGGTGATCGTGGTGCCCGCGCCGGTGCCCCCGCCGGTGATCGTCTCCCCCGTCTACCCGCCCAAGCGGCTGCTGGTGGATCTGAAGGCGGACGCGAAGGCGTCCAAGACGAGTGCCGTGTTCAAGGCCCTGACGGTGCGCGGGGTGCCCGCGGGCGCGACCATCACCGCCACGTGTGCGAAGGGCTGCAAGCGCCCGTCGCTGAAGTTCACCAACGTGACCGGAACCGTGTCGCTGAAGCCGTTCTTCGCCAAGCGCGCCAAGCAGGGCACGCTGAAGGTGGGTACGAAGATCCGCGTGGTCGTGTCGGCGCCGAACATGATCGCCGCCGTCAAGACGCTCACGGTGCGGGCGCGCAAGGCGCCCACGGTCGCGACGCGGTGCCTCGCACCGGGCGCGACCGTGGAAACCCTCTGCGCTGCCTGAGCTACTTGCGCTCGTAGGTGGCGGTGAAGGTGCCGCGGGCGACCGCGCCCTTGAGCTTGTCCAGCACGGCTTGGGGCTCCGCGCCCGCCTGGAGCGCGGTGGCGTCCTTCACGGCGTACATGCTGAAGATGTAGCGGTGCGGACCGTCGCCCTCGGGCGGGCAGGGCGGTGCCCAGCCCTCCTTGCCCGCGGAGTTCTTTCCGCTGAGCGTGCCCGTGGGGAACTGACCGTCGGGCGCGAGGCCGGCGTTGGCGGCGGCGGACATGCCGTACTGCGTCCAGTGGATGAACGCCCCGTCCTTCGCGTCGGGGTCCTCGACCACGAGCACCGTCTCCACGGCGATGCCGGCCGGGACCTCACGCCACACGATCGTCGGCGGCTTGCCCGCGCCGTCGCAGGTGTTGGCCGCCGCCAGCTTCCCATCCTTGACGTTCGGCGAGGAGAGCTTGATCGTGTCCGGCGCCGTGGGCAGCGTGCTCGCCGCGGGCTCGTCGTCGCCGCCACACCCGGTGATGAGTGCGGCGGCGGCGAGCGCCGCTAGGAGCGGGCGACCGGCGCCCACTGCTCTTCGGCCAAGTTGCCGGTCCCCTCGAGGGCCTTCGGCGTCGGAACAGCGGGGTTGTCGCGCAGGTACCACTCGGCGTCCAGCGCGGCCTGACAGCCGGAGCCGGAGGCGGTGATGGCCTGGCGGTAGGTGTGGTCCACGAGGTCGCCGGCGGCGAAGACACCCGGGATGTTCGTGCGGGTCGAGCGACCGTCGACCTTCACGTAGCCCTCATCGTCCACGGTGATCAGGCCGTCGACGATCTCGGACTGGGGCTCGTGGCCGATCGCGATGAACGCGCCCGCCATCGGCAGCACCAGCTCTTCACCGGTCTCGGTGTTGATCAGGTCGGCGCGGTCCAGCTGACCCTTCTCGCCGGCCAGGAAGGCCTTGACGACGTACGGCGTCAGGAACTCGATGTTCTCGGTCTTCTGCGCGCGCTCGAGCATGATCTTCGAGGCGCGGAACTCGTCGCGCCGGTTCACGATCGTGACCTTGGACGAGAACTTCGCGAGGAAGATGGCCTCCTCCATCGCGGAGTCGCCGCCGCCGACGATGATCGTCGTGCGGTCCTTGTAGAAGGCGGCGTCGCAGGTGGCGCAGTAGGACACGCCGCGGCCACCCAGCTCCTCCTCGCCCGGCACGCCCAGCTTCTTGTGCTCGGCACCCATCGCGAGGATCACAGTGCGGGCCTTGTACTCGTCGTCGTCGATCCAGACGGTGTGCGGCTCGCCGTTCTCGCCCGGCTCGAACTTCGTCACGTTGTCGGTGATGAACCGCGTGCCGAAGCGCTCCGCCTGGTCGCGGAACTTCTGCATCATGTCCGGGCCCATGATCCCCTCAGGGAAGCCCGGGTAGTTCTCCACGTCGGTGGTCTGCTGGAGCAGTCCACCCCACAGGAACCCTTCGATGCACAGCGGGTTCAGGTTGGCGCGGGAGGTGTACAGCGCCGCCGTGTAACCGGCGGGCCCGCTGCCGATGATGATCACGTTCTCGACGTCTGCCATTGATACCTTTCCGGGGGTCACGCTTTACTTTGTATAGTAGCGCCGCGTTCCCGTCGCCATACCTCCACGCGCGCGCGGAGCTTGAAGAAGGCGATCACTCCTGGGAGAAGTGGTAGCCAGAACGTGAGGGCGCGGAACACGAGGACGGCGACGACGGCCAGTCCGGCGTCGACGCCGAACGCGGCGAACGCTCCGATCATGCCACCTTCGACGCCGCCGACGCCGCCGGGAATCGGCAACAGGTTGCCGAGCATGCCGACGAAGAAGGCCTGGATGAGCACCGCGAGCGGCGGCGCGTCACCGAACGCGCGGAACGCGGCCCACAGCACCGCGATCTGAAACGCCCAGAACGCGACGGCGCCCAGCAGCGCGGGGTCGCGGCTGCGGATGTGCTTGATCGCGTCGTGCAGGCCCGCGGACGACGCGGCCGGGATCAGAGCGAGCTTCTGCGCGATCCGGCCGAGCCAGCCCGTGCGCCGGGCGAACCCGTCCAGCCGGCGCTGCAGGTCGGTCGGAACGAGCAGGATCACGGCCGCGATCCCCATCATCACGATCGCGATCACGGCGGGCACCACGGTCATCGGGAACGGCGCCTCGCCCGGGAAGATGCCGGTCCTCAGGCCGAGTCCGCAGATGATCACCGCGGCCGCGTACGGGAAGTAGGTCAGGACGAGGAAGCTGATCGTCTTGTCCGCCACCACGCGCTTGGGCAGACCCGCCTGGCGCAGCGCCCAGGCCTGCAGGACCAGGCCGCCGGCGCCGCCCGCGGCGAAGATGCGGCTCGCCGCCAGTCCGGCCATGGTGATCAGGTAGCTCTCGGTACGCCCGATCACGCCCTTGGCGACCTTCGAGAAGACTCCGCGGAACATCTCGATGTAGCCCCAGAACATGCCGAGCGCGAACGCGAACGCCAGCACGATCCAGAACGGCGAGCCGTCCCCGATCCGGCTCCACGTGTCCTCCAGGCCCGCGAGCTGCGGCAGCAGCAGGTAGAGGCCGAGGATCATCGCGGCCAAGAAGCCGCACAGCGTCAGGACACCGCGAGCGGTGAACTCCAGGCCGCGATCCTCGTCTTCGTGCTCGTCGCCGGGCGGGCGGGGTTCCACCATCTGCTCCGGCGCGCTGGTCACGACCGCGCCTTGGCTTCCAGCTGCTGCAGCGTCCGGCTGAGCCGGGTCGCTGCGGGGGCTACCTGCGGCGTCGCTACCCGGATGCCCTCGGCCAGCGCGAGCCCGGCCGCCAGATCGGTGACGTAGTGCTCGCCGAGGTACACGAGCGCGAGGCCGAGCGTGGCCGCGTAAGTCCAGCCGAGCAGGCCCGCGACACGACCCGTGTCGCTCAGGACATGCGCGGCCGTCACGGAGGTGGCGAAATGCAGCGACGGCATGGCGGCCAGGGGATTGCCTCCCAAAACACCGTACAGAGGCGCCCAGCCCTGCTTCCAGAACTGCTCCCCGTACTCCACCATCATCCGGCGCAACTCCGGCGTGCGCCCGTCCTCCATCAGGCCCTGCTGCGCCGCGTACCACGGCGGGGCCGTAGGGATCGCCCAGTAGCCGATCACGCCGATGTCGAACGTCGCGTAGATCCGCGCCGCCGCGCTCGGGAACTGCTCGCGGTGCTTGAACAGCACGTACGCCACCGTGCCGTGCGGGAACGCGAACCACACCCAGTGGCTGAAGACGAGCACCTTCTCCCACAGCCGGAAGCCACCCTCGGTGCCGAGCGCCCGCTGCAACCGCAGCGTCGGCGTCGTCCCGAACCCGACGAGCTTGTCGATCACGACCGGGTACTTGACCCGGACCCGCGCCTCGAGCTTCTCCGGGTCGTCGTTGGGCATCTGGTACGTCGCCAGATACGCGTACATCTGCAGCACGCACATCCCGACGTCCCGCGCCTTGCTGCGCGGCATCAGCGTTCCGAGAGCGAAGGGCGTAGCCGCCGCAGCGGCGATCACCACGGGCGGCTTCAGGCGGAGCCGACGGCGGAGACGCGGCGCCGCGATGCCGACGGCGAGCACCGTGCAAGCGGCCGCGCGCATGGCGGTCGAGCGGGGCACGGACTCAAGAACTTATCGAGTGGCGCGGATGGGCCTGGTACGGGCACCCGGTGTTTGGGCGCTAGGGACAACGTCAACTGCGAGCACACCGTCGGGCGACGCGTCAAGAAATTCGTGCCTGCGGCCGCGGGAGGGACACGCGTGTGTCACGAATTTCTTGACCCGCCGCGGCCGGCGTGCTTTGGGCGGGTGAGGCGGGTGCCCCGCACTGCGTGAACGCCCCGGCGTCCACGTCTTTCCACGCCGAGGGACGGTCCATGCCACGCGAGTGGCGAGTTGATCGGGCTCAGGCCGACAAACTCGCCCCTCGCGTGCCCGGGTGGCGCGTTGCCGCTCGGATTGCCGGGGGTGATGAACAAACCGGTCCTGTCAGGACCGGATCGTGCACAACCCCCGCCGAGCAGCCGCTCCGGCCCGCGCCCGTGCCGTCAGGGAAGACCTCATAGCGCTTTCGAGCCGGGTGCCGGCGCACCCGGTGCAACCGGCTCACCCGCACAAGAGCGCACCGGCCGCGGCGGGTCAAGAAACCCGTGACGACCGTTGCGCAGCGCCGCGACCGCCCGGGCACGGGTTTCTTGACGCCCGACGGTGTGCTCACCGAGCGCGCTCGACGGCGCACGCGAGCCGAGCGGAGCTCCAGGCGCTACGCCGCGACCAACGCCGCGACGTCAACGAACGCACGGACTACGCCGGAGCGCGGATCCACCTCGGGGTGCCACTGCACACCCAGCGCCCACGACGCCTCAGGCAGCTCGATCGCCTCGACGAGGTCGTCCAGCTCGCTCCACCCGGAAGCAACGATGCCCTCGCCCAGCGCATCCACCGCCTGGTGGTGGTGCGATTTCGTGCCGTGCAACGTCTCTCCACACGCCCGAGCGGCCAAAGATCCGGGCTCTAGACGCACGTCGTGGTCGGCGTTGTCGAACGAGCCCAAGGCGCGCCGGTGGTCCTCGTGGCCCACGTCGTCGGGGAGGTGCTGGATCAGCGTCCCGCCGCGGGCGACGTTCATCAGCTGCATCCCGCGGCAGATGCCCAGCACGGGCATGTCGCGCTCGAGCGCCCGGGTGAACAGGGCGATCTCGGCGCGGTCGCGGTCGACGCGGGTGTTGGTGACCTTGGGGTGACTCGGGCCGTCGTACGAGGACGGGTCGATGTCGGCGCCGCCGGCCAGCATGAGCCCGTCGAGCCCATCGAGCACGTCGTCCGGGTGGTCGGCGACCCACTCGTCGGGCGGGAGCATGAACGCGATCGCGCCGGCCCCTTGCAGGGCGTCGACGTAGGCCCGGGACAGCAGGAACGCCTCGCGGTCCCAGACGGTCCAGCGCGCACGCTCGAGGGCGGTGCACAGCCCGATCCGCGGTCTTCGTCCGGCGTCCATCGTCATAGCCCCTACCCAGGTTTGCAGCACAATCACACCCATGAGTGTCCAGATCGAGCGCGACGGCGCCGTGACCACGATCACGCTGAACCGGCCGGAAGCGATGAACGCCGCGAACACCGACTTGCGAGACGGGCTGCGCGAGGCCGTCGAGCAGGCCGCCGCCGATCCTCACACGCGGGCCGTGATCCTCACGGGCGCCGGGAAGGCGTTCTGCTCCGGCGCGGACCTCAAATCGGGCTTCGAGCCGGCCGAGGACGGGATGCCGGACATCCACACGGCGCTCAACGACCACTTCCACCCGATCATCCGCGGCCTGCGGACGATGGACAAGCCCGTGATCTCCGCGGTCAACGGCCCGGCGGTGGGCATCGGGATCTCGTTCGCGCTGGCCGGCGATCTGGTGCTCGCGGCCGAGTCCTCGTACTTCATGCTCGCGTTCGTGAACATCGGCCTCGTGCCCGATGGAGGCTCGTCCTTCCTCATTCCAGAGCGGATCGGGTTCGCCCGCGCGACCGAGATGGCGATGCTGGGCGAGAAGGTCCCGGCACCCAAGGCGCTCGAGTGGGGCCTGATCAACCAGGTCCTCCCGGACGACGCGTTGCAGGGCGCCGCCCAGGAGCTCGCGGCCCGCATGGCACAAGGTCCGACGCGCTCGTACGCGGGGTCCAAGCGCCAGCTCAACGCCTGGTCGTTCGGCCGGCTCGAGGCCCAGTTGGAGCTCGAGGCCACGATCCAGCACGAGGCCGCCAGGACCGCCGACTTCCTCGAAGGAGTGACGGCGTTCGTGGAGAAGCGGGCCCCGCGGTTCAGCGGCTCGTAACCGTCAGTGACCCGACCGCGCCGCGAAGGCGCCCCTCGCCTCCTTATACTCCCGGCCCTCGTGTCCGAAGGTCGTAATCGCCGACGCCTGCTGCTTGCGCTGCCCCTTGCGCTCGTGGCTGCGCTCCTTGCCGCACCGGCCGCCCGCGCCGGTCTGCTGTTCCCCGAATCCGGCGGCTCGCCGAACGCGGACAGCATCCACACGCTCTACGTCATGGTGTTCATCCTCGCGCTGTTCATCTTCGTGGGCGTGGAGGCGACACTGCTGTGGGCCCTCTTCAAGTTCAAGGCGAAGAAGGGCCGCACCGCCGCCCAGATCCACGGCAATACGAAGCTCGAGGTGGGTTGGACCCTCGGCGCCTTCGTGATCCTGATCTTCATCACGGTCTTCACGTTCATCCAGTTGCCGTCCATCAAGGACCCGGCGCCGTCGCTGATCGACGCCGACGGCAACGAGGTGGCCCAGGTCGACGGCGCCCAGTACGCGGCGACGAACCAGTCCGTGCCCAAGGGCGACACGATGACCATCGAGGTGAACGGTCAGCAGTACGTGTGGCGCTACCTGTATCCGGGCGAGGACCGGCTGCTGGCGTACACGGACATGGTCGTGCCGGTCGGCATGACCGTCCTGCTCGACATCACCGCCGACGACGTCGTGCACTCGTGGTGGATTCCCAAGCTGGGCGGCAAGATGGACGCCGTCCCGGGTTATACGAACAAGCTTTGGTTCCGGATTCCGCCGGATGCCATTCCGGAGGGACAGGACCGAGTTGTCTTTGAGGGTCAGTGCGCCGAGCTGTGCGGGCGCAACCACGCGAACATGTACGGCCGCGTCATCGGCATGAGGATGCCGGAGTACAAGAAGTGGTACGCCGACAAGGTCCAGCAGCTCAAGACGGCTGAGACCGACGTCGCGGAGCAGCAGAAGCAGCTCACCGAGCAGCAGTCGCAGGGCGGCAGCACGGAGGGCGACGGATGAGCGATCACAGCCTCGGTCGCCCGCAGATCATCGCCCGGGCGGTCGACAACCCCGACAAGACGCGGGGCTGGACCTCGTGGATCACCACGACCGATCACAAGAAGATCGGCCTGATGTACCTGGCCACCGTCCTGGTGTTCTTCATCCTGGGCGGGGTCGAGGCGCTGCTGATCCGCACGCAGCTCGCGGTGCCGGACAACACGCTGCTCACGCCTGAGCGGTACAACCAGATCCTCACCATGCACGGCACGACCATGGTCTTCCTGGTCGTGGTCCCGGTGTGGGCGGGCTTCGCGAACTACCTGCTGCCGCTGATGATCGGCGCGCGCGACGTCGCGTTCCCGCGCCTGAACGCGTGGTCGTACTGGATGTACCTGTTCGGCGGCCTCGCCCTCTACGGGTCGATGCTCTTCTCCCCGCCGGAGGCCGGCTGGTTCTCGTACGTCCCGCTCAGCCTCAAGCAGTACAGCGGCACCAACGGCCAGGAAGCGTGGATCTACATGGTCCACCTCACCGGCCTGAGCTCGATCATCGGCGCGATCAACTTCATCGCCACGATCCACAACATGCGTGCGCCCGGCATGGGCTGGGGCCGTATGCCGTTGTTCGTGTGGACGATCCTGATCTACGCGTACCTGGTGATCGTGGCGCTCACGTCGCTCGCCGCGACCGTGACGATGCTGCTGCTGGACCGCAACTTCGGCACGGCGTTCTTCGACCCGGCGCGCGGAGGCTCGGCGCTGCTCTGGCAGCACCTGTTCTGGTTCTTCGGGCACCCAGAGGTCTACATCCTCGTCCTGCCGGCGTTCGGCGTCTTCTCCGAGATCCTGCCGGTGTTCGCCCGCAAGCCGATCTTCGGCTACAAGGCGATCGCGGCCGCCACGGTCGGCATCGCCTTCCTCGGCATGCTCGTGTGGGCCCACCATATGTTCGCCACGCCGATGAGCACCACCGTGCTCGCGTTCTTCATGCTCATGTCGTTCGTGATCGCGGTACCGACCGGCGTGAAGATCTTCAACTGGATCGCCACGCTCTGGCGCGGCACGGTCGAGTGGACGACGGCGCTGCTGTATTGCGTCGGTGGCATCGCCACGTTCACGATGGGCGGCATCACGGGCATCTTCCTGGCCGTCTTCCCGATCGACTGGCAGCTGACGGACACCTACTTCGTCGTCGCCCACTTCCACTACACGGCGTTCGGCGCGTCCGCTTTCGCGATGGTCGCGGCGCTGTACTTCTGGTGGCCGAAGATGACGGGCCGGATGCTGTCCGAGCCGCTCGGCAAGGTCGGCTTCGCGCTGATGTTCGTCGGCTTCCACCTGACCTTCCTCATCCAGCACTCCGCGGGCCTGTCGGGCATGCCGCGACGGATCTACGAGTACTCGGACGAGAGCTGGACGGTCTTCAACTTCATCTCCACGATCGGCGCGTTCATGATCGCGCTGAGCGTCGCGGTGACCGTGTTCGGCGTGGTCTGGTCGCTCAAGCGGGGCGCGATCGCCGGCCCGGACCCGTGGAAGGCGAACACGCTCGAGTGGTTCACGCCGAGCCCGCCGCCGGAGAACAACTTCGACGTCATCCCGCGCGTGCGTTCGGTGGAGCCGATGAAGGACATCCGCCGCGAGATCGAGCAGCGGACCAACGCCGAGCAGCGGTATCGCAGCGGCCAACCCTTGATGCGGTAGATGGAAGCCTCTCGCGCAGCCCTCCCGGCCACCGGCATCAAGCAGGTCGTCGGCGACTACTTCGAGCTGACGAAGCCGAAGGTGCAGCTGCTGCTGCTCCTGACGACGATCACGACGATGTACGTCGCCGGGGACCCGTCGATCGGGCTCGTGGCGGTCGCCGTCATCGGCGGTTTTCTCAGCGCGGGCGGCGCGGGCGCCTTCAACCACTGGTACGACCGCGACATCGACGAGGCGATGGCCCGCACGGCCAACCGCCCGATCCCGGCCGGTCGCATCTCCCCCCGCGCGGCGCTCGTCTACGCCTTCGCGCTGCAGATCGCGAGCTTCGTGATCCTCACGGCCGGCGCGAACCTGCTCAGCGCGTTCCTCGCCCTGGCCGGATTCGTCTGGTACACGGTCGTCTACACGATGTGGCTCAAGCGGCGTTCGCCGCAGAACATCGTCATCGGCGGCGCCGCCGGCGCCGTGCCGCCGCTCGTCGGCTGGGCCGCGGTCACAGGCTCGGTCGCCCCCGCCGCGCTGTACCTGTTCGCGATCGTCTTCTACTGGACGCCGCCGCACTTCTGGGCGCTCAGCCTCCTGATGAAGGAGGAGTACGCGCGGGTCGGCGTGCCGATGATGCCGGTCGTGCACGGTGAGAAGGAGACGCGCCGCCAGATCGTCCTGTACACGGTCCTCCTCACCGCCCTGACGTTGCTGCCGTTCGTGTTCGGCTTCTTCGGCATCCTCTACGCCGTCGTGGCCGCCGGCCTCGGCGCCGCGTTCATCACGCTGGCCATCCGCCTGCAGCGCGAGGCCGACCGCGCCAACGCGTTGCGCACGTACCTCTTCTCCCTCAGCTACCTCGCGATCCTGTTCGTCGCGATGGTCGCCGACGCCCAACTCCTCAACTAGACTGCCGAATCGATGGATCGCAAGCTCGCACGCAGAAACCTCCGGACGGCGTTCTACGTCAGCATCGTGGGTCTGATGTTCTTTGCCATGACCTTCGTCGCCGCCTTCATCTACATCCAGTAATGAGCGACCACACCGAAGACCTCAACGGCTCGGCCGCGCCCGTCGGCGAAGAGATCCACATGCCGGCCGCCAGCATCATCCCGCTGGTGAACTCGGCCGCTCTCGCAGGGGCGATCGTCTCGATCACGCTGTCGTGGCTGCTCGTCGCCGTCTTCACGGCCGTGTTCCTGATCAGCACGATCCGCTGGGTTGCGGACGTTCGGCGTGACATCGCCGAGCTCCCGCTGGATCACAGCCACCACTAAACCCATAAGGTTCCCCTCTAGCGTGGGGACCGGGGACGGAACCAACGGCGTATCAGCGCTGGCTGCTCGCTATTCCGAGGCCTTCACGGCGTATCTCGAGAATCGGGGCGAGACGGCGCTCGGAGCCGCGTACGACCTGGGCCGCGAAGCTGTCGCGGCCCAGCTGAGCGTGCTCGACCTCGCCGAGGCCCACAGCGCGGCGTTGCGCACCGCGAAGGTCCGCGACGACGACACGCTGCTGGCCGCCGCGGACTTCCTGCGCGAGAGCCTGTCGATGTTCGAGACAGTGCACCGCGGCTACCTCGAGGTGCAGGAGGTCGCGCGGCTCGAGCACGAGTACGTCGAGCAGCTACGCGCGCTCGCGGACGCGTCGGTCGCGATCAACCTGTCGCTGACCGTCGAGGCGATCCTGCAGCTCACCGCCGACGCCGCCCGCGGGATCCTGCGCTGCGCCCGCGCGACGGTCGCGGTGCTCGCGCCCGACCCCCGTCTTCGCCCGCTCACCGCCACATCTCCCCCGCGCCTCGGCGGCGGCGACCCGGAGCCCGCGCGGCTGCAGGCCCAACTGACCGGCCGCGGCAAGGAGCTCGGTGTGGTGGAGCTGATCGACGACCACGACCGCGAGTTCACCACCCGCGACGAGGCCATCCTCACCCAGCTCGCGCAGCTCGCCTCGGTCGCGATCTCCAACGCCCAGCTCTACGAGCGCGAGCGCACGATCGCGCGCACCCTGCAGCGCTCGCTGCGGCCGGGCGGCCTGCCACCGGTGCCCGGGCTGAGCGCTGCCGTCCGCTTCCGCCCCGCGGGCGAGGGGATCGAGCTCGGCGGCGACTTCTACGACCTCTTCGGCGCCGGCGACGGCGCCTGGACCGCCCTGATCGGCGACGTGCAAGGCAAGGGCCCCGACGCCGCCGCGGTCACCGCGCTGGCCCGGCACACGATGCGCGCCGCCGCCGCCTACGAGTCACGACCGTCCGGCGTGCTGGCGCTCCTGCACCGCGCCCTGCGCGACCAGACCGGTGACGAAGGCCGCTTCTGCACGGTCTGTTACGCCCACCTGCGTGTAAACGGCCGCAGGGTGGATCTCGAGCTCGCGTGCGGCGGGCATCCGCTGCCGCTCGTCGTCGCGCCCGACGGGAGCGTCACGCCGGTCGGCCGCCTGGGCACGCTGCTGGGCTCCGACATCGACCCGCTGCTCAACGACGTGTCGGTCACGCTCGAGCCGGGCGAGGTGCTCGTGTTCTACACCGACGGCGTCACCGAGGTCCGGCGCCGCCGCCAGGAAGTGTTCGGCCACGGCGAGCTCGTCGCCCTGCTCGAGACGTGCGCCGGGCTACCGCCGGACGCGGTCGCCGATCGCGTGGAGGCGGCGGTCCTGGCCGCCTCAGAAGGCCGGCTGCGCGACGACATGGCGATCCTCGCCTTCGGCCCCACACCCCAACCCAAGGAGAACGATGGCTGATCCGACCGACCCCACGGCGGCCGGTGACCAACAAGACGCCCGCGACGACCTCCTGCGCGAGCTGGTCGCGCACCTGCGCAACAACCGCACCGAGCTGCGCCAGGACTGGGCGCGCCGGATCGGCGAGGCGCAGCTGCTCACCGCCCTGACCGAGGAGGAGATCTTCTCCGAGGCGACCTCGGTCTACGACAACTACGTCGAGGTGCTCGAGACCGGCTCCGTCGAGGCCCTGCAGGACTACGCGCGCAACCTCTCCGAGCGGATCATCCCGCGCGGCGTCGAGACCGACGAGGTGCTCGGCATCGTGCTCCTGCTGCGCGACGTGCTCGCGCGCTCGCTGTTCAAGAAGTACCGGGAAGACTTCAACCGCGTGCTCGACGTCTACGAGCCCGCCGCGAACCGGATCGCCAACACCGTGGCGATCAACTTCGTGACCGAGCGCGAACGCATCATCCGCCAGCAGCAAGAAGCCATCCGCGAGCTCTCCACGCCGGTGCTGCAGGTGCGCGAGCGGCTGCTGATCCTCCCGATCATCGGCGTGCTCGACGGCCAGCGTGCCCGCCAGCTCACCGAGCAGCTGCTGCGCGGCATCCGCACCAACCGGGCCCGCGTGGTCGTGATCGACATCACCGGCGTACCCGCGATCGACTCGACGGTGGCCAACCACCTCGTGCAGACCGTCGACGCGTCACGGTTGATGGGCGCGTCGGTGATCATCACCGGCCTGTCCTCGGAGATCGCGCAGACGCTCGTCACGCTGGGCGTGGACCTCGGCAAGGTCAACGCCGTGGGCGATCTGCAGGGCGGGATCGAGGAGGCCGAGCGCCTGCTGGGCTACACCGTGATCTCCGGCGCGGTCGACAAGGCCGACGACCGCGTGTAATGGTGCGCCCTCACGCGACCTCGACGGATTCCGGCGGGCCCCGCCCGCCCCTGCCGGCACCCGACGGGCACACACGTGCCACCAGCATGCTCATGCCCGCCGTTCACCGGCAGGAACGACCGGTACAGTCGCCGGCGATCCGCCGATATCGCGATCGGACGCACTGATGGCCGTCCCGATCCTCAAGCAGGGCCCGTACCTGATCGCGTCGATCCAGTCCGCGCTGACCGACACCGACGTGCTCCAGCTCCGCGACGACGTGATGGCGCAGGTCACCCGCCACCGCTCCAAGGGGATCATCGTCGACGTCACCTCGCTCGACGTGATGGATTCGTTCGTGTCGCGGTCGCTGCAGGGCATCGCGCGGATGACCCGGCTGCGGGGCGCAGAGACCGTGATCGTCGGGATCCAGCCGGAGGTCGCGTTCGCGATGGTCCAGCTCGGGATGAGCTTCGAGGACGTCCAGACCGCGCTCGATCTCGAAGAAGGGCTCGCCCTCCTTGGCGCCTGACGCGGCCGAACGGATCGCGATCGAATCCGACGCGGACGTCGTCATCGCGCGTCAGCGCGCGCGGGCGCTCGCCGTCACGCTGGACATGCCGAGCACCGACCAGACGCTGCTCGCCACCGCGATCTCGGAGATCGCCCGCAACATCACGACCTACGCCAAGCGCGGCGAGGTCTTCATCGAGCTCGTCCGCGACGCCAACGGCCGCCGCGGCGTGAAAGTGATCGCGCGCGACCAGGGGCCCGGCATCGCCGACCTCGAACGCGCGCTGACCGACGGCTACACGACCGGCGGCGGGCTCGGACTCGGCCTCCCGGGCGCACGCCGGCTGGTCGACGAGTTCGACATCCAGACGGCGCCGGGCCAAGGCACCACGGTGACGCTGGTGAAGTGGACGCGCAGTGTCTGAGTGGCCGGCGTCGCTGGACCGAGGCTCGGCGGGCGCGCCACACGAAGGTGAGGAGCGCTCGGGGGACCTCGCGGTGTTCGTGCCGACCGCGACCGGCGTGCTGGTGGGGCTGATCGACGGGCTCGGGCACGGGCCGGAGGCCGCCGACGCGGCCGAGCGGTGCGCGGCCGTGGTGCGTCAACACGCCGAGGCGGAGGCGCAAGATCTGTTGCAGGCGTGCCACGAGGCGCTGGTGCAGACCCGCGGCGTCGTGATGACCGTCGCCTGGTTCGATCTCGAACAGGCCCGGCTGTCCTGGGCCGGCGTGGGCAACGTCGACGCCCGGCTCGTGCGCCAGGGCCCGGAGCTGCGTGAGGACGTCGCGCTGGTGTTCGGCGGCGTGCTCGGCTACCGGATGCCGAACGTGCGCCCGGCCTCGATGTCGCTGCAGCGCGGCGACCTGCTGGTGATGATCACCGACGGCATCGAGAGCGCGATCTCCCCCGGTCTCGCCGGCGGTGGCGGGGCCCAGACGATGGCCGACCGGATCTTCGCCATGCACGGCAAAGGCAGCGACGATGCCCTCGTCGTGGTCGTCAGATATCGATAGCGAGCCCGTAACCTCAGGGAAGCCTGGGAACGCCAACGTGCCAAAACTGGCGCGTACGCGGCACATGGACATCCGAACCCGGGTTTACTGCGTACTAGATACGTGCCCATGCAACGAGCTTCAACTATTCGCTTGCGCACCTCGCTGTTCCAGGAGGCCGCTGAGATCGTCGATCGAGAGTACGCCTCAGATCTCTCGCTCGACGACATCGCTCGCCGAGTCGCTTCGTCCCGCCGCCAGCTGCAGCGAGCGTACGCCGAGATCGGCGAGACAACGTTTCGTGACCATCTCACGCGCGTCCGGATGCAGAAGGCCGCTGAGATGCTGTCCACGCGCGCGCTGACGGTACGCGAGGTCGCGCACCGTGTCGGCTACCGCCAGCCCGCCCAGTTCGCGAAGGCGTTCCGCCGCTATCAGGGTGTTGCCCCCTCGGACTTCCGCTCCGGCGGCCGCCCCGAAATGCCGGGCCGCGCCGCCCCGACGCGCCGTTTCGAGCCGCGCCCCGCGTATCGCGCGGCATAGTCCGAAGCGCCAATTTGTCTGCCGGGCGACTGCCCGGCTCCGCGTCTGACCTCGCGCTCCCATAGGATGCCGCGCGATGGGGCTTGAGGAGAGAAGTCTCGCGCAGACCGGACCAACACCGGAGCGCCCGCACGCACGTGCAGACTGGAAGCAGATGCTGGGCATCGGGATCGTCGCATCGATCCTGGGGATAGCCCTCGGCCTGCTGATTGACTGGTTCCCGGTCGCCGCCTCGGAAGAGGCGAAGCCGATCGACACGCTCTGGGATGTCCTGATCATCGCGTCCGTTCCCGTGTTCGTCGGGGTCTCGGTCATCGTGATGTTCAGCGCCCTGAAGTTCCGGATGCGGGAAGGCGAGGAAGACCTCGACGGCCCGCCGATCCATGGCAATACACGCCTCGAGGTGATCTGGACCGCGATTCCCGCGATCCTGCTCGTGGGGCTGTGCACGTACGCCTTCATCGTCCTCGAGGACGTGGAGAAGGCGCAGGCCAACACGATGGAGGTCCGCGTCGTCGGTGAGCAGTTCGCGTGGACGTTCTTCTACGCGAACCCCAACGGCGGCGAGCAGGTCCGGGCGACGGAGCTGCACCTGCCGGTCAACCGGCCGGTCAAGTTCACGTTGCAGGCCAAGGACGTCCTCCACGACTTCTGGGTGCCGGCGTTCCGGATGAAGAAGGACGCGGTCCCGGGCATCAACGTGACGTACCGCGTCACGCCGAACCGCGAGGGCCGCTACCCGATCGTCTGCGCCGAGCTCTGCGGCCTGGGCCACTCCACGATGCGCGCCACCGCCGTCGTGGAGTCCGAGGCGAAGTTCGAGGAGTTCCTGCAGACGGCCGCGAACCCGCCCACGCCGACGCCCGCGGCCGGAGGCGAGGCGCCGGACGGCAAGCAGCTGTTCGCGTCCAACTGCGGCAGCTGCCACACGCTGGCCGACGCGGGCACGAACGGCAGCGCCGGGCCGAAGCTGGACGAGGTCCTCGGAGGCATGGACGTCGCCGCGATCCGGACCTCGATCGCCGATCCGGGTGCCGAAGTCGTCGATGGGTTCAGCAACATCATGCCCGGGGACTACGAACAGAAGTTGGGCGCTGCGGGCGTGGATGCGCTGGCGGAGTACCTTTCGGAAGTGACCAAGGGGGGCTGATGACGGCTCGACTGCGCGCACCAGGACTTCCGCGGGCGGGGGTTTTCCTCGTCCTCGGGACGCTGTTCTGCTCGGCGATCATCGTCGCCGTGCGTGAGGCGTACGGGTATCCCGTCTTCCAAGACGGCGGGATCACGACGAACGCCCAGAACGCGATCCTGCTGCTCTCTCTGCTGATCGCGCCGCTGTGGTTCCTCGTCGGCCTCGGAGCGTTCGACTACTGGTTCTATTGGGCGGCGGGCAAGAAGACCCGCGCGGAGGACCACTCCAGCCACGGCGCCACGAGCTGGACGGACTACTTCCGGGTCAACACCGATCACAAGGTGATCGGCATCCAGTACGTCGTCACCTCGTTCTTCTTCATGCTCATCGGCGGCCTGCTGGCGATGCTCGTGCGCGCGGAGCTTGCCGCGCCGGGCTCGCAGTTCGTGAACGCGAACGCGTTCAACGGGCTCTTCAGCGTGCACGCGTCGCTGATGATCTTCCTGTTCATCATCCCGGTCTTCGCCGGGCTGGCGAACTACGTCCTTCCGCTGATGATCGGCGCGCCGGACATGGCGTTCCCGCGCCTGAACGCGCTGTCGTTCTGGATGCTGCCGATCGCCGGCATCATGATGACGGCGTCGTTCTTCGCGCCGGGAGGCTCGTTCTCGACGGGTTGGACGGCCTACGCGCCGCTGAGCACCTCAGCGCCCATCGGCCAGATGTTCTTCACCATCGGCGTGCAGTTCGCGGGCGCATCCTCGATCGCGACCGCGCTGAACTTCCTGGTGACCATCATCACCATGCGCGCGCCGGGCATGTCGTTCTGGCGCATGCCGCTGCTGGTGTGGGCGAACTTCTCGACGTCGCTGCTGGTGGTCATCGCCACGCCGTTCGTCGCCGCCTCGCAGTTCTTCGTGCTCTTCGACTGGGCGCTCGGCTTCAACTTCTTCCGCGCCGAGAAGGACGGCGACGTGCTCATGTACCAGCACGTCTTCTGGTTCTACTCGCACCCGGCGGTCTACATCATGATGTTGCCGGGCTTCGGGATCATCTCCGAAGTCCTCTCGGTCAAGTCGCGAAAACCAATCTTCGGCTACCGGATGATGGCCTTCTCGCTGTTGGCCATCGTGCTGCTCGGGTTCACGGTGTGGGCGCACCACATGTTCGTGTCGGGCATGCAGGACTGGATCCGGATCCCGATGATGGTCACCACCGCGATCATCGCGGTGCCGACCGGCATCAAGATCTTCAGTTGGCTGGCAACGATGTGGAAGGGCGTGCTCCACCTGGACACGCCGATGCTGTGGGCACTCGGCTTCCTGACGATGTTCACGCTCGGCGGCATCTCCGGCGTGGTGCTGGCGATGGTGCCGATGGACATCTACGTCTCGGACACCTACTTCATCGTCGCCCACATCCACTACGTGCTCTATGGCGGCTCGCTGTTCACGATCTACGCCGGCGTCTACTACTGGTTCCCGAAGATGACGGGCCGGATGTTCGACGAGCGGCTCGGCAAGATCCACTTCTGGATGACGTTCGTGTCGTTCAACGCGACCTTCGGGCCGATGCACCTGATCGGCGTGAAGGGCATGCCGCGGCGGGTGGCCGACTACGCCGAGGAGTTCGCGGCGTGGAACCTGTTCATCTCGCTGAGCTCGTTCGTGCTCGGGCTCTCGACGCTGATCTTCGTCTACAACATGGTCGCCTCCTGGCGCGGCGGGCCGCGTGCCTCGGCCAACCCGTGGCGGTCGCTCACGCTCGAGTGGCAGGTGTCCTCGCCGCCACCGATCTTCAACTTCGACCGCATCCCGACCGTCGTCGGTGGCCCGTACGAGTACGGCGTCCCCGGGCACGTGCACGGGATCTTGGAGCCGGCCGAACAGGCACGGCCAAAGCAGACAGCCGGCGCGTCGTCGGCTGAGGAAGGGGCCTAGTCGTGCCGACGGTGCTGATCCTCGCCAACGAGACGATCGCCGGTGGGGCGCTGCTCGACCGGATCAAGGAACGCAGCGAGCAGGGGGCGCGGTTCTTCGTGGTCGTGCCGCAGACGCGTCCCCGCCACGGCAACGTGATCTACGACGACGTCGTGCGCGACTCGGCCCAGGTGCGCATGGAACTCGCCGTCGAGTACATCCGCGACCTCGGGGCCGTCGGTGACGGCGAGGTCGGCGACACGGACCCGTTCAACGCCGCGATGGACGCGTTCCGCGCGCAGCCGATCGACGAGATCATCGTCGGCACCAAGCCGGTCGAGTCGTCCTCGTGGGTCAAGCGGGACCTCGTCGAGCGGCTCGAGGAAGAGACGGGCGTGCCCGTCGAACACGTGATCGTCGACGTCGACAAGGACGGCCTGCCGTTCGACGTCACGCTCGTGGTGGCCAACCTGACGAGCGCCGCGCCCGAACTGGTGGAGCGGCTGAAGTCGATCGCGGAGGAAGGCGACAAGCCGGCCCGCATCATCCTCATCGTCCCGCAGGACGGCCGGCAGGGCCATCGCGTCCGCGAGGCCCGGCAGCGCGGCCGCCGTCTGCTCGCCTCACTCGACGACGCCGGCATCATCGCCGCGGGCATGATCGGAGACCCCGATCCCTACACGGCGATCATGAACGCCGTCCAGTACTTCTACGTGCACGACATCCTCATCTCGACGCTCCCCGGGGACACGTCGCA
The DNA here is from genome assembly GCA_027587225.1 of Solirubrobacter taibaiensis. Taxonomy (GTDB): domain Bacteria; phylum Actinomycetota; class Thermoleophilia; order Solirubrobacterales; family Solirubrobacteraceae; genus Solirubrobacter; species Solirubrobacter taibaiensis. Next base: position 32,532 of record JAPDDQ010000004.1, read on the forward strand.
GTGGATCCAGGACAAGCTCGTCGATCGCGTCCGCGACGCGACGCACCTGCCCGTCGAGCACATCGAGACCCGCGCGACCGAATCGGCGGAGGCGTAGGTGGCAGCTGCCGCGCACCTGGGCTCCGCCCACCACGAGGACGACCATCACCACGGGCCTCCCGAGGCCAACCGCTCCTCGCGCGTGGACCCGGCGACCCTCGGGATGATGCTTTTCATCATCTCGGAGATCATGGTCTTCGGGGCGTTCTTCACGGCCTACTTCTTCATCCGGGTCGTGGGCGGAGCCGAGTGGCCGGCGGAAGGTGACCATCTGCCGAAGCTGATCGCGGGCTTCAACACCGCGATCCTCGTCAGCTCGTCGTTCACGCTGCACTACGCGCAGGAGGCGATCCGCAAGGACAACCGCCTGGGCCTGCAGCTCGGCATGACCGCGACGTTCCTGCTCGGCCTGACGTTCCTCTTCATCCAGATCAACGAGTACGTCCACATCGGCTTCTCGCCGCAGGACCATGCGCAGGGCACGATCTTCTACGGCCTGACGGGCCTGCACGGCGCGCACGTCTCGATCGGCCTGATGCTGCTCGCGTTCGTCACGATCCGCGCGTTCCGCGGCCACTTCTCGTCGGGGCACCATCTGGGCATGGAAGTGCCGGGCATCTACTGGCACTTCGTCGACGTGATGTGGATCGTCGTGTACCTGACCGTCTACATCATTTGAGCCAAGAGCGCTTCAACCCGTTCCGCTACGAGAAAGACGCGTTCCGCGTCTTTCTCTACGTGCTGGCGGTGGCGGCCGTCGTGTTCGCGGTGACGTTGATAATCCAGGCGCTATAGCGACACCGCCCAACATCACGCACACGCCGTCGCGGCGCGAGTTCGTCGGCCAGTTCGCAGCCCCGCTGCGGGCCTACCTGCACACGGAGACCGGAGGCGCCGGGCTGCTGCTCGCGGCGACGATCCTCGCGCTCGTGTGGGCGAACTCCCCCTTGTCGGGGCTCTACGAGGACCTCTGGGGCCTGCACATCGCCATCAGCATCGGCGATTTCTTCGACTACGACCACGACCTGCGCCACTGGGTCAACGACGGCCTGATGGTGTTGTTCTTCTTCGTCATCGGGTTGGAGCTGCGGCGGCAGCTCTCGATGGGCGAGCTGACCGACCGCACGCGCTTCACGATCCCGGCGCTGGGCGCGATCGCCGGCCTGGTGGTCCCCGCGCTGGTGTACCTGGCGTTCAACCCGAGCGGGGAGGCCGCGCGCGGCTGGGGCATCGCGATGGCCACCGACACCGCGTTCGTGCTCGGCGCGCTCGCGGTGGTCGGGCCCGCGTTCCCGGCCCACCTGCGCGTCTTCATGCTCTCGCTCTCGGTCGTGGACGACATCGGCGCGCTGTTGGCGATCGCCGTCTTCTACTCCGACGACGTCAGCTTCCTGCCGATCGTCATCGCCGCCGCGTGCGTGGTGGCGATGGCCCTGGTCAGCCGGGTGAAGGTGTTCCGCGGGCCGTTCTATCTCGTCGTGGGCCTGATCCTGTGGGTGGCGATGGTCGAGTCGGGCATCCACCCCACGCTCGCCGGCGTGGTGCTCGGCCTGCTCGTGCCCGCGTACGCCTCGCGCGCGGAGGACGTGCGGGAAGCGGGCGCCCTCGCCCGCGCCTTCGGGCAATCGCCGCTGCCGGAGCTCGCGCGCTCGGCCAAGCTGTCCGTAGAGCGTGCCGTGTCCCCCAACGAGCGGCTCACGGAGCTGCTGCACCCGTGGTCGAGCTTCTTCATCGTCCCGGTGTTCGCGCTCGCCAACGCGGGTGTGGTGATCAACGGGGAGCTGCTCGAGCGCGCGTTCTCCTCCACGGTCACCTGGGGCGTGATCGTCGGCCTGGTCGTCGGCAAGTTCGTCGGCATCGGCGCCACCAGCCTGATCGCGGCTCGGCTCGGGCTCGGGCGCTTGCCGGGGCGCATCCGGCCGGGTGAGCTGCTGGGCGGCGCGGCGCTCGGCGGCATCGGCTTCACGATCTCGTTGTTCGTGGCCGACCTCGCCTTCGACTCCCAGCTGCTGGCCGACGAAGCCCGCATCGGCATCCTCACCGCCTCGCTGCTCGCGCTGGTGGTGGGCTGGGGCGTCTTCGCGCTCGACAAGTGGCGCGCCGCCGACGACGAAGACGCGCCGATCATGGTGCTCGACGAGGACGTCGACCCGGTGCGTGACCACATCCGCGGTCCGGTCGACGCCCCGTACACGCTGGTCGAGTACGGCGACTTCGAGTGCCCGTTCTGCGGGCGCGCGACCGGCACGGTGGAGGAACTGCGGGAGCGGTTCGGGGACCAGCTGCGGTACGTCTTCCGCCATCTGCCCCTACCCGAGGTCCACGCGCACGCCGAGCTCGCCGCGGAGGCCGCCGAGGCCGCGGCGGAGCAGGGCGCCTTCTGGGAGATGCACGACCGCCTGTTCGCGCACCAGGACGCGCTCGAACCCGGTGATCTCGTCGATCACGCGAGCGCACTCGGCCTCGACGTGGAGCGCTTCGCCCGTTCGCTCGGCTCGGGCGACCACGCCCCGCGCGTGCGCGCCGACGTCGCGAGCGCCCAGGCCAGCGGCGCCGAAGGCACGCCGACGTTCTTCGTCAACGGCCGGCGGCTGCTCGGGCGCTACGACGCCGACACGCTCGCCGCGGCCCTCGCCGGCGGCGAGGCACCACCGCCCCGGGTGCCGGAGCGCTCCGTGAGCGAACGTCCGCAGATCCCGGCGGATTACGTCGCGCCGGGCCTGGACCTCGAAGACCTCACCGAGCAGCCCGCCGACGACGCCTTCCCGCGCCTGTCCAGCGCGCAGATCGACACGCTGGCGGCGTTCGGCGAGCGCCGACCGATCACGCCGGGCGAGCCGCTGTTCGAGCCGGGCTCTGAGGCCGCGGACTTCGTCGTCGTGGTCAGCGGCGCGGTTGCCCTGATCGTCGACGGACACATCGGCCGCGTCCACGGGCCGGGCAGCTTCATCGGCGAGCTGGCGCTGCTGCGCGGCGAAACGCTGCTCACGACGCCGGTCGGAGCCCGCGACGGCGAGGTCGTGATCGTCCCCGCGGCGCGCTTCGGGGAGGCGCTCGCCGCGGACCTCGAGCTCCGCGACATCATCTCCCGCGCCTACCTGCTGCGCCGCTCGATCCTGCTGGCGGCGAACGCTCCGCGCCCGTAGGGCGTGCCGCGTCCGGAACGGCGGCCACCGAGGGGGAATGGAGCGGCGTTTCCGCCCCGCTGCGCGAACATCGTGGTCCGGGCCCCGCGTGGCGTGGCCGGTTCGGCGTGCCGCTCTCAGTCGAGTTACGGGCACCGGAAATCGCGAGGAGCGGTCCTGGTCACTTCACTCCGCTCCACGTCCGGTCGATCGCACTCGATCACGACCGCGCTCCGAACAAAGGGGGTGGTGGATGAAAGTATCGCTATCCGATAGTTACATCCACCACCCCCAGCTAGCGCGTGTTCGGTTCCGCGAGATCCGCAGGAGGTCGACGGACGAGCGTGGCGCTCCACGAAATGTCAGTGGCCCGTAGCTCGACGGAGAGCGGCACGTCATCGCGACCGTGCCACGCGGAGCCCGGACCCCGATGTTCGCGCAGCGGGGCGGAAACGCCGCTCCATTCCCCCTCGGTGGCCGCCGTTGAACCCGGCGCGCCCTCCAGTGGCGCAACGAGCTACGCGCCGCCCAACCGCGCGGGGCTACTCGACGGTGAGCTTGCCTTCCATGCCGCCGGCGCGGTGACCCTCGACGGAGCAGAAGAACGTGTACTCGCCCGGCTCTAGATCGGCGGTGAACTCGGAGGTGCCGCCGGAGGTGACGACTTCGCCCTTCTCGTTGACGCCGTTGCCCTCGATGGCGATGTCGTGCGGGGTGCTCTGCGGGTTCTCCGACTTGATCTGAACGCTGCCGGCGGGCGTCTTGGCGTCCGCGAACTGGTAGGCGAGGCCGCGGGCGGCGACCGGGATGTCCAGCACGCCGTCCTTCGCCTCGGCGGTGCCTTCGGCCTGGGAGGCGCCGGCCGCGGCGAGCCGACCCTCGTCCTTGCCCTGCTTGCCAGCGGCGAAGGCGACGTACGCGGCGACGTCGCGCGCGTCCTGGCCCGTGACGATGTTCGCGGGCATCTGCGGAGTCGTTTCGGTCCGATCCTCAGGGTTGAGCTGAGGGTTACGGTTGGGGTGGAGGATCTGTGAGAGGACGACGCCCTGGAACGTGCTTTCGCCCAGGCCGTCGACGCGGGACTGCCGGAACGCGGCGTCCAGGTCCGGGCCTGTCGTGCCGGTCGCCCCGGCGCGCTCGAGCACGTGGCACGTGCCGCACTTCTCGGCGAAGAGCATCTTGCCGTTGACGACGTTGTCGCCCGTGTCCTTGAGCTGGCAGCCAGCGAGGCCCAACGAAGCCGAAATCACCCCGACGATCACCGCCAGCTCTCTCCTCATGCGCGGCATCCTAACCTGACGCGGGGACGAGGGGGGCCGCCGCATAGGCTGCGGTGTCATGCGCGTGCCCTTCCTGGTGGTGGCGATCGCCTGGTTCGCGACCATGGCGGGAGCGAATCTGGCCACGCCGCTGTACGCCGTCTACGAGCGCGAGTTCGGGTTCGCGAGCGCGGTGCTCACGGTCGTCTTCGCCACCTACATGATCGTGCTGGCCCCGTCGCTGCTGGTGTTCGGCCAGCTCTCGGACCGGTTCGGCCGCCGCCGCGTGATGGCCGCCGGCTTCGCCACCGCGACGCTCGGGCTGCTCACGTTCGCCGCCGCGCAGAGCCTGCCGTGGCTGTTTGCGGCCCGCTCGCTGCAGGGCGTGGCCGTGGGGATGGTCGCCGGCGCGGCGGCCGCGGCGCTCGTCGAGCTCGACCCCGCTCCGCAGGAAGAGCGCGCCGCGCTGTTCACGTCGCTGGCCCAGGCCGGCGGCAGCGGCTCCGGGCCCGTGATCGCCGGGATGCTGGCCGAATGGGCCCCCCACCGCCTCGTCCTCCCGTTCGCCCTGTTCGCGCTCTTCGGCGTCGCCGCCGCCATCTCCGCCCTGGCCATCCCCGAGCCCGCGGCGAAGATAAAGGGGCCAGGCCCCTTTAGGTTGGTGAAGCCCAGCGTGCCGGCGGAGATCCGGACGTTGTTCGTGCGGGCGAGCCTGACCGGGGCGGCGGTGTGGGCCGTGGCTTCGACGTTCCTGTCCGTGGTGCCGTCGTACGCGGGCGAGCTGCTCGACACGGGGAACCTGGCGTTGCTGGGCGCGGTGAGCGGGACGATGCTGGCAACGTCGTGCGCGGCGCAGATCGCCGTGCGCAAGCGGCCGCCGGCGCACGCGCGCGACCAAGCGGTCGGCCTGCTGCTGTTGGCGGTGGGCCTCGTCGCGCTGGTGCTGGCGTTCCCGGCGAACAGCCTCGTCCTCCTGATCCTGGCCGGCCTGCTCAGCGGCGCGGGCCACGGGCTGGCGATCCTCGCCGCGCAGGGCCAGATCAACCTCGCCGCGCCGCCGGACCGGCGCGGAGCGGTCAACGCCGCCTTCTACACGCTGATCTACCTGGGCGTGGCGACGTCGGTGATGTCGATCGGCCTGATGACCCTCGTCGTCTCGCTCTCAACCGCCGTGACGGTCTACGCCGCCTGCATCGCCGCCGTGGCGCTCGCGACCGCGGCCTGGCACGTCAGACCGTCGGCAGGTCGTCCAGCTCGCCCTGTGCCGCCGCGATGACCGTCCGCGCGACGCCGTCCCACGAATAGTGCTCGCGGGTCACGTCCACGATCGTCTCGCGCGTACGGGCGCGCAGGTCCTCCGGCGCCGCCAGCCAGCCCGACAGCGCGTCCGCCAGCTCCACCACCGACGTAGAGCCGAGCGTGAAGGACAGCCACCCGCGCGCCGCCTCCGGGACGGCCTCGCGCAGCGTCCGTGCCACCTCGCCCAGGCCTGAGTGATCGGCCACCACCGGCAGCGCGCCGCACGCGGCAGCCTCCGCGGCGACCATCCCGAACGCCTCGGGCGAGGTCGAGGTGACCGCCATCGCCTCGGCGGCGGGCAGCAGCGCGGTGAGCTCGTCGTGGTCCAGCCGTCCGGCGAAGTGCACGCGGTCGCCGATCCGGGCCGGCGGGTACTCGTCGCCGACGGCATCCAGGAACGCCGCCAGCTGCGGCAGCTCACGCCCGTTCTCCGCCCGCGTGGCCCGCGCCGCCGCCACGTCGCCCGCGTCGAGCTGGGCGACGAGCGCCTCCAGTCCGGGCCGGAACGCCCCGAAGCCGACGATCACCAGCCGCGCTCGCGGCTCGCGCGCGAGCACCGACGGGAAGGCCGCCAGCAGCAGCTCCACGCCCTTGGAGGCGATCAGCTTGCCGACGTAGACGATCAAGCGGTCCCCGTCCTCGATCGCGTCCAGCGCCGCGACGGCCTCCTGTGGATCGCGCGCGAAGGAGGAGCCCTCGGTCGGCGCCGTCGCCGCCAGGCGCTCCCGCAGGCCGGTCAGATCGCCCGAACCGGGTGTGAAGCGCGCCACGTCCACCCCGGGCGGCCCCAGCCGCGTCTTCGCCACCAGCGCCGGATCGTCCAACTCGCCCCACAGCTGCTCCGCCGTGTGCCGCGAGCCGACGAGCACGCCTCCGGCCCGTTCCACCCCCTCGGCCGCGTGCGGCCGGAAGCGCGGGTACGGGCCGACGGTGAACGTGAGGTCGCTGCCGTGCACCTTGACGGCATACGGGACGTCATCCCCGAGCGCGCGCGCGAGGATCAGCGGCCCCATCACGAGGTGGTTCGCCAGCGCGACGTCCGGCCGCGCCCGCGCGACCACGTCGCGGACCGCCGCCACGTTGGCCTCGATGTAGTGCTCGAGTTCCGCTGCGCTCAGATCCTGGAACGGCTTCGCGTCGAAGCCCTCATAGCGATCAGCGACGTACAGCGGCAGCACCCGGCCGATGGCGGGCCGGTAGACCGTCGCGTGCACCGGCTCACGCCGGGCCGTGACCCGCAGCTCCCCGGTGTCCCATTCCCCGACGGCGTCCACCCACTTCAGCGAGAGCGGATCGGCCTCCTGGCAGAGCATGTGCACCTCGTGGCCGCCGCGCACGAACGCCGCCCCGAGCTCGGCGTTGTAGACGTTCGAGCCGGTCCCGCGCAGCAGGTACCCGTGGAAGATGAGAACGCGCACGGCAGACACGGTACGCCGAAGCCGTTGCTACGCTCTCCGCCGATGTCCGAGGGTCAGCTCTATCGCCTGCGCGCGCCGTCTACGGGTCGTGAGCTGCTGCTCGCGGCTGAGCCGGGCAGGATCTACACCGACCAGGACACGGGCGAAGAGCTCGAGGTGGTCGGGAAGGTGCTGCCCCTCCCGCCGTCGAAGTCAAGCCTGCCATGGGCCGTGGAGACGCTTCGCTTCTGCAACTGGTGCGATCAGCCCGCCCAGAAGGATCTGAACGACTGCCCCACGTGCGGCCGCCGCATGGCCGCGCTGCCCCGCTGAGAGGAGGTCGCCGTATGCGCCTCGCGCCGCGGTTTGCCGCTGCCATTGCTGTGCTCGTCCTGACCGTCGCCGGTTGCGGCGGAGCGAATGTCGCCTATCGCGAGGTGCCGGGAGGCCCCGTGGAGCTCGAGGTCCCGGGCGAAGGCGCCGCCGTCGGCGCCGCCACGCCGACGCCCACCGCGGACGCCGACGCCACGGAGACGCCGGACGCCGACACCGACGCGGAGGCGACCGCCGTGCCTGAGGCGACCGCCGTGCCCGACACCGGCACCGATGACGGCACCGGCGGCGGCACGGAAGCGCCCCCGGCGGACGACGCCACGAACGAAACGCCGCCGCCCGCGGGCTCGCCGCAGCAGCAGTTCGAGGACTACTGCGCGGAGAACCCCGGCGCTTGCTAATAACCCGCTGTAGGCGGGTAGGTGGACAATCAAGTTCCGCTTGGATCGGCCGATTACTCCGGTCCACGGAAGGCATAAATCCTGCGCACCGCAACGGACATCCGAGGTGACGTGACGAGCACGCTCGCACGCGTCGCTCATGAGGCCGCCTCGGCGACCACGCCCGGGCCGCTGGGGGCTGCGCTCCATGCCGCCTTCCAGGCCCTCCTGGGCGCCGATCACGTCCGCATGCTGGAGATCAGCCAGGACGGCGGCGGCGCCGGCGACGCAGCCGTCGGGGTGGACGAGTACGTGCGCTTCGGCGACGGCCCCTCCGGCACCGCCCGTGTCCTGAGGACCGGGGTCGCGTTCGCGGTCCCCGATGCGCTCACCAGCGACGCGATCGTGCCCGGGCGCGCCGCGCACCACGGCATCGCCTCCGTGCTGTTCGTCCCGGTGGCCTGGCGCGGCAGCGTCCGCAAGGTCCTGTTCGTCGGCTGGAGCACCCGCCGCGACCTTCCGCCCGATGAAATCGAGCTCGCCCAGTTGCTGACCGACCAGGCCGCGGCCGGCTACGCGCGCCTGGAGGCCGACGAGCGCCGCGCGGCAGGTTCGCTGCAGGACCGCGCCGTCGTCCGCGCCGCCCGTGCGCTCGGCCGCTCGCTGGACCTGCAGGAGATCCTCGAAGCCCTCGTGGAGGAAGCCGCGCTCGCGCTGGACGCGGACATGGCCGGCGTCTATCTCGTCGACCAGGAGCACGGCGGCGCCGTCGCCACGGCGGGGTACAACGTTCCCGAGAGCTGGGTCGGGGTCCACATCGAGCCCGGGCAGGGCGCCGCGGGCCGCGTGCTGGCGTCCGGCCAGGCGTTCATCAGCACCGACTATCAGCTGCTCAGCGCCAAGCTCGAGCACGCTGTGGGCGGCGACCTGCTGGCCGCGATGTCGGTGCCGATCTCCTGGGACGACGAGCTGCGCGGCGCGCTGTCGGTGGCCTGGACGACCCGTCGCCACGTCCACGACGAGGACCTGCGCACACTCGAGGCCATCGCGGGCCTCGCCACCGTCTCCTGCCGCAACGCAGAGGCGTTCGAGCATGTCCAGCACATCGCCCGTACCGACGCGCTGACGGGCGTCCTCAACCACGGCGCGATGCAGCTGCGCATCCGCGAGGAGATCGCCCGTGCGCGCCGCGACGGACATCCGCTCGGCGCGGTGATCCTGGACCTCGACGACTTCAAGGGCGTCAACGACACCCACGGCCACGCGGCCGGCGACGAGCTGCTGCGCAAGGTCGCCCGCGCGCTACAAGGCGAGCTGCGCCCGTACGACCAGGTCGCCCGCTACGGCGGCGACGAGTTCGTGCTCCTGCTCCCCGGCTCCGACGAAGCGGTCACGGCCGCCGTCGCCGAGCGCTGCCGGGACGCGATCGGCGGCAAGTGCTCGATCGGCGTCGCCGCGTGGCACGACGGGCTCGACGCCGACGGCCTGCTCGAGCAGGCCGACCGCGCGCTCATGCTCGCCAAGCGCACCGGCAAGGGCCGCGTCGCGGTGGCCAACCCCGAGGTCGAGCGTGAGCTCGCGCTGCTGCAGTCACGCTCCGGCTCTCCCGCCGCCGTGCAGGCGCTGGCGGCCGCGATCGAGGAGCGCGACCACTACACACAGGACCACACGCAGGAGCTCGTCCGGCTCGCCCGCGGCGTCTCGATGATGCTCGGCCTCGATGCCCTGCACGTCGAGCGGATCGCACACGCCGCCCTCCTGCACGACGTCGGCAAGCTCGCGATCCCCGAAGAGGTCCTGGAGAAGGACGGCCCGCTCACCCGCGAGGAGTGGGAGGTCATGTCCGAGCACCCGATCGTCGGTGAGCGCATCCTCGCGCGCACGAAGGAGCTCGCCGCACTCGCGCCGATCGTCCGCCACGAGCACGAGCACTGGAACGGCACCGGGTATCCGGACGGGCTCGAGCGCACGCGCATCCCGGTCGGCTCGCGCGTGATCCTCGCCTGCCACGCGTGGGTGGCGATGACGACCGAGCGGCCCTATCGTCCCGCGCTCACCCCCGCGCAGGCCGTCCACGAACTGCGCGCCGGCGCCGGCAACAAGTACGACCCGGACGTCATCGACGCGCTGCTGGACCTGCTCGGGCACGACAAGCCGCAGGTGCCCGACCGCGCCGCGGGCGTCAAGCTCGCCGCGTCGCCGCCGAAGGAACCTACGTCCCGGCGGGGGCGTCCTTCGGGGTGGGTGCCGGGCGGGTGACGAGCGTCGCGCTGTAGGTGAGCCGCGCCTTGTAGAGACAGCGGTACTGCGCGACGAGGTTGAGCGATTGCTGGGCGGTCTGCAGGCCGGTGTCGTTGCACTTGCCCTTGGCCCGCGACGCGCGCCACGAGCTGTGGTCGGTCAGCAGCGGCGTCAGCGCGGGCGCCCACGTGGGAACTGTCAGGGCAATGACATAACCCTTCTTGACGTTGAGTGACCGGCCGAGCGGGAACTGGACGGTCTGCCCGAAATACGGCTCCAGCTTGACCACCGGGCTCTGCGTGATCGTGCGCGAATAGAGCGTCTTGCCCAGGCGCAGGACGGTCAGCCGAGCCGAAGCCTGGCCGCCGAGGTTCTTGTCGAAGTAGTCGATCTGCTCGGCGGTGGGCTTGCCGAGGTTGATCGACCAGGCGACGATCTTGCCGTCCTCGGGGACGGTGAACGAGTTGCGCTCGTCACCGACTTTGATCTGGTAGCCGGTCGTGCGCGACACGGCGAGACAGGGCGCGGCCGGGCAGGCCGGCGCGGCGTCTGAGCGGCCGACCTCGATGACCTTCCCTGAGGCGGGCGCAGACGCGGCCAGCGCCGCGGCAGCAGTCACCACGGCGAGCAAGAGCGTGCGATGGGCCATCACACGCATTCAACACGACGAGGCCCCGGGGGATGCGGTTCCCCCCGGTTCCACGGTTCTCTCCTAGAGCTTCGCGACGTTGATCGCTTTCGGACCCTTGTCGCCGTTCTCTTCCTCGAAGGTGACCTTGGCCCCTTCGGCCAGCGACCGATATCCGTCGCCGGTGATGCCTGAGAAATGGACGAAGAGGTCACGTCCACCCCCGTCGGGCGTGATGAAGCCGAAGCCCTTCTCGTCCGAGAACCACTTGACCGTACCGGTGCCCACAGATGACCCCACTTGTTACTGCTCGACGTCTAACCACGCCGCACTAATTTCGACCGGTCGGTGCGTCCGGCCCCAACGGGGCAGACGCTATACAGGTGCGCAGTGGCCGCGCAACTGCCTTCTACACCTGCTGGGTGTGGAGATCTCTACGCGCTCAGAAGGTCTGCAGCTTGTGCGATTTCGTCACGATCGCCCGGCGCGGGCTGCCAGGGCAGGCGTAGCGGGTCCCCGTCGTAGCGCGGGATCACGTGGATGTGAAAGTGAAAGACAGTCTGCCAAGCCGTCGAGCCGCAGCTGTTGATCAGGTTGATCCCGTCGGCCCCGAGACGTTCCTTGGCCGTTCGGGCCATCTTCTGCGCGGTGTGCGCGCACGCGGCGAGATCTTCGGCGTCGATCTCGAGCAGGTCCTTCGCGTGCTCGCGCGGGATCACGAGCAGGTGCCCGCGTGTTCCCGGGTTGATGTCCATGAAGGCGATCGTGCGCTCATCTTCGTACACGCGCGTTGACGGGATTTGCCCCGCGACGATCTTGCAGAACAGGCAATCGGGATCAGCGGCCATGCGCCGCAGCCTAGCCCTCAGCGGCGCGGAGTCGTGAAGCGCTCGCGACGGATCGTCGCCTTCTTGCCCTTGATCGTGGTGCCACGCAGCGCCTTGATCACGTGCTCGGCAGCTTCGCTCGGCACTTCGACGAGCGCGAAGCGGTCGCCGATCTCGATCCCGCCGATGTCGCGGCCCGTCAGGCCGGCCTCGTTGGTGATCGCGCCGACGAGGTCCTTGGGGCGGACGCCGGCGACGCGGCCGGCGCCGACGAAGATCCGGGTCATGTTCGCGTCGGGGCGCTTGCCCGGCTTGGCCGGGCGTGCCGGGCGGTCCTTGGGCGGCGGGGAGGCGTCGGGGATCTCCTCCTCGTCGACGGAGACCCCGCCCGCTTCGTGCGCGAGCTTGACCGCGGCCGCGGCGACGTCCATCAGGTCGTAGTTCTCGGCGAGCGTCTCCACGACCACGCGGAAGTGGTCGAGGTCACCGTCCTCGAGCAGCGATTCCTCCAGGCCGGCGCGCGTGAGGTCCAGCCGGCGCGCGCGCAGGTCGGCGACCGTCGGGATCTTCTCGAACGTGATCCGCTGCTTGGTGATCTTCTCGACGGTCTTCAGGTAGCGATGCTCGCGCGGCTGGGCCAGCGTGATCGCGACGCCCTCGCGGCCGGCACGGCCGACACGGCCGATGCGGTGCACATAAGACTCGGGCGAAGACGGCACGTCGTAGTTGACGACGTGGGTGAGCGTGTCGATATCCAGGCCGCGGGCGGCGACGTCGGTCGCGAGCAGCAGGTCGGCGTTGCCGGAGCGCAGCCGGCCCATCACGCGGTCGCGCTGCTGCTGCGTCATGCCGCCGTGCAGGGCCTCGGCGCGGTACCCGCGGCCGTTGAGCGTCTCCGTGAGCGTGTCGACCTCGTCGCGCGTGCGGCAGAACACGAGCGCGGCGGTGGGCTGCTCGACGTCCAGGATGCGGCCGAGCGCGGCCGGCTTGCTGGCGCGCGGAACGACGTAGGCCGTCTGGCGCACGCGCCCGGCCGCGGACTCCACGTCGGCGCGGCTGATCTCGATCCGCTCCGGCTCCTTCAGGTGCCGGTTGACGATCCCGTTCAGCCGCGGCGGCATCGTGGCCGAGAACAGCACCGTCTGGCGCACGTCCGGCACCGCTTCCAGCAGCGCCTCGAGGTCTTCGGCGAAGCCCATGTCGAGCATCTCGTCGGCCTCGTCGAGGACGACGGTCTCGACCGCGTCGAGGCTCAGCGTGCCGCGATTGAGATGGTCGATCGCGCGGCCCGGCGTGGCCACCACGACGTCCACCCCACGCTCCAGCGCGCGCAGCTGCATCCTGATCGGCTGACCGCCGTAGACGGGCAGGACCCGTACGCCCAGGCCGCGGCCGTACTTGTGCATCGCCTCGGAGACCTGCATCGCGAGCTCGCGCGTGGGCACGAGCACCAGCGCGGCAGGCGCCTGCGTCCGGCGCTGGTCTTCGAGCCGCTGCAGGATCGGCAGCGCGAACGCAGCGGTCTTGCCCGTGCCAGTGGCGGCCTGGCCCAAGAGATCACGGCCCGCGATGAGCGGGACGATCGCTTCGCGCTGGATCGGCGTCGGCTCCTCGTACCCGAGGTTCGTCAGGGCGCCGAGCAGCTCGTCCCGAAGGCCGAGATCCGCGAAGGTGGTTGCGACTGCGTCTTCTTCTTCGGCCAAAGCCGCCCTTACGCTAGCGGGCGGCGTGGCGCATTTCCGTTAGGAGTGGTGCTGGCCCGCCCACGCCATCATGGCGAAGAAAGTGGCGGCACCACCCAGGATGAGAACGGCGGCGATGGAGGTCATGCACCCATCATCGGCAGCGGTCCCCAAAACTTGCTGAAGATCACCTCAAAGGTTCCATAATTCGGCGACCTCATCGGCTCGGGCGAGCATCTGGGCGCCGACGGGCTGCAGACCGATGCGGGTGGCGAGCAGGCCGGTGGAGACCCGCTGGGCCACGCCCCACTCCCAGATCGCGACCGGATCGAGCCCGGTGCGCGCGGCGAGCCAGCTCGCGCGTGTGAGGAGATCGTCCTCCTCCGGGCTCTCGCGCATGATCACGCCGAGGTCGTATTCGGGCTCGGCGAGCAGGCCGTCGGGATCGACGAGCTTCCAGCCGTCGCCGGCCTGCAGCACGTTCCACTCGTGGACGTCGCCGTGGACGAGCACCGCCCGCGCGTCGTCGTGCGCCGCTTCACGCGCCGCGGCACACGCCAAGGCGTGCTGGATCGCGCGCTCGCTGCACGGGCGGCCGGTGGCCTCGTAGGCCTCGGGGATGAACGCGGCGAGGCTGCGAGCACCGTCCGCGCCGCTGGGCAGCGCGGCGCGAGGGGCGCGCCGCCAGACGCGCTGCGCGGTGTCGACCAGGATCTCGTGGCGTTCCTGCACCGGCAGTTCGAGTGAGTGCAGCGAAGGGCCGAGCCGCTCGAGGAGCATCGCCCCCAGCTCGTCGTCGGCGGCGAGCAGCTTCACGCACCCGTCCCCGGCCGTGAGCCGCAGGACGGTGAGCTCGGACGCGCGCTCCGCCGTCGGGAGACCGATCTTCAGCACCGTGTCGACGCCGGCCTCGACCACCAGCGCTTCGGTGCCGTCCTCGAAGACGCGGCCGAACGTCAGGTTCCAGCGCAGCGCGAGCGCCTCGACGTGCGCGGGGAGCGCCGCGAGCCAGGCCTCGGCGCCCATGGCGAGCGCCTTGCTGCGGACGACAGGTGGGACGTCAAGCACGGCGCCCCACCCTAGAAGTGGGGCCTTAGGCCGCGGTGAGCTCGCGCTCGGCCGCGATCCAGTGGTGGAACGGGTCGCCACCCTGCTGCTCGAGGGCGATGAAGTACGCGCGCTCGGCGATGGCCTCCGGCGTGACCTCGGCGGCCGGAACGACCTCGACGGTCTCGACGACCTCGACGACCACCGAGTCGGCGACCGGGGTGACGACGAAGCGGGTACGCCACTGCGCTACACCGCCGTGCTTGCCCATGGCGGTGCTCAGACCACCGAGGCCGCGCGCGGACAGCTCTTCGCGCTTCGGGAAACGGCCCAGCTCCGCCACGATCGGCTCGAGGGCGGCGTGAATGGTTTCAGGATTCCACTTTGACATGCGGCGCAGTATCGCCCGCGATATCGCATCCGTCTGCGAAGGGATGTGAACAAACCCCCTGAACGGGGGCGAAAGTCAGCGCTGAGACCCCGGGGAGGCCTCGTCGTCCAGGTCGAGCAGCGCGTCGATGGCCGCTACGAGGGACGACGACTGGCGCGTGCCGACCTGCAGCAGCACCTCGCGACAGGCCACGAGGAGCTCATCGCGCAGCTCGAGCGCTTCGGCGAGATCGTCGCTGGCCACACCGGCGACGTTAGAGCCCCTACCGGATCACTCCGTTCCAGGGAGTCGGCACCTCGAGGCAATTCGAGGCGGCGTAGCTGCGCACAGGACCCGCGTCGCGGGCGGTCGCGGCGGGTGCGACGGCGTTCCAGCCGGCCGTGCGCTCGAACGGATCCTGCAGCGAAGCACGCTGCGTCGGCCAGTGCGGGACGTCCTGCAGGACCGCGGTCGCGCTCGCCAGCGCGGGCGCATTGGCCTCCCCGAACGCGAACAGCCAGAACGTGGCCCAGGTGCACGCCGCGCGGTACTCGACGAGGAACTGGACGGTCGCGCGGTCGCCGATCGAGGCCATGTCGGTCGGGCCGGGCGGCGTGCCCTCCCAGGGCATCGACTCGGCCGCGCCCGGCGGGTACGGGACGCGCGCCGCGATCTCCGTGGCGACCGCGCGCAACTTCGCGTGTTCGACCTGCTCCCCAGCTGTGGGCACGGGCGCGGTGGTGAGCGCGGCCGAGAGCGCGAGCGTGGTGGCGGGCACCGTCACGGGCGGTGCGGCGCCCGCGACCCGGCCGGGCTGATCGTCACTCGGCAGGAACGCGACGACGAGCGCCGCCGCGCAGACGGCCATCGCCGGCGCGGCCACCCAGCGCTCCCAGGACCGCGCGCGACGCCGACCGAAGCGGCGGTGGGCGGCGGCGTCCAGCGCGCTCTCCAGCCCCGGGAACACGCTCATAGAAGTCCTTTCAGCGTGAGCAACCCGCGGCTGACGCGCTTGCGCACGACGGCCTCGGAGACCTTCACGGTGGCGGCGATGTCCTTGTAGGAGCGGTCGTCGAGCACGTGCGCGCGGACCGCCTCGGCCTGCGCGGGAGGGAGCTGGTCGAGCAGCTCGAACGCCCGCTCCTCACCCGCCAGCCGCTCGATCCGGTCGACGAGCTCGTCGTCGATCTCCAATCGCGGCATCGCGAGCTTGCGGCGCGCGCGGTCCTCCACCCGGCCGCGCTCGATCGAGCGCATCAGCCGGTGGCGGGCGATCCCGTACAGCCACGCCAGCGCGTTGCCGTCGCCTCGGAAGCGGGACGCGCCCAACAGCGCCGCCGCGAACGTCTCGGCGGCGAGGTCCGCCGCGAGCTCCGCGTTGCCCGTCCGGCGCATGAAATAGCCGAGGATCGAACCCTCGTGGCGCCGGTAGAAGACGGCGAACGCCGCCGGGACCTCAGGGGTCTCGGTCAGCAGGCGTTCATCACTCCAGGCGTCCACACCCCCCAATACCTTGAGGGGTGCAGATTTGTGACGGGCTCAGCTAAACGTCGGACTCGACGAGACGCCGGATCGCGTCGAGCGTGCCCATGACCTCAGGGTCGGGCGCGTCGCCGTGCACGGTGGCGACGTACAGCGTGAGCCGCGAGCCGTCCTCGTCCGGGTCCACCTGCAGCCAGCCGTTGTAGGCGCTGCCTTCGGCGCCCCACTCGATCCGACGCTTTTCGTCGTCGGTCTTGAACCACCCCTCGCCGTGCTGGGTGTGGCCGTCGTAGCGCGCCTCGACGGTGACCTTGCCGTCGTCATGCGGCTCGGCCTTCGTCATCTGCGGCACGTAGTGCGGCAGGTTGCGGATGTCCGCAAGCGCGGCGTACACCTTGTCCGCATCCGCCGCGACGTGATGGGTGTGCTCGTGCTTCACGGGCTTGAGGCTACAGCCACAAGCCCTGCCCGGGCAGCGAACCCGTCGAACAGGATTCCGGCGCCGCGCGCGGCCGCCTCCGCGTAGGGCGCGGGATCGAGGTCCGCCGTCGTCTTGCCGGCCCGCACGAGGTCCGCGTGATCCGCGCGCGCCCAGTCGGAGACGATGGCCGCGTCGACCTCCGGATGGAACTGCACACCGAGGTGGCGACAGTGGCAAAAGGCCTGCACACCGAACGCATTCGACGCGAGCTCGTAGCCCAGCGGCGGGAGCGTGAAGCCGTCCTCGTGCCAGGCCAGCCACGGGCCGGACGGGATCCGCTCGTCGTCGTTGGAGCGCACCGTCACCCAGCCGACCTCGGGCCTCGCGAGCTTGTGCACGCAGCCGCCCAGCGCAGCGGCCAAGGCCTGCGCGCCGAAGCAGATGCCGAGCATGGGCACGTCCGCGGCGTCGGCGGCGCGGAGGAACTCGATCACGCGATCCACCCACGGCGGCCCGCCACCCGCGGCGCTCGCGCTCGACCCGAGCGCCACCACGAAGGCGTACGCGCGCGGATCGGGCCACGCCGCATCCCCGTCGACCCGGAACGTCTCCAGCGCGAACCCGCGCCGCGCGGCCCAGTCCTCGAGCAGGCCGGCGGGCGCGTCGGTCTGCGTCTGCAGGACCAGGCCGGTCACCGCACGACCACCGTCGGCTCGTCCGGCGAGACCTGGTCCGGCAGGTTGATCTCCATGCCCGGCTCGGGCTCGACCGGCCCGTGCAGGAGCGGGTCGTCGGTGTCCTGCATCCAATCCAGCAGACGCCCGCGCAGCTCGGCGAGCACGCCTTCGTGCGCCGGGTCATCCACGAGGTTGTTCGCCTCGTTCGGATCGAAGACCAGGTCGAACAGCTCTTCCGGCGCCAGGACACGGTCCGCCAACCCGCGGGCGAGCAGATAGTCCTTGCTCGGGCTGTCGTCGATGTTCGGGAGCACTGGGCCTGCGTGGCCATTGTCGAACCGGCGGATGTACTTGTATCGCTTCGTGCGCACCGCGCGCTGCGGCTCGTACGCGGCATGGAACGTGATCTCCGCAAACACCGCGTCGTTGCGCTCGGCGTCGAGCAGCGAGCGGCCGCGCACCCACGCCGGCCGCTCGATCCCGGCGAGCTCGCAGATGGTCGGGAACAGGTCGATCTGGGAGACGAGCTCGTCGGAGACCTTGCCGTCGCGGAACCCCGCGCCGCGGATGATCAGCATCACGCCGATGCCGCGGTCGGTGAGCGTCGCCTTCGACCCCGGGAAGGCCAGGCCGTGGTCGGTCGTGAGGATCACGAGCGTGTTGTCGGGCACCGCGTCCAGCACCGTGCCGACGCCCTGGTCGAGCGAGCGCGCGCTGGCCTTGTAGGCCGCCATGTCGCGCCGCGTCTCCGGCGTGTCGGGCAGGTTCGCGGGCGGCAGCGAGTACAGCGCGTCGCGCACCGAGGTGGGCTCGAAGTAGTCGCGGTGGGTCTCGAAGAAGCCGACGCTGAGGAAGAACGGCGCCTCGTGCTCCTCCCGCAAGATGCGGGCCGCGGCGGGCGCCACGTGGGCCGCGTGCGTGCTGTCGATCTCGACGATCCGGTCGTAGCCGATGTCGTTGGGGTCGCTCGAGAGATGTTGCTCGCCGATCAAGGTCGACGTGTAGCCGGCTTCACGCAGCGTGTGGACGAGGTGATGGTCGTAGTCGGCGAGCCGGTAGCCGCGATGCGCCAGGCCGAGCATCCCGTTCGTGTGGCTGTACTCGCCGGTCAGGAGCGCGGCGCGAGAGGCGGAGCACACGGGCGCCGCCGAGAACGCCTGCCGGAACAGCACGCCCTGGTCCGCAAGCCGCTGGATGTTGGGCGTCGGCACCTGGTGGCCGTAGGGCTGGATGTGCCGCCCCGTGTCATGCGAATGCAGATAAACGATGTTGGGTTTCTGCAAAGTCATGTAATCCTATCGAGAATGTCTGGATTGATCGTCTGCGCCACCCAGCGGAGTGGGAGCACCCTGCTGTGCGAGCTGCTGAAGGCCACGGGCGTCGCCGGCGTCCCGAACGAGTGGTTCCAACACTTCAAGGCCACGGGGCTCGCGGACCAGCCGCGCCAGTACCTGGCCGGACTCGACGACCCGTTCGTCAACTCGCTGCTGCCCCCATTGGATCCAGGTACCCCCGAAGCGTCATTCGACTTCGAGGCCGTGCGCCGGGCCGGAACCACGCCGAACGGCGTGTTCGCGGCGAAGATCATGTGGAGCCACACCGACGACCTGTGGGCGCGCCTCGGCGGCCGGTCGCTGGAGGACGTGTTCGGGCCGCTGCGGTACGTGCAGGTGATCCGGCGCGACAAGGTCGCGCAGGCCGTGTCGCTGTGGACCGCGATCCAGACGCAGGTCTGGCGTGACGGGGACACGGCGGAGACGGCCGAGCCGGTCTACTCCGCTGCCGCCATCGCGCACCTCGTCGAGTGGCTCACGCTCGGCGAGCGCGCCTGGACGGCGTGGCTGGCGCATCGCGACCCGGACGTCGTCGTGTACGAGGACTTCGTCCGCGACCCGTCGCCGACGATCGAGGCGCTGACCGGTGCACCGGCCCCGCCGGCGCCGCTCAAGCGTCAGGCGAACGGGCGCTCGGCGGCGTGGATCGAGCGCTACCACGCGGAACATGCGGAGGCCGCGTGAAGGCGCTCTCGCAGCTCGAGGCGCTGGAGGCCGAGGCCGTCTACATCATGCGGGAGGTGGCCGCGGAGTTCGAGCGGCCCGTCCTGTTGTTCAGTGGCGGCAAGGACTCGATCGTGCTCCTGCGCCTGGCCGAGAAGGCGTTCCGGCCCGCGCCGTTCCCGTGCCCGATCCTGCACATCGACACGGGCCACAACTTCGACGAGGTGCTCGAGTTCCGCGACCGGCGTGTGGCGGAGCTCGGCGAGCAGCTGATCGTGGCTTCGGTCCAGGACTCGATCGACTCCGGGCGCGCGGTCGAGGACGGGCCCTCGCGCAACCGGCTGCAGACCGTCACGCTTTTGGATGCTCTCGCGGCGGGCAAGTTCGACGCGGCCTTCGGTGGCGCCCGGCGCGACGAGGAGCGGGCCCGCGCGAAGGAGCGCATCCTGTCGTTCCGCGACGAGCTCGGGCAGTGGGAGCCGCGCAACCAGCGGCCGGAGATCTGGGACCTGTTCAACACCGTCGTGCGGCGCGGCGAGAGCGTGCGCGCCTTCCCGATCTCCAACTGGACCGAGCTCGACGTGTGGCGCTACATCGCGCACGAAGAGCTGGAGGTGCCGTCGATCTACTTCGCCCACGAGCGCGAGGTGTTCGAACGCGACGGGATGCTGTTCGCCGTCTCCGAGCATCTGGACATCAACGGCGCGGAGCGGTTCATCGAGCGCGTGCGCTACCGGACCGTGGGCGACCTGACGGTGACTGGCGCGGTGCGATCGGACGCCACGGACTTCGCCGGGATCATCGCCGAGACGGCGGTGGCGACGGAGTCCGAGCGTGGCGCGACCCGCGCGGACGACCGGACGTCGTCGGCGGCCATGGAAGACCGTAAGCGAGAGGGCTATTTCTAGGTGAGCGACCTTCTGCGGATCGCGACGGCGGGCAGCGTGGACGACGGCAAGTCGACGCTGATCGGCCGGCTGCTGCTGGACTCGAAGTCGTTGCTGGACGCGCACGAGGACCTCGCGCACGTGACCGACGGCCTGCGGGCCGAGCGCGAGCAGGGCATCACGATCGACGTCGCGTACCGCTACTTCGCCACCGAGCGGCGCTCGTTCATCCTCGCCGACACGCCGGGGCATGTCCGCTACACGCGCAACATGGTCACCGGCGCGTCCACCGCGGACCTCGCGCTCGTGCTGGTCGACGCGCGCAAGGGGCTGCTGGAGCAGTCGCGGCGGCACGCGTATCTCGCCGCGCTGCTCGGCATCCGGCACCTGGTGGCGTGCGTGAACAAGATGGACCTGGTCGGGTTCGAGGAGGCGAAGTTCCGGGAGATCGAGACCGCGTTCAGCGCGCTCGGTGCGGAGCTCGGGATCGACGACGTGCGGGCGGTGCCGATCTCGGCGCTCAACGGCGACAACGTCGTCGACCGGTCGCAGCAGACACCGTGGTACGACGGCCCGCCGCTGCTCGAGCTGCTCGAGGGCGTGGAGGTCGCGCGAGACCGCAACCTCGACGACGTGCGCTTCCCGGTGCAGTGGACGGTGCGCGGCGAGGACTACCGCGGGTACGCGGGGCGGGTGGCGGGCGGGGTGTTGCGCACGGGCGACGAGGTGGCGGTGCTCCCGCACGGCTCGCGGTCGCGGATCGCGCGGCTGGACACGCCGAGTGGTCCCGTGGAGGAGGCCTTCCCGCCGATGGTGGCGACCGTCGTGCTCGAGGACGAGCTGGACGTCGGACGCGGCGACATCCTCGTCGCGCCCGGGCGCCCGCCGGAGGTCGCGCGGGAGCTGGAAGCCACCGTGTGCTGGATGGTCGAGGCGCCGGCCCGGGTCGGCGCGCGCTACCTGCTCAAGCACACGACGCAGCGTGTGCGGGCGAACATCGCCGCGATCAGCGCCCGCGTGGACATCGACTCCTACGCCGCCGAGCCGGCCGACGCGCTGGGGTTGAACGACATCGGGCGGATCACGCTGCGCACCGCGGCGCCGGTGTTCCCGGACGCCTACGCCGAGAATCGCGCGACGGGCGCGTTCATCCTCATCGACGAGCGCTCGCACGACACCGTGGCCGCCGGGATGGTCGAGGTGGCGCGGCCGGGACGGGCGGCGGAGCTCGAGCACTCGCCCGACATCCGCTGGCATCCGAGCGCGTTGGATCGCGGCAAGCGGTGGGAGGCCATAGGCACGCGGGGCGCGACCGTCTGGCTCACCGGGCTCCCCGCCTCGGGCAAGTCGACGATCGCCGTGGCCGTGGAGGAGGCGCTGGTGGAGGCCGGCCGCTTCGCCTACCTGCTCGACGGCGACAACATCCGCCACGGGTTGAGTGGCGACCTCGGGTTCGATCCGGCCTCGCGGTCGGAGAACATCCGGCGGGTCGCGCACGTCGCGCGGCTGTTCGCCGACGCGGGCGCGGTCGCGCTCGTGTCGTTGGTCTCGCCGTTCCGCGAGGACCGGGACGCGGCGCGCAAGCTGCACGAGGCGGCCGGGCTGCCGTTCATCGAGGTGTTCGTGGACACGCCGGTCGAGGAGTGCGCGCGCCGCGACCCCAAGGGCCTGTACGCGCGGGCCCGGGCGGGACGGCTGCCGGGGCTCACCGGCGAGTCGGCGCCGTACGAGCCACCGACCGACGCCGAGATCGTCATCCGCGCCCAGTCCGTGGAGGACGCCGCGCAGCGGGTACTGGAGGCCTTGGACTAGATGGAGCCGTTCGCCGTCACCAACCACCGCTTCGCCGCGTTCGTCGCGGCCACAGACTACGTGAGCGAGGCCGAACACGAGGGCTGGTCGTTCGTGTTCGCCGGGCGGCTGGCGGATTCGCATCCGCCCACGCGGGCGCTGGCGAGCGCGCCGTGGTGGCGGGCGGTGCCGGGCGCGTCCTGGGCGGCCCCAGACGGGCCGGGATCGGTGGCGCGGCCCGATCATCCGGTCGTGCACGTGTCGTTGGCCGACGCGCTGGCGTTCTGCGGCTGGGCCGGCGTGCGGCTCCCGAGCGAGTCGGAATGGGACGCGGCTGCGCGAGCCGGCGTGGACACGCCGTACCCGTGGGGTGACGCGTGGGACCACGCGCGCGGCAACGCGTTCCGCGGCGACTTCCCGCACGGGGTGGCCGGCACCGTCCCCGTCGACGCCTACGACCCGAATCCGCTCGGGCTGCACAACGTGGTCGGCAACGTGTGGGAATGGACCGCCGAGGGTCTCCAGTGCGGCGGCTCCTACCTCTGCCACCCGTCCTACTGCCGCCGCAACCAGCTCTCCGGCCGCAGCACCGGCGACGCCCCGATGGGCCACGTCGGCTTCCGCGTAATCTCCGCCGCATGGAGCAACGGCAACTCGGCGACTCCGGCCTGAGCGTCTCGTCGGTCGCGCTCGGGTCGTGGCTGACGTACTCGGGCGGAATCGGGCGCGAGCAGACGGAGGCGTGCACCAAGGCCGCGTTCGACGCGGGGATCACGCTCTTCGACACGGCGAACGTGTACGGCACCGGCGCGGCAGAGACTGCGTGGGGCGAGATCCTGAGCGGGTACGCGCGGGACTCGTACGTGCTCGCGACGAAGGTCTACTTCCCGATGGGCCCGCGTGACCGCGGGCTCTCGCGCCAGCAGATCCTCAAGCAGATCGACGGGTCGCTGGCGCGGCTGCAGACCGACTACGTGGACCTCTATCAGTGCCACCGCTACGACGACGGCGTGCCGCTCGAAGAGACGATGGGCGCCCTGACCGAGGTGGTCGAGGCGGGCAAGGCGCGCTGGATCGGCTTTTCCGAGTGGCCGGCGGACAAGATCCAGGCGGCGTTGGCGCTGCCGGGCGCCGCGAAGTTCGTGTCCTCGCAGCCGCAGTACTCCGCCCTGTGGCGCAAGCCCGAGGCCGAAGTCATCCCGGTGTGCGAGGCGAACGGCATCAGCCAGATCGTGTGGTCCCCGCTCGCCCAGGGCGTGCTCACCGGCAAGTACATGCCGGGCGCGAAGGTCCCCGCGGATTCGCGCGCGGCCAACAAGACCATGAATCGCTTCATCAAGCAGTGGCTCAACGACGAGACGCTGACGGCGGTGCAGGCGCTGCGGCCGATCGCCGACGGCGCGGGCGTGAAGCTCTCCCAGCTCGCGCTCGCGTGGGTGCTTCACCAGCGCAACGTGACCGCCGTGATCGTCGGCGCGACGCGGCCCGAGCAGGTGCATGAGAACGCCGCGGCCGCGGCAGTGCAGCTCTCGCCCGACACCCTCGCCGCGATCGACAACGCACTCAGAAGAGCGGCGGTGTTGTGAGCAACGGCTCGATCCGCCAGCCGGCGGGGCCGGCGGTGGCGTGCCAGACCTCGTCGAAGCCCTCCTCCGGTGTCGGCGTGACGAGCCGCCGTGCGACATCGCCGAGGCCGACCATCGGCACCACCCGCTCGCGCGCGGCGTTACGCGCTTGGGCGACCGCGAACGGCACGTCCACCAAGTAGCCGACGACCTTGAACCCCGCCGCGCGGGCGGGAGCGACATAGCGGGCGCGCTCGGCCACCGTCGGGTTGGTGTTGTCGACGACGAACGGCTGCTTCGTGTCCAGGCACGCGCGCAGGAACGCGGCCTCGCGAGCGCGAGTGCGCAGCAGGTCCATCGAGATCCGCGCGTGGGTCTCCAGGAATCGATCGCGGTAGAGCGTCGTCTTGCCTGATGCCTGGACTCCGCAGAAGATGACCGCCTCCATGCTGCACATTCTCGACCCCGAGCCGCACACGCTGCACGGCGACTTCTCGCGCGAGCGGGAGCCGGTGCTGACGATCGACCCCGGTGACACGGTGCGTTTCCGGACGCTCGACGCCGGCTGGGGCCTCGAGCCCCACCATCCCGGGGCCTACCGGCCGCGCCGCGAGCTCGAGCACGAGGGCGACGGCCACGCGCTCGTCGGCCCGGTCGCGATCCGCGGCGCGCGCCCCGGGATGACGCTGGAGATCGAGATCGGCGCGGTGGTGCCCGGCGCGTACGGCGCGGTGCTCGCCGGGGGCTGGGAGAGCGCCTGGAACGAGCGGCTCGGGGTGATCGGCGACGGCGTCGTGCACGCCTACACGCTCGACGCGGAAACCATGACCGGCCGCAACCAGCACGGCCACACAGTCGTGCTGCAGCCGTTCATGGGCATCTTGGGCATGCCGCCCGCCGACCCCGGCCGCCATTCGACGATCCCGCCGCGGGTCACGGGCGGCAACCTGGACTGCAAGGAGCTCGTGTCCGGCAGCACGCTGCTGTTGCCGATCGCGGTCGACGGCGGGTTGTTCTCGACCGGCGACGGCCACGCCGCCCAGGGCGACGGGGAGGTCGGCGGGACGGCGATCGAGTGCCCGATGGAGCGCGTGGACCTGACGTTCCGGCTCAGCGACCGCCCGCTGCGCACGCCGATCGCGCACACCCCGGCGGGCTGGATCACGTTCGGGCTCGATCGCGACCTCGACGAGGCCGCGTACATCGCCCTCGACGCGATGCTGGAGCTGATCGGCCACGAGCTGGGGCTCGCCCGGCGCGACGCCCTTGCGTACGCAAGCGTGCACGTGGACCTGCGCGTGACGCAGCTGGTGAACGAGGTGCGGGGTGTCCATGCGATCCTCCGTTGATGCCGAAGATCGCGTTCGTCGGTGCGGGGTCCACCGTCTTCACCCGGAACCTCGTGGGCGACGTGCTCTACCAGCCCGAACTGCGCGACAGCACCGAGTTCGCGCTGATGGACATCGACGCGGAGCGGCTGCGCGGCGCTGAGATCATCGCCGACCGGCTGGTCGAGGCGCATGGCGCCGGGGCGACGGTCACCGCCACCACCGACCGCCGGGCCGCGCTGGACGGCGCGGACTACGTCGTGACGAGCTTCCAGGTGGGCGGCTACAAGCCGTCCACGGTGATCGACTTCGAGGTGCCCAAGCGGTTCGGGCTGCGCCAGACGATCGCGGACACGTTGGGGATCGGCGGGATCATGCGCGGGCTCCGGACGATCCCCGTGTTGCTCGACGTGTGCCGGGACCTCGAGGAGCTCTCACCCGACGCGCTGCTGCTCAACTACGTCAACCCGATGGCGATGCTGTGCTGGGCGACCGCGGAGGCGTCGAGCATCCGTACGGTCGGCCTGTGCCACAGCGTGCAGGGCACCGCGGCGCAGCTCGCCGACGACCTCGGCCTGCCGAACGTCGACTACGAGGTCGCGGGCATCAACCACGTCGCGTTCTTCCTGCGGCTCGAGCACGAGGGCGAGGACCTCTACCCGCGCCTGCGCGAGGTCACCCCGCCCGACTGGAACCGCGTCCGCTACAAGCTGTTCGAGCACTTCGGCCACTTCGTCACCGAGTCCTCCGAGCACTTCGCGGAGTACTCGCCGTGGTTCATCAAGGACGGCCGCGAGGACCTGATCGAGGCGTTCAACGTCCCGCTGGACGAGTACCCGCGGCGCTGCGAAGCGCAGATCGCCGCTTGGGAGCGAGGCGTGGAGATCAACACCGAGCGCAGCCACGAGTACGGCGCCGACATCATCCGTGCCTGTGAGGGCGGCCCGGAGTTCGAGTTCAACGGCAATGTGCCCAACCGCGGGCTGATCGACAACCTTCCACCTGACTGCTGCGTCGAGGTACCGTGCGTGGCCTCGGCTCGCGGGATCGAGCCGCGAGCCGTCGGGTCTCTGCCGCGCCAGCTCGCGGCACTGATCCAGACCAACGTCAACGTGCAGGGACTGACCGTCGAAGCGGCCTTGACCGGCAATCGAAACGCGGTGTACCAGGCGGCGATGCTCGACCCCCACACGGGCGCGGAGCTCTCCCTCGACGAGATCGCCGAACTGGTCGACGCGTTGCTGGAAGCCCATGGCGACTGGATTCCCGCGCTCGACGGGCGTAGCTTGGAGCGTGCGCGGTGAGCACCGGCATGCCCAGAGAAGACGCGAAGATCGCCTTCGACCGCGAGCGGCGTCGGCGCGTCCTCGCGCGCCTGGCCTCCCGGATGCGCTTCGAGCCCGACGACGTCAGCCACATGCTCCCGTTCGACGAGGTCGTCGCCGCCCTCGGGGCCACCTCGCGCGTCGATCTCGGCGAGCAGGTGATCGACCTCGACTCGATCGTCGGCACCGTGGACCGCCGCCGCGGCGAGTTCGACCGCGACTTCCGCCCCTCCCCCGGCACCCGCGGTCGCTGGGAGCGGATCGCCGAGGCCCGCAAGCGCGGCGAGGCGATGCCGCCGATCGACGTCTTCCGGATCGGCGACCTGCACTTCGTCCGCGACGGCCACCACCGCGTCTCCGTCGCCCGCGCGCTCAAAGAGAAGGACATCAACGCCAACGTCATCGAGGTGCGCACCAGGCTCGGCGCCGACCCCAAGCTGCAGATGGCGGACCTCCCGCTCAAGCGCCACGAGCGCGTCTTCCACGAGCGCGTCCCGCTGCCGCCCGACAAGCGCGCCCGGATCCAGCTCTCCGACGAATGGCGCTACGCCCAGCTCGCGACGCTCGTCGAGGGCTGGGGCTACCGCGTCTCGCTGCTGCGCGAGCGGGTGATCGACCGCCGCGAGCTCGCCGTGCTCTGGTACGACGAGGAGTACGAGCCGATCGTGAACATGCTGCGCGAGGAGGGCCTCGGCGGCGGCGGCACCGAGACCGAGCGCTACCTGCGGATCGCCATGCTGCGCTTCCTGCTCCTGCAGACGCACGACTGGTCGGACGAGATCGCCGAACGCCTGGCGGATCAGGTGAAGTCCCCGAGCGCAGGCGCGGAGAAGGACACCATGACCCACCAGATCATCAAAGAGCTCCGCGACTAACCGCCTGTGCAGAACGTCCATGCGATGCGCGCCGAGGTGCGCGCGGACTATGAGGCAGCGTTGGAGTGGGTAGCGGGCGATGACGCGTTCGCCGTGCGGTTCGAGCGGTTCTTCACCGAGCTGCGCGACCCGCTCCACACGCTGTACGGGGACGACGACCGCTTCGCGCTCGCGTGGGACCGGCTGCTGCAGGCGATCGCGACCACCGCGGCAGAGCGTCCGCGCGAGTTGCGGATGCTCGACCACGAGCGCGAGGTCACCCCGGACTGGCTCCAGCGCGAGCAGGCCGTCGGCTACGTGACCTACGTCGACAAGTTCGCTGGGACGTTGTCCGGCGTGCGGGAGCGGCTGCCGTACCTGCGCGAGCTGGGCGTCACCTATCTGCACCTGATGCCGCTCCTCGCTGCCAGACCAGCGCCCAACGACGGCGGGTACGCCGTGGTCGACTACGGCGCCGTGGAACCGTCGATGGGGACGATGGACGACCTCGCGGCGCTCGCGTCCGACCTGCGGGAAGCCGGCATGGCGCTCTGCGTTGACCTGGTCCTGAACCACGTCGCGGCCGAGCACCCGTGGGCGCGCGATCCCGCGTTCCTCTGCACGTTCGCGGACCGCGCGGAGCCCGACGCGTTCGAGCGCACGCTCCCCGACGTGTTCCCGGACACGGCGCCGGGGTCGTTCAGCTGGTCCGAGGAACACAGGTCGTGGATCTGGACGACGTTCAACACCTACCAGTGGGACCTCGACTACACGAACCCCGACGTGTTCGTGGCCATGGCGGAGGCGATGCTCGGGCTTGCGCGCGCGGGCGTCGATGTGCTGCGCCTGGACGCGGCGCCGTTCCTGTGGAAGCGACTCGGAACCAACTGCCAGAACCAGCCGGAGGTCCACGAGCTGCTGCAGGCCTTCCGCGCGGCGATGCGGATCGCCGCGCCCGCGGTGGCGTTCAAGGCCGAGGCGATCGTCGCGCCGAAGGACCTGGTTCCCTACCTCGGGACGGGCAAGCACGAGGGCAAGGAGTGCGACCTCGCGTACCACAACGTCTTGATGGTCCTGCTGTGGAGCGCGCTGGCTTCAGGGCGCGTTGGGCTGATGACCTCGACGCTGTTGGCGATGCCCACCGTCCCGCCCGGTGCGGGCTGGCTGACCTACGTGCGCTGCCACGACGACATCGGCTGGGCGATCACGCCCGAGGACGCGGCCCGCGTGGGCGAGGACGCGTACCTGCACCGGCGTTTTCTCGCCGACTGGTACGCCGGCGAGTTCCCGGGGTCGTTCGCCCGCGGCGCGCGGTTCCAGGCGGACCCACGCACGGGTGAGGCGCGCAGCTCCGGTACCTGTGCGTCACTGGCCGGACTGGAGAGCGCGCCGGATGAGCTCGCGACCGAGTTGGCGATCCGGCGGATCCTGCTGCTGTACGCGATCGCGTTCGCACACGGTGGACTCCCGCTGATCTACATGGGCGACGAGCTCGGGCTCTTCAACGACGCGTCGTACCTGGAGGACCCCGACAAGGCCGACGACAACCGCTGGATGCACCGGCCGGCGATGGACTGGGAGGCGGCGGAACGCCGGCACGACCCGGACACGGTCGAGGGCCAGCTGTGGGGCGGCCTGCGGCGGCTCATCACGGCGCGGCGGTCGACGCCCGCCATCCACGTGCAAGGTGCCGTGGAGCCGGTCTGGACCGGCAACGACCACGTCTTCGGCCTCTCCCGCGCGCAGGCGGGCGAACGGCTGCTCGTGCTCGGCAACTTCAGCCCGACACCGCAGCCGGTCGGCCTCGGGGTGTTGCAGGAGCGTGGCTTCGAGCTGACCGCGGCGGCCGGCGCGGTCGACGGGCGCCCGGTCGAGCCGTACCACGACTTCGTGGTGCTGGCGCCCTACCAGCACCTCTGGCTCAGCGGCTGAGCGTCACCGTGCGCGTGACGGTCGTCGCCCCGGGCGCCGCGACCGTCACCTTCAGCGTGATCCGCCTGGCCTTCGCGAGCGCCTTGCGGGCGGCCGCGGTGAGCTTGAGCGTGGCGCTGGTGCCACGGGCCACGACCTGCTTGCCCTGGGTGATCGTGACGGTCATGCGGCAGCCGCTCGAGCACGTCGCGCGCACGGTGAGGCCGCGCTTGAGCACGGTGGCGAGCCGTTGTTTGGGCACGGTGAGCGAGAGCTCCGGCGTGGGTTGAGCGGGCCGCGGCGACGCGGTCGCCGCGGGGGTGGGCGTCGGCGTCGCAGCGACGGTCGCGTTCGGCGTCGCCGTCGCCGTCGCGGTCGGTGCCGGCACCGTCCATTCGCGATGGGCGAGCACGCTCACGTTGCCCGCCGCGTCTGTCGCGCGCGCGTCGAGGGCGTGTGAACCAGCCGGCAGCCCGCCGTACTCCGTGCACGCGCCCCACGCGTCGCCGTCGAGGCGGCACTGCAGGGCGCCCTCGGACGTCGTCACGTGCAGGTCCGCGTCGATCGTGACCGCGGGCGCAACGGTGTCCACGCGCACGGTGACGGTCACGGCCGGCGACACGTTGCCGGCCGCGTCGGTCACGGTCAGCATCAGCCGATGCTCACCTTCGGCCAAGTTCTCGAGGCGCAGCGTCCAGCGCCCGTCCTCGCCAACGGTCGCGGTGCCGATGCGCGCACCGGGTTCCGCGCTGCCGGTCAGCGTGACGGCGGATGTGCGCTGCCACGGGGCGACGGGATCGACCGCCGGCGCGCTCGGCGCGACCGTGTCCACGTGCAGCGCCCGCGTCACGTGCGCGACGTTGCCCGCCGCGTCCCCCTGCTCGGCTTCGAGGGTGTAGTCACCGTCGGGCAGCCCGGGCGCCAGCGTCCAGCGGCCGAGCAACGGCGTGTCCGCGAGCCGCCGGATCACCGCGCCGTCGCGGAGCACGCGGAGGACCACGGCCGGGAAGTCGCCGAGCGCCGTGCCGGCGTCGCCGCCGATCCGCCCGGCGTCGAGGGTCAGGGCCGGCGGCGTGGTGTCGGCCGGCGCCAGAGCGCCCGCGAGGTCGACGCGGAAGTCGCCGGCGCCCGAGCGGGCGGTGACGCGCACGGTGTAGGTCGCGGCGGCGGGCTGCGCGAGCGAGATGTCCTCCTGACGCGACGGGCCACCGAACTGCTCGGTCGCGATGCCGACGGCCCGGCCGTCCGCGTCCAGCAGCGCCAGATCGAAGCCCGCCCCGGGTCCGGTCAGCGTCGCGGCGAGCGGGAAGCGGTCGCCGGCGATGGCCACCGCGTGGGTCGCGCTCTCGCCCTCGGCGAGCGTCCCGGACCATGTGGCCTGATCCGGCACGGCGGGCGGCACCGCCAACGGTGCGCCGACACCACGCAGCGCCGCGTAGAAGTCCAGGCGCCCGAAGCCATAGTCGCTGTCGCGGCCGGGCGCGCCGAGGTCGACCGCTGTGCGCGTGAAGGCCGCCTTGACCTGCGCGGGCGTCAACGTCGGGTCGGACTGCAGCAACAACAGGGCCGCGCCGGCGACGATCGGCGCCGCGGCGCTCGTGCCGCTCTGCGCCACCGGCTCCGCACTCCACGGCACCGCCATGCGCACGTTCACGCCCGGCGCGACCACGTCGGGCTTGACGCGGCCGTCGGCGGTGGGTCCGCGACTCGAGAACCAGGCGAGCGAGACGCCGCCGGCGCCCGGGTCGGCCACGGCGCCCACGGTCAGGGCGGACGCCGCCGAGCCGGGCGCCTTGATCGAGCACGGCCCGGGCCCGGCGTTGCCGGCCGCCGCGACGACGACGATCCCGGCCGCGGTCGCGGCGTCGACCGCCTGCGAGGCGACGTCGACCCCTCCGCCGCAGCCGACCGGGTCACCGATCGAGAGGTTGATGACGTCGATCGAGTACTCGGCACGATGCTGCACCGCCCACTCGATGCCCTGCGCGATCTTGCTCAGGCTGCTCTGCGCGTTGCTGTCGACGACCTTGATCCCGACGAGCTTGGCCTCCGGGGCCACCCCGCGGCCTTCCGGCCCGCTCTTGCCCGTCCCCGCCAGCAGCCCGGCGACGAGGCTGCCGTGCGGCAGGTCGTCATAGGGCTCGCCGGCGTCCTTGACGAAGTCCTTGAAGCCGATCACCTTCGCGCGCGGCAGGTCGGGCATCGTCGTGTCGATGCCGGAGTCGATGATCGCCGCCACCGTGCCTTCCCCGGCCAGTCCGGGCAGGTCTTCGCGAGCGCGCGCGATCCCGGCGAATGTCTGCGCGCTGACGGCGAACGGCACCGCCACCGCGTCGTCCTCGATATGCGCGACCTCGGGCCGGAGCGCCAGAGCGCGGATCTGCTCCGGCGTCGCCCGGGCGGTGAACGCCTCCACGAGCTGCAGCCGCACCCCCACGTCGAGGTCGCCGACCGCGTGCTCGAGCTCCGTCACGCGCGCCTCGGTGGCCGGCACACGCAACGCCACGATGACCGCACGTGGCGCCGTCCCGCTCATCGCGGGCTCCAGCGTGTCGAGCACCTTGTCCCCGTCCAGGTCTGCGCGAGGGGCCGCCTGGGCACCCCCGACAAGCGTCAATACGGAAAACAGTGCGAGAAGGAGGACGGATCGAACCCGGTGCACCCACACAGCCTCGCGACCCACGACCTGACCGTACCTGGACCTTCGTAGGGCGTCGAAGCCGGCAATCCCTTCGATCATCCTTGTCGTGACCGTCACCGGAGCCATCGAAGTGCGCGGGTTGGTGCGCCGCTTCGGCGCGCGAACCGCGATCGCCGGGATCGACCTCACGGTGGCCCCGGGCGAGATCCACGCGCTGCTCGGCCACAACGGCGCGGGCAAGACCACGTTGCTCCGGACGCTCGCGGGCCTGGTCGAGCCGACGGAGGGCACCGTGGCGGTCGTCGGTATCAACGCCGCGAAGGGCCCCCGCAAGCTGCAGGGCCGCGTGGGGTTCGTCCCCTCCAGCGACCGGTCCGCCTACCAGCGCATCTCCGGCCTCGAGAACCTCGCCTTCTTCGCCCGCCTGCACGGGATGCGCAAGCGCGCCGCGTTCGCCCGCGCCTCCGAGGTCCTCGACCAGGTCGGCCTCGCCGACCGCGCGAAGGACCCGGTCAACGCCTGGTCGCACGGCATGCAGCAGCGCCTCTCGGTCGCCCGCGCGCTGCTCACCGACCCGCCGGTGCTGCTGATCGACGAGGCCACACACGATCTCGACCCCGTCGCCGCGGCCACCGTGCGCGAGCTGATCGCCGCACGGGCCGAGCAGGGTGCCGCCGTCCTGTGGGCGACGCAGCGGCTCGAGGAGCTGCGCGGGTTCGCCGGCGCGGTGACGCTGATGGCCAACGGCAGCGCCGCCTTCGAAGGCTCCGTCGAGGCGCTCGCCGCCCGCGCGGTGCCGACCGTCACCACGTCGCGCCACGCCTCCGAGCTCGAGCAGGGCTACATGGCCGTCATCCAGGAGGCCGCATGAGCACCGCCGGGCTGGTCGCCGAGGCGGCCAAGCTCCCCGCCTTCGTCCGCCGCGACTGGAAGATCGCGCTGTCCTACCGCGCCGTCTTCGTCGGCGACATCGCCGGGCTGGCGATGCAGATCCTCGTCTTCTTCTTCGTCGCCAAGCTCGTCGACCCCGGCAAGCTGCCTACCTACGGCGGCACCGTCCCAACCTACCTCGCGTTCGTGGTGATCGGCCTCGTCGTGAACCTGACCGCCGGCGTGCTGCTCTACCAGGTGTCCGCCGCGTTGCGCCAAGAGCAGCTCACGGGGACGTTCGAAGCGCTGCTCGCGACGCCGACGGGCGGCGCGACGCTGCAGCTCGGCTCGATCGCCTACACGCTGATCTTCGTCCCGATCCGCGCGGCGGTGCTGCTGGGAGCGATCGCGATCGGGTTCGGGCTCGACCTGCAGCTCAACGGGATCGTGCCCGCGCTGCTGCTGCTCGTCGCGTTCCTGCCGTTCACCTGGGGCCTGGGGTTGACGGCCGCCGCCGCCGTCGTCACGTTCCGGCGCGGGAGCAACGCCACCGGCATGGTGGTGACGATGCTCGGGCTGATCTCCGGCGCGGTCTTCCCGATCGCGCTGCTCCCGCCGCTGCTGCGCACGATCGCGGTCTGGAACCCGTTCGCGATCGCGATCGACGGCATCCGCGAAGCGCTGATCGGCGGCACGGGCTGGGGCGCCGCCGGCGCCGACCTGCTGCACCTGGTGCCGCTGTCCGTGGCCGGGCTGCTGCTCGGCGTGTTCTGCTTCCGAGCGGCGGTGGCGCGCGAGCGCAAGCGCGGCACCCTGGGGCAGTACTGATGGAGAACGCCGTGCTCTGGGACCGCGTCGGAGAGCTCGCCGACCGCGCGCCGCGTCTATCGGACCTGCGCCACCACAAGCTGCACCTGCTTGCCGCATCGCGACGCCGCGCGGCCGGGCTGGATGTGCCTGCGGACCTCCAGACCGACGAGCGGCTGTCCGCCGCCATCCTGCTCGGCGCCGGCGCGCTCATGCGCCGTGTGCGCGCGGCCACCGACGCCACGATCATCGTGATGAAGGGTCCCGAGGTCGCCGCCTACTGGCCGCAGGCGCGGTTGCGCCCGTGGAAGGACCTCGACCTGCTCGTCGAGGACGCCGAAGCCGTGCAGGCCGCGCTGCTCGCCGCGGGCTTCGTGGAGATCGGCGACCCTGCGATCTACGAGAACATTCATCACCTGCGCCCGCTCGCGCTCTCGGAATTCCCGCTGTCGATCGAGGTCCACATGCGGCCCAAGTGGCCGACGTCCACCCCGCCGGCCTTCGCGGAGCTGGAGGCCTCGGCCGTGCCGAGCTCGTTCGGCCTGGCGGGCGTGCTCGCCCCGTGTCCGGCCCATCACGCCGTGATGCTCGCCGCGCACGCCTGGGAGCACGATCCGCTCAGCCGGCTCGGGGCACTCGTCGACGTTGCAGCGGTGACGCACGCCGCCGGTGAGGAGGCCGTAGCCGCCGTCGCGCGTGCGTGGGGCGTGAGCCGGCTCTGGACCGCGACCTGGCGCGCCGTCGAGGATGTCCTGGACGACGCTGTCGAGTCGCGCCAGCGCCCGATCTGGCGCCGCCACCTGTACGACGCGCGCGAGCGAACGGTCTTCGAGAACCACGTCCAGCAGCTGGTCGGACCGGTCGCGGCTGCGCCGCTGACGACAGTGCCGAGCACCGCGGCCCGGGCGGTGGTCAATACCCTGCGCCCCGGACCTGACGAGAGCTGGAGCGAGAAGTTGACGCGGTCGCGCCGAGCGCTGCGCAACGCCTCGATCCGTCGCTCCGACCATCTGGAAGCGAGTTGACCGACATGACCCTCAAATTGCGCCAGGAAGGCGTGGCCTGGACCGACGTCGACGGCGAGATCGTCGCGCTCGACGAAGCCACGGCCGAGTACGTCGCCGCCAACGAGGCCGGCGGGCTGCTGTGGCGCGCGCTGGCCAAGGGCACGACGCGGGACGAGCTGGCCGCGCAGCTCGTGGAGACGTTCGGGATCGATCCCGAGCGAGCCGCCGCCGACACCGACGCGTTCCTCTCCACCCTGCGCCAACGGGACCTGCTCGAGGGCTGATGCGTCGTCTGCCGGAGATCGCCGACGCCCGCGCGGCGTGGTGGGCCTGGCGCGCGCTGCGCAGCGTGCGCTCGCAGCTCCAGGCCGGCGCCGTGCGCGACGTCCGCGTTCCCGGACCTCCGGCCGTGCCCGACCGGGCCGGACGCGCGGTCCGGCTGGTACTCGGACGTCAGCATCCGTCCTGCTTCGAACGCGCACTGGTGCTCCAACGCTGGCTGGCCGCGCACGGGTGCCCGCGGGACGTGGTCGTCGGCACCGAGGGCGGCGGGCGCGGGAACTTCACCGCGCACGCGTGGCTCGACGGCGAGAGCCAGCCGGCGGGCCACCACTACGTCGAGATGCTGCGGCTCGCGCCGTGACCGGGCTCGCACCGGTCGAGCTGGCGACCGGGATCGTCTTCGGCCTCGTCGCTGAGCCTGTGCCGCTCCCGGCTGGTGCTGTGCCCGCAGCCGCGCTCGAGGCCGCGGTGCTCGGCGCCGTCCGCGGCGACGGCCCGTGCTGCGTGTCGTTCTCGGGCGGCCGCGACTCCTCGGCCGTGCTTGCGGCGGCCACGCGCGTCGCGCGCCGTGAGGGCCGCCCCGACCCGGTGCCGTTGACGCTGCGCGCCGCGCACGAACCGCACTCGCACGAATCCGAGTGGCAGGAGCTGGTCGTCGCCCACCTCGGGCTTGACGACTGGATGCGGATCGAGATCACCGACGAGCTCGACGCCGTCGGACCGTATGCACGTCGAGTGCTGGAGCGGCACGGCCTGCTGTGGCCGTTCAACGCACACTTTCACCTGCCATTGCTCGAGCACGCGGTCGGCGGCACGTTGCTGACCGGCATCGGCGGCGACGAGCTGTGGTCATCGTCGCGTGCCCCGGTCGTGCGCCGGCGCCGTCGCGCGCTGGCCTACGCCCCGTTCGCGCTTCGTCGCGCGGTGCTCGCGCGCCGGGAACCGATCGACTATCCCTGGCTGCGCCCCGAGGGAGTGGCAGCGGCTCGCCGGGCGGCGGGCGGCGAGCGGGCGGGCGAACCGCTGACCGTCGCGCGGCGCATGGCGTGGTACCGCGGCATGCGCGCCACAGCCACCGGCACGGCGGCCCTGGACCGGATCGCCGAGGACGTCGGTGCGCGGATCGCGCACCCGCTGCTCGACCGCGCGCTGTGGGGCGCGGTCGCCACCGCCGCGCCGCGCGCCGGCTTCGCCCGGCGGGACGAATCGCTGCGCCTTGTCGCCGGCGAACTGCTGCCCGAGGACGTGCTCACTCGCAAGACGAAGGCCGGGTTCGATCGCGTCTTCTTCGGCCGGCACGCCCGCGCGTTCGTCGCGCGCTGGTCCGGCGCAGGCATCGCCGAGACGATGGTCGACGTCGCCGCGCTGCGTCAGCACTGGGCGGGCGAGGTGCCCGACCCACACTCCCTGACGCTGCTGCAGGCCGCCTGGCTGGCTTCAGCCGGCGATCGCGTCGAGGAGCCGCTGAGCCGCGGCCGGTAGGCGCTCCCAGTCGCGCGGGCGGGTGAAGCGCAGATGCGGGAGCGCGCTGAGGCGCACCAAGCTCGCGGGGTCCGGCGGGACCAGCCGCACGCCACGGTGCGGCAGCAGCGCCTGGAAGCGATCCGCGCCGCGGATCGGCTCGACCCTGATCTGCTCGCCCCAGGCCAGCGTGACCCAGCCGCGCAGCGGCAGCGTGGCGGAAACGGGCGCGAGTCCGACGCGCCAGCGCTCGCGCGCCCCGACCTGACCCATCGGGTCACCGGTGCCGAGCCGCTCCGCGGCCTCCGCGCGCAGGTCCACCGACCGTGGACCGGCAAGTACCGTCGTGCCGTCCAGGATCAGCACGTCGTCGCTCATGATGCCGACGCCGGCGAGCGCCAGCCATGCGAGCGTGGTGCTCTTGCCCGCCGTCTTGTCGCCCAGGACACCCCACACGCCGTCGCCCGTGATGATCCCACCGCCGTGAAAGCCGTCGTGCCCACGCCAGCGCGCCATCACGAGCGCCACCGACGCCAGGAACGGATGCACGAGCGCTCCGTCGGTCGTGCCGGGCGGCACGCGCAGCTCCGCTCGCGACGCGGCCCGGTCCAGCGCCGCCCAGCCCCCGCTCGGCACCCAGAGCTGCGCGTGGTCGGCGTTGACGACCTCGACGAGCGGGCGGTCGGCGTCCGGCGGGGCGCGGACGAGCTCGAGCTCCGGCCATGCCGGCGGCGCCTCCACCAGCAGGTCGTACGCCTCAGGAACGCCTTTCAAGCGGAACCCGTAGGCACCGAGACTGGACCTTCGCGCAGTAGGCACTACAGCTGAAGGATCGTAGAGTGGCAGTCGTTGAGTCGGATGGAAGGAAGGTAGTGATGGACAGCACCCCCAAGGGGTATGAGGCGCCGGCTCTCACGGTGCTGGGCAGCGTGCATGCGCTGACGCAGACCGACAAGAAGTACGGCGTCAGTGATGGGTTCACCTTCATGGGGAACTCCATCACCAACGCGTCGTCCTAGCAGAGAGTCCATCCGGCGCGGCGCCCAGGCCGCGCCGGTCCTCGTTCTAAGGCCTCACCCGAGACCGCCGCGCAAGCGTGCGGTCATTTCGACGTTCTGAGGGTCGTTTTCCGACCGCAGTACAGCCTTGTGGGCTCGACTGGACGTTTGTACGGCACGTTTTGCCGCTCAGGCTTCATGATTCATCTCATGACGAACCGGGGGGACACGCAGGAGCCGGCGGAGGCGGTCGCGGTCGATGAGCATGCGGCGCTGTGCCTGGCGGCCTACGACGAGGGCAGTCCGCTGTGGCAGGCACTGATCGACGGCATGACCTTCGACAAGCTCGTCACGGCGCTGATCACAATCTACGAGTCGATGCCCGAGCGCTTGGCGCCGGACATCGACCGTCTGTTACTCGCGTTCGAAGAGCGCGGGCTGCTAGTTCACGCGTAGCGCCGCGGCTTCGGCGGCAAGGGCTGCCACGTCGCCCTTGGTCATCCACGAGCCGCCGACGCAGACGACGTTCGGGAGCTGGAGGTACTCCGGTGCCTTGCTGAGGTCGATGCCGCCCGTGGGACAGAAGCGCATCTGCGGGAAAGGGCCGTAGAACGCCTTCAGCGCCTTCGTGCCGCCGTTGATCTCGGCGGGGAAGAACTTCGCGTAGGTGATCCCGCGCTCGAGCAGGGCAAGCACGTCCGACGGCGTCGCCGTGCCGGCCAGGAACGGGACGTCGGCGGCCTGCATCGCGTCCAGCAGGTTCGGCGTCGAGCCGGGTGAGACGAGGAAGCGCGCGCCGGCGGCGAGCGCATCGTCGACCTGCTGCGGCGTGGTGACCGTGCCCGCGCCGACGAAGGCGCCCTCGACCTCGTTCGCGATCCGCTCGATCGCGGCGAGCGCCGGCGGCGTGCGGAGCGTCACTTCGATGGCCGGCAGGCCGCCGCGCACGAGCGCGGCGGCCAGCGGGACGGCGTCTTCGAGATCGTCGATCACGACCACCGGGATGACCGGGGCCAGAAGGACGAGTTCTTCCGTGGTGAAGGGAGTCACGGTCGTCATGCAATCACCACCTGGGGAGGAAGGCTGGGAGCGAACACGGAGGCGCCCTCGTCCGGGCGGCCGACGCGCTCGCGGAAGGCCGCGAACAGCTCGCGGCCCGTGCCGTGCGTGGCGAGCTCGGGGAACCAGGGCTCGCGCTGGGAGAGGTCGACGTCGATGTCGAGGCGGCCGGTCTCCGCGTCCACGCGGATGATGTCGCCGCTGTGGACCCGCGAGAGCGGGCCGCCCGCGGATGCCTCGGGCGTGCAGTGGATGGCCGCCGGGACCTTGCCCGAGGCGCCGGACATGCGGCCGTCGGTGACGAGCGCGACGCGGTGGCCGCGGTCCATCAGCACGCCGAGCGCGGGGGTGAGCTTGTGCAGCTCGGGCATCCCGTTCGCGCGCGGCCCCTGGTGGCGGATGACCGCCACATGGTCGTAGTTGAGCTCGTCGCGGTCGAACGCGGCGAGGAAGTCGAGCTGGTCGTCGAAGACGCGCGCGGGCGCGGTCACGACGCGGTTCTCGGGCGCGACGGCGCTGACCTTCATCACCGCGCGGCCGAGCGCACCGTCGAGGACGCGGATGCCGCCGTCGGGGGCGAAGGCTTCGCGAGCCGGCCGCAGCACCGAGTCGTCCTGGCTGTGCCGTGGCGCCGGGCGCCACTGCAGGTTGTCCTGCTCGTCGAGGAAAGGCTCGTCGCGGTAGCGGCCGAGGCCGAAGCCCGCGACCGTGTCCACGTCGGGGTGCATCAGGCCGGCGTCGAGCAGCTCGCCGATCAGGAACGGCATGCCGCCCGCGGCGTGGAAGTGGTTGATGTCGGCGGAGCCGTTGGGGTACACGCGGGCGAGCAGCGGGACGTTCGCGGACAGGTCGGCGAAGTCGTCCCAGGTGAGGGCGATGCCGGCCGCGGCCGCGGTCGCGACGAGGTGCATCGTGTGGTTCGTGGAGCCGCCGGTCGCGAGCAGCGCCACAACGCCGTTGACGACCACCTTCTCGTCGACGAGCTCGCCGATCGGGGTGGCGTCCAGCGCGGTGCGGCCCGCGTGCTCGGTGAGGGCGCGCCGCAGCGGGGTGCCGGGGTTGACGAAGCTCGCGCCCGGCAGGTGCAGGCCCATCGCCTCGAGGACGAGCTGATTGGAGTTCGCGGTGCCGTAGAAGGTGCAGGTGCCGGCGGAGTGATACGACGCCGACTCGGCCTCCAGCAGCTGGACACGATCGACCTTGCCCTCGGCGGCGAGCTGGCGGATGCGGCTCTTCTCGTCGTTCGGCAGGCCGCTCGGCATCGGGCCGGCGGGGACGAACACGGTCGGCAGGTGGCCGAACGTCAGCGCGCCGATCAGCAGGCCGGGCACGATCTTGTCGCAGACCCCGAGCATCAGCGCGGCGTCGAACATGTCGTGGCTGAGGGCGACGGCCGTGCTCATCGCGACCACGTCACGGGAGAACAGGCTGAGCTCCATGCCGGCGCGGCCCTGCGTGATGCCGTCGCACATGGCGGGCACGCCACCCGCGAACTGGGCGACGCCACCGGCCTGCAGCACGGCCTTCTTGAGGATCGCGGGGTAGCGCTCCAGCGGCTGATGCGCGGACAGCATGTCGTTGTAGGCCGAGACGATGGCCACGTTGCGGCGCTCGTTCGCGCGCAGGTGGAGCTTCTCGTCGGGACCGCAGGCGGCGAAGCCGTGGGCGAGGTTGGCACAGCCCAATGCACCACGAGCCGGTCCTTCGGCTGCGGCTGCGCGAATGCGCTGCAAATACGCGGTACGCGTCCCTGCGGAACGCTCCACGATGCGGGCGGTGACCTCGGCGATGACGGGGTGCACGCTCATGCCTCGACCGTACTACCGCAAGCGCTTGCGCGCAAGCGCTTGCGCACTCTCTTCACATGTCGTTAAACTTCCGTCCTGGTGGTGACCATGGCCGAAGTCGCCAAGCTCGCGGGCGTCTCTGTGACGACGGTCTCGCACGTCATCAACGGGACCCGTCCCGCCTCCGAGGCGACGCGCCGCGCGGTGCTCGCGGCGATCGACCGCACGGGCTACCGCCCCAACACGTTGGCCCGCGCGCTGGCGCGTGGCGGCACCCAGTCGCTGGGCCTGGCCATCAGCGGGCTCTCGAACCCGTACTTCATGGACGTCGTCGCCGCCGTCGAGGCCGCAGCCGGCCGCGCGGGCCACACCCTGCTGCTCGGCGACACACGCGAAGACCCGGAGCATGAGCTTCGTATCGTGCGGACGTTGGCCGAGCGCCAGGTTGACGGACTGTTACTGGCGCCCTCGGTCGGTGCGCTGGAGACGACCTTGCCGTGGCTCGAATCCGCCGAGGTGCCGGTCGTGTTGCTCGACCGCTTCCTCGACGTCGAGCTCGATCAGGTCGGCTGCGACAACGAGCAGCCCACTGCGCGCCTGGTCGAGCATCTCGTCGACCTCGGCCATCGGCGGATCGCGATGGCGATCGGCATCCCCGGCCTCTCCACCACGGACGAGCGGGTCCGCGGCTATCGCATGGCGCTGGAACGCGCAGGCGTCCCGTTCGATCCGGTGCTGGTCGCCGAGGGCGGCTCCCACCGCGACCAGGCCGGCGAGGCGATGCACGCGCTGCTGGACCTCGCGGAACCGCCGACCGCGGTCGTCTCCGGCAACAACTTCATGACGATCGGTCTGCTGCGGGCGATCTCCGAGCGCGGTCTGAAGGTCCCCGACGACATCGCGCTCGTCGGCTTCGACGACTTCGAGTGGGCCGACCTGTTCGCGCCGCGTCTGACGGTCATCCGCCAACCCACCACGGAGTTGGGTTCGCGAGCGGTCGAGTTGCTGTTGTCGAGGCTCGAGGACCCGTCCCGCCCGGTCCGCACGGAACGCCTCGAGGCGACGTTCGTGCACCGCGACTCCTGCGGGTGCACAGAATCGTCACGCGCCGCCACCGCGTACGCGTAACCCTGATCAACATGGTCAACTCCACTCCCCGAGAGCTGGGCATCTCTGCCCTGTTGCTGTCGATCTACGTTTCCGCGCGTGGTGGTGCGTCCGTCGCGGGCACCGCTCGCAGGCTTTTCCGGTAGACGAAGAGGTCGGCGGGACGGATGAGCTCGGGCTCGTCGAAGGGGCGCCGGCCGATCTGCCGGTAGCCGAGGCGGCTGTACCACTCGTGCAACCGCACCTTCTTCGGGTGAGGCGCGCCGCGTGGGATGAGCAGCTCGAGCTCCATCTCAGACACGTCGAACGCGTGCTCGGCGAACGCGACCAGGGCCTTGCCGAGGCCGGTGCCGTGGGCGGCCGGGTCGACGGAGAGCATGCCGAACATGGCGGCGTCATCGTCGAGGCGCTGCAGGCGCATGCAGCCGACCGGCGTCTCGCCGTCCCCGGCCACGACGATCTCCCCGGCGGCGACCAGCTCCCGCATCCGCTCGACGCTCACCCGCTGCCAGCCGGGCTGCCAGATGTCCTGCTCGCCGGCCTCGTAGGCGGCGTTGATGATCCGCGTCAGCTCCGGCTCGACGCCGGTGCCACCGAAGGCGATGGTCATGAGGTGAGCTCCCGGGCGCGCGCCAATGCGTCTTCGCGGGTGACGATCGCGCCCGCGTAGCGGTCTTCCTCGAGCTGGGCGAGGATCGTGCCGAGCTGCTTGCCCGCCGGGACGCCCGCTTCGCGGACGAGCTCGTCGCCGCGGACCAGTGGCACGACCGGCCCGGCCGTGTCTTCCGCGCGAGCGGCCGCGAGCAGCTCGCGCGCGACTTCGAGGTGGGCTTCGATCGCGGGACCGGCGTTGTCCCCTCGGGTGGCGAGCCGGTCGGCGACGGTGAAGATGGTCGTGTCGGCGCTGTAGGGCTGGGTGGCGCGCAGGTAGCGCCAGATCGTCCGCCGGTCCAGGGGCCGCTCGTGGACGAGGAAGCCGGCGTCGAGGTGGTGAAGCGTGACCGCCGCGACGTAGTCGCGCAGCCGCGAGGACGCCTTCAGGCGCCCGAGCACGTCGCGGGCCAGTTGCGCGCCGGCGGCGTCGTGCCCCATGAACGTGACTCGACCACCGTAGAACCCACGTGTCGCCGGCTTGGCGGCGTCGTGCAGAAGCGCCGCCCAACGCAGGGCGTCGCCGCGGGTGAGCTCGTCCGACAGCGGCTCCGAGAGCAACTCGCGCACGCCCTCGTCGAGCCCGGCGGAGACGGGATCACGCTGCAGCAGCGCGACGCTGTCGAGCACCTCGAGCGTGTGGTCGTAGACGTCCGCGTGATGGAAGCGGCTCTGCTCGATCCCGCGCAGCGCGACGAGCTCCGGCAGCACGACCTCGGTGAGCCCGTACGCCTCCATGACCGCGAGCCCGCGCCGCACGTC
Organism: Solirubrobacter taibaiensis; assembly: GCA_027587225.1. Taxonomy (GTDB): domain Bacteria; phylum Actinomycetota; class Thermoleophilia; order Solirubrobacterales; family Solirubrobacteraceae; genus Solirubrobacter; species Solirubrobacter taibaiensis. The sequence goes on from JAPDDQ010000004.1 coordinate 74,829, forward strand.
GGCGGCGCTGATCACGCGCTTGAGCTCGGCGAACACCCGCTCGTTCGCCACCTTCGCGATCCCGGGGGCGTGCCGGGCGGCCGCCTCGCCGGTCGCCGGGTCGATCTCCAGCCCCACCTCGGTCGCGATCCGCACCGCTCGCAGGCTGCGCAACGGGTCGTCCTCCAAGGCCTGCTCGCTGACCATCCGCACGAGCCGCAGCGACAGGTCGCGCTGCCCGCCGTGCGGATCCACGAGCTCGCCGCCGCCCAGCGGCTCGGCCATCGCGTTGATGGTGAAGTCGCGCGCGGCGAGGTCGGCGAGGATGTCGTCGTCGCGCAACGCCACGAGGTCCACGTGCCAGGCGTGCTCGGGGCCGACGACCCGCCAGGCGCCGAACGCGCCCGAGAGCTGGAACGCCGCCGCGCCCGTCGCCCGCGCGAGTAGCTTCGCGAGCCGCTTCGGGTCGCCCGGCACGGCGAGGTCGACGTCGTCCACGTCGCGCCCGAGCAGCTTGTCGCGTACGGCGCCGCCGACGAGCCACGCCGTCTCCCCCGCGAGCGCCGCCCGCGTGAGGTCCAGGGCCGCCGTCACGGCACGTACTCGCGCGGGACCCGGGCGGTGAGACCGCAGGTGATCTCGTAGTTGATCGTGCCGAGCTTGGCCGCCATGTCCTCGGCGAGCAGTCCAGCGCCGATCAGCACGGCCTCGGTGCCGCGCTCGACCGGCTCGTCGCCCAGGTCCACGGTGATGTTGTCCATCGACACCGTCCCCGCCAGCGGTACGCGCCGCCCGTCCAGCAGAACCTCGCCCACACCGGTCAGCCCGCGCCGGTACCCGTCGCCGTAGCCGATCGGGATCGTGCCGATCCACGTGTCCCGCGCGGCGATGAACCGCCGTCCGTAGCCCACGCTCTCCCCCGCCCGCGCGCGCTTGACCTCCGCGACGTAGCTCACGAGCGACAGCGCCGGCTCCAGCCCGTGTTCGGCCGGGTCGCGGTGGAACGGGTCCATCCCGTACAACGCGATGCCGCACCGGATGAGGTCCAGCCGTGCGGCCGGCTCGCCCAGCGCGCCGGCCGAGTTGGCCGCGTGACGCATCACCCCGAACTGGTCCGCCCAGGGCACGAAGCGCTCGAGCTGCTGGTGCATGAAGGCCGGATCGTCGTCCGAGGTGGCGAAATGGGTCATGATTCCCACCAACCGGGAGCCGGCGGCGGCCGCGACCCGCTCCCCCTCGGCCGCATCGCGCGTACCGAGGCGCCCCATCCCCGTGTCCAGCTTCACGTGCACGCGGGCGGAAGCGGGCAGCCCGTCGACGAAGGCCTCGCGCCATGCGACGACGTCCGCGTCGGCCTCCAACGCGATCCGCAGCTCGTCCGGCGCAAGCGCTCCCAGGACCAGCAGGGGCCCGTCGATGCCCGCCGCGCGGAGCTCGGCCGCCTCGACCGCTGTCGCCACCGCCAACCACGCCGCGCCGCCGCGCTGCGCCGCACGCGCCGCCTGCACGGCCCCGTGTCCGTAGCCATTGGACTTGACGACCGCGCACAGCGGCGCCCCGAGCCCCGCGAGCCGCGCCGCGTTGCGCTCGATCGCGCCCGTGGAGATGCGGGCGAGCGCCCTCACTCCGCGGTCAGCGCGTCCAGGACGTCGATGCGCGTCACGACCCCGATCAGCCGCCCGTGCTCGACGACCGGGAGCCGGTTGTGCTTCTCGCGCGCGATCGTCCGCGCGGCCTCGGCGACCGACGCGTCGGGCTCGATGGTGATCGGGTCCTCGGTCATCACGTCGCTGGCGGTGGAGCCGATCGCCTTGCGCAGGCGCTCCTCGAACTTCTTCGTCGACTCCAGGAAGACGATCCCCCCGAACAGCTCGATGTAGTGCGGGAGGTGCAGATCCTCGGTCTCGCCGACGAGGATCAGGTCGTGCTCGGTGATGATGCCGACGCAGCGCCCGCCCTCGTTGATCACCGGCACGCCGGGGAGCTCGTGGTCGCGCAGGATGCCCACGACGTGCTCGATCGGGTCGTCCGGATACACCGGGGGAACCTGCGTCTCCATGATGTCGCGGACCGTCAGCGCCATGAGCGGGGAAACTCTAGGCGCTGAAGGCCGCAGGCAACGCGCCAATGACGTCGGAGGCGATCACGCCGTCGGCCCCGTGCGGCGCCGCGGCGATCTGCCCGGCCCGCACGTGCGCGTAGACACTCGCGCACGCCGCCTGCGCCACGGGCATCCCCTTGGCCAGCATCGCGCCGATCACGCCGCTGAGCACGTCGCCCGTGCCGGCGGTGGCCAGCCCTGGCGCGCGCCCGCGCGAGATCGCCACGCGCCCCGAGGGCGCGGCGACCAACGTGTCGTCCCCCTTGAGCACCACGAAGGCGTGCGCGATCGCGGCCGCCTCGCGCGCGTGACGCAGGCGTGAGCGCTCGACCTCCTCCGAGGTCGTGTCCAGCAGCCGCGCCAGCTCGCCGGCGTGCGGGGTGAGGATCGTGGGCCAGCGCCGCGACGCGACGATCTCCTCGACATGACCGGCCATCGCGTTCAGCCCGTCGGCGTCGATCACGAGCGGCACGTCGATCCGCGGCACGATCGCCCGCGCCAGCGCCTGCGCGTCCGGATCCTTCGAGAGCCCTGGGCCGAGCACGACCGCGTCGGCACGGCCGACCGCCTTCAAGACCTGCTCCTCGCCCGAAGCGTCCAGGTGTCCGTCCCCGTCCTCGGGCAACCCGACCATCATCGCCTCCAGAAGCCTCACCGTGAAGCTCAGCTCGAGAGACGCGGGCGCGCCGACCGTCACGTAGCCCGCCCCGGCGCGCATCGCGGCCAGCGCGCTCATCGACGGTGCGCCCGTCAGGCCCCGCGAGCCGCCGATGATGAAGACGTTGCCGCTGGTGAACTTCGTCGAGGAGAACCCGCGCCGAGGCATGTCGCGCAGGACGCCGGCGCCGATCAGCCCGGCGTCCGGCCGCGCCGGCCCGCCGCGGGGGATGCCGATCTCCACGACCTCGACGTCACCCGCGTACGCCTTGCCGGGGTGAATCCAGACACCGAGCTTGGGCCGGTGGAAGGCCACGGTCGCGATGCAGTGCACCGCGGGCCCGGCGACCTCACCGGTCGTGGCGTCCACGCCGGACGGGATGTCGGCGGCGATCACGGGTGCGCGCGCCTCCTCCATCTCCTTGATCACGCCCGCCGCGGGCTCCCGCGGCACGCCGGAGGAGCCGGTCCCGAGCAGCGCGTCCACGATCACGTGCGCCTTGTTGAGCCGCCCCGCCTCGAACGGGATCGGCGCCGGCCCGGGCAGCTTCTTGATCTGCGCCTGTGCGTCCTCACCCATCCATTCGGGCGGCCACACGGCGTGGACCTCGACCTCGCGGCCCGCCTGGCGCAAGAGCCGCGCGGCGACGATCCCGTCGCCGCCGTTGTTGCCCTTGCCGCAGACGATCGCGATCCGGCCTGCGGGGGCGCGCCGCGCGACGACGCCCGCGAGCCCCTCGCCCGCGCGCTCCATCAACTCGTCGACGCCGACCTTCTTCTCGCTGATCGCCCAGCGATCCAGCTCACGCATCTCCCCCGCTTCGAGCAGGGGCTCCATCCACCGGGGGAGCGCAGTCATCGCGCCGGAATGTATCCGGCGCGGCGCAGCGAAGCGCCTAGGGCCGGACGACCGCCGGCGAATCGGCGGCCGTCAGCCACTGAACCGGCTCGCCGCTGCCGTCGGCGCTGACCATCCACGTGGTCTCGCCCTCGCGGTAGAGCAGGTGCTCGTCGTCGAGCCACTCGACCTGGTCGTCGAGCGGGCGCAGCTCGGACAGCTGCGTCTCCTGCATCGTCTCGAGGTCCAGCACGCTGAAGCGCCAGATCGTCGGGTTCTTGCCGACCGCCTTCTTGTACCCGAGGCGCGTGCCGTCAGGCGACAGCGACGGGCACTCGACGTTCTCGTGGATCGTCTCTGCACGCCTGGCCTTGATCGAGCCGCGGATCAGCCACGTCTTGTTCGAATGCGCGACCGTGGCGTAGAACGTGTCGCCGTCGTCGGCGAAGGTCAGACCCCAGTAGTTGCGGTCGCGATGGTTGATGCGCTTGTCGCCGTCGTAGACCTGGAAATCCTTCTCGAGATCACCTACGACCTCGCCCGTCTGCAGGTCGAGAATCGTCGCCGCGGTCGAGAACTGACCGGGCTGCGCGTACGAGTGCCCGGTCAGGAACGCCGTCACCCCACCCCAGCGGCCGTCAGGCGAGATGCGTGAGCGGGACGGCACGCCGGCGACCGTGAACCGACGCACCTCGTGCATCTTCGCGTCGAGCTGAATCACCGGGAAGGTCGTGGCGCCCGCGCGCGCGAGGCACAGGCCCGTGCCGGCGCGGAACGTCACGCGCTCGCACGACGGGCCGGCCAGAACCGGCTCGCCGGGCCCTTCCGCCGTCAACGGGGCGACGGCGAAACGGCCGTAGTTGGCGGGGTGCTTGCGGTCGAGCGTCCGGAAGGCCACGAACGGCTGCCCGCTCTCCAACACGCTCTCCGCCTGTGGGCGTGCGGCGGCGACCGCCCGCTCACTCTTGGCCTCCTTCTCGTTGGCACCGCGCACCGCCGTCACCGCGAAGGCGGCGGCGGCGATCACGCACGTGAGCGAGAGCGCGACGAAGACAAGGGCGCGGCTACGCATACGCCACCCGCAGTCCGCGCACCGCGAGCAGCATCGCGGCGACCAGGCCGGAGGCGAACAGGATGAGCGCGACCTCGACCCCGAGCCACGTCCAGAGCACGCCGAACAGGACCGACGCGAACAGTCGCGCGATGCTCGTCGATGTGCCCAAGAGCGCGAGCCCGCTGCCGCGAAGCTCCTCGGGAAGGTGCTTGCTGCCCATCGCCATCAACACACCATCGGTCGCGGCGTAGTAGGTGCCGAGCAGCGCGAGCACGACGATGAGCGAGGGCCAGCCGGAACTCGGCAGCATCAGGACGCAGTAGACCGCGAGCAGCGCCACGTAGCCGCCCACCAAGACCTTGCCACGCCCCCAGCGGTCGGCGATCCGCCCGAACGGCGCCGCGAGCAGCATGAACAGGAGCGCCGTCCCGGTGGCCAGCAGCGGGAAGACGGCGTTGGAGAAGTCGACCTGCTCGCGCAGCGTGAGGTAGATGAACCCGTCGCTCGCTGTAGCCAGCCCCAGCGCGCCGCCCGCGATCGCGAGCGCGCGGAACTCCTTGCCCTTCAGCAGGCCGAAGGCCGCCTTGAGATCGACCTGCTCGACCTCCTCCGCGACCGGGCGCCGGCGCCGCGGCTCCCGGACGAGCAGCGCGATCACCAGGAAGCCGAGCAGCCCGATGAAGAACGAGACCATGAACAGCGAGCTGAAGGCGTCCGGCGCGGCGGCGAGCAGTGCGAAGGCCAGGATCGGGCCGATCATCGCGCCCGCGGTGTCCATCGCGCGGTGCACCCCGAACGCGAGCCCCAGTTCCCGCTCGGGAGCGGTGAGCGAGATCATCGCGTCCCGCGGAGCGGTGCGGATGCCTTTGCCGGTGCGGTCGAGCAGGATGATCGCGCTGAGCGCGCCCAGTGCAGATCCGACCATCGCCAGCGCGAGCTTGCACAGCGCCGACAGCCCGTAGCCGACCGTCGCGACCACCTTGTGGCGCCCGAGCTTGTCGCCCAGGAACCCCGACCCGAGCCGCACGATGGCGCTCGCGCCCTGGTAGAGCCCGTCGACGAGACCGTATTGGAGCGGCGAGAATCCGAGGGTGGCGACGAGGTACAGCGGCAGGATCGCCGACACCATCTCCGAGGAGATGTCCGTCAGCAGCGAACAGGTGCCGAGGAGCAGCACAGTGCCCCCCACCCGCTGCTTGAGCCGCCCAGCCCCCAGGTTGCGCTTCAGCGCAGTCGTGCTCTGGAGGCCGTACATGCCACGCGAACGCTACGGGCGCGGGGCGCGGCTGTCCTCGCCGTTCGACTAGGAAAGCGTTGCCTGAGTCAAACGGTCAAGCCAGAGCTGCTGCGCAGCCTTGACGCCGCCAGTACCGCTTCTTCGCGGGAGTTGACCTCGAGCTTGCGGTAGAGGTTCTTCAGGTGTGAGCGGACGGTCTCGCTCGACAGCACCAGGTTCTTGGCGATCTGGTCGGTGGTCGCGCCCGTGGACAGCAGGTCCAGGACCTCCCACTCGCGATCGGTCAGCCGCGAGCGGACCGGGCGCAGGCCGGCACCGCCGGTGGGGGCGGCGCGATAACGCTCGATCAGCTTCATCGCCATCGTGCGCGAGATCGCGGCCTCACCGTCGAGGGCGCCGCGCAACGCTCGCGGGAGCGCCTCGAGCTCGACTTCCTTGGACAGGTAGCCCGAAGCGCCGGCACGCAGACCGCGCAGGCCGAGCTCCTCGTCCCCCGCGCCTGTGAGCAGGACGACACGGATCGACGGATCCGCCTCGAAGATGCGGCGGGTGGCCTCGATGCCGTCCATCTCCGGCATCATGTAGTCCATCACCACGACGTCGGGGCGATAGAAGAGCGCGAGCTCGATCGCCTCGCGGCCGGTGGAAGCTTCGGCGATGACGGTCACGTCCGCGCGCTGGAGCGTGTCGCGGATCAGGCGGCGAACGAGCGGGTCGTCATCCGCCACGATCGTCCGCAACATCGTCTCTTCGGTCTTGTCGTCCTTGTCAATCACTGTTCGGAACCTCCGGGTCCGTGCTGGCCGAATGGTACGTATGTCATCGGCCGCCGTGGGGGAATTTTCTGCCCACGGGGGGTCGGATATCCGTTTAGTGGGGTATTGAAGCCCCCCACGAGCGGCAGAAACGAGCCCGTCGCACCCGGGCGAAGACCACCTTCCACGACCTAGGTCTAGCCGCGAGGCTAGTCCCGTGTCCAACCGGCGAGGTGACTACGGGGTGCGCAACAGCTTGCGTGAGTTGCGTGAATCCCAGGATGTGGATCAGACGCTGCAGAACCTGCTGCGCGCTCTGACCCTGAACCTCGAGCTGCGTGCCCGCTACCGCGTGTTCGAGTTCGAGGCCAATCAGGACGGCCACCCCGAGACCGCCCGCCTGTTCCGTGACCTCCGCGAGGCGGAGGGTGAGCAGATCGCCGAGCTGATGGAGGGCCTGCGTGCCCGCCTCGGTACGGACGCGACAACTGAGGGAATCGCATGAGTCACCGTCAAGGAGGAAGCATGACCATCGGCATCGTTGGACTTGGCTACGTCGGCCTTCCGCTGGCCGTCGCGTTCGCCGAGGCCGGCGAGCGAGTGATCGGCGTCGATACGAGCGTGACCAAGGTCGCCTCGATCCGTCGCGGAGAGTCCTACATCGAGGACATCCCGTCGGAGCAGCTCGCCGCCGTCCGCCCGCAGCTGGAGGCCACCACGCGCACCTCGCGCCTGGCGCTCGCCGACGCCATCATCATCGCGGTCCCGACCCCCCTGACGGCGAACCGCGAGCCGGACCTCGGCCCGCTCCTGGCCGCCGCCCAGTCCGTCGCGGACGTGCTCCAGGCCGGCCAGCTCGTCGTCCTCGAGTCCACCACGTACCCGGGCACGACGCGTGAGCGTCTGCTCCCGATCCTCGAGGAGACCGGCCTTCAGGCCGGCGTGGACTTCCACCTCGCGTTCTCCCCCGAGCGCGTCGATCCGGGCAACGAGAAGTTCGCGCTCGCCAACACGCCGAAGATCATCGGCGGCCTCACGCCCGCCTGCGCCGCGAAGGCCGAGGGCCTGTACGGCAAGGTCTGCGAGTCGATCGTCCCGGTCTCGACCCCTGAGGTCGCCGAGATGGCGAAGCTGCTCGAGAACATCTTCCGCAGCGTGAACATCGCGCTCGTGAACGAGCTCGGCATGCTCGCCGAGCGCATGGGCGTCGACATCTACGAGGTCATCGACGCCGCCGCGACCAAGCCGTTCGGCTACATGCGCTTCGAGCCGGGCCCTGGCATGGGTGGCCACTGCCTCCCCGTCGACCCGTTCTACCTGTCCTGGAAGGCCCGCGAGTACGACTTCTCGACCGAGTTCATCGAGCTCGCCGGCAAGGTCAACCAGAACATGCCGTACGTCTGCGTCGAGCGCGCCGAGCGCACGCTCAACGCCAACGGCAAGGCCGTCATGGGCTCCAAGATCGCGATCCTCGGCGTGGCCTACAAGCCGTCCGTCGGTGACATCCGCGAGTCGCCGTCCCTGAAGATCATCGAGCGTCTGCAGTCGCTCGGCGGCGAGGTCGTCTACCACGACGAGTTCGTCCCGGAGCTGCCGAAGTTCGGCCTCACCAACACGTCCCTCGAGGACGCTCTCGACGGCGCGGATGTCGCGCTGATCGTCACCGCCCACCCGGGCATCGATCACCACGCCGTGGCGGCCCAGCTGCCGACGGTCGACTACCGCGGAGTCACCCGCACCACACGAGCGGCAGCGAGGCCGCCCATGGAAATGGCAGTCCTGCCCCAGCGGGATGTCGAGCTCGAGCCCACGGAGGTGGCGGCATGAAGCGTCTTATGATTGTGGCGGACCATTCGTTCGTCGTCCAGGCCATCCGCCTGGCCCTGCGCCAGACCGCCGGCTTCCAGGTCGTCGGCTTCTTCGACGGCCGCGGCTCGGTGCGCAACGCGCTGACCGAGCTCAAGCCGGACGTCGTCCTCGTGGACGACATGCAGGAGACCGAGAACGCCCTCGACCGTCTGCGTGAGATCGCCGAGCTGGCCCCCCAGGCCAAGTCGCTGATGCTGACGCTGCAGATGGACTCCGAGTGGCTGGAGCAGGCGTTCGACGCCGGCGCCCAGGCCGTGGTCTCCAAGACCGTGCACCCCGTCTCGCTCGGCACGCTGCTGCGTGAGATCTCCCACGGCAACGTCGTGCACCGCTTCGAGAAGCGTCCGGTCGCCGCGGTCCAGGAGGACTGCCCGCTGACCGACCGCGAGCTCGAGATCCTTCAGCTCGTGGCCGAGGGCCACACGAACGGCCGCATCGCGCGCGAGCTGTGGGTGACCGAGCAGACGGTGAAGTTCCACCTCTCGAACACGTACCGCAAGCTCGGCGTCGGCAACCGCACCGAGGCCAGCCGCTACGCGCACCTGCACAACCTGACCGCGCCGCGCGAGCGGCTCGCGTCCTAAGTCACTCCCAAGCGAGAACGAACATGTCGGTGGAGGCAGAACCGCTCAGCGGCGGGAGCGCTGCTCTGCGCCTGTCGAACTCCCGTGCGGCCCGCGCACGGGGGTTCGGCCGCGGGCGAGTGTGGGCGTTGCTGATGGTCGACATCGTCTCTGTCTGGCTTGCCCTGGCGGGCACGTACCTGGCCGCGGAGCAGATCGGCAGCAAGCCCGCAGTCGTCGCGCCCGGCGCAGTGCTGGCCGTGATGGCGCTCGTGCTCACGCTCGCGTGGCCCGGGGTCTTCATGGCGTACGGGCTCTACGAGCGTCAGACGCGTGCGATCGCGCCGCGCAGCCTGGACGAGATCCTGGATCTCTTCCACGCGCTGCTCGCGGGTTCGCTCGCGTTGCTGGTGATCGACCAGGGGACCAAGTGGGCCTTCGATTGGGCGGTCTACTCGCCGCTCGAGGCCGCGATGTTCCTGGCCGTCGCCCTCGCTCTGGTTCCGCTCGGGCGCACGTGCGTGCGGACGTGGGTACTGCCGAACGTGCTGCGCCCGCGGCGCGCGCTGATCGTCGGCGCCGGCCCGGAGGGCCGCACCGTCCAGCGTAAGCTCGAAGCGCACCCGGAGTTCAGCCTCCAGGTGATCGGCTTCGTCGACGACGAGCGCGACAAGGACGTCCTCGGCACTCACGAGGACCTGCCGCGCCTTATCGACACGCTCGAGGTGGAGTGGGTCGTCGTCGCGACGTCCGAGCCCACCAACGAGTTGCTTAACCTCATGCGTGAGGTCCGCCGCCCGGACGTGCACCTCTCGATCGTTCCGTCCTACTCCGAGCTGTTCGCCTCCAACGCATCGATCGAGGAGCTCGAGGGCATCCCGATCGTGAGCCTGCCGCCGATGCGCCTCTCGCGCAGCGTGCGAACGGTCAAGCGCGCGATCGACATGTTCGCGTCCGGCCTGGGCCTGCTCGTGCTCTCGCCGCTGCTCGCGGCGGTCGCGCTCGCGATCCGGCTCGACTCGCCGGGCCCGATCTTCTTCCGCCAGAAGCGCCACGGTCGCGGCGGAAGCGTGTTCGAGATCATGAAATTCCGTTCAATGGTCCAGGACGCTGAAGCGCAGAGGCACGACATTGGTCACCTGAACGAGATGGAGGGCTCCGGCCCGCTCTTCAAGATGGCCAACGATCCCCGAATCACCAAAGTCGGCGCCTTCATTCGCAAGACGTCACTCGATGAGCTCCCGCAGCTGTGGAACGTGCTGCGCGGCGAGATGTCGCTCGTCGGCCCGCGTCCGTTTGTCATCCACGAGTCCGAGCAGATCACGGGCTGGGCCGGCCGCCGGCTGGACACCACGCCCGGCATCACCGGCCTCTGGCAGATCATGGGCCGCAACGACATCCCGTTCGACGAGATGGTCAAGCTCGACTACGTCTACGTCACCAATTGGTCCCTGTGGTGGGACATCAAGATCCTGCTACGGACGATCCCGACGGTGCTCGGGCGGAAGGGTGCTTACTGATGCCCATCATCGTTGTGCCGGCCTTCAACGAGGAGGCCAACGTCCCGAACCTGCTTCGGGACCTCTCGATGCGGCGTGAGCTGTGGGAAGGTGGCCTGATCGTCCTCGTCGACGACGGCTCCTCCGACGACACGGTCGCGGTGGCCAAGGCGCACCGCGGCGACCTGCCGCTGGTCGTGCTCGAGCAGGGCGTGAACCAGGGCCCGGGCGCGGCGTTCGACGCCGGCTTCCGCTTCGCCCTAGGCGTGGCCAAGCAGGACGACCTGATCATCACGCTCGAGTCCGACACGACGAGTGACCTGGACGCGGTCGGCGACATGATCGCCGTCGCTTCCGAGGGCGCCGACATCGTGCTCGCCTCCCACCACGCCGGTGGGGAGCTCGCCAACGTCTCGCGCCACCGCCGCTTCCTGTCGAAGGCCGCCTCCTCCGCGATTCGCGCGGGCGCCGGCCTAAACGCCAGCACGGTGTCCTCGTTCTTCCGCGTCTACCGCGCGGACATGCTGCGCGCCGGCTACACCAAGCACGGCGACAACCTGATCCGTGAGCGGGGCTTCGCCTGCAAGGCCGAGCTGCTGATCAAGCTGTCGCGCATGGGCGCCCAGGTCGCCGAGGTCCCCGTGACCCTGGACTGGGCCAAGCGCGAGGGCGAGAGCAAGATGCGCGTGCTGCCGACGATGGCCGGCTACGCGCGGCTGATGACGCGTCAGGTGGCCTCGCGACGAGGTTCCGCGTGAGCGTAGGCATCATCGGTGGGGGCCTCTTGGGCCTCGGGATCGCGTACGAGCTCGCGCAGAAGGGCGTGTCTGTCTCGGTGTATGAGGCGGACAAGCGTCTGGGCGGCCTCGCGGGGTCGACGAAGATCGGCGGCGTCGCCGTGGACCGCTACTACCACGCGGTCACCACGGAGGACCACAAGGTCGTGGACCTGGCGGAGTCGCTCGGGCTGAGCATCCGCTGGCGTTCGCTCGGCGTGGGCTTCTACAACGACGGCCAGCGCTGCTCGATGTCGACGCCCGTCGAGGTGCTCCGCTTCCCCGGCCTGCGGCTGGACGACAAGGCGCGCCTTGCAGCGTTCGTGCTCGCCTGCGGCCGGATCAAAGACCATGAGGCGCTCGACGAGCAGCCGGTCGAGGCGTGGGCGCGCAAGCTCTCCGGCAACCGCCTGTGGGAGCGCCTGTGGGCGCCGCTGCTGGATTCCAAGTTCGACGGCCATTACGACGACCTGCCCGCGACCTACCTGTGGTCGCGCATGCGTCGCACGGCCGGCACCCGCTCCAAGGGCGGGCGCGAGGTCATGGGCGCGATCGAGGGCGGCTACCAGGCGCTCGTCGACCGGCTCGCCGAGCGCATCCGCTCACTTGGCGGCGAGGTCCTCACTTCCACCCCGGTCCGGCACATCCCGGCCTCGGCCTCCGGCCGCGCGCTGGGCGTCGTCACGGACGCCGGCCTGATCGAGCACGACACGGTCGTGACCACGCAGCTGCGCCCGAACCTCAAGGGCCTGCTCGCGGACGAGCTCGAGCGCGCGCTCGGGCCGGACCCGCTGCGCTACATGGGCATCGTCTGCCTGGTCGCGCGCGTCAAGAAGAGCGTCAGCCCGTACTACGCGATCAACATCACCGACCGTCGCGTGCCGATCACGAGCGTCGTCGAGACGACGCACGCCGTCGACCCCGCGTGGGTCGACGGCCATTTGATCTACGTGCCCAAGTACGTGCGGTCGGACAACCCGATCCTCGACCGGTCCAGCGAGGACATCACGGACGAGTTCCTCGGCCACGTCCAGACGCTGTTCCCGGACTTCCGGCGCGAAGACGTCATCGCGAGCCAGGTGGCTCGTACCAAGATTGCTGAGCCCGTCCACGTGGCGGCCGTCGCGAACCGCATTCCGCCCGTCTTCGCTGCCCCGGGGCTCGCGGTGGCGAGCTCCGCGCGGGTGCATCCCAACATCGTGCACGGCCAGGCCATCGCCGGCGTCGCCGAGCACGTGGCGACCGAAATCGTGAAGGCGAGCCGCAACGCTGAGGTGGCGCAGGCGGCATGAGCGCGCAGCCGATCACCCGTGCCGGTGCCCGGCAGATCTCCTTCGCCGCCCTGCGGCGTGCGGAGCTGCTGGCCCCTGCCGCGGTTGCGGTCGGCTTCGCCGTGCTCGTTGCGCTGACCTGGGGCGCTTGGGGCGACCTCGGGCACGACACGGGCTACGACTGGGTGGCTGCGCAGCGGCTTGCCGATGGTGAGCTGCCGTACGCGGACTTCCCGTACATCTACGGTCCTCTCGGCGTCGGACTCCTCGGCGGCGCGTTCACCGTGTTCGGCACTGGCACCACCGCTGTCGTGGCGCTCGGCATCGTGCTTGCAACCGCCGCGGTCGCCATCACCTACCGCCTCGGTCTCGTGCTCGCCGGTCCGGTGGGAGCGGCACTTGCCGCCGGTTCCACGGTCGTCGCAGCCGTCGCGACCGGCAACATGGGGCTAATCTCTCCGCATGCGGTTGGCGCGACCACGGCGATCGTGCTCGTGCTGGCGTGTGTCCTCGCCGGGGCGCGGTACGCCGCCAGCGGCAAGCGCGCCTGGCTCGCCTTGGCCGGAGTGACCACGGGCCTGGGCATGCTCACCCGGCCCGAGTTCGCCGTCGCGCTCGTGCTCGCACCGGCGCTGTGGCTCATGCTCCGTTGGCTGCGCGCCGAGGGCGCTGATCGCCGCCGCGCGGTCCGCGCCGGGGCGACTTGGGCCGGCGTTGCGGTCGCGATCCCGCTGGTGGTCTACGGGCTGTTGGCGACGCAGGCATCGCCGAGTGCGCTACTGGAGAACATGTTTCCGTCAGCGCAACTTGCTGCGGGCAGCGACCAGATCCTGAAGGCCTCGGCGCCGATGACGCCCGCGAGCTTCGCGCGCCTCGCCGCCGACCTCGCCCTCTACGCCGTGCTCGCCGGCGCCATGCTCGGCGCGGGTCTGCTGGTCGCGCGCGGCGGGAAGCTACGCGCGCTCGTGATCGCCGGCGCGATCCTGGGCGGCGTCGCCTTCGTCGGCGCGCTGCTCGTGAACCCGGAGGCGATCCGGTCGCGCCTCGAGTACGCGTACGCGTGGGTGCCCGCCGGCGCCGCGCTCGCCGCGCTCGCGCTCACCTGGCGCGCCCGCTCGCGCACGGTCGAGTTCAGCGTTCGCGATCAGGCCGCGTTGCTGCTGAGCGTCGCGTTGACCGTGATCGCGGCGAAGACCTACGCGGCCTTCGCGCCGCACCCCAACCCCCGTTTCTCGCAGTTCGCCGTGTACGCGCTGCCGCTCGCCGCGCTGTTCATGGCCTGGCTGCACCTCGAGGTCCTGGGCAGCCGCGGCGTCGCGGTGCGCCGACTGGGCATCGCGTGGCTCAGCGCACTCGTCGCGGCCGGCGCCGTGCTCGTCGTCAATGATGCGCGCGCGGAGACGTTCACCGTCAGCGGCCCGGGAGGCTCGATCACGGCCACCCCGTCGGACGGCCCGGCCTACCAGGCCGTCCTCGACGCCATCGCCGAGCGCACGCGCCCCGGCGATCCGGTGCTGCTCGCGCCGCAGATGTCAGCGCTTTACACGCTGGCGGATCGCGAGGACCCGCTTCCCGCCATCTCGCTGCTGCCCGGCATGGTGCCGGACGAAGCCGCCGAGGAGCGCGTCATCGCGCAATTGCGGGACGTGAACCTGGTGGTCACCGACCGCCGTCGTCTCACCGAATATGGACAGGGCGCCTTTGGCGTCACGTACAACCGGCGTCTCGGCGCCTGGCTGCGCAGCGACTTCCGCCGCGTGGCGACCCTGCGCGGTGCCGGAGACGGCGCCGTAACCCTCGATCTCTGGCAGAGGAGAGCAACACCATGACCCGTCCCAACATCGTCGGCGTCACGGGAGCCGCCGGCTTCGTCGGCGCCAACCTCGTCGAGCGCCTGCTCGATGAGGGGCGCACCGTCATCGGTATCGATGACATGTCGACCGGCGCCATCGAGAACGTCGCGCGGTTCCTCGACCACCCGAACTTCACGCTGCACCAGTACGACTGCCGCGACACGCAGCGTCTGCGCGCCGATTGGGCGGACGTCGACGGCATCATCCACCTCGCGGCGATGAAGATCCCGCGCTACGAGGGTGGCCTGCGCACGATGCAGGTCAACGTCGACGGCTCGCACGCCGCTTTCGAGGTCGCGATCGCGCTCGACGTGCCGGTCGTCTTCGCCTCCACGTCGGATGTCTACGGCAATGCCAAGGCGCCGTTCCGCGAGGACGGCGAGATCGTGCTCGGTCCGCCGACCAGCCGGCGCTGGTGCTACGCGACGTCGAAGTTGTTCGACGAGCACCTCGCGCTGCGCCTGGCCGAGGAGCAGGGCCTGAAGGTGGCCATCCTGCGCCTGTTCAACTGCTACGGCCCGTACAACCACGCCACGTGGTGGGGCGGCCCGATGTCCGTCTTTTTCGAGGAGATGCTCGACGGCAAGCAGATCGAGATCCACGGCGACGGCAAGCAGGTCCGTTCGTTCACGTTCGTCAGCGACACCGTCGACGGCTTCGTGCGCGCGCTGGACACGCCGGAAAGCTGGGGCGAGGTGATCAACATCGGCAACGACAACCCGATCACGATCATCGATCTCGCCCACAAGGTCCAAGCGGCGGTCGGCGTCGAGGACGCGATCCCGGACCACTTGACGTCGTTCGAGTCGATGGGCGCGAACTACCAGGACGTGTACTACCGCGTGCCGTCCACCGAGAAGGCCAAGCGCATCCTCGGCTACGAGGCGCAGGTCGGCCTCGACGAGGGCATCGAGCGGACGCTCGCCTACATCCGCGAGCGCCGGGCGGCCGAGGCCTCCCGCGACCAGACCCTGGCTTCCGCCTGATCCGCTGGTGAGCGAGCAGGCCGTCACCCTCCCGGCACCACCCGCGCCGCTGGTCCGGAGCCGTCTGCGGCTCCCGACCGGCGCGGCACTGCTGTCGATCGGCACGCTCGCGTCGGGCGTACTGGCGTACGTCTTCAATCTCGCCGCGGCCCGCGCCCTCGGGCCGGTCGAGTACGGCTCGGTCGCCGTCCTGTGGGCGGCGATGTTCCTGGTCAGCGTCGTGCTCTTCCGCCCGGCGGAGCAGACGCTGGCGCGCAACATCGCCGAGCGGCAGGCCCGCGGCGAGGACGCCATGGCCGTGGTCCGTACCGTCGGGTGGCTCACGCTCGGGGCCCTCGCAGCGGTCTGCGCGGTATTCGCGCTCGCGTGGACCCCGCTGACCGACGCCTTCTTCAACGGGCGTGACGCGTTCAGCGTCTGCCTGCTCGCGGGCATCGCGGCGTACGCCGCGTCCTACTACGCCCGCGGCGTCGCCAGCGGGCTGCAGTGGCTCAGCGGGTACGGCGTGCTGCTGCTGATCGACGGCCTGGCGCGCGTCGTGCTCCTGCTGCCGCTGCTCATGGTCGCTTCGGCCCACGTGGCGTCCGCGGCGATCGTCGGCGCCGCCGTACTCGGGACCCTGGCGCCGCTGGCCCTGCGCGGATTCGGTCCGCGCCAGGTGCTGGCAAAGCTGCGCGGGACGGCCGCGGGGCCGCTCAAACTCGGCGACGCGGCTCGGTTCGCCGTGCCCGTCGGCGTGGTGGCGGGTGCCGAGCAGACGCTCGTCAGCGGCGGCGCGCTGCTCGCCGTGCTGACCGCCAGCGGAGACGCCGCCGCCGCAGGCACGGTCTTCGCGGCCACCATGCTCGTGCGCGCCCCTGTCTTCCTCTTCCAAGGCGTCGCGGCGGCGCTGCTGCCACGCTTCACCGAACTGCACACACGCGGCGAGCACCGCCGCATTCGGCGCGCGCTCTTGGCCGCCGGTGCAGGCACGCTGACGCTCACCGGCGCGCTGGTCGCCGGGGCCCTGGTCTGCGGGCCGGAGCTGATGCGGCTGCTGTTCGGCCCCGGCTTCGACGTCGCCCGCGGGGATCTGGCGATCCTGTCCGCGGGCGTGGGCTGCTACCTCGCGGCAGCGACGCTCACCCAGGCCGCGCTCGCGCGCGAGCTCGCGGCCCGAACCGCCCTGGCATGGCTCACAGCCGCCGTGGCGTTCGTCGCCGTCGAGCTTTTCGTCGGCGGCTCCCCGCTGCACGGCGTCAGCGTCGCCTTCACGGTCGCCACCGGACTGGCCGCGGCCGGCCTCGCGCTGGTCCTTCACCGCTCAAGAAACTAGTCTCGCGGCCAGTGTCCGACGGCTGACAGAACGGCGATTATGAGTGGATGCACCCGTCCACTGCACGCTGGGTTCTGTCGGTCGCGTTGGTGTTCCTGACGCTCGCGCTCGCGCCCGGGGTGGCGCACGCCGCGGCGGCACCCGCGGGCCCCTCGGGGATCGCGCTCGACGGCCGCGTCGAGCTCGCCTGGCAGCCGTCGGCGGGCGCCTCGGCGTACGCCGTGTACCGCGGGACGACCGCCGCGACGATCACCACACGGGTGACGCCGGTGGGCGGGGTGCTCGGGACGTCCTTCGCCGACACCTCGGCGCTCAACGGGACGACCTACTACTACGCCGTGCGAGCGATCGAGGGCGGCTTCGAGTCGGCCAATTCGCTCGTCGTCCAGTCCACGCCTGCCGCGCGGGCGTGCAGCACCGGCAATCCGGTCGTGCTCGAGAACTGCCTGCCCGGGACGACCAACTGGCCGGCCCGCTCGCCGAACGTGCCCGCGTCCGGCGGCATCGAAGGCTTCGCGACGGCGCAGAGCATCAACCACGGCGAGTCGGTCGACCTGAAGATCAACACGACCTCCGGCGCGCCGTTCAACCTCGAGATCTACCGCAGCGGGGACTACGGCGGCACAGGTGGCCGGCTGTTCTCGATCGTGCGCGGTCTCGCCGGCACGGCTCAGCCGGCGTGCTCGAACGACTTCGCGACGGGGCTCGTGGAGTGCGCGAACTGGTCGGCGTCGTTCAAGCTGACGACGACGGCGGCGTGGCCGTCGGGCATGTACCTGCTGCGGCTGGTGCGCACGGACACGAACTCCGACACGCACATCCTGCTCGCGGTGCGCGACGACTCGCGCACGCCGAAGGTCGTGCTGGGCAGCGGGTTCTCGACCTATCAGGCGTACAACAACTACGGCGGCCGATCGCTGTACAACTTCAACTCCGGCGGCCCGAACACGATCTCGGCCGGCCCGCGTGCGGTGAAGGTGTCCTTCGATCGCCCGTACAACCAGATCCGCGTTCGCCAGCACGACTGGTACACGGAGATCGAGCAGCCGCTCGTCGCCTGGCTTGAGCGCCAAGGCCACGACGTGGCCTACATCTCCGGCACCGACCTGGAGCGGCAGCAGTCACTCGCTCGCCGTGGCAGCGTCTACGTGTCACCGGCCCACGACGAGTACATCTCCGAGAACGTGCGCGCGTCGTGGGAGCAGGCGCGCGACGCCGGGACGAGCCTGTTGTTCACGGGCGCCAACACCCTGTACTGGCGCGTCCGCTACGAACCGAGCGTGCAGACCGGCGCTCAGGACCGGGTTCTGGTTTGTTACAAGAACACCGAGTCGGGCGTTGCCGATCCCGTCTCTCCGACGACCACGTGGCGTGACCCCACGGGTGCGAACCGGCCGGAGAACGCGCTGATCGGCTCGATGTACGTCGGCCAGGAGGTCAACGCCAGCTTCGGTTTGCGCGTCAGCGCCGAGCAGGGGCAGGATCGCCTGTTCCGGTACACCGGACTCGACTCGTTGCTCCCCGGAACGACTGAGCAGATCGGGACCGATCTCCTCGGCTGGGAGTGGGACGCGCGCGTGTCCAACGGCGTCGAACCGGCGGGCGTGAAGACGCTCGCCTCCTCGCCGGCGTCCGGCGACATCCTGCAGGACTCGGGCCGCACCTACGCGCGTGGCAGCGCCAACTCCAACATCACCAAGTACAAGGCCGCGAGCGGCGCCCTCGTCGTCAACTACGGCACGAACCAGTGGTGGCGCGGCCTGTACCGCAGCGTCTTCAACGAGGGTCACTCGCTTCCGGAGATCGAGCAGATCACCACCAACACGCTCGCCGACATGGGCGCCACGGCCACGACCCCGTCCTCCGGGATCACGCTCGACTCGCCGATCGATCCGGCCACGGTGCCCGGCGGCGTCATCGCCACGCCCGTCGGGACCGACTCGGTCACGATCTCGTGGAGCCCGGTGATCGGCGCGACGGCGTACAACGTCTACCGGCTGCGGTCCTCACGCGAGGGCGGCTGGCCGCTCGGCACCCGCGCGAACGCCACCACGCTCACCGGCACGTCGCTGACGGACACGGGCCTGAACGCCGGGACGGCGTACTACTACGTCGTGACGGCGACGGTCGCCGGCCAGCAGTCCGGCCCGTCAGCCGAGTCGCTGGCGACGACGCCGTCGGCGTCGGTGCCCGCCATCCGGATCAACACCGGCGGCCCGGCGTACGTCGCGGCCTCCGGCGTCACCTTCGCCGCCGACGCGAACTTCAGCGGCGGCTCCACCGCCTCCACCACCCAGTCGATCTCCGGCACCGCTGACCAGGCCCTCTACCAGAACGAGCGCTGGGGCAACTTCAGCTACGCCATCCCCGTGGCCAACGGCCGCTATGACGTCCGGCTGCACTTCGCCGAGACGTACTTCGGCACCGCCGTCGCGGGCGGCGCCGGAAGCCGCGTCTTCGGCTTCGACGTCGTCGACACGGCGCTGAACCCGGACCTCTCCGGAATCGACAGCTTCGCGGCGGCCGGGGCCCGTGGAGCGCACATCCGTACGGTCCCGAACGTCCAGATCAGCGACGGGACGCTCAACCTGCGCAGCGTGTACGGAGCGGCGGACGATCCGCAGGTCGCAGCGATCGAAGTGATCCCGGCCGCCCCGGCCGGGCCCCCGGCGATCACGCAGCGCAGTCCGGGCGACGGTGCCACGGGCGCGTCCGCCACCGTGCGCCCCACCGCCACCTTCTCGCGCGACCTCGATGCCGCGACGGTCACGAGCTCGTCGTTCACCCTCGAGCCGGCCGCCGGCGGCAGCCCGGTGGCCGCGTCGGTCAGCTACGACAACGCGACCCGGACCGCGACGCTGCGGCCGACGGCGCCGCTCGCCTTCTCCACGGCCTATCGCGCCCGCGTCTCGACCGCCGTCAAGAGCGCGGACGGGATCGCCCTGGCCGGAGCCGTCACCTGGGTCTTCACGACCGGCGCCGCACCGCCGCCCGCCACCGTGACCGCCGTCACGCCCGCCAACGGCACCACCGGGGTGGCCCGTGGGACCGCGCCGACGGCGACCTTCTCGCGGGACATGGAGCCGACCACGCTGACGACGACGAGCGCGACCCTGCGCCGTCCGGACGGCACCGCCGTGAGCGCCGCCGTCACCTATGACGCGGCGACACGCAAGGTGACGCTGACGCCGTCGGCGAACCTCGCCTACGCCACGACGTACACGGCCCGGATCGGGACGGAGGTCTTCTCCGCCGACGGCGTGCCGCTGGCCGCGCCGGTGAGCTGGAGCTTCACCACCGCCGACCCGCCGCCGCCGGACACGCAGGCCCCCGTCGTGTCGATCACGGCGCCCGCATCCGGCACGCTGATCGGTTCGACGACGCTGACCGCGACCGCCAGCGACAACGTCGGCGTGATCGGGGTCCGGTTCAAGCTCGACGGGGCGAACCTCGGACCCGAGGACACGTCCGCGCCCTACGCCTACGACTGGAACAGCTTCGGCGTGGCGAACGGGGAGCACACGATCACCGCCGTGGCGCGTGACGACGCGGGCAACACGCGCGAATCGGCGCCGCTCGTCCTGACGCTCGAGAACCCGGCCGTCGACCCCGCGGGGCTGGTCGGCGCCTGGGGCTTCGAAGAAGCGGCAGGCACGAGCGCCACCGACAGCTCCCCCGCCAAGAACCACGGCACGATCACCGGCGCGACGCGCGTCAGCGGCCGCCACGGCGGCGGGCTGAGCTTCGTGAACTCCGGCGACTGGGTCACGATCCCGTCGCACGCGTCGCTGAACCTCGGCGCCGCGATGACGCTCGAAGCGTGGGTCAACCCCACCGGGTTCAACTACTGGCACACGGTGCTCTTGCGCGAGCGCAACGCGAACGCGATGGCGTACGGCCTGTACGCCGACAACGATGTCGACCGCGCGAGTGGTCACGTCTCCACCAACGGCAGCGAGGTGCACACCAACGGCACGTCCACCCTGCCCGTGAACACGTGGTCGCACCTGGCCGTGACCTATGACGGCAGCTCGCTCAAGCTCTACGTCAACGGCACGCTGAGCTCGCAGCGCGCGGTCACCGGGACGATCGACTCGTCCACGCTGCCGCTGCGGATCGGCGGCAACAACGTCTGGGGTGAGTACTTCCGTGGCGTGCTCGACGAAATCCGGGTCTACCGGCGCGCGCTGAGCGCCGCTGAGCTGGCGACGGACATGGCGAGCCCGGTGCAGCCGCCGATCCCCGACACCAGCCCGCCGACCGTGTCCCTCACAGCGCCGGCCAACGGCGCCACGCTCGCGGGGACGACGAACGTGACCGCGAACGCCGCCGATAGCCGCGCCGTCTTGAGCGTGCAGTTCAAGCTCAACGGTGCGAACCTCGGCGCGCCCGACACGACCGCCCCCTACTCGGTCGCGTGGGACACCCGCACGGTGGCGAACGGCGCGCGCACGCTGACGGCCGTGGCGACGGACACCGCCAACAACACGACGACGTCGACGCCGGTCAACGTCACCGTCGACAACGGGGCGCCGCCTTCGGTGGCGCTCACCGCGCCCAGTGCCGGCGCCACGCTGACCGGGCCGGCATCGCTCACCGCGAACGCGACTGACGACCGCGGGATCGCGAACGTCCAGTTCAAGGTCGACGGCGTCGATGTCGGCGCCCCCGACACCTCGTCGCCGTACGCCTACACGTGGGACAGCAGCCTGGTGCCCAACGGCAGCCACAGCGTTACGGCAGTCGCCACCGACACGGACGGCGCGACGACGACGTCAGCGGCCGTCGCGGTCACCACCAGCAACACCGTGACCGCACCGTCGGGGCTGATCGCGGCCTACGGCTTCGAGGAGACGAGTGGCTCCACGGTCACGGACTCCTCGGCCAGCGGCATGGTCGGCACGCTCGGCACGACAGCACGCACGACCGCGGGGCGCTTCGGCCGGGCGCTGTTGTTCAACGGGCTCGGCAACATGGTCACGATTCCCGACGCCGCGCCGCTGCACGTCACCACCGGCCTGACGCTCGAGGCCTGGGTCAACTCGGCGGAGGCCGGCGGCTGGCGCACGGCGGTCCTCAAGGAGACCGGCTCCGGGCTGTCGTACTCGCTGTACGCCAACGAGGACTCCAACCGGCCCAGCGCCCACCTGACCACCGGCGGTACCGAGGTCGACGCGCGGGGTACCGCCGCGATCCCGACCGGCACCTGGACGCATCTGGCGATGACGTACGACGGGTCCACGCTGCGGATGTTCATCAACGGCAACCAGGTCGGGACGCACGCCGTCACGGGCAGCGCGACGGTCGCCTCCCAGCCGCTACGGCTCGGCGGCAACGGTGTCTGGGGTGAGTTCTTCAAGGGCACCATCGACGAGGTGAGGGTCTACAACCGGGCGCTCACCGCACCGGAGATCCAGGGCGACATGAACCGCCCGGTGGTCGAGTGAGCGCAGCCCTGGCGCACCGCCCGAGGGCTCTCTCCACGCGGCTAGGCGGGCCCTGGACCATAGTCCAGGGTCCGGCCGTTCACCCGCCCCAGGGCGTCGGTCCCCGCCTACGATCACGAGCATGAACCTCCGCCGTCACCTGAACGTCCTGCGGCGATTCCGCATCATCGTCGCGGGCGGCTTGATCCTGGCCATCGTCCTCGCCATCCTCTCGATCTTCAACGTGAGCACCGCAGGTCTCGAGTGGCGTTCGGAGCAGACGTTCACGAGCAACTCCGCACTCAACGTGACGCAGCAGGGTTTCCCGGATGGGCGAGTCGTGCTTGCCGGCGAGGCCAAGCCCGAGACCGAGCCGGGCGCCGCGCCGACCGAGAAGGACGAGGGCGCCCAGTTCGCCGACCCGGGCAGATTCGCGAACCTCGCGGTCACCTACGCCTACTACGCCCAGAGCGACGCCGTGCGAGCGCTCATCAGCCCGGCTCCCCCGCGCGAGCGGATCACCATCACGCCCGCGCCGGCAGGCTGGAACACGAGCACCACGCTCCCGATCCTCAACCTCGACACGACTGGTGACACGCCCGAGGAGGCGCAGAAGCTCAACTCGGCGGTCATCGACGCGCTGAAGGGCTACATCAAGGCCGAGCAGGACAAGTACGACATCCCGAGCGACAACCGGGTGCGGATCGACGTCCTGACGCCCCCGAGCGAGGCGACGGTCCTGATCGGCCACTCCAAGACTCCGGCCCTGGTCGCGTTCCTGCTCGTCATGGCCGCCGCGCTGGCGCTCTCCTACTGTCTCGACAACCTGTACCCGCCCAAGGGTGGCCGGTCGCTCGAGATCGCACCTGAGAGCCCTGCCTTCAACGGCAACGGCAACGGCAACGGCAACGGCGCCGACCACCGCCACACGCCGGCGACTCCCCCCGCGCCGGTCATCGCCGCGGCCCAGCCGCCCGCATCCGGCGGTGGCTGGTCCGCTCCCCCCGCGTCCCGCCGCGCCGGCTGAGCGAGGGTACCCCGATGGGTGCTGCCGCTGGACCGGCGAGCGCGGTCGAGCCCGTCCCTGGCCGGGCGTACCTGATCGCGGTCGCACTCGCCGGGCTGATGCTGATCTCGGCGCTGCTCAATCTCCAGCCGACGTACGTCATCATGGCCGTCTGCGGCGGTGTGGTGGCGTTCGCAACGGTTCGCTGGCTGACGCAGTGGCACGTGCTGGTTTCCTCGATCATGTTGATCGTGCTGCTCGTGCCCATCGGGCGGTACGGGCTACCGATCACGCTGCCATTTCAGCTCGAGCCCTACCGGTTGCTCGTCGCGATCGTCGCGGTCTTGTGGATCACGTCGCTGCTCGCCGAGCCACGCGCGATCCGGCTCATCCCTTCTGGGCTCGGTGGCCCGATGGGGGCGATCTGGATCGGCATCGCGATCGGCATCGCCCTCAACCTGCCCGCGATCCACGAGCGCGGTGTCGGTATGGACGTCGCGAAGAAGATCTCGTTCTTCATCAGCTACCTCGTCGTAATGCTCCTGATCGGCAGCGCGCTGCGCACCCGAGCTGAGCTCGACCGGGGCCTGAAGGTGCTCGTCGGCGGCACAGCGGTTGTCGCGTTCTTCGCGATGGTCGAGAACAAGACCGGCTACAACGTCTTCAACCACATTCATCAGGTCATGCCGGTGTTTCGCTTCCAGCAGTCCGGCGTTCCCTCGTTCGTCGAGGCACGTGGCAGCGGACATCGCGTCTACGCGTCCGCCGAGCACCCGATCGCGCTTGGAGCAGTGCTGGTGATGATGCTGCCGGTCGGCGTGTACGTCGCCTGGCGTCACAAAAGCAAGCTGTGGTGGTGTGCGGTCGCGCTCATCGGGATCGCCGGCATGGCGACCGTCGCGCGCACGGCGATCCTGATGCTCTTCACGCAGGGTCTGTTCCTCCTGGCCGTCCGACCGCAGGTCTTCAAGCGCGTGTGGTGGATGATCCCGCCATTCCTGGTCGTCGTGAACCTCGCCGTGCCGGCGACCTTCGGCACGATCAAGTCGTCGTTCTTTCCCGAGGGCGGCCTGATCGCCCAGCAGAACACCAACTACGGCGGAGACTCCTCCAACCGGATCTCGGACATCGGACCGTCGTTTGACGAGGCCTCGAAGACCCCCTGGTTCGGCCAGGGCTGGGGTACGCGCGTACCTCAGAAGCTCGATGCCAGCAAGACCCGCCGGATCCTGGACGATCAGTGGCTGACGCTGCTGCTGGAGGTAGGGATCACGGGCGTACTTGCCTGGTGGTGGTTCTTCTTACGCAACGTCCGATTGCTCGCGGCCGCAGCGCGCGGCGACAACACCGAGCACGGCTGGCTGCTCGCCGGCCTCGCCTCGGCGATCCTCGCATTCGCGATCGGCATGTTCACCTGGGACGCCTTCGGGTTCCCCCAGTGCACGCTGATGATGTTCATCCTCGCCGGAGTCGGCATCGCCGCGCGGCGACTCGGACCGATCACCGACGAGGAACGCGCCGCGGGCCAAGCTCGCCCGGCGTAGCTTCCTCGAGTGTCAGGGCCGCTCGACGATTGAGGATCTCGGCGGGGTGAACGAGCCGGTCGATCATCGCGACGGCAGTGACGTCGTCGCCGAAGATCTCGCCCCAGGCCGAGAACGGCTTGTTGCTGGTGACGATCATCGAAGCGCGCTCGTAGCCGCCGGAAGACGAGCATGAACATCAGGTTCGCGGCCTGCGGATCGAACGGGATGTAGCCGACTCGTCGACGATCAGCAACGGAACGCGCCGCAGAACTGCCCGCCGACGCGGAGCTGCGCGCAGAAGCCGGCGAATGCCGCCGACGGCCGGCCATCGGCGGCCGTGGATGCCGGCCTGGCGATCCCGACCAACGTCGGCGGCAAGGCGCCCAACCGCTGCAAGCAGCCCGCGATCCTGGCCAGCAGGTCTCCGTCTGGGTCGAGAACACCAACACGCCAGCGCCCGCCCGTGAGTAGCCCAGACACGCGATGATCACCCAGCCGTAGCGCGTCTGGCCGTGCCCGACCGGAACCGATTCGCGCGGCTGCCAGAGATCGAACTGGCAGAGCTCGCCCGGACGGTAGACCGCGCGCTGAAACGTTTCGGCCGCGACGCAGACAACGGCCGCACCTCGCGCACATAGTCATCGACGACCGTCTTGCCGGCCGCGCGCCGATCGACGGGCGGCGCGTCGCTGCTCAGCGCCCCGCCGGATGGCCCACTTTCAACCGGCGCCGGGTGAACCAGTTTTCACCCGGCGCCGACACGTTTGCGACTGGCGCGGGCCCCGCGGCACACAGCCCGGTTAGCGCCGGCGCCAGCGCGTGGAGCATTCGCGGAGGATCAGGAGCGCGCGGCGGCGCGGCCCTGGGCCGCGCGCACGCGGCGCTTGAGGCGTTCGCGAGCGATCTTGCCGCGCACGCGCTGCGAGAAGGTGTAGCCCTCGGGAGCGGCAGCGACCTCCGGCGGGCGGCGCTGCCAGACATCGACCGAGGAGCCGGCAAGGTCGACCGTGGCCGGGACGTCGAGAGGCGTCTCCCGGCGCCAGACCCAGAGGCGACGCGGGCCCGTGCCGAACCCGGCCTGGGCGAAGAGCGACAGCCAATGCTCGCGCTCTTCGAGCGTCTTGTAGCCGAGATGCTCGCTGAGCTCGGTGTCGGCGTCGGCCCGCTGGGCGAGCACGAGCGGCAGCGCCGCGGGGCCGGGGCGTTCGACACCGGTCCAGCCTGCGGGACAGAGGTCCAGGGCGAAGGCGCCGCCGAAGGTGCTGAGGGGCGCGAGGGCGACGACGGTGTCGGCCGCGGCGTGGAAGGCGGCGGCCAGCAGTTCGCGGGCCTCTGCGGCGGGTGGGTCGACGAGCGCGACGGCACCCGCGGCTCCACTGCGCAGGCCGAGGGCCGCGACCGGCGGTGCCTCGACGGCGATCGCGTCCGGCAGGGCCGCCGCGACCGACGGGCCCGTCCAGGAGAGCTCGAGGACGGAGGCGTCAGGGATCCCGGCTGCGCGTGTGGCGCTCACGACCGGCGCGGCGTTGGCCAGCTCAAGCAGCGTCGGCGGGCGGTCGATGAGCTCGATCTCGCGGTAGTGCGAGTACGCCTTGTTGACTTTCGGGTTCTTGGAGGCGAGGTGACCGGGATGCAGCTTGTGGTCGTCCCAGCCGAGGTGGTAGGGACGCGGGGAGTCGAGCCAGCCGACCTTGTAGCCGGCGCCGCGGATCGCCTCGCAGGCCTGCGCGTCGAGCTCGTAGGGCACGAGCAGCGCATCGCGGCGAATCATCTGGAACCACATGCCGAGGCTGCCCTCGACGAGCGTGTCGTCGATGCGCGCGGCGGGGTCGATGACCTCCGGGCCGAGCACGCTGGGACGGTTGACCGGGTCCAGGCCGTAACCGATCAGGCCGAACTCGGGGTGCGCTTCGAGCTTCGCGTGTAGCTGCGTCAGCCAGCACGGCTGCGCATCCGGGACGATCAAGTCGGGCTCGGTGAGGATGTAGGGATCACTCGTCGTGGCGTCGATGCCGTGCTGGAACGCGGGCAGGTGCTCGTTGGTCGGGCGCAGGATGACCTGGTGGAAACGGTGCCGGTTCTCGGCGAGCCAGGTGCGGACGTCGGCGCCGGACGCGTTGTCGACGATCGTCAGGCGATAGGGCTGGGTCGTGCGCGCCTCGAGGTTGTCGACGGTCGCGATCAGGTGATCCAGCCGGTTGAAGGTCAGCATGACGATGTCGATCGGGTCGGCCATGGCCCTCACGGTAATTCACGCCGGCTCGAGTCCGCTCGCGGATGGTCCAGGCTTCCCCACGCGCACGCTTGAGCAACCTGAACCGTCGTCTAGGCACGCGCGCCGCCGCGGACGGCAAGCTCTCGGGCATGGCTGTTGCCTCCCCTACATCACGGCTGCAAGGGCTCGCTGACGGCTCGAACGACTCCTCACTCAGCAATCGGCTGCGCGGACGTCGCTTCGAGCTCTTCGAGCGGCTCGTCGCGGACATCCCCCGCCCCTTGCGCATCATCGATCTGGGCGGTACCAACCAGTACTGGGAGCAGCGAGGTTGGGCCGGCCGCGACGACGTCGAGATCACGCTCGTGAACCTGGACGCCCAAGACCGCGTGCACGAGAACATCCATCCCACCGAGGGCGACGCGACCGCCCTCGCCGACCACGCGGACAAGAGCTTCGACATCGCGTTCAGCAACTCGGTGATCGAGCACCTGTTCACGTTCGAGACGCAGGCCAAGATGGCCGCCGAAGTGCGCCGCGTCGCGGATGCCTACTGGGTGCAGACGCCGAACTTCTGGTTCCCGATCGAGCCGCATTTCCTCGTACCCGCTTGGCACTGGCTGCCCGAGCGCACCCGGATCGCGATCCTGCAGCGCCGCGGCGTCGGCTGGGCCGGCCGCTGCGAGGACCGGGAGTTCGCCCGCCAGATCGTGCAGGAGCATCGCCTCATGCGCCGCAAGGAGCTGCAGCGCCTGTTCCCCGGCGCGACGATCGTCGGAGAGCGCGTCGCGGGTCTGACGAAGTCGCTCACCGCGATCCACGGCTTCCCGACGCAGCCGTAGAGCTGCGTCTCACTCAGGCACGGCGCGCCGCAGCGACGAGAGCCTCTGGCGCTCACGCAGCGCGGCGATCACCCGCTTGTCACTGCAGCGCGGCGCCCGTGTCGCGGCGCTGTGCACGTAGCCCCAGATGAGCCCGAGCGCCGCGCGGTCGCGGCGCGCGCGGTACAGGCTCCGCAACACCAGATAGCTCGGGCGGTAGCCCATGTACCAGGCCGCGGCGCCCGAAAGCACGTGCGCACGTACGACCTTGCCCTCCCGCACGCCTTCAGGGCGGTGATGCTCGAACGGCAGATCGACCAACGTCCGTGTGTGCCAGCCGTCGAGCTGCGCCTGAATCTCGTCGATCCCGTCCCAGCCGACGTTGGGCTCGAGGTTGAGCGCGATGTCGATCACGGCCCATCGGTAGGCACGGGTCGCGCCCCAGACGGCGGTCGGTGTCACCTTGCGCCGCACCCACTGCCCGTCCTGGAACTCGTGGCAGGACCCGCCGCTCATGGCCAGCTTCGGATCGGCCTCGAACGCCGCCAGCAGCCGCTCGAAGAAGTCCGGTTCGAAGTTGACGTCCGCGTCGACCTTGACCACGACGTCGACTTCGTTCGGGAGCGAGCGGATGCCGTGCTGGAAGGCGAGGAGATCGCGGCCCTGGCGCCGACCGTCGCGCAACGAACCCTCGGCGGTCTCGGTGCCGACGACCACCATGTACGGGTCCCCGAGCCCGCTGGCGTACTCGCGGGTGCCGTCCGTGGAACCGTCGTCGACCAGCACCCAGAACTCGGGCAGCACGGCTTGGGCGCGGACCGCGGCCGAGAGCCGTTCGAGGTTCTGCCGCTCGTCGCGGGCGGGGGTGATCAGCGCGTAACGAAGCACGGTGAGGATGCTAGGGCCCGCAGGCGAGCCTGACCGTCTGGGTAGGTGCAAACCGGCGGTCGCGGACCATTATCGACGGCATGTGTGGCATCGGCGTGCTCCTTGACCCAGCCGGCACGGCGGGGGATTCAACCGCTCAGGCCATGGCGGCCTCCCTTCGGCACCGCGGCCCGGACGGTGAGGGGTGGCATCGCGTCGGACCCGCACTGCTGGTCCACACGCGGCTCGCGATCATCGACGTCGCCGGCGGCGATCAGCCGCTGTACTCCGAGGACGGCACGATCACCCTCGTCGCCAACGGCGAGATCTACAACCACCGCGAGCTGCGCGCCGAGCTCGAGGCGCGCGGTCATCGGTTCGCCACCGGCTCGGACTGCGAGGTCATCGTCCACCTCTACGAGGAAGAGGGCGAGGACTGCGTCAAACGCCTCAACGGCATCTTCGGCTTCTCCCTCTGGGACGCGCGTCGCAACCGCCTCGTGGCCGCTCGCGACCCGTTCGGCGTCAAGCCCGTCTACTGGGCCGCCAAGGGCCGGCAACTCGCCGTCGCGTCCGAGGTCGGCGCGGTGCTCGCCGCGGGTCTGGGCAGCACGCTGATCGACCCCGTCGCCCTCGACCACTTCCTCGCGTGGCGCTTCGTGCCCGCGCCGCGCACGCTGTTCGCCGGCGTGTCCAAGCTGCCCGCCGCGTCCGTGCTCGTCGCCGAGCCGGACGGCCCCGTGCGCGTCACCAGCTACCGCGAGGCGCCGGGCGCGCCGTTCGCGGACGTGCCGGCCGCCGAGCTCGTGGATGCGTTCGCCGACCGCTTCTCGGAAGCCGTCGGTCGCCAGATGATGTCTGACGTGCCGTACGGCACGTTCCTCAGCGGCGGCATCGACTCGGCCGGCATCGCCGCCGCCATGGCCCGCCACGACGGCAAGGCGCCGAAGTCGTTCACGATCGGCTTCCCGGGCTACGGCGACGCGCTCGACGAGCGTGCCGCGGCCGAGCACTCCGCACGCGTGATCGGCACCGATCACCACAGCGTCGCCATGAGCCCGACCGACTTCCGCACCCAGCTGCGCGAGTGCATCACTCGGCTCGAGGAGCCGTGCGGCATCCCGTCGGCGCCCGCGCTGCTGCAGCTCAGCGAGTTCACCGCTCAGTCGGTCAAGGTCGTCCTCTCAGGACAAGGCGCCGACGAGCCGCTCGGCGGCTACGCCCGCCACCAGGCCGCCGCGCTGTTGCGCCTCGCCGCAGCCGCCGGCCCACTGGCCAAGCCCGTCCGCACGCTCGCCGAGGCGCTGCCGCGCAACGAGCGCGCCAAGCGCGCCGCCCGTCTCCTCGGGGGCAACGACGCCACCGACCGCCTGCTGCGCATCTTCGAGATCGCCCCGCCGGAGCTGCGCGCGTCGTTGACCGGATCGGCCGGCGAAGAAGCCGCCGCGGAGCGCCGCTCACTCGCCGAGGGCGTGCTCGCCGACGTCGCGGACCGCGACCCGCTCGAGCAGGGCCTCTACCTCGACACGCACCTGTTCCTGCCTGACGGCCTGCTCGTCTACGGCGACAAGATGACGATGGCGCACGGTCTCGAACAGCGTGTCCCGTTCTTGGACGTGGAGCTGATGCGATTCGTCGAGCGCATCCCCGCCCAGCTGCGCGTCCGCGGGCTCAAGCGCAAGTGGCTGCACAAGCAGGCGATGGCGAAGTTGATCCCCGACGAGCTCATCAACCGCCCGAAGCTCGGCTTCTCGACGCCCTACGACCAGTGGCTGCGCGAGTCGCTCGGCGCCGAGCTGGAGCGTCGCTTCGTCCCGGGCAGCGACCTCGGCGCGCTGATCGATCCGACGACCGTCGGCGGGCTCGTCAGCGACCATCGCAGCGGCCGCGCCGACCACAAGCGCCTGCTCTATTGCCTGCTCGAGCTGGCCGAGTGGAGCGAGCTGTTCGGCGAGACCGGGGCCGGCCGCCTCGAAGCGGTGGCGGCGGCATGACCGTCGACGTCGTCGTCGTGTCCTACAACAGCGGCGACACCCTGCGCGGCTGCGTCGAGCCGCTGTGCGATGTCCCCGGCGTCGACGTCATCGTCGTCGACAACGACTCTCCGCAGGACCCGTTGCCCACCATCGCCGACCTGCCCGTGCGCACCATCCGCGCACCGCGCAACGGCGGCTTTTCCTACGGCTGCAATCTCGGGGCCGCCGGCGGTGCGTCGGACGCGATCCTCTTCCTCAACCCGGACGCGGTGCTTTCGCCCGGCGACCTCGCGCAACTCGTCGCGGTGCTCGAGCGTGAGCCGAGCACCGGGATCGTCGCCCCGCGCATCCTCGGCGGCGAGGGCGAGCTGGCGCTGTCGCGCCGTCGTGAACCGCGGCTGGCTTCGACGTTCGCGCAGGCCCTGTTCCTGCACCGCCTGCTCCCCACGGCCGCGTGGACGGACGAGATGATCCGTGACCCGCAGGGCTACGACGTGCCCGGCGATGCCGAATGGCTCTCTGGCGCGTGTCTGTTGATCCGTCGCGACGCGTTCGAGGCGATCGGCGGCTTCGACGAGGGCTTCTTCCTCTATTGCGAGGACACCGACATCTGCGTGCGCATGCGTGCCCACGGCCTGGCCGTCCGCTACGAGCCGGCCGCCACCGCGCGCCATCAAGAGGGCAGCTCGGCGCCGCGAGCCGAGCTCGCGGCGATCCACGCGCGCAGCCGTGCACGCTACGCCCGCCTGCACTACACCCGGCCCGCGGCCTTCGCCGAGTCGTGCCTGCTCGCGCTGTCGGCCGTCACACACGCCGTGGTCACGGCTCCCCGCCGCCGCGCGGCCGCCAAGGGGCACTACGCCGCGCTGCGCGCCGTCGCCCTCCCTAGCCGCAAGAACTAGCCGATCGTCCTGGCCGGCCCCTTACAAGCCTCGCACCCCACCCCTAGGTTCCTGTCATGTCCCTCTCCTCCACGCGCGACCACAGCCTGACGGTGTCCGGCACCGCGAACAGCAACGTGGTGCCGTTCATCGACCCTGGCCACGCGGAGAGCGGAGCGCACGGCCGTACCCATCGTGCGGCGCTGGAGCCCAGCGACCAGGTGCTCGTGCACGTGGTCGGCACGCGTCCGAACTTCGTCAAGATGGCGCCCATCGTCACGGCGCTTGAACGCCGCGGGGCATTCCGCCAGGTGATCGTCCACACCGGGCAGCACTACGACGCCCGCCTCTCGGACGAAGTCCTGGCCGACCTCGACTTCCCGCCCGTCAACTACTTCCTCGGCGTCGGCTCCGGATCGCACGGCGAGCAGACCGCGAAGGTCATCGCCGCCTTCGAGGACGTGCTGCTCGAGGAGCGCCCGGTCGCGGTCGTCGTCGCGGGCGACGTGAACTCCACCCTGGCGTGTGCGCTCGTCGCAGCCAAGCTCGGGATCCCGGTCGCGCACGTCGAGTCGGGCCTGCGCTCGGGCGACTGGACGATGCCGGAGGAGGTCAACCGGGTCCTCACCGACGCGCTCTCGGACCTGCTCTTCACGCACAGCCCGGAAGGCGCCACCAACCTCGCCGCGGAGGGCATCGGCCACGGCCGCGTGCACTATGTCGGCAACACGATGATCGACTCGCTGCGCCGCTGCGAACGCCGCGCGCGCACACGCGCCGCTTGGAACAGCGCCGGAGTCCGGGAGCGCGAGTACATCCTCGTGACGCTGCACCGCCCGTCCAACGTCGACGAGCCCGAGCAGCTCGCCCGCATCGTCGACGGCCTGCTGGACCTCGCCGAGCGCCACCCCGTGGTCTTCCCGATCCACCCGCGCACCCGCGCCCGCCTCGCCGGTACCGGGGCGCTGGACCGGCTCGAGGCCGCCGGCGTGCGCTGCATCGAGCCCCAGGGCTACCTCGACTTCCTCTCGCTGCAGTCCGGAGCCGGCGCGGTGTTGACCGACTCCGGCGGCGTCCAGGAGGAGACCTCGGCACTCGGCGTCGCGTGCTTCACGCTGCGCCCCAACACCGAGCGGCCCGTGACGATCTCGCACGGCACGAACCTGCTGCTGGGCGACGACGCGTCGCTGATCGCGACCGTCGAGCCCCCGAGTTGGGCGCCGACGCCCTCGGCGATCCCGCTGTGGGATGGTCATGCTGCGGAGCGCGTCGCCGACGTGCTTGTCGCCAACTACGCGATGCGCCTCCTCGCCCCCGTGGCGGCCTCGGCCTGATGCCGCAGACGCTCGAGCGGGTCGAGGTCCTGGGCTGCCAGCTCGACCCCCTGACGATGGAGCAGACCGTCGCGCGCTGCGACGAGCTGATCCAGGACAACGGTTTCGCCCAACACATGGCGATCAACGCCGCGAAGCTGGTCACGCTGCAGAACGACGACAAGCTGCGCGCCATCGTGAATCGTTGCGAGCTGATCAACGCCGACGGTCAGTCCGTCGTGTGGGCGTCGAAGCTCCTCGGCCAGCCACTGCCCGAGCGGGTCGCCGGCATCGACCTCATGCACCGCCTGATGGGCCTCGCGGCCGAACGCGGGTATCCGGTGTTCGTGCTCGGCGCCCAGCAGGAAGTGCTCGAGCGCGCGGTCGCCAACCTGCGCGACCAGTATCCGGGGCTGCAGTTCGGCGGCTACCGGCACGGGTACTTCAGCGACGACGAGACGGCCGCCGTGTGCGACGAGATCCGCGCCTCGGGCGCGCGCATCCTGTTCGTGGCGATGAGCTCGCCGCGCAAGGAGTACTTCCTCGGCGAGCATGGCCGCGCGCTCGGCGTGCCGCTCGTGATGGGCGTCGGCGGTTCGATCGACGTGGTCGCCGGCGTGACCCGGCGTGCGGGCACGAGGTGGCAGAAGCTGGGCCTGGAATGGCTATACCGCCTGTTGCAGGAGCCCAAGCGGATGTTCGGTCGCTACGCCCGGACCAACTCACGCTTCATCTGGCTCGTCGCCCGTGCGAAAGTCCAGCGGCGCTCCCGGCCGTCTGGCCAGGACGCCACCGCGTAACCGGTCTACGGTCGAAGCATGTCGCCCGACTCTGCCCCGCTGGTCTCGATCGTCGTCGCCTCGCGCGACCGGCGCGAGTTGCTCGGCCACCTGCTGGCGGCCCTGGACGCACAGACGTTCCCGCATTCGCAACGCGAGTTGATCGTCGTCGACGACGGCTCCACCGACGACACGCTCGAGTTCCTCGCCACGCGCGCTGACGTGCACGTCGTGCGCGGCGGCGGGAACGGCCCGGGCACTGCGCGCAACAGCGGCTGGCGCATCGCGCAGGCCCCGCTGATCGTCTTCACCGACGACGACTGCGAGCCGACCCCGGGTTGGCTGCAGGCGCTGGTCGACCAAGCAGGGCGCAAGCCGGGTGCGGTCGTACAAGGCCCGGTCGCCCCGAACCCCGCGCAGGCCGATCAGTTCGGCCCGATGGCGCGTTCGCTGGAGATCAACGGCCTGAGCCCCCATTTCGAGACGGCGAACATCCTCTACCCGCGCGACCTGCTCGAGCGCCTGGGTGGCTTCGACGAGAACTTCGGATCACCCGCCGGGGAGGACACCGACCTCGGTTGGCGCGCGATGGCCGCGGGCGCCGAGCACGTGTTCGCGCCCGAGGCGCTCGTGTACCACGCCGTGCATCAGAAGACGGCGAAGCAGACGCTCAAGGACGCGTTCCGCGCGTCCGACTGCGTGCGCACGTACCGGGACTATCCGCACATGCGCGAGCACCTGCAGGACGGCATCTATTTCCATCCGTCACACCCGCTGGTCTGGCAGGCCGCCTGCGCCGCGGTGCTCGCTCCGGCGATCCCGGCGGCGGGCGTGTTCGCCGTGCCCTATGCCGCGCATCTCTACAAGCGTTGCCGCCTGACGGGGTCCAAGCCGAGCGCCATGCCCTTCTTCGTACTCCGCGACATCGTCGAGATCGGCGCCGTCGTCCGCGGCGCGGTCAAGCACCGCACGCTCCTCCTCTAACCGCGCCCTTCCGGAACCCTGTATGAGCGCTATACCTGTCGAGCTGACCACCATGACCGAACACGCCATCCTGCGCTGCCCGATCTCCGGCGGCCCCCTGCGCTCGCTGACCGCGACTGAGCTGAGCGAGGCCAACGCCCGCCGGTCGCACGAGACGCCCGAGCTGAGCGCCGGCTACGTGTCGGCGGATGGGCAGTACGCCTATCCCGTCGACGACGGGATCTCTCGTTTGACGCCGGATTCCGCGATCAGCCTCAACGGCGCCGCGCCCGACACGGCGCTGAGAGCGGAGAAGGAGTCCGTGCAGGCCTTCTACGACAGCAAGGGGTGGCAGAAGGATGAGGAGGGCGTGTTCGTGGACACGGCGCTCTTCATCGATCCGAACCCCAGCATCGAGACGTACATGGCGCGCTGTCGCGCGCGCGTGCAGGACCACCTCCCCAAGAGCGGGAGCTACCTCCTCGACGTGGCGTCGGGTCCGGTGCAGTTCCCGGAGTACCAGGCGTACTCGGAGTCCTTCGCGCATCGCGTCTGTGTCGATCTGTCGATGGTGGCGCTCCAGGAAGCCCGTCGCAACGTCGGCGAGGACGGCGTGTACGTGGTCGGCGATGTCACGAACCTGCCGTTCCAGGATGACTCTTTGGACGGCGTGTCCTCGCTGCACACGCTCTACCACGTGCCGCACGACGAGCAGGCCGACGCCTTCCGCGAGATCTATCGCGTGCTCAAGCCGGGCGGGACCGCCGTGATCGTCTACTTCTGGCAGACGACGCCGTGGCGCAACCGCTCGTTGCCGATGAAGATCGCGCTGCTGCCCAGCCGCGTCGTGCGGCGCGTGCTGGCTGCCGTGCGGGGCCGTTCGGCGAACTCCAGCAGCGCCGCCAAGAACGAGCTCTACTACCACGCGCACGACATCCAGTGGTTCGAGCAGCAGAACTTCCCCTTCGACGCCGATCTGCGTTCGTGGAGCTCGGTGAACATGGATTTCCTGCGCAAGTTCGTGCCGAAATCCGGTCCGCTGAGCCGGATTCCGGCTGCGATCTTCTGGGCTGAGGAGCGCTTCCCGAGTCTGCTCGGGCGCATCGGGCGCTATCCCATGATCGTCATCCGCAAGCCCTAGCCGGGTCCCTGGCCGACGCTAGACCGTTGGCCAGGGTCCATGCCCGCCGGCGCGCGTACCGTGGGTCGCGGATGACCTCGACTTCAGACATGGGCGGCCGCATCGCCCGCGGCTTCGGTTGGGTGGGCGCGGCGCAGATCGTGCTCCAGCTCACCCGGACCGTCGGCGCCATCATCGTCGCCCGCTTGCTCGCGCCCGAGCAGTACGGCCTCGCGATGCTCGCGCTCGTGTTCGCAAGCCTCGTGCTCGTCTTCTCCGACCTGGCATTCGGCGCCGCGCTCGTGCAGCGCAAGGAGATCAGCGAGGACGACCGCTCTACCGCGTTCTGGGTCACGGTCGGCAGCGGCACGCTGTTCACGGTGCTCGGGGTCGCCCTGTCCGGCGCGATCGCCGCGCTGTACGGCGAGCCCGAGGTCGCCGGCTTGCTCGCGCTGCTCTCCGCGAGCTTCATCATCACCGCGCTCGGTTCCACGCATCAATCGCTGTTGCTTCGCGAGATGGCGTTCAAACGGACCGAGATACTCGGTCTGGCGGGCGCGTTCGTCGGCACGGTCGGTGCGGTGGTGCTGGCCGTGATGGGCGTCGGCGCGTACGCCATCATCGGTCAGCAGCTGTTGACCGCGTTCATCACCACGGCGCTGCTCTGGCGCGCGTCGAAATGGCGTCCGCACTTCCGGTTCTCGCGCGCGAGTCTGCGCGACCTCGGCGGCTTTTCTGGGTTCTTGGTCGGCCACCGCCTGCTCTATTACCTGCACCAGAACGCCGACCGGTTCATCATCGGGCGCTTCCTGGGCGTGGGTGCGCTGGGCTCCTACGCGATCGCTTACAACGTCATGCTGCAACCGGTGGCGAAGATCGCCATGCCGGTCCAGCGCGTGCTCGCTCCGGCGTTCGCACGCATGCAGGACGAGCCGGAGCGGATCGCGGCGGCATGGGCACGAGCCGCACGCCTCGTCGCCATGCTCGCCGTGCCGTCACTGACCGGAATGATCATCGTCGCACCGGACTTCGTGCCGGTCGTCCTTGGCGAGCGCTGGAACGACAGCATCCCGGTGATCCAGTTGATCGCGTGGGTCGGCATGCTCCAAGCCGTCCAAGGCATCAACGTCGACATCCTGATGGCGCGCGACAAGACCAATCAGATCTTCGCCTACTCCGTCGGCTTCACGATCGCGCACACCGTCGCGTTCCTGATCGGCGTGCAGTGGGGGATCATCGGCGTCGCCGCCTGTTACGCGATCTCGAGCACGCTCGTGGAGCCGGTGCTGACGTGGCTTACGGCGCGGGCCCTCGGGGTCTCGCCGTGGCACTTCGTCAAGAGCGTCCTCGGCGTCTTCCAGGCCGCCGCGGTGATGGGGATCGTGGCGCTCGCGACGCGCCTCGCACTGGTCGACGCCGGAGTGTCGCCGCTCCTGCGGTTGCTGATCGTCGGCGTCGTTGGTGCCGTCGTATTCGGCTTGCTCTGCCTGTGGCGGATCCCGGAGATCCGTCGCGACATCCAGTCACTGACCGGAAAGTGGCGACCCGTACGCGTCGGCGCGCCCGCGGTCGCTGAGCCTTAGCCCTTGTACTCGTAGGCCCCAGCGTCGGGGCGACCGTCGCGGCGGGCACCCCTCGCGTCGCGCTTGGGATGGTTGCGCGCGTCGGCGGCGCCGATCGCGGCCGCGCCGCGCGCGAGCCGCCAGTCGCCCTTCTGCGGGTTCACGAACTGGGAGAACGCACCGCGGACGAGCCGGTCCGTCGCGCCGCAGCGGCGGTCCGTGAAGACGTTGCGTGAATAGTTGACCCCGTCGGCGCAGGAAGCCACGCGACCGATGTTGCCGACGAAGTGCCCGCGCGTGATCGGGCCTTGGAAGGCCATGCCGAGATCCCAGGTGTTGTTGCGCAGCGTGAGGCCATCGATCGGGTCAGTACCCGTCAACAGCGACTGGTAGCCGTCGCTGCCGTCGACGTCCTTGCTCGCCTCGAGCACCGTGTTCTCGATCACGATGTCGCGCGACAGCGGGTCACCCCCGAGCCGCGAGATGAGAATGTCGAACACCGCGCAGTTGGTGAACCGGCTGTTCTTGATCGTTAGTCCCTGGACCCCGAGCACCATCAGGCATTCGGTGTGGACGTCGGCGTTCGTCCGCGTGGCGTCATGCCACGTGACACGGTCGTAGGTGACGCGATAGTTGGTCGGTCGCCCGGCGATGAACGCGAGTTTCTCGTCGACCTTGGGACCGATGCTGCCGCCGCGCCAGACGAAGTCACGCGTGCCTACGAGCACGTGGGTGGTCGCCGCAGCGTCGACGAGCGTGACGTCGTCGACGAAGTCGTCCGGCACTTGGCTGTCGACGTTCAGGTGGGCGGAGCTCTTGATCCGCCGCACGACGAGGTGATCCGCGCGAATGTCGAGTCCGGCGACCGTGACCCGCTCGCCGCGCGCGGCGGTGAACTCGATGCGCGGGCGGGCCCGACCCAGGGTGGGGATCACCTGTGGCCCGTATGCTCCGCCCGCGACGACGATCCGGTTGCCGGGCCGCGCGGCCCGATAGCCCGCCTCGAACGAGCCGCACGGGTCGGCCCGCTCGCATTTCACGCCGCCGCCGCCGGCCGCGACATAAAGTGTGCGGACCTTGGCCGCGGGGGCGGCCGTGCCGGCACAGGCGGACGCCAAAAGCACCGTCGCCAGCAGG
Source organism: Solirubrobacter taibaiensis (assembly GCA_027587225.1). Classification (GTDB taxonomy): domain Bacteria; phylum Actinomycetota; class Thermoleophilia; order Solirubrobacterales; family Solirubrobacteraceae; genus Solirubrobacter; species Solirubrobacter taibaiensis. The sequence goes on from JAPDDQ010000004.1 coordinate 113,174, forward strand.
ATTGCCGTCCTCGCGGTTTGCTTCATCGCTCAAAGTGGTAGCGCATCCGCCGTGTGAAGTTCCCGGGTCCAAGAGGTTTCGGAGAGCCCTCTCCCGAGTATCCACACTGCACTAGCAGGCCAGACAGGGGCCTCGGTCATGTGCCCACGCTTCGAAGGGGAATCGAGGCGAGGGCGCGTCCCATACGAAGGTGATCGCAATCCGAGAGGACTCGGAAGCGGCTGCCTGCGTTCGGGATAGGTCAATACACGAAAAACTCGAGCGCCTCAGGGGGGTGCGAATTGTCGATGTCCGGTTGCGTGACGGCTGATGCCGCCGCGGGAGTAGCCCGTGCGCTGCTCCGACCCTTCAATACAAGGAACGTAGGGTCTCGACCTGATTTCCCGCGGCACACCGCCAGCGCGTTTCAGGAACCGCCGGTCGGTGCCGATGCTTTTTGTCGACACACCTCTCTTTCCCCCAGCCGGATCACGGGGGCCCCAAATATCCGTGTTCCACTGGAGGCTCAAATGGCCGGCTCCGCCGACTCGTCGTTGTACATCCCTGCTCACCGCCGCATGCCGCGTTTGTTGCGCCGTGCCGCGATGCTCGCGGCGGGATTCGCGCTGACGACCGCGGCCCCCGCGCTCGCTGACTCGCGTGGCCTCGTGGGCGCGTGGAACTTCGACGAAGCCTCCGGGACCGAGGTCAAGGACCTCTCGGGCAAGGGCAACCACGGACTGTTGACCAAGGTCGATCGCGTCGCCGGTAAGACGGGCAAGGCGCTGTCCTTCAACGGCAAGAACGCCGTCGTGACCATCCCCGACGCGGCCTCGCTCGATCTTGCCGACTCGGGCACGATCGAAGCCTGGGTCAAGCCCGGTTCGCTCACGGGCAAGCGCCCGGTCGTGATGAAGGAACGCAACGCGCGCATGAGCTACGGGCTCTACGCCGCGGGCCGCGGCGCCACGACCGCCTCCCTGGAGCTCAAGCGCTGGCGCCACGTCGCCACGACGTGGAACGCCACGACGCAGCGCGTCTACGTCGATGGCAAGCTCGTGAGCACATCGCGCCAGCCCGGCTTCGGCGTGCCCTCCACGAGCCCGCTGCGCATCGGCGGCAACGTCGTCAACGGCGACTACTTCAAGGGCGAGATCGATGACGTGCGGATCTACAGCCGCGCGCTGACCGCCAAGGAGATCAAGGGCGATCGCCAGTCCGCGGTCGCCGCCCCGGCCACCGCTTCGGCGCGGCCGCCGCTGCTGCCCAACCTGCCGACGTCGTCCTTCGTCGCGGCGGCGGACACCCAGCGCCCGACGACGCCGCAGGGCTACACGATGACCGGCGCCACCCAGAACACGATCACGCTCGCCTGGAACCCGGCCACCGACAACGTCGGCGTCGCCGGCTACCGCCTGTACCGCAACGACACGCTCGCCGGATCGACGCAGGGGACCTCGTACACCTTCACGGGCCTCGCCTGCGGGACCTCGTACGTCCTGGCGCTGGAGGCCTACGACGCCGCCGGCAACGTCTCCTACCGCGCCGAGGCCACCACAACCCGCTCGACCACCGCGTGCCCCGCCCCCACGCCCACGGCCACCCCGTCGCCGACCCCGAGCCCGACGCCGACCGCGGCGCCCGACACCCAGCGCCCGACGACGCCGCAGGGCTACACGATGACCGGCGCCACGCAGAACTCGATCACCCTCGCCTGGAACCCGGCCACCGACAACGTCGGCGTCGCCGGCTACCGCCTGTACCGCAACAACACGCTCGCCGGTTCCACGGCGCAGACCACCTACACCTTCACCGGCCTCGCCTGCGGAACCACATACACGCTCGCGCTGGAGGCCTACGACGCCGCCGGCAACGTCTCGTACCGCGCGGAAGCGACCACCACCCGGTCGACCACCGCCTGCCCGACGCCCACGCCCACCGCCACGCCGAGCCCGACCGCGACTCCGAGCCCAACCGCAACTCCGAGCCCGACCGCCACGCCCAGCCCGACCGCCACGCCGAACCCGATCGGCAATACGGCCAACCTGTGGGTGGACGCCAACGGCGGCAGCTGCTCCCGCCAGGCGACGGCCGGGAGCTACTCCGACGCCGGTGCCTGCAACGCGATCAACACGGCCTACGCCGCCAGCCAGCCGGGTGACACCATCCTCGTCAAGGCCGGCAGCTACGGCACTCAGACGCTCGCCGTCATCAACGGCCGTGGTACCGTCCGCACGACGGTCGCGGCCGCACCCGGCGAGCGTGTCGAGATGTCCTCGCTGAAGATCAATGCGGACAACGTCACTGTCGCCGACTTCATCGTCAATGGCACCGTCGATGTGGACTCCGACTACGACAACGCGCAGCAGAACCGCTGGCCGCTCAACGATCAGGTCCAGAACGTCCGGGTTGAGCGCATCGACGCCAACCGCCTGGACGTCCGGAACACCAAGGGCCTCCGCGTCCTCGACGGCGACTTCGGCCCGATGATGAACACCATGCCCGTCCACTTCGACGGTCAGTTCGCTCCGGCCAACAACCCGGCCGCGACCGCCAACGAGGACGTCATCATCGACGGCGCAGACATCCACGACGGACGGCGCGACTCCCAGCAGGTGCACACCGAATGCATCGCCGCTTGGAGCATCCGCGGGTTCACCCTGCGCAACTCGCACATGTGGAACTGCGCCGTCTACAACCTCTCGATGGCCCGCATCGGCTCCAGCTCAGACATCCAACCGTCCGACTACCTGATCGAGAACAACATCTTCGAAGCGTCCGACGACGTCACCGTCGGCGGCAAGCAGGGTTACTACACGATGGTCTACCAGACCGCGCAGTTCCAGGGCCAGACGATCCTGCGCAACAACTACATGGAGCAGCAGCCGCAGATCGACCCGAGCGCCAGCTTCAACAACCGGCTCAAGGTCCACAACAACATCATGCCCAAGGACTTCAACTGCTCCGACGCCGACTACAAGAACAACGCGATGGTGCGGTCCGGCAGCGCCTGCAGCGGGAACACGACGATCAGTTCCCTCGCGTCCCAGGTTGTCAACGCACCGGGCGACAACTTCCGTTTGAAGGCTGGAGTCGCCGCCATCGGCATCGCCGCCAAGCTGGACGCCCCCGCTGACGACAAGGACCGGTTGGCGCGCGACGCGGCCCCCGACGCGGGTCCGTACGAGTTCCGTTAGACCCAACCGAGCAGAACGCAGTGCGCGTGGGGCGGCCGGTGGCCGCCCCACGCGGCGTTTAAGCGGGATAGCCTAGGCCCCGATGCCCGACTCCAACGCTGCGGCCGTGTCCGTCGTCGCCGCCAACCGCACCGCGAGCCCGGGACTCCTGGACGCGCTCGCGCGCCAGTCCGTGGCCGCGTTCGAGGTCGTCCTCGTCGGCGCCGCGCCTGCGGGAGTCCCTGAGATACTCGACGTCCGTGTCGTAGACGCCGGCACGGCGGACCCCGCCGCCGCCCGCAATCTCGGCTGGCGTGCGGCCCGCGGCTCGGCGATCGCCTTCATCGACGGCGACTGCGAGCCCGCGCCGGATTGGATCGAGCGGCTCGTCGAGGCCGCGGCGGGCCGTGAGACCGTCGTCGTCCAGGGCCGCACGCTCCCCGCCGTGAGCGAACGTGCCGGAGCGTTCGCAGAGACCCGCGAGGTCACTCGGCTCACACCGCACTTCTGGGCGAACAACCTCCTGTACCCGCGCGCGTTGTTGGAGCGCCTCGACGGATTCGACGAGGCCTATGGGGCCGCGATCGGCTCGGATACTGACCTCGCTTGGCGTGCCCGCGCGGAGGGAGCGGACATCGAATACGCGCCGGACGCGCTCGTCCACCATCCCGTCGACACCCGAGGCGCGGGACCGGCGATCAAAGCCGCGCTGGCCGCGGGCGAGCGGGTGAAGGTCTTCGGCGACCATCCCCAACTGCGCTCAGAACTGGATCGCGGGATCTTTCTCGCCCCGAGTCACGCGCTCATCGCGCAGGCTGCGCTGGGCGTCTGGCTGGCGCGCCGCAAGCGGGCGGCGCTGCTGTTCACGGTGCCCTACCTCGCTCACGTGGCGCGGCGTGCGCACGTCGCGGGTGCACCCGAGGCTGCCCCGATGCTGGTGGCGCACGACGCCTTGGAACTCGCCGCGACGATCGCCGGTGCCATCCGGCACCGAACCCCGGTCATCTGATGGCGGCCGTGCAACGCGGCCGCGACGTCGTCTTCATGTTCTTCGGGACGTCATGGGCGCACGCCGTTGAACGCGGTTTCATGTTCTCCGAGGATCGGCTGTCGGGCGCGCTGCTCGAGCACCCAGAGGTACGTCGAGTGCTCGTGTGTGATCCCTACCGCAGTGTGCTCGGAGTCGCGTCGGACGCCGTACGCCGACGCACGCCCGCGCCGTTCCCGAGCAGCGACACGGCCCGATTGCACCAGCCGCTGCGCCTGCGCCGGAGCGACCCGCATGCCCCCGCCCGCAGCGTGGCCCGCTACGAGGCGAGCGTCCGACGGGCCGCGCGCCGGTTCCGACTCGAGCGCCCGGTAGTGATCACCACGCACCCGATCGTCGCGGGCTTCGGGCGCTTCGACTGGGCCGGTCCAGTCACCTACTACGCCTTCGACGACTGGAGCGCCTCCGTCCCGCATCGGCCCTGGTGGCCGGCGTTCGACGAGGCGTACTCGCGCTTGCGCACCGAACAGCGCCGTGCGGTGGCGATCACCGAGCGCGCGTTGGAACGAATCGCGCCGACCGGACCGAGCGCGGTGGTGCCGAACGGCGTGGAGCCGAAGGAGTGGCTCGAGCTCGGTCCCCCGCCCGCGTGGTTTGCCGCCAAGGCGCATCCGCGGCTGCTCTACGTCGGGAGCCTGGAGTCACGGGTCGACGTCGAGCAGGTGCGCGCCACGGCGGAGGTATTCCCGGACGCTTCGGTGACGCTCGTCGGGAAGTTGCTCGATCCCGGTCACTTCGAGAGCTTGCGCGCACTACCGAACGTGGAGGTCCACGGAACCCTTGTGTCTCGCGACGAGGTGGTTCGGCTGATCGCGGCCTCCGACGTCTGCCTCGTCCCGCACGTGCGCAATCCGCTCACCGAGGCCATGAGCCCGCTCAAGCTCTACGAATACCTGGCGGGCGGGCGGCCGGTGGCGGCTGTCGATCTCCCGCCGATCGCGAAGGTGAAGGGACGGATCGCCCTGGTCGGTGCGACTGAGGACTTTCCCGCGGCCGTACAACGCGCCCTGGATATGGGCCCAGCCTCAGAGGAGGAGCGGCGTGCGTTCGTGGCGGAGCACTCCTGGCAACGGCGCTTCGACGCGCTACTCGAGCTCGCGCTCGCGGTCTAGCTCGAAGTCCCGCACCCGGCGCGCCGGGTTGCCCGCGTACACGCCGTTCGGCTCGCAGTCCCGGGTGACGACCGCTCCGGCCGCGACCAGGCAGCCCGAGCCGACGGTCACACCGGGGAGGATCATCGCACCCGCGCCGATCCAGACGCCGTCGCCGATCGTCACCGGCTTACCGTCGAGGGCGCCGGCCCGCCGCTCGGCACCAGCGATGAGGTGCGAGGAGGTGACGAGCATCACGCGCATCCCGAGATCGCAGCGTGCACCGATTCGCACCGGACCGAGGTTGTCGAAGACGCAGCCGAAGTTCACGAACGTGCCCGCGCCGATCTCGACGTCGCGGCCGCCGAACCAGCAGCCGTCGCTGATCCGGTGCGTAGCCGCGCGGACGCCCCACAGCCGCAGGAGCACGAAGCGACCGCCCGCCGGCATCAGTTTGGAGCCCTGCAGCCAGTTGAAGAGCAGCAGGTCCGCGCGCGCTGCGGCGGCCCGTAGGCGGGCCATCAACCACGGCACCGTGATCCTGCTCCGGAGGGTCGCGGCGCCCATCGGCCGTGTCAGCCGGCGAGCGGAATCGCCAGCCGCTGCGTGATCTCCGCCGCAACTCGCTCGCCCGCACGACCGTCCCAGAACGGGATCGCGCCGACGGAGTGGCGCCGGAACTCGACGTGCAGGTCGGCGATCTCTTCCGGATCCTCGCCCAGCAGCACGTTCGTCCCGTGCGTCAACGTGACCGAGCGCTCCGTGTCGCGGCGCAGCGTGTAGCACGTGATGCCCAGCGCCGACGCCTCATCTTGCACGCCGCCCGCGTCGGTGAGAATCGCCCCCGAGGAGTGCAGAAGCGAGAGAAACTCGATGTACGGCAATGGCGCGATGGCAACCACGCCGGCGGCGTCGAGCCGGGCCAGGCTTTCGGTCTCCTCCATCAGCCGACGGGTCAGTGGATGCAGCGGCAGCACGACGGGCGTGCGGTGCGCGAGCTTCACGAGCGCGTCGGCGATGCGGACGATCCGGTCGTGGTCGCACACGTTGCGCTCGCGATGCAGCGTGGCGAGCACGTACTGGCCCGCCTCAAGTCCATACGTGCGGAAGGTTGCGGCACGACGGGCGCGCTCTTCGTGGCGGAACAGCAGATCCACGGACGTGTTGCCGACCGTGTGCACGCGATCGCCGGCGATCCCCTCGACCTCGAGCGCGTCGGCCGCGTCCCGGCTGTCGGTGAAGATGACGTCGGCGAGCCGGTCGGTCATGACCCGGTTGATCTCGCCCGCCAGTGAGAAGTCACCGCATCGCAGGCCGCCGCCGACGCGTGCGAGCGGAATCCCGAGCTTTGATGCGGCCAGCGCAAACGCGAGGGTCACATCGGAGTCGCCCGCGAGCATCACCATCGACGGCGCGTGTGCCACAAGCGCACGCTCGGCCTCGGTCAACGCGAGCGCAGTACGCTGTGCACGGCTCGACGGCTCGTCATCGACGAGCCTTTCGGTGCGGGGCACACCTTCGTCGTCGAAGACACCGCCGTCGTCCGGACCGGCCAGACGCGACACCGCCTGTGGGATCCCCGCCGCGCGCAGGGCAGCGATCACTGACGCGAGGCGGACCGCCTCGGCGCGCGACCCGACAGGGTGCAAGACGCCCCCGAGGACGGGCTGGCTGGGACGGCCGTCAACTGGGCGCGTCAAGACTCGAAGAGTGTTTTCCGAAGCGACGGTCATTGCGATCGCCACGAGCGTACGTCCGGTTTCACGGCTGCGCGACGAGTCCTGACCCTTCGTCCAGGATCGATCCCCTCCTAGGGTCAGCCGACTGAACGAGCGCGGCGGACTACCCAGTTCTGCGCGTCTCAAACCGCCATTTCTGCGATCTGTATAGTCTTGCCCGCGGAGCCCGATTCAGGGTGCTGTTTCGGCTAGCGCCAAATCGGTGATTAGCCGGAGCGGAGTACTTCCCCGGTAGGTCGCCGAGGGAGTCAGAAGATGTTCGCGCATGGTCAGCGCGGGCAAGGTCAAATGCCGACTTCGGCGCAACGGTGTGCGCCCGCGGCCAATGGATGGGGAACCTCTTGTCAGCGGGCTCAACGCCGTGCATGCGCACGCGCGCCGTCATCGCAGTCGTCCTGGGCAGCCTGCTGGCATTCGTCCCGGCGTCTTCGAGTATTGCGGCGGCGCTGGACGGCTCCGCACGCGCCGATCGCCTGATCGGCACCTCCGGTCCCGACACGCTGCGCGGACGCGGCGGTCCCGATCGCCTTGACGGGCGCGGGGGAGCCAACCGGCTCTACGGCAACGCCGGCGACGACGTCATCCGCGCGGGCGCGCGCGACACCGTCGATGGCGGTGCCGGCCGTGACCGCATCGCGCTGACCGTCGGCCGCGTCATCGGCTACCGCGTCGACTGCGGGCCAGGTCGCGACACACTGACGATCAACGCGTCGGGCGGTCAGTCGAGCGCCGTGCTCACCGCGCACGTCAAGGGCTGCGAGCAGGTCGACGTGGTCCGTCAGGAGCGGGCGACCGCGCGCGCAAGTGCAGCCGCAACGCAACCGGAGATCACTTCCCCCGCCCACTACGGCTGGATCCGCTCGGGCACGATCGCCTTCTCCGGGACGGCCGAGGCGGGCGCGACGGTGGAGCTGCTCGACGACACCACCCCCCGCGGAACGACAGTCGCGAGCGCCTCCGGGACATGGAGCCTCACGGTCAGCAACATCAGCGACGGCGACCACCTGTTCACGGCACGCGCGACCCCGAAGAGCGGGGGTTCGCTCACGTCGGCGATGCGTGTCGTGCGCGTCGACACGACGCCGCCGGCCGCGCCGGTGGTGACCGCACCCGCAGAGGGTGACGCGGTCCCCTCCACGTTCACGTTGACCGGCACCGCCGAGGCCAGCGCGACGGTCGAGCTCTTCGAGAACGGCAACTCGCGCGGGACGGTCGCCTCCTCGGGCGGCACCTGGTCGCGGGAGATGACGCCGTCCGGGACGGGCACGCGCGGTTTCTCGGCGCGCGCGACGGACTTCGCCGGCAATGTCTCAACCGTCTCCGCGGTGCGAACTGTGCGCCTCGGTGGCGCCACGCCCTCGCCGCCGGACACGACCATCACCAGCGCGACGACCGGGACGAGTTCGTCGTTCGCGTTCAGCTCGTCACCGACAGGCGCAAGCTTCGAATGTCGGCTTGACGGCCCCGGAAGCACGGTCGGCGGCTACTCAGCGTGCTCGTCGCCCAAGGCGTACGCCGGGTTGGCGCCCGGCGCGTACACGTTCCTGGTGCGCGCATCCAACAGCGGCGGCACCGATCCGTCGGCGGCGTCCCGCGTGTTCACCGTGTCGGCGCCGACACCCGCGGCGCCGACGATCACGACGCCCGTGGACAATGCCTGGAGCACATCTTCGAGCTTCACCCTCTCCGGCACCGCCGCAGCGGGCGCGACCGTGACCGTGCTCGAAGGGGCGGCCACGCGCGGGTCCGCGGTCGCGTCGATCAGCGGACTGTGGAGCGTCACGCTCAGTGGCGTTACCGACGGCACCCACACCTATACGACCACGGCCACCACTTCGGGCGGCACGTCGCCGGCGTCGGCGGGGAGTCGCGTGCGCGTCGACACGCAGGCGCCCGCGGCGCCCGTCGTCGCGAGCCCGGCTGACAATGCACTGCAGGCCAACTCCACGGTCACCTTCTCGGGAACGGCTGAGCCGGGAGCCACGGTCAGGGTGATGGAGGGTGCGGCGCAGCGTGCAGCCGTGACCGTCACCGCCGGTGGGACCTGGAGCGTATCCGTGACTGGCGTGACGGACGGTGCCCACAGCTATGCCGCCGGCGTCATTGACGCGGCGGGCAATGTCGGCACGGCCGCGACACGTATCGTGCGTGTCGATACCACCGCTCCGGCCGCTCCGGCGTTCACTTCACCCGCCGAGGGCTCGTGGATCGTCTCGGCGAACGTGACCCTGAACGGTACCGCCGAGCCGAGCGCGACCGTCACCGTGCTCGAGGGCGCGGCGACCCGGGGAACGGTCACGGCAACCGCCGGCGGCACGTGGTCGCTCTCGCTGTCGTCGGTCGCCGACGGAGCACACACCTACTCCGCACGCGCCGTGGACGCCGCGGGCAACGGGTCCAGCGTGTCATCGGGCCGACGCGTGCGCGTCGACACCGCCGCGCCGGACACGACCATCGACAGCGGACCGCCCGAGGAGAGCACCGGCACGTCGCCGTACTTCGCGTTCAGCTCCGACGATGCCGGCGCGCAGTTCGAGTGCCGCCTCGACGGCCCCGACAGCGACACCGGCGAGTACGCATCGTGCACGAACCCCCAGGGTTACGGCGAACTCGCCGTCGGCGACTACACGTTCCGAGTGCGCGCATACGACGAGGCAGGCAACGTCGACGAGACCCCGGCAACGCACGGGTTCGCGATCGTCGCCCCAGCGCCCACCCCGACCGCGACTCCGACCGCGACCGCGACCGCGGCGCCGGATACGCAGCGCCCGACGACGCCCCAGGGCTACACGATGACCGGCGCCACCCAGAACTCGGTCACCCTCGCCTGGAACCCGGCCACCGACAACGTCGGCGTCGCCGGCTACCGCCTCTATCGCAACAACGTGCTGGCCGGTTCCACCGCGCAGACCAGCTACACGTTCGCCGGCCTCGCCTGCGGAACCGCATACACGCTCGCGCTGGAGGCCTACGACGCCGCCGGCAACGTCTCGTTCCGCGCCGAAGCCACCACCACGCGCTCCACCACCGTCTGCCCCACGCCGACGCCGACGCCGACGCCCACGCCGACTCCGACGCCGACTCCGACGCCCACGCCGACTCCGACGCCTACTCCGACGTCGACCCCCAGCCCGACGCCGACAGCGACGGCGGCGCCTGATACCCAGCGCCCGACGACGCCCCAGGGCTACACGATGACCGGCGCCACCCAGAACACGATCACGCTCGCCTGGAACCCGGCCACCGACAACGTCGGCGTCACCGGCTACCGCCTCTACCGCAACAACACCCTCGCCGGTTCCACCCCGCAGACCACCTACACCTTCACCGGCCTCGCCTGCGGAACCGAATACACCCTCGCGCTGGAGGCCTACGACGCCGCCGGCAACACCTCCTACCGCGCCGAAGCCACCACCACCCGCTCCACCACCACCTGCCCCACCCCAACGCCAACCGCGACAGCCACAGCCACGGCGACGGCGACGGCGACGGCAACGGCGACGGCGACGGCGACGGCCACGGCGAGTCCGACCGTGACGGCCACGCCGACCACGGTGCCGACGGCGACTGCCACGGCTTCGCCGCCGCCTACGAGCGACCGCGCGAATCTGTGGATCGACGTCACCGGCGGCACCTGCACGCGCCAAGCGACACCGAACGCACACGTCGACGCGGCGGCGTGCGCCACCTTCAACGCGGCGTACGCGGCGAGCCAGCCGGGTGACACGATCCTGGTCAAGGCCGGTGGCTACAGCGGCCAGACCTTGGCGGTCATCAACGGGCGCGGCACGGCCCGCACCACGGTCGCCGCGGCACCGGGCGAGCGCGTCGAGATGCCCTCGCTGAAGATCAACGCGGACAACGTCACTGTCGCCGACTTCATCGTCAATGGCACCATCGACGTCGACTCCGACTACGACAACGTCCAGCAGAACCGCTGGCCGCTCAACGATCAGGTCCAGAACGTCCGGGTCGAGCGCATCGACGCCAACCGCATCGACGTCCGCCACACCAAGGGCCTCCGCGTCCTCGACGGCGACTTCGGCCCGATGATGAACACCATGCCCGTCCACTTCGACGGTCAGTACGCCCCCGCCAACAACCCGGCCGGCACCGCGAACGAGGACGTGATCATCGACGGCGCCGACATCCACGACGGTTTGCGCACCTCCCAGTCGGTGCACACCGAATGCATCGCCGCCTGGAGCATCCGCGGGTTCACGCTGCGCAACTCGCACATGTGGAACTGCTCCGTCTACAACCTCTCGATGGCCCGCATCGGCTCCAGCTCAGACATCCAGCCGTCCGACTACCTGATCGAGAACAACGTCTTCGAAGCGTCCGACGACGTCACCGTCGGCGGCAAGCAGGGCTACTACACGATGGTGCTGCAAACCGCCCGCTTCGAAGGTCAAGTGACGATCCGCAACAACTACCTGGAGCAGCAGCCGCAGATCGACCCGAGCGCCAGCTTCAACAACCGGCTCAAGGTCTACAACAACATCATGCCCAAGGACTTCAACTGCTCCGACGCCGACTACAAGAACAACGCGATGGCGCGGTCCGGCGGGGCATGCGCCGGTAATACCACCGTTACGACCGTGTCCTCCCAGGTCGTCAACGCAGCGGCGGACAACTTCCGCCTGAAAGCCGGAGTCGCCGCCATCGGCATCTCCGACAAGGCGTTCTCGCCGGCCGACGACAAGGACCGGGCCAGCCGGGACTCAGCCCCCGACGCCGGCCCGTACGAGTTCGGAGCTACTCGACCGTAACGGTCTTCGCCAGGTTGCGCGGCTGATCGACGTTCAGGCCGCGCAACCGGGCGATCCGGTAAGCGAGCAGCTGCAGCGGGATGACCGCCAGCAGCGGCTGCAGCATCCAGTCCGTGGGCGGGACGACCAGCGTCTCCTCGGCGTGTTCGGAAAGGTCGGTGCCCTCGCTGGCAACGGCGATGACGTGGGCGCCACGGACGCGGACCTCCTGCATGTTGGAGATGACCTTGTCCAGCACGGGGGAGTCGGTGGCCACGACGACGACCGGGGTGTCCTGGTCGAGCAGCGCGATCGGGCCGTGCTTCATCTCACCGGCCGCGTAGGCGTCCGTGGCGATGTAGGAGATCTCCTTGAGCTTGAGCGCGCCTTCGAGCCCGACCGGGAGGCCGACGTGGCGACCCAGGTAGAGGAAGAAGTCCTTGTCGTAGTGGCGCTCGGCGGTGCGGTCGATGGCCTCGGTGCCGTGCTCGAGCATCGCGCCGATGTCGTGCGGGATGCGCTTGAGCTTGGAGACGAGCTCGGTGCGGCGCTCGACGCTCAACGTGCCCTTGAGCTCGGCGAGCCGCAGCGCGAGCAGGTACATCACGGCCACCTGGGCGACGAACGTCTTGGTGGCGGCGACGCTGATCTCCAGACCGGCGCGCGTGTAGACGGTGGCGTGGGCGTCGCGGGTGGCCTGGGAGCCCATGATGTTGGTGACAGCCAACACGGTCGCGCCGCGCTCGCGCGCGAGGCGCATGGCAGCCAGCGTGTCCAGCGACTCGCCGGACTGCGTGATGCCGATCACGACGTCGCCAGGCCCGACCACCGGGTTCCGGTAGCGGTACTCGGACGCCACGTCCATCTCGACAGGCACGCGGGCCCATTCCTCGATCGCGTAGCGGCCGATCAGACCCGCGTGATACGAGGTGCCGCAGGCCACGACGATAATGCGCTTGACGCCGCGCAGCAGTTCGTCGTCGAGCTCTGGGAGGTCCACGCCGTCCGGACGGATCGTGCGGTCGGCGATCGTCTCGGCGACGGCGTCGGCCTGCTCGTGGATCTCCTTGAGCATGAAGGTCTCGAAACCGCCCTTCTCCGCGGCGTCGACGTCCCAGTCGATCTGCTGCGTCTCGCGCTCGAGGGCCACGCCCTCGGCGGTCATGAACGACGCGCCGTCGGCGGTCAGGACGACGAGTTCGTCGTCTTCGAGCGCTTGCACGGTGCGCGTGTGCTCGAGGAAGGCCGGGATGCCGGAGGCGAGGAACTGCTCGCCCTCGCCGCGACCGACGATCATCGGGGTCTCCTTGCGCGCGCCGACGAGCACGCCGGCCTCGTCGGAGGACACGGCGACGAACGAATAGTGGCCGCGCAGGCGGTTGTAGGTGCGGCGCGTGGCCTCGACGAGGCCGTGCTCGTCCAGGTCGTTCGCGATCAGGTGCGCGATGACCTCGACATCGGTCTCGGAGGTGAAGTGGGCGCCCTGGTTCTGGAGCTCGGTCTTGAGCTCCATGTAGTTCTCGACGATCCCGTTGACCACCACGTGCACGCGGTTTTCGGGGTCGTAGTGCGGGTGGGCGTTCTCCTCGGTCACGCGGCCGTGCGTGGCCCAGCGCGTGTGGCCGATGCCCGTCGTGGCGGGCGGAGCGAGCACGGCGATGCCGCCGTCGCCCTCAGGCTGCTCGGCGACCGCCGCCTTCAGGGCCGCCAGGTTGCCGACAGCGCGCACGACCTCGAGGCCCTGCTCGCCCTGAATCGAGATGCCCGCAGAGTCGTACCCGCGGTATTCCAGCTTCTCTAGGCCTGAGAGGAGTACCTCTTGGACCGGTCGATGTCCGACGTAGCCGACGATGCCGCACATGGCCGTGCCTCCTTCCAGGAAGACAGATCGGGAACGAGTTCCAGCGACAGCAGTCTAGAGCCGCCCGATAGGCCGAGACCGCCCATCGGTCCAGGTTCGGCACCGCGCCCGAGGGCCCTGCCGCAGTCCGCGAGCCGGATCAGCGCAGTGGATTTTCCCCAAGACGGTCTGGAGTGACGATAGATTCGGGTTACCGGCGCCGCTGTGCGACGCCCCGCACTCGGCATGAGCTCGCACGGACGACGACTCGATCACTGGACAACGTCGCTTGACGCCGTGGAGGCTCTGCGTCTGCGTACGGCGGGAGCCGACGTGCAGATGGACGCGACGACTCGTCAACTGATGGCGCAGGTGGCGCACGCGAAGTCTTCGAGCTTCATCGCCTTGCTTGATGTCGAAGGTCAGACCTTGGACGTCAATCCCGCCGCCCTGATCGCCGGCGGTGTCGACCGGGCCGAGGTCATGCGACTGCCGCTCTGGGCCACACCCTGGTGGGCCGGCGCGGACGACCAAGCACGCCAGACGTTGCGCCACGCGATCGCGGACGCCGCGGCGGGGCGGTTCACGCGCTTCGACGTCGACGTGCTGATCGAGGCGGCAGGTCAAGGCATCGGCACCCTGGACCTGCTGCTGCGCCCGCTGCGCGGCCGCGACGGCCGAGTGGTGTTCATCGTCGCCGAAGGCCGCCAGATCACGGACCGCAAGCGCGTGGAACAACGGCTGGCGAGCCAGAACGCGGAGCTCTCGGCCCTGACCCAGCGGCTGGCCAGGGTCCATGACTACCGCGAGCGACTCCTCGGCGAGCTCTCACACGACATGCGCGCTCCCTTGAACGTCGTGATCACCCGGTCGGAGCAGGTGATGCGGACGAGGCCGGGAGACGAGCTCCTGCGGCACCAGGTCGCCGCGATCCGGCTTGCTGCACTCGGTGCGCTCGAGCAGATCAACGACATGCTCGAGCAGGTCAAGGCGGATCACGGGGAAACACGGCTGACGCTGGTCGACGCCGACCTGGTCCAGGCGGTCCTGGCGGTCACCGGACAGTTCGAGCCGCTCGCGACCGACCGTGAGGTCGCCCTCGAAGTCGTGGTGCCCGACAGGCTGTCGGCGCGGTTCGACGTCGAACGTGTGAGCCGGATCCTCTCCAATCTCCTCGCGAACGCGATTCGTCATGTTCCTGTCGGCGGCCAGATCCGCGTCGCGCTGACGTCCGGCGATGCCGCGGCTTCGCTGTCGGTCGCCGACTCGGGGCCCGGAGTGCCGCCCGAGCATCGCGACTCGATCTTCGGACGGTTTCGCTCCGGACTCGGTGGAGACGGCCGCGACGCCGGGACCGGAGCGGGCCTCGGGCTCGCCATCGTGCGGGAGTTCGTCGAGCTGCACGGCGGGGAGATCTCGCTCGGCGAGGCCCCTGAAGGTGGCGCGCTGTTCACCGTCTCGTTGCCCCTGCGCCCGCCCGATGGTGACCGCGTGCCGGCCACCTTGGCGCAGCACACCGCTGCGGCTCAGCGAACCGAATTCGTGCGCTCGCACCTGGAGGTGGAGCTGACGAGCGTGACGCCGACGCTGTCCGTGCCGACGGTCGTTATCGTCGAGCGGGTCCCTGGCCGCGCGGACGCGATCCTCACCGGCTTGGGCGACGCTGCCGTCACGTGCGTGGCCGAGGACGCGTTGGAGGCGTTGCGACTGGCGGTCGAGCTCCGTCCGGACGCGATCGTGGTCGGCACGTCCACCGGCGATATGTCCGCGACCTCGCTGCTGCGCCGCCTGGCAGCGGATGAGCGGTTGATCGACCTACGCCGGGTGGCGCTCGCCGGAGAGCGCGAGGAAGACGCATCTCCCGAGGCCCTGATCGTCGCCGGTGCACAGATCGTGCTGCCCGCCTCGGCGAGCGACGAGTTGAGCGGCCGCTTGTGGGCGGCCGCCACTCGTTCCTGACGCGGCGGAGGCGCTCAGGAGTACGTCGCGGTGTACCGCCCCGAGGCTGCGGCGAAGAACGCGTACTGCACGCCCTTGATCGTCCTCGTGGTGTACGACACGTTGGTGCTCCCGAGCTTGAGCGAGTTCAGCGTCTGAGTCCCGTTCGTGATCGGCAGCATCGCCATGAGTCCGCGCGCCTTCACATCGGCGGTGACGTCGAAGCTGACCGTCCCACCTGAGCGCGTGAAGTTCGTGAGCGAGGATCGGTCACGCCCGTCCGTCCAATCGGCGAGCTGCTCCGCGGAGATCACGGGCACGCTGCGGGCCTGGGCCGCGGCGATGATGGCGTTCGACGCCGGCGAGACCGGCGCGTCGGTGTGGATGTTGGCCACGAACGCGCCGTAGTAGCCCTTCGTTCCGAGCGCGTTGTCGAGCAATGCGTTGATCGTGGCCGGTTGCGCCTGGTCGGACTCGTCGGTGATGACCGTGTTCGCCTGGTAGGTGTCGATCGTCGTGCCATCGGTGTCCGCGAATCGCATCGGGAAGCCGCCGCCGGTCATGAAGCCGGGCTTCGTGGAGACCCAGGAGCCGGGGTAGTAGTAGTAGTTGGCGTCGAGGCGGATGCCGCGCTGCGCCTCGAGCTTGGGGAAGCTGGCCCAGTCGCTCCAGGAGACGCAGTGGGTGCGCCCCGTGTAGTGACCGACGCCGCTCGGATAGTTGCGCTCGAATTCGTAGAGCTGCGAGTCGTAACTCGCCATCAGCGTCGCCGCCGACCAGTCAGCGCACTCGATCGCGCCGGAGGAGACCGGCGAGTAGTGCAACGCAATCTCGAAGCCCTCGTCCGTGTAGTGGTCCGCCTGAGCGGCCGTGAGAGGGCTGCGCGGGTACACGTAGCTCGTCGAGCGCACGCACTCCCAGTCGGCGACGGAGCAGCCGGCGGGGCTTGCGGCGAGATACTGGTCGAACCGTCCGGCGCTGCCGCCGTTCGCGTGATCGTCGCCCGTCATCACGACCACCGTCTTCAGCGATCGCGGCAGGTACCAGAAGCGCGGGAGCGGCGTCCGGCCGGTCGCCATGTAGTTCATGAGGTTGGCGAGCAGGCGCTGCGCCTCGTCGGCCTGCGGAATCGAGACCTTGTTCAGGTCGACCCAGTCGGGCTTGATGTCGCCGGCCCGCGCTCCGAAGAAGAGATCGTTCGGACGGATCGTCCCGATCCCATCGCGGTTCTGGCCGGCCCAGGCCGGGTTGCCCTGGCGCGTGTACACGACCGACTTCGCGAGGTCGTACGTGAACGCCGCGGCCTGCCCGCTGCCGACGGTGCGAACCGTCACGGCGGGGCTCGTCGTGGCCACGGTCGCGGTCGAGTACAGCGTGGCGACGGCGACGGCCCCGTTGAGCGCGTAGCGATCGGCAGCGCCGTGGTATTGCATCGTGTCGGTGGTCACGCCGGCCGTCGCGTCGATCTTCTGGTACGCGTCGCTGAGCGTCGCGTCGAGGTCGGTGAGCCCCAGGAGCGGGGCGAGCTGCTTGTCGGGCCGGCTCGCGATCAGTCGACCACCGGCGTTGACCCAGTTGGTGATGGCGGTGACCTGCGCGGCGCTCACCGGCACCTCGCCGAGGATCACCTGGTCGAACCCGTTCAG
Organism: Solirubrobacter taibaiensis; assembly: GCA_027587225.1. Taxonomy (GTDB): domain Bacteria; phylum Actinomycetota; class Thermoleophilia; order Solirubrobacterales; family Solirubrobacteraceae; genus Solirubrobacter; species Solirubrobacter taibaiensis. Next base: position 130,382 of record JAPDDQ010000004.1, read on the forward strand.
CACCGTCGCGTTTACCAGGGACACGTCCAGCGTCGTGAAGCCCGCCATGCCCTCCGCCTTCAGGAGCTCGGGCAGGTAGGCGCTGAACGGCTTGGCCGCGGAATCCACAACCAGCACCGGCGGACGGGCCGTCACGGTGAACGTCCACGACTTGTCGCCCGCCAGGGCCGCGCCCGAAGCGCTCTTGGCGCCGGCCGCCCCGCCCTTGATGACCGCGGTGTAGCTGCCGCCGAAGGTGAGCGCCGCGCTCGGCTTGAGCGTGGCCACGCCCTTGACGGCGTCGTAGCTGACGGTCGCCGGGACGAGAGTGTTGGACGCGTCGCGCAACTGGAACGTGCTCGTGGTCAGCGACGAGGCCAGCATCGACTGGTTGAAGCCTGCCGAGATCTTCGGGTCGGCCTCGACGTCGTCACTGTCGTTGGCCGGGGTCACGTTGCGCACGACGGGTCCCGTGGAGACCGCGGTGGCCATGTCCGTCGAGACCTGGGCCGCGGTGAGCGCCCGGTCGTAGATCCGGACCTCGTCGATGGCGCCGTTGAAGTAGTTCCCCGGCGTGGTGCCGTAGGCGCCGATCCGCCACGTGTTGGAGTCTCCGACGTTGCCCGTGTAGGGCCGGGTCGCGACCACGAGGCCGTCGACGTAGAGCTTGGCGGTCGCTCCGTCGTAGGTGGCGGCGACGTGCCGCCACACGCCCGCGGCGGGAGCGCTCGCGTCGTTGAGGTAGTTCGAGGAGTCGCGTCCGAGCGCCGCGCTGGTGCGCCCGTTGGGGTAGTCGAGCCAGAGCATCGGTCCACCGGCCTGCCAGACCCCCCAGGTCCCGACGATGCCAGCGTCCGCGCCAGAGGTCCGCTTGACCCACGCCTCGAGCGTGTATGCGCCCTTGTAGAAGGTGCCGAGGCCCGGAAGGTCCACGCGTCCGGTGGAACCATCGAAGTTCAGCGCGCCGCCGTACTTGCCGCTCGTCCAGCTCGCCCCACCGACGATCGCGCCCTGGTTGCCGTTGCCCGTGGCGTCGCCCAGCATGGCGCCCGCGCCGTCGTCGAACGAGTACGCGGCGACGGGCTCAGGGCCCGGCGGCGGCTCGGGGACGGTCACCACGACCGGAGCGGACGTGGCCGTGTTGCCCGAGGCGTCACGGGCGACCGCGGTGAGCGTGTGCGGCCCCGGGGAGACCCCGCCGGACTGCCACTCGATGCCGTAGGGCGCCGTCGTGTCCTCAGCGTCGAGGTTGGCGCCGTCGAGCTTGAACTGCACGCCGGCGACCGTGTCGTTGTCGCTCGCGGACGCGCTCACGGTGACGTTGCCATTGACCGTGCCCGCGGCCGGCGCCGTCAGGGCGACGGACGGGGCGGTCGTGTCGCAGGCGCCGGTGGACGCAGTGATGTCCGTGCGCGCCGACGTGTTGCCGGCGCTGTCGACCGCCTGGACGCCGAGCGTGTAGCTCGTGCTGCACGTCAGGCCCGTGAACGTGTAGGACGTCCCCGTGACGGTCTCGACGAGGGTCGTCCCGCGGTAGAGCCGGTAGCCGGCGACGATGGTGTCATCCGTCGACGCCGTCCAGCTGGTCGCGATCGCGGTGCTCGTGTCCGCGGTCTTCGCAAATCCGGTGGGCGTCGTGGGCGGCGTCGTGTCGTTGCGAATCGCCGTGGCCATGTCGGCCGCGATCTGCCCGCCGGTCAGCGCTCGATCGTAGATCCGCACCTCGTCGATGGTTCCGTCGAAGAAGTTGCCCGGCGTGTTGCCGTAGGCGCCGATGCGCCACACGTTGCTGTTCCCGACGTTGCCCGTGAAGCTCCGGCTCGCGACGAGCGTGCCGTCCAGATAGAACCTGGCGGTCGTGCCGTCGTAGGTGGCGGTCACGTGCTGCCACGCGCCGATCGCGGGCGTGTTCGCGGAGTCCAGGTAGGTACTCATGTCGCTGCCGAGCGTCGCGTAGTAGCGGCCGGCGACATGGTCGATCCACAGCATCGGCCCGCCGCCGTTCCAGCTGCCGACGACGCCGGTGTCCTTCTTGCTCGTGGCCTTCTTGACCCAGGCTTCGAGCGTGAACCCGTCCTTGTAGAAGGTGCCGAGGGCCGGAAGATCGACCCGATCGTCGGTCCCGTCGAAGCCGAGCGCGCCACCGAAGCGACCCACCGTTCGCGTCGCGCCGGAGATCGTGCCGTTGCGGTTGGCGCCCGACGAGTCGAGGGCCGTGGCCCCGGTGCCCTCGTCGAAGCCGTAGGCCGCGATCGGCGTCGGCGCGGGCGGGCCGAGCACCGTGACGGTGCGTCCCGCCGAGGTCATGCTGTTGCCCGAGGGATCGCGCGCCACCGCGGTCAGCGTGTGCGCGCCCGGGGCCGCGGTCGTGGTGTCCCAGTTGATGCTGTAGGGAGCGGTCGCGTCCTCGGCGCCGAGGTTCACGCCGTCCAGCTTGAACTGCACCCCGACCACGCTGTCGTTGTCAGTCGCGTTCGCGCTGACCACGGCCGGGCCGGAGACCGACGCGCCGTTCGCCGGAGCGGTGAGCGCCACCGTCGGGGCGGTCCCGTCACACGCGGCGGTCGTCGCGGTCAGTGGCGTCCGGGTGGATGTGTTCGCGCCCGCGTCGAACGCCTCGACGCCGAGCGAGTAGCTCGTGGCGCACTGGAGCCCGGTGAAGGTGAACGACGTGCCGGTGACGGTGCCGGCGGGATTGCCGGCGGCGTACAGGCGATATCCGGTGACGCCGACGTTGTCGGTGGAGGCGGTCCAGCTCGTCGTGATCGACGTACCCGTGGAGCTCGTCTTGGCGAATGCCGTCGGCGCGGTCGGAGCGACCGCGTCAGAGCGCACCCGCGTGTTCATGTCCGTCGTGACTTCCGCGGCCGAGAGGGCACGGTCGTAGATCCGGATCTCGTCGATCACCCCGTCGAAGAACCCGAACGGGCTGTTCCCGTACGCCCCGATCCGCCAGACGTTGGCGTCCCCGATGTTGACCGCGATCGAGCGCGTCGCCACCTGCGTCCCGTCGACGTAGAAGCGCGCCGTGCCCGCGGCGAACGTCGCGGTGAGATGCTGCCAGGTGCCGACTGCCGGTGCCCGCGTAGAGTCGAGATAGTTGGCGTTGCCCGTCGCCGCCGTCAAGAACGAGCGCCCGGTGATCCAGTCGTACCAGATCATCGGTCCGCCCTCGGGGTTGTTCCACGTCCCGACGACGGCCACGTCCGACTTCGTGCTCGCCTTCTTGACCCAGGCTTCCAGCGTGAAGCCGCTCTTGTAGAACGTCCCCAGCGCCGGGAGATCGACGCGCGAGGACACACCGTCGAAGTTCAGCGCGGTACCGAAGCGTCCCGTGCTCCACGTCGCGCCGACGATGGTGCCGTCGCGGAGGTTGCCCGAATTGTCGACGAGGGTGGTTCCGGAGCCTTCGTCGAAGGCGTAGGCGGCGATGGGGTCCTGCGCCGCCCAGGCACGGGAGGCCGGTACGGTGCACACCAGCGCGACGATGAGAATCGCGCATAGACGGGGCAATCTGGGCATCAAGGCAACTGTCGCACCGTTAAGTGCGCGTGCCCCTACACGGAAGGCCAGATCGCCCCGATTTCTCAGCCTGTGAGCGCGCTCACCCCGGAGGCGTCAAGGGTCCGCCGCAAGCCGTCGCGCAGCTGCACGGTGGGCTCCCAGCCCAGCAGCTCGCGGGCCAGCGAGATGTCCGGCCGGCGGACCTGCGGGTCGTCCGTCGGGAGCGCCTCGTACACGATCTCCGAACGCGAGCCCGTGATCTCGATGACGGCCTCGGCCAGGTCGAGCAGCGTGAACTCGTTGGGATTGCCGATGTTGACCGGGTCGTGGTAACCGGACTCGGCGAGCCGGATGATCCCGTCGACGAGGTCGTCCACGAAGGTGAACGAGCGCGTCTGCTGCCCCGTGCCGAAGACCGTGATCGGCTTGTCCTGCAGTGCCTGGCGCATGAACGTCGGGATCGCCCGGCCGTCGAACGGGCGCATGCGCGGTCCGTACGTGTTGAAGATCCGGACGATCGCCGTGTCCACGCCCTGCTGGCGGTGGTACGCCATCGTCAGCGCCTCGGCGTACCGCTTGGCCTCGTCGTAGACGCCGCGCGGCCCGATCGGGTTCACGTGGCCCCAGTAGGACTCGGGCTGCGGGTGCACCTGCGGATCGCCGTAGACCTCAGAAGTCGAAGCCGTGAGGAAGCGCGCCCGGTGACGCTTGGCCAGGCCGAGCGCATGGTGCGTGCCATGAGAGCCGACCTTCAACGTCTGCAGCGGCAGCCGCAGGTAGTCGATCGGGCTCGCCGGGCTCGCGAAGTGGTAGACGAATTCAACCGGCTCTTCGATGAAGAAGGGCTCCGTGACGTCGTGGTGCACGAACATGAACTCGGGCTGACGCAGATGGTTGATGTTCGCGAGGGATCCGGTCTCGAAGTTGTCGACACAGATCACGCGGTGGCCACGGCCGAGCAGGGTCTCGCACAGATGCGAACCCAGAAACCCGGCGCCACCAGTAACGACGCACGTTGCCATGTGAGGGATTCTCGTTCGGTGGAGCCAGTGGGTCCCTGACCCAAGGGCTAGACTTGGTGTGCCGTCAGGCCAGTTGGCCTTCGACGAGCGCGACGAGACGTGCGCACACGGCCTCCGCTTCGTCGGCGGTCGGCGCCTCGACCATCACGCGCACGAGCGGCTCGGTGCCGCTGGGGCGTAACAGCACGCGCCCACGGCCCTCCAACGCCAAAGACTCAGCCTCAACTGCAGCGTGAACCTCGGTGGCCTGCTCGAGCGCCCCACGGTCGCGGACCCGTACGTTCACGAGCGTCTGCGGGAGTTTCTCCATCCCCGCGCGATCGGCGAGGTCGGTGGCCCCCAGCGCCTCCAGCGTGAGCAGTGCGGACGCGATGCCGTCGCCTGAGGGCACGAAGTTGCGGTCGATCACGTGCCCCGACTGCTCGCCCCCGAGCGCCCATTCGCGCTCGCGCAGCGCTTCCAGCACGTAGCGGTCGCCGACCGACGTGATGGCCACCTCGATCCCGTGCTCGGCCATCGCGGTGTGGAAGCCGTAGTTGGTCATCACCGTCACGGCCACGCCGTTGCCCGGCAGGCGGCCGGTGTCACGCAGGTGGATGGCGGCGAGCGCGATGAGTTCGTCGCCGTCGACGACCGCGCCGTTCCGGTCCACGGCGAGCATGCGGTCGCCATCACCGTCGAACGCGAAGCCGATCTCGTCGTCGCCGGCCTGGATCCCGGCCTGGAGCCGCCCGAGATGCGTTGAGCCGCTGTTGAGGTTGATGTTGCGCCCGTCCGGCTCGTGCGCGATGACGCCGATGTCGGCGCCGAGGCGGCGGAAGATCTCCGGCGCGGCGCGGAACGTGGCGCCGTTGGCGCAGTCGATCAGGATCCGGCGGCCGGTGAGGTCCAATCCGGAGAAGCGCTCCTCGAGCGCTCGGAGGTAGTCCTCCAGCGCCCCGTGGAACTGCAGGACCCGACCCGGGTGTTCCGGAACGACCGGCGGCTGCTCGAGCGCGGCCTCGATCTCCGCCTCGGTGGCGTCGCTGAGCTTGTAGCCGTCACCGCCGAAGAACTTGATCCCGTTGTCCTGGTACGGGTTGTGCGACGCGGAGAGCACCACGCCCAGATCGAACCCGTGGCGGTGGATAAGCAGCGGCGCGCCCGGCGTGGGCAGGATGCCGCCGAGGAGTGCCTCGCCCCCGGCCGCGGCGACGCCGGCGGCGACGGCCGCCTCGAGCATCTCACCCGACTCGCGGGTGTCGCGGATGATCAGAACCCGCGCGGGGCGACCGTCGGTCTGCACGCGGCTCGTTGCCGCGCGCGCGAGGGCGAGGGCGAGCTCCGCAGAGAGGAACTCGCCCGCGACGCCACGGACACCGTCGGTGCCGAAGAGCTTGCGGGCGGCGCTTGAAGGCGCCGCCGACACTAGCGCTTCGAGAACTGCGGCCGCTTACGGGCCTTCTTGAGGCCGGCCTTCTTGCGCTCCTTCACGCGTGCGTCACGCGTGAGGAAGCCCCGGCGCTTGAGCTCGGACCGAAGATTCGGGTCCGCCTCGAGCAGCGCCTTCGAGATGCCGTGCCGGAGCGCGCCCGCCTGGGCGGAGACGCCGCCACCGTGCATGGTGGCCACGACGTCCATGCGATCCTCGTAGCCGACCGTCTCGAGCGGCTGGCGGATCGTGCGCTGAAGCGTGTGACGGGGGAAGTACTCGTCGAGCGGCTTTTCCCGCTTGGCGATCCCCGTGATCAGGTACTGGCCAGTGCCCGGCTTGAGCGTGACGCGCGCGACGGCGGTCTTGCGCTTGCCGGTGGCGCGGTAGCGAGCGCCGGCGGCGAGGTCGATCGACGCGTCCGCGATGGTCTGCGGCAGCTCGTCCTCGTCGCTGTCGGAGTCCGTGGACTCCTCGGCGTCGGGATCCTCGTCCTCGCTGTACCGCGTGCGCGACTCCTCGCCCTCACGGACGATGTCGACCTCGAGGTCCATGCCCGGGATCGCCGGCTTCACGCGCGGCGTCTCGTCTTCCTCGATGTACTCGAGCTCCTCGTCATCCGCGGACGCCGCGGCATTCGTGATCGAGGTTTCCTCGGCGGCGATCTTCTCGCTCTCGCCCGGAGTCTCGTCGACGATCGCCTGTTCGCGATCGAGGGCGTCGGCGCTGGGAGTCTCCTGGCCGCCGACGACGTCCTCCGAGGAGATCTCCTCGGGCTCAGGCGTCTCGTTGACGTTGTCGTTGCTTTCGGCCATTGCTCCTACTTGCTCTTGATCAAGGCCATTGCCTGCGGCTGCTGCGCGACATGGGGATGGTCCGGGCCGGCGTACACCTTGAGCTTCGTCAGCTGCTTACGGCTGAGACGGTTGCGGGGCATCATGCCCTTGACCGCGAGGCGGATGACCTCTTCCGGCCGGCGCTCGAGCATGTCGTTCAAGGTGCGCGACTTCAGACCACCCGGGTAGCCCGAGTGGCGGTAGTACATCTTCTCAGCGCGCTTCTGCCCGGTGACCGAGATCTTCTCCGCGTTCACGACCACGACGAAGTCGCCCGTGTCGATGTGCGGGGTGTAGGTCGGCTTGCGCTTGCCGCGCAGAGCGTCGGCGATCTGGGTGGCGAGACGGCCGAGGGTCTGGCCCTCAGCGTCGACGACGAGCCAGTTTCGCTCGCGGTCCGTGGGTTTGGCGACGTAAGTCTTCATTCTTCTCTTCAGAAGGCGTAGAAACACCACGCGAGGACCGCGCGGCGACGGAGCATGATAGCGAGAACGTCGAGCCCCTAGACGATCTGACGGGGCCCGTTGCGCTCTCTAGCCGCGCGCGACCCGCTTGGGGGCCGGCGTGGATGTGCGCTGCCGCTTGCCGGCCGCGTGGGGCCGACGGGCGCGGTAGCGCTTGATCTTGACAGCCTTGCCGCTCGGCTTGGCCTTCTTGGCCCGTTTGGTGGTGACCGTACGGGCGCCGCGGGAGGCCGCGGACAGCGCCGCCGAGCGGACGGGCGTGGTCATGTCCGTCTGGATCTCGGCCGCGCTCAGCGCGCGGTTGTAGACACGGAGCTCGTCGAGCTGACCGTTGAGCCACTCCGCCCACAGCGCGTTGCCGCCGAACCGCAGCGGCTGCGTGCTGCTCACGATGGCGCCCGTCTGCGCGCGAGCGCCCACCAGGACTCCGTCGACGTAGGTGCGGATCTGCGTTCCGTCGTACGTGACCGCGAAGTGCGTCCACCGGTTCAGCGTCGGCGCGGCCGTACCGGTCGCCCACAGCTCGCCCGGTGTTGACACGTGTCCCCCGGGGAGCCCGCGGTCACCGATCGGGTACAGCGCCCAGGCGAGCCCGTCACTGGTCTCCTTGACCATCAGTGTCCGCCACGACCAGCCTGCCTCCGTGAGGTACGCCCAGCCTTCGAGCGTCATCTGCGCACCAAGATTGAGCGACGCGTTGTTCGCGACCGTGACCCAGTTGTTGCGGCCGTTGAAGGACAGACCGCCGCCGCCGAGCCGGCCCGCGGTGCGGGTCGCGCCGGAGATCGTGCCGTTGTTGCCCTTGCCGGAGCTGTCCGTCGCGGTCGTGCCAGCCCCCTCGTCGAAGCCCCACGCGCCGACCAGGCCGGCGCTCGCCGCCTGTGTGACCGTCAGCGTGACCGGGATGGTGACCGGCGATCCGGTCGCACCGGGCGCCGTGATCGTCACGGACCCCGTGTGCGTGCCGACGGTCAGCCCCGTGAGCGACACGCTGACGGAGACCGATCCCGGCGAGCTCCCGCTCGACGGCGTGGCCGACAGCCAGGCCTGGTTGCCAGCCACGGTGAACGGAAGTGTCCCGCCGCCCGTGTGCGAGACAGCGATGGCCTGCGCGGCCGGGGCCGCACCGCCGGAGGTGCCGTTGAAGGCCAGCGCGCTCGGCGACGCGCTGAGCGCCGGCGGCGCCGCGACCGCGAGCGTCACGGTGATGGTCTTCGTGCCGGCCGCACCCGCGTCGACCGTGATGTGCCCGGTGCGATCACCCGGAGCCAAACCGCTCAGGTTCACCGACACCGACACGTCACGCGGCGCGGCACCACTGCCGGGCGAAACCGACAACCAGGCCGCATCACTCTGCGCCGTAAACGACAGCGAACCGCCACCCGAGTTCGACACCGACACCGACTTCGCCGACGGACTGGCGCCGCCCTGCGTACCCGCAAACGACAACGCCTCCGTCGAGAGCGCCAGCACCGCGGGCCGCTCAGCCACCGACAACGTCACGGTCACCGTCTTGGTCCCAGCAGCGCCGGCATCGACGGTGATGTGCCCAGTGCGATCACCCGGAGCCAAACCGCTCAGGTTCACCGACACCGACACGTCACGCGGCGCGGCACCACTGCCGGGCGAAACCGACAACCAGGCCGCATCACTCTGCGCCGTAAACGACAGCGAACCGCCACCCGAGTTCGACACCGACACCGACTTCGCCGACGGACTGGCGCCGCCCTGCGTACCCGCAAACGACAACGCCTCCGTCGAGAGCGCCAGCACCGCGGGCCGCGGAGCGACCTGCAGCGTCACGACGATCGTCTTGGTCGAAGCGCCGGACGTGACCGTCACGTGGGCGGAGTGCTCGCCGGGCTGGAGCCCGCCGAGGTCCACGGAGACCGAGAGGTCGCGAGGGGCGGTGCCGCTGGCGGGCGTGACGTGCAGCCAGGCGGTATCGCTGGTCGCGGTGAAGTTCAAGGTGCCGGGGCCGGCGTTGGACACGGACACGGTCCGGGCAGCCGGGTTCGCGGCGCCCTCGATACCGCTGAACGCGAGCGTCGAGTGCGACAGGGCGAGCTCGGGCGCGCCGACCACGGTCAGCGTCACGGCGACGGACTTGGTGCCGGCCGCGCCGGCGTCGACGGTCACGCGTCCCGTGTGGTCTCCGGCCGCCAGGCCTTCCAGGTCGACCGACACCGAGAGTGTCCCGGGCGCGGTGCCCGAGTGCGGGGACACCGTCAGCCAGTCCTGGTCACTGCTCGCGGAGAACGACAGCGTGCCGCCGCCAACGTTGGACAGGGAGATGGACCTCGCAGCCGGATCGGCGCCGTTCTCGACGCCGGAGAACGCCAGCGCACTCTCGGACAGCGCCAGCACGGGATCGCGCTCGGCGACCGTGAGTGTCACGGCGACCTGCTTTTGGCCGGCGGGGCCGGCCTCGACCGTCACGACGCCGTGGTAGGTGCCCGCGAGGAGGCCCGCGAGGTTCACACCGACCGACAGGTCTGCCGGCGCGGCACCGGTCTCCGGTGTCACGAACAGCCAGTCCTCGTCGGTCGTGGCCATGAAGCTCAAAGAGCCGCCGCCGGTGTTGCGAACAGACAACGAGCGGGCGGTCGGGGTCGTGCCGCCCTCGACGGCCGAGAACGACAGCGTCGAGCCCGAGACCTCGAGCGCGGCCGGCGGCGCGTTGATCGTCAGCGTGACGGTCACGGTGCGCGTACCCGCGCTGCCCGCGTCGACGGTCACGTCACCGGTGCGGGTGGCCACGCCGAGTCCGGCGGGATCGATCGTGATCGTGAGGTCGCCGGGCGCCGCGCCGGAAGCGGGCGTGACGCGGAGCCAAGCGCGGTTAGTGGAAGCGGTGTACGACAGCGCGCCGCCGCCCGTGTTCGTGACCGCGACCGTCTGCACGGCCGGCGCCGCACCACCCTGCTGCGCGCTGAACGCGAGTGCGTTCGTCGCGAGGGTGAGCACGGCCGGACGCGGCGCGACCGTCAGCGTGATCTTCACCGTCTTCGACCCGGCGCTGCCGGCACCGACGGTGATGTTCCCGATGTAGGTACCCGCGGCCAGACCCGACGGATCCACCGCGACGGTCACCGCCCGCGGCGCGGACCCGCTGGCCGGCGTCGCGCTGAGCCACGCAGCATCGTCGGAGACCGTGAAGTCGAGATCCCCGCCACCGTCGTTGGAGACCAGGAAGGACCGCGTCGCCGGAGCGGAACCGCCCTCGGTCGCGGCGAAGTCGAACGCGCTGTCCGACACGGCCAGCTTCGCCGGCGGCGGGACCACGGCACCTGCGGTGCCCATGACGTACCCGGAGACCGGCCCGTCAGACCAGATGCCGAGGGCCGACCAGGAGAGCGGCAGGGCGCTGAGCGTGCGACTCAGCGTCGTCTGCTCCGGCCCGCCGACGCCACCGGCACGGTCACGCCAGACGAGTGAGCCGCCGCTGCCGACGGGGTTCAGGAGCGCGAACCAGTACGGCGTCCCGGCGGTGAGCGCGACCGGCGTGGCCAGCGTCACCTCGTTCCACGCGCCCTTGACCACGGTCGTGACCGACCCGGTGCCGAGCAGCGTTGCGGGCGATCCGCCGAAGTCGCTATAGAGACCGAGAACGAGCTGGTTCGCGGTGTTCGCGCTGTCGATGTAGAGCCGCAACCGGCTCGCCACACCGTCGGATGCGCCGCTGATCCGATATGCCTCACCCGCGCCCGGAGGCTGGGAGGACGCGTTCGAACCGACGACCGTCGCCCCGCCGAGCGTGTCGGTACCGGGAGCCGGAGCAGTGGACACGATCAGCGTCACGGGAATCGTTCCCGGCGAGCCGGAGATCGCACCGGCGTCGATCGTGATGGTGGCGTTGTAGGTGCCCGCGCTGAGGCCGGCGACGTTGACCGCGACGCTCACCGTGCGCGGTGCCGAGCCCGAGGTCGGCGTGACCGTCAGCCATGACGCCGAGTCCGAGGCCGTGAAGTTCAGATCCCCGTCACCGGTGTTGGTCACATTGACCGTCTTGGCCGACGGGTTGGCGCCGCCCGCAACCGCGTTGAAGGAGAGGGACGTCGGCGACGTCGCGAGCACCGGGTGGGCCTGCGGCGCGACCGTCACCGTCACCGGGATCGACTTCGGTGATCTGGACGCGCGCCCGGCGTCGACGGTCACGGAACCGGTGTGCGTGCCGGCGGCGAGCCCTGTCGTGTCGACCGTGACCGCGATGTCGCGCGGAGCCGTTCCGGTGGCCGGCGTAGCCGACAACCACGTGCGATTGGACGACGCGCTGAACTCGAGTGTTCCTTCGCCCGCATTGGAGACGCTGAGCGTCTTGGCGGAGGGACTCGCCGCGCCTTCAGTCGCGCCGAACGTCAGCGAGGCCGGCGTGACGTCGAGCACGGAGGGCACGGGCCCGTCGGTGGAGCCCAGGACGTAGGCGGACAAAGGTCCGTCCGACCAGCGCCCGAGCGTCGACCACAACGGCGGCAGCATCGTGAGGTCACGCGTGAGGCTGGTGCGCTCGGGGCCACCACCGGCCGGCGTCGCGCGATCGCGCCAGGCGAGCTGGCCACCGCTGGTTAGCGGATTCAGGAGCGAGAGCCAGTAGTACTGGCCTTCCTCGATCTCGACGCTCGCCGGAAGCGGCACCTCGTTCCACTCGCCCGGGGTGACGTGCTCGCTCGTCCCCGCCCCCAGCAGCGAGCCCGGCTCGCCGAAGGTGTCCGAGTAGAGGCCGATCGTGAGCGCGTTCGCGGTGCTCGTCTGATCGATGAAGGCGCGCAGCTTGCTGCCGTTGCCCGTAGTCTCGGCGCGGAAACGGTACGCCTCGGCGCCGCCTGGACCGACCGACGACCGGTTCGAGCCGACCGTCGTGTGGCCGCCGAGCGTGGTCGACGTCGACGCCACGAAGTTCGCGTGGTACTCGGTGTCCTGTGTCGGGGAGATGCTGCGCGTGCGGTCGGAGCCGTCATTCCACGACGCGAAGTCGACGTCATGGCCATCGATCGCCTGCGGCGTGCCTGCCGTCAGCGTCGACTGCGAGCCCTCGATGACCGTCATCGTCGCCGGTGTCGTGAGCGTGTAAGAGCCGTAGTTGAGCTCCGCGCCGGAGGGCGTGCTCGTGAACGTGAGATCGACGGTCCTGGGATGGATGTTGACCGTCTTGGTCGCCGTGAGCCCATGCGAGTCGGTGGCCGTGAGCACCAGTTCCAAGTAGGAGGGCCAGTCGTGATCCGGAGCGGTGAACGTGCCGGTCGCGACTCCCGCGGTGTTCTGGGCGGTGTGCGTGTGGCACGAGCCTTCCTGGAACCGCGAGCAGTGGCGGATGTTCAGCTGCCATGAGAGGCCACTCGCCGGGATCGCGTTCCCGGCCGCGTCGACGGCCTCCCCGGAGAAGGCGATCTCGTCATTGGTGGCCCACGTGTACGTCGTGGTCGGTGACGTGATCACGGGTCGCGGCAGCTCGCCGGCCGTAATCATCACGCTCATCGTGTCCGTGAGACCGCCGTTGTCGGTCACGCGCAGCTTCGCGATGTGACGCCCCGGCTCGGTGTACGTGAACGTCGGCGCGACTCCGGTCGAATCGTCGAACGTGCCGTCGCCGTCGAGGTCCCACGCGTAGGAGATCTCGTCCCCGTTTGAGTCGCTGGACTCGGAGCCGTCGAATTGCACGTGAAGCGGCACCGGACCGGAAGCCGGTTCCGCGGTCGCGAGCGCGCTCGGGGTGCCGTTGCCGCCCGGGTACGCGATGCGACGGATCGTCCCGCCCTCGATGTCGGAATACCACAGCGCGCCGTCTGGCCCCTGCTGCAGGTAGACAGCACCCGCAGTGCCGCGCTGGAACAAGCGCACGTCGGATGCGTCCGGCAGACCGTCCTCGCCGGCCGGCATCCACCAGATGCAGCCCCGCGCATAGTCGGTGAAGAACAAGCCGTTCTGGTAGGCCGCCGGGAAGTTGCCGCCGGAATAGAAGGAGATGCCGGTGATCGACGACGAGTACATGCCGCACCCGTCGCCGTCGACCATCGACGAACCGTGCTGGTAGACGAAGTACGGGTCCTCGACCGCGTTGGGCCCCTGCTGGTAGAGCGATTCGCACGCGTTGACGCCGAGCGCGCGATACGCGCCCATCACCGCGTCGCCCTCGTAACAAGGCCACCCGTAGTTCTCGGTCGGGCCGGCGAGCGGATCCTCGATCCGGTCGATCTCCTCCCACGTGTCCCACCCCACGTCGCCCGCCCAGATCTCGTTCGTTCCCGGGCGGAACGTGAAGCGGTACGGGTTACGGAACCCATAGGCGACGATCCGGCGGCGATTCGCGTTCGGGTCGTTCGCGTTCGGGTTATCCGACATCGCCTGACCCGTGTCGGGGTCGACACGCAAGATCGCGCCGTCGAGCGAGACCGGGCGGCCCGCCTCGCGCCGGTAGGACTGGCTGCGCAGCGCGCCGCCCTGCGCCGTCGGCGGGGTGAGCACGGAGCCGGCGGTGCCGGGCGGGTCACCGCACGGGTTAATCGGGGCCCCGTCCTGGCCGTAGTCGGCGAACGTGTACGACGCGCCGTCGCCCGAGCCGACGTACAGGGCGCCGTCGGGTCCGAACTGGATCGTGCCGACCGAGTGCGTCGGGTACTGCTGGCACCAGTCCTCGATCAGGACCTTCTCCGTACCGTCGGGCGAGAGGCGCGAGAGGCGTCCGGTGACGACGCAGCCGTCTGCGTTGGCACCGGGCGGGGTCGGGCAGCTGTCGTTCGGCCACCGCGGCTCAGTCGCCGAGTTCGGGTCCTTGTTGTAGGTGTACAGCGCGTAGATGTAGGGCCGTCCGCGATCGAACTGCGGGTCCACCGCGAGCCCGAGCAGGCCGCGGTCCCAGAAGTCGGCGACCTGCGTGCGCAGGTCCGCGTACACGGACGGAGTCGAGTCGTTGACGCCGTCGTAGGTGACGATCATGCCGCTCTTGAGCGCGACGAACACGCGTCCGTCCGGCGCGAAGCGAAACGCCGTCGGCGCAGCCAGGCCGCTCCACACCGTCGTCTCGGTGAAACCACTGGGTAGGTCGGGCGCCCGCTCCGCCACGCCCATCAGCTCTTCAGCGGCAGCCGAGTCGAACGGTGCCGTCCCGGGCGCGCCCAGCGACCCGGCGGCCGCGTGAGCGACGACCGGTGCGACGAGGAGCGCGAACAGCGCGCCGATCAGGGCCAGGGCAGCAGGAGTCCATCGGGTGGCGCGCGACATGGGTCCTGACCCTAGGCGGTCGCATACGTCCACATGCTGGCCCTAGGTGCAGGATTGTTGGACGTGATGAGAGCCGCGTGGGCTACTGCACGGCGGCCGCCATGTCCGCCTGGATCTGGGTTGCCGTGAGTGCCGCGCCGTACACGCGGACGTCGTCCAGACGGCCCGCGAACCACTCGCCCCAGATCCCGTTGCCGCCGAGCTTGAGCGCACCGGCGCTGGTCGCGATCACCCCCGTGCGAGCGGTCGACGTCACCAGCGTGCCGTTGCGGAAGAGCCGCAGAGTGGCACCGTCGTAGGTCATCGCCAGGTGCGTCCAGGTGTTCGTCGGCGGGGCCGATCCGGCCGGACCCGCGGCCTCGACATAGTCGCCGGGTGAGGTGGTCGTGAACGTGGCGAGCGGCAAGGTCGATCCGCCCGAATAAAGCGCGTAGGCGAGGTCGCCCGGCTTCTCCTTGATGACAGCGGTCCGCCACCCCGCGTTGTCGGTCGGATAGACCCACGCGGAGAGCGTCAAGGCCGTCGTTGCGTCGAGATCGTTGGCGTCCGCCACGTTGACGAAGTCGTTCACACCGTCGAAGCTCAATGCGCCGCCGGTCTTCCCGCTGGCGGTCCGTGTCGCACCGTTGATGGTGCCCGTGTGTCCGAGCCCGGTCGCGTCGGCCGTAGTGGTGCCGCTGGTCTCGCTGAAGCCGTACGCGGCGATCGGCTGGGGCGCGGGCGGCGCCGTGTTGTCCACCGTCACGTTGACGGCCGTCGCGGTCCGCTGGTTGCCGGCCGCGTCCCGCGCGACCGCGGCGAGCGTGTGCGCGCCCGCGGCGGCGGTGGTCGTGTCCCACGTCACGGCATACGGCGGGCTGGTGTCCTCGGCGCCGAGGTTCGCGCCGTCCAGCTTGAACTGGACGCCGGCGACTCCCACCGCGTCGGCGGCCGTGGCGGTGACCGCGGTCGAGCCGGAGACCGTCGCCCCCGCTGCCGGGGAGGTGAGGGCCACGGTGGGTGCGGTCGTATCCGCCAGCGCGGCGGCCGAAGCCTCCGGGGACGCGGTGCTGCGGTTGCCGGCGCTGTCGACCGCGAACACGCGGTAGAAGTACGTGCCGGCGGCCAGCGGAGTGTCCGTGTAGCTCGTGCCGGTCGGCGTCGCGATCCGGTTGCCGGTGGTGGGCGTGAACCCGGCGGTCGTGGCGCGGTGCACGTCGTAGTGGTCAACGCCGGTGTTGTCGGACGCGGCCGCCCAGCTGAGAGACACGCTTCCGAGCGCGCCGGTGGCCGTGAGTGTGCCCGGCGCCGACGGCGGCGTCGTGTCCGGAGCCGCGGGCGGACCCACAGGCGTCGTCATGTCGGCGGCGATCTGTGTCGCACTCAACGCCACGTCGTAGACACGAATGTCGTCGAGCCGCCCCGCGAACCATTCGCCCCAGACGGCATTGCCTCCGAACTTGAGCGGACCGCTGCCGTTCGCGATCGCACCGCTGTAGGGCGTCGACGAGACCAGCGTGCCGTTGCGGTAGAGCCGCAGGATGCTGCCGTCGTAGGTGCCGGCGAGGTGCGTCCACGTGTTGTTGGGCGGCGCCGAACCGGCCGGGCCGGCCGCCTCGCCGTACCCGGGAGCGGCAGTCGTGATCGTCGCCAGCGGCAAGGTGGAGCCGCCCGAGAACAACGCGTACGCGAGATTGCCGGTGCGCTCCTTGAGGATCGCCGTGCGCCAGCCCGCGTTGTCGGTCGGGTTCACCCACGCCTCGAGCGTCATGCCGGTGGTCAGGTCCAGGTCGCCCGCGTCCGGAACGCTGACGGAGTCGTTGACGCCATCGAAGCTCAACGCGCCGCCGGTCTTGCCTGTCGTGGTGCGGGTGGCGCCACTGATGGTGCCCGTGTGGCCGCGCCCACTGGCGTCGGTCACGGTCGCGCCGGAGGTCTCGTCGAACGCGTACGCGGCCACCGGGGTCAGCGTCGTGGGCGGCGGGTTGTTGACCGTGACGGCCACGTTCGCGGCCGTGGTCTGGTTGCCGGCCGCGTCGCGCGCGACCGCGCTCAGCGTGTGCGCGCCCGCGCTCGCGGCCGTGGTGTCCCACGTGATCGAGTAGGGCGCGCTCGTGTCGGGCGCCCCGAGGTCTGCGCCGTCGAGCCGGAACTGGACGCTGGTGACGCCGACGTTGTC
Source organism: Solirubrobacter taibaiensis (assembly GCA_027587225.1). Classification (GTDB taxonomy): domain Bacteria; phylum Actinomycetota; class Thermoleophilia; order Solirubrobacterales; family Solirubrobacteraceae; genus Solirubrobacter; species Solirubrobacter taibaiensis. The sequence continues at coordinate 146,974 of JAPDDQ010000004.1, forward strand.
ACTCGCGGTCGCGGTGACGGGGACGCTGCCCTGCACGGTGGCCCCCGCGGCGGGCGCCGTGAGGCTGACGGTGGGCGCGGTCGTGTCACCGGCCACGGTGGCGGACGCCTGGGCCGACGGCACGCTGGCGTTGCCCGCCGCGTCCTGGGCGAGCACGCGATAGTGGTAGGTCCCCGGCGCGCGGCCGTCGTCGCTGTAGGACGTCGCGCTCACAGTCGCGATCCGGTTGGCGGCGTTAGGGGTGAAGCCGGAGGTCGTCGAACGATGGACCGTGTATCCCGTGACGCCGATATTGTCGGTCGCCGCCGTCCAGTCGAGCGTGACCTTGCCTGTGCCGGCGGTCGCGGTGAGCCCGGTCGGCGCGGACGGCGCGGTCGTGTCGCCGGACACCGCGATCGGGAGCATCGCCGCCTTCGACGGCACGCCCTGGTCGCTGACCAGAAACACGTAGTAGACGCCAGGCGGGGCGAGGTTCGGGCTTGAAGGCGCGTCGATCCGCAGGCGCCCGCTCTCGCGCGTGAACGTGAGCTCCTGGTAGCGCTGATCCATGTTGAGCCCATGGGTGACCGAGCCCGTGCGCACGAGCGTGACCTTCGCGACGGTCGCGGCGTCCGGAGTGTCGACCGTGAACTGCGCGCCGTACTGCATGCGGTCAGCAGCGGCGGTGATCGTCGGACGCGTCCCCTTGAACAGGTACGGCGGCGAGTAGATCTCCGACGTCGTCTCGTTTGGCATCAGCGAGCCGTCGAGGCGGCCGCTGCCGGCCAGCAGGATCCGTCCGTCAGGCAGGAGCAAGGACGTGTTGTGGTAGCCGCGCGGCCGCACGCTGGGCGCCAGCGTCTTCCAGCTGTCGGTGGCCGGGCTCCAGATCTCCGGGATCAGCACGCCGGAGCTCGTGACCTCGTTGCCACCTGCCTTCGTCTGTCCTCCCAGGGCGAGCACGTCGCCGTCAGGCAGCACCGTCAGCGTGTGGAACGTGCGCTTGGCGTGCATCGCGGAGACTTCGCGCCACTGCGGCACGGTCTCGGTCATGTCGATCGCCGCGGCCCGGTCGGTCACCGGCACTGAGGCAGGGAAGTCGGGGTCGGTCCACGTGCCGGACTTCAGGATCTTGCCCGGGCGGTACATCACGGCGCTGTGGCCGTCGATCGGGGACTGACTCGCCAGCGTCGACCAGGTCCCGGTCTGCACGTTGAGTATCCGCGTGGTCCGGTCCGGGCCGGCGTCGACGACACGCCCGTCGGGCAGCACGAACATGAACGGGTACAGCGGCATGCGCCGCGCGGCGCTCGGGACCGCTTGCAGCGTGTTGCTCGCGGGGTCGTAGATCTCCGGGATCGTGTCCGACGGCCGGTAGAACGCGTCGAAGTTGCCGGCGCCGGCGATCGCGTCGCCGGAAACGATCAGGACGCGTCCATCCGGCAGCGTGGTGGTCGTGGGATACCAACGGCCGCGCGCCATCTGCGGGCCGGCGGTCCACGAGCCCGTCAGCGGATTCAACAACACTGTGTCGCGAATGCCCGCGTAGGCGAGCACGTGCCCGCCGGCGGAGAACAACCGACCGTCGGGGAGCAGCACGTGCCCGGCACAGAACAGGTTCAGGCCCGACGGCGTCGGCTGGAACAATCCGGTGGCCGGGTCCCAGATGCGTTCTGAACCCATGGCCGCGCCGAACGCGTCCCACATCGCGACCTTGCCATTGGACAGCATCGACGCATGGACGGCGACGAGCGGCCAGTCGGCCGGTGGCGTCCAAGTGCCCTTGGTCGACGCATCGGGCGGCGGCGTGGGCGTCGCGGTCGGCGTCGCGGTGGGCGTGCCGGTCGGTGTCGCCGTGGGCGTCGGCGTGGGATCGGTGGTGACCGGCGTCGTCATGTCCGCCTGGATCTCCGTCGCGCTGAGCGCGCGGTCGTACACGCGGACCTCGTCGATCAGCCCATCGAACCACTCGTTCCAGATCGAATTGCCGCCGATGAACAGGTCGCCCGTGCTCGTCGTCATCGACCCGCTGTAGGCGTGGCTGGCCACCTGGCTGCCGTTCACGTACAGCCGCAGCGTCGTCCCGTCGTAGGTCGCCGCCAGGTGCGACCATGTGACGGTCGGCAGCGAAATCGCGGCGTTCGCTTCGCGATAGGCGGAAGGGCCGGTGGTGAACTGCGCGCTCGGCGAGTTGGGCCCGGATCCGTACAGGGCGTACGCGAGATCCCCGGTGCGCTCCTTAAGCAGGACGGTGCGCCAGCCCGAGCTGTTGCGTGGATTCACCCACGCCTCCAGCGTCATTCCGACGGAGAGATCGAGCGCGTTCGCGTCCGCGATGCGGACCTTGTCGTTGACGCCGTCGAACGAGAGCGCGGCTCCGAGGCGACCACTGGCTGAACGCGTGGCGCCCTCGAGCGTGCCGGTGTGGCCCAGGCCGGACCCGTCGGTGACGGCGGTGCCCGAAGTCTCCTCGAAGCCGTACGCGGCGACGGGTCCCGCGGCTGCCTGCGCAGTCGCGGGGAAGAAGATGAGTCCTGCCAGCACGACTACAAGAGCGCGGAGCTTCACCAAATAAGTCTCCCGTCCAGGGTGCCGATCCGGCTACTGCTCAAAGGGCTAGTCGGCGCCCTGGAACGTTCGTCCAAACGCGCCAACTCTGGGCGTTCGTCCAGTTACGTTGACGCGCCGGCTCATCTTGACTTCATCTCATGATTACTGGCAACGGGAAGTTGCGGACGCTGCGTGCCCGCGTCGCGATGGGCACGGTCGCCGCCGTGAGCGCCCTCGCGATCGGCACGACGGCGGCTGACGCTGCCACGGTCAGGCTCGCCGGCACCGACGTGGTCGGAACGCACGTGAGCTCGGCCGCGAACGGCAGCGCGGAGGTCTATCGGACCTCTGCCACGGCGACGGGCTCGGTCTCGTCGATCTCTGTGAACCTCGACGGCACCTCGGATGCTTCGGCGCTCGAAGTCGGGCTGTACTCGGACGAGGCAGGGCAGCCGACGACGCTGCTGACGTCCGCTCGGACGAACACCCCGGCCGCGGGCTGGAACACGGTCGCCGTGCCTTCTGCGCAGGTCGAGTCCGGCAAGGCGTACTGGGTCGCCGTGCTCAACCCCTCTGACGCCACGGGCACGCTGCGTTGGACCGATCGCGCCGGCGCGGGGGATCCGGGCGAGCAGACCGGCGGCTCGACGACGCTGTCGACGCTCCCCGACACGTGGCTCACCGGCGGCGTCTACTCGGACGGCCCGCTCTCCGCGTACGTCACCGGCGAAGAGGCCGCCCCGGCCGGCCCGACCCTGTCCGTCACCCCGTCTGCCCTCTCGTTCTGGTCCACGCGTGGCCAGGGCAACCCCGCACCGAAGACGGTCGACGTCGCGAACGCGGGCAGCGGCTCGCTGGCGTACGCGGCGACCGAGAACGGCTCGTGGCTCAGCATCACGGGCGCTTCCGGGAACGCCCCGGGAGCGATCAAGGCTTCGATCAACACGAGCGGCCTCGCGGCCGGTACGTACACGGCGCAGATCACGATCACGGCTCCGGGCGCTGCGGACGCGCCGCGAACGGTTCCGGTCACGCTCACCGTCAACCCGCAGCCCGCCACGAGCGGCCTGGTCGGCGCATGGGGCTTCGATGAGACCAGCGGTGACACCGTCCTGGACTCGTCCGGTCGCCGCAACAGTGGTGCGCTCCAGGGCGCGACCCGCACCGCGAACGGCATCTACGGCCGCGCCGTCAACTTCGACGGCCAGGACGACTGGATCACGGTCGCCGACAACTCCTCGCTGGACCTGACCACGGGCGCGACGCTCGAGGCCTGGGTCAAGCCCGCCGCCATCGACAACGCTTGGCGCACGATCCTGATCAAGGAGCAGTCGGACCAGCTCGCGTACGCCCTGTACGCGAATACGGACGCCAGCCGCCCGAGCGGCAACGTCTTCACCACGCAGGACAACGGCCTCGCCGGCCCGAACCCGCTGCCCGCCGACCGTTGGTCGCACGTGGCCACCACGTTCGACGGCACGACGCTGCGCCTCTACGTCAACGGCGTCGAAGTCTCGTCGATGCCCGTGACCGGCCCGATCAAGGTCTCCTCCGGCGCGCTGCGCATGGGCGGCAACGCGGTCTGGGGCGAGTGGTTCAACGGCACGCTGGACGAAGTCCGCGTGTACAACCGCGCGCTCTCCGGCGCGGAGCTCATGGCCGACCGCGACACGCCGATCGCGAACGGCACGGGCAGCGAGGTCTCGCCGCTCGAGAAGCTGAAGGCGCTGCTGCTCAAGCTCCTCGCCAAGTGGAAGAAGCACTGGGGCGAGTGGGTCTGGCACGGCCACCGTGGGTATTTCCACGGCGGCAACTAGTCAGCCGTCTTCACACATAGTTATGATCCCGGCCGGCTCCTAGGAGTCGGCCGGTTTCGTCTTGGAGGGCGGACCCCGGTCGTGACAGCGCTTGGTCGGCGCTAACAGAGGGGATTCGTGGGTCGTACGTTGCGGACAACCGCATACTCGCTCGTAGCTGCCGCGTGGCTGGCCCCTGCCGCCTGGGCACAGACTCCGGCGCCGACGCCGGCGGCCATTCCCGCCCCACTGCCCAGCACCACGGCGGTCTCCGCTCCGGTGTATGCGTCTTCGAAGTCCGCGGTCGCTCGGATCGACTGCGTCCAGGCTTGTGCCGCTCCCGGCACGACGCGCACCGGCTCGTTGCTGCGACTGCGCGGGAAAGCGCTCAAGACCGCCGACGAGGTCGTCTTCCTTGGGACCCCCGGAGACGGCGACGATGTCATCGCGGAGGCCCTCGTGCGGCGCACGACGTCCACGGACGTCCGCGTGCCGATGGGCGCGGTTACCGGGCCGGTGGCCGTCGTTGAGCGCTCCGGCGCCCTGACCGCGCCGTCGACGGCGCCCGTCACGGTCGTGCCGGCGCCGCCGACGGGGATCGTCGAGTTCGGGCTCAAGGCGCCGGCGTTCTTCTACGACGCCGCCCAACCGGCCACGCTGACCTACGTCGTGCACGGGGCCGCTCCGGTCCCGGTGACCGCGGCGCTGGCGCGCCTCACGGACGGCGTGATCGTCGCGAGCTGGGACCTCGGCGCGATCACGCCGGAGGTGCCGCAGCAGGTCACCTGGAACGGGCTCGCCAACAACAAGGTGCAATCCACCGGGCGCTACGAGTTCCGGGTCACGGCCGGTGGCGTCGCGCAGGCGCCGGTGGCGTTCGACTTTGCCCGGGATCGTTTCCCCATACTCGGCAAGTACACGTTCGGCACCGGCGTGGCCGCGTTCGGCGGTGGACGCGGGCACCAGGGCCACGATGTCTTCGCGGCGTGCGGGACCCCTCTGGTCGCCGCGCACGGCGGCGTCGTGAAGTTCGCCGGCTATCACGCCCGTGCCGGGCACTACCTCGTGATCGACAACGAGGGCACGGGCACCGACTACGCGTACATGCATCTGCGCGAGGCGCCGCTAGTGGCGCAGGACGCGCGGGTGTTCACGGGGCAGCCAATCGGATTCGTCGGCGCGACCGGGCGGGCGAGCGGGTGCCACCTGCACTTCGAGGCGTGGTCCGCACCTGGCTGGTACGACGGCGGCAGTCCGATGGACCCGCTCGCGATGTTGCGTTCCTGGGCCGCGTTCGGCTGATCTGCGACCCTGCGCGCCGTGCGCGTATTGACGGTCGTGGGCAATCGCCCCCAGTTCGTTAAGGCCGCCGCCGTATCGTCGCGGTTGCGAGCCGTGGGTGAGGAGGTGCTGGTGCACACGGGCCAGCACTACGACGACACGCTCTCGCGGGTGTTCTTCGAGGAGCTCGCGCTACCGCGGCCCGAGCATCGGTTCGAGCTCGGTCGCGGATCGAACACGGAGCAGACCGCGCGGATGCTGAGCGCCATCGCGCCGCTACTGGACGGGATCGACGCGGTGCTGGTCTACGGCGACACGAACTCCACGTTGGCGGGGGCGTTGGCGGCGGCCCAAGCCGGGGTGCCCGTCGCGCACGTCGAGGCCGGGATGCGCTCATATGACCGGTCGATGCCGGAGGAGCTCAACCGGGTGCTGACCGACCACGCGTCATCGCTGCTGCTGTGCTCGTCACAAGCGGCCGCGGACACGCTGCGCGCAGAGCAGGTGGTGGGCGCGGTCGAGGTGGTCGGCGACGTGATGGTGGACGTGTTCGAGCTGCTCGCGCCGAGGGCGGACGAAGCGATCCTGGAGAACCTCGGCGTCGAGCGCGGCGGCTATCTGCTGGCGACCGCGCACCGGGCGGGCAACGTCGACGATCCGGCCCGCCTGCGCGCACTCGTGGACGTGCTGACCGGGATGCCGCTGCCCGTCGTTCTGCCGCTGCATCCGCGCACGCGGGCCCGCCTGGCGGACGCCGGGCTGCTGGACCGGTTGGAGGGCGTGATCGTCGCGCCGCCGCTGGGCTACCTCGAGTTCACAGGGCTCGTGCTGCACGCGCGTGCCGCGCTGACGGACTCCGGCGGCGTGCAGAAGGAGGCCTACCTGGCCGGCGTGCCGTGCATCACGCTGCGGTCGACCACCGAGTGGCGCGAGACGATCGACGCGGGCTGGAACGTGCTCGTGGACCTCGATCGCGCAGCCGCGCTGGCCGCGCTCGAGCGCCCGGTCCCGGCCGAGCGCCCGCCGCTGTACGGCGACGGCCAGGCCGGCGCGCGCGTCGTCGAAGCGCTCGTCAGGATGGTCGGGACATGATCGCCCCCACCGCCGTCGTGCTCGAAGGCACGGTTCTCGGGCCTGGCTGCGAAGTGCAGGCCGGCGCCATCCTCGGCAAGTCGCCGAAGCTCGCCCGGTCCTCCACCGCCGCGCGGGCGGATCTCCCACCGCTCCAGGTCGGGACGGAGGCGGTCATCTGCGCCCAGGCGATCGTGTTCGCGGGCACGCGGCTCGGTGACCGCGTGATCATCGGCGACCAGGCGTTCGTGCGCGAGCGGGTCACGATCGGCGAGGGCTCGCTGATCGGCCGCGGCTCGACGGTCGAGAACGACACCACGATCGGCGCCCGCGTGAAGATCCAGACGCAGGTCTACATCACGGCCTACATGACGATCGAGGACGACGTCTTCGTCGGGCCAGGCGTCACCACCACCAACGATGACACCATGAGCCGCCACGACAAGGCATACACGCTGCGCGGGCCCGTGCTGCGGCGCGCGTGCCGGATCGGCGGCGGCGCGGTGCTCTGCCCCGGGGTCGAGATCGGCGAGGAGGCGTTCGTGGCCGCGGGCGCCATCGTGACGCGCGACGTTCCTGCCCGGGCCGTTGTCATGGGCGTGCCGGCCCGCGTCGTGCGTGAAGTGCCCGACGCGGACCTGCTGGAACGCTGGCGCTGACCCGCCGCCGGGTCAGGTGCCGGTGACGCCCTGGGTGGAGTCGCTGGCGATCTCCGCCCCGGTCAGTGCTCGGTCGTACACGCGCACCTCGTCGATCAGCCCGCTGAACCACTCGTCCCAGACCGCGTTGCCACCGATCTTGAGGGCACCGGCCGAGTTGCCCATCGCGCCGCCACTGACGGTGCGGGTGGCCACCTCGGAGCCGTTGACGTAGAGACGGACGACGGCCCCGTCGTACGTGGCCGCCAGATGCGACCAGCTGTTGAGGGGCAACGCCGTCGCGGATCGAGCTTCGAACTCATCGCTGGTGAAGACGTTGCCGCTCGGGTGGCCGGTGTTCGTGTTCGCGTAGAGCGCGTACTGCAGCCCTGACGGACGTTCCTTGATGAGCACGGTACGCCACGAGGTGCCCAGCGTGGCCGGTTTCACCCAGGCCTCCAGCGTCATCCCGGCCGAGAGATCCAGCGAGGCGGCGTCCGGCACCGACACGGAGTCGTTGGTCCCGTCGAACGACATCGCACCGCCGTGCTTGCCGGCGGCCGAGTGGGTCGCGCCCGTGATCGTGCCGGTGCGGCCGTTGCCTGAGTTGTCGGTGACCGTGGTCGTCGGGACCTCGTCGAAGCTGTACGCCGCGACGAGTCCGCTCGGGATCGGCGCGGGGGTCGCGTCGACGTGGTCGACCGTCACCTGGATCGTGTCGGCGGCGACGACACTGCCGGAGCGGACCGCTTCGACCTTGAGCGTGTAGACGCCCTCGGCCAGGCTCGCCGTGTTCCAGACCGGCATCGGATCGGTCTGGCGCCGCCCGGAGTCGGTGACGGTGCCGTTGACCCGGAAGAACAGCCTGTCCGACGCGCTGCCACCGCTCCAGTTCAGCTGGAGTTGGACTGCGCCGTCGACGGTCGCGCCATTCGTGGGTGAGGCGAACCCGAACGTGATCGCCGGAGGGTTGTCGACCGTGACCGACACGGGAGCGGAGGTCCCCAGATGGCCGGCTGCGTCCATCGCGGTTGCGGTGATGACGTGAGGGCCGTTGGACAACGACCCGACGTTGATGACGGAGCCGACGAAGTTCGTGCCGGCGCCGGTCACGGGCGCACCGTGGTTCACACCGTCGATCTTGAACTGGACGGTCACCGTGCCCGGGTTGTCGCGCACACCCGCGGCCAGGCTCGGGACTGGGAGCGCGGTGCCCAGCACCGCCCCGTTGGCGGGCGTCGTGATCGTGACCTGGGGCGTGACGTCCGCCACGGTCACCTCAACCGGGTCAGACACGGTCGTGTTTCCGGCGGCGTCCCGGGCCACGACGGTGTACGTGTAAACACCTGGCGCGAGTCGCGCGTCCGTGAACGTACGGCTCGTCTCCCAGCCGCGCACGATCGTCTCGCCGCGCATGACGCGATAGCCGGTGACACCGACGTTGTCCGTCGCCGCGTTCCAGTTGAGCTTCACGTCCGGACCGTCCGTGTCCGCGGCGAGCACGGGCTTTGACGGCGGGACGGCATCGGCATTGGACACCGTCACCTGGATGGTGTGCGTCGCCACGCTCGAACCGAGGCGGACGACGTCGGCCTTGAGCGTGTAGACCCCGTCGGCGAAGCCCGTCGTGTCCCACACCGGCTCCGGGTCGGTTTTACGCCGGCCTCCGTCCCAGATCGAACCGTTGACGCGCACGAACAGCCGGTCGTTGGCATCCCCACCGGTCCAGTTGAAGTCCAGATCCACGGTGCCGCTGACCGTCGCGCCGTCGGTCGGCGCGGCGAACGCAAAGCTGAGCGCAGCCGGGTTGTCGACGGTCACGTGGACGGGTGCGGACGTGCCGACGTTGCCCGCCGCATCCGTGGCTGTGGCCGTGAACACGTGCGGCCCGTTCGACAGCGGTCCGACGAGGATCGGCCGCAGGTAATTGCCGCCGTCGGTCGTCGGCGCGCCGTAGTCGACGCCGTCGAGCTTGTACTGGACCGTGATCGTGCCAGGGTTGTCACGAACGGACGCGTTCAAGTCGTGATTGAACGTGGTGGTGCTCAGGACCGTCCCGTTCGGCGGGGTGGTGATCCTGATCTCCGGCGTGACATCCGCGACGGACACGCTGATCGGGTCGGACGCGCGCTCGTTGCCCGCGGCGTCACGCGCGACGACTCGGTATTCGTGGATCCCAGGCGCGAGTGTGCGGTCCGTGTACTCGCGCGTCGTCTGCCATCCCCCGACGAAGTCCGCTCCGCGCTTGACGCGATAGTCAGTCACTCCGACATCGTCAGTCGCCGCGTCCCAGCTCAGTTGCGCGTCCGGCCCATCGACCACGGCCGCGAGGCCTCCCGGCTTCGATGGCGGCTCCGTGTCCGCCGCGATCGTGGAGACGGGCGCGGCCAGGTCCGCGGCGATCTCCGCCGCGGTCTGCGCGCGGTTGTAGACGCGGACCTCATCGATCATGCCTCTGAACCACTCCGGCCACACCGCGTTGCCGCCGATCCGCAGAGCTCCCGTGCCGACGAGGATCGTTCCGCTCACCGCTCGGCTGGACACCTGCGCGCCATTGACGAAGAACTTCACGGTGCTGCCGTCGAACGTCGTCGCGAGGTGGGTCCACACGTTGCTCGCGACCACCGAAGGGCTCTTCGCCGAGGACTCGAACGGCGTCGCGACGTACCCGCCGGCCTGCGCCGTATCCGTGTTCCCGTAGAGGCCATAGCTCATGCCGGTGGCGTGCTCCTTCAGCACCACGGTGCGCCATGAACCGGTGCTCTGCGATGGGTTCACCCACGCCGAGAGCGTCATCCCGGTCGTGAGATCGAGGGAGCTCGCATCCGCGATCGTCACGTAGTCGTTGACGCCGTCGAAGGTCAACGCTGCGCCGAACCGCCCCGCCGCCACGCGGACTGGGCCATCGACCGAACCGCCGTTCCCGCCACCGGACGAGTCGATGACCGCCCCACCGGAGGGCTCGTCGAACCCGTACGCCGCGACGAGACCTGGTGGAGCGGCCTGCGCCAAGGACGGGAACAGCGCGAAGGACACCACGACGGCGAGCGCGAGCACACGTGAAAAACTCATGGCTCGCGACACTATGGACGGCTCAATCAGGGCACACTGACCGGAAGTCGCGTATTCCGTCGCTTGTCTGCGCGCGGACCAGATGTCTTCATTGAGCGCGACGCTGAGCGACCGGTACAGAAGCGCGGCACCTGAGGATCTCCGCGTTCACGATCGCCCGTGCCACCAAGGTTGCCGACGGCAAGACCCTCGCCCGTTTCAGCGGCGTGCACGTCGAGGGCGGCAAGGCCGAGACGCTCGAGCTCAACGTCCCGCAGCGAGCTCAGCACCGTGCGCCAGCGCGTCGTGCCGATCTTCCCGCTCGCCCCGAAGCAGGTGCGCGCCCCTTCTTCACGGGCTGACGTAAGTCCTCGCCCCCTATCGACAGATAGGGGGCGTGAGATCGATCGTTCTAGCCCTCGGGGCCCTGTCCGCCGCAGCGGGCGGCGAGTCGGACAAGCAGCAGTACAAGACCATCACGCTCGGCGGCTATGCGGTCAGCCGCAAGAGCGTGGACATCCCGGCTCCGCCGCGCGACGGGTACATCACCGGCATGCGCGCCTACGTCGTCGACGAGCAGGGGCGCGAGGTGCCGCAGGAGCGGGTGATGCTCCACCACGTCCTGTTCATGAACAAGGGCCGGTTCAGCGGTGACCGCACCAGCGACGACTGCAAGCGCCAGAAGCACGAGAAGTTCTACGGGACCGGCGAGGAGGACCAGGAGCTGGTGCTCCCGCCCGGCTACGGCTACCCGGTCCGCAAGGGTGATCGCTGGCGGTTGTCGTGGATGCTCATGAACCACAACCCGCGCAACGAGCGGGTGCGGATGGCGTGGGAGTACACGCTCGCCGAACCCGGCGCAGACATCACGCCGGTCAAGCCGCACTGGATCTCGCTCGGATGCGAGAACGGGAAGATCTTCAATGTTCCGGGTGGGGGGTCCGGCGGCAAGACGCACACGCGCTCGCGGACCTGGCCGGTGCCGGAAGACGGGCGGATCGTGGCGGCCGGCGCGCACGCCCACGGCGGAGTGCAGGGCGTGTCGCTGGCGCAGCCGTCCTGCGGAGACCGCCATCTGCTCACGTCCGACGCCCGCTACGGAACGGCCGATGACCCGATCTACAAGGTGTCACCGGTCTTGCACGAACCGTCGCCGCGGAGCATGAGCTTCGAGAACTCCTCGTCCGGGTGGGCGGTCAATGCCGGCGAGCGCCTGCGCCTGGACGCGCTCTACGAGAACACTCGCCCGCACATGGGCGTGATGGGGATCATGCACGTGTACATCGCGCCGCCGAAGCCCGGTGCGGCCAAGTGCGCGTCGCTCCCGACCGACGTCAAGGAGGAGCGCCGCGCGTTCCTCGGTGCGCCGGGGCGGGAGGCGCCGCCGGCGGTGACGATGGACCTGAGCGAGCGCGGAGACGACGGCATCGCACGGCCGCTCGCCGAGCTCTCGGGGACGCCGCGACAAGTCGACGGCGACGTCGAGGTCGACGTGCGCGACTACGCGTTCTCGCCGCGCAAGCTCTCGGTGCCGAGCGGCGCGACGGTGCGCTGGCGCTTCGACGACGCCGTCCAGCACGACGTCACGGTCGCCAGCGCGCCGCGCGGGTTCGCGTCGATGTACCTGAAGGGCAACAAGGTCTATTCCCGCACGCTGACGGTCCCCGGCACCTACCGGCTGTTCTGCTCGCTGCACGCGGTCGACATGGCCGCCACCGTGGAGGTCCGACCGCGAGCGGCTAGCGCGCTGCCGGCACAGCGCTGAGCGCCGCGACCACCTCGTCCGCCTGGGCCCGGTCCAGCACCGGGCTCATCGGGACCGCGAGGTTCGTGCGCGCCGCCTCCGCCGTGCCTGGGAGATCCAGGCCCTCGCCCCACTCGTGCATCGCCGGCTGCAGGTGAGCCGGGGTGCGGTAGTAGGCGCGGGCCCCGATCCCGGCGTCGTTGAGCACCGTGCGCAGTTCGTCCGCGCGCTCGCTGCGCACCACGTACAGGTGCCACGCGGGGCGGGACCCGGGGGTGGCCACCGGCAGCGTGACGAACTCGCCGAGGCCGGCCTCCTCGTAGTGGCGCCCGGCGGCGCGGCGCCCGTCGGCCCAGCCGTCCAGGTGCGGGAGCTGCACGCGCAGGATGCCCGCCTGGAGCTCGTCCAGGCGCGAGTTGTGGCCGACCATCTCGAACGTCTGCTTGTCGCGCGAGCCGTGGAAGCGCAGCGTGCGGATCGTCTCGGCGAGGATGTCGTCGTTGGTGGTGACGGCGCCGCCGTCACCGAACGCGCCGAGGTTCTTGGACGGGTAGAAGGACCAGGTCGCGATCGTCCCGAGCGCGCCGGGGCGGCGGCCGTCGTCCAGGATCGTGCCCGCGGCCTGCGCGGCGTCCTCGACCACCGGCACGCCCAGCGCCTCGATCTCCTCGACGGGAGCGACGTTGCCGAACAGGTGGACGGCGATCACGGCCTTGGTGCGCTCGGACATGACGGCCTTGACGGTGTCCGGCGTGATGCACATCGTGTCCGGGTCCACGTCGCAGAAGACGGGGCGCGCGCCCGTGTGCGGGATCGCCTCCGCCGACGCGTAGAACGTGAAGGAGGGGACGATGACCTCATCGCCCGGGCCGACGCCGAGTGCGCGCAGCGCGAGCACCAGCGCGTCGGTGCCGTTGGCCACGCCGACGGCGTGGTCGGTGCCGGTGTAGGCGGCGAATTCCGACTCGAACGCCCGCACCTCGGGGCCGAGCACGTAGACGCCCGCGTCGAGGATCGCGCTGACCTTCGCGCGGATGTCGGCGTCGATCGCGGCGAGAGGTCCGGACGTGTTGAAGAGCGGGACGGCCATGCATCCCACCCTAGCGATGCCTACTTGCGGTGCTGGTTCTGGCGCCGGAGGCGACGGCTGCGACGCTCGTCGACTTCCTTGAGAATCAGGAACACGACGGCACCGCCGAGCACGCCGCTGACGATGTCCGGGAACCAACTGTCCCCGCGCGGCCCGTACGTCGCGATGTACAGCGAAGCGAAGACCGCGCCCATGAGCAGACGCGACCGCAGCCCGAGGAGCTCGTCCTCGGGCCTGCGCTCGTGCTTCTTCTCCGGCTCTACTCCCACTCGATGGTGCCGGGGGGCTTGCTCGTGATGTCGAGCACGACCCGGTTGACCTCGCGGATCTCGTTGATCATCCGCGACGCGATCTGCTCGAGCAGGTCGTACGGGAGGCGCGCCCAGTCGGCGGTCATCGCGTCGTCGGACGTGACCGCCCGGATCGCCACGACGTAGCCGTAGGTGCGCTCGTCGCCCTGCACGCCGACCGTCCGGATGTCCGGCAGCACGCAGAAGGACTGCCACAGCTCGCGGTACAGGCCGGCCTTGCGGATCTCGTCCTGGAGGATGAAGTCCGCGGCGCGCAGCGTGTCCAGGCGCTCCCTGGTGGCCTCGCCGCCGACGATGCGGATCGCGAGCCCCGGCCCCGGGAACGGCTGCCGCCAGACGAACTTCTCCGGCAGGCCGAGCTCCGCGCCGACGGCGCGCACCTCGTCCTTGAACAGCGCCCGGAGCGGCTCGACGAGCGCGAACTCCATGTCCTCTGGCAGGCCGCCCACGTTGTGGTGCGACTTGATCGTCGCCGCCCCGGTCCCGCCGCCGGACTCGATCACGTCCGAGTACAGCGTCCCCTGCACGAGGAACTTGGCGTCGCCGATCTTGGCCGCCTCCTCCTCGAACACGCGGATGAACTCCGCGCCGATCGCCTTGCGCTTGGCCTCGGGCTCGGACACGCCCTTCAGCCGCGCGAGGAAGCGCTCCTCCGCGTCCACGGCCACGAGCGGCACGTGGAACTGGTCGCGGAACGCGCGGATGACCTGCTCGCCCTCGTCCTGGCGCATCATCCCGTGATCCACGAACACGCATGTCAGCTGGTCACCGACCGCCTTGTGCACCAGCAGCGCGGCCACGGAGGAGTCCACGCCGCCCGAGAGCCCGCAGATGACCTTGCCGGTTCCGACCTGCTTGCGGATCGCCTCGACCTGCTCGTCGATGATGTTCGCCGCCGACCACGTGCGCGACGCGCCCGCGATGTCCTCGAGGAACGTCGTGAGCACCTGCTGGCCGTAGGGCGTGTGCACGACCTCCGGGTGGAACTGGATGCCGTACAGGCCGCGCTCCACATCCTCGACCGCCGCCACCGGCGACTCCGTCGAGGAGGCCAGCGCGGTGAAGCCCTCAGGCGCCTCGTACACGGTGTCGCGGTGCGACATCCAGCACGCCTGCGAATCCGGCGTACCGGCGAGCAGGCGGCCGTGCTCGGCCACCGTGAGCGTCGAACGCCCGAACTCGCCCACCTCGGCGCCCTCGACGCGGCCGCCCAGCGTGAGCACCAGGGCCTGCATGCCGTAACAGATGCCGAGCACGGGGATGCCGAGCTCGAGCAGCTCCGGGTCCAGCTTCGGCGCGCCCGGAGCGTACACCGACGCGGGCCCACCACTGAGGATGAGGCCCTTCGGCTTGCGCCGGCGCACCTCCTCCACCCCCACGTGATGCGGGAGCAGCTCGGAGAACACGCCGAGCTCGCGCACACGACGCGCGATCAGCTGCGAGTACTGCCCGCCGTAGTCCAGGACCACGACTTCATCCGTGGCGACCTCGCGCTCGAGCGCCAGCTCCTCGACCGGCTGATCAGCCGGAAGTGAGGAGCCGTGCCCGAGCGACGTGGCCTCAGTCGGCGACAAGCGCGACATCCCCGCTGCGCACGCCCATGCCGATGGCCTGGTCGCGCTGGAGCTGCTTGCCCTCGGTCTGCAGCGAGGGAGCGATCATCAGCTCCGCCCGGTTGAACTCGGCGATGTCCTGGTAGCCGCAGGTGGCCATCGAGGTGCGCAGGCCGCCCATCAGGTTGAACGTGCCGTCGTTCTCACGCGCGGGGCCGGAGATGATCTCCTCCAGCGTGCCGTTCTGCGTGGTCTTCACGCGCGCGCCACGCGGGAGCGTCGGGTGGAACGTGGCCATGCCCCAATGGAAGCCGTGGCCCGGCGCCTCGTAGGCGCGAGCGAGCGGCGAGCCGATCATCACGGCGTCCGCGCCGCAGGCGATGGCCTTCGAGACGTCGCCGCCGGTGCGCATCCCGCCGTCGGCGATGACGCGGACGTACTCGCCCGTCTCCAGCATGTGCTGGTTGCGGGCGGCGGCCACGTCGGCGATCGCGGTGGCCTGCGGGACGCCGATGCCGAGCACGCCGCGCGTGGTGCACGCCGCGCCGGGGCCGACGCCGACGAGGACGCCCTTGGCGCCCGCGCGCATGAGGTGCAGGCCGGTCGAGTAGGAGGCGCAGCCGCCGAGGACGACCGGGATCGGCACCTCGCGGACGAACTCCTTGAGGTTGAGCACGTGGCCGGAGGAGGAGACGTGCTCGGCCGAGATGACCGTGCCCTGGATGACCAGGATGTCCAGGCCGGCGTCAAGACAGATCTCGTAGTACTGCTCGACGCGCTGAGGAGTGAGCGAGGCGCAGGCGACGACGCCGTACTCCTTGATCTCCTTGATGCGCTGGACGATCAGCTCTTCCTTGACGGGCTCCTGGTAGATCTCCTGCATCTCGCGCGTGGCCTGCTCCTTGGGCAGCCCCGCGATGCGCTCGAGCATGTCGTCCGCGTCCTCGTAACGCGTCCAGATGCCCTCGAGGTTCAGGACGGCGAGACCGCCGAGCTTGCCGATGATGCCCGCCGTCTGCGGGGATACGACGCCGTCCATCGCGGACGCGAGCAGAGGAAGCTCGAAGCGATAATGGTCCAGCGTCCACGTGATGTCGACATCATCGGGGTCTCGCGTCCTACGCGAAGGGACAATGGCGACGTCATCGAAGCCGTAGGCGCGACGCGCCTTCTTGCCTCGGCCGATCTCGATTTCCATGGCGAAATCCTAGGGTGGGAAGCGGACGTTGACCCCGGGCGGGCATCACTACGTTAGAGCGTCGTTATGCGTCGCCGGTTGACGCTCGACGTCCACTTCTCCCAACAAGCGCTGGACACGGTCAGGATCCACCAGACCGGCTCCGAGATGCTGAGTGGACTCCGCGCCGCAGGCGACCGCGAAGGCCAGTGCCTCGTCGACCGGGCGATGCTGATAACGGGCGGCCACGTAGCCCGCCAGGAAGGCGTCGCCGGAGCCGACGGTGGCCCGCGGCTCGATCGCTCCACCGCGGACGCGAACGCGGTAGGTGACCGGCTCGGACTCGTGCGGCGGATGCATGCGCGCGAAGCAGCCGTCGGGCAGCGTCATGAGCGATTCGCGCGCGCCCATGTCACAGACCTCCTTGACGGCGTACGTGCGGTCCTCGTCGTCGTTGAACTCGTGGCCGACGAGCTCCTCGGCCTCGAGCATGTTCGGCGAGACCACGTCCGGTTCCGCGCGCACGGCGCGGCGCAGCGGGTCGCCGTCGGTGTCGACGATGGTCGTGACGCCCAGCTTGCGCAGCTCGCGGATGAGGAACGCGTAGATGTCCGTGTCGACCTCGCGCGGGAGCGAGCCCGCGAACACGCACAGGCTCGCGCCCTTGGCCAGGTACAGGAGCTTGTCGACGAACAGCTCGACCTCCTGTGGGGAGACCTTCGGGCCCTTCTCGTTGATCTCGGTCTGCTCGCCGGTCGTCGGGTCGATCACGGCCGTGTTCGTGCGCGACTCCTCGCGGATGCGGACGAAGTCGGAGAGGACGTTCAGCTGCGTGAGCTGGTCGACGATGCGCGTGCCGGTCGCGCCGCCCGCAAGCCCGGTGGCGATCACGGGCGCGCCGAGCGTCTTGAGCACGCGGGCGACGTTGACGCCCTTGCCGCCCGGCATCGTGGTCTGCTCGACCGTCCGATGGCGGCGGCCGAGCCGGAAGTTGGGCACCGACAGCGTCTTGTCGATGGCCGTGTTCAGCGTGACGGTGACGATCATGCGGCGCCGGGCGCCTCGCGGCGGTTGGGTCGCCGGCGGCTGGTCCGAGCGCGGCGGGTCACAAGCAGGACCGTAGCGGCTAGGAGCAGCCCGATGCCCCCGACCACATAAGGACGGGCGGCCCACGATTTGGCCTTCTCGGTCGGCGTCGGAGCGGCGACGGCGGATTTCGCCACCAGCGCGACGGTCGCGACGAGCCTTCCGTCCTGGCGGACCTCCACGCGTCCGAGCCGCTGTCCGCTGCGGATCGGGCCGTCGACGACGTCCGGGGCCACCACGTCGAGCTTGACCTCGTCGCGCTTGCCGCGCTCGATGATCCGGCGCACCGTCCGGTCAGGCGCGAGGCTGAGCGTCGCACCCTGGCGATCGCGGATCGGCACCTTGACCATGACCTTGCCCTCGACCACCGCACGAATGCGCTGGAACTTGGGGAGCGCCCAGTTCAGCAGCGCCATCGTGTCGCTGTCGCGGGCGGCCTCGCCGTCGGTGCCGAGCACCGCGGTGATGAGTTGGATGCCGTTCTTGGAGCCCGAGCCGACGAGCACGTAGCCCGCGCCGCGCGTGTGGCCGGTCTTGACGCCGTTGACCCAGCTGTAGCGCGAGACGAGCTTGTTGCGGTTGCGGAACGTGCGCTCGTGGTCGCCGGACTTGAGCGTGCCCACGGGCGTGTCCACGACCTTCTTGAAGAACGCGTTCGTACGCAGGACCTTGGCGAGCGTCACGAGGTCCCGCGCGGAGGAGTAGTTGCCCTCCTGGTCGAGCCCGATTTCGTTCGCAAAATGGGTGTTCTTCAGCTCCAGCCCGCGGGCGCGCCGGTTCATCTCGCGCACGAACTTCTTGCGCGAGCCGGACACGCCCTCGGCGAGCGTGACGGCGGCGTCATTGCCCGATTCGAGCAGGAGGCCGCGCATCAGGTCGGAGACCTTCATCCGCTCGCCCGGGAGGAGCCGGATCTGGGACTCGATCGGCAGCGGCCGGTAGTCCGAGGCCGTGAAGGTCTGGCTGAGCTTGGCGTTCTCGAGCGTGACGAGCGCGGTCATCAGCTTCGTGGTGGAGCCGATGCTCAGGCGCTTGTCGGCCTGGCGCTCGCAGGCCACGATGCCGGTCGAGACCTCGATCACGATCGCGGAGCGCGCGCCGACGCTGTCCGGGCACTTGCGTGCCTCGGCCGGCGCGGTGGTGGTGAACATCGCGAGCGCCGCCGCCACCGCCGCGAGCGCCGCCGCAGCGGGGCGCCTCACTCTTCGAGCCTGATCTTCTGGCCCGGCGAGAGCGATGCGGGATCGAGCTCCGGATTGAGCGCCATCAGCGTCTCGAGATCCACGCCCGCCTCCTCCGCGATGCCCGAAGCCGTGTCCCCGGCCTTGACCGTGTAGGTCTTGGGTTTGGAGGATTTCTTCTTCTTCGTGGCGGTCGCGCTGGGCGTCGCGGTCGCGGTCTGGCTCGCCGGAGTCGAACCGGTAGGCGCCTCGTCGTCCTTGACGACGGAATAGAGCGCGAAAGCGAACGCGATCAGCGCGATGGGCGCCAAAAAGCGCGCGGGATTGCGGCCGACCATCGCGGTTCAGTCTAGAGGGACCATGCCAGCTCACGGAGGCGCTCCGCTTCGGCACGGGCCGCACCGGCAGGGGTGGCGCCGGTGGCTTCGTGAGCGTTGGCGATCGAGCGCGACGCCGTGACGAGCCCGCCGGCCTTGCCGGGGGCGAACGCTGGGGCGATCGCGGCGACGTCGCCGCCCTGGGCGCCGATGCCCGGCAGCAGGAACGGGGTGTGCGGCATCAGCTCGCGCAGGCGGGCGAGGTGCTGCGGCTCGGTGGCGCCGGTGACCGCGCCGACGTCCTTCAGGCCCGCCGGGCCCGCTTGACCGAGCTCATCGACGAGCCGCGCGATCCGCTCCCACAGGCGCTCGCCAGTGTCCAGCTTGAGGTCGAACAGGTCCGCGGCACCCGGGTTGGACGTGCGGACGAGCACGATCACGCCTGCCTGATGCTCACGCGCGGCTTGGACCAGTGGCTCGAGCGCGTCGCGGCCGAGCAGCGGGTTGGCCGTGAAGGCGTCGGCGCCCAGGCCGGCCACGCCGCCGAACGGCGACGGCGTGCTGCCGACCAGCGCCTGGCCGTAGGCCGCGGCGGTCACGGGGACGTCCCCGCGCTTGCCGTCCGCGAGCACGAGCAGACCCTGCTCGCGCGCATAAGTGGTGATGTGTTCCAGCGCGAGCCAGCCGGGCGCACCGAGGCGCTCGAAGCAGGCGAGCTGGGGCTTGACGGCGACGACGGCCGGTGCGACCGCGTCGATCATCGCGCGGCAGTGGGCCAGAACGGCCGCCGCGGTTTCCAGGCGCGCGACGACACCCGCGCTGGGCGGTTGTTCGCCGGCGGCCTCCTCCGCGTCGGAGAAGGAGAGCGCGAGCCGTGCCCGCGCTTCGCTCGTGCGATCGATCGCCGCCGGCCACAACTTCGCCGGGTCGGGATCGATCCCGAGCACGATCTGAGACTCACGTTCGGCGACGGCCGTACTCAGCCGATCGCCGAACGTCAGACTGGGGCCCGGCCTTCCGTTGCCCTTATGGGGCGTGTTCATGGTTGGCTACAGACCCAGCCGGGCGCCGGCAGGAACGCCGACGCCCCTCGTGGTCGTGACTACTTGACGGCCTTCTTGAGGCCCGAGCCGGCCGTGAAGCGCGGCACCCGGCTGGCGGAGATGGTCATCGTCTCGCCCGTGCGCGGGTTGCGACCCTCGCGAGCGCCCCGCTCTGCGACATGGAACTTGCCGAACCCGGTGAAGTTGACTTCCTCGCCCGAGCCAAGAGCAGTCTCGATCGAGTTCAGCACCGCATCGACGGCAGCGCCAGCGTCCTTCTTGCTGAAGCCGGTCTGCTCGGCAACCTTGTCGACGAACTCGTTCTTCGTCATGCGTCCTCCTGTGTATCCCCTCTGGGAGGGCTGGTGGAGGCCCGAAGCTAACAGTGGCTTCGGACGGGGTCGGCGCACCATAGCGGAAAAACCCGCAATTTGCGGCAATCCGAGGGCCAAATTCTGTCCGAGAATCCACGCTCTAGGGCCGAAAAGCGTCAGCGGCCGCTGTCGCAACGGGGTTCACAAGGCCCGAATCGAGGCGCTCAAACGGGACTTCTTGACCACTGTCACCAGCGTTTCCGGACAACACGGTCCGCATATCCCGCCGGATCACGCGCGGCAGCGCGTGCCGCCCCGTGACCACCACGATCGCTCGTTCGTCGTCTCGGATCACGAACACCTGGGATCCGTTTTCACCGACCCCGTGGAGCTCGCGCGCGTGCGGGCGCGCGGCGAGCAAGCGTGTTGCGGCGGCGTGCAACCCGGGCGCGCCGGCGAGCGTGTTCCCGCGCGAGTCGAGGACGATCCCGGCGCGAACATCAGCCGACAACTCGCGCACGTACGCGAGGGCGACATCGGGCGTCAGGGAGGACATCATCCGCATCCGCGACAATAGGGACTCGTGTCCCAGCTCAATCGCATCGCCTGGATCGTCACCGTCGGCCTCTGCCTGGTCACCGCGCTCATTCTCGTGTTGTCCGGATACACCGGGTACGCAGGCGTGACGTTGGCCGTGGCCATCGCCGCGGCGATCAACCTGAGGTAGAGGCCCCGGGCCTCGGCCGCGTTCGGAACGGCGGCCACCGAGGGGGAAGGGAGCGGCGTTTCCACGCCGTAGCGCGACGGGCACCGGAAATCGCGAGGAGCGGCTCTGGTTGCTTCACACCGCTCCACGTCCGGTCGAGCACGCTCGACCACGACCGCGCTCCGAACAAAGGGTGCAGAAAAACTAGTCGCGCATAGCGAGACTAGATTGCGGCACCCCTCCCGGTGCGGGTTCGTTTCCGCGAGATCCGCAGGAGGCCGACGGACGAGCGTGGCGCACCACGAACTGTCAGTGGCCCGTAACTCGACCGAGAGCGGCAAGGCACTCCGGCCGTGCCCACGCGGAGCCCGGACCCCGACGTTCGCGCTGCGGCGGCGAAACGCCGCTCCCTTCCCCCTCGGTGAGCCGTTCTGAACCCGGCAACGGGCTCAGCGCGCCGGAAAGCTAAGCGCCACGCCCGCCGGCGAGCCACGCGGCCAACGCCCGCGCAGCCTTTCCCCGGTGCGAGATCGCGTCCTTCTGCTCGTCCGTCAACTCCGCCATCGTCCGGTCCGGGAACTCCACCGGCACGAACAGCGGGTCATAGCCAAACCCACCACCCCCGGCGGGCTGCTCGGCGAGCGTCCCTTCACACGTCCCCTCGAAGAGCTCCTCGCCCCCGTCAGGCGACACGTATGCGATCACGCACACGTACCGCGCCCGAGATCCGGCGGGCGCCTCGCGATGGAGCTTGGCCAGGTTCTCGCCGTCGCTCGCGTCCGGGCCGGCAAAGCGCGCGGTGTAGACGCCCGGGCGCCAGTCCAGCGCCTCGGCCTCGATCCCCGAGTCGTCGGCGAAGGAGGGCTCGCCCGTGGCCTGGGCCGCGCTGCGCGCCTTGATCAGCGCGTTCTCGGCGTAGGTGGCGCCGGTCTCCTCCGGCGTCGGTGCGCTGGCGGGCAGCGGCGCGATGGCCACACCCGGGAGCAGACGCTCGAACTCACGCACCTTGTGGTCGTTGCGGGTGGCGAGGACGATCGAGCTCACAGCGCGAGCGCCCCCTCCTGCGCGGCACGAAGACCTTCGATCCCGGTCTGGGCCAGTACGAGCAACTCGTCGAGGTGCGCACGGCTCAGCGGCGTGCGTTCGGCCGTGGCCTGCACCTCCACGAGGCCGCCCTCACCCGTCATGACGACGTTGGCGTCGACCTCGGCGGTGGAGTCCTCGGGGTAGTCGAGGTCCAGCAGCGGGACGCCGCCCACGACGCCGCAGGAGACCGCGGCGATCGTCCCGGTCAGCGGCGAGCGCTTCAGCAGCCCCTTCTCCTGCAGGCTCCGGCACGCGAGCGCGAGCGCCACGTAGCCGCCGGTGATCGACGCGCAGCGGGTGCCGCCGTCGGCCTCCAGGACGTCGCAGTCGACGTAGATCGTGCGCTCGCCGAGCGCGTCGAGGTCCGCGATCCCGCGCAGGCTGCGGCCGATCAGCCGCTGGATCTCCACCGTGCGCCCGTCCGGCCGGCCCTTCGTGACGTCCCGCTGCTTGCGGTCACCCGTCGAGGCGGGGAGCATGCCGTACTCGGCCGTCATCCAGCCGCGGCCCTTGCCCGCCATCCACTTCGGCACGGACTCCTGCACCGACGCCGTGCAGATCACGCGCGTGCCACCGCACGAGATCAGCGCGCTGCCGGTCGCGGTGCTCACGAAGCCGGGCTCGATCGTCACCGGACGAAGCTCGTCCGGCGCGCGGCCGCCACTTCTCTCACGGGTCATCCTGCGCCTCCTCAGGTGCGGGTCAGAGCGCCGCGCACGCGCGCGGACGTGGGGAACGGAGCGACCACGCCGCCAGTCTGGCAGGGCCTTCGTCTGGCTCTCCGTCCCCATCCGCCGGCCCTACTTGATTCCCTCGATCGCGCCCTTGAGCTTGTCGGCGATCGTCTTCGCGATGCCGGCGTCACCTCCGGTCTTCGCCACCACGGCCATGATGGCCGCGAGCAGCATGAGCAGGCCGACGTACTCGACCGTCCCCTGCCCCCGTTCCTGCGCCAGCCACGCGTGGGCGCGACCCATCAACTCATACATCTCACGACCTCCGAAAGTGTCACCGCCCGGCCCGTTGCGGGGCGATGTCGGAAGCTTCGGGGGAGGGCCTGCAACAGCGCTACGCGGAGATCGCAACAAATCTGTGCCGTCTCTGTGAAAAAAGACGCGCCGGTAGCGTTGCGGGCCGTGCGTGCGTTGATCGTGTCGAACATGTACCCCACCGCTCAGCGTCCGGCGCTCGGCCCGTTCGTGCGCGATCAGGTCGAGGCGCTGCGTCGCCGGGACGACGTCGAGATCGAGCTGTTCGCCTTCGGGCCGGGGCCGCGCGCGCTGGTCAACGCCACGCGGGCGCTGCGTTCGCGCTACCGCGGCCAGCGGTTCGACATCGTGCACGCGCACTTCGGGCTGACGGCCTGGCCGGCCGTGCTCGCCCGACTCGGGCCGGTGGTCGTGACGTTGCACGGCAACGACCTGCTCGTGCGGCGCTCCTACCTCGCCACGCGCGCGATCCTGCCGTTCACCGCGCTGACCGCCGCCGTCTCGCGCGAGTTCTCCGCGAACTTGCCGGGAGCGGGCGAGGGTCGGCGCGTCGCGGTGCTGCCCGTCGGCATCGACCTGCACCGCTTCCGCCCGATCCCCCGCGCGGAGGCTCGTGCACGGCTCGGGCTGGACCCGGACGGTCCGTACCTGTTGTTCCCGCACGACCCGTCGCGGCCGCTGAAGCGGTACGACCGTGCGGTCGAGGCGGCCGGTGACGTGCCGTTGCTCACGCTCGGCGGCGTCCCGCCGGACGAGGTCCCGTACTGGATCAACGCCGCCAACGCCGTGCTTGTCCCCTCGGCGGCGGAGGGCTTCGGGCTCGCGGTGATCGAGGCGCTGGCGTGCGGGGTGCCCGCGTTCGGGACGCCCGTCGGGATCCATCCCGTCGTCCTCGAGGGCATCGAGGGCGCGTACTGCGCGCCGTGGGATCGCGACGCCTGGCGGGCGGCGCTCGCACCGCACCTCGCGGCTGCCGATCCGCGGGTCGACGGACGCCCGCGCGCCGAGCTCTTCTCGGCCGACGCGATGGCCGCCCGCGTCGTCGAGGCCTGGCGCGATCTGCTCGACGAGCGCACCTCTTGACATTTCTATCCGTTGAGATGCGTCGTGGCAGCCAGTAGCGACCCTATACTCGACCGCTCGGAGCCGTGCGCGGCTCCCGACGACCTATGAGCGGCCTGTTTCGACGCTTGTCCAGCCGACGCTCCGAGGGTCCCGAAGGCAGCGAGCCGCAAACCGCGGCCGAACCGGGAGCCGCGGACGCGCCCGCCTCCACTCCCGCCGATGAGCGCGGTCATCGTTCGCTGCTCACAGACCCGGCGGCGTCGGACCGTGTGACCGCGGGCCAGGACCCCGCGACCGGCTACGTGCCAACCGAGAGCGCCGGCCGCGCCGGCGGCCACGACCCAGCCACGAGCGCCGGACAGCCCGGCGATCTCGCGCCCACCGCCGGCCCGTCGGACGCGACCCAGATCCTCCCGGGCGGCCTCGTCTCAGGCGACCCGCTCTCCGCGCCGGCGCCGTTCTCGACGCCGGGCGCCGGTCCCGCCCAGCCGAGCGCCGACCCCGCGCACCCGGCCCAGCCCACTGCGGCGGCGCATCCCGACCAGCCCGGAGCCGCACCGAGCGACGCGGGGTACCCCGCCCAGCCCGGCCCCGCACCTGACGCGCAGCCGCCCCAGCCCGGCGCGGAGGCACACCCCGCTCAGCCCGGTGCCGCACCGACCGCGGCGGGGTATCCCGCCCAGCCTGCCCCCGCGGCGTACCCGGCCCAGCCCGAGGTCGCCGCGTACCTGGGACAGCCGGCCGGCCCCGTGCCCGGCGCAGCGGCGTACCCGGCCCAGCCTGGGTACGGTCCCGCTCCGGCCGCCTATCCGGGCGGCATCGTCCAGCCCGGCGCGTACCCCGGCGTGCTCGCGCCCCAGCCCGAGATCGTCCCGGTCGCCGACCTGCCCGCGGGCCTGGACCCGGACGAGCTCGAGGCCCGCCCGGCGACGAGCGCGCGTCGCAGCAAGCTGCGGCGTCGCGTCGCGTTCCTGCGCGCGGCGCGCGAGGTCCTCCTGCGCGACCTCGGTGGCTTCATGTACGAGGTCCACCGCACCGCCCACGACATCGAGCACGAGGCCCAGCGGCGGCTGCGCGAGACCAAGCTCACGCGCCTCGCGCGCGTCGACGCCGAATTGCACGAGATCGAGACGCGCCTCGACGACGTGCGCCGCCAGGTCCTCGTCCGCGAGCCCGGTGTCGGCGGCGAGTGCCCCGAGTGCGGCGAGCTCTTCAGCAGCTGGGCGCACTACTGCGGGAACTGCGGCCTGCCGCTGACGGAAACCGCGCGCAAGGACTTTGCCGCTCGCACCGCCGCGCCTGAGCCGGCCCCGGCGCCAGACCCGGTGGTCCCGCCGACCCCGGTGGTCGCCTCGGACGTCGCGCCCGCGGTCGACCAGCCCACGCAGGAGATCCCCCCGGTGGATCCCGACCAGCCGTCCGTGGGCGCCGAGTTCCAGTGGCCCCGCCGCCATTCCTGGTCCAGCGACTCATCCACGGGTGTGGCCGCGACGCCGGCCGAGACCACGTCCGCCGTGACGCCGGGTGACGACGCACCGAGCACGGATTCGCCGGCCGACCTGACGCCGAGCGACGAGGCGCGGTCCGCTGCCGGCGTGGCGCCAGGCGAGGATGCGCCGCGCTCCGAGGAGCGCGCCGACGCCGCGCCCGCGGTGACAACCGGCGACCCGCTCGCGCAGCGCGTGGATGACGCCGCGCCGATCGCCGACGCGCCGGACACCGGGACGTCGGCCAACCCCGCGCCGGATGACCACGTCGTCGAGGCCGAGGACGGACCGCAGGCCGAGTACGCCGCGCGCGACGACGCGACCGCAGACACACCGCAGGCCGGGTCGGCCCCGAGCGACGCTGCGCCCGCCGAGGATGTGCCGCAGGCCGAGGCCACGACCGCGGGCGAGCCGGCCCCGAGCGACGCCGCGCCCGCCAAGGACGTGCCGCAGGCCGATGCCACGACCGCGGGCGAGCCGGCTCCGAGCGACGCCGCGCCCGATGAGGACGTGCCGCAGGCCGAGTCGGTCCCGAGCGACGACGCGCCCGACGAGAACGTGCCGCACGCCGATTCCGGCGAGACGACGCCGGACGACGCGGCGCCCGCCGAGGGCGAAGCGCACGGCGGACCCTCGGGCGAGTCCGCCGCGAGCGACGCCGCGCCTGAGGACGAGGCACCGCACGCCGACGCCGCGCCCGGCGAAGACGCGCCCGACCAGGACGCTCCGCGCGCGGAGGAGTCCGGCGGTGCGGATCCTGATGTTGAGGACGGCGACGATTCGCCGCACAATGGAACTGTGTTCAGCCCTGTGGAGCGACGCCCGTGAGCACGATGGAGACGCCACCGCCACCGCCGGACGCGACGACGACGCCTTTGGCGCCGCCGGAGCGACGCTGCCCGCGTTGCGGGAGCACGTTGGCTCCCGATCAGGAGTGGTGCCTCGCGTGCGGGGCGGCGGCCGGGACCGAAGTGGTCGAGACGCGCGGGTGGCGGGTGCCGATCTACCTGGGTGGTGGGTTGGTCGCGCTGGCGGTGCTGGGTGTGATCCTCGCGATCGCGGCACTGTCGAACCAGGAGGAGCCGACCGGGAACGGGACGCCGACGCCGGCTCCTTCGGCGCAGCCGCCCGGCACTTCGCCGACGGCCGCACCGACGATCTCACCGATCCCGGCGACGCCGACGCCGACTGTGACGGCGGTACCCACCGAGACGCCGACCGTCGAGGCCTCCCCGACGGAGACGCCGACCGTCGATCCTGCGCCCACGGACACGCCGGACCCGGGCGGCAGCAGCACGTTCGGTGGCTGGACCGGCACCGACGGCGACTACACGATCATCATCGAGTCCGCCGACAGCATCTCCGACGCCGAGAAGGTCGCGCAGAAGGCGCAGGACGGGGGCCTGACCGTCGGCATCCTCAACTCGGACGACTACTCGTCGCTGAACGGCGGCTATCAGGTGGTCTTCACCGGCACCTACGCGACCGAGGCCGACGCGGAAGCCGATCTGGACTCCGTGCGGAACGACTTCTCGGACGCGTACGTCAAGCAGATCAAGACCTAGGACAGGCTGGACCACCAGGGCTGAAGGCGCGCGACGGCGTCGCGCGCCAACGGGTGCACGTCCACCTGCGCCGCTTCGGCGCTCGGCGTCGACCCGTCCATCAACACCGGCATGACCGCGGCCATCGAGCGGCTCAAAGCCCCGAGGTCGTAGCCACCCTCCAGTACGACGCCCAAGGGCGCCCCGACGCCGTCCGCGGCCCGGCGCAGTGACGCCGCCATCCCCGCGAACCCGCCCTCCGACACCCGGCAGGTCGCCAAAGGGTCGTCGCGGTGCGCGTCGAACCCGGCGGAGATCAGCACCAGCTCCGGCTCCCACGTCCGGATCAACGCACCCGCCACGTGCTCCACCAACGACCGGTACGTGGCATCCCCGCTCCCGCCCGGCACCGGCAGGTTCACGGTGAACCCCTCGCCGCCCGCGGACCCCACGTCATCGGCGGGCCCCGTCCCCGGGTACAGCGGCGACTCGTGGATCGAGACGAACAGCACGTCGTCATCCGCGTGGAAGATGTCGTTGGTGCCGTTGCCGTGGTGGACGTCCCAGTCGACGATCATCACCCGCGAGAGCCCGTGCGCGACGGTGGCCCGTCGCGCGGCGACGGCCGCGTTGGCGAAGAAGCAGAACCCCATGGCGCGCGCCGCCTCGGCGTGATGACCGGGCGGCCGCAGGGCGCTCACGCCCACGTCCGCCTCTCCACCCAGCAGCGCGTCCACGAGCTGCACAGCCCCGCCCGCGGCCCGCAGCGCCGCCCCATACGTCCCAGGGACGGCGTACGTGTCGGCGTCGATCGCCCCACCGCCGTCCCCGCACAACTCCTCCAGGAACGCGATGTACTCCTCCGGATGCACGGGGAGCAGCAACGAGCGCTCGATCTCCTGCGCCTGCACACGCGAAGCGCCGAACCACCCGGCCGCGCTCACCTCCGCTTCCAGCGCACGGATCCGCTCCGGACGTTCCGGGTGCCCGGGGACGTTGTGAGCCATGAAATCGTCGTCGCGCAACCAGATCGCGCGCCGTGCTGTCTCCTCCATCGCCCACACCGTAATAGCCTCTCCCCGCGTGCGATCCGACCTCGTCGTCGTCGGCGCCGGCGCGGCCGGTCTCTTCGCGGCCCTGACAGCCGCGCGCGAAGGTGCGCGCGTGACCCTGGTGAGCGCCCGCCCGCTCGCCGAGACGGCCTCCTACTGGGCCCAGGGCGGCGCGGCCGCGGCGCTCGCCGTCGATGACTCCCCCGCGATCCACCTCGAGGACACGCTCGAGGCCGGCCGGGGCCTCACCAAACGCTCCGCCGCCGTCACCCTCACCGACGAGGCCGCCGCCCGCGTCCGCGAGCTGATCGACCTGGGCTGCCAGTTCGACGCCGACCGCCACGGGGACCTCGCGCTCGGCCTCGAAGGCGGGCACAGCCGCCGTCGCATCATCCATGCCGGCGGGAGCGCGACCGGCCGCCGGATCCTGCGCGCGCTGTCCGCGGCCGCCGCCGAGCACCCGCTCATCCAGATCCTCGAGGGCGAACGCGTCGCCGGGCTGCTGGAGGGCGGCGGCGTCGTCCTGCGCAGCGGGGGCGAGCCGATCCAGGCCAAGGCCACGCTGCTGGCCACCGGCGGCGCCGCCGCGCTGTGGTCGCGCACCACGAACCCGCCGGGCTCGTTCGGCTCGGGCCTCATCCTCGCCCGCGCGGCCGGCGCGCAGCTCGCGGACCTCGAGTTCACCCAGTTCCACCCCACCGCGGTGGTCGGCCTGCCCGGCCGCGAGGGCTTCCTGATCTCCGAGGCCGTCCGGGGCGAGGGCGCCACGCTCCACGATCAGCACGGCGAGCGCTTCGTGGACGAGCTCAAGCCCCGCGACCACGTGTCGCGCGCGATCTTCAACCTGCCCGGCCAGACCGCCCAGCTGGACATGACGGACGTGGACCCGGAACGGTTCCCGAACATCGTCGAGGCGCTCCAGCAGGCGGGCCTGGACCCCACGAGCCAGCGCATCCCGGTCGCCCCCGCGAGCCACTACGTGATGGGCGGGATCGTCACGGACCTCGATGGGCGCGCGCTGCCGCGCCTGTACGCGGTCGGCGAGTGCGCCTGCACCGGCTTGCACGGCGCGAACCGGCTCGCGTCGAACTCGCTCAGCGAGTGCTTCGTGTTCGGCCGCCGGGCCGCGCTCGCCGCCCTCGGCGACGCGCCCCCCACGGACGGTCCGACGATCGAGGCGGACGTCCAAGCACCCAGCCGCGAGACCCGTGAAGCGGTGTGGCTGCTCGCCGGCCTGGAGCGCAGCGAGGAACACCTCACGCGCCTGCTGGAGGACCCGTACCCGCTCGCCCGCCTGGTCGCCGCCAGCGCCCTGCACCGCCACGAGACGCGCGGCGCGCACGGCCGCGCCGAGTTCCCGGATACCGACCCCGCGCTCGACGCCCACCACACGGTCCTTGACGCGCACACCGAGACGCCACGCTTCGAGGCATGGACGGACTCCTGATCGACTGGGGCGGCGTCCTCACGACGAACGTCTTCGACGCCTTCACCGCGTTCAGCCAACGTGAAGGCCTGCCCGCGGAGGCCGTGCTCGACATGTTCCGCCACGAGCCGCACCTCGTCGACCTCGAGTCCGGAACGATCGACCTGCCCGAGTTCGAACGCCGCGTGGCGGGGACGCTCGACGTCGCCCCGGACGGCCTCGCCCGGCGCCTCATGGCCGACGTGAAACCCGATGTCGAGATGCGTCAGGCGGTCACGCGCTACCACGACGCAGGCATCAAGACCGCGCTCGTGTCGAACTCGTGGAACGAGGACGACTACGACGTCGACCTGCACGCGATGTTCGACGTCGTCGTCCTCAGCCAAATCCTCAAGATCCGCAAGCCGGCCCCGGAGATCTTCGAGGTGGCGCTCGAACGCCTCCGACTCCCCGCACCAGCGTGTGTGTTCGTTGACGATCTAGGCGGCAACCTGAAGGCCGCGCAGCAGCTCGGACTGACCACGATCAAGCACGAACGCACGGAATTGACGGTCCGCGCATTGGATCGTCTTCTGCTCGATGAGGCGTCTTAACGCCAAGTCAACAAAGCAAACGTTTGGAGTTTGGACAAGAGCGGCAAATACCCCTCCACCGGGCCACGGAAGGGGACCGCCGCCGTCAGGCAGTCCCGGGGAGACAGCGATGTACCACTTCAGCCGTTCCATCTATCGCGAGCTTGCCGCCGAGATCATTGAAGATCACGACGGCGGGACGACGAATCATGAGCGCGTCCTGCGCTCGTGCGAGACGTGTGTCGAACGTCTCGCCACCGACTGGCATTACTTCGCCAAGCCGACCAAGACGCTGTTCAACGACATCCGGATCTACTTCCCGATGTCGTCGCAGTTGCGCGTCTACAAGGTCTGCGATCGCTACATGAGCTTCGCGCGCGATTACTTCGCCACGAACCCGATCGCCGAGCGGCTCGAGTGCCGCGCCACCACGCGTCGCGGAACGCCGTGCCAGCGGACGCCGCTGCCGCACAACGGCTACTGCCCCTCGCACCAGCATCTCGCTGAGACCGAGGACGTCGCGCTCCAGGCCGCCGCTTAGCCCGCGGCCGGCACCACCGGCGTCCACGCCCGGAGAGCCCGGCGTGGACGCTCTCCGCACCGCTACCGTAACCCTCTAGCTGAGGTTGAGCTCGTGACGTTGTAATGGCGCACGGGCACACTCCACACTCAGGCAACGACAGCGGGAGGCGGCGGAATGGCTGGGAAGGTCGGATTCATCGGGCTGGGGATCATGGGCTCGCTACAGGCCATGAACCTGGCCAAGGCGGGCGTCGAGCTGACCGTGTTCAACCGCACGCGGGAGAAGGCGGACGACTGGGCGGCCGAGCACGGCGGGACCGTTGTGGACTCACCCAAGGCGGTCGCAGAGGCCTCTGACGTCGTGATCACGATGGTGGTCGACGGCGCGCAGGTGGAGGACATGATCGGCCAGGCGCTCGAGGGCGCCAAGCCCGGCACGCTGTTCATCGACATGTCGACGATCGCGCCCGGCACGGCACGGTCGCTTGCCGAGCGCTGCAGCGCCGAGGGCCACGCCTTCGTCGACGCGCCGGTCACCGGCTCTTCACCGAAGGCACGCACCGGGACGCTCACGATCATGGTCGGTGGCGCCGAGGCGGACATCGAGCGGGCACGCCCGCTCTTCGAGATCATGGGCGAGAAGATCGTCGTCTGCGGCGAGTCCGGCCAGGGCCAGGCCGTCAAGGTGATCACGCAGGCCATCACGGCCGTCAACTGCGCCACGCTTGCCCAGGGCCTCGTGCTGGCCAGCCAGGCCGGCGTAAGCATGGACGCGCTGCTGGAGACGATGGACGGCGGCTCGAGCGACTCGACGATGCGCGCGCTGAAGGGCAAGCCGATGCTCGAGCACGACTTCACACCGCTGTTCAAGCTCGCGCACATGCTCAAGGACGTCCAGCTGTGCCTCGCCGAGGCGCGTACCGCGGGGGGCTCGTTCCCGTTCGCCGGACTCGCCGCGGAGCTC
This sequence comes from Solirubrobacter taibaiensis, assembly GCA_027587225.1. Lineage (GTDB taxonomy): Bacteria > Actinomycetota > Thermoleophilia > Solirubrobacterales > Solirubrobacteraceae > Solirubrobacter > Solirubrobacter taibaiensis. The sequence goes on from JAPDDQ010000004.1 coordinate 178,569, forward strand.
TACGGGGCGGGCATGGGCCGCGGCCTCGGGGACAAGGATTTCGCCGCGGTGCTCGAGGTGATCGAGGGCCTCAGTGGTTCACGTGTGTAACAACCTGGCGCGTTTGCACTCTACGCGGGAAAATCGGAGTTACTACGAAAAACCTGCCTTTTTGCAGGGATATTTTGTGATTTCCCGCGCTTGTGCATAGTATGTGACGCCTCACGGGGGGTTTCTGCGGTGCAGCTTCGGGCAGGGTCGTGGCGCACGGTCGTAGTGCAGGGAATCTCGTAGGTCCTACTCACTTCTTTCACCCACCTTTATGCCGATCGCTTTCAAGGAATGGGCCGTCACCGTGCGGGCTCTCGCCGAGGGTGAGCAACTGCTCACGCTCCGCAAGGGCGGCATCCGTGAAGCGGGCAAGCACTTTGCCCTCGAGCACGAACGGTTCTTCCTTTACCCGACGTTCGATCACCAGCGCAATGACCTGGTGCGAGAGTCGCACCAGCCAGAGTTGCGACGCGCCCTTGAAGAGGGGGTGTGGCCCGAGGGCGATCCGCCTGCTCGGGCTCTCACGATGGACGGCGGGATCCCGCAGCCGGACCGGGTGCGCATTCGTGCCTGGGCCGAAGTCGCCGGCGCTTGGACGATCTCCGATCGTCGTGCGCTGGACGGGCTGACGCCGTTCCACGTGTGGACGTCCGACTACGCCGAGAAGCGCCTCGCGTGGAAGCGCCGCCACCCGCTCCACGTCCTGTTGCTGCGCACCTACCGCATTCCGCGGCCGGTGACGGTACGGGTCCGTGACGACTACGGCGGATGCCGCTCGTGGTTGGAGATCACCCGTGACCTCCCGTTCGAGGGCACCCCGGTGCTCTCCGACGAGGAGTTCGACCGCGTCTCCCAGGAGATCGCGGGCATCGCTGAAGCGAACGGCGCTCCGGCCTACGCCTGACCTTGCGCGGTGAACCTAAAGGGGCCTGGCCCCTTTAGGTTCGGGCGCCGCTAGCGTAGGCGGCCGATGGGTTGGGTGGACACGCCTTCAGAGACGTTCGTGGCGCGCCACGACGTGCGCGACACGGCGGACGCGGAACGGGTGCTCACCCAGCTCGAGCTCGCCCGCACGCGGCTCGAGCAGCGCTTCCAGGCGGACGTCGGGGAGCTCGAGGTGGTGCTGCACTCCTCGCTCGCCCAGCTGGACGCCGCGCAGCCCTGGGTGCCGCTGGCGCGCCGCCTGACGGCACCCGCGGCCCGCCGCTATGTCGTGGGGTGGGCAGGCCAGCGTGAGATCCACGTGCTGTGCCCGCGGCTGCTCGCCCATCGCGCGTCGAACGTGGAGGGGTCGCTCGAGATGCTGATGCTCGCGCCCGCCGCGCTGCTCTCGCGCCGCTACGTGGCCGCCAGCCACCCGAAGCTGCCGCCGCCCGCCACGCCGGGCCGGATCGCGCGCTGGTCGCGCTGGGCCTGGCTGGTCGAGGGCGCCGCGCAGTGGCTGAGCGGGCAGACGCGCCACGTGCGCCCGGCGGTCGCACGCCGGCTCAGGGAAGGGCCGAAGCCGTCGTTCCCGCCCTCGCGCACCGACGCGATGCTGCTCGGCGGCACGATCTTCGACCTGCTCGCGCGGGAGGAGGGCGACCGCGCCTGCGTCACGCTCGCCCGCGGCCCGCACCCGGACGGGCCGATCCGTGCGCTGGAGGTGGCCTTCCCGCGCTCCCTACGCCACACCGAGGAGGCGTGGCGCTCTCACCTCGGCCGGCTAGGTGAAGGGCAGCAGGACACTGCTCGCGAACGCCGCGAGCGTGAGCACCGACAGCGTCACCGCTAGCGCGCGAATCCACGTCGGATGCCGGTGCGGAGGGAGCTGCGGCCCGTCGTCGCGGCGGTCGCCCAGAATCTCACGCGCCGTCTCCTCCGCGGACGCGGCGACGACGATGTCGCGTGGGCCGGCGGCGAGGAAGTCCGGCACGTCGAACCCACCCGTGCGGCGCGCGAGCGACGGGATGCCCTCCTCCAGCAGCAGGTTCTGGATCATCTCCGCCTCGGCCTGGTGGCGGGCGGTGGCGACGCGCACGAGCGGCCCGTCGGCGTAGCCGGGCTTGACCTTGCGCGCGCGGCGCGTGGATTCCGAGGTGTTGTCCTTCACGAACGTCAGGGGGACGCCGCAGTCGGCGCAGAACCGCTCGTGTGGCTCGTGCGCGGCGTCGCACACGGGGCACACGAGCAGCCAGATCACTCCGTGACCTCGAACCCGACCTGCTCGTAGTCGTTGCCGACGATGGACCACAGCCGGACGTCGGGTTCGCTGTTGGCGACGCCGACGATCAGATACAGCGTGCCGGGGAACTTCGGCTGGTCGTCGCCGTACTTGGCCAGGTTCACGTCCGTCTGGGACGGGACCGGGTCCGAGCGCGTGTGCGAGTGGTAGATGGCGCCGAGATCCAGCCCCGCGTCCTCGATCGCGGTGTAGATCTTCAGCTGCTCCTTCGGGTCCATCACGTACTTCAGCGCGCTGTTGGCGGCGTTGCGCGCGCGATGGACCTCGACCACCTCGCCCTCGCGGCTGCCGATCATGCCGCAGCACTCCTTGGGCGCTTCAGCGCGCGCGTGCTCGACGATGCCGTCGAGGAGCTGTCGCGAGATCCGCAGGGCTACTTCGCCCGGGTGAGCGGAGCGTCGAAGTCCTCGTCGTCTTCGTGCCGGCTGCTGGTGGCGCCGGCGATCGACGTCTTGAACTCCCTCATCCCGCGGCCCAGGGCGCGGGCGGCGTCCGGCAGCTTCTTGGGACCGATCACGATCAGCGCGATGACGAGGACGATGGCGATCTCGCCAATTCCGATGTTGCCTGCGAACGGCATAGGCCTAGGTTACCTTGGCGGCGTCGCGGAAGATGAAAAGGTGCTGTGCATGTGACGCCAGGATCGTCGCGGCCGTCATCGCGATCTTCGCGTCCGGGAGCGCGAGCAGCGCGGTCTTGTAGACCTCGAGCATGCCCTCCTCGACCAGCACGGCTTCGGCGAGCACGTCGGAAGGCTTGGCCGCGGCGAGGCGCTGGGCCGCGGCGTCGATGTCGTTGGGCGTCCACGGCGCCTTCGGCGTCCCCAGGCCCACGGCGGCGAGCTCGGTGGCCAGCGCACCGGCGTGATCGTGGGCGTGCCGGCGCGCGGGGCCGAACAGCTCCGGGTGCGTGTGGAGCTGCTGCCCGTACGCGAGCGCGAGGCCCTTCTCGCGGTGCCACAGGCCGAGCAGCAGGTCACCCTCGTCCGCGGCGGCGAGCGCCGGAGTGGCTCGGATCGTGACCGCCGTCGCGGCCCCGGCGAGCAGGAGCTGTCGCCGGTTCACGGGCGGTTCCTCTGGCCGGGGAAGGCGTCGACGATCGGCGGCTCGTCCATCAGCAGGCGCAGCGCGGAGACGGCCTCGGCGGTGCCGGCGATCAGGTCGGCGAGCGTCGCGCGCGACTCGCGGTCCGCGAGCTGGCCGACCGCGGCGACATGGGTCTGGAGGGCGACGCGCTCGGCGTTCAGCGCGGCCTCGAGACCCGGCGTCGCCGTGGCGGTCTCCCCCGCCGCGCCGGCGAGTGCCTCCAGCCGGTCCACGCGCGCCGACGCCTTGGCGCGGGACGAGATGCCAGGCGGGTAGGCCGCGAGTGCGCGCTGAGACGCGCGCAGCTGCTCGCCCCACACCTGGGTCGCGTTGACTTCCTGCTCTTCGGGCGGCCCACACCCGACCAGCAGGAGTGCGCCGGCGCCGAGCAGCGCTCGGCGACTTACCACCAGACCGTCGAGTCCAGGTTCTCGAGCTCGTCGACGGGCGTCGTGTAGAGGCCCGAGGACAGGTACTTCGAGCCGTCGTCGCAGACGATGAAGACGATGTTGCCCTCGTCCATCTCCTTGGCGATGCGGACCGCGATCGACGCGATCGCGCCGGTGGAGACGCCCGCGAAGATGCCTTCCTCGTCGAGCAGTTTCCGCGTCCAGATGATCGCGTCGCGGTTGGTGACGAAGATCTTCCGGTCCAGCAGGCTGAGGTCGATGATCGGCGGGATGAAGCCGTCGTCGAGCGAACGCAGGCCCTGCACGGGCTCACCCTGCATCGGCTCGGCCGCGACGATCTTGACCGCGTCGCCGAGCTCTTCGCGCAGCCGGCGCCCGACGCCCATCAGCGTCCCGCCGGTGCCGAGGCCGGCCACGAACGCGGCCACGTCGTTGTCGAGCTCCTCGAGGATCTCGACGCCGGTGCCGTTGTAGTGCGCGCGCGGGTTCGCCTCGTTGCCGTACTGGTAGGGCATGTAGTACGAGGAGTCCTCAGACGCCATCTTCAGCGCCAGCTCCACCGCGCCGTTGGAGCCCAGGTGGCCCGGCGAGTAGACGATCTCCGCCCCGTACATCCGCAGCAGCTGCGTGCGCTCGGGCGTGACGTTGTCGGGCATCACGACCTTGAGCTTGTAGCCCTTGCGCGAGCAGATCATGGCCAGCGAGATACCGGTGTTGCCCGAGGTCGGCTCGAGGATCGTCTGACCGGGGCGGATGGCACCCTTCTCCTCGGCGTCTTCGATCAGCGAACGCGCGACCCGATCCTTGACCGAGCCCGTCGGGTTGAGGGACTCCATCTTCGCCCACAGGCGGACGCCCGGCTTGGGCGAGAGTCGCTTCAGCTCGACGAGCGGCGTGTTGCCGATCGCCTGCACAATGTCGCCGTAACGACCCCCGCAGGGACGGTTGCGCAGTTCCTGGGCCATGACTTCAGGAAGTGTAGTGCCAATCACCGATCCGCTCATCGCCCTCCGCACCTCACTTGCGGAGCAACTCGCCGCCTTGCGGGAGGTGCCCGTGTCCGAGCTCCCGCCCGCGCTGCTGGACATCACCGTGCGCCGCGTGGGCCAGGCGTACTTCGTCTGCCCCTCCAGCTGGGAGCAGCTGCGCCATGAGGAGGGCGGCGCCGGGCGTCCGGTTCCGTACTGGGCGCGGCCGTGGCCGTCAGGCGTCGGACTGGCAGGCGCGCTGTACGACGACCCGCCGCCGGCCGGGACGAAGGTGCTCGAGCTCGGCTGCGGGCTGGCGCTTCCGAGCGTGATGGCCGCGCGGGCGGGCGCCTCCGTGTTGGCCACGGACGGAGCGACCGACGCCGTGGCGTTCGCGGCGCACGTGCTGGCTCTGAACGACGTGCTCGGCGAGGTGGCCGTGGTGGACTGGTCAACCCACGGAGACATGCTCGTGGCGCGCGGTCCGTTCGACCTCGTGCTGGCCGCCGACGTGCTCTACACCCGCGCCAACGCCGAGGCGGCGAAAAGGCTGTTCCCGCGCCTGGTTGCGCCAGGCGGGCGGCTCATCATCGCTGACCCGAATCGCGCCGGGGCGCTGCACTTCCTGCAGGATTTCGAGCACACCACAGAGCCCGGCAAGGACGTCTCGATCCACACCCTCCGGTTTGGCTGAAGGGGCGCTGGGCAACCATTAGTAGTGGCGGGGGCCTCCGGCGCGAACAGCGCCGCCACTTCACTTTCCCGAAAACGGGGCCGCCTGCACTTCAATCCTCGTGCGAGCATTTACGTCCAGATCAGGGCGGTCTCGTCGTGCGCCCGTGTTGGTGCTCGTCGGCGTGGCCGCGATCCTCACCTTCCTCCTCGCCCCGCGTGTGTTCCCCGCGGTGGCGGGCACCGGCGACGCTCGCTGGCCGCAAGGCGTCGTGAACGTCTACGACGCGAGCGGCATGACCGACACCATGATCACCGCCGCCCAGCGCTGGACCGACTCGGGCGCCAACGTCACCATCCGCATCGTCCGCTCCGACGAGAACGCCGACGTGATCGTCCGCACCGACGACAAGCGCCTGCGCGAGCTGTGCGGCGGTGACTGCCTCGGCTACAGCACCTCGATCGGCCGCCCCAGCGACGGCACAGGCGAGATCATCATGCGCGAGAACCTCGGCGGCGACCCGCGTCCGTTGTCGGTCTGGGTGGCCGCCCACGAGCTCGGCCACGTGCTCGGCCTGCACCACCGCGACGGCCATGACTGCTCGGTGATGTCGCCGCGCGCGTTCGACACGCGCTGCGCGCCGTCACTGGCCGCGACCCGGCCGACGCTGTCGGAGTTGGCCTGCGTGCCCGCGCCCGCCGACGTGGACGTCGCCGCAGGGCTGTACGGCGGCGCCGCGGCGACGCGCGACCCGCGCTGTCGATAGCGCCGACCGCGGGAACGTCAACGGCGAGCACACCCTCGGGCGCCGCGTCAAGAATCCCGTGCCCGCAGCGACGGGGGTAGGACACGCGGTCGTCACGGGTTTCTTGACCCGTCGGGCGCGGGTGTGCTTTGGGCGGGTGAGGCGGGTGCCCCGCACTGCGTGAACGCCCAGGCGTTCACGTCCTCCCACAGCGAGGGACGGTCCACGCCACGCGAGTGGTCGATTCGCATCGCATAGCGACGTCAACTGACCAATGACCCGGCGCGGAGCTACCCGAGCCCAGCCGACCAACCGCTCCATCGCGAGCGGAACGCCACGCGGCCCTATAAGTTCCCGCGCGTGATCGCTTCGCGCCTGGCCAACTTCGGCACCACGATCTTCACCGAGATGTCCGCGCTGGCCGAGAAGACCGGCGCGATCAACCTCGGGCAGGGATTCCCGGACGAGGACGGGCCACAGGCGGTGCTCGAGGCGGCGCAGGCGGCGATCCGCACCGGGCGCAACCAGTACGCGCCGCTCCCCGGCGTTCCCGCGCTGAGACACGCGATCGCCGAGCATCAGCAGCGCTTCTACGGGATCGAGCTCGACCCGGCGAGCGAGGTGCAGGTGACGATGGGCGCGACGGAGGCGATCGCGGCCGCCATTCTCGGGCTGTGCGAGCCGGGCGAGGACGTGCTCGCGTTCGATCCGTACTACGACTCGTATCCCGCCGCCGCGGCGATGGCCGGCGCGCGGTTCGTGCCGATCCCGCTGCAGCCGCCGGAGTTCACGTTCGAGGACTTCGTGGTGCCGCCGAAGGCGCGCGTGATCATCGTCAACTCGCCGCACAACCCGACCGGGCGCGTGTTCAGCCGCGAGGAGCTGCAGCGGATCGCGGACCTCGTGATCGAGCATGACCTGATCGCGATCACGGATGAGGTCTACGAGCACCTGGTGTTCGACGGGCTCGAGCACATCCCGCTCTCGACGCTGCCTGGCATGGCGGAGCGCACGCTCTCGATCTCCTCGATCGGCAAGACGTTCAGCGTCACGGGCTGGAAGGTCGGCTGGGCGACGGGGCCGCAACCGCTGGTCGCCGCGGTCCGGGCGGCGAAGCAGTTCCTGACGTTCGCGGGCGCGACGCCGTTCCAGCACGCCTCGGCGGCCGCGCTGCGGCTCGACACCGCCTGGTACGAGGCGTTCTCCGCCAAGCTGCAGGCCAAGCGCGACCACCTGTGCGACGCGTTCAGCCACTTCACCGTGGCCCGCCCGCAGGGCACGTACTTCGCGAACGTGGACGTGGGCACGAACGCGGTCGAGTTCGCGCGCGAGCTGCCGTACAAGGCGGGCGTCGTCGCGATCCCGACGTCGGTGTTCAGCGCGGACCCGCAACGCCTCGCTCCGTACCTGCGCTTCGCGTTCTGCAAGCGGCTGCCCGTCATCGACGAGGCCGCCCGCCGCCTTCACGCTCTCGAGTCGTAGTTCCAGAACTTCGGCAGCGCCGCCGCGAGCGCCGCGCAGGCCGCGACGACCATCACGCCGCCGATCACGATCGACGGCCCGAGCCCGAACAGCGACGCCCCGAAGCCGGCGCGCGCGTTGCCGAGCAGCGGCCCGGACGACCACGAGATCATCTCCAGCCCGGCGAGGCGGCCACGCAGGCGGTCCGGGATCGTCTCGTTCCACAGCGCGCCGCGGAAGATGCCGCTGATGGCGTCCGCGGCGCCCGCGAACGCCAGCGCCACGACCGCAAGCCACAAGGAGTCCGCGAACCCGAACAGCGCGATGAACGCGCCCCAGCCGGCGGCCGCGAACACGATCGCGCGCCCGTTGTGGTGCACGCGCACGCTCCACCCGCTCGTGAGCATGGCGACGATCGCGCCCACCGCGGGCGCGGCCCACAGCAGCCCGACCACCTCGGCCCCGCCGTACTGCTCCGCCACGGCCGGGAACAGCGCGAACGGCATCGCGAAGAACATCGCGCTCATGTCGATCGCGTAGGACCCGAGGATCTCCTGGCGCGACCACGCGTACTTGACGCCCTCGACCACGCCGCGCAGGCTCGGCGGGTCCGCGTCCGACGGCGGCGGGGGCGTGCGCATGAGCGCGAACGCGGTCAAGGAGCCGAAGAACGTCACGACGTCGATCGCGTACGCGGACTTCACGCCACCGGCGGCGATGACCAAGCCCGCCAGCGCCGGCCCGACGATCCCGGAGACGCTCATCAAGGACCACGAGATCGCGGTCGCCGCCTTGAGCTCCTCACGCTCCACGAGCCGCGGCAGCAGCGCGTCCAAAGGTGGCCGCAGCACGGCGCTGGCCGCGGCGAACAGCGTCGCCGCCACGTACAGCAACCACAGCTGCGGCGAGGGGACGAGCGCGTTGATGAGCAGCGCCGCGGACACGAACCCCGACGCGAGCTCCGCCCCGAAGATCAGCTTGCGCCGGTCGAAGGAGTCCGCGAGGGCGCCGCCGATCAACGCCAGCGCCACGATCGGGATGAACTGCGCGACGCCCAGCAGGCCGACGGCGACCGTCGAATCCGTGAGGTCGTACACCTGGATCGTGAGGGCGACCTGGGTGAACGCGGTCCCGATCGAGGACACCGTCGAGCCGCCGACGAGCAGCCGCAGATCGCGCCGCCGGCGCAGCAGACCGAGGTCGGGGAGGATCACCGCGCGAGCTTGTCCAGCGTGAAGCCGGTGAGCGCGAGGATGCGCTCGACGTCGTAGCCCTCGAGCACCAGGCGCGCGGCCTCGTCGGCGTAGGCGCGCAGCATGTGCGCGGTGAGCTCCGGGTCAGGCAGGCCGGTGCCCGGGCCGAGCGCGGCCGCCAGCCGCTCCACCACCGCGGCGCGGCCGGCCGCGATCCGCTCACCCAGCAGCCGCGGCGCGCCCTCCTGCGGCATCAGCACGAGCCGCCACGTGCCGGGATCCGACCGCACGGCGTGCAGGTACGCCGTGAGCGCTTCGAGCAGGTCGTCGTAGGTCTCCGGGAGCTGGCCGAGCGCCCGCAGCGCCTCGCGGTCCACGAGCGCCTCCAGCAGCCCGGCGAGATCGTCGAAGTGCCCGTAGACGATCGGGCGCGTGATGCCCGCCTCGCGCGCGACAGCCTCGATCGACACGGCGTGGAAGCCCTGGGCGAGCACGATCGCCTTGGTGGCGTCCAGCAGCTGCTCGCGCCGTTGCTCTGCGGTCATCCTCATGTGACCAATGTCAGGTTACAGCGGCGTAAGTTACGGCAATGTAACCAGGTATGGACGTCGATATCGCCATCGTCGGCAGCGGGTTCTCGGGCCTCGGGCTGGCCGTACGGCTGCGCCGTGAGGGCATCGAGGACTTCGTCGTCCTCGAGCGCGGCAACGGGGTCGGCGGGACGTGGCACTACAACACGTATCCCGGCTGCGCCTGCGACGTGCCCTCGCACCTGTACTCGTTCTCGTTCGCGCCGAACCCCGACTGGACGCGGACCTACTCCCGCCAGCCCGAGATCCGCGCCTACCTGAACCGGGTCGCCGAGGAAGTGCGCTCGCACATCCACCTGAACCGCGAGGTGACCGGCGCGCAGTGGGACGGGTCGCGCTGGCACGTCGAAACGAGCAAGGGTCCCGTGCGCGCGCGAGTGCTGGTCGCCGGCACGGGTCCCCTCGTGGAGCCCAAGTTCCCCGACTTCCCGGGGCTCGAGACCTTCGAGGGCACGAAGATGCACTCCGCCCGCTGGGACCACGACGTGGACCTGCGCGGGAAGCGCGTGGCGAGTGTGGGCACCGGCGCGTCGGCGATCCAGTACGTCCCGCGGATCGCCCCCGACGCGTCCCACCTGTACGTGCTCCAGCGCACGCCGCCGTGGGTGATGCCGCACAGCGCGCGGCCGATCTCGCGCCTGGAACGGCGCGTCTTCAAGCGCTTCCCGGCCGTGCAGCGCGCGCTCCGTGGCGGCATCTACTCCGCGCGGGAGCTGCTGGTGCTCGGGATGGTCAAGCACCCGCGCGGCATGAAGCTGCTCGAGCGGGCGGGCCGCCGGCACATCGAGGGCACGCTGAAGGACCCGGCGCTGATCGCGCAGGCGACGCCCGACTACACCGTGGGCTGCAAGCGCATCCTGCCGTCCAACGACTGGTATCCGGCCCTCGCGCGCGAGAACGTGGAGCTCGTCACCGAGGGCGTCGCCGAAGTGCGCCCGCACTCGGTGGTGCTGATGGACGGGCGGGAGCTGGAGATCGACGCGCTCGTGTTCGGCACCGGCTTCCAGGTGCTCGACATGCCCGTGGGCAAGCTGGTGCGCGGGCGCGACGGCCGCACGTTGGCCGACACGTGGAACGGTTCTCCGCGCGCGCACCTGGGCGTGACCGTCCCCGGCTTCCCGAACTTCTTCATCCTGATGGGCCCCAACACGGGACTCGGGCACACGTCGGTCGTCTACATGATCGAGTCGCAGATCGCCTACGTGCTGGATGCGCTGCGCACCGGGGCGAGCACCGTCGAGGTCAAGCCCGAGGTCGCGGCGCGCTTCCACGCCGAGGTGCAGCGCCGGATGCAGGGCACGGTGTGGAGCACGGGCTGCAAGAGCTGGTATCAGGACGAGCAGGGCCACAACCCCACGCTCTGGCCCGATTGGACATGGCGCTACCGACAGCGGACGGCGCGCTTCAACGCAGAGGAGTACGTCGTCACATGAAGCGGATCATCATCACCGGCGCGGCCGGCGGGATCGGCAGTGCAACCATCGCGCTGCTGCGGGCCCGTGGCGCGCAGGTCGTCGGCCTGGACCTGGCCGGAGCGGACCTCGAGTGCGACGTGCGCGATCAGGCCTCGGTGGATCGTGCGGTGAGTGCCGCCATCGAGCAACTCGGCGGCCTCGACGTGCTGATCAACAACGCCGGTCTCGGCACGCCGCAGAGCGCGGCGGCCCCGCCCGACGAGGCCGCGCTCGCCGTGCTCGATGTGAACCTCGTCGGGCCGTGGCGCGTGGCCAGCGCCGCGCTTCCCGCGTTGCGCGAGTCCCGCGGGCGCGTGGTGAACGTCGCGAGCGGCCTCGCCCACGTGACCGTCCCGTTCTCCACCGCGTACACGCTGTCCAAGCGCGGCGTGGTCGCCTACAGCGACCTGCTGCGACTGGAGGAGGGCGACCGGATCGACGTCACCACCGTCTACCCCGGGTACATCCGCACCGCCATCCACAAGGAGTCCACGGCCGCGGGCGTCCCGCTCGAGGGCGCCGTGCCGGTGGAGGACGTCAGCGACGCCGCCCGCACGCTCGTCCGTGCCGCCCTCGGCGCCCCCGCCCGCGACCTCGCCACCACGCGCGAGGGCACGCTCAGCTACGCCGTCGTGCGGCTCGCGCCGCGGCGCGTGGTCGACGCGATCACGCGCCGCCAGATGCGTCGCCTCGCCCGCAAGGGCCACTTCTCCGACACCGGCCTGGCGGGCGCGTTCGCTCAGCGAATCTCGCGCTAGCTTTGCGGCATGAGGAGAGCACTCCTGCTCGCGGCCGCGGCGTTCGTGATCGGCGCCGCGCCGAGCGAGGCCTCCTGCGTCGACCAGCTCAGGTGGCACGGCCAGATCTACCTGAGCGACAGCTCCACAGGAGGCCGCGCGAGCGTCTGGCTGACCGACAAGGCTCGGCTCCCGTCGGCCGATGACTGCGGTCCCGTCCTGATCTACATCGGGGAGACGAAGCCCCGGCCCAAGCCGTACCGGCCTCCGCGCATGGAGAGCATCCGCGCCATAGTGGGTGTCCCGCCCACGATCGCGGTGCTGCGCGACGGCCGGGTCTACCGGAACCTCGAGCCGCTCGCAGCGCTGACCTCCTGGACATGCTCGGCGCGTCCTTTCTGCTGACGGCGGACCAGCTCGCAGAGCTGCGCGGGTGCCCGGACGACGAGGCCCGCGAGGCGTGGCTGATGGCGCTCGAGGAAGCCGTGCCGGATGACCGTTGGTTCCAGTTCGACAAGGCCTGGGAGCCGATCCATCTCGCGCTCGGCGACGGCGAGCTGGTCATCCAGGACGGTCCGCCCCGCGCGCACGCCGTGTTCGGCTCCGAGCCGTTGATGGAAGACGAAGAGACCGACACCTTCGCCGGCCTGCTCCCAGCGGACGAGGTCGCGAACGTCGTCGCCGAGCTCGAGCCGCTTGACGAGGCGTGGGTGCGCGAGCACGTGGACGATGACTTCGACTACGTGTGGGAGAACTTCGACGGGCTGCGCGCGTTCCTCGCACGGGCACGCGACGAAGACGCTGCCGTCGTGTTCACCGTTACAGGCTGACGGCGGCGCCGGTGTCGGCGGCGCGGTAGAGCGCCTGAATCGTGCGGGCCTGGCCGAGCGAGTCGTCACGGCCGAGCCGCGGCGGCGGTCCGCCGGAGACCGCGCAGCCGAACTCCTCCAGCTCACGCGTGTACGGGTCGACCGACTCGGGTTCAACGACCTCGAGCGCGTCTCCACGGGAGAGCTCGATGCGCGCGCCGAGCGGGGTCTGCCAAGGCGACGGGACGAGAATCGTGCCCTCGCTGCCGACGACCTCGATCTGGTTGCGCCGGTGGACGTCCATGCCGCAGTCGATCGTGGCGAGCACGTCACCCGGGAAGCGCAGGACACCGGCGAAGCGGGCGTCGACGCCATCGCCGCCGAGCACCTGCTCGCCGCTCACGCGCTCCGGCTCGGTGCCGGCGATCACGCGCGCGCCGCTGATGCAGTAGCAACCGACATCCATGAGCGCACCGCCTTCGAGCTCCGCGCTCCAGCGGACGTTCTCCATCCACGGGAGGTTGAAGCCGAACGCGGCGCGGATGACGCGCAGGTCCCCGATGGCGCCGTCACGCACCAGCCGCACGACCTCCTCGGTCTGCGGGTGGAAGCGCCACATGAACGCTTCCATCAGCACGCGGCCTTCCCGCTCCGCGACGTCGAAGGCGCGGTCCACCTCCGCCGGGTCACGCGCCAGCGGCTTCTCGCACAGCACGTGCTTGCCAGCCTCCAGCGCCGTGATCGACCACTGGACGTGCATCGAGTTCGGCAGCGGGATGTAGACGGCGTCGATCTCGGGCGACGCCAGCAGCTCCTCGTAGGAGCCGTAGGCGTGCTCGATGCCGCGCTCGTCGGCCCAGGCGCGGGCCCGCGCGAGATCACGCGAGCCCACGGCCGTGATCTGCGCATTCTCCGCCCCGCGCGCACCGTCGACGATGCGGTCCGCGATGCGCGCGGTAGAGAGGATGCCCCAGCGGATCATCTGCCGGTTGCCGCTGCCCTTCTACGGGAGATGGCGTCGACGCTGGCCGCGAGCAGGAGCACGAGGCCGTTGATGATGAACTGCACGCCGGACTTCTGCGTTACCAGCGGGAGACCGTTGGCGATGATCGCCACCACCAGGCCGCCCGTGACCGCGTCCACGATCCGGCCGCGACCACCGAACAGCGACGTGCCGCCGATGACCGCCGCGCCGACCGCGTACAGCAGCGTCTGCGCGCCACCGGTGGTCGGCGAGACGCTGTTGTCACGCGACGCGAGCAGGATGCCCGCGACGATCGCCAACGTCGAACCGAGGATGAAGCAGATCGTCTTGATGTTCGGGACGTTGATGCCCGCCCGGCGCGCCGCCTCGGCGTTGCCGCCGACCGCGTACACGTGCCGGCCGAAGCTGGTCCGCATCAGCAGGAACGTGAGCACCACCACCAGCACGATCACCAGCGGCACCACCCACGGCACGCCCTGGATCGTGATCGGCGCGTTCGGGCGCTGGCGCTCCTGGTTGAGCAGGAACACGAACGCCAGCACGACCACCGCGAGAGCGCCGACCTTGGCCGCCCACACGCTCATGGCCGGTACCGGCAGCCCGGCGTTCTTACGCGTGCGGATCGCCCAGAACGACGACGCCGCAAACCCGCCGATGACGATCAGCGCCAGCAGCCAGCCCAGCGCCACCGGCATGTTCTTGTTCATCACCGACAAGATCGCGTCGTTGCGGATCGGGATCGTCCCGCCCTCGCCGATGATCAACAACATCGCGCCCTGCAGGCCCAAGAAGAAGGCCAAGGACACGACGAACGACGGGATGCCCAACCGGGCCACCAGCAACGCGATGGCAAAGCCGATCGCCACGCCGGTCAACAGCGCCGCGCCGACGGCCAACGGCCACGCCCAGTTGTGGTTGGTCAACGTCACGCCGAGGATCGCCGCGCCCGTCCCGGCGGTGAAGCCGGCCGACAGGTCGATCTCGCCCAACAGCAGGACGAACACGAGCCCCATCGCGAGCACCATGATCGCCGCGCCCTGGTTGAGCAGATTGGCGAAGTTCTGCTCGGTCAGGAACGAGTCGGGCTCCATGATCCCGAACACGATCACCAGCGCGACCACGCCGAACATGGCGGGCAGGGCGCCGAGATCGCCGCCCTTGATGCGCTCCCAGTAGGCGCCGGCGGCCTCGCCGACGCCGCCCTGACCGGGCAGCGTCTCGAGGTCGAACTGCGACACTTGGGTCGACGAGGGGTCCTGCGTGGGAGCGCTCATGCGACACCCGCCTCGGCGGCCTCACGCGGCTTGAGCCCGAGCTCGCCCGAGCGCCCCGCCGTGATCAGCTCGATCACCTGCGTGTTGTTGACGTCCGTCTTGCGCACCTGCGCCGCCATCTGGCCCAGGAACAGCGTCGCGATCGAGTCGGCGACCTGCATGACGTCGTTCATGTTGTGCGTGATGAGCACGACGCCGAGCCCGTTGTCCGCCAAGCGGCGGACGAGGTTCAGCACCTGCTCGGTCTGCGCCACGCCCAGGGCGGCGGTCGGCTCGTCGAGAATCACGAGCTTGGAGTTCCACAGCACCGCGCGAGCGATCGCCACCGTCTGGCGCTGACCGCCGGACAGGCTGGAGACGTTCTGACGCAGCGAGCGGAGCGTGCGGACGGACAGCGACTTCAGCGTCTCGCCCGCCCGCTTCTCCATCGCGGTCTCGTTGAGCGTGAGCCCGGACTTCAGCTCACGCCCGAGGAACATGTTGTGGACGACATCGAGGTTGTCGCACAGGGCCAGGTCCTGATAGACGATCTCGATCCCGAGCGCGTTCGCTTCCTTCGGCCCGTGGATGGTCACGGGCTGGCCCTCGAACAGAATCTCGCCGTCGTCGAAGGGATGGATCCCCGCGATGCACTTGATCAGCGTGCTCTTGCCGGCGCCATTGTCGCCGACCAGCGCAGTCACCTCACCTGGGCGCACGTCGAAGTCCACGTCCCGCAGGACGTGCACCGCGCCGAAGCTCTTGTTGATCCCGCGCAGGGACAGCAGCGGGGCCCGCTGCTGTCCCTCGACGGCCTCGCTCATCCGCTGACGCCGTTCTCTTCGCAGGCCTTCTGCAGGGCCTCGCTGGTGCAGATCTTGTCCGCGGTGGTGAAGCCGTCGGCGACGACGTCCTTCACGTTCTCCTTGGTGATCTGCTGCGGCTCCAGCAGCACGGACTTGACCTGCTGCTTGGTCTCGGTGTCCTCCACCGAGCCCGTGGCCAGCGCGTCGGCGCCGGCCGTGTCGCCCTTGGCCAGCGCGATCGCCAGCTGCGCGGCCGCGTCAGCTTCCTTCTTGATCGCCTTATAGACCGTCACGCACTGCGTACCGAGCAGCACGCGCTGCAGGCCCTCGTCGGTGGCGTCCTGACCGGTGGTCGGGATGTCCTCGCTCGCGCCTTCGCGCTTGAGCACGGCAGCCACCGCGCCGCCCAGGCCGTCATTGGCGGCCGCGACACCCACGAAATCGCCCTTGGCCTTCGTGAACATCTGCTCGAAGATCGTGCCGGCCTTCGTGTTGTCCCAATCCGGGACGCTCTGATCGTCAGCGACCGTGTAGCCGGCGCCGGTGATCTCCTTCTCATAGCCCTGCTTGAACAGGGTCGCGTTGTTATCCGTCGGCGAACCGTTCAGCAGCGCCACCGGGCCGGACGTCTTACCGGCATCCTGCATGCACTTCACCAAGCCGCTGCCGATCGCGGTACCCACGGCCACGTTGTCAAAGGACACGTAGTACTGCGCGCCGCCACCGAGCGTGAGGCGGTCATAGTCGATGACCGGCACGCCCTGCTGCTTAGCCTTGGCGATCACCGCCGCCGCGGACGGCGAATCAAGATTGACGATCAACAGCACGTTCGCGCCGGCGTTGAGCATCTGATCGGCGATCGTCGCGAACTTGGCCTTATCGCCGTTCGCGTTCTGAATGTCGGACTCCACCCCGGCAGCCTCAAAGGCCTCACCGAGGAACTTGCGGTCCGCCGTCTCCCAACGCGCCGACGACGCGGCATCCGGCAAGATCACGCCGACCTTGGCCTTGGTGGCCTCCTGTGTGGCTTCACCGCCACCGCCTCCGCCGGACGTGGTGGGTTCGTCGTCACCGCACGCGGCAACGGTGAACGCAAGGGTCGCTGCGACGGCGACTGCCCCAAGGGCACGGAACTTCATATGGGTCTCCCCTTCTCCAGATGGAACCGCAGACTGGCGACTATCTGCGAATTCGAAGTATCTCCACCCAAATGTACAGGTGTCAAGCCACGGCTCGACCGAGGACGAGCGCCACCGCACCCAAAACTTCCGTCCTCTCACCGAGTTCGCCCTCGACGACTTCGACGTCGTCGGCGGCGGAACGGATCGCGCCCCGCCTCACGCTTTCGCGCAGCGGCTCGAGCAGCAGCTCGCCGGCATGCCCGAGATCGCCGCCGACCACGACTTTCCGCGGGTTGAAGAGGTTGCAGAGCGTCGCGACGGCGGTCCCGATCGCGGTGCCGGCGTCCGCGATCGCCCGGGCGCAACCCGCGTCGCCACCGAGGGCGAGCGCGACCGCGTCCTGCAGCGTCAGCTCCTCCCCGTGAACATCTCTTAACGAGCCGAGCACGGCCGGTGCGCCCGCGAGCGTCTCCAGGCAGCCGCGGTTTCCGCAGCGGCAGATCGGTCCGCCGGGGTCGACGACGGTGTGTCCGATCTCACCCGCCGTGCCGCCCGCGCCGACGTAGGGCTGGCCATTGACGATGAACCCGGCGCCGATGCCGGTCGCGGCCTTCACGTACGCCATGTGGTCCACGCCGCGGCCCGAGCCCCACATCCACTCGCCGAGCGCGCCGAGGTTGGCGTCGTTCTCGACCTCGACGCGATGACCGAGGGCCTCGGAGACCGCGTCCGCGGCGTGAATCCCGACCCAGCCCGGCAGGATCGTCGAGTTGCCGAGCTGCCCGCTCGGACGGTGCACGGGACCCGGCAGGCCCATCCCCACGCCGAGCAGCTCGGCGCCGTTGACCTCGGCTTCCTCGAGCGCCTCGCGGAACATCGTCTGGGTGAGCGCGATCGCCTCGCGGGCGGGCAGATCGGCGTCCAGCGGGCGGTGGCGCTCGGCCAGCAGCTGGTGGCTGAGATCGGAGATCGCCATCCGCAGGTGGGTCTTGCCGAAGTCGACGCCCGCGACCACGCCCGCCTTGCGGTGCAGCGCGATCAGCACCGGCGGACGACCCACCGTCCCGCGCCCGGGGGGATGCACGGGCTCCGCGGGCTCGACGACGAGCCCTGCAGCCTGCAGGTCGCTGACCACCGCGGAGACCGTCGAGGGGGCAAGCGCCGCACGGCGCGCGAGATCCGCGCGCGATACGGCCCCGGCCTCGGCCAGGACCCCGACGACCCGCGCCCGAGCATCCCGGCGTGAAGTCCGTTCCATCGGGTTCGGAACGCTACACGCGAAACTATCGGAACTGCAACGGTCGATTAGTTCGTTGCTGTTTTAACCGGCCAACGCGAGGCGGGTGGGCAGGGCCCGATCCGCCTCGGATACGACCAGCGCAAGGGCGCCGAGCACGTGAGCGCGCTCGCCGAGCACGCCCGCGACGAGCTGTGCGCCGCGTGACGTCTCCGGCAGCGCGGCGCGCGCGATGGACTCGCGCACACCGTCGAGCAGGAGGTCACCGGCAGACGCGAGGTGCCCGCCGACGACGAGCATCTCGGGGTTGAGCAGGTTCAGCAGGGTGGCGGCGACGGTGCCGAGCGCGCGGCCGGCATCCGCGATCACGCGGCGCGCGGCGAGGTCGCCGGCGTCGGCGGCCGCGAGCATCGCCTCCATCGTGAGGTCGTCGCCGTGGGTGCCGCGCAGGCGGTCCACGAGCGCGCCGGTGGCCGCGACCGTCTCCAGGCAGCCGCGGTTGCCGCAGCGGCACACGATGCCCTCGGGGTCGACGAGCACGTGCCCCAGCTCGCCGGCGAGCCCGGCGCTGCCGCGGTACAGGCGACCGTTGAGGATGAGGCCGGCGCCGATGCCGCTGGACACCTTCAGGTAGACGAGGTCGGTGGCGTCGCGGCCGGCGCCGAAGGCCGCCTCGGCCAGCGCGCCGAGGTTCGCGTCGTTGTCGACCATCACCGGGAACTCGAGCCGCTTCTGCAGCTCGGACGCGACGGTCATGCCGATCCAGCCCGGCAGGATCGCGGACGAGTGCACGGTGCCGTCGCCCTGGTCGACCGGGCCCGGGAGGCCCATGCCGGCGCCGATCACGGCTTCGCGGGCGACGCCCGCCTCGGCCAGCGTCTCGACCACGAGCTCCGCGGCCATGTCGAGGCCCTCGTAGGCGTCGTGATCGGTGTCCAGCGGGCGGGTGCGCTCCGCGAGGATGGTGCTCGCGAGATCGGACACGGCTACTCGGAGGTGGCTGTGGCCGAAGTCCACGCCGACGGCGGCGCCCGCGCTCGCGTCGAAACTGAGCAGGATCGGCGGCCGGCCGCCCTGCGCGCCGTGCGCGTGCCCGGGCTCCGCGCGCTCGACCACGAGCCCGTCGGACTGCAGGTCGGCGACCAGGCTGGAGACCGTCGAGCGGCTCAGGCCGGTGCGGCGCGCGATCTCGGCGCGGGAGATCTGGCCCTCGTCACGCAACGCGCGGATGACGCGCAAGCGATTGAGACGGCGGAGGCTTTCGAGGGAACCGGCGCGACCTGGGGGCATGGAAGCGGTTTCATTTGAGCGCAGTGCGCGGAGATAATCAACCGTAAGGCGGAGCCGACCCCCCGACGGGGGGTGCTTGAGGCCCGGACTTTGCGGCCGCGAGGTACTCCAGGAACTGCTCGTCGTGCAGGCCGGGGCGCACGCCGGGGACGCGCGAGCGCAGCTTGCCGGCGAGATCGGCGGCCAGCGCGGCCCTTGGTCCGGGCGCCAGCGTGTGGCGGCGATCGAGGAACGTGCGCACCGCTGCAACTTCCGCGTCACCGAGCCCGGCGACGTCCCAGCTCGCGAACTGCGCCGGCGGGACCTGGGCGCGGGGCGGCTCGTAGCGGGGCGCTTGCGAGTCACGAACCACGAGCGTGCCCGCCGCCAGGTCGCCCAGGCGCTGGTTGTTCTTGGTGACCAGGATCGCGATCAGCGCCGGCAGGTAGAAGAACGGGAGCCCGTCGACGAGCCGCAGGACGTTGCGGATGAGGCTCGCACGCAGGCCGACGGGCGAGCCGTTGTCGGTCACCACGCGCAGTCCCGCCGCGCGGCGGCCGAGCGTGCGCCCGCCGCCCGCGACCTCGAACACCACGTGATACCCGACGTAGAGGAGCAGGAAGACGGCTGCGGACGCGATCGCCGCGGCCACCGGGCCACCGACGCCGGCGGCGGCCAGGACGACGACCACACCGACCGACAGGCTGAGCGCGAGGTCGATCATCGTCGACATGAAGCGCGTGCCGATGCCGGCGAGCGGCAGCGCGAGCTGCACGCC
This sequence comes from Solirubrobacter taibaiensis, assembly GCA_027587225.1. Lineage (GTDB taxonomy): Bacteria > Actinomycetota > Thermoleophilia > Solirubrobacterales > Solirubrobacteraceae > Solirubrobacter > Solirubrobacter taibaiensis. The sequence continues at coordinate 198,397 of JAPDDQ010000004.1, forward strand.
TTCCGGCGTGGCGATCTCCCGGCGATCCTCATACTCCATCCCCACATGATGAGCGCTGAACGCTTCGAAGCGGACCGAGCCGCCAGTTGGGGCGAGCTCGACGCGGCGCTGCGGCAGGCGCGCGACAAGCCGGAGCGGCTCGGCGCGGCCGGGGTGCGGCGGCTCGGCGAGCTCTACCGGGCGGCCGCCGCGGACCTCGCGTTCGCCCGCCGGCGCTTTCCCGGCGACCCGCTCCTGGGACGGCTCGAACCGCTCGTGCTGCGTGGGCGGGCGGCGGTCTACGGGCGCTCGGAGCGGCGCCAGAGCGTGTGGCAGTTCCTCAGCCGGGGCTATTGGGTGCGGCTGGCCGAGCGGCCGTGGCTGATCTTTGCCGCGTGGGCGCTGCTGATGGCGCCGGCGCTGCTCGGATTCGTGTGGGGCATGGTGGATTCGCCGACCGCGGCGGGCCTGATGCCCGCCGAGTTCCAGGGCGCGGCGGACCCGCCCGTCGAGGGGCGCGACTTCGACGCCTCGGAGGCGTCCGCGTTCTCCGCGCAGGTGATGTTCAACAACATCCAGGTGACGCTGCTCGCGTTCGCGGGCGGGATCTCGTTCGGGCTCGTGACGGTCTACGCGCTCGTGTTCAACGGGCTCATCCTGGGCGTGATCGCGGGGCTCGCGATCGGCGCCGGGAACGGCGTCGCGTTCCTGCGGCTCATCTCCTCGCACGGGCCGCTGGAGATCTCGTGCATCGTCGTCGGCGGGATCGCGGGGCTGCGGATGGGCTGGGCGCTGATCCGGCCGGGCGTGCTGCGCCGCGGGACGTCCCTGCGGCGGGAGGCGGTTCCGGCGGTGGAGCTGGCCGCGGGCACGGTGCCGTGGCTCGTGCTGTGCGGCGTGCTGGAAGGCTTCGCGACGGGTCCCGAGCTGCCCGTGTGGTTCCAGGCCGGGCTCGGGTTCTTCCTGATGGCGTTGTTCTGGACGCTGGTGTGGATCAGAGGATCGCGCGCGACTTCGCGCGCAGGTACGTCGCCACGAGCGTTGCCGGCAACCGGTCGGGCGGCGCTTCGATGACGCGCGCGCCCGCCGCGCGGACCTGAGCCGCGGCGCGCGCTCGCGCCTGCAGGACGTCGCCGGCGACGGTCGCTCTCGCGTCGGACAACCGGTCTCCCCCGCCCTTGGCGAGTTTCTCCAGGAGCGGGTCCGACGGGCTGGCGACGACCACGGCGTGTCTTCTCGTGAGCACCGGGACGGCTCTGACGAGCGGCCGTGCGGCGGCTTCCTCGAGCAGGTCGCAGAGCACGACGACGAGCGCGCGTTTGCTGCTTTCGGCGCGCCGGAACGCGAGCTCGAAGTCCGAGTCCGCGGTGGACGCCTCGAGGTCGTAGAGCGCCCGCACGACGGTCTGGCCGCCACGCCGCTGCGGCGTGAGCGCGACGCGCACCTCGTCGTCGAACGCCACCGCGCCGGTCCGGTCGCCGAGCTCGTCCGCGACGAACGCGAGTGCGGACGCAGCGTCGAGCTCAGCGTCGAGGATCGTCGCGTGCTGCAGCGGCGCCGTGGAGAGCCGGCCGGCATCGATCAGCAAGATCAGGTCGCGGTCCTGCTCGAGCCGGTACTGGTTGCTCATCGGCCGTCCCATGCGCGCGGTCGCGCGCCAGTTCACCTGGCGGACGTCGTCGTCGGGCGAGTACTCGCGGATGAGCTCGAACTCGGTGCCGAGGCCGAGCGGGCCGCGCGCGACGTTGCCCTGGTCCCGGAAGCGCCCCCTTGCCACCGCGAGGGCGAGTCGTCTTGCGGTGTGGAGGTCCGGGAAGACGCGGATCTCCGCCGTGTCCGTGGCCTCGTGGTCCCAGCGGGCGAGTTTCAGCGGGCCGGTTGATCTGGACGCCACGGCGGGGAGGGTGTGCTTGCCGCGCCGCAGGGCGGTGATGGTGTCCGGCTCGATGCGAAGGTTCGGCGGGACCGGCTGGCGGGTGATGACCGTGCCGCCGGCCGCCGGGGTGGCGGTGATCTTGAGTGGCGCCGGGATGCCGCGGCTCATGACCTCGGGGGCTTGTCGGGTGACGGTTGGCTGTCGTCTTGCCGCGCGGGCGTCGACGATCGTGGCGCCGACGAGGGCCAGCGCGAGGAGGGCGACGATCTCGATCGGGATGAGCAGGGCGCTCAGGGCCAGAACGGCCAAGGCTGCGACGGCGCGGGGTGCAGGGCTCAACGGAAACACCCGCTGGTAAGGGAGTGCGGGTACCCACCGCGCGGCGGGGCCGTGGGCGCGTCGCGCCGCGCGGCCGCGGGGGTGCGGTCGGAAACGTGCGCCCAGCGGACCTTTCCGACCTCACCCCTCGTCATCGGGGGACCGGGACGTCCTCGAGGGCGGCGCGGATGGCGCCCATCGGGGTGGCGCGCTCGAGTTCGGCCTCGGGGGTGAGGACGATCCGGTGGCGGAGGACCGGGGCGGCCATGCGGGCGACGTCGTCGGGGGTCACGTAGGCGCGGCCGGCCAGGCGGGCGGCCGCCTTCGCGGCGCCGAGGAGGTGCACGGCGGCGCGGGGACTCGCGCCCAGGGACACGCTCGGGAGCTCGCGGGTGCGGCGGGTGATCGCGACGACGTAGTTGATGACCTCGTCGTGGACCTCGGTCGCGTCGACCTCGGCGCGCGCGGCGCGGAGGTCCTCGGCCGTCGCGACGGGCTGGATGTCGTCGAGGCCCGTCGGGGTGAGGCCGCGGCGATTGAGGCGGAGCATGGCGCGCTCCTCGTCGGCCTCGGGGTAGCCGAGCGCGACGTGCACGAGGAAGCGGTCGCGCTGGGCCTCGGGCAGCGGGTAGGTGCCCTCGTACTCGACGGGGTTCTGGGTGGCGAGGACGAGGAACGGGTCCGGGAGCGGGTGCGACTCGCCGTCGATCGTGACCTGGCCCTCCTGCATCGCCTCCAGCAGCGCGGCCTGGGTCTTGGGCGGGGTGCGGTTGATCTCGTCGGCGAGCACGACGCCGGCGAAGATCGGGCCGGGGCGGAAGACGAGGTCGCCGGCGCGCAGGGCCATGGTGCCCGTGACGTCGCTCGGGAGCATGTCGGGCGTGAACTGCAGGCGGCGGAAGTCCATGTCCAGCGCGCGGGCGGTGGCGCTGGCGAGCAGCGTCTTGGCCACGCCGGGCACGCCCTCGAGCAGGACGTGCCCGCCGAGGGCGAGCGCGACGAGCATGTCCTCGAGCGCCTCGTCGTGGCCGACGACGACCTTCCGGATCTCCCCGGCGACCCGGGCGTGCAGCTCCTTCACGACTTCTCCTTGTCGGGTTTGGTGCGGGCGAGCGAGCCCGCGAGGGCCTCGACGTATTCGACGCGCGGCGGCGGTGGATCGGTGTCCGGGTCCTCGGGCGGGCCGAAGCGCCTCCCGGCCGCCCACACCGCGACGAGCGAGGTGAGCAGGAGGCCGAGCAGCGTCCACTTGACCTCGGTCGGCAGGCCGCCGAAGCCGCGGCTGACACCGTAGCCGTGCACGGTCTCCAGGAACGCGACCGGCGTGCCGCCGGCCAGCGCGACGCCGAACGCCGCGTTGTCGGCCGCCCCGAGCCCTTCGTTGCTCAGTGGCGACGTGTCCGCGAGCACGATGAGCTCACCGTCGCCCAGACGGGTGCGCGCGGCGACCGGTGGGTCCAGCAGCGGCAGCAGCCCGCCGAGGTCGTCGAGCTCGGCACCGTCGCGCGCAACGACCTCCTCGACGCCGGCGAGCGGGACGACCGGGTTGCTGGTCGTCCCGTCCGCCTCGGTCCAGGTCGGCGGCTCGTCCAGGAGCTGGTCCAGCCAGGCGGGCTCGCCGCTCGATCCGACCACGAGCCGCCCACCCCCGGCGACCCAGTCGCGGACGGCCTCGGCCTCTTTGGGCTCCATCACCTGCGGGTCGAGGATCACGAGCGTCTCACCGTCGCGCGGGGCGCGGTCGGCGATCGGCGTCCTGAGCCGGCGGACCGTGATCCCGGCGCGCTCGAGCAGCGAGGCGTAGGCGGCCGTGCCGCGCGGCGAGGTGGCGTACGAGGACGACGGCGGGCCTTCCGGCGCGGGCGAGAGCCGGTCGATCGCGATCAGCAGCGCGATGAACGCGGCCAGCAGGCCGAGCCCGATCAGGACGCCGCGCCTCACTTGACCACCTCGGGCCAGCGCTCACGGGCTTCCTTGACGTCGGCGCTGTCGGGCTCGCGGCCGCCGTAGACGACGTCGTCGAACGTCGCGGCGAGGGCGTCGAAGTCCGCCGAGCGCACGGCGCGCCGGACCTCGTGCGTGGAGATCGAAGGGCGGAACTCGATCGCGCCGCGCCGGTCCAGCCGGAGCAGGCCCGCGCGGAACCGCAGCCGCAGCGCCGCCTCCAGGTCACCGGAGGCCTCCGCCGCGTCGGCCTGGCGCTCGAGCGTCTTGGGGTCCAGCTCGGCGGGCGTGAGCGCCATCGCCGTGGCCTCGGAGTCCTTGATCCGGCGCGAGAGAAACAGCCGCGCGATCAGGTAGCCGCCCACGAACAACAGCGTCCCGAGCAGGATCCAGACGACACTCCGGCCGCCGGGGATGAGGTCGTCCAGCCGGTCCAGGATGCCGCGCGGGACGAGGTCCTTCAGGCGGTCGAGGATCCCGCGGAACGGCCCGGGCACCTCGTTCCCGTGGAAGCGGTCCTGCTCGAGGATCTCACGCGCGTCGGTCCGCGGGTTGCTGAGCTCGCCGCGCTCCGACGGCTGGTCGGCGAGCGCCTCGAGCCGCTGGTCGAGCTCGTCACCGCGCGCGCCGTCGAGCGCCGCGTCGATGTCCACCGGCTGCCCGTCGACGGACGTCACCGCGCGCAGGTCCTCGAGGGCCTGCGCGGAGTCACCCGCCTGCTGCGCGAGCTCGCGCAATTCCCTCGCGCTCACCTCGGTCGCGTGGGCGACGCCCGGCGCGAAGCTCACCGCCAGCAACAGCACGACGCCCGCTGCGCGGGCGCGCCTCACAGCCCGCCCGGTCCGCGCGGTTCTTCGGGCGGCTGCCAGTCGTCGTCGCGCTTGCGCTTGTCGTCCTCGTCGGGGTTGTCCTCCCAGGGGGACTCGCCGAACGGAGAAGAGGGGCCCCACCTGGGGGCGGGCGGAGCGTCGTCGTCCGCGGGCGGGGCGTCGTCTTCGCCGGCGGGCGTGGGCGGGCCCGGCGAATCGTCGCCGGGGGACGGCGGCGAGTCGTCGGCGTGCGGCGCGGGCGCCCAGCGATCATCCCCGGCGGGCGTCTCGCCGCCGGGCGAAGCGGGTCCGCCCGTGGGCGGCGGTGCGCCGTCGCCGGCGGGCGCGTCCTCGCGCGGGCCCCACACGTGGTCGGCCGGCGCGGAGCCGGCCGGGGGTGCCCAGCCACCGCTCGTCGGAGGCCCGGGGGCCATCCACGGCGACTCCTCGGGCGGGCGCTCGTCCTGCGGCGGGCCGGCGGCCGGGCCCCAGCGCAGCGGCGGCGCGTCGTGCGCGGGCGCGCTCCAGCCACCGCCGTACTGCTGCGGCGGCGGTTGCCAGCCCGGCGGGGGCGGCGGCTGCCAGTAGCCCGGCGGGGGCTGCTGGGGCTGCCAGCCCGGGGGCGGCGCGGCGTTCGGGTCCGGGCGCAGCGGTGCGGGGAGCGGGCGGTTCGGGTCGTACGCGGCGCCGATGCCCTCCGCGAGCAGCTGCACGTCGAAGCCTTCCTTGCGGACGCGCTGGTCGAAGTAGAGGATCGCGAAGACGGCCGCGCTGATCGGCAGGACCATCGCGCTCCCGATCGTGCCGAAGATGATGTCGGTGACCGCGGTGGCGATCTCGTTGTCCGGCGCAAAGACGGTCGCGAGGCCGGACGGGATGCCCTGGACGACCGCGGTGACGAAGAACGTCAGCAGCGTCGTGATGATCAGCAGCAGGAAGGTCGCCCAGAAGCGCTCCTTCATCAGCTGGAAGCTCCGGCCCAGCGCCTTGATCGGCCCGAGGCGCTCGAACAGCAGCGCGGCGGTCGCGACCGACCACATGACCGACAGCCAGATCGATGGGATGCCGCACGCGATCAGACCGAGCAGGAACACCACGAGCATGATCAGGACCATCGCGAGCAGCGCGAACGTGCGCTGCAACGCGAACCGCCACGACCGGCCGGCGGACGGCTCAGCCCCCAGCCAGGCGTCCGCGACGGCCTTGAAGCAGACCGCCTGGACGATGAACGTCGTGAGGTAGCTGACGAGCGACCCGAGCCCGGCCGAGACCCAGAACGAGGCCTCGATGTCGGCCGGGTCACCCGACGTCTCGAACTGCGTGAGGTCGGTCTCCAGCGACGCCGTCAGCAGCACCGACAGGACCGTCAGCGGGAGGATCGGCACGATGACGGCCAGCATCAGCGGCTTCCAGTGCCGGATGACGACTTTCAGGGCCGCATCGAGGATCTCCCCGATGCTCAGCGGCCGTAGCGATGCCGTTGCCACGGCCGCGAAGGTACTCGACTTCGCCTTATTTATGCGCAGCCGCCGGCCATGGCCGGCAGGATGACGAGCGTGTCCGACTCGCCCACGGACGTGTCCAAGCCGTTGAGCACGCGGACGTCCTCATCGTTCAGGTACACATTCACGTAGCGGTTGAGGGACCCGTCAGCGCCGAAGAGCTGCTGCTGGGTCGCGGGGTGCTGCTCGGCGAGCGCGCGCAGCACGCTCCCGACGTCGCCGCCCTCCGCCTGGACTTCCTTCTCGCCCCCGACAGAGGGACGGAGGACCGGTGGGATCTTGATCTTGGCCATGTCTTTAGAGCACCCTAGCCCGCGGCGGCGCAGAAGGCCTCGTAATCCGGGAAGACGCCCAGCTGCGACTCGTCGATCTCCGACGGGTCGATCGAGCAGATCGGGCACTCCGGGTCGCGCCGGACCTTGAGCTCGGTGAACGTCGCGCCGAGCGCTTCGTAGAGCAGCAGACGGCCGATCAACGGCTCGCCGGCGCCGATGATGAGCTTGACGACCTCGGTCGCCTGCAGCAGGCCCATCGTGCCCGGCAGCACGCCCAGCACGCCGTTGGCGCCGCAGGACGGAGCCAGCTCGGCCGGCGGCGGCACGGGGTAGAGGCAGCGGTAGCACGGGCCGTCGTGCGGGGCGAACACTGAGAGCTGCCCGTCGAACCCGAGGATCGAAGCCGAGACGACCGGGATGTCCAGCCGGACGGTCGCGTCGTTGAGGAGGTAGCGCGTCGGGAAGTTGTCGACGCCGTCGACGATCACGTCGTAGCCCTCGATGATCTCCATGATGTTGGAGGCGTCGAGGCGCGTCTTGTACTTGACGACGTTCACGTCCGGGTTGATGCCGTTGATGGCGATCTCCGCGGAGTCCACCTTCGGCGTCCCGATCCGGTCCGTGGTGTGGATCACCTGGCGCTGGAGGTTGGAGAGGTCCACCTCGTCGTCGTCGACCACGCCCAACGTCCCCACACCCGCGGCCGCGAGGTACAGCGCGGTCGGCGAGCCGAGGCCACCGGCGCCGAGCAGCAGCACCTTGGCGTTCAGAAGCTTCGTCTGGCCCTCGAGCCCGATCTCCGGCACGAGCAGGTGGCGCGAATAGCGATCACGCTGCTCGCGCGTCAGCACGACCGGCTTCTCGACGTCGTAGCCGCGGTCCTTCCACAGCGTGATGCCGCCGTTCATGGACGCGACGTTCTCGTAGCCGAGCAGGTTCTTCAGCGTGTCCGCCGCGAGCGCCGAGCGCTGCCCGGACGCGCAGTAGATGACCACGCGCTGGCTGCGATCGGAACCGATCGCGCCCTCGACGCGTGACTCCAGGTACCCGCGGGCGACGTGCTTGGCGCCCGGGAGGTGCCCGGCGTCCCACTCCTCGCTCTCGCGTACGTCCAGGAGGACGATCCCGTTGCCGTTCGAGAGCGTCGCCTTCACGTCGGAAGGATCGACCTCTTCGATCTCACTGCGGATCTTGCGGATGACTTCCGCACCGGATGGACTCATGCGCGTCCTCGAGAATTCGGATCGGGATTCAAGGCTTCAAAAAGGATAGCGGCGCCCAGGCACCACATGGGGTAATCACCTGAGGCGCTCCTGCCGATGAGAACCGGACAGTGCGCACTCGTTCCCTCTTGAACCAGGTCCTCGCCGTGAACGCGGCGCTCGTCGCGGTCACGGCGCTGATCACGACGCTGCTGAACGCGAACGACATCCGCGGGGCGCTGCTCGTCGGCGTCGCCGTCGTCAGCGCCGTGCTTGTGAACACGCTGCTGCTCAAGCGCCGGCTCGTCCCGCTCGAGTCGCTGCTCGCGACGATGGAGCGCGTCGACCCGAGCGCGCCGGGCCAGCGCGCCCACGCGCCGCACAACGCGCCGTCGGAAGTGGAGCGCCTGACCGCCGGCTTCAACAAGATGCTCGCGCGCATCGAGGAGGAGCGCATCGAGGGCGGCCGCGCCGTCATCCGCGCCCAGGAAGAAGAGCGCGCCCGCATCGCCCAGGACCTCCACGACGAGGTCAACCAGGCCCTGACCGCGATCCTGCTCCGGCTCCAGGCCGCCGCGCTCGACGTCCCGCCCGGGCTGCGCTCTGAGCTCAAGGAGATCCAGACGCTCGCGACCCAGGCGATGGAGGAGCTGCTGACGCTCGCGCGCACCCTCCGCCCCACGGCCCTCGATGACCACGGTCTCGTCCCCGCGCTCGCCTCGCAGGTGGCGAACTTCGGCGAGCGCACCGGCATCCGCACCACCTTTCACCGGCACGGCGACACGCCCGAGCTGTCCGACGAGGAGCAGCTCGTGCTCTACCGCGTCGCGCAGGAGTCGCTGTCCAACGTCGTCCAACACTCGGGCGCTTCCGCCGTCCGCGTCGAGCTCTCCAGCGTCGGCCGCACCACTTTGCGGGTGCGCGACGACGGCTGCGGCTTTGCACCGAAATCCAAGTCCGGCGGCCGCCTTGGCGTGTCCGGCATGCGCGAACGCGCATTGCTCGTCGGCGGGCGGTTGAACGTGTTCTCCGCGCCCGGTGAGGGCACAACCATTGAACTGACCATGGGGGCCTCATGAGGATCCTGATCGCCGACGACCACGGCATCGTCCGGGGCGGCATGAAGTTGCTGATCGACCGCCAGCCCGACATGGAGGTGGTCGCTGAAGCCGGCGACGGTGTCGAAGCCTTCGAGGAAGCGCTGCGCACGAAGCCCGACCTGTGCGTGATGGACGTCTCCATGCCGCGCATGACCGGTCTGCAGGCCGCGCGCCAGATCCGCGCGCACCTGCCCGACACGCAGGTCCTCGCGCTCTCCATGCACGACGACGAGCGCTACGTCTTCGACGCGCTGAAGGCCGGCGCGTCCGGCTATGTCCTCAAGCGTGAGGTCGACCAGGCACTGCTGAACGCCATCCGCGCGGTGTCCCGTGGCGACGCGTTCCTCACCAACGCGGTCGAGCGCACGATCGTCCGCGAGTGGATGAGCGACTCGTCCTCCGGCCCCGAGGAGCCGCTGAGCCCCCGCGAGCAGGAAGTGCTGAAGCTGATCTCCGAAGCGTTCACCAACAAGCAGATCGCCGAGACGCTGCACCTCGCCGAGAAGACCGTCGAGTCCCATCGCGCGAACCTGCTGCGCAAGCTCGGCATGCGCGACCGCGTCGAGCTCGTCCGCTACGCCATTCGCCGCGGTCTCACCGAAGCCTGAGTAGTCTCCCGCCTCGGGTGAAGCGGCACGCCGCATAAGCGCCTCCGGGCCTTACCTGTCGGCAGAGGCGGGACCGCAGCCGTTGTCCTCGGCGCCATCGGCGTCGTCTTCGGCGACATCGGCACCAGCCCGCTCTACACGCTTCGGACGGTGTTCGCCCCGGAGCACGGGCTGGACCCCGGCCGCGAGCAGGTCTACGGCGTCGTCAGCCTGATCTTCTGGGCGATCACGGTGATCGTGAGCGTCAAGTACGTGACGTTCATCATGCGCGCCGACAACGACGGCGAGGGCGGGATCATGGCCCTGATCGCGCTGATCCAACGCGCGAACCTGCGCTCGCGCGGCGCGCAGATCACGCTCGTGCTGCTCGGCGTGTTCGGAGCGTCGCTGTTCTACGGCGACGGGATGATCACGCCGGCGATCTCCGTGCTGTCCGCCGTCGAGGGGCTGGAGGTGGTCGACGAGAGCCTCGAGCAGTTCGTCGTCCCGATCACGATCGCGGTGCTGACGATGCTGTTCGCCTCCCAGCGGTTCGGGACGGGCCGCGTCGGCGTGCTGTTCGGCCCGGTGATGGTCCTATGGTTCAGCGTGCTGGCCATCTCCGGCTTCGCCCGCATGCTCGAGCATCCCGAGATCCTGCAGGCGCTGTCGCCGCACCACGGCGCGGAGTTCCTCTTCAACCACGGGCACGAGGCGTTCGTCGCGCTCGGCGGCGTCGTGCTCGCGGTCACCGGCGCGGAAGCCCTGTACGCCGACATGGGTCACTTCGGCGCGTCGGCGATCCGCCGCGCATGGTTCGCGCTCGTCTTCCCGGCGCTGATCCTCAACTACCTCGGGCAGGGCGCGCTGATCGTCGGCGACCCGTCCGCGAGCGGCAGCCCGTTCTTCCAGCTGTTCCCGAGCTGGGCGCTGATCCCGATGGTGATCCTGTCCACGGTCGCCGCGATCATCGCCTCCCAGGCCGTGATCAGCGGCGCGTTCAGCGTCACGCGTCAGGCGATCCGGCTCGGCTTCCTCCCCCGCCTGGTCGTCCGCCACACGAGCAAGGAAGAGATCGGCCAGGTGTACGTGCCGGCGGCGAACTGGATCATCTTCGCGGCGGTGATCGCGCTCGTGCTCGGGTTCCAGTCCAGTGAGCGGCTGGCCAGCGCGTACGGGATCGCCGTGACCGGGACGCTCGCGATCGACACGCTGCTGTTCTTCTTCGTCGTCCGCGCGCTGTGGGGCAAGCCGCTCGGGCTGGTGGTCGCGGGCGCCTCCGCGTTCCTGGTCGTCGACCTCACGTTCTTCGCCGCCAACCTGACGAAGATCCTGCACGGCGGCTGGTTCCCGCTCGCGATCGCGCTCGCCGTCTTCAGCGTGCTCACCACCTGGCAGCGCGGGCGCGAGATCGTGAGTGCCCGCCGGATCGAGGAGGAGGGTCCGCTCCGCGATTTCGTGGAGGAGGTGCGCGAGTGCGACCCGCCCGTCGCCCGCGCGCCCGGCACCGCCGTGTTCCTGAACGCGAACCCGGAGACGACGCCGCTCGCCCTGCGCGCCAACGTCGAGCACAACCACGTGCTGCACGAGTGCGTCCTGATCGTGTCTTTGACCACCGAGCGCGTGCCGTACATCGCTGAGGCGGAGCGGCTGAGCATCGACGATCTCGGCTACCGCGACGACGGCATCACCCACATCACGGGCCGGTTCGGCTTCCAGGACCCGATGGACGTCCCCGCGCTGCTGCGCCTCGCGGCCGAGACCGGCCTCGAGGGCGACCCGCAACTCGACCACCCTTCCTACTTCGTGAGCCGCATCTCGATCGTCCCGTCCAACCGCCCGGGCATGGCCACGTGGCGCAAGAAGCTCTTCCTCGCGATCTCCCGCAACGCCGCCAACCCGGTCGAGATCTTCCACCTGCCCGACGAGCGCACCGTGGTCATGGGCTCCCACATCGAGCTCTGAGCGATGAATCTCCGGCGCGGGCGCGGTCAAAGCGGCCATGAAGACCGGAACCCGCGAGGAATGGCTCGCCGCCCGCCAGGACCTGCTTCAGCGTGAGAAGGAGCTCACCCGCGCGAGCGACGCGCTCGCCCGCGCGCGGCAGGAGCTGCCGTGGGTGCAGGTGACCGAGCCATACGTGTTCGACTCGACCGAGGGGGAGCGCACGTTCCCCGAGTTGTTCGGCTCCCGCGAGCAGCTGCTCGTCTACCACCTGATGATGGGCCCGACTTGGGAGGAGGCGTGCCCGGGCTGCACGTACACGGCGGATACGTTCGACCGGGCCGTCGAGCACCTTCCCCACCGGGACGTCGGGTTCGTGGCCATCTCCCGCGCACCCGTCGACGCGATCGAGGCCTACAAGGCGCGGATGGGCTGGAGCTTCGACTGGGTCTCGTGCGGGCGGACGACGTTCAACCAGGATCTCGGCGCCGCGGCCGGGGCGCCCTACCCCGACGGGGTCGAGATGCACGGGCTGAGCTCGTTCGCCCGCGACGGCGACGCCGTCTTCCACACGTACTCGACCTTCGACCGCGGCACCGACGTCCTCAACACGGTCTGGCAGCTGCTCGACCGCACGCCGCTGGGCCGCACTGGCGAGCACCCGAACTGGCCGCGCCGCCGCTACGAGTACGCATGACGCCGCAGGGCTAGCCTTGGGGCGGTGCTTCCGGCTCGCCTTCGCCTCGTGCTCGTCGCGTTCTCGCTGTGCGCCGTCGCGGCCGTCATCGGCGCGACGCTCGCCTCGCGCGGAGGTGACGGCCCGACCGGGCTCGAGCTGAGCGCCGACGGGTGGGCGGGCGCGATCCGTCCGCCCGGCCAGCCGGTGCCGGACTTCACGCTCACCGACCAGGACGGCAGGACGGTCACGAGCGCGCAGCTCAAGGGCCGAGGTCCGATCGTCTACGCGTTCGTGTACTCGACGTGCGAGGACGTGTGCCCGGCCCAGGTGCAGACGATCAAGGGCGCGCTCGACGACCTCGAGCGCGAGGACGTGCGCGTGGTCGGCATCTCGGTCGATCCCAAGAACGACACGGCCAAGCGGGCGGCGTCGTTCCTGCTCAAACAAGGCATGACGGGCCGGATGGAGTTCCTGATGGGCACGCGCGAGGAGCTCGCGCCGGTGTGGAAGGCGTTCGCCATCCAGCCCCAGGACGACGAGCTGGAGCACTCAGCCCATACGATCCTCGCGGATGCGAACGGCATGCAGCGGATCGGCTTTCCTTTCGATCAAATGACGCAGGAGGCCCTCGCCCACGATCTCGGGCGACTGTGAGTCGTTTCAGCGACCTGCAGTTCTTCGGGGAATGGCGGCCGTATCAGCGCGCCGCGCTGGCCGCGTTCGAGAAGGACCGCAAGCATGGGAACACGCGCACGCACATCGTCGCGCCGCCCGGGAGCGGGAAGACGTTGCTGGGCGTGGAGCTGATCCGCCGGGTGGGCAAGCGGGCGCTCGTGCTGGCGCCCAACCAGGGCATCCAGCAGCAGTGGCCACGCGCGGTGGGCTCGTTCACCGACCGCCCGAACGAGATCGCCGGCGCGGACCCGCTCAAGCCGATCGCGTGCCTGTCGTACCAGGCGCTGTGCCAGCTGGAGGACCCGGAGATCCTGCTTGGCCGGCTCGCGCAATCCCGCTGGGCGGACGAACGCGCGGCGGCCACGGGCATGACGCCGGAGGAGGCGCTGCGCGAGGGCGAGGCCTTCGAGGGCGAGGCGGCCAACCGCCGCGCGCGCGAGCTCTCCCGCATCAGCGCCGCCCTCAAGCGCGAGGTCGCGCGCGGCGAGCACGCCGGCGTGGAGCTCCGGGACCTCCTCAGCGAGACGGCCCGCGCCCGTGTCCAGCAGCTCGCGAAGATGGGCGTCGGCGTCGTCCTGCTCGACGAGTGCCACCACCTCGCCTCCCTGTGGGGCTACGTGGTCCGCGCCGTGCTGCAGGAGCTGCCGGAGGGCACGCACGTGATCGGCCTCACCGCCACGCCGCCGGTCAGCCTCCCCGAGGCCGAGGCCGAGCTCTACGACGCGCTGCTCGGCCCCGTCGACTTCACCGTCCCCACCCCCGCCGTCGTCCGCGACGGCCACCTCGCGCCTTACCAGGAGCTCGCGCTGCTCACCGAGCCGCTGGCCGGCGAGCGCGATTGGCTCGCCGAGCACGACACGCGCTTCCGCGAGCTGGTCACGAACCTGCACGACGGCGACTTCCCCGAGTGGGTGATCGGCCGTCTGCACGACCGCCGGCGCTCGGCCGAGGACGAGACGGAGCTGAGCTGGCCGGAGTTCCAGAAGCGCAGCCCGAAGCTCGCCCGCGCCGGCGTCCGCTTCCTGCTCTCGGCCGACCTGCGGATCCCGCCCGGCGCGCCCCGCGGCGAGCAGTACCGCCGCCAGCCCGACCTCGACGATTGGCTCGTGCTGCTGGAGGACTACGCCCTGCGCAAGCTGGCGAGCGATCCTTCCCGCGACGCCGCCGACCAATACGAGGCGATCGCGGCCGCACTGCGCGAGCTGGGGTTCAACCTCACCCGCAAAGGCATCCGCCGCGGCACGTCCGAGGTGGACCGGCTGCTGACCGGCTCGCAGGCCAAGGCGCTCGGGCTCGTCGACGTCGTCGCCCACGAGCTCGAGCACCGCGGTGATGCCATCCGCGCCTTGGTCCTCACCGACGCCGAGCTCGCCGCCCAGCGCCCCGACGACGCCCTCACCGGCGTCCTGGACCCCGCCGCCGGCACGGCCCGCCACGTGTTGCTCGCGCTCGCTGCCGACGACCGCGTCGCCCACCTGCGCCCGCTGCTGGTGAGCGGACGCGGCCTGCGCTGTCACCCCAACGACGCCGACGTCCTGCTCGAAGCGCTCAAGGCCTCCGCCGAGGGCCACTTCAACCTCACCGAATGGGATGCCGAGCCCGACGGCCTGCTCATCTCACTGGAGTCCCAGGGCGCCGAGTGGATGCCGCGCGCGTGGGTGGAGCTGGCGACGCGCATGTTCGTGGAGGGCACGACGCAACTCCTCGTCGGGACCCGCGCGCTGCTCGGCGAGGGCTGGAACTGCCCGCCGCTGAACGTGCTGATCGACATGACGATCGCCACCACCGGCGTGTCCGTCCAGCAGATGCGCGGCCGCTCGCTGCGGCTGGATCGGGGCGACCCGCTGAAGGTCGCGTCCAACTGGGACATCGTCTGCGTCGCGCCCGACCTCGTCCGCGGCAACGCGGACTACGAGCGCTTCGTACGCAAGCACCTGAACCTGTTCGCGCCCGCCGAGGACGGCCAGGTGGAGGCGGGCCCGTCGCACGTGCACCCGGAGCTCGGCCCGTTCGGCCCGCCGCCCGTCGAGCGCTTCCGCGACCTCAACCGCGAGTTGCTCCAGCGCGCGGCCGACCGCGACGGCGCCCGCGAGCGGTGGCAGATCGGGACGCCCTACCGCGGCGTCGAGCTCCCCACCTTGCTGGTGCGCAGCCGGTCGAGCGGTTCCGTGGCGCCGCCCCGCGTGACCAAGGCCGGGCGCACGCTGCATCTCTCCCAGCGGGTCCCGATCGGCACCGGCCTCGGCGGCGGCGCCGCGTTCGGCGTGCTCGGCGTGGCGGCGAGCGCCCCGCCGCTGCTCGCCGGCCTCGCGCTCGTGCCCGCCGGCCTCGCCTGGGCCGCCGTCCGGCTCTCAGCGGCCAAGAAGCGGCTCCCGCTCGTGCTCCCGCTGGACGCGTCCGCCCGGGCGGTGATCGAGGCCTACCGGGAGCTGGATGAGCTGAGCCCGGAGGCCGCGTCGAGCCTCACGATCGAGCCGCGCAGCTCGGGCTACCTGCGCTGTGAGCTGACCAAGGCCACCGCGGTGGAGGCGAAGCGGTTCGCGACCGCCCTGGACGAGCTGGTCAGCATCTCCGACAACCCGCGCTACCTCGTCTCGCGTCCGCTCGCCGACCCGCGCCGCGGCGCGCTCGGGCTGCTCGGGCGCGTGTTGACGCGCCGCCCGCCGTTCGACGAGCGCCTGCACCCGGTGCCCGCCGACCTCGCGCGCAACAAGGAACGCGCCGAGGCGTTCGCCCGTGCGTTCCGGCGGTACATGGGTCCCGGAAGGCTCGTGTTCACGCAGCGCAGCGAGGAAGGCCACGAAGCCCGTGCCGAGGCGGCCTCAGCCGACGGCGGCTACGAGACGCTCGTGCGCGACGTCTGGGTCTGAACGAGACTGTCGAGTGCCGCGTCCTCGCGGTCCTGCGCCGCGCGATACACGGAGTACGCAGCCCGCGAAGGATGGTGACGCCAGGCGGCAAGCGCTTCCGACGCCTCTTCGGCCGCGTCGCGCCAGGCTTCGAGCACGGGGCTCCACGCGGGATCGCGGCGCAGCACGATCTCGAACGTGTCCGGCACGTCGTCGAGGAGAGATCGCAGGTCGCTGGTGCTCATCGCGTGAGGGGGATTCCCGAATGTTCGCTGGACACACCTGCAACTACGCAGGAACGGTCCAGCTGGTTGTCATTCGGACCCTCAGACGAGGATGAGCGCGCCGGCTGTCAGGTTCGCGAGCTCGGTCTCGGCCGCGTCCGAGCGGTCTTCGGCCGCGCGATACACGGCGTACGCATCCGCGCCCGGGGCCACACACCAGGCGTCATACGCCTCGTTGGCTTCAGCGCGCGCGGCGCTCCAGAGGACGAAGACCTCTTCGAGCTGACCCAGCATCTCGCCGGGCGAGTTCCCCGCTGGCGAGCGACCTAAACGTCGTCTTCGTCGTCGATGTCAGAAATCCCGGAAGGTCCGCGAAAGCGCGCCCACAACAGCGCGCCGAGCATCGCGAGCACGGGCGCGAGATACAGCAGCTGCGCCGCCCAGTGGCCGGGATGTGCGAACAGCAGCGTCATGCGTTCAGCGCCGCCGACAACAGCCACAGCCCGAGACACGTGAACGCCACCATCAACACCAGCATGACAACCTGCGAGCGGGTCGCGGCACGGGCGGAGCCGTACAGCTCGAGTGCCCGGTCGTGGGCCAGCACGAGCGCCGCGACGTGGCCGACGACGAGCGCGCCGACCTGCACGTACCAGATGCCGGTGGCGCTCACGACGCCGTAGTCGATGTCGCGCTCCGCACCGCCGAACCAGTTCGAGCCGTCGCCGAGCGGATCGCTCAGCAGCCGCCACAGGTCCTGCCCGTTGTAGGCCAGCAGCGAGAAGTAATGGGCGACGAGGTAGCCCGCGGCGATCGGGATCAACGTGTGAGCGAACGCGCGAGAGAGCTCGCGGCGCGAGGTGCCCTCCGGCGGGCGCATCCCGCGCATGCCGAGCGTGTAGATGGCCGCGACGATCAGCACCGCGCCGGCCAGGCCGATCACGAACGCGATCTCGAGCGAGAGCCCGATCCCCAGGCCCAGGTCGCGGAAGAAGGTCTGCAGGCTCTTGGCGATGTCGTTGAACAGCGCGCCTTCCTTGGCCCCGTCGAACGCGGTCGAGCCGATGGCGACCATCAGCAGCGCGGCCGTCCCCACCACCGGGGTGAGCCGGGCGGTCGCGGAAGACGGCACGCGCAGGCGGCCGTCGCCGAGCGGTGAGAGCGAGCCGATGAGGCCGAACAGCACGCCGAACGCGTCCGCGTTGCGCACCCACGGCTCCACGCCGTAGAGGCTCATCCCGACCACCATCACGACGAGGTAGACGAGCATCAGGACCGCGAGCGACCCGGGCTGCGTCCCGCGCGCCCACGCCAGCTCACAGATCGCGAACGCGAACAGCCCCGCCGCGGCCGGGAACCGCCCGAGCCGCGCCGGGTACTCGAGCGGCTCCGGCAGCGCGCCGAAGCGACCCGCGGCCCAACCGGTCAGGCGGCCGAGCGCTCGCCACGGGCTGAACAGCCCGAACACGTCGCCGAACAACAGCGACAGGAACGGGATGCCGACCCAGAAGCCGACGTACACCGCGGTCGGCGCGAGATTCTGGCTCTGCGTGTCGGTCCCGAACAGGCCGGCCCAGACGGCGAGGAAGAAGACGGCGACGCCGAGCGCGCCGCACAGGACCTCGACGGGGCGCGGGATGCCGAACAGTGGCCGGCCTTCCATCGCCCGCAGCTTCGGCTTGGACCAGCCGAGCGCGAGCGCGACGAAGGACACGACGAGCACGGCGGCCGCGGCGGCGGCGAACAGGGTCTCGGGGATCGGAAGATCGGCGCGGCCGACGATCCCGTGCGCGAACAAGAGCACCGGGCGAGTCTAGGAACGACAACGGCCCCGCCGACGTGGCGGGGCCGCTGAGGCACTACGGAGTTTCTACTGAGCTGATGCTCAGCTGCACTTGATGTCGAACGAATCCTTGGCGGACGCGGCCGCCGGCGGGTTCGGGTTACCGGCGTAGGCCACTTCGACGCCGATCGTGTGCTTCTTGCCCTTGCAGCCGACGGACGAGATGAGGGCGTTCTTGCCCTTCTTCTTGTTGATCGTCGCGGAGAGCTCGTTCAGCGCGGAGTAGACGTTCGGCACCGGCTGCTGCAGCTCGGGCGTGATCACGATCGTCATCGTCTGGCCCTTGATCTTGCCGTGCAGGACGGCGTCGGCCGAGCCCGAGAGCAGGAACAGGAGATCGTTCTTGCCGACGATCGGCTGGACGTCAAAGCTCAGCGGCGACGGCGTCGTCGAGAACGGGTTCAGGTTGGCGCTGGCCTTGCCCTTGCCGGCGAACGACTTCTTGCACAGGTTCCGGTCCAGAATCAGCGCGTTGTCGTCGACGGTGCACTGGTCAAGGCCCTTGGTGGAGACCTTGATCGTCTTCGGGAACGTGATCTTGATCGACTTCGCCGTCGTCTTCGCCAGAGCGTTGTTCTTGACGTCGAGCTTGAAGTTCACGGCCTTGGGCTTGGCCTTGGTGCCGGCCTTCGAGGGCGAGCCGCTACCAGTGGCCTCGATGCTGGGGGTGGTGTCCTGGGCGTAGGCGATGCCGGCAGTGCCGAGGGCGAGCGTCGCCACCGAGGCGACGAGGAAGGACTTGCGCAACTGGGGAACTCTCCTCTTGAGGAACGGTCATTCTTGGGCGACACGGACGCATGGTGCGCACCGCGGCGCGGACCTACCAACAACACGTCAAAAAGCAAAAGGTTTCGCTGCTACGGTCGCGGATCGCAAATGCGTGCTTCTGACGCCAGCATCGCCGCTCCGCCGTTCCCGCGCAAGTTGCCTTGGTGCAACGTCGCGATGCTGAAGATGCACGAACAGCGCGGAAAGGCCGTCCTGGTCGAGTTCTGGGACTTCTGCCGCGTCAACAACCTGCGCACGCTGCCGTACCTGAAGGCCTGGCACGAGCGCTACGCCGAGGCCGGCCTGCGCGTGATCGGGGTGCACACCGGCGGGTTCCCGCCCGCGCGGGACGAGGACAACGTGCGCCGCGCCGTCGAGCGGCTCGAGATCGAGTGGCCCGTGGTGATCGACACCGAGCTCGAGATCTGGGACCTTTATGGCAACGAGGGCTGGCCCGCGCGCTACCTGTGGACGCCCGATGAGCACACGCTGTTCTCGATGCACTACGGCGAGGGCGCCTACGCCGAGACCGAGCGTGAGATCCAGGAGCTGCTCGGCGTGTCCGGCGACGTCGTCCCGCCGGTCCGGCCCGAGGACGCCGAGGAAGCGCTGATCGTGCCGCAGACCGAGGACCAGCCCGGTCCCTACTCCGGCCCGTACGAGGCCGGTGGCGTGTGGGCGGTGGTGGACGGCTTCGGGGCCATCCGCGTCAACGGGCGCGAGTTCGACGTCACCGAACCGGGCGCGCTCCAGCTCATCCAGCACGACCGGCACACGCGCGGCGAGCTGGAGTTCGAGCTCACCGAAGGCGTGGCGGTCTACGCCACCTGCTTCACCCCTGGCCTCGCGCCCTGAGCTCGTCGTGGCCGCGGTCGCCGAGCAGCCGCAGGAGCTGCGGCGGCCCGGTGTCGGTGACCAGCACGGCGGTGCCGGGCCAGTACGGCGAGCCGTTCACCTCGGGCGTGAGGAAGTGCGGCTGGTAGACCCACGAGCCCGTGTTGACGATCCTCGTGCCGTTCGCGCCCCACTCCGCGGGGTCGTCGCCGGGCCACGGGCCGGAGCGGTGCGAGTGGCCCCAGATGAAGTAGTCCGCCTGTACGTCCAGGCGCCGGAGCACCTCGGCGATGCCGCTGAGGTAGCCGCGTCGCAACGCCGTCGGTGACAAGTTCGACTGCAGGGGGCCGAGCCCGGCGAGGTTGAGGCTGCGCACCGCTGCCCGGTAGCCGGTCTTGAGGGCGAGCGCGCGCGGAGACCGCTCGGACGTGAGCGCCCGGTACGAGCGCGACGACGCGCCCCCGCCCTTGGACACGATCGAGTTGTCCGCGCGCTGCGTGAGCGCGTGCAGCCAGGCGTAGAGCGGGCTGAGGACGGCTTCGTAGTCGTCGGGCGTCGCCGTGTCCGGGAGCGGAGCGATCCATTTGGCCATCGCCCCGACGAGGATGCGCTCGAAGGTCGGGACGGTGGCGTGGGCGTCGGCGTAGTGGCCGTGGAAGGCGTAGACGTCGTCGCGCAGCCACAGGCCGGGGTAGGCGAACTGCAGCCGTGCGGGCCGCGCCGCCTCCGCGAGGGCGCGGGCGAGCGGACCGTGGGCCTCGAAGTGCTGCTCGAACCCGAGGAAGCCGGCGGGCTCGCTCTGCAGGCGCGCGTCGATCCAGCCCGCCGCCAGCCCGTGATCGTGGTTGCCCGCCGTGATCACGAACGCCTTGTCGGGGCCGAGGCGTTCGCCGACGGCCTTGAAGAACGGCCCGGCGACCTCCAGCGCGTCGCGATGCGCCGCCTCGCGCAACTCGAGGCCGTCGCCGAGGATCACGAAGCGATCTACGCCGTCCAGCGCGTCCAGCAGCGGCTCCTGCAGATCGCGCCGGCGCAGGAGGTCCGATCGCTCCTGGCGGCCGAGGTGCAGGTCTGAGACGACGAGGGTCTTCACCCGTCTAGTGTGCCCGCGATGGCGCCACTGGACGGAATCCTCGTCGCCGACTTCTCGCGCGTGCTCGCCGGGCCGCTGGCCGCGATGCTGCTCGGCGACCTCGGCGCGGACGTGATCAAGGTCGAGCGCCCCGACGGCGGCGACGACACGCGTGCCTGGGGCCCGCCGTGGCGCGACGGCGTCTCGACCTACTACCTCGGGCTCAACCGCAACAAGCGCTCGATCGCGCTCGATCTGAAGAACCCGGACGATCTGGTGCTCGCGCGGGAGCTGGCCGAGCGGGCCGACGTGATGATCGAGTCGTTCCGGCCTGGGCTGATCGGCGAGCTGGGCCTCGCCCCGGACGACGTTCGCCGTGCCAACCCGGGCCTCGTCTCCTGCTCGGTCACCGCGTTCGGCAGCTCCCCCGAAGCGGCCGGGATGCCGGGCTACGACTTCCTGCTCCAGGCCATGGGTGGGCTCATGTCCGTCACCGGTGAGCCGGACGGGCAGCCGCTGAAGGCCGGCACGGCGGTCGTCGACCTGGTGTGCGGACTGCTGGCGGCGAACGGCATCCAGGCGGCCTTGGTGGAACGCGCGCGGACCGGCGTCGGCCGCCACGTCGAGGTGTCGCTGATGGACTCCGCTCTCACGTGCCTGCTCAACCAGGGCACGGCCTGGGTGGCCGCGGGCGTGACCGGCCGGCGGCGCGGGAACCGCCACCCGAGCATCGTCCCCTACGAGACGTACGCGACCGCCGACCGGCCGCTGGCGATCGCGGTCGGCAACGAGCGCATCTTCGTGCGGCTGTGCGAGGCGCTCGGGCTGCCCGAGCTGCCGGACGATCCACGCTTCGCCTCCAACGAGGTGCGGGTGGAGCACGCGGACGCGCTGATGGACGCGTTCGAGGCCGTGTTGACCACGCAGCCCGCCGAGCACTGGCTCCAGGTGCTGGGGGCGGCGAAAGTGCCCGCGGGCCCGATCAACGGCGTCGACGAGGCCTTCGCGCTGGCGTCCGAGTTGGGGATGGAGCCGGTCGAGGACGTCGGCGGGCTGCCCGTGATCCGCCCGCCGCTGCGCGTGGACGGCGAGCGGCCGGACATCCGCCACGCGCCGCCCGGCCTCGACGAGCACGGCGACGAGCTGCGCGCGTGGCTCACACGGGCTGCACGTGGGTGACGACCTGACCGCTGGACTGGAGCGCGTGGAGCAGCACTGACGGCGGCTCGCTGACCAGCTCCGCGTCCGGCGACTCGAAGTCGAGCTTGGCCTGGATGTTGGTCGACGTGCAAGTGACGATCGCGCAGCCGCCGAGCGTGGCCATCGCCGTGCGATGCACGTGCCCGGCGACGACCCGCACGACCTGCCGGTTGGCGTCCAGCAGGGCGGCGAGCGCGGCGCGGTCGTGCTGCGGCAGGCCGATCTCGTCCAGCCACGTGATCCCGAGCTCGAACGGCGGGTGGTGCATGGCGATGATCGTCGGCGTGGTGGCGACCAATTGGGCCTCCAGCCACTCGAGGTCGAGCGCACCGTCGTCGCGGCCCGGCTGCGACGTGTCGCACACGATCAGCCGCAGGTGGTCGAGATCCGCCACGTACTGGTGACGCCCCTCGAACCGGTCGTGGTTGCCGGCCGCCGTGTAGACCGGCGCCTGGATCGGCGCGAGCAGGCGGGTCGCGAGCTCGTGCTCCTCGGGGTCTCCGGTGTCGGCGATGTCGCCCGTGAGCAGGACGGCGTCGGGCTTGAAGGCGGCGACGACCTCCGCGGCACGGGCGAGCGCGGGCTGAGAGGTGTCGTCGTCGAGCTTGAGGTGGGGGTCACTCAGTTGGGCGATCAGCACACTCGGCACGCTAGCAACTGGAGTTGACAATGACCAGTTAGTCAACTATGGTTGCTAGCCATGATCGACCTTGCCACCCCCGAGGATCCGGCCGACGGCCTGGCCGCGGTCGTCGCGTTGCGGCGCCTCGCCGAACAGCTCGAGGCCGCCGAGGTCGAACGCGCGATGCGCACCGGCTGGAGCTGGCCCGAGGTCGCGGAGGCGCTCGGCGTCACGCGCCAGGCGGTTCACAAGAAGCACGCCAAGCGGCTGATCGCCGCGGGCGTCGAGCTCAGGAGACGATGACGATGTTCAACCGCTTCACGAAGGGCGCCGGCAAGCTCGTGAGCGAGGCTGTCGACCTCGCGCACGAGCTGGGCTCCACGTCCGTGGAAGCCGAGCACCTGCTGTTGGCCGCCGTGCGGCGCGACGACGCCGCCGCGACCGTCTTGCGCGGCCACGGCCTGGATTACGACCGCCTCGAGGCCGCGCTCACCGCCGAGACCGAGCGCAGCCTGGCCGCCGTCGGCGTGACCGCGACGGCGCCGCACTTCACGCGGTTCCCGAGCAAGCCGCGGTTCGCCACCTCCGCCAAGGTCACGCTCGAAGGCGCGCTGAAGATCGCCGCCGAGCGTCAGGACAAGCAGATCTCCGCGGGCCACGTGGTGCTCGCGGCGCTGCGCCCGAACCGCGGCACCGTGCCGCGCGCACTGGAGCTGGCGGGCGTGGATCGGAACGAGCTCGGTGCGGCGATCTCCAGCGTGACCTAGGGTCTGCCGGAGGTTCGTGACGCCTGCTGGCGCGTGCGAAGCAGCGACCGTGCGCGGCGATCCTGGGAGGCATGAACTCGAACCCCACCGGTGGCCGCCTCGCCGCCATCATCACCGGTGGCGTCCTGGCGTCGGTCGCGCTGCTGGTGCTCGTCGCCGGCGCCGGCGCCGCCTGGCTCGACAGCCGCAAGGACGCCGACGGTTACTACATGACCGACAGCGAGCGCTTCTCCACCACCACCCACGCGCTCGCGTCCGAGAACCTCGACATCAACGACGACATCCCAGGTGCCGTGTCCGGCACGCTGCGCCTGGACGTGCAGGCCGGCGCCGGCAAGCCGGTGTTCGCCGGCATCGCCCGCTCGCGGGACGTGAAGCGCTACCTGGCCACGAGCCCGCACGCGACGCTCACCGACATCGACGTGGACCCGTTCGCCGCCGACTACCGCACCAGCGGCGGCACCGCGCGCCCCGGCGCTCCCGCCGCCCAGGACATCTGGGTCGCGAAGACCCAGGGGACCGACCCGCAGCGTCTGACGTGGCACGTCGACGACGGCGACTGGTCCGTCGTGGTGATGAACGCGGACGGTTCCGCGAACGTCGAGGCCGATGTCGCCGCCGGCACGGACCTCCCGATCGTCGGCACCATCGCCACCATCCTGCTCGTCGTGGGCGGCGCGGGCGCCCTCACCGGCACGGCGTTGATCGCCGGCGGCTTCCTCGTCGGGCCTAGCCGTTCGATGCGCGCCGCATCCGCCGCGTGAACGTCACCGTCAGCACGATCAGCACGATCAGCGTGCCGACGGCGACCCACACCAGCGGGTCCGACAGCGAGAAATCGTCCAGGGCGTGACCCAGATACGTGGCGGCGGCGGTGATCGGCAGCACGCCGACCGCCGACGTCCACGTGTAGCGCCAGATGGGCACGCGGGCAGCGCCCGCGATGTAGCCCACGAGGCTGAACGGCACGAACGGGATCAGGCGCGACATCAGCAGCGCGGGCGCGCCGCCGCGGCCGATCACGTGCTCGGCGCTCGCCACCCGCTCCTCCCCCGCGATCCGCACCGCCAGCGGCCGGCCGATCCAGGCGCCGAGGCCGTAGGCGATCAGGCCCGAAGCCACCCACGCGGCCAGCACCAGCGGCAGCGCGACGGCGAAGCCGTAGACCAGGCCGGCGACCGCGTTCGGGATCTCGGCCGGGAAGAGCACGACCGCGTGCACGAGGATGATCGCGACGAGCACGAGCGCGCCCGCGACACCGAGGTCCTGCAGCTGGAGCTGCAGCGCGTCGATGTCGCCGTGCAGCGCGTGCGAGAGCGCGATCCGCAGCGGGTCGATGAGCACCACCAACACCGCCGCGACGGCGATCGCGGCGAGGGTTGGCAGCAGCGTGCGCAAGGGCGGCTCAGGCTTCGGCGGCGGCCGTCATGGCCTGCCGGATCTGCTTCGGCAGCATGAAGCGCACGTCTTCACGCAGCACTTCGAACTCCTGCACGTCCTCGGTGCCGCGCTCGCGGAAGAACGCGACGAGGTTCTCGACGAGCTCCTCGGGGACGGATGCGCCGGACGAGATGCCGACGATCTTCGTGTCCGCGGTGAGCCAGGCTTCCTCGATCTGACTGGCGTTGTCGATCAGGTACGAGGGCGTGCCGAGATCGTTCGCGACGTCCACGAGGCGGTTCGAGTTCGAGGAGTTCTTGGAGCCGATCACCAGGACCAGGTCGCACTTGTCGGCCATCTGGCGGACGGCAGCCTGGCGGTTGGTGGTGGCGTAACAGATGTCGTCCGTGCGCGGGCCCGTGATGTGCGGGAACTTCTCGCGCAGACGGGCGATGATGCCGTGGGTCTCGTCCACCGACAGCGTCGTCTGGTTGATGTAGGCGAGCTTGCGCTCGTCCTCGACCACGAGCGTGTCCACGTCGGCTTCGGATTCGATCAGCACGATGTGGTCGGGCGCCTCGCCCATCGTGCCCTCGACCTCCTCGTGCCCGGCGTGGCCGATGAGGACGATCGTGTAGCCCTCCTGCGCGAACTTGATCGCCTCGCGGTGGACCTTGGTCACCAGCGGGCACGTCGCGTCGATCGTCTGCAGGTTGCGGCGCTCGGCGTCCGCGTGGACGGCGGGCGACACGCCGTGGGCGGAGAAGACGGTGATCGCGT
Organism: Solirubrobacter taibaiensis; assembly: GCA_027587225.1. Classification (GTDB taxonomy): domain Bacteria; phylum Actinomycetota; class Thermoleophilia; order Solirubrobacterales; family Solirubrobacteraceae; genus Solirubrobacter; species Solirubrobacter taibaiensis. The sequence continues at coordinate 223,626 of JAPDDQ010000004.1, forward strand.
TCTCGGGGATGCTGTCGTCCAGCTCGTCCACGAAGATCGCGCCACGGTCGCGGAGGGTCTCCACGACGTGTTTGTTGTGCACGATCTCCTTGCGCACGTAGACGGGCGCGCCGTGCAGCTCGAGGGCGCGTTCGACCGTCTGGACGGCGCGGTCGACGCCGGCGCAGTAGCCGCGCGGGGCGGCGAGCAGGAGCTTTTCCGGAGCGTGCATCTGATGAACCAGTCTAGGAGACTTAGACGCCATGCTCGACCCCGTATTCCGTCACGCGGACGCATATCTGGCCGGGCTGGACGATCGTCCGGTGGGCCTGCCCGTCGAGCCCGAGTTGCTGCGCGCCGGGCTCGCGCATTCCTTGCAGGACGAACCGATGGACGCCGGCGCGGTGCTGGACGAGCTCGTCGCGGGAGTCGATCCCGGGTTGGTGGCGAGCGCGGGGCCGCGCTACTTCGGCTTCGTGACGGGGCAGGCGCTGCCGGCGGCGCGGGGCGCGGACATGCTCGCGGCCGTGTGGGACCAGAACGCGTTCTCGTACGTCTCCTCCCCCGCCGCCGCGGTCGTCGAGGAGATCGCGGAGCGGTGGGTGCTGGACGTGCTCGGGTTACCGTCCACGGCGAGTGTGGGCTTCGTCACGGGCGCGCAGATGGCCAACGCGACGTGCTTGGCGGTCGCGCGGAACGTCGTGTTGGCGCGGCTGGGGTGGGACGTCGCGCGCGACGGACTGATCGGTGCGCCGCCGCTGCGGGTGATCGCCGGTGCGGAGGCGCACGCGACGATCTTCAGCGCGCTGCGGTTCATCGGGCTCGCGCCGCCGGAGCTGCTGGCGGTCGACGACCAGGGCGCGATCGACGCGGGCGCGTTGGCGTTGGACGGGCCCGCGATCGTCTGCGCGCAGGCCGGCAACGTGAACACGGGCGCGTTCGATCCGCTCGAACCCCTCGCCGCCGCCTGTCGCGAGGCGGGCGCGTGGCTCCACGTCGATGGCGCGTTCGGGCTCTGGGCCGCGGCGAGTCCCTCCCGCCGACGGCTCGTCGCCGGCCTCTCTGACGCGGACTCGTGGGCCGCCGACGCGCACAAGTGGCTCAACGTGCCGTACGACAGCGGGCTCGCGATCGTCGCCGACCGCGAGGCGCACCGCGCCGCCATGGGGCTGACCGCCGCCTACCTGGTGCCCTCCGACCACCGCCAGAACTACGACTACACGCCCGAGGCCTCCCGCCGCGCCCGCGGCTTTGCCGTCTACGCCGCGTTGCGGTCGCTGGGTCGGTCCGGGCTGGCGGAGCTGATCGACCGCTGTTGTGATCACGCGGCACGGTTCGCGGTGCTGCTGCGCGAAGGTGGCGCTGAGGTGCTCAACGAGGTGTCTCTGAACCAGGTGCTCGTCGCGGCGGCGCCGGAAGCCGTGGCGCGCGTGCAGGCGGACGGCACGTGCTGGCTCGGCGGGACCGTCTGGCGCGGGCGCCCCGCGATGCGGATCTCGGTGAGTGGCTACGGCACGACCGACGACGACGTCGACCGCTCCGCCGCCGCGATTCTCGCCGCGATCACAGGACCTTGACGACCTGAGCCTCGCGATCCGCCAGAAGTTCGGCGGTGAAGACAAGACTCATAGCCGCGGCGATCGCCGCGGTCCTGATCGCCCCGCCGGCCGCGACCGCGGCCGGAATCCCGCTCAAGGACGAGACCGAGCGGATCGGCCCCGGCGTGACGCTCCGCCACCTGGTGACGCTGTCCGAGATCGGCTGGACCGACGCGCAGGTGCTCGAAGTCGACCTGCAGCGTGAAGGCGTCCGTACCGACCTGCTCACCGCCGGTCCGGTCGCGCGCGGCTCCGCGCTCTCCGCCCAGGTGCGGGAGGCGGGCGCCGTCGCCGGCGTCAACGGCGACTTCTTCGACATCAACAACTCCAACGCGGCCATCGGCCCGGAGATCATCAGCGGCGCGATCCGCAAGTCGGGCATCGGCCGCACACAGGTCGCGGGCGTGTCGGAGGACCGCCTCGGCCGCCTCGCGAACCTCGCGCTCGAGGCCACCGCGACGCTCCCGTCCGGCCCGCGCGCCGTCCGCTCGCTCAACGACCCGACCGACGTCGGCGCGAACAACATCGCCGCCTACACGCCGCTCTGGGGCACGTACTCCCGCACCCGCGGGGTCCAGGGCTCCACCAACATCGCCGAGGTGATCGTCACCGACGGCAAGGTCGCGTCGATCAACCCGACCACCGCCGGGGCGGGCGACCTGCCCGCGAACGCCTTCGCGCTCGTCGGCCGCGAGGCCGGCGCCGAAGCCCTCCGCGCCCTGAACGTCGGCGACGCCGTCACGCTCGCCTACGACCTCAAGAGCGACATCGCCGACAAGCTCACGTTCGCCGTCGGCGGCAACGTCATCCTGGTCAACGACGGCGTCCCGCAACCGGGCGCCGGCGGCGAGCTCGCCCCGCGCACGGCGATCGGCTTCAAGGACGGCGGCAAGACGCTGATGCTCCTCACCGCCGACGGCCGTCAGTCGCTCGTGGCGGGACCGACGGTGCGGCAGACCGCCGAGCTGATGGCCGACCTCGGCGCGGAGACCGCGCTCAACCTCGACGGTGGCGGCTCGACGACGATGATCGCGCGGCCGCTCGGCAACCCGCTCGCGACGGTGCGCAACGTGCCGAGCGACGGCAGCGAGCGTGCTGACCCGAACGGCGTCGGCGTCTTCATCGCGCCCGGCGACGGCACGGTCCACGATCTCGCGATCAGCCCGGAAGACGCGCGCGTGTTCCCCGGGTTGCGCCGCACCTTCACCGCCGCCGGCCTCGACGACCACGACACGCCGGTCCCCACCGGGGACGTCACCTGGACCGGCGGCAGCCGCGTGTTCACTGCCCCGGACACGCCCGGCACCGTCACTGTCACCGCGAAATCCGGCGCCGCTGAGGCGAGCACCGACGTGCGCGTGCTCGGCCAGCCGGTGAAGCTCGAGCCGAGCGCACTGCGCCTCAGCTACGCCGACGCCGGCGCCGCGAACTCGACGCTGCGCATCAACGGCCGCGACGCCGACGGCTTCACCACGTCGATCGACTCCGCCGATCTGACGCTCGACTACGACCACACGGTCCTGGAGATCACGCCGACGGGCGACGCGCTGCGCATCGACCCGATCGCCGACGGCGCCACCATCCTCACCGTGCGCGCGGCGGGTCTGACCGCCCGGGTGCCGGTCACCGTCGGCGCCCAGCGCGTGTTGATCGACGGCTTCGACACGGAGAACGTGTGGAACTACCGCCACGACCGCGCGGCCGGCGGCTCGGTCGTGATCGTCGACGAAGGCCGCACGGGCAAGGGCCTGAAGGTCACCTACGACTTCACGCAGGCCACCGCGACGCGCTCCGCCGGCGGCGTGCTGCGCGCCCAGAAGACGCTCCCCGGTCAGCCGCTGCGCGCGTCCGTGTGGGTCAAGGGCGACGGCAACGGCCAGTGGGTCACGATCTCGCTGCGCGATGCCGCGAACAAGGTCATCGACCTGCGCCCCGGCTACGCGACCGGCACGGAGTGGACGAAGTTCTCCGCGAACCTGCCGGCGAGCGGCGTCGAGTACCCGGTGCGGGTGGACAACGTGCGCCTGATCGAGACGGCCGCGGCGCGGCAGTACAAGGGCTCGTTCATCCTCGACGATCTCGAGGTCGAGGTGCCGAGCGAGATCGCCACGCCCGCCGCCGACGCGCCCCTCGCGGACCGCCTGATCGACGCCGACGGCGAGCTGCCGACCCCGGACTGGACGTTCGCCGCCCTGTCCGACGTGCAGTTCACCGCCGCCGCGCCGGACCTGTCGCGCGTCGCGATCGCCGCGCTCAAGCGCATCCGCGCGCACCACCCGGACTTCGTCGTACTCAACGGCGACATCGTCGACACCGGCTTCCCGGCCGACGTCGACCTGGCCAAGACGACGCTCGAGGCCGGCGGCTGCGACCTGGTGGAGAGCGGCGCACCGGGCAACCCGACCGCGGACACGGTCCCGTGCCTGTACGTGCCGGGCAACCACGAGTCCTACGGCACCGACAACCTGAACGCGTGGAAGGCCGTCTTCGGCGACCCGTACCGCACGTTCGACCACAAGCGCGTGCGCTTCGTGCTGCTCAACAGCACGCGCGGGACGTTCCGCGGCTCCGACTACGCGCAGCTGCCGATGCTGCAGCAGGCGCTGAACACCGCCGCCACCGACCACTCGGTCAAGCGCGTCGTCGTCTTCGCCCACCACCCGACCAACGACCCGGACCCGGGCGACGCATCACAGCTCGGCGACCGCAAGGAAGTCCAGCTGATCGAGAAGCTCCTGAGCGAGTCCGCCAAGCCGGCGATGATGGTCGGCTCGCACGCGCAGATCGTCAACGTCGACCGCGTCGAGGGCGTGCCGTACATGGTGCTGCCGTCTTCCGGCAAGTCGCCCTACGGCACGCCGGACCGCGGCGGCTTCACGGGCTGGGTCCGCTACGGCGTCGCCGACGACATCAAGGCCGACGTGCGCGCGTTCGCGCAGAGCGTGAGCGTCACCGGCCCTGACGCCCTCGCGGCCGGGTCCAGCGCCACGCTCGGCGGTGAGCTGGTGCAGCCCAACGGCGTCGCCAGCGGCACGCGCCGCGTCCCGCTGCGCTACCCGATGAGCGTCCGCTGGAAGGGCAGCGAGTCACTGCAGGTCGGCGGCTCCGTTGACGACGCGCGCCGCGCCGGCAAGGTCGCCGTCCTCAACACCACTACGCGCGAGCTCACCGCCGTCCGTGCGGGTGAGGTCACCATCACCGCCGAGGCCGACTCGATGCGCGACGGCGACGACCTGAGCCCCGTCACCGGCTCCAAGACGATCGTCGTCGCCCCGTACGTGGCGCCGCCGGTCGAGGCCAACGTCGGCGGCACGGTGCCGGCGACGCTCTCCCTCACGCTCGGCACGGCGCCGGCGTTCGGCACGTTCCAGGCGGGTGTGACCAAGACCTACACCGCGTCCACCGCCGCGACCGTCACGTCCACCGCGGGCGAAGCGACGCTGACCGTCGGCAACGTCGGCCCGCTCGCCAACGGCGCGTTCTCCCTCGCGCAACCGCTTGAGGTGCTCACGCGGTCGAAGACCTGGAACGCCCCGATCACGAACGACACGTTCGCGCTCGACTTCCAGCAGCAGATCGCGGCGAACGACCCCCTGCGCACCGGCACCTACAGCCGGACGCTGACGTTCACGCTTTCGACTTCCACTCCGTAGTCACGTACTCCAGCACGGCCTCGCCGCTCAGGTTCAAGGACTTCTTGGACACGGCGGTGAGGTCGTCGCAGGTCTGGTGCCAGCAGGGAAAGTCGAAGTCGATCAGGTCGATCGACGGGATCCCCTTCTGCACGAACGGCGTGTGGTCGTCCTGCACGCCGCCCTGCTCCTCGTCGGGGAACGCCGACAGCGCGCCCACCCGCTTGGCGGCGGCCCGCAGGTTCGCCCACATCTCCTCGTCCGAGGTCTGCTCGCGCGGGATGGCGAGGTCCTTGTCGGCGACGAAGTCGAGCAGGATGAGCTTCGCGGTGCTCTTGGCGTACTTGTTCGCGTAAGCCTTCGCGCCGCGGACACCGGTGCCGAGGAAGTCGCTGTCGTCGGTGGCCTCTTCGCCGTCGAAGAACACGAACTTGATCGGCCGCGCGTTCGCGGGCCGCTTCATCGTGCGCATCACTCGCGCGATCTCCATGACCGCCGCGGTGCCACCGGCGCCGTCGTTCGCGCCGACGAAATCCGGGATGTCCTTCGTGTCGTAGTGCGCACCGACCACGATCGCCTTGCCCTTGCCGGGGATCTCCCCGACGACGTTCTGCAGCCCGCCGGGGACCGCCTCGAGGCGGCCGCGGGGAATCCGGTTCTTGATGTAGGTCGCGAGCTGCTTGAGCTGTGGCGAGCCGGCCGGGCGCGGGCCGATCTTCACCTGGTACTCGAGCAGCTTCCACGCCCGGTCCTCGTCGAAGCGATCGGCGAGGCGGGAGGCAGCGGCCTCCGAGGCCTCCGGGACCGGCTCGCGCGGGTCGGGCGCGGAGGTAGTCGGCTCAGCGGCATCCCCGCCGCAGCCGATCAGGGCGGCGGTGCACAGCAGGGCGGCGAGCATGGGCTTCCTAGTCGTTTGAGGTCACCGCCTCGAGCAGGTCCGCGAAGCGTTCGCGGGCCGCCTCGCGGCGGGTGGGGACGTGCTCGGACGGCACGTCGTGGGGCTCATAGCCGCGCAGGACGCGGCGGGCCACCGACTGGCGGTGGACCTCGTCGGCGCCGTCATAGAGGCGGGCAGCACGCGCGTAGCGGTACATCGCCTCCAAGGGTAGGTCGGTCGAGTACCCAAGTGCCCCATGAACTTGGATCGCGCGATCGATCACGTCGTGGAGCACCTTCGCGCCGAAGAACTTGATCATGCCGATCTCGGTGCGAGCGGCGGACGCGCCCTCGTTGTCCATCTTCCACGCCGCGTGCAGCGTCATCAGCCGCGCGGCGTGCATCTCGGCCGCGGAGTCGGCGACGAAGTTCTGGATCGACTGCTTGTCGGCCAGGACGGAGCCGAACGCGTGGCGGGACACGGCGCGTTCGCACAGCGCGTCGAACGCTCGTCGCGACACACCCAACCAGCGCATCGCGTGGTGGATGCGACCGGGGCCGAGGCGGTGCTGGGCGATCAGGAAGCCTTCGCCCTCGCCGCCGATCAGCGCGTCGGCGGGGACGCGCACGTCCTCGTAGCGGATCTCGGCGTGGTTGCCGTAGACGCCGAAGGTCTCCGCCGGGTGCTCCATCGTCGCGACGTCGCGGATGATGTTCACGCCGGGCGTGTCGACGTCGACGAGGAACATCGACGCGCGCTGGTGTGGCCGCGCGTCGGGGTCGGTGACCACCATCACGATCAGGAAGTCCGCGATCGAGCCGTTGGTGGAGAACCACTTGTGCCCGTTGATCACCCAGTGGTCGCCGTCCTTGACCGCGCGCGTCTGCAGCAGCGTGGGATCGGACCCCGCGGTCTCCGGCTCGGTCATCGAGAACGCGCTGCGCAGGTCGCCCGCGAGCAGCGGGTGCAGGTAACGCTCCTTCTGGTCCGGCGTGCCCGCGAGCGCGAGCACCTCGCTGTTGCCGCTGTCGGGCGCGGCGTTGCCGAACACGGCGGGCGCGAACGGGCTCGTGCCGAGGATCTCGTGCATGAGGCCGAGCTTCACCTGGCCGAAGCCCTGGCCACCCAGGTCGGGCGGCAGGTGCGCCGCCCACAGGCCGCGCTCCTTCACCCGCTCCTGGAGCGGGGCTATGGCCCGCTTGAACCCGTCGTACCCGAGGTCGTCGAAGACGGTCTCGATCGGCCAGACCTCGTCCCGCACGAGGTCGCGCATCCAGTCCAGGTGCGCCTGAAACTCAGGCTCGGTAGCGAAGTCCCATGCCATCCGTCGATCATCGCACGGCGCGCTCGATCACCCACAGGATCAGGCCGAAGACGATCAGCCCACCGGCCCACAGGACGAGCTTCGGATCGTCCGCCACGGACTGCACGGCGAGACCGGCGCAGGTGATGATGCCGAGGTACGGGAGCACGGTCGGCGCCTTGAAGTGGTCGTGGTCCACCGGCTCACTGCGCAGCTTGAGCAGCGCGATGTGGACTCCGATGAACACGAACAACAGCAACAGGACGGTCGTGTCGGCCAGCGTCGTGAGGTCGCCGATGACCACCAGCACGGCGGCGATGCTCGCGGTGAAGGCGATCGCCACCCACGGCGTGCGGCGGCCGCGATGGACCGTGCCGAGCACCTCGGGGACGACCTTCTCCCGCGCCATGCCGTACATCAGGCGGCTGGCCATGATCAGGTTGAGCAGACAGCCGTTGATGAGCGCGAACAGGGCGATCGCGGCGAACACCTTGCTGTTGACCGCGAGCGGCCCCTGCGTGACGACCTCGAGCAGCGGGCCGTCGGACTCCGCGAGCGTGTTCGCGGGCACGGTCATGCCGGCGACGATCGTCACCAGCAGGTAGATCGTGCCGGCGATGCCGAGGCCGGTGAACAACGTGCGCGGGAAGGACTTCGTGGCGTCCTTGGTCTCCTCCGCGACGTTGACGGCGTCCTCGAAGCCGATCAGCGCGTAGAACGCGATCGACGCGCCGGCCACCATCAGCAGCGCGGGCGTGGCGTCGTCGTTGAACTCGAGCGCGGCGCTCGGATCGCCGCCGCCGTCGAACAGGAACGTGGCGCCGATCACCACCACGAGGAACAGGCCGCAGATCTCGATCAGCGTGCACACGACGTTGAAGCCGGCCGACTCCTTGATGCCGCGGAAGTTGATCGCGGTGACGACGGCGATCACGACCAGGCCGACGAGGATCTGCGGCAGCTCGACGAACTGGCTCAGGTAGTCGCCGCCGAACGCGGTCGCCAGCGCGGCCGCGGACGCCAGGCCCGAGCACATGACCGCGAACGCCACCACGAACGTGAGCAGGTCGTGCTTGAACGCCTTGTGGATGTAGAGCGCGGCGCCGGCGGCCTGCGGGTACTTGGAGACGAGCTCCGCGTAGGAGGCAGCGGTGAACGCCGCGACGATCGCCGCGATCAGGAAGCCGGTCCAGATCGCCCCGCCGATCTCGCCCGCGACCTCGCCCGTCCGGGCGTAGATGCCGCCGCCGAGGATGTCGCCGACGATGAACAGCAGCAGGGTCTTCTTGGTGATCCCGGCGGCGAGTGAGCTTTCGCCCTCGCGGTCGGCCGGGGCACCAGCGGATTCCGCGTGAGCAGCCATCCCGCCGCGTTACCCCGCGATCAAGTCCTTCACGCGCAACGCCGATACGTGACGCGTGACGTCCGCTCGCGCGCTCTCCCTCCTCGCGGCCCTCGCCGCTCCTGTCTTCCTCGTCGCTGCCGCCGCCGGATGGCTCTACGGCGTCTGGCCCGCCACCCCGGTCACCTTCACCATCGCGGCCCTCGTCGTCTGCGGCGGCCCGATCCTCGCCATCTACCACGTCTCCACCGAGGACCAGCACGAGCGTGTGGAGGAGCTCGAGCCCACGGTCGTCCTCGCCGCGCCGACGGCCGCCCCGACGCCGCCGGTCCCGCTTCCCGTCACGCCGAAGGCCGCGGCCGCCCGCGCCCTCATGGACTGGCGCGACAAGCCCCTCCAGCGAACCTAAGGGATGGTTAAAGGGTCTGACCCCTTTATGTGGAGAGGTTATCCGTTTAGACTCGGAGGATGCCTTCTTTCGGGATCATGACCTCACCCCAGCAGGTCGAATATCGCGACGTCCTGCGCGTCTGGCGAGAGGCGGACGCGATCAAGGAGCTCGAGCACGCGTGGCTGTTCGATCACCTGCTGCCGATCGGCGGTGCCCCGGACGGGCCGATCCTCGAGGGCTGGACGCTGCTGTCGGCACTCGCCGCCCAGACGGAGCGCCTGCGGCTCGGCGTGCTGGTGACCAGCAACCGGATCCGCCCGCCCGCGCTGCTGGCCAAGATCGCCGCGACCGTTGACGTCGTCGCCGACGGGCGGCTGGACTTCGGCATCGGCGCCGGGTCGCGCCCGAGCTGGCCCGGTGCGGCGCGCGAGTACGAGGCGCACGGCCTGCCGTTCCACGATGCCGCCCACGCCATCGGCAGCCTGGCCGAGGCGTGCACCGTCATCCGGCGGCTGTGGACCGAGGAGGAGCCGTTCGACTACGACGGCACCTACCACCAGCTCAAGGGCGCCTTCTGCAACCCGAAGCCGGTCCAGCCACACCTCCCCATCGTGATCGGCGGCCGCTCCACCCCCGTGCTGCGCGTCGTGGCCGAGCACGCCGACGTGTGGAACGTCCCGGGCGCCGACCTCGAGGACGCGGTGAAGCGCAGCGCACGGCTGGACCAGTTCTGCGACGAACGCGGCCGCGACCCCAAGTCGATCACCCGCTCCATCCACCTCCAGGTCGACTACGACGCTCCCGCGGCGACCCGCGACCGGATCGCCGCCGCGCTCGACGCCGGCTTCGAGCACGTCGTCCTGGGGCTTCCCGCGCCCTACCCCGAGGGCGTCGCCGAGTGGGTGGCCGACCGGCTGCTCTAAGTTCGCGGCGTGCTGATTGCCGCCGCCTGTGTGTCGATTGCGCTCGGGGCGATGCTGCAGGCCGCCACCGGGTTCGGGTTCAGCCTCGTCGCCGCGCCGCTCGTGTTCGCGGCACTGGAGGCCGAGCCCGCGGTGGTGCTGTTGCTGATCCTCGGCGTGGAGATCAACCTGCTCACGCTGCTGACCGAGCACCGCACGCCGCAGCCGCTCAAGCGCTCCGCCGTGACGATGCTGTTGTTCGCGGCGCCCGGGGCGTTCGCCGGCGTCGTGATCCTCCGCGCGCTGCCGGAGGTGGCGCTGCAGATCGCGGTGACGCTCGGCGTCATCGGCACGTTGATCGCCCGGCGCGTGACCACCGCGCACCTTCCCGCCTCGGTGGCCGGGCTCGCCGCGGGCGCGCTTACCACGACCACGTCGACCAACGGCCCGCCGATGCTGCTGCACCTGCTCGGCCGCGGCGTCCCGCCCGAGCAGGTGCGCGACACGCTGACGGTCTGCTTCATCGGCCTCGCGGCGCTCGGCGCGCTCGCGCTCGCCATGTCCGGAGAACCCGCAACCCCCGACTGGCAACTCGCGGCAGGCCTCGTCCCCGCCGTCGCCGTCGCCCACGTGGTCGGGCGCCGCGGGTTCTCCAAGCTCGCCACCGGAGAGCACTACGAACGCGTGTTAACCGCTGTGATGCTCGTCGCGGTCTTGGTTGGGCTCATCGGAGCGCTCAGTTAGGCTCTCGCATGGATGGCGCAGGCTCATGGAGACCGGCTTTCAGCCGTTGACGCATCGTTCCTGGCGCAGGAGCGGGCGAACAGCCACATGCACATCGGCGGGGTGCTGATCTTCGAAGGCCCGCCGCCGTCGTACGAGGACTTCCTGAACCACATCCGGTCGCGGCTGCACCTCGTGCCGCGCTACCGGCACAAGCTCGCGGTCCCGCCGCTGGAGACGGGGCGGCCGATCTGGATCGACGACCCGAGCTTCAACCTCGAGTACCACGTGCGCCACACCGCGCTGCCGCAGCCGGGGTCGGAGGAGCAGCTGCGCGCGCTCGCCGCCCGCACGCACTCGCAGCGGCTCGACCGGGCGAAGCCGCTGTGGGAGTTGTGGCTCGTCCAGGGGCTCGAGAAGAACCGCTTCGCGCTCATCTCCAAGTCCCACCACGCACTGGTCGACGGCGTGTCCGGTGTGGACCTGATGACCGTGCTGTTCGATCTCTCGCCCGTTCCGCAGGTCGCCCCGCACGAGGGCGAGCCGTGGGCCGCGCAGCCCGAGCCGGGCGCCGTCGCGCTGGCCGCGCGCGGGATCAAGGGCCTGCTCAAGCTCCCGCTCGACGTCGCCAGTGGCGCGGTCGCCGCCGCGACGCACCCCGGTTCCAAGCTCGACAAGCTCAAGGAAGCGCTCGAAGGCATCGGCGAGGTCGCGTGGGCCGGGCTGAACCCCGCGCCCGAGACGCCGCTGAATGTCCCGATCGGACCGCACCGCCGGCTCTCGTTCGTGCGCAACGACCTCGACGACTTCAAGCTCGTCAAGAACGCGCTGGGTGGGACCGTCAACGACGTCGTGTTGACCGTCGTCGCGGGCGGCCTGCGCACGTGGCTACGTTCCCGCGGTGTGCGCACCGAAGGGCTGGAGCTGCGCGCGCTCGTGCCCGTGTCGGTCCGCGCCAAGGACGAGCACGGCCAACTCGGCAACCGGATCGTCGTCATGCGCGGTCCGCTGCCGGTCTACGTCGAGGACCCCGTCGCCCGCCTGCGCGTCGTGCGCCACGCGATGGAGGACCTCAAGAGCTCCAAGCAGGCCGTCGGCGCGGACGCCATCGTCGGGCTGGAGGCGCTCGCCCCGCCCACGATCCTCGCCCAGGCCAGCCGCCTGCAGTTCTCCACGCGGCTGTTCAACCTGCTCGTGACGAACGTGCCCGGGCCGCAGTTCCCCTTGTACGTCCTCGGCCGTGAGCTCGAAGACCTGTTCCCGGTCGCGTTCCTGCCCGAGAACCAGTCGCTCGCCGTCGCGGTCATGTCGTACAACGGCCGGATGGACTTCGGGCTGCTCGGCGACTACGACAATCTCACCGATATCGAGGACTTCGGACAGGCGCTGCGGGACGCGCTGGCCGAGCTCATCGAGGCCGCGGGCGGCAAACCGCCGCGCCGCCGGCGCGCGGCGACCGCGGCCTGACTGCTACCGTCCGAAGCATCAAGCCGGACCACCCGGGTCCGGTGCCGCCGTGCAGGCGCGCCCGCAGTCGATAGCCCACCAAGCTTCTCCGCGTTCGCTTCAGCACTTGAAGAATGTGGAGGACCGGCCATGACGACCGGCACCGTTAAGTGGTTCAGTGACGACAAGGGCTTCGGCTTCATCGTCCCCGACGACGGATCCAAGGATCTGTTCGTCCATCACAGCGAGATCACGGGCGGCGGGTTCCGTACCCTCGCCGAGGGCGCCAAGGTGTCCTACGTCTCGCAGGCCGGGCCCAAGGGCCCGAACGCCACGCAGGTCAGCCTCGTCTGATTTGAGTGCGGTGCCCGGCCCACGCGGGCCGGGCACCGCGCGCAGCTACGGCGTGGTGGTGCTCAACGTGAGCGTCACCGTGCGGCCGTAGTCACCCGTACGCAGCGGCTCGCTAGAGCCGATGTGCTGTTTGAAGGTCACCGCCACCCGGTCGTTGCTGACGGGCGCCGACCACGTCGTCCGTGACAGCTCGACGACGAGCGGCGAGGCCAGCCGGAACGGGCCGTTGGTGAGATGGCCGGGCTCGGACACGCTCAGCGTCGCTTCGCCGGCCGTGGACGTGACGGTCGCCGCTGTGCCGGCCGTGTAGTCGCGCTCGATCCCGGGCGCGAACGACCCGAAGCTCGCCGCGCCGTCGAGCGTGAGCGACAGCGTGGAGGCCACGTACCCGCCGACGCTCGTGCCGGCCAGCGTCCCGGTGCGGTAGTCGGGCGCGACCGGCGCGAACGGGTCGTTCGCGTTCCCGGTCCACGCCTCCAGCTTCAGCGTCGCGGTCTCGTTGCCGCCCTGATCGCCGTCGGTCGCCAGGTAGTAGAGCCCGTGACCGAGCGCCTGGATGCCGACGTCGGCCTTCTGACGCCAGCCGCGGATCCCGGTCGCCGCGTGCTCGAGGCCGTCGGCCGCGAGCGGCACGAGCAGGCCCTGCTCCCCACCCAGGCCCCGCAACGGGGCCAGCGTCGGCGCGGACTTGGCGTCGACCGCGAACAGGCTGTAGTTCGGGTACTGCGGCTTGCTGCCGGTGTAGACGCCGAGCCACCAACGCTGCAGCCACGGGTCGTACTCGAGGTTCTGCACGCCGTAGCGCGTGTTGCCGGTGAAGACGAAGAACTTGCCGTCGGGCTCGGCCGGGCCTTCGCGGTGCGGCGCGGACTCGACGAGCGGGCGCTCGAACTGCCGCCAGTCCTTCGGGTCGTACTGCAGGAGCACCTGGTGGTCGTTGTCCGCGCGGGACGTGTTGGCGTAGATGCCGTAGGCGACGGTCAGGTACGAGGTGCCGGCGAGCGAGCCAAAGCGCGGGCCGAACGCGACGCCGTCGATGCCGCTCGAGCCGTAGCGGTGGTCGGGCGTGGTGGCCGTGTCGCCGTCGAAGACGCCGTTGCCGTCGAGGTCGGCCGTGTAGTCCTCGACGACCTCCGGCAGGTAGACCGCAGAGACGATCGGCGAGTTCTGCGCGCTCATCCCGACGCGGTCGATCTTGTCGACGTCGAAGATCGCGATATAGAACGCCTTCGCCGCCTTGTACTCGAGCGACCCGTACACGCGGCCGTCGCCCGGGTTGAAGTCGAGGTCGCCGAGGTGACCGGTGAACCCGCCCATGGTGCCGACGACATTGCCCGCGAGGTCCGTCTTGACCAGCAGGTTCGTGAACGAGTAATAGATGAAGCCCTTGCTCGGGTCGACCGCGATGCCCTGCACGTGCCCGCTCGGCCACGCGCCGCCGCTCACGTCGAGCTTGTAGCCGTTGACGGTGACGGCGCCGCGCAGCGTGCGCACGGACGCGGCCGGCCCGGCGACACCCGCGCTGTTGACCGCGCGCACGCTCAGCTTCTGCTCGGCGTTCGGCAGACCGGTGAACGTGTGGGTGAGCGCGTCGACGCGCTGCCAGGCGCCGTCGCCCACCGCGACCTCGTAGTGGCTGATCGGATCGCCTTGTGGCGCCTCCCAGGTCACGGTGGCCGTGTCCGCGAGCTCGCTCAGCTTGAGCTGCTGCGGCGCGGTCGGCGCCACCGGCGGCGTTTCGAGCTCTGTGACCTTCACGTCATCGAACTGGACCGTCGAGTTGTTGATGACGAACCCGAAGCCGCCGCCGGTGCGCCGGAGGTTGGTCGCGGTCATCGCGGGCTGGCCGTCGAGGCTCACGACGAGTTGCGTGCCGTGCACCTCGACCGCGAGCCTGTGGTCCTGCCCTGTACCGATCGCGACCGGCGCGGGGCCGACCGGGCTCGACGAGTAGCTGCCGCCCTGCGCCGCCTGCGCGAGCTCCAGGCCGTTGCTCGCCGTCGTGCCGCTGCGGGCGACCACCACGGCGCCGTAGTCGGCGGCCGCGTGGTAGTCGACGCCGACGTTGAGCCACCGCGCGGAGTTCGTGACCGTCACGAACCGCACCGTGGCCTCGACCTTGAACGCCGCGGGCGCCGCGGGGCCGAACGAGATCCGCGCGCGCGGGTTGCCCGTCGTCGCCTGCAGACGGCCGTCCACGACCCGCCAGTCGCCGAGCACCGACGTCCATCCCGCGGGCAGTGCGCCGCCCGCGAAGTGCTCGTCGACGAGCACCTTCTCCGCCGCCACCGCGGGCTGCGCGGCACCCAACGCCGCGAACGCGAGCGCCGCGACCGCTGCTGATCGAATCCTCAACTCTGAAGCCGTCCTTCTCCGTCGACTGCCGAACCAGCGGCGACGCTAGGCCGGGACGCGCCGCAACTTGGGACGAAGCCGTGAACAACGCACGATCCTGCATGATCGTTTACGGTCGTTCTCGTCCGCATCACGAGGAGGAGAGCGCAGTGAGGACGAGAGTAATCATCGGTGTGGCATTGATGGGAGCGCTGGCCGCACCTGCACACGCGGCGGCGCCGGCCGGGCCGTGGGACGCGTTCAACCTCGCGCCCGCGAGCCGCACCGTGTCCCCGGTCGGGGTGCTCAAGACCGCCGGTGAGGTCACCAACGCCGACGGACTGACCAAGGGCGGTTCGACGTCGCTCGCCCCGGGCGCCTCCGTCACGCTCGACTTCGGCAAGGAGGTCGGCGGCTTCACGCAGCTGCGAGTCGGGTCCGGCAGCGCGGCGCCGAACGTGGCGCTGACGTACTCCGAGTGGTCGACCTACGCCACACCGGCCAACAGCGACCGCTCCAACGGCGACAGCAACAACGAGCCGCCGGTCCTGTACGCCGCGCCGGCGGGCGCGACGATCGACACCGGCAAGACGCAGCCCGTGCGCAGCGCGCCGGTGCCGTCGCTGACCGGTGCGAACTGGATCTGGGCGAACGCGGGCGCCAACAACAGCGCTCCCGCGGCGCCGGTCTATCTGCGCGAGACGTTCACCGTCGACGACCCGGCGGCGATCGAGCGCGCGGTACTGCGCGTCAACGTCGACGACAACCATGTGACGTACGTCAACGGCGTGCAGGTCGCGACGATGGGCAACTCGTTCCAGACGTCGGCGATTGCGGACATCAGGTCCCGGCTCGTGGCCGGGACGAACGTGGTCGCGATCCGCGCCGTCAACGCGTCGGTCGGCCCGGCGGGTGCGCTGGCGAAGATCGTCGTGGGGACACGCGAGATCGTCACCGACGCGAGTTGGAAGGCGAGCACGAGCGAGCAGGCCGGCTGGAACACGGCGGGCTTCGATGACGCGGCGTGGTCGAACGCGTTCGCCAACGGCGCGTACGGCGCCGGCCCCTGGGGCACGTTCGGGGACCCGGACACCAGCGGCGCGGGCACGGACACGCGCACGACGCTCACCGCCGCGACCGCCGCCGGGGACACGACGATCCGCGTCGCCGGCACGCGCTACCTCGGCCCGGGCACGAAGCTCGACGTCGGCGGCGAGACCGCGCGCGTTGCGTCCGTCGCCGGGACCACGGTCACGCTGGCGGCGCCGCTCGCTCTCCCGCACGCCGCGGGCGACAGCGTGTGGCAGGCCAACAGCCAGCTCCGTGGCGGGTTCCGCTACATGACGATCTCCAACCCCGGCCCGGGCACGCTCACGCTGGATGGCGCGGCGGTGGAGATCACGTTCGCGCCGAACATGGCCGATCTGCGCGCGTACCCGAACTACTTCTACTCCGACGACGATCTGATCAATCGCATCTGGTACGCGGGCGCCTACACCGTCCAGACGAACATCATCGCCAACGACACCGGCCGCGTCTGGAACCCCGCTCCCGCGCTGGGCTGGAACAACGGCGCGGTGGTCGGTGAGCTCGGCAACACGGTCCTCGTGGACGGCGCCAAGCGCGACCGCACCGTCTGGCCCGGAGACCTCGGCATCTCCGTTCCCGTCGACTTCGTGTCGCTCGGCGACATGGTCACGATCAAGAACTCGCTGCAGACGCTCTACAACCACCAGAACGCTGCCGGCGCGCTGCCCTACGCCGGGCCCGCCGTGAACTTCATCGGCAACTCCGACACGTACCACATGTGGACGCTGATCGGGACGGCGACGTACTACCAGTACACCGGTGACAAGGCGTGGCTGGACGCGATCTGGCCGCGCTACACGCGCGCCATGAGCTACATCGTCGGCAAGATCGGGAGCGACGGCCTGTTCAACGTCACGGCCTCCGCCGACTGGGCGCGCGCGAACTCCGGCGGTAAGAACATCCAGGCGCAGGCGATCGCCTACCGGACGCTCACCACCTGCGCGGCGACCGCGGCCGTGGCGGGCGACACCGCGCTCGCGGACTCCTGCACGCAGAAGGCGGCGACGCTCAAGACCGCGGTCAACGCCTCCGGCTACTGGAACGCAGCGACCGGCCTGTACCGCGACACGCCGACCAGCACCGTCTACCCGCAGGACGGCAA
Organism: Solirubrobacter taibaiensis; assembly: GCA_027587225.1. Taxonomy (GTDB): domain Bacteria; phylum Actinomycetota; class Thermoleophilia; order Solirubrobacterales; family Solirubrobacteraceae; genus Solirubrobacter; species Solirubrobacter taibaiensis. The sequence continues at coordinate 240,698 of JAPDDQ010000004.1, forward strand.
CTCACTGGCCGTGTGGTTCGAGCTGGCGCCGTCCCCCGCCGTGTCCCGCGCCATCTCCGCCGGGCTCGCGAACCGCTGGACGCCCGTCGGCGCGCCCTCACCCGAAAAGAGCGACGTCGCCGTGCACCCGTTCCCCGGCTCGATGGAGGCGATGGCGCACTTCGAGGCCGGCGAGGACGAGACCGGCCTGGACCTGCTCCGGCTCGAGTGGGGCTACATGCTCAACGCGCCCTACGGCACCGCGAGCACGTTCTGGGAGGGCTACCGCAAGGACGGCACCTCCGACTACAACGAGTCCTACGTCAGCGCCGCGCACGGCTGGTCCGCCGGCCCGACCGCGACGCTGACCTTCTACGTGCTCGGCATCCACCCCGACCGCGCGGGCGGCGCCGCCTACGACCTGATCCCGCACCCGGGGTCGCTGAAGCGGGTGGAGGGCCAGCTCACCACGCCCGGCGGCGTGATCACGCATTCGTACGACGCGAACCCGGCGGCGGGCACGTTCGTCTCCCGCTACAGCGCGCCCGCGGGCGTGCTGCGCACGGTGGCGGTGCCGACCTACGGCCGCGACGTGCGGGTGTATGTGGACGGGCGGGAGGTCACACCGGCGCGGACCGCCGACGGCTACGCGTACCTGAATGCGGTCGCCGGCGCGCACACCGTCTCGACCTGCCCGGTGAGCTCGTGCGCGGTCGGTGACGTCGGCGGCACCGTGCCGGCAACGCTCTCGCTCTCCGTGGGCGCGGCGTCCTTCGGCGCGTTCACCCCGGGGGTGGACCGCGAGTACACGGCGGCCACCAACGCGACCGTCACGTCCACCGCGGGCGACGCGACGCTGAGCGTGAGTGACCCTGGGCACCTGATCAACGGCGCGTTCTCCCTGGCCGAGCCGCTGCGGGTGGAGCTCGGCAAGACGGTCTGGACCGGACCGGTGTCCAACGACTCCGTCCCGATCACGTTCAAGCAGCACATCGGTGCGCGCGATCCGCTGCGCACCGGCAACTACAGCCGGACGCTGACGTTCACGCTCTCGACCACGAACCCGTGAGCGGTCACTCCGGCGCGTAGGCGACGGCCTCGAGCTCGACCCGCATCCGCGGGTCGAGCAGGCCGCTGACGAGCATGGTCGCGGCGGGCTTCGCGTCCGCGAACGCCTCGCCGTGCACGGTGCCGACGGCCTCCCAGTCGCCCGGGTCGACGACGTACATCCGGGTCCGCACGACGTGCTCGAGGCCGGCTCCGGCCGCATCGAGCGCGGCCGTGAGCTTGCGGATGACCTCGCGGGTCTGCGCGGCGGGATCGTCACCGCCGACGATCTCGCCCTGCTCGTTGACTGCGGTGGTGCCGCTCACGTGCACCCAGTCACCGGCGCGCACGGCCGCGCTGAAGCCGATCGTCGGGGCGTACGGCGACGGGGAAGGGACGCGATTGGTGGTCATGGAGCGAGCCTGACGCCGCACGCGCAACACTGGGCGCCATGCGTTCCGTACAACGGAACATGTTGGCGGTGCTCGACGCGCTGGACGAGCGCCCGGTCACGCTGCGGGAACTCGCGCGCCGCACCGGGCTCCCGCTCACCACGGTGCATCGTGCCGTCGGTCCCTTGATCGAGTGGGGCGGCCTCGAGCGGGTGCCCGGCGGGCTGCAGCCGGGCCTGCGTCTGTTCGAGCTGGGCCAGCTCGTGCCACAGCGGACGCGGCTGCGCGAGCTCGCGCTCCCGTACATGGGCGACCTCTACGCCGCCACGCACGAGGTGGTCTCGCTCGCCGTGCTCGACGGCACCGAGACGGTGTGGATCGAGCAGCTGGCCGGCCGGCTCGCCCCGCCGGTCCCGTCGCGGGTCGGCGGGCGGCTCCCGGCGCACGTGACCGCGGCCGGCAAGGTGCTCCTGGCGTGGGCACCCGCGGCGGTCGACGCACTCTGCGCCGCTGGACTGGACCGGCACGGCCCCGGCACCATCACCGACGCCGCACGGCTGCGCGCCGAGCTGGCGACGATCGCGGAGCGCGGGATCGCGATCAACCGCGAGGAGTCGCGCGGCGGGGTGCTCGGCGTCGCCGCGCCCGTGTTCGGTCGTGGCGACGTGCCCGTCGCGGCGCTGGCCTTGGCCGTCGCCCGGCGCTCGCGGTCAAGCCCGGAAGCGATGGCGCCGGCCGTGCGCACCGCGGCGCTGGCGCTCAGTCGCGCGGTCTCGCAGAGCGCACCGTTCGGAACGGCGCTTAAGGTCGGATGATCGGGGTGGGGCGGAGGGGATGCCCGCCGTAAGACTTCAATATCCCAGCGCGAACTTCGCGTCCTCGGACATCTTGTCCGGGGTCCACGCGGGGGTGAAGACCATGTTCGGGATGACCTCGGTCACGCCCGGGAGCTCGCCGACGAACTCCTGCATCTGCTCGGAGACCTGGGGCCCGATCGGGCAGGCGGGGGTGGTGAGGGTGAACGTGATGTTCACGGTGCTTTCGTTGATCTCGACGCCGTAGACCAGGCCGAGCTCAACGAAGTCCAGCCCGAGCTCGGGGTCGATGACGTTCGAAAGCGCCTCGAAGACGTCGTCTTGGTCAATCATCTGAACCGAGTGTAGGGAAGTCCGCGTTTGTGACCTGTACGAACCGGGCGGTTCGCTGTAGGGTCGAACGCATCGTCTCCTTCGACGCAGAGCTCGCGATCCTCCGCATTGAGGGGGATGAGGACCGGACCACCAGCGGCCGCCGCCGCCGGCCCTTCTCCGCGGCCCTCGTCGCGACCCGTGACGTGATCGTGGACCTGAGCGATCTGACGTTCGCGGACCCGTCGCTGATGATCGACCTGGCGTGCCTCGCGCAGCGGCTGCGCGCGAACGGCGTGACGCTCTGGCTCGCGCATCCGCAGCCGAACATCCGCACGTTGATCGAGACCGTAGGCCTGCACCGGCTGCCCGCGGTCCGGATCAATGACGGCGCTAAGCCTGCGTTGACTTAGTCGTCGTAACCTCGGGGTCACCCCATGCCCCTGTTGCTCGTCATCCTCTTCATCGTCGTCCCGATCGCCGAGTTGGCGTTGCTGATCCAGGTCGGGCAGGCGATCGGCGTCTGGTGGACCGTCCTGATCCTGATCGCGGACGCGCTGCTCGGCTCCTACCTGCTGCGCACGCAGGGCCGGCTCGCGTGGCGGCGCTTCAACGAGGCGCTCGTGTCCGGGCGGCTGCCGCACAAGGAAGTCGTGGACGGCGTGCTGGTGATCTTCGGCGGCGTGCTGCTGCTGACACCGGGGTTCATCACGGACATCTTCGGCCTGCTGTTCCTGTTCCCGCCCACGCGCGTGGTGTTGCGGCGGCTGCTCGTCCGGCGCGGCGCGCTGCGGCTGGTCGGAGCGATGCCGGGTGTGGGCAACGTGCCGCCCTCGTACCGCGGCAACGGCAACGGCCGCCCGCAGGACATCGAGGGCAGCGCCGTGGACATCGACCCGCCGCCCCCGCCGACACGATGAGCGCGCCCGATCTCGAATCGCCCCGGCCGCTGCGCAAGCCCGGGGACACGGATGCTGTGACCTTCTCGTGGGCGGACGTGGACGCCGGCCTGTACGGGCTCGCGCGCGTCGCCTCCGGCATGGGCGCGGACGGTGAGACGTCGACGAGCGGGCTCGCCGTCGGCTTCCTCGGGCGCGAGACGCTCGGCGCGATCGTGTCCTCCCCCTCCGAGGACCTCGTAGCGACCACCGCGGCGCCGCTGGAGCGGTGGACGGTGCGCGGCAGCGGGGAGCTGGACTTCGAGCTCGTGTTCGAGGCGATCACGCCGCCGGTCACCTACTCCGGCCGCCAAGCGCTGGTGAAGGCGGGCGGGATGGAGGGCTACGAGCAGCTCTGCCGCGTCAGCGGCACGATGGAAGGCCGCCCCGTGAGCGGGCTGGGCCAGCGCGGGCACTCGTGGGGCAACCCGGACTGGGAGAAGATCGTGCTCACGCGGACGGTCTCCGCGTGGTTCGAGGACGGCGGCGTGGCGCTCGGGCTCGTGCGCTCTACCAAGGCCGACCATCACGCCGACGAGGCGGCCTGGGGCGCGTACTTCTCGCCCGAAGGGTCACTGCAGGTGGACGAGGTGCGGCTCTCGACGACCACCGACGAGGCCGCGCGGCAGGTCCGCGCCGGGATCGAGCTCTACATCGAGAAGGACGCCGAGTACCCGTTCCGGGGCGCGGGCGAGGTGTTGACGGGCTCGACGCTGGAGCTCGGCGCACTGCGGATGGACGTCGCGTTCTTCCGCTGGCACATCGAGGGCCGGACGGGCGTCGGCCGCTACGACATCATCCGCCGCACTTGATCAAGGCCGTCATCAGCGACTTCGGCGGCGTGATCACGCTGCCGCTCAACGAGGCGTTCGCGCGGGCGCACGAGGAGATGGGCGTCCCGCTGAGCGCGCTCGGTGACGCGATGAAGCTTGCAGCGTCGCGATCGGACGAGCCGCCGCTGTTCAAGCTCGAACGCGGGCAGCTGACCGACCCCGAGTTCATGGCCATCATGCAGGCCGCGATCAGCGAGATCGTCGGGCGCGAGGTGCAGCTCGACAACTACGGCGAGCGGCTGATGCGCGAGCTGCGCGCGAACGAGGCGCTGCTGACGTACTACGCGGAGCTGAAGGCGCGGGGCGTGCGGCTCGCGATCCTCACGAACAATGTGCGCGAGTGGCAGCCGCGCTGGATGCCCCTGTTGCCGGAAGGGATGTTCGAGCTGATCGTCGACTCGGGCTTCGAGGGCGTGCGCAAGCCGGAGCCGGAGATCTACGCGCGGACGCTGGAGCGGCTCGGCTTACCGGCCGGTGCGTGCGCGTTCGTCGACGATCTCGAAGTGAACGTGAAGGCGGCCGATGCGCTCGGCCTGCGCGGCGTGTGGTTCCGCTCGACCGAGCAGACCATCGCCGAGCTGGATTCAGTTCTCGCTGCCTAGCCGGTCCCACATGTAGAGCTCCAGGCACTCGGCCAGGAGCTCCGTGGCGCGCTCGTTGCTCAGCCACGGCAACACGGATTCCAGCGCCTGCTCTTCCGCCACGCCGGCGTTGAACGCGTCCTCGCCGCGCAGCCCGGCAGCGATCTTCAGCGCCTCGCGGCGGTTTTCGCCGAGGTTCTTGAACGCGCCGACCAGGAAGTCCTTGTTCGCCAGCGGCGTCCCGACCTCCATCGAGGCGTGCCAGGCGGCGAGCATCGAGAGGTCGTGCTCGTCGAGATCGGCGACCGCCTTCGCGTAGTGCGAAGCGAGCTCGTTCTCCGGAATCTCGTCCACCCAGGCACGGACGAGCTCGCCGAGCAGCTGCCGGCGGGCCTCCCGACCGACCGACTCCGCGATCACGCGGATGGCGTCTTGCGGCTCAATGAAGCAGAGGGGCATTGCGCAGCGAAAGGTACGAGGTGCGTCGGACGGCACAATTGTCGTCGTGGCCGGCCGATACGAATCGTGGTTCGTGAGCGCGCGGGACGTCGACGCGGGCCGCCCTGCCCGCGCGCTCTGGATTCGTCACACGCGGCACCGGTTCGCGGGCTCGGATCAGGATTCGGGCGCCCTGTGGTGCACGGTCTTCGACCCTGCCGGGGGTGACGGGCCGGCGGCGGTCAAGGAGTCCGCCTTGGAGCTCAACGGCGCGTACCGTGCGGGGGCCGAGGGGTTCCACGGGGGCGCTCGCGCGCGTGGGCGGATGGCCGAGTGGGACCTGACCGTCAGCGGCAGTAGCGAGCTGCGCCACCTCTCGCCGAGCGTGCTGTACCGGCTCCCGCTGCCGAAGACCAAGCTCGTCGCGCCGGTGCCGGACGGTGTGGTGTCGGGCCGCGTGGTGGTCGACGGGGTGGTCGTGGACGTCGTCGGCTGGCGCGCGACGGTGGGCCACAACTGGGGCCGCGAGCACGCGGAGCGGTGGGTCTGGCTGCACGCCGCCGGGTTCGTGGATGAGCCGGAGGCGTGGCTGGAGCTTGCCTTGGCGCGGATCCGGGTGGGCGGTGCCTTGTCGCCGTGGATCGCGAACGGCGCGGTGTTCGTCGGCGGTCGTCGCTTCCGCCTCGGTGGGCTCGGGCACGTGCCGGGTGTGCGGGTCGTCGCCGCCCCGGGCCGCCTGGAGGCGATCGTCCCCGGCAAGGGCGTCGAAGTGCGCGTCGCGGCCCATGCCGACCTCGATCAGACGGTCAACTTCACCTACACCGGCACGCGCCCCGGCGACACCCGCTCCGTGCTGCACGCGGGGCTCGCGAGCGTGCGGCTCGGCGTGCGCCGCCCCGGCCGCTCCTCGGCCGAGCTCGCCACCGTCGCCGGCGGCGCCTACGAGCTCGGCGCCCGAGAACTGGACGGGCACGGCGTGCCGATGCAGCCGTACCCGGACCCGTGAACTTAAAGGGGCCTGGCCCCTTTGAGTTCGTCAGCGCACGCGGAAGGCGCGGCGGTTGCCGTCCTTGGTGGAGAAGCGACCTTCCCTGAAGCCGTTCGCGGTCACCGCGCGCGTGTAGACCTCGTAGCGGCCGGCCGGGAGCTTGGCGAGGCGCAGGCTCCAGGAACCCTTGCCCGACGCCGACTGCCAGCCCGACGGCGTGCAGGAGTCCGTCTTGCGGTTCGTGAACTTCTTCCCGCTCAGCCAGCGGCAGCCGCTGCCGAGCTTGCGGACGGCGACCTCCACGCGGGTGAGCTTGATGCCGTTGCGATCGGCCTTCGTGCCCTTGCCGCCAGTGGCGGAGCCGGAGATGCGTGTGGCGCTGGTGGCGCGCACGCGCGTGTCCCCCACGCCCACCACGCGCGCGGTCAGGCGGATCGAGTCGTTCTTGGCCACCACGTCCTCGTCGGCCGAACCGCTCTTGACCGTGACCGTCGCCTTCTTGCCGACCTTCGCCGTGCTCTTCGACGACACCCATACGTCATCGGAGACGCTCCGCCCCCGCTCGATCGCGTACGGCTTGCTCGCACCTTCGCCGGCCCCATTGGGCACCGAGAACTTCACCGAGCGGCACGTCCGCGTCCCGCTGTTGCGCACGCCCACCTCGACCCGGCGCCCACCCTCGTTCGGGATCGTCGACGGCTTCTCCACCGCGCTCACCGCGAGGTCGCAGAACGAATACACCGCGCGCACGCCGCGCACATCGTTGCTCGCATCCGCGTCCCCGGCGACGCTGATGCTGAACTTCGCCACGTCATCGTCGCGCCGGATCGTGCTCGACGTGATCGGCACGCCGTTGGTCACGAACTTCGCGCCCGGCTCGATCACCCCGGTGCTCACCGCACGCCCCATTTTGTACGGCGCGGCGACGGTCACCTCGCCCCCACACGGCCGCTCGCCCTTGTTCTCCACGCTGATCTGCGCCGCGGTCCCCTTGCGGCCCACGAACGTCAGCTCCAGCGGCGTCGGCACATCGATTGCGAGGTCGCACTTCTTGTCGGCGTCGAGCAGGATGCGTGTCGTCGCCAGGCCGAGATCGATGGCCGACTGGTTCAGCGTGAGCCCGGAAGCCGCGACCGCGTTCGAGCCGTCCGCCGCGGCGCCGTTGAGCGAAAGCGCGTTCTGCGCTTCGAGAACGACGTCGCCCTGCGGCGCGGCCGCAAGGTCGCCGTCGAAGCCGTAGAACGCCGCGGCGGCGAAGTAGTTCGTGCCCTGCGCGATCTGGCTGTCGCCGACGACGACGAGCGTCTCGGGCGGGCCAGCCAGCACGACGAGGTCGCCACTGCTCGTGTCGATCATGTCGCTGCCGGTGTAGGTCCCGCGAATGTCGAACCGGCGCGTCTGCAGCCCGGAACCGTTGGCCTCCACCCGCGCGATGAACCCATCACCGTCCGCGGAGGTCATGTTCGCTGTCGCGGACATCCACAGCCGGCCGCGGTGTTCGATCAGCGCGGTGGGCGTGAGCGACAGTCCGGGGCTCGGCACGACGATCTCCCCGCCGGCACCGAACGCCGGGTCGTCGGTCCCGTCTTCGCGCAGCGCACGAATGACCGGGACTGCCGCGCAACCGGTGTCGTTGGCGTCAACGCACGACCGGACGAGCACCGCGAGCCCACCGGCCGATCGAAACACCACGTCAGCGGCATCGTCGTTCCAGCCGTTGTCCGCGCGCGAGATGACGCGGACGCCGTTGGTGCCGAACGACTGCACCGGCGACCCGTCCGACTGTCGCAACGAGACGAACGTGTCCTTGAACGCACCGTTCTTCGTGTATCCGGCAACGGCCAGTCGGCCGGTGGCGTCCACCGTGATCCGTGAAACCGCATCGTCACCGATCCCGGACGGCAAGATCTCGATCCCATCGCCCGCGTCGCCGAAGCTCTGGTCCATCGAGCCATCGGGCATGAGGCCGGCGATGAACGGCTCCAAGTTGCTCGTGCCGCCCGAACTGACGTCGACTTCGCCGACGACGCGCAGCCTTCCGTCGGGCAGCACCGCGATCCCGCGACCGTAGTCCGTCTTACCGGTGGCGCCGACCGGCAGCAGCAGCTTGCCGTCGCCCGAGAAGCCTGTGTCGTAGGCGCCGTTGGCGCGGCGCGCGATCACGTACACGCTGATGTCGCCGCTGACCGTCGTCCATCCCACGGTGTATATGCGACCGTCGTGGGTGGCGACTCCAGCCGCGCCTTCGTTGGTCGAGTAGTCGGAGCCGAGGTCGTCGCGAAGGACGCCGAAGAAACTGTCGACCTTCAGCGCGGGCGTCAACGTGGCGGCGTGGGCGGTCGCTGGGGCGAGGAGGAAGAGGAGCGTGGTGAGGAGGAGGCGCTTCATCAGGTTTCGGTCTCGCGGAAGGTGCGGTTGAGGCGGGCCTGGGCTCGGCCGAATTCCTTCTGGGCTTCGGTGAGTTCCTTCAGGCGGGACGTGTAGGCGGTGATGCCGCGCTTGGTGAGGGCGCGCTCGGAGGAGGCCGGGGCCTGGGTGCTCTTGCGAAAGCGCAGGAGGAGCTTCGCGACGCGGCGGGAGTCCTTGGCGCGGACCGCGGACTGGAGCTGGCGGGACAGGCGGCGGGTGGCGGCGAGGCGCTTGAGCTGGGACTCGTGGGCGGGCTCGAGCAGCGTGGGGACGTCGAGGCCGTCGAGGCGGCGGGAGACGCGGGCGAGGGTGTCGCCGAAGCGGTCCAGGGCCTTGGCCTGGGTGCGCGCGGTGCGGGCGCGGCGGAGGTCGCGGCGGAGCGTCTGGCTCGCGCGGTCCAGCGGTTCGAGGGTGGCCGGGGCGGCGGCCTCGTACTCGACCATGCGCTGGGTCTCGGCGACGAGACCGGCGTCGACGTCGTAGATCTTCAAGAGCCGGTTGTGGACGTCGCGGGCGGCGGGCGGCGGCGAGACCCCGGCGACGGCGGCGCGGACGCGGCGGACGTCGGCCTCGACGCCCTTCAGCGCGGGGGCGCCGATGGTGGCGCCTTGGGCGTAGCCGCGGAGGACGGTGTCGGCGCGGACGAGCACGTCCTTGCGCGCGGTCTGGACCTCGTTGACGCGTTCGAGATACGCGCGAACCTCGGCCCGCTCGGGGTCCTCGCCGCCGCCGCAGCCGGCGGCGAAGAGGGCCGCGGGGAGGAGCGCCGCCGCGAGGAGGGCGCGCGGGCGGACCGCCGCGCGCCGCGGACGGGGCGGGACGGACGCGGAGCGGCCGGGTGCGGCCGGACGCGTCACTACTTGACCCGCTCCACGGTCGAGACGGAGCCGTCGGCGTGCTTGAAGACCAGCTTCACGAGGCCCTTGCCCGGGGCGAACCAGGCGGTCCGGGTGCCGGAGCCGAACTTGTGCCCGGCCTGGGTCAGACGCGAGCGGATGGCGACGGCCTTGTATTTCTTGCCGCGCACGGTCACGGTCTGCGTGCCGAGCAACGTCGTGTTGCCGCTCACGCCGAAGATCGAGAAGTCGCGCGACGTGCGCGAGGAGCGCCAGGTGGTGCCCGCCTTGGTGCCCGGGCTGGGAATCACGGGGTTGAAGCCGTAGACCATCAGGTCGAAGGGCGTGGTGAAGCGGCGGGACTTGCCGAGCTTCGGGAACTTACCGCCCGCGGACTGCGAGGAGCCGCTCAGCAGGGTCACGCCCGAAAGGCGCGAGGCCAGCGCGTAGGCGGCGGCCACGCGCAGCGGCCCGCTGACGTGCTTGACGTCCACGCGCGACGTGGAGTTCAGGACGTCGCTCACTTCATACGACTGGGTCGACCAGCTCTTCATCCACTTCGAGTTGCGCCAGCGCAGCGTCCCCTTGTCGCCGCGGTTCAGCGGCAGCAGGTTCTGGTCGGACGGCAGCACCTTGGGCCGGAGGTTCGTCTCCGTCAGGTCGGCCGAGGAGGTCTCACCCGACGCGTGCTTCAACACGACCCGCACGGGCCCGACGCCACGCACCCAATACACCGTCCGCGTCAGCGTCCCGAACGGGTCGCCGATCGCGCCCGCCTGCGTGACCTCAGAATCAACTCGAGCCGCGTCGACGCCCGCGGGGAACGCCGGCACCTTGACCTTCACGTGCCCGACGTACCGGTTCGCCGAAGCGACGTCGTTCGCGGCGCCGCCCAGTGAGCTCCAGCGCGTCCCCTCGAGCATCGGCTCGGCGAAGACGGGCGAGCGCGTGCCCCAGATGACCATGTACCAGGCCGCGCTCAGCGACGAGGCGCAGTCCGTGGCGGACGCGCACAGGATCGGGAACCGCGGCGGCGGCTGGGAGGACTGGTAGTTCGTGTTCACGAGCCCCGTGTCCGTGTGCTGGAAGTCGATCGTGCCGGCGGACGCGGTGTCCGTGGGCGGCGGATTGACCTCTTCCCACTTGAGCCGGAAGGACGTGCCCGCGCGCGCCGCCAGCGTGTACTTCTCGACCCGCGGCGTCGGCTGGTAGGTCGTGTTCGACCAGGCGTACGTCCAGGTCGCGCCGTCCGTGCGCGGGAGCCACTGCTCCGCGGGATCGTCGAGCGGACCCGCCGCAGCGACGCCAGGGGCCACCAGAACGACCAAGGCCGCGAGGGCAGCAGGTATCGACGTCCTCCACATAGGAGGCCGAATCTAGTGTCGGAGCGGCGAAAAGCCGCCCCGACATTCGTCTAGCGGACCCTGAAGCGGATCAGATTCTTGTCCCCGCGCGTGAAGCGCCCCTCGGCCAGCCCGTTGGCCAGCACGGCCCGCGTGCGCAGCTCGTAGCGCCCCTTGGGCAGGCGCTCCGCCAGCCGCAGGCTCCAACGCTCTGTTCCCTTGACCGTCACCCACACGGCGTCGTCGCACTTGCCCGCGGCGTTCTCGTCGACCGTCCGCAGGTCACCGTCGGCGGAGCTCAGCCAGCGGCACTCGGAGCCCAGGCGGCGGATCGAGATCTGCACGCGGCGCACCCGCAATGTCCGCGCGGAGACACCCACGGCGGCACCGCGCGAAGCGCGGCCGCTGAAGGAGATCCCCCGCAGCGGCGTGCGCGCGTTGGTGTCACCGGGCCGGACGACCACCGGCGTGGCGCTCGCCACGTCGTTCGCCGCCGCCACGTCCGCGAGATCGACGACGCGGAACGTGAGCGGAGCGCGCGTGCCCGTCTTGAGCCCGCGCAGAACCCCGACCGCGATCTCGTCCTCGACCGACTTGCCGGGCAGGACGGTGTACGGGAGCACCGTACCGGAGCGGATGCCGGGCGCGCGCGTGATCACCTGCGCGGCGCGGCACGGCGCCGTGCCGACGTTACGGACCGTGAACGCGAACCGCCGCGAGCCCTCCGTGCCGATCACCGGCGGCGCCTCAAGCACGCTCAACGCCAGGTCGCAGAAGGAGAACACCGCGCGCAGGCGCACGGCGTTGTCGCCCAGCGCCGAGTCGCCCACCGCGGACAAAGTGAGCTCCAGCGTCGCGTCGTTCGGGAGCGCGGCGCCGTACCCGAGCGACAGGGTCCGCGTCGTGCTCTCGCCCGGCAGGAGCCGGCCGACGTCCGCGTTCCCGCCCGCGAGCCCCCACGGAGCCGGGATGTTGATCGCGCCCGAGCAAGGCCGGCGACCGTTGTTGGTCACGCGCAGCGTCACGTCGCTCGCCGCCGTGCCGCGCATCAGCAGTTCGACCGGAGAGACGATCGCGAGCGCGAGATCGCAGCGCTTCTCAGCGTCGATCAGCACGCGCGCCATCCCGAGGCTGTTGTCGGTGGTGCTGCCGTCCAGCAGCGCGCCCGCGGCCACCACGGCACCGGCCGAGCCGGCGAGGCCCGCGGCGGTGCCGGTGTGCCCGACGACCGGCAGCACGAGGTCCGTGTAGGCCAGCGTGCTCAGGGCGCCCTCCAGCCCGTTGAACGCCGCCAGCGCCCACTGCGGCCCACGATCGACCTCCGAGGCGCCGCTCACCACGAGCGTGTCGGGATCACCCGGGACGACCGCGAGGTTGAGCCCGCGGCCGATGATCTGCTGACCGGGCGAGAACACCGAGCCGCGCATGTCGAACCGGCGCGTCTCGAACCCGCTGCCGGCGCCGTCCAGCCGCGCCAGGAACGCGTCGGAGTCGCCGGCGACGACGGTCGTCCCCGTGACCCAGAACATCCCGCCGTAGGCCAGCAGCGCGCGGGGCTCCACCGACGTCGCGCCCGGCACCGTGACCTCGGTGTCGAACCCGCCGACAGCCCGCACGACGGCGCCGGTCGGCGTCTTGATCGCCAGCACCGGTCCGGCACCGCCCCAGGTGACGTCCACGGCCTCGTCCACGGCGCTCGGCGCGCGGTCGATGACGGTGGTCACGCCATCCACCCGGACAAAGGAGTCGTTGCCCGTGCGACCGGCGACCGCGATCCGTCCGTCCGGCCCCAGCGCGAGCGCGTTCGGGTAGTCGTTGGCGGCGCCGGCGTCGAAGTGGACGGTCGTGAAGTCCGGGTCGTCCGAGCCGTCCGCGCGCAGGCCATAGACCGACACGTCATACGCCGGCGGGCCCGAGGAGGCGCGGTCCTCGCGGACCAGCAGGCGCAGGCGCCCGTCCGGGAGCACCACGAGATCCGTCACCGCCGACGCGCGGCCGGACGGGACGAACAGCCAGCCCTCACCGCCGAACGAGGTGTCCAGCGACCCGTCTGCGCGCCGCGCGACCACCAACGCGGTGGTCCCGCTGTAGCCCGCGGCGTACGACCGTCCGCGGTCGGCGTCCACGGCCGCGGCCAGCGCGACGTCCGCGACGATGCCCGGGTTCTGGTCGTACTGCGAGATGCCCTGGAACGCGAACGTCGTGTCCGCGGTCAAGGATGGCGGCTGGATCTGCGCCGCCGCCGGCGCGGCGCTCACGCCCAGCAGCACGGTGGCCAACGCGAGCGCACGCATCAGCTCGTCTTCTCCACGGTGGACGTGCTGCCGTCCGAGTGCCGGAACGTGATCTTCACCAGGCCGACGCCGGGCGCGAAGTACATCGTGCGCGTGCCCGACCCGAACGCGTGGTTGGCCTGGCGCAGCTTCGAGCGGATCGCGACCGTGTTGCGGAAGCGGCCCGCCGGGACGCGGATCGTGCGCGGCCTGAGCACCGTGGAGTCGCCGGTCACGCCGTAGACGGCGAAGTCGGCCGACTCGCGCGAGGAGCGCCACGCCTGGCCGGTGGCCGCGTAGGCGGGGAACACCGGGTTGAAGCCGTAGGACATGAAGTCCAGCGGGGTCACGAACCGCGCGCGGCCCTTCGGCCCCTTGGCCGGGCCGAGCTCGGGCAGCCGGGAGCTCGTGTTCGCCCGCCGCAACGACGTGGTGATGTTGGTGAGCCCGCCCAGCCGGTTCGAGAACACGTAGCTGGCGTTGACGTCGATCGGGCCCTTGGTGTCGAGCACGTTCACGCGCGCCGTGTTGTTCGACGCGGCCGCGACCGTGAGCCGCTGCTCGGACCAGCGCTTCATGTGCTTGGAGTTGCGCCAGCGGTACGACGACTCCGAGCCCAGCGCGAGTGGCAGCAGGTTCGCGTCGCTCGGGAGCGGCAGCGGAGCGAGGTTCGTCGACTGCAGCTGCGCGTAGCTCGCCTCACCCGACGTGTGCTGGAAGAGCACCTTGACGGGACCGACGCCGTACACCCACCAGACCGTGCGCAGACCGGAGCCGAACGGGTCGCCCAGCGCGCCCGCCTGCGTGATCACGGATTCGATCTTGGCCGCCTTGACCGGCGCCGGGAAGGCCGGGACGCTGATGTCCACGACGCCGCGGTAGCGGTTGGACGCCGTCACGTCGTTGGTGGAGCCACCGACGGAGTTCCACGTCGTGCCCTGCACGAGCGGCTCGGCCAGCACGGGCGAGCGCGTGCCCCACAGCACCTGGAACAGCGTGCCCGCAAGCGTGTTCGAGCAGCGCGCCGCGGTCCCGCACAGGACGGGGAACTGCGGCGGCACCGGCGTCGACTGGAAGTTCGTGTTGATCAAGCCGGCGTCCGTGTGGCGGAAGTCGGCGAAGCCGTTCGCGGGGCTCTCGTCCGCGCGCAGCATGAACTCCTCCCACGCGACGCGGAAGCCCGTGCCCGTGCGCGCCGTCACCGCGTAGCGCTCCGAGCGCGGCGGCGAGTAGGCGGAGTTGCCCCACTGGTACACCCAGGTGGCGCCGTCGCTGCGCGGCAGCCACTGGGCGGATGGGTCATCGAGGCCGGCGGCTTGCGCGGGCGCCGCCTGGCACACCACGAGGGCCGCCGCGAGTGCGATCAATCGCTTCACGACTTGGTCCCCTTCTTCTTCTTTTTCTTCTTCGCGGCGGCCTTCTTCTTCGCGGCCTCGCGCTTCTTCTTGGCCGCGGCCTTCTTCTTCGCGGCTTCCCGCTTCTTCTTGGCGGCGGCCTTCTTCTTCGCCGCCGCCTTCTTCTTGGCCTCCGCCCGCTTCTGCGCGGCGGTCTTCTTCTTGGCCTTCTTCTTCTTGGCCTTCGGCTTGTCGCGCTCCGGGTTCAGGCGCGTGCCCGTCTTGCCCACGAGCGGGTTCAGCGGCGACGCCGGGTTGATGGCGCCTTCCACCGACGGGACGGGCAGCGGCGCGGGGTCGAGCGGCTGCGGCGAGCCCGGCTGCGGCGTGTTCGGCGCCGGCAGCGGCGTGGCCGTGTCCGCGGCGTCCGGATCGACGACCTGGTCGCCGTCGTTGTTGGTCAGGAAGCGATCCCGGCCGGCGCCGCCACGGAGCACGTCCGCGTAGCTCGGGTCGCTGTCGCTGACGAGGTTCGTGCCGCCACCGGTCGTGAGGTCGTCGTCCGCGTTGAGCACATCGTCGCCGTCGTTGCCCGCGAGCTGGTCGCGGCCCGTGCCGCCCGTCAGCCAGTCGTTGCCGATGCCGCCGACGATCACGTCGTCGCCGTCGCTGGCGACGATCGGGGTCTTGGGGCCGTTGGCGGCGTCGTGGTTGAGGAAGAAGTCGGTGCCGCCCACGAGGATGCGCTGGAACGGCCGCGACTCGTCGAACAGCGCGAACCCGGCGAGCGTCGCGCCCGTGGCGTGCAGGCCGTAGTGGAGCAGGCCGCCCGGGTTGAACGGCCGCAGGTAGTCGCTGCGGACGATGTCGAAGACGCCGCCGTCGAAGAAGTTGGCCGCGTAGGCGAGCTCGAGCGCTTCCGCGCCGGAGAGCGCGTCGTCGCCGGTGCCGCCGTCGATCGCGTCGTCGCCGAGACCGCCGAAGATCACGTCGTCGCCCTCCTCACCGAGGAGCGAGTCGTTGCCGGTGCCGCCGGAGATCCAGTCGTGGCCGATGCCGCCGAGGACCGCGTCCACGCCCGCGTCGCCGAACAGGCGGTCGTTGCCGGCGCCGCCGAAGATCACGTCGCCGTCGTCCTCGCCGTGCACCTCGTCCGCGCCGGCGCCGTCAAGCAGCGTCACGGAGCGGTCGGTGGCGGAGACCGCCCCGTTGTCGCCGATGATCACGTCGGAATCGCTGAGACCCGCCGCGCTCGTGTTGGCCGCGGTGCGCGTGCCGGCGCCGCCGAAGATGTAGTCGTCGCCGTCGGGACGCTGGTCCGGACGCACGAGCGTGTACAGGCTCGAGCTGCCACCGATCAGGTTGTCGTTGCCGAGGCCGCCGAACAGCACGTCGTTGCCGCCGCCGCCTTCGATCGAGTCGTTGCCGTCGGTCTGGCGCTCCACGGCCGGGCTCAGGATGAGCGCGCCGAGCGGGTCGGCGGCGCCGGGCAGGCGCGTCGCGCCGGCGGCCGGGTCCTCGATGGCGCCGTCGCCGAGCAGCACGTCGTTGCCGAGCTGGCCGAAGATGCGGTCGTCGCCCGAGCCGCCGGTGATGTAGTCGTCGCCGAAGCTCGGCAGCTTGCCCGCCGGGACCGGCGCGGCGACGTGGGCGAGCGAGTGGAACAGGTCCAGGATCGTGCGGCCGTCGAGGCTGACCTGGTCACCGAAGATCAGGTCGTTGCCGGCGTCGCCGTCGATCGTGTCGCCCGCGGTGCCGCCGATGAGGATGTCGTCGCCGTCGCCGCCCTCGATCCGGTCACGGCCGCCGTCGTTGAAGTCGGTCGTCGTGACCAGGCGCCGCTCGCGGATGACGCCGTGGTCGCCCAGGACCAGGTCGTCGCCGCCGCCGGCGACGATCGTGTCCGCGCCGGCGCCGCCGAGCAGCACGTCCGTGCCGCTGCCGGCCGTGATCGTGTCGTTGCCGCCGAACGTCGCGTCGGTGCTCGTGATGGTCTTGGTCGCGACGTCCAGTCGGCCGTTGTCGCCGAAGACGATGTTCTCGCCGTCGCCCGCGACGATCGTGTCGGCGCCCGAGCCACCGATGAGCACGTCGTCGGCGCCCTGCGCGGTGATCTTGTCGTTGCCGCCGACCCACGGATCCACGCTGTGGATGAGGTTGACCGGCGTGCCGAGGCCGTCGGTGGTGTCGCCGAGCCCACCGTTGCCGAAGACGTTCCCGCCCGCGATGACGCGGCCGCGGTCACCGAACAGAAGGTCGCCGCTCTTGCCACCAAAGATCGTGTCGTTGCCCTGGCCGCCGAAGACGATCAGGCCGAGCGTCGAGCTCTCGCCGTGGACGGTGTCGTCGTCGGACGCGAGCGGCGTCTGCGGCGCGCCGAACGTCTGCGTCGTGAAGGACACGACGGTGAGCACGACGAGCGCGCCGTCGGCTCCCGCCACCGTCACGGAGTCGGTGTTCGCATCCATGCCCAGGATGGAAACCGCGATGCCGTTCACGGTTGCGGTGACGACGTCGCCGGCCTTCAGGTCCAGGCCGGTGGCGATCGTGTTCGATGCCCCGTGGCGGTACGCGCGGATCGTCGTGGTGCGCCAGGTGACGGAGATGGTGGAGCCCGGCTGCGGCGCGGTGAGCAGGCCGACGGAGCCGTTGTAGGCGACCCAGGCGGTGGGCGCGAGCGTCAGGCCGTCGACGCTGACCGAGGCGACGTCCGAGCCGCCGAGCGCGAGCCCGTGGTCGACGCCGCCCTGCGTGTCGAGCACGAGCAGGTCGTCCTCGCCCGCGGTCAGGTTGACCGTGACGAGGTCGTTGCCGAGGCCGGTGTTCAGGAACGTGACCGTGCGCACGCCCGGGGCACGGTGCGTCGCGCTGATCGAGATCGTGTCGGCGCCGGAGCCGGTCCAGACCGTGATGCCGTCGGCGAAGTTGCCGTCGGTGCGGTAGCTGATCGTGCCCGTGGCCAGGCCCGCGATGCGGATCGCGTCGGCGACGGCGTCGATGACGACCGTGTCTCCGACCGTGGCGGCCTCGTCGCTGATCATCAGCGTGTGGCGGCCGGCGCCGAGGTCCAGCGTCAGCGAGCCGGCGAGCGCGTTCAGGTCGCCGCGCAGGTAGGCCGGGCGGTCGGTGAGGCCGAAGGCGGCGAGCGAGGAGACGTACACGCGGTCGTCGCCGTCGGCGGTCTTGATCGTGGTCGCGGCGGAGGTGCCGTTGACGTTGATCACGTCGGCGCCGGAGCCGGTGAGGATCTCGAGGTTCTCGACGCCGTAGTAGTCGATGCCGGCGCGGCGCTGCTCGACGGTCGCGCCCTCGGCGAAAGCGACGCCGCGCGTGCGGTACTGGCCCTGGAAGTAGAGCTCGACGACGTTGCCGTAGCGGGTGACGCGCACGTTGTCGGTGAACGGGAAGGCCGAGCCGCTGTACGGGTTGACGATCGCCGACAGCGCGGCCTGGATCGTCGCCGCGGTCGCGTTGGCCGCGATCGGCGCCGTGGTGCGGAACGTACCGTCGGCGAGCAGGACGTAGAGCACGAAGGTCGGGCCGGTGATCGTCAGGCGCTGCGCGAAGCCGGCCGGAGTGCCCGTGCCCATCCCGACGCCCGTGACCGTCGTCGGGTTGATCGTCGCCGTCTCGGCGTTCGTCTCAGCCGCGTCGTCCAGGCGGACCGTGTCGGTGCCGGCGCCGGTGTCGATCGTCAGCAGCGCGAGCAGCTGGTTCAGGACGCCCGTGTCGCTGGAGACGGTGACGCGGTCGTCGCCGCCCTCGGTCTCGACCGTCGTCAGGCCGTCGATCGTCTTCACGCGCACCACGTCGGCGCCGCCGCCGGTCCGCAGCACGGTGCGGCCGAGAATCGTCGTCTCGATCGTGAACGTGTCGACGCCGGCGCCGAGCTGGATGTACAGCGCCTCGAAATCGGCGTAGGTGATCAGGGCGCCCATGCCGAGGCCGCTGATCGTGTCCTTGGTGAGCACGCCCGTGCCGCCGAGGCCGGCCGAGTCGTTGACCTCGATCGAGTCGACGTGGTCCTCCTCGGGCACCGATGCGGGCGGCAGCGGAGCCGGGAGCGGCGGGGTGACGATCTCGCCCGGGAGCACGATCGCCAGCGGCAGGTCGAGCTCGCCGACGCCGCCGCGGCCGCCGTCGATGAACAGCGCGCCCTGGATGAGCGAAGCGCGGTGCTCCGGCGTGGGCAGCGTCGGGGTGGTCGAGCCCGTGTTCAGCGCCGGGTTGTCGCCGCCGATGACGACGCGGTCGCCGCCGAGGCCCATGCGGATGCGCGTGGTGACGCCCGCGGCCGTCGAGTGGACGACGACCAGGTCGTCGCCCTCGAGCGTGTCGAGCTCGATCAGCTCGAGGCCGACGTAGTTCAGGACGCGGCCGCCGCCGTAGATCGTCGTGGCGCTCAGCAGGAAGGTGTCGTCGAGCTCGGTGCCGTAGAAGATCAGGCGGTCGGTGCCCGAGCCGCCGTCGACGTTCAGCGGCGCGCTACCGACGTAGTTGATGACGTCGTTGCCGCCGCCACCGCTGACCGTCGTACCCGTGGTGAACGTGCGCACGATGAACGTGTCGTCGTCGTCGCCGCCCTGCGCGTCGAGCGTGGCCTGGTTGTTGAAGATGCCGAACGTGTCGTTGCCGGCCTCGCCCTTGATGGTCGTCGCGAACGAGTTGCCGCGCGTGAGCTTGCCGCGCGTGGTGTCGATCGTCGCCGGCGGCTCGGTCGAGATGATCGAGCCGAAGAGCTGGCCGACCTGGAAGAGGTCATTGCCGGTGCCGCCCTCGATCGTCGTCACCGACGAGTTGTCATCGAGCGCGAACTTGTCGTCGCCGCCGAGCGCGTCGATGAACAGCGTCTCGATCGCGGTCGTGTACTCGATCCGCTCCACCAGCGCACCGGCGTTCAGCAGCGCGACGAGGTCGCGGCGGAGCAGGAACTGGTCGGCGACCTCGGTGCCGTTGAGGTTCAGCGCGTCCGCTCCGGTCGTGCCGCTGTCGAGGACGCGGACGATCGAGCCGCCGATGCCCCAGAGGTTGAGGTTGTAGGTGTCGCCGTCGCCCTCGCCGTCGAGCGTGAGGATGGCCGCGAGACCGTTCGCCGCGTCGAGCACCGGGTTGATGTTCAGCGTGTCCGCGCCCGCGCCGCCCTCGATCCGCGTGGGGCCGGCGATCGTCTCCAGGTCCACGCGGTCGGCACCGGCGCCCAGGTCGATGCGCGTGGTGCCCGCGTGCGTGGAGTCCACGAACAGCGTGTCGGCGCCGGAGCCGAGCAGCAGCTCGAAGGCCTCGAAGCCGAGGTAGGTGAGCGTGCCGCCGAGGCCGAGGCCGCTGACCGTGGTGTTGGTGACGCGGCCCGTGTTGGCGGCCGTGTCGCCGGCGTCGGTCAGGAAGAGCTGGTCGTGGCCTGCACCCGCCGTGATCGAGAGCGTGGAGCTGATGCCGTTGAGCAGGTCGGTGAGCGAGCCGACGCGCACGGTGTCGTCGCCGGCGCCCGTGTCGACCGTGGTGGCGCCGCCGAGCGTGCGCAGCGTGACGGTGTCGTTGTCGGCGCCGGTGGTCAGCGTGAGCGTCGAGCCGGTCGTGAGGATCGTGACGGTGTCGGTGCCGGCGCCCGTGTCCAAGGTCAGCGCGCCGGCGGTCGTCGCGACCGTGACCGTGTCGTTGCCCGCGCCGGTGGTGATCGTGTTCGGGCCCGCGACCGTGCTCGTGACGGTCAGGGTGTCGTTGCCCGTGCCGAGCGCGAGCGCGAACTCCTCGAACGCCTCATGCTCGATGCCCTGGGTGTCGAGGCCGGTCAGCAGCGTTGCGGTGAGCGTGCCGGTGTTGTCGGACGTGTCGGCGCTGTCGTCGGCGCGCAGCGTGTCGCGCCCGTTGCCGCCCTGGACCGTGAGGCGCGACAGGAAGAAGTCCAGCGTGCCGCCCTCGTTGGAGCCTTCGAGCTCGAAGGCGCGCGAGCCGGCGAGCAGCAGGTCGTCGCCGTCGCCGAGGTCAACCGTGAGCGGGAGGTTCAGGCCGCGGACGGCGAGCGTGTCGACGCCGCCCTTGAGGTTGACGGAGGCGGACTCGACGAGCGTGGAGACGTTGATCGTCGCCGGCGTGGAGTTGCCGTCGTCGAGGCGGATCTGCGTGCTGGCGCGGAAGACGTTGCCGACCGTGTCCGGGTCGCTCGCGTCGGCGTCCAGCAGCATCGGGCCGATGTCGATGCGGCCGACCTCGCGGGCGTCGGTGCCGTTGACGACCACCGTGTCGGTGCCGCCGGTGCCGGCCTCGATGATGTTCACGGTGCCGCCGCGCACGCCGGCCGTCTCGATCCGGTACGTGTCGCTGCCGTTGCGGCCGGTGACGTTCGCGATCCCGCGCCACGCGAGCACGCCGGTGTGGTCGACGCCGTTGACCCGCACGGTGCCGGTGGCGCTGCCGATCAGGAACGTGTTCGCCTCACCGGCGAGCGAGCCGGTGAGCGTCGCGCGCTCGAACACCGAGATGTCCTCGGCCGTCGCATTGACGAAGTTGCCGCCCGACAGCGTGCCGATCACCAGCAGGTTGCCGTAGAGGCCGAAGTCGCTCGGGAAGCTCTCGATGATCTCGTCGGTGCCGCCCGCGTCGACGAACGTGTCCGTGCCGCCCATGCCGGAGACGCGGTCGTTGCCGAGGCCGGAGTCGATGTAGTCGTCGGCCGGCGTGCCGATGATCTGGTCGTCGCCGTCGCCGCCGACGAGGTCGATCCGGCTCCACTGGACCGGGGCGACGACGCCCGCGGCGTTGAGGATGTCGTTGCCGCCGAGCGCCTCGATGCGCAGGCGGTCGTTGGTCGTCGTGTTGCCGATCGTCAGTGCGTAGTGGCCGGTCCAGCCCACCGAGGTGGTGCTCCCGGCGGAGACGACCGTGACGTCGTCGTTGCCGGCCGTGAGCTGCGTGGTGACGAGGTCGGCGCCCGAGCCGGTGTCGATGCTGAGCGTCTTCAGGCCGCCCTGCTCGAGCGCGCCGACGAGCAGGAAGGTGTCGGCGGCGCCCTCGCCCGTGAGCCGCAGGCGCTCGACGCCGATGCCCGTGAAGGAGCCGACGACCGTGTTGCCGAGCAGCTCGCTGATGATCAGCTGGCCGTTGCTCATGGACACGCGGATGGAGTCCGGGCCGGCGCTGCCGATGATCTCCATCGCGTCGAACGGGTCGAACGTCGCGTCGTTGAGGTCGTCGGCGACGTTGCTGCCGCCGTCGAACGTCTCGCCCGCGACGAGGTCGACCAGCGTCTCGCGGATCAGGTCGTTGCCCGAGCCGCCGCGCACGGTGTCCTTGCCGCCGCGGCCCTGGAGCACGTCGTCGTTCGCGCCGCCGTCGAGGACGTCGTCGCCGCTGCCGCCGCGCAGGTCGTCCGCCCCGTCGCCGCCCTCGAGCAGGCCGGGCGCGTTGGAGTCGTTGACCAGCAGGTCGTCGCCGCTGTTGCCGCGGAGGATGACGCTGCCGACCGCGTTGGAGACGTACAGGGAGTCGTGGCCCGCGCCGCCCTCGAGCCGGACGGTGCCGTAGCCGTTGTAGGCCAGCGAGTCGTCCTCCCCGCCGCCGTACGCGACGAGGTTCGCGTACACGCCTTCGAGCACGTTGAGGCTGTCGACGCCGCTGCCGAAGTCGCCCTCGATGCTCGCGATGCCGTCGAAGGTCTCCGAGCGGCCGAACGCGGTGACGCGGATCGACTCGGAGCCGGCGATGCCGCCGACGTGCGCGATCTCGTAGATCTCGCCCGTGGAGGTCTGGAAGACGCCGCGGTTGGCCGCGCGGGCCTCGCCGACGTTCAGCCACAGCTTGTCGCCGACGCGCGTGGCCAGGTTGGCCGGCGGCGGCTTCGGGCTCGAGAGCGAGCTCGGCAGGTTGAACGTCGCAATCGGGATCGTGAAGCCCTTCGGGCGCGTCACGTTCTCCTGCTGGGTGACCTCGACCTCGACCTTGCGGTCCTTGCACTTGGAGCCGAACCACGAGGCGATCTCGCAGCCGACACCCTCGAAGAACTTCTTGATCGCGTAGCCGGCCGCGCGCGCCGCCGACTCGAGCATCTCGACGACCTTCGTGACCCACTCGAAGAAGACGCCGGTGCCCTTGATCTGCAGGTAGAGCGTCACGGACTGGCCGAGCTGGCCCTCGACGATCCCGGTGGCGCTGACGCCGAACAGCTCGACGCCGAGGAACCAGGCCGAGACGCTGCCGCCGGCCGAGGCGCGGAACTTGCCGGTGGCCGGGTCGAACTTGACGCTGACGTCGACGCTGCCCTTGACGCCGTTGCCCTGCCAGGTGAGGTCGATGCCGCCGCTGAGGTTGATGTCGAAGTACCCGTCCGAGCGGATCGAGCCCCAGGCGTACAGGCTCAGCGGGCCGAGCGTCACGCCCAGCTTGTTCGTGGTCGGGATCGTGATCGACCACGCCTTGCCCGAGACCTCGACGATGACCGCGCCGCTGAGCGTGAGGACGCTGAGGACGCTGAGCTTGCCGGAGATCTCCAGGCGGAAGTACTGCGAGCCGGGCCGCGTGTCCAGCCGCATCTTGCCGCTCATCTCGAGCGAGAGCAGCCCGCCGAGCAGGTCGAGGTCGAGCGTGACGTCGAGCGTCGCGGTGAGGCCGTTGGCGTAGATCCCGAGCGAGCCCGCGACCTTGAACACGAGCGGCCCGATCTCGAACTCCAGGCTCGCGCTCATCAGGAACGTGCTGCCGGAGATCGTGATGTCCAGCGAGCCCTTCGCGGTCGCGAAGTTCAGGAACGTGACCTCGCCGTTGAGCGCGAGGCGGAAGCCCGCCGCGATCGTGACGTTGTTGAAGGTCTGCGCGCGGCCGGTGGTGTTGATCTCGACGACCGCGCTCACGGAGAGGTTCAGGCCGAAGGTCCCGCCGAACAGCCCGAGCGACGGCGCGAAGCGCGCGACGAGGCCCTGGGAGTTGACGCGGAAGCCGCTGTTCTTGAGCGAGACGGAGCCGAGCACGCCGAGCGTCATCGACGCGTTGACGATCATCTCGACGCTCGAGGTCGAGACCGCGAGCTTGAACTCGCCGGAGATCGTCAGCGGGCCGAACTTCAGGTCGCCGGCCACCTTGAGCACGAACCCGCTGGTGATCGAGATCGTGTCGCGGATGACCTTCGGGCGACCCTGGGCGTTGAGGTCGAAGCCGTCGAAGAACTCGACGCCGTCGACGACGCGCTTCTTGATCTTGAACGTGTCGATCTGCTGGGCGCTCGCGAACGTGTTGATCTCGAGCAGGAACTGGCCGGTGAGGCTGACGCCCGGAATGCTGCCGGCGTCCGAGCGCGCGAAGAAGATGCGGCCGACGACACCGGTCTTGGTCGCCCCGACGTAGATGTTGAGGTTCAGCGTGCCGGTGAGCGAGCCGATGTAGGCGATCGTCGTGCTGACCGCGCCCGTGACCTCGAGGCGCGCGTCGGTGCCGCTGCCGGCCGCTTCGATCCCGATGAAGCCGGTCAGCGTGATCACGCCGCCGATCGTGATCGTGGCCGCGATGCTCGCCTGCACGTAGATCTCGCCGCCGGGGGGCGCGTTCGGGTCGCGCTGGCCGTCGAGGCCGGGCGCCGCGGCGAAGATGTTGATCGTGGTCGGGTCGCCCGGCTTGAGCAGCGGCAGGAAGTTCGCCGGGATGGTGAACGTCTGGTCCTGGCGGGTGGTGTTGAACATCACCTTCACCGAGCCCTCGACCGAGAACAGCGAGCCGATGTTCGGCAGGCCGATGCCGGCGGAGCGGCTGACCGTGAGCATGCCCGCGACGCCGGCGTTGCGGCCCGGGGTGACGCCGGTCTGGATGATCAGCAGGCCGGTGGCCTCGCCGTAGTTGAGCTGCGCGTCGCCGTAGCCGAAGGACAGCGCGGCGGTGACGTAGAGCTCGAACTTCTCCGGGCTGATGTTGATCGCGAACCCGCCCTGGGCGACGAGCAGGTCGGCGTCCAGCCCCGGCGGGCGCAGCTTGAGCTGGCCGACGACCTCGAGGCCGAAGGAGTACGGGCGCAGCGTGTAGGTGCGGTTGAGGTCCGCGCCGCCCGCGCCGAGGCCCGGCAGCGTCAGCGTCTCGATCCGCGTCTCGCCCGTGAGGTTGATCTGCAGCGTGCCCTTGGCGAACAGGTAGATGCCGTACTGCTCGAGCGCGGAGAAGTTCGTCTCGATCGTGGCGACGCCCCAGAAGCGCGCCGAGTCGTCGGCGTTCTGCGGCGTCTCGAGCACGAAACGGCCGGCGGTGGCGCCGACGGTGCCGAGGCCGATGATCCACAGCGACCCGTTGAAGTTCAGCCGGAACGCGTTGCGGGCGCTGTCGATCTCGAGCGTGACGGTGGCCTTGGCCTCCATCAGCTTCAGGTCCGCGAGCGCGAGGATGATGCCGCCCGAGAGCTCGATGAAGAACGACTTGGCCTGCGTGATGACGGCGAACTGGCCGCTGCCGGCCGTGCCCTGGTTGCCCTCGGCGTCCTTCCAGCTGTTGGCCAGGAAGTTGACGGTGATCTTGCCGGTGCCGAGCTGGCCGTTGAACGTGTAGCGCCAGACGTTGTCGCCGACGCGCGTGGCGGCGTTGCCGGCCGTGGCGATCAGGCTCTCGCCGCCGGCGCCGGTGAGCGTGAACTCGTCGCCGTTGATCGAGGTCGCGTCGACGGCGGCGGTGCCGACGCCGTTGAAGCGGATGTCGAGCCAGATGCGGTTCTTGGCGCCCGCGCCGGTCAGGTCCTCGATCACGGCGGTGCCGAGGTCGGCCGCGGTCACGGTCGCGCCGCCGACGTTCTTCCACGTGCCCGCGACGGCGGTGGCCGTCAGCGGCTCGTTCTTGCGGCCGTAGCCCGTGTAGAAGAAGCGGAACTTGCCGTTGCCGAGGTTGACCGCGCGGCCGTCGACCACGATCGTCGAGCCAGGGCTCGTGAGCGTGATCTCGGCGTCGGCGTCGGTGATCGACAGCGGGTCGAAGTCCTGGCCGCCGAACGCGCCGAACGTGACGTCGACCCAGCCGCGGCCTTCGAGCTCGCCGCGGTCGATGACCGTCGCGTGCGTCGGATCGGCGAGCGCGGCGGTGGCGACGGCGAGCGTGAAGATCTCGGTCTCCGCCTGGTTGGCGACGCCGGCGGTGTCGCTGAAGGAGCCGCCGACGAAGGTGACGCTGTACGCGCCGTTGACCAGCGGGGCGGCGAGGCCGTAGCGGTAGGTGTCGGTGAGGCCGACGCGGGTGAGCGTGCCGGAGAGGGCGACGAGGTTGCCGGCGGCGTCGCGGAGCTCGAGCTCGCCGCCGTTGATCGACGCGTGGTCGACGGCGTTGCCGGAGGACCCGCGGAAGGTGACCTCGATGTAGCCGAGGAGGTTGAACTGGTCGCGACCGATGGTCGCGCCCGACAGGCCGACGATCGCCTGGGTCGCGGTGATCGTGCGCACGAGGTCGGCGGTGGCGCCGGCGACGGAGAAGCGCTGGGAGAAGGCACGGTTGCCGTAGGTGGCACCGACCGGGGGACCGCGGGCCGTCGAGGACCAGCTGCTGGACTGGAAGCTCACGAGCACTTCACCCGGGCGGAACTGGCCGGTGAGGATGAAGCGCCACGTGTTCTCGCCCACCTGCAGCGCCTTGCCGTCACCGGAGCCGCTGGAGACGCCGCTGCCGCCGAAGCCGGAGAGCAGGAACTCGTTGCCGTCGATCGTGGCGACGTCGAGCGTCGTGCCGGGGGCCGGGCGGAACTGGACGTCGATGAACGTGCGGCCCGTGAGGATGCCGGTGGAGACGTCGACCGTAGAGCCGCCCTGGGTGCCCGTCGCCGGCGCGCCCGTGTAGGCCACGCCGCCCGCGGCGAACGTCACGGTCGCGGTCGTCGTCGCGGTGCTGGCGGAGCCGGCCGGCGGCGTGATCAGGACCGGCAGCTCCCACTGGCCGTCGGTGCGGAGCACGGGCGCGCGGCTCGGGTCGAAGACGATCGTCCAGCCGACGACGCTCGAGCTGATCGTGCCGGTGAACGCCCCGAGGTCGACCGACGTCGGGTCGAGCGTGAGGCCGGCGACGGTCGGGAGCGTGACCACGATCGTGGACGGCGTGCCGTCGGTGAGCGTGATCGTCGCCGTGGTCGTCGTGCCGTCCACGGAGGCGGCATTGAACGCCCACGTGCCCGGCAGGTAGGTGAGCGTGATCGCGCCGGTGCCGCGCACGCCCGTCAGCCAGTAGCGGTAGGTGACGGTGTCGCCGACGGTCTTGACCAGGGTCGGCGCACGCGCCGCGTCGAGCGCGAGCGTGCCCAGGCCGACGCCGGTGAGCTCGAACTCGGGCGCGAGGTCGACGATCGAGCCGACGTCGATCGCGAGCCCGCCGCTCGACGGCCGCTGGAAGGCGACGTCGACCCAGTTGCGCTGGTTGAGGACGTTGATGTCGATCGTCCCGCCGGCGCCCGGATCGGACAGGCGCGCGGTGGCGCCGTCGAGGCCGAACTGGAACTCGAGCGCGTCGTTGGTGGAGCCGTCGAGGCCCTTGAACGCGCCCGCGGTGATCGTGACCGAGTAGTCGCCGACCGTCCACACCGGCGTCGCGAGCGAGAAGCGGAAGTAGGTGGTGTTCGTCTTGCGGACGGCCGCGAGCATCAGCTCGTAGTCCGTGGCGGTGGCCGGCAGGTCGCAGGTCTTGGTGTCGGCGCAGCGCTTGGCGACGACCTCGGTCCCGCGCAGGATGTCGTTGCCGACGCGGCGCAGCGGGACGTAGGCCAGTACGCCGTCGACCTCGATCAGCGACATCGGCGTGATGTCGGTGAAGCTGAACGGCGTCACGCCGCGGTGCAGCGTGATCTTGGTGACCATCTGCATGATCGAGTCCAGGTCCAGCCCGCCGCCCTTGGGCGCGGTGAACAGCACGTCGATGTAGTTCTGCGCGGTCGTGACGGCCGAGCTGCCGCCGGCGGTCGCCGGGTTCATGATCGTCGCGGTCGGCTTCAGCGAGCCGGGCTGCGTGGCCGGGACGTCGAGCACGTCGAACACGACGTCCTCGCCGTTGGCGTTCTTGAAGCCCATCTTGAGCTTGCCGTAGATCGTGAGGATGCGGACCTGGTCCGGGACGTCGGCCAGGAACAGCACCGTGGCCGAGCCAGAGGCGATCTTCGACAGGTCCGCGTACAGGCGGCCGCTGATCGAGATGTTGTCGGCGGCGAAGTTGAGCTTGCCGACGATCAGGAACTTGCCGTCGGTGGAGATCTTGACGATCACCTCGCCGTTGAACACGGCCTGGGAGGTGTAGATCGTGTAGACCTTCGCGCCGCCGGTGATCGTCATCGGCGCCGTGAACGCGGCCGTGAAGCCGTTCAGCGCCGGGTTGGCGGAGATCGCCTTGGCCTGCGCGGCGACCTGGCGCTGCAGGCCGTTCAGCCACTCGTCGGCGGTCTGCGCCGTCGGCAGCTGGAAGGCGCTCGAGCGCAGCGCGAACGGGTCGTCGATCGACGGCAGCGTCTTGAAGAACTCGACGCCCGCCGAGAAGTCGTTGATCGTCAGGCCGGTCGTCGGCTCGAGCAGGATGCCGCCGGGGATCTCGATGTTGATGAAGGCCGACAGCGGGCCGAGCTCGGAGAGACCGACGCGGATCGTGAAGCCCGCCATGCCGGCCATGCTGAAGCCGCCCTGGAGGCCGAGGTAGAAGACGCGCTGATGCACCGGCGTCGTGTCGTCGAAGACGCCGATGATGTTGTAGTTGGCGTCCAGGCGCAGGATGCCGCCGACGATGCCGGCGTCGATCTCGCCGCCGAACATCGCGCCCTTGACGGTCACGCCGAGCGAGTCGATGCGGGTGATCGGCATCTTGCCCTGCGCGAGCAGCGACGGGTTGATCCGGATGCCCTCGACCGAGCCCGTGAACTGCAGGCCGGAGACGCCCTGGATGGCGGTGATCGACGCGGACAGGATCAGCTCGAAGTTGGTCGGGTCGGTCTCGACGTTGCCGATCCAGCGGATGCCGATCGACTCGATCTTGATCGGCAGGAAGGAGGGCCACTGGAAGCCGTCGCCGGTCGCGCCGCCGATGCTCAGGAAGACGCCGAAGCCGTTCTTGGCCTTGAACGAGCCGTCGCCCATGAAGGCGAAGTTGCGGCCCTCGCCACCCAGCTCGAGCGTGCCGATCTTGACCTTCGCGCCGACGGCGCCGAAGGAGACGAGCTCCTGGTTGGCGGCCGCGCCGGTGTTGAGCATGAAGTCACGCGCGGTGAGCGTCACGAACGTCGAGATGTTGATCTCGAGCGTGTCGATCTTGATCTTGAACGCGTCGACCTTGCCGGCGGTGAAGGTCAGCTCGAGGCGCAGCGCCTCGTCGTTGAGCGTGCCGTCCGGGTTGCGGTCGTCGGCCGTCAGGCGGTCGGTGATCGTGGCGTTGACCGGCTTGCCGGGGAAGAACTTCGCGCCGCCCGAGGCGAAGAAGATCGTGCCGCTGAACGGCTGCGCGCCCTTGGAGAAGTCGATGCTGAAGTCCTTGATGCCGATCCGCAGGTCGACGAACTCGAGGATGCCGTCGAGGCCGACCGGGCGCGTCGCGACCAGTGCGTTCGGGTCCGTGGGCGGGGGCGCGTTCGGGTTCACGGGCTGGCCGCCGTACTTGAGCTGCGCCTCGCCGAGCGAGAAGCCGGTGTCGCGGACGACGAGGCCGGGCTTGCCGTTGGAGGGCCGGATCGAGCCGGTCACGCCGAACTTCGGGAACGTGATCGTCGCCTCCTGCAGCGCGAGGATCTGCTGGCCCGCCGGCGCCTTCGGGTCGTACGTGACGTCCAGGCCCGAGCCGGTGATCGTCACGACGTCGGGCACGATCGCCTCGAACTGGACGACGCGGAAGCTGAACTTGCCGGGCAGCTCGACGCGCACGTTGCCGCTCAGCAGGCCGAAGGCGTCCACGCCGAGGTCGAACGTGCCGAGCACGCCGATCAGCTCCACGCTCACGCCCGTGCTCGACTGGCTCGGGGAGCCCGCGGTGCCGCCGCCGAAGGCCAGCGTCGCGCGCTCGACGCCGATGCCGATCGTCAGCACGAGCAGGCCGTCGGGGCTGAAGCCGATGTCGGCGATGCCGATCGTCGGGTTCTGCAGCACGAGCGGGCCGAGCGTGATCGGCTTGGTCGCGGCCACCGCGCCCGGCGCCGTCGGCGAGAGCGTGAAGGTCGAGCGCAGGCCGGCGAGGTTGGTGACGTTGGTCGTCGTCTTGAAGCCGTTGATGCCGTCGAAGAACTCGACGTTGACCGTGCCCGCCTGGAACAGGTTGGTCAGGTTCTTGGCGTTCTTGTCCTTGAGGTAGTACCGGATCGTGATCGTCGGGGCGTCCGCGCGCAGGCCGCCGATGACCTGGTAGCCCGCGATGATCGGCCGGCCCAGCGAGTCCAGCTCGACGTCCGCGATGCCCGTGCCGGTGAGCTTGAACGGCGGCGTGTCGGTGATCGACTGGATGTCGAGCGCCGTGCCGTCGAGGCTGCGGTAGGTGACGTCGATCGAGCGGCGCGCGTTGAAGTCCAGCGCGGTCATCTGCTCGCCGTTGGCCGGGCTGGTGACCTCAGCGATCGGGCCGACGATGTCGCCCGCGCCGGTGATCACGAACTGCTCGACCTCGGTGAGGTTCACGTTGGTGCCTGGGACGGTGCCCGAGTTGTCCGAGAAGGAGCCCGGCAGGAAGCGGACCTGCACGAGCCCGAGCGGCGGGATCGAGGCGAGCTCGTAGCGGTAGGTGCCCGGCTTGCCCGCGACGGCCACCGGCGTGCCGGAGACGACCGCGATCGCGACGCCGTTGACGGTGAGCTCGAACTCGGGGGCGACGTCCATGATCGACTCGAGGCGCAGGCCGGTGCCGCTGCGGTCGGTGAAGACGACGTCGATGAACTTGCCGACGCTCGAGGACGCGACGCGCTCGCCGGTGCGCACGACGTCGGCGGTCGGCGGCAGCGGCTTCGGCGTGGTCGCCGGCGGCGTGTCGTCGTCGTTGCCGCCGACCTTGAAGCCGGTGACCGAGAAGCTCTGGAGCTTGAAGCCCGTGGCCTGGTTGATCGAGAAGATCGCGCCGCCGCGGATGCTGAACAGCTCGGTGCCGCTGACGGTGATGCCGATCGTGACGACCGGGATCGAGACGTCGAGGTCGCCGGTCGGGCGGCGCGTGACGTTCGCGGTGCCCGCGATCTTCAGCGTGCCGGCCACTTCGAGCTCGAGGCCGATGAGATCCAGCGAGAACGTGTTGCCGACGATGTTGATCGACGTCGTCGCGCCCGTCGGGATGTTCACCGTCGTAGCGCTCGTGTTGAGCATGAACGTCGCGGTGCCGCGGACGGTCAGGCCCGGGAGGCCGAGCAGAGTGACCGTGCCCGTGGCGTAGAGCGCGTAGAGCCCCGAGCCGGTGCCGACCTTGCGGTACTCGATCGTCGCGTTCGTGATCAGGATGCCGATCGCGTTCGGGTCGGTCGACGGGCCCTTGCCGACGAAGATCTCGAGGCCGGTGCCGGAGAAGCTGCCGCCGGCGACGCGGAAGTCGCCGCGGATCTCGAGCAGGCCGCCGAGGTCCACCTCGACGTCCTGGATCAGGAAGGTGAAGCCGGGCGTCGGGGCGTTGATCGTGATCTCGGTGCCGTTGACGACCATCGTCTCGTTCACGGCGCCCGGCGTCGTGTTGATCATCAGGCCGAGGCTCGCGGACACCGGCCCGCCGCCGCCGACCTTGCCGAGCACGACGCCCGCGACGCCGTTCGGCAGCATGACCAGCGCGCCGGTGGCGCTCTCGATCACCTGGGCGCCGGTGAACTTCAGGTTGGCGACGGCGATCTTCGTGATCTTCGTCGTGGAGCCCTTGCGGACGGCCTGCTCGAAGAAGAAGTCGCCGGTGATGACCTGGCCGCTGAAGTTGACCGCGATGTTGTAGGCCGCGACGCGCAGGAACGGGCCGGCGGGCAGCACGAGCGGTGTCGTGCCGACCATTTCGTTGACCGCGATCGGCATCCGGTTGACCTGGACCTCGACGTCGGTCGAGATCGTCACGGCGCCCGGGATGGTGATCGTGGCGGTCGCGGAGATCTTGCCCGCGATGCCCTGCGGCAGGATCAGGAACTGGCCCGTGCCGCCCGTGACGGTCAGGCCCGCGCCGGCGTCGCCGAGCGTGAGCGACACGTCGGTGAAGGCGATCTTGACGACCTTCGTGCCCTTGGTGGTCGTGATCTGCTCGAACGAGAAGCGGCCCGAGAGCGACTGGCCGAAGGCGCTGAAGCTGACCGGCGTGACGTCGCCCGCGGTGACCTTCAGGTAGCGGTTGGACGGCCGCGTGCTGATCGCCAGCGACACGTCGCCGCCGAACTGGAAGTCGCCGGTGAGCGACGGCGCGAGCGTGAGCGTGGCGTTGTTGATCGCGGCCACGATGCCGTCGTTGAAGATCGTGATCGAGCCGGACGCGACGGTCACCGTCACGAGCGTCTGGGTGCCGTTGCCGAGCGCGAGCGAGACGTCGGTGAGCGTGATCGAGATCGTGGTCGCGTTCTTGACGAACTTGAAGTTGCCCTTGAGCGTCTGGCCGGCCACGCCGAGCTCGACGCCGATGCCCTCGACGGAGATCTTCTTGGTCGCGACGCGGGTGTCGATGCCGACGATGAACGAGCCGGCGAACGTGACGCCCGGGATGTCGACCGTGATCGTCGCCGCGATGTTCCCCTCGATGCCCTGCGGGGTGATCGTGAACGTGCCGGAGCCGTTGGAGACGATCACGAAGTCGCGGTCGCCGCTGCCGATCCGCAGGCCCACGTTGGCCAGCGACACCGTGGTCGTCGTGCCCTTCTTCTCGAACGCGAAGTCCGCCGACAGGCGCTGGCCGGCGATCTCGATCGTCAGGCCCGTGAGCGACGCGCGCAGGTACGGGCCGGCGGGCAGCTGCAGTCGCTGCGTCTGGCCGCCGATGGTGAACGCCTCGTCGACCGCGGTCGCGATGTTGTTGATGGCGAAGCCGACCTGGACGGGCCCGGCCTGGATGCCGTCGCCGAGCTTGATCGCGGCGGTCGCGCTGAACTCGCCCGCGATGCCGGCCTTGGTGATCAGGAATCGGCCGTTGCCCTGCGTGATCGACACGCCGACGTCGCCCGCGCCCAGGAAGAGCGTGACGTTGCTCGCCGCGATGCGGATGATCGGCGCGTCGTCGGAGGTGTTGAGGACCTTGTCGGCGCCGGCGCCGAGCACGCGCTCGAACGCGAACGTGCCGCCGAGCTGCTGGCCGGCGATCTCGATCAGGTCGGTGCCGGACGTGCCGACCTCGACGCGCAGCGTCGTCGGCGTGATCTTCAGCGCGAAGTCGATCGCCGGGAGCTTGATGACGCTGTCGTCGAGGCCTTCCAGCGCGACCGTCGCGGCCAGCTCGCCGGTCAGGCCCGCCGGGCCGACGACGAAGGACGCGGTGCCCTTCTGGGTGACGCGGATGCCGAAGCCGCCGGGCGTCGGGTCGCCGAGGAAGAGCTTGACGTTGGCGAAGCCGAGCGTGAGCGTCGTGGCCTGCTTCTCGAAGGAGAAGTCGCCCTCGAGCGTCTGGCCGGCGATCGCCAGCTTGATGCCCGTGCCGCCGACCGTGAGCTTCTTGGCGCCGTTGCGCGTGTCGACGGAGAGCTTGAGCGTGCCCTCGAGCGTGACGCCCGGGATCGTCAGCCCGACCTTCACGCTCAGGTCGCCGCTCATCCCGCCGGCGGCGAGCGTGAACTGACCCGTGCCTTCGGAGACGTTGACGACGCCGCCGAGGCTGATCGAGACGTTCGCGGCGCTCAGGACCGTCGTCGTGCCCGAGCGCTCGAAGCCGAAGTCGCCCTTGAGCGTCTGGCCCGCGACCGACAGCTCCACGCCCGTGCCCGCGATGCGAACGAACTGGCCCTTGGGCAGGTTGAGCGTGATCGTCTGGCCGTTGACCTCGAAGGACTCGGTGACGGCGCGCGTGGTCTGGTTGATGGCCAGCGAGAACGTCCCGAGGATGGTCACGGTGCCGCCGGTGAGCGCGGTCAGGTCGACCGTCCCGCCGAACTGGCCGGCGAAGCCGTCGGGCAGGATGAGCAGCGCGCCCGTGCCGCCGGACAGGACGGTGTCCGTGCCGAACTTCACCGTCAGGCCGGTGAAGGCGACGGTGAGCCGCTTGACGCCCGTGGCTGACGTCGTCTGTTCCACCGCGACGCTGCCGCCGAGCTCGACGCCGCCGATCGTCAGCGTGACGCCGAGCGCCTCGACGCGGACGAAGCGACCCGCGGGGAGGCGATCGCCGTCGGAGAGCACGACCGCCGTGGTGCCGGTGTTGATCGCGAGCTTGAAGGTGCCGTTCAGCGTCACCGGGCCGAGGTTCAGGCCGCCGGGCGTCGCCACCGTGAGCTTGCCGGCGAGGCCGCCCGCGCCGATCTGGAGCTCGCCGCTGAGGTTCAGGACCAGCGCGCCGTCGGCGAGCGAGAGCGTGGTGTCGGAGACGACGAGGCGGACGAGCTGCGCGGAGCGCTCGAAGCTGAACGTGCCGGTGAGCTTCTGGCCCGCGATGTCGAGCGTGATCGCCGTGCCCGTGACCTTCAGGTACGGACCCTGGTCGACCTTCAGCGCGACCGAGCCGAGCGTGGCGCCCGTGGCGAACGCCAGCGTGCCGGTGCCGAGCTGCACGCGCGTGGCCGCCGTGCCGTGCGCCGTCACCAGGTCGACGCGGCCGTCGCCGTCGACGTCACCGAACGCGAGGCCGGTGAGCGTCGCCGTGGTGATCGCGGTGATCGTCCCGGCGGCTGTGAACCCGAACGTCCCGTTGGTCGTGACGCCGGTGAAGCGCGCGTTGCCGGTGACGATGTCCACGGTGCCGTCGCCGTCGGCGTCGGCCACGGCGAGCGTGGCGGCGCCGGTCGCGGCGACTTGGAGCGCGGTGAGCACGCCGGTGCCGGCGAGGTTGCGGTAGGCGGTGGTCGCGCGGCCCGCACCCGTGACGACGACGTCGAGCTTGCCGTCGCCGTCGATGTCGCCGACGGCGATCGCGCCGACCGTGCCGGAGTCGACCGTGCCGGCCTCGGTGAAGAGGCCGGCGTCGTCGCCGCTGTACCACTTCGCGCCCGTGACGAGGTCGATCTTGCCGTCGCCGTTGAGGTCGCCAAGCGCGAACACCGCGTCGGTGACGCCCGCGATCAGCGCGCCGGCGTCGAAGCGGCCACGACCGTCGTTCTTGTACCAGTAGAGCGCGCCGGCGGCCCCGGCCACCACGTCGAGGTCGCCGTCGTTGTCGAGGTCGCCGAGCGCGATCGCCGTGATGGTCTCGCCCGTGCGGCCGAACGCGATCCCGGCGAGGCCGTCGTACGGATCGCCCGAGCCGTCACCCAGGTGCAGCACGAGGCCCTCGCCCGCGGTGCCGGACACCAGGTCGGCGCGGCCGTCGCCGTTGAGGTCGCCGAGCGCGACCGTGTTGCGCGTCGTCGGCGCCGGCCCGAACTGCATCGACGTGTCGACGCCGCTCGTGGTCGACGTGTTCAGGACCAGGCGCAGCGTGCCGGTGAGCGTGACGCTCGGGATGTTGACCGCGACCGTGCCGCCGATGTCGCCGGCCATGCCCGCGGGGCTGATGACGAAGAAGCCGCTGCCGCCGCTGAGCGTGACGAAGTTCGTGGTGCCGTCGCCGAACGCGGCGCTGACGTTCGTGACCAGCACGCGGACGACCTTGCCGGCGCTGGTGGTCGCCGACTCGAACACGAACGAGCCCGTGATCCGCTGGCCCGCGAACGCGAGTTCCAGGTTGTCGGCCGTGACGCGCAGGAACGGGCCGGCGGGCAGCGCGAGCGAGACGGTCCCGATCTGCTCCGAGACGGCGGCGCCCGTGGTGTTGACCGCGACGGCGAACGTGCCGGTGAATTTGACCGGGTCGCCCGGGATCTTGACCGCGACGGTGCCCTCGACGCGGCCGGCCAGGCCGGTCGGGCGGATCACGAACAGCGCGGTGCCGCCGCTGATCTCGACGCCCGCACCCGCGGCCTCGTCGCCGATGAACAGGTGCACGTTCGTGGCCGAGACCTTGATGATCTTCGCCGGCGTCGCGCCCGCGGCCGCGGGGGCGGTGACCTGCTCGAAGCGGAACGTGCCCGAGAGCTTCTGCCCGAAGAGCTGGAGGTCCAACGTCGCCTCGACGACGACCAGCTTGGCGGCCGTGTCGATCTGGACCGAGATGTTGTCGACGGTGAGCGGGTCGATACCCGGCACCGTCAGCTTGATGCGGCCGCTGATGGTGGCGGCGACGCCCGTAGCCGTGCTGTGCAGCGTGCCCGTGATGGTGTCGACTTCGAGCACCTCACCGAGGACGAGCTTGCCGGCGGTCAGGCCGATCTCCAGATCGCCCTTCGTCGCGCCCGTCTTGAAGGTGAAGGCGCCGCTGAGCTCCAGGCCGCTGAAGGCGATGGCGAGCGTGCCGCTCACAGCCAGCTCGCCCGCGGCGACGGTCTTCGTCAGGAAGCCCGGGATGTCGATGACGGCCGCGGCGGTGCCGGTGTTGTAGGTCACCGTGACCTGCTGGGCGGCGAGCGTGACGCCCGGGATGCCGAGCAGCTCGAGCGTGCCCTCGGCGTACAGCGCAAACGTGCCGTCGCCGTTGTCCTTGTGGATGAACTTGGCGCCGCGCAGGAAGATGCCGCGCGCGTTCGGGTTCACGGTCCCGTCATCGAGCAGGCCCGGGCCGACGCCGATGAAGATGTCGACGGTGCCGTACTGCGTGCCGCCGGAGCCCGCGGTCAGCGTGCCCGAGATCTCGACCGGGCCGAACTTGGCGGCCACCTTGCCGGTGAACTTGACCCACGGCTTCAGCGGCGTGCCCGAGGCGACCTCGCCCGCGACGAACTTGATCGCGATCGTGGTGCCGCCGAGTTCGATCGTCTCGTCGAACGTGCGCGTCGTGGTATTGATCCGCGCCGACATGCTGGCGCCGACGCTGAAGCCGGCCGGGCCCGCCTTGACGTCGCCCGCGAACTGGCCGGCGATGCCCTCCGTGGTGAGCAGGAACGCGCCGTTGCCGTTGTTGATCGTGATCAGATCGGTCGAGCCGGTCGCGGTCAGCGCGACCTCGACGTTGACGAACGCCAGGCGCGTGAGCTGGACCGGCGCGTTGCGCACGAGCCGGACGCCGGCGGCGGTCGCGACCAGCAGGTCGAGGTCGCGGTCGGTATCGACGTTGGCGAGGACGATCGCGGTCGTGGCGGCCGCGGTGGTCTCGATCGGCGTCGCGTCCTTGAAGCCACCGGCGGTGCCGCGGTTGATCAGCAGCTGGGTGCCGGTGGCCGTGCCGAGGACGAGGTCGGCGAAGCCGTCGCTGTCGAGGTCGGCCGCGGCCAGCGCGGTGACCGCGACCGAGGCGACGGTCGCGGCGGCCGCGAAGCTGAGCGTGGTGTCGTCGCCCGTGTTCTTGAACACGGCGACGGTCGCGCCGCCGAGCACGATGTCGAGCTTGCGGTCGCCGTCCGTGTCGACGAGCAGGACGGACGTGATGCCGGTGACGCCCGTGAGCGTCGTGCCGGCGGCGAGCGTCCCGGTGCCGTTGTTGACGAACACGCGCGCGTCGGCCACGAGATCGAGCACGCGGTCGCCGTTGAGATCGCCGAGCGCGAGGGCCTTGACGTCGCCGGTGAAGATCGTCGTCGGCGCGGCGAACGTGCCGTCGCCGGCGCCCAGGAACAGGCGCGTGTCGGTCGCGCCGCCGATGATCAGATCGGCGTTGCCGTCGCCGTCGATGTCACCGACCGCGACCGCCTTCGCGTCGGTGGTCGTGAACGTCGCCGCGGCGGTCGAGTTGAAGCCGAGCCAGGCCGCGCCGATGCCGCCGCGGTTGAGATTCACCCGCGAGGTGCCGGCGTTGATGACGATCAGGTCGACGCGGTTGTCGTTGTTGACGTCCGCGAGCGCGATGGCGACGTTGCCGGTCGCGGTGATGGTGGCGCCGGCGGTGAACGTGCCGGAGCCGTTGTTGAGGAAGAGCCCGGAGCCGGTCGCGATGTCGAGGTCGCCGTCGCCGTCCACGTCGCCGGTGGCGGTCGCGAACGTCGCGGTGGCCGGCGTGAACACGACGCCGGCGCTGAAGCCGCTGCGGGTGGTCTGGTCGAACAGGAACGAGCCGGTGATCGAGAACGCCGAGCCGACGGCGAGCGTCGCGTTCTCGACCTTGACACGGAAGAACTTGGCGGCGGTGTCGATCTGCAGCAGCAGCGAGGAGGCCGTGATCGACAGGTCGCCGGGGAGCGTGAACGTGCCGGCCGGGACCGAGCCGGTCAGGCTGGCGGCGATGCCGGCGCTGGTGATCTGCAGCGAGCCGCTCAGCCCGGTGATGTTCACGAACGTGCCGAGCTTCACGGCCAGGCCGGTCACAGCGACGTTGACGCCCTGCGCGTTCTTGCTGAGCGTGATCGACGTGGCGCTGAGCGTCTGGCCCGCGATCGTCAGCGTGACGGTCCCGGTGGAGGCGACGGCGAACGTCGGCGTCGCGGGAGTGGTGTCGAAGTCGACCTTGAACGCGCCGTCGAAGGCGACGTTCGGGATGTCGACGGTGATCGACGCGGTGATCGAACCGGTCACGCCGCCCGTCGTCTTGCCCGGCGAAGTGGCGAACTCGAGGAAGCCGGTCGCGATCGTCACCGCGATCAGGCGCGTCGTGCCTGAGCTGATGGCGATCTCGGCGTTCGAGATATCGAGGCGCGTCTTGTTCGTGTCCTTGGTGAACACGAAGTCGCCGCTGAGCGAGACGCCGGCGAGCGCGAGCGTCACGCCAGTGCCGGAGACAGCGAACTTGCGCGTCGCGGCGATCTCGAGCTTGGTCTCGAAGCCGTTGAGCGTGAACGTCTCGTTCACGTCGGCGTTCGTCGTGTTGACCTCGAGGCCGAGCGTGCCCTGCAGCGTCACGCCGGGGACGTTCTGCAGCGCGACGGTGCCCTGCACGCGGCCGGCGACGCCGCCGCTGCGGATCAGCCAGAAGCCGCTGCCGCCCGTCAGCGTCAGCAGGTCCTGCTTGCCATCGCCGAGCGCGAGGTTGACGTTGGCCAGCGCGAGCTTGACCGTCTGGCCCGCGCTCGTCGTGAGCGACTCGATCGAGACGTCGGCGCTGAGGCGCTGACCGGCGACGCGGACCGTCACGCCGACCGCGTCGACCTTCAGGAACGGCGCCGCGGTGTCGATCTTCAGCGCGAAGCTGCCGCCGAGCTGGAGGTCGCCCGCGCTGACCGCGAGGGTCGCGCTGAGCGTGCCGGAGACGCGCGCCGGGGCGATCGTCAGGTTGCCGTTGATGGCCTCGACCTTGACCGCGCCGCCCGCGAGGTTGATCGCGCCGTCGGTGACCGTGAGCTTGAGCTCGGTGCCCGAGCGCTCGACCACGATCGAGCCGCTGAGCTCCTGGCCGACGACGGTGAGCTTCGCGCTCGCGACCTCGACGCGCAGGTACGCGGCGGGGAGCGTCGTGTCGGTGGTCAGCGTGACCGTGCCGGTGAGGGCGACGTTCGGGACGCTGAGCGCGAGCGTGGCGCTGACGCTGCCCTTGATGCCCGCGGCGCTGATCGTGAAGGTGGCCGTGCCCTGCTGGGTGATGGTGAGCACCGTGCCGCCGAAGCGCGCGACGACGTTCGCGGCGGTGACGGTCGTGACGCCGGCCGCGCTGGTGACGCTGAAGTCGCCGCCGAGCTCCTGGCCGAGGATCGTGAGCTTG
The DNA here is from genome assembly GCA_027587225.1 of Solirubrobacter taibaiensis. Lineage (GTDB taxonomy): Bacteria > Actinomycetota > Thermoleophilia > Solirubrobacterales > Solirubrobacteraceae > Solirubrobacter > Solirubrobacter taibaiensis. Next base: position 279,852 of record JAPDDQ010000004.1, read on the forward strand.
AGGTTCGTGCCCGCGACGCGGAAGAACTTGCCGATCGGCAGCACGAGCTTCACGGGCGCGCCGGCGAGCTCGATCGTCTCGTTCACGGCGGCGGTGGTCGTGTTGACCTGGATGCGCAGCGTGCCGCTGAGCGCGACGTTCGGGACGGTGAGGGCGATCGTGCCGCCGAAGTCGCCCGCGAGGCCGGCGGACGTGACGATCAGCGTGCCCGACGCGTTCGTCACGGTGAGCACGCCGCCGCCGAGCGAGAGGTTCACGTTCGCGAGCGCGAGGCGCGTGACCTTGCCGTCGGCGTTGAGACCGGTGCCGCCCGGGACGCCGTCGGCGCCGAAGCTGGTGATCGACTCGAAGGCGAAGTCGCCGGTGAGCTCCTGGCCGAGCAGCGCGAGCTTGACGTGAGTGCCCGCGATCCGCACGTACGGCCCGCCGACCAGGTTCAGCGCGACGCTCTCGCCGGCGACCGTCAGCGTCTCGTTGACCGCGGCGTGGCCGGTGTTGATGGCCAGCGCGAACGTGCCGGTGAAGACCGCGTCGCCCGGGAGCGAGAGGCCGATCGTGCCCTGCAGCGTGCCCGCCAGGCCGGCGGTCGTGATCAGCAGCGCGCCGCCGCCGTTGGTGAGCGAGGCGCCCGCGCCGGGCGTGCCGATCGAGTAGCTGATGTTGCGCGCGGCGATCGCGGTGACGGCCGTGCCGTCGGCGAGCGTGGCGCGCTCGAAGCTGAAGTCGCCGGTGAGCTCCTGGCCACCGATCTTGAGCTTCACGTTCGTGCCGTCGAAGCGGATGTACGGGCCGGCGGGCAGGTCGCCCGCGGCGGCCGTCGAGGTGTTGACGGCAAGGCCGATGCCGGCCTCGAACTCGAAGCCCGTGACGGCGAAGGCGAGCGTGCCGCTCAGGCGACCGGAGACGCCGCCGGCGCCCGCGGTCAGCGTGCCGCCCGCTGCAGTGAGGCTGACCGGGCCGACGCTCACGTTGACGTTGGCCGCCGTGATCGTGACGTCGCCGTTGGCCTTGGGCTCGAACGCGAAGTCGCCGCTGATCGACTGGCCGAGGATCGCGAGCGTGCCGCCCGTGACCTTGAAGGACTTGGTGCCGTTGGCGACCGTGACCCGGACGCCCGGCTGCGTGGAGCCCGGGATCTCGATCAGCTGATCGACGTCGGCGCCGGTGTCGTTGTAGAGCAGCGTGACCGTGCCGGTGATCGTCACGCCGGTGAGGCCGACGAGCGAGATGGTGCCCGTGGCGTAGACGGCGTACTTGTCGCCGACCTTGATCAGGCCGACGCGGGCGCTCGTGATCATCGCGCCGACGGCCAGCGGGTTCGTCTCGCCGTTGGCCATCTTGGCCGGGCCGCGGCCCAGGAAGATCGTCAGGCCGTCGCCGGCGAAGACGCCGTTGTTGATCGCGACGTCGCCCTCGATGGTCACGAAGCCGCCGATGTTCAGGCTCAGGCCCGAGACGGAGATCGCGAACGTGTTCTTCTCCGCCTCGCCGAACTTGATCGCGATCGAGCGGTTGCCGAGCGTGAGCGTCTCGTCGAGCGTCGTGCCCGTCGTGTTCACGCGCAGGAGCGCGCGGCCACCGGCGCTGACCGGGCCGACCGCGGCGCTGAGCGTGCCACTCGCCTGGCCGGCGATGCCGTTCGCCGTGATCAGGAAGGCGCCTTCGCCCGCGGAGAGCGTGACGCCGGCGACGCTGGCGCTGACGTTGACCGCCGCGATCCGCGTCTGGCCGTTGCCCTGGTCGAACAGGAAGTCGCCCGCGAGCGTGTTGCCGCCGAAGGTGAGCGAGGCGCCGATCGCCTTGACCGTCACCGTCGGGCCGGCCGGCAGGTCGAGCAGCGCCGCGGTCGAGGTGTTGATCGCGATCGAGATCGTGCCGCCGGCGAGGACGATGCCCGGGACGGTGAAGAGCGGGTTCGTGACCGTGAGCCGGCCGGCGACGCCGGTCTTGCCGAAGACGAGCACGCCGGTCGCGTCCGGGATGTCCACGAACGTGCCGAGCTTGAGCAGCGACGTGGTCGGGTCCGTGTTGGAGACCGTGACCTTGACCGTGTCGCCGGTGGCGTCGAGCGTGAAGTCGGCCGTCAGCGTCGTACCGGCGATCGTCAGCGTGGTGCCGGTGCCCGTGACCTGCACCGAGCCGGGCGCGAACGTCGCGGTCAGCGAGCCGCCGAAGCTGACGCCCGGGAGCGTCGTCGTGACGGTGCCCGAGAAGCTGCCGGTGACCGAGGTGCCGACCTTGAGGTTCGCGGCGCCGTTGGCGATCGTGATCAGGCCGCCGCCCAGCTTCAGGGAAGCGTTGGTGACGTCGAGCTCGATGTCGGCGCCGTCGCGCGTGAAGGTGATGTCGCCGCTCAGCTTCTGGCCGGCGACGTCGAGCGTTCCGCCCGTGACCGCGAGGCGGACGAAGCCGGTCGCGGTGTCGAGCTCGGCGCGGACGGCGCCGGTGAGCGCGACGCCCGGGACGGTCAGCGCGAACGTGCCGGAGAAGGAGCCCGCGACCTTGCCGGCCGTGAGCGTGAGGTCGCCCGTGCCGTTGGTGAGGCTGGCGACGCCGCCGAGGATCAGCGAGACGTTGGTGGCGGCGATCGCGACCGAGTCGATCGTGCGCGTGATCGCCAGGTCGGCGGTGAGCGTCTGGCCGGCGACGGAGAAGCCCGCGCCCTTGGCCTCGACCTTGAGGAAGTTCGGGGCGATGTTCAGCTCGACGCTCGTGAGCGTGAGCGCGTCGATCGCGAGGGTGTCGACCGTGGCGGCGAGGCGGCCGGTGACGCCGTCGGCGCTGATGGTGAGATCGCCGTTGATCGCCTTGAGGGAGATCGCGCCCGCGATGGAGAGCGTCGCGTCCTCGATGACCAGGTGCGTGGTCCCGCCGGACTGCTCGAACGAGAAGTCGCCGGTGAGGGTGTTGCCAAGGATGTCGAGCGTGACGTCCGTGGCGGAGACGGCGACCGAAGTGGGGTCGACCTTGATCCGGAACGTGCTCGTGGTGCTGACGCCCGGGAGGTTCAGGGCGAGCGTGCCACCGAGGTCGGCGGTGATGCCGGTGGCGCCGGCCGTGAAGGTGCCGGAGCCGTTGGTGAATGACACCGGAGGTCCGCGCGCGCTCGTGCCGTCGGCGACGCCGCCGAAGCTCATCTCGACGTTCGTGGCCGTGATCGTGAGGCCGTCGCCCTGCTTGGCGAAGCTGAAGTCGCCGGTGAGCGAGGCGCCGAGCACGTCGAGCCGCATGCCGGTCGCGGTCAGCGAGGCGAAGGGCGTGGTGCCGTTGGCGGTCTGGTTGGCGGCGAACTTGACGATCACGTCGTTGCTCGTGCCCTCGATCCGCAGCGTCTCGTCGATCGCCTGCGTGAAGCTGTTCACGCGCACGTGGACCTGGCCGGAGGCGCTGACGCCCTGCGCGCCGGGCAGGCCGACGAGCGAGACGAGGCCGCGCGCGTCGAGCGCCCACTTGCCGTCCGCGGTGCGGATGAGGCCGACGGTCGCGTTGGTGATCATGAGGCCGCGCGCGAGCGGGTTGAGCTCACCGTTGGCCAGCGTCATCGGGCCCTCGCCGAAGAACAGCGTGAGGCCGGAGCCGGCGAACGTCTCGACCTGCGTCGTGCCGTCGGCGAGCGTGCCGGACTTGAAGGTGCCCGCGCCCTTGACGGTGACGACGCCCGCGATGTTCAGCTCGAGTTCAGAGACCGAGACCGAGAACGTGTCGCCCTCGGCGGCGCCGAAGGAGACCGTCAGCGTGCGACCGTTGACGTCGACGCTCTGGTCGACGGCGGCGCCGGTGGTGTTCACGCGGAAGAGGATGCGGCCGTTGATCTGGACGCCGCCGGTGGCGAACGCGGCCTTGCCGGTGAGGAAGCCCGCGATGCCCTCGGTCTTGAGCACGAGGACGCCGTCGCCCTCCTTGAGCGTGTCCTGGGACCCGACCTTGACCGTGGCGTCGGCGAAGGCGACGACCGTGGTCGTGCCTTGGCGCTCGTAGAAGAAGGAGCCGGCGAGCGTGCCCTGGCTGAGCGTCGCCGTGAGCGTGCCCTTGGCGCGGCGCAGGCCCGTGGCCGTATCGAGCTCCAGGCTCGCGTTGGAGAGCGTGACCGTGAAGTCGTCGACGCCTTCGAGCTGCGCACCGGCGAGCGTGCCGGTGACCTTGAGCTGGCCGGCCTGCTGCTGGAGCGCGAGCGTGCCGGACGCGGTCAGGCGCGGGCCGGCGGCCTCGCCGATGCGGAAGCTCGTGAGCGTGAGCGCGAGGTCGGTGAGCTCAGGCGTGGTCGTGAGCGTGAAGCTGCCCGCGGCGCTCGCGAAGCCGGCGATCTCCAGGGCGGAGAGCGTGCCGGTGGCCTCGGCGATCGGGGCAGAGAAGTTGATGTCGCCGACGGGCGCGGTGGACCAGTCGAAGCTGCCGCGGTTGACCTTCAGGCCGCCGCCGGAGAGCGTGGCGGTGAGGACGCCGCCGAGGGCAAGCGTGCCGCTGAGATTGCCCGCGATCGCGGCGATCGTGCCGTCGCGGTGGGCGAGGGCGAAGCTGCCGGTCGTGAGCTTGAGCGCGTCGCCGATGCGCAGGTCGGTCGCGGTCAGCGTGAAGGTGGTCAGGCCACTGGCGATGGCCGCGGCGAAGGTCGCCGAGCCGCTGAGGATGTCGGCGACCTCGAGGTCCTCGATCGTGCCCGCGAACGTCAGGCCGCCCGGGATGGGCTTCACGACGGCGCCGCCGATGGTGATCGCCTCGGCGGCCCAGTCGACGGTGTCCGTCGTGCCGGTCGCGAAGTTGATGCCGATCTTGATGGCGCTCAGGCGCGCGCTGACGCTGCTGAGCTGCAGGCCGCCCTGCAGACCCTCGACCTCGGCCGCGAACCAGCGGCTCGTGCCGTCCTCGATCATCGCGACGCGCGCCGTGGCGCCGGGGCCGCCGCCGAGCGTGAAGCCGCCGACGGTGAACTGCTGGGCCGGCAGCGCGAGCGCGAACGCGTAGACCTTGCGGTCGGCGGACGCCGCGCCGCGGGCGCCGGGGGCCAGTGCCGGAGCCTTGAACTCGAAGTTGTCGAAGCTCAGGTCGAAGTCGCCGGCGAACAGGTCGGTCGAGTCGAGCTTCAGCGTGGCGCCGAGCAGGCGGACGCCGTTGAGCTGGATGTCGAGCGGCAGCCGGGCGGTGAGGCTGCTCGTCAGGACGGGCGTGCCGAACAGCGTGGCCGGCGTGGCGGCCAGGAGCTCCGCGACCGTGTACGTGTCCTTGGCGAGCGTGATCGTCGCCTTGGCGTTCAGCGCGATGCTGCCGTCGGCGACGGCCGCGGCGAGCGGGCCGAGGTTGATGCCGGCGTTGAACTGGTTGAGCGCGACGGTGCCGCCGAGCTCGAGCTTGGTGACCTTCAGGAAGAAGCGGTCGGTCGTCGCGTCGAGGCGGATGCCGATCGTGTAGTCGAACGCGATCGTGCCGGTGACCGAGGCCGTGCCGTCGAGCGAGATGCCCAGGTTCGATCCTGCGGTGCCGAGGCTCAGCGGGAGGCTCGTGCTCTGCGAACCGCGGTGCGTGATCTGCAGCGCGATCTGCGTCTCGTCGGTGACGGGGGTGACCGACGGGTTGTCGATCCGGCCCAGGAGCAGCGCCGCGATCTCGTCCAGCCGCGGCGCGGGATGCGACGCGATGTAGGCGGAGATCAGGTCGTACGTCGCCTGGATGCCGTCGATGAACTTGGTGAACGTGCCGGCGCTCTCGCCGATGAGCGGCAGGTCCTTGGCGAGATCCGCGTAGTCCTTCAGCGTGCTGAGGGTCGAGATCACCTGGCCGAGGCCGGCGAGGAGCTGGTTGAAGTCGTCGAGCGTCGGAGGTCCGCGCGCCGAGGCGGCGGAGATCGTCTTCGACGCGAGTGACGTGTCGAACGGGCTCGCCTCGCCGGACGTGATCGTCGCGGGCGGCTGCGGCGTGGCCGTGGCCGACGTGAGCTTGCTCGCGATCTGCTGCGTGCCCGCGGGGGCGATCAGCGGCAGGTCGGCGGTGAGCTCGGGCGTGTCGGTGGGTGCCGGCGTCGTGACCGGCTGGTCCTCCGGCGCGGCGAGCTCCGCGGAGATCGCGGCCGTGGGCAGCTCGAGGTCGTCGAGCGAGATCGGGGCGATCGCCGCGGGCGCCGGGTCGGCGGCGTCGGACAGGGTCTCGGCGCCGATGGCCAGGATCTCCGGTGCGACCGGCGGGATGACCACGACGGGCGGCGGGGGCGGCGGGGCGTAGTACACGACGGGCGCGACGACCGGGGCCGGTGCGACGTACACGGGAGCCGGCGCGGGCGCGGAGATCGTCGCGGCCGGAGCCGGGGCGGAGATCTGCTTGGGCGCGTTCGTCGCGGACGCGGCGTCGCCGATGTCGCCGGCGGCGGACGCGGGCGCGGCGGCGGGCGGGGCGGCCTCGGCGGCGGGC
>JAPDDQ010000519.1 GCA_027587225.1 Solirubrobacter taibaiensis
GTGTATCCGCTCCGACAGATACAGTTATGGATGCAATGAAACATGGTGGACAAAATTATGTGGAAATTGCTGATTTAGTAGATAAAGCAGGAGATCATATTGCGAGAATTCTAGATTCAGAGGCGGCGGTCGTTGTGAATTCTGCATCGAGCGGAATTGCGCTTTCTATCGCTGGTATCGTTACAGAAGGAAATCGCCGTAAAAGTGAAAGACTTCATCAAGAAGTAATCGCGAAAAACGAAGTGATTATGTTAAAAGGTCATAACGTTCAATACGGTGCTCCTGTTGAAACAATGATTTACTTAGGCGGAGGAAAACTTGTAGAAGTTGGCTACGCAAATGAAGGGAAAGCAGAACATATTGAAGATGCAATTGGTGAAAATACAGCAGCAATTCTGTATGTAAAATCACATCATGCCGTGCAAAAAAATATGATTTCTGTTGAAGAAGCATGGGAAGTTGCGCAGCGAAATAACGTACCACTTATCGTCGATGCGGCAGCTGAAGAAGATATTCAAAAATATGTGAAGTATTCAGACCTTGCCATTTATAGCGGTTCGGAAGCAATTGAAGGACCTACTTCTGGTATTGTTGGCGGGAAACGAAAATATATTGA
>JAPDDQ010000520.1 GCA_027587225.1 Solirubrobacter taibaiensis
AAGGCTGAGCATAATCCGTTTTGAGGTGATAATTTGAATAGTAAGAAAGGACGGAAAAAGAATTCTTTTTTTCAACGCATACTTACAATTGTGTTTTTAGGAATCTTTTTCTATTCAATGTATGAGTTGGGCGGGATTTTCATGGATTATTATGAAAATCGTAAAGTAATGGCTGAGGCACAACATATTTATAAAAGAAGTCCAATGGAAGAAAAATCAGAAAATGGAGAGGTACGTAAACAGTTTCAGGATCTCCAGAAAATTAATCCAGAGATAGTCGGATGGATTACGATGGATGATACACAAATTAATTATCCAATCGTTCAAGCAAAAGATAATGATTACTATTTATTTCGTAATTATAAAGGTGAAGATATGAGAGCGGGAAGCATTTTTATGGACCATCGTAATGATGTGAAATCTCAAAATCGAAATACGATTTTATATGGCCATCGTATGAAAGATGGTTCTATGTTTGGTAGTTTAAAAAAAATGTTGGATGAAGACTTTTTTATGTCTCATCGTAAATTATATTACGATACATTATTTGAAGGATACGACGTTGAAGTTTTTTCAGTATACACGACAACAACGGACTTTTATTACATTGAAACG
>JAPDDQ010000521.1 GCA_027587225.1 Solirubrobacter taibaiensis
TGCTAGTGTCCATATTATAGCAAGCAACGTCCATCCTAATGGGCCACGAAGTGTAATAAGTAGAAAAGGAGTATACGTGCCAGCAATCAATAAGTAAATGGCTGAATGATCTAAAATAGTAAATATTTTTTCTACTTTAGGATGATGAATGCTATGTAGCAATGTTGAAAACAAGTACAGTAAGAACATACTTACACCATAAACAGTAAATGCAACTACGGCTGATGCGGTACCGTGCTTAGAAGCATGAATAATCAATATGATTAAGGCAGGGATGCTTAAAATGGCACCGATACCATGTGTAATTGCATTTGCAATTTCTTCTTTTACAAATTGGGTCATTCGTGTCATTTTTTCAGTCATAATGCAAATCCTTTCTACTATCATAAAATAATATGTCATTTCCCTTACCATATCATACACAAGAGCAATAGAAAATGAAATTTGTATAATTGATTATATTTTTGAATTTTTTTGACAAAAGGCAATGGATTTGTTGACGTTTTCAAACTTTTTTGACAAAATAAAATTATGTAATAGTAGGACAAGGAAACTACTAATAAAGGGGATGGGGAAATGTTTTCAAATATTGGCTTTCCAGGGTTAATTTTAAT
>JAPDDQ010000522.1 GCA_027587225.1 Solirubrobacter taibaiensis
TTCATCCGAACGTAAAGCAAGAACATCGCCATTATCCATAATGAAGCAATTTTCTTCAGGGATGCCACAATCATTTGCTATGTTCATGTGCATACGCTGCATACGATATTCACCATGAATTGGCATGAAGTACTTCGGTTTAATTAGACGTAACATTAACTTTTGTTCTTCTTGTCCACCGTGTCCACTTGTATGGATATTTGAAAGTTTCCCATGAATTACATCAGCGCCAGCGCGGTACAACATGTTAATTGTACGACTTACGCTAATTGTATTTCCTGGAATTGGTGAAGAAGAGAAAACAACTGTATCTCCAGGAATAATTTGAATTTGGCGGTGTGTACCGTTTGCAATACGTGAAAGTGCTGCCATCGGTTCACCTTGACTACCTGTACATAAAATAACAACTTTATTAGCTGGTAAGCGGTTTAGTTGAGATGCATCTATGAATGTATCTTTCGGGCAACGAATATAACCAAGGTTTTGTCCAATTTCAATCGCTGCTTCCATACTTCGACCAAACACAGCTACTTTACGGTTGTTTTCAACAGCAGCTTCAACAACTTGTTGTAAGCGGTGGATATTTGATGCAAAGGTTGCGAATATAATCCGT
>JAPDDQ010000523.1 GCA_027587225.1 Solirubrobacter taibaiensis
TACTAAATGTCCTGTCAAACTTGCTCTTATAGCTATTTTTGCTGTTTCTTCATCACGGATTTCACCGACTAAAATAATATCTGGATCATGACGTAAAATAGCCTTTAATCCTGTTTCATATGTGAGACCCGCTTTTTCATTTATTTGAATTTGTAATACATCGTCACTTCTTTTTTCAACCGGATCTTCAAGTGTAATGATGCGACGTGTTTTCTTTTTTCTAATTACCTCTAATAATGCATACATTGTCGTCGTCTTCCCAGATCCAGTCGGTCCAGTAAACACGAGTAGCCCCTGTGAATAGCGTAAAAACGAGAGTAGTTTTGCTGCCGTACTTGGAAATAACGAAAGATGTGATAAGGACTGAACAGATGCTTGTAAATGAAGGCGAATAACGAGACTTTCTTGATATACTGTTGGAAGTGTTGAAAGGCGTAAATACACTTCTTGTCCATCAATTTGCAAATACAACGAACCATTCTGTGGCTTCCGTTTCTCGCCTATGTCCATAGATGCTAAAAATTTGAAATGTGAGACAAGTTTTTCTCCAAACTCCTTTTCAATACACTTTCTCGTCATTAAATCTTTTCCTATACGTAGTTGCACCGCTACA
>JAPDDQ010000524.1 GCA_027587225.1 Solirubrobacter taibaiensis
AAACCATCAAACTCATAATCAACGAGTGTTGCCAATTCTTTTAAATTAAGTGGTGTACTTCCTCCTGGCCCTTCTCCCCATTGATCACGCGGACGGTCTGCATAAATTTCAATACCATTCCCCTCTAAATCTTGCAAATAAAAAGCTTCGCTATATGTATGATCACTTGCACTATTAAACCTTGAAATTGGTAAAATTTCATTTGAATATGTATAACGCCCTTCTTGCTCATCCGGGCTGTCAATTACATTCTTATTACGAAGAACCCCAAATAGCGCAGAAGCAAAAGCTTCACGAGTCGGAACTAAAAAGGCTACATGATATATACCAGTCGTACGCGGTTCTTGCAGTACCCCGTCCTCTAACCTTTCAAGAACAAGTAACGCGTTCTTTCCACCTTTTCCAGATAAATATGCTTTATTCCCCTCTTGCTTAATTACCTCTAATCCTACAACATTCTCATAAAAAGCAATTTGACGCTCTAAATCTTTCACTTTAAATTCAACATGACCAATACGTGTTTTCGGATGAATTTTTACCATGAATAACTTCATCTCCTTATCCCTATATTTTCCCATTACATATAACCGTTACTATGAAGGATACAACTAA
>JAPDDQ010000525.1 GCA_027587225.1 Solirubrobacter taibaiensis
ATAGGGAATTACAATATTGGGGTATACATCCTTCTTTAAAGAAAGAGTTGCAAGAGGAATTAATTCAAGAAATGTTTAAAGAAAAAGATACAGTACATGAAGCCTTTTCGCCATTTGAAGTGATCTGTTATCGAGCGCATTACGGCTTATCGCTGCAAGACTTTCCTAAATTATCATCAGGACATATTTCAAATGGATTTATGAATGATAAAGGTGACTATTTCCAATCGTATTATCGCCGTGTAAACAAATTAAATAGTAAAAAATCTAGTTTAACGCCGCATTTAGATAAGTATTGGCACTTACCAGCCTTTATGCCAGATTTAAATGCGACTCAAACAAAATTAGATTATGATAAATGTAATCGTGCATTACTATACGCATATATGTATCGCTGGATTAGTTTAGTTGCTGTTGATGGACAGTTTGTGTATCAATATAACGGTGTAGGACGTAGCTTTTTAATTCAGTCAATGGGGAAAAATATTTCAAGCGAAAGTTATAAATTACACAGAGCGTTGCTTCATAATCCGTTTATTTATGAAAACATCTTGTCACGATTTGAAGAAGAGCAAGAAAAGGCGATGATACAAGGTGGACATTTATATACAC
>JAPDDQ010000526.1 GCA_027587225.1 Solirubrobacter taibaiensis
TAAATATGATAGCGGACGCTTACTATTTGGTTCGGAGTTAAAAGCGATATTGTCGCATCCAGATGTGAAGGCGGAAGTAACGTTAGAAGGATTATCAGAAATATTCGGGCTCGGACCGTCAAGAACGCCTGGCCACGGTATTTATGCTGGTATAAAAGAATTACGTCCAGGTCATGCGATGACATTTTCAAAGAACGGTTTGTGTATATGGAGATATTGGAATGTAGAAAGTAAAAAACATGAAGACTCTTTTGAAGAAACAGTAGAGAAAACGCGCTTTTTATTACAAGATGCTATTACAAGACAGCTTGTTTCTGATGTACCACTATGTACTTTTTTATCAGGTGGTGTAGATTCGAGCGCTATTACAGCTATCGCAGCGAAAGAATACGAGAAATCAGGAAAAGGGCAATTACACACGTATTCTATTGATTACGAAGATAATGAAAAATACTTTAAAGCGAGTGCATTCCAGCCAAATTCAGATGCTCCGTTTATTAATTTAATGACTGAGACATTTCAAACAACTCATCATCGCTGCGTCATTTCGAATGAAAAATTAGCAGAGTATTTAACTGAAGCAGTACTCGTTCGTGATTTGCCTGGTATGGC
>JAPDDQ010000527.1 GCA_027587225.1 Solirubrobacter taibaiensis
AAATCAAGAAATCCATATTGGTGTCGAGCGGAACTTTACACCAGCTAAAAAGGCTCATCCAGCTTTTTATGTGAATGAAATTAATGAATTTAAGCAAACACTTATAGAGCAAGGTGTTAAAGTGATTGATGATTATGCACGGCCAGATGTAATTCGATTTTACGTGTCAGATCCATTTGGAAACCGAATTGAATTTATGCAAAATAAAGACTAGGTGGATTCCCACCTAGTCTTTAACTTCTTCTGAAAAGTCCTAACACTTCTACAGTTTCTGTAATATTAACGAATGCATTCGGGTCGATTTCAGAAATTGTTAGTTTCATACTTGCTAATTCTTCACGAGAAACGACGGTCATAAGTACACGCTTTTTCTCGCTTGAATAAGCACCTTCGCCATCAAGTAACGTTATTCCACGTACAACAGTTGAAAGAAGTTGTTTTTTCATTTTTTCTGCTTCATTTGTTACAATCATAAGTGTAACTTTACGATGTTTTGTATGAACAGCATCAATTACTTTACCAGTTACATAAATTGAAAGTAAGCTTGTAAGTGCAACATCCCAGGTGAAGAAGAATCCTGCGATTATTACAACGACTGCATTTAAAATAAT
>JAPDDQ010000528.1 GCA_027587225.1 Solirubrobacter taibaiensis
CAATGCAAACAATATACTTTCATAATAGTTCATCACATCTTGCTGCATCACTTTTTGGAATAAGTTCCACTTCATATCCCACTCTTGCTTATAATGATGAACAAATAAATCTTTTTCATCAGCTACATAGTTTGATACGAACGGTTCTAATACAGATTTAGCGTCTTCTTGCATAAAAGCTTTGTCATTCTTTTCAAAAAAGCTTTTCTCATTTTTAAAATGTGCCAGTGCTTTTTTGAAATCTTTTATTTCAACTGAAGGGAACGGTTCTTTATGTGTAATATCTTTATATTCATACTCCACTGTTCCATTCATAGAAATTGATTCATTTTCTACTTTACAGTTCACTACAATTTCGTCCTTTGCACGCTTCATCGCTTCGTCTATCCATTTTTCAAGGCGTAATGATGTCGCACGCATTTCTTGCAATAAATCATGCTGAATAAATGCTACTAATTCCATAACACACTGTTGCAATTGTGTTTTCACATTTCCATCCGTTCGAAGTGACGCCGGATTAATAAATTCAGTAAACACATCGTTATAGCGTAGGAATAGACGCTGTTGCACGTAATAAAGCAACTCTTTCACTTCATTTTGCATCGCCTGTT
>JAPDDQ010000050.1 GCA_027587225.1 Solirubrobacter taibaiensis
CGGCGGCGCGGCCGGCGCGGGCGGCACGGCGGCGCGGCGTGGCGATATCGACGGCGTGGCGAGCGTGGCGAACGGCGGCCGGCGAGGGAGTGGCGGCGCCCGCCGCGCGTTTCGGCTGCGGCCGAGTCGTTTCACTGTCGTTTTCCGACAGTCAGACGACTCGCTGAGGAGTTTCACTCGCGTTTTTCGCGAGTCAGACTCCGCGGCCGATGCGCAAACCGCGCGGCGGGTCCTGCCCTTCCTCGGTGCTGTCGTTTCCAGCGCGGCCTGACGACCGCGACCGCCGGAGCGGGGCGCGCGCGCCGTCGGGCGCGGCGCCGCGACGGGCTAGACGCCGAGGCGATCCAGCACGGCCGCTTCCACGCGGGCCGCGATGGCTTCGGCGGTGAAGCCGACTTCCTCGTGCAGGAGTGCCGGGGCGCCGTGTGTGACGTACTCGTCGGGCAGGCCGACGCGCAGGAGGCGGGGCGCGACGGCGCCTTCCTCGGCGAAGGACTCCCAGACGGCGGTGCCGAAGCCACCCTGCAGGACGCCCTCTTCGACCGTCACGAGCAGGTCGTGGTCGGCGGCCAGGGAGGCGAGGAGGAGCTTGTCGAGCGGCTTGCAGAAGCGGGCGTCCGCGACGGTGACGTCGAGGCCGCGCGCGGCCAACAGGTCGGCGGCGCCCAAGGCCTTGCCCACGCCCGTGCCGTAGCCGACGAGCGCGACTCGCTCGCCCGAGCGGAGGATCTCGCCGGTGCCGACCGGGATGACCTCGGGGACAGAGGGAATCTCGACGCCGACGCCGGCACCACGCGGGTAGCGGATCGCGGCCGGGCCGTCGATCTGGAGCGCGGTGTGGAGCATGTGGACGAGCATCGCCTCGTCACGCGGCGCCATCAGCGTCATGTTCGGCAGCGGCCGCAGGTAGGCGATGTCGAAGACGCCGTGGTGCGTCGGGCCGTCGTCGCCGACGAGGCCGGCGCGGTCCATGCAGAACGTGACGGGCAGGTTCTGCAGGCAGACGTCGTGGACGATCTGGTCGAAGGCGCGCTGCAGGAAGGTCGAGTAGATCGCCGCGACCGGGCGCATGCCGGTCAGGGCGGCGCCGGCGGCGAACAGCACGGCCTGCTGCTCGGCGATGCCGACGTCGAAGTAGCGGTCGGGCATCGCCTTCTGCAGGATCGAGAGCCCGGTGCCGGAGTTCATCGCCGCGGTGATGCCGATGACGCGCTTGTCACGCTCGCACTCGCGAACGAGGGCCTCGCCGAAGACGGCCGTGTACTGCGGCGGGGCGGGCGTCGACGACGGCCGTGACGGCGCGGGCGGCGCCGGCATGCGCTGCGAGATCGACTTCGGCTTGGCGGCATGCCACTTCTCCATGCCCTCCAGGCCGCCGTCCTCGGCGGGCGCGAAGCCCTTGCCCTTGACGGTCGCGCAGTGGATGACGACGGGCCGCTCGGCTTCGAAGGCGGTCTTCAGCGCGCGGCGCATGGCGCGCACGTCGTGGCCGTCGACCACGCCGAGGTACGCCCAGTCGAGCTCTTCCCACCACAGGCCGGGCGCCCAGAAGGCCTTGACGGACTCCTTGAAGCGCGGGCCGAGCCGCTCGAACGCGGCGCCGATGCCGGCGGGGAGCTTGGTGAGCTTCTCCTCGACACCCTCGCGCGCCTCCCACAGCCCCGGATCCAGCCGGACGCGGTTCATGTACCGCGACAGCGCACCGACGTTGGGCGAGATCGACATGCCGTTGTCGTTCAAGATGACGACGATCGGCGTGCCGAGGCCGCCGGCCTGGGAAACGGCCTCGAACGCGACGCCACCGGTCATCGACCCGTCGCCGATGACCGCCACGACCTTGCCGTCCTCAGCACCGCCGCGGAGCATGGCCTCCTTGATCCCGACGGCATAGCCGATCGAGGTGGAGGCGTGGCCGGCGCCCATGATGTCGTGCTCGGACTCGAAGCGGGCGCAGAATGGGGCGAGGCCGCCGTACTGGCGAATGGTGGAGAGCTGGTCGCGCCGGCCGGTGAGGATCTTGTGCGGGTAGGCCTGGTGGCCGACGTCCCACAGGACCTTGTCCTTCGGCGAGTCGATCAGCGAGTGGACCGCGACCGCGATCTCGCACGTGCCCAAGTTGGCGCCGAAGTGCCCGCCGATCTCCCCCACCGTGTCGATGAGGAGTTCCCGCACCTCTTGCGCGACCGTCTGCAGCTCGTCCTCCGACAGAGCGTGGAGGTCCTGCGGGCGGTCGATGCGCGAGAGAAGTGAGGTCATGAAGAGCGGGTGGCGATGAAGTCGGTGATCTGTCTCAGCTCGTCCGCGCTGTCCGGGGCCGCCCGGTCGAGTGCGGCACGGGCGTTGCGGTGCGATTCTTCGGCCATGGCACGGGCCCCGTCGAGCCCATACCGGCTCACGTAGGTCACCTTGCCGTGACGTTCGTCGCTTCCCTGCGGCTTACCGAGCGCGACGTCCGTGCCGGTCACGTCGAGGATGTCGTCGACGATCTGGAACAACACACCGAGCTCAGAGGCGAACGCACGGAAGTCAGGAAGTGTAGTGGAGCGGGTGGTCTCGTCCGCGAGCAGGATCGGGCACTCGATGGCCGCGCCGATGAGCCGGCCGGTCTTGAGCTCGTGCAGTCGGCGCAGTTGCGCCTCCCCCGCGTTCTCGAGGCCCTGGATGTCGATGAACTGGCCGCCGACCATGCCGCGCACACCAGAGGCAGTGGTCAACTCCGCGAGGCAGGCGAGCACCCGGGCCGGGTCCCCGCGCTGCTCGGTCAGCACCAGGCGCATGGCCTCGGCGTACAGGGCGTCGCCGGCCAGGATCGCGATCGCCTCGCCGTAACGCACATGACAGGTGGGACGGCCGCGGCGCAGCGAATCGTCGTCCATCGCCGGCAGGTCGTCGTGGATGAGCGAGTACGTGTGGATGAGCTCGAGCGCGGCGGCGAGCGGGAGCACTTCCTCGGTCGGGATCCCGACCGCGTGGGCCGTCGCCAGCGCGAGCACCGGGCGGATGCGCTTGCCGCCGGCGAGCAGCGAGTACCGCATCGCCTCTTCGAGCCCGTCGGTATCGGGTTCGTCGCTGAAGCGCAGGGTCTCGAGGTAGGACTCGATGTCCGTGCGCAGGTGGTCCGGGAACCCCAATGCGGGCCTAGTGGCCAAGGGCCATCTGACCCGGGGCGACGGGCACGTCGGCGGCGCGCACCTGGCGATCCAGCTCGGCGCCCGCCTCGGCCGCGACGCGCGCACACTCGTCGACGAGGGCGGCGGCGCGATCGGTGGGGAGCTCCCCGCTGCGCAGCGTCACGGCGGCGTGCTCGAGCCGCTCGATCAGACGCTCAAGACTGTCCTGAGGCATTCGGGTCGGGAATGCTAGTCCGCATGACGGCGGCGAGGATGCCGTTGACGAAACCGGGGGCCTCCGCACCGCAGAACGCCTTGGCCGTCTCCACGGCCTCGTCGATGGCGCCCTCGGGCGGAATCGGCGTGTCGGCCTCGACCACCTCGGGGTGCAGCATCTCCAGCAGCGCGGTGCGCAGGATGGCCTTTTCGAGCGGCGCGATCCGGTCCAGCGACCAGTTCTTCGCGTGCCGCTGGATATGCGCGTCGAGCTCTTCCGTGTAGTCCGCGGTGGCGTGCGCCAGGGCGCGGGTGAACGGGAGCGCTTCCCGCTCGAACACGTCATCGAGCGGGCGCTTGGTCAAGTCGTGCTGATAGAGGGCGAAGACCGCCGCGCGGCGCTGCTCCGACCTACGCACGCGACATGTACGAGCCCGAGCGGGTGTCGACCTTGATCCGGTCACCGATGTTCACGAACAGCGGGACGTTCACAGTCGCTCCGGTCTCCAGCGTGGCGGGCTTGCTGCCGCCACCGGAAGCCGTATCACCACGCACACCCGGCTCGGTGTGGGTCACTTCGAGCTCGACGCTCGCGCCGAGCTGAATGTCAGCCGGCTCGCCGTCGATGTAGAGCATGTCGACGGTCTCATTCGGCATGACCCACTTGAGCGGTTCCTCGACGCTCGTCTCGGCGAGCGCGATCTGCTCGAAGGTCTCTGTGTCCATGAAGTGCGCGTCGGTGCCGTCGGCGTAGAGGAACTGCATCTTCCGCGCCTCGGTGTGGATTGGGCGAAACTTCTCGCCCGCTCGGAACGTCCTATCGATCACGTTGCCATCAGCCGTCCGACGCAGCTTGGTGCGGACGAACGCGCCGCCCTTACCGGGCTTCACGTGCTGAAACTCGATGATCTTGAAGACGGTGCCTTCAACCTCGATATGATTACCGTTCTTAAATTGGTTAGTGCTTATAATGGTAATCAGCCCCTCACGGACACGGTCTGCATGCGGTTGAAGAGCCTAGCTAGTACGGCAGTCATCGTGCTCGCGGTCGCCGCTCCGGCGCACGCCGCGCCGCCCTGGAGCGCCCCGGTGGCCGTACCCGTGGCGGACCCACCACCGCGTGTGGAGGCGAATTCGCTCGACCAGGCGGACGAGCTCCCGCACGTCAGCGCCGGGAAGTTGCAGGCCGCTCCGCAGCTGGTGTGGTGGCGCGGCGGCGCGGACTCACGCGTGCTGGTGGCGCTCAACGGGACGCAGACGCTGCGCGTGCGGACCTCCCGCTCGGCCGTCGCGGCCTCGCGGTACGCCCAGTCACGGGTGCTGACCCTCGACGCGCGCATCCCCGACCGCTCGAACCTCGAGCGCAAGCAACTCGGCTACCGGATCGGCGACGCCGGCCTGCAGTCGCTCGACTCGGTGCGGGAGATCGGTGGGCCGCGCTCGATCCGCGGGACGCCGGAGCTCGCGGTGAACGCGGACGGCGCGGCGATCGCGGCGTGGCACCACATCGTCCGCAACCGCTCCGACGAGATCCAGATCGCGTGGCGGCCGGCGGGCGGGAGCTTCTCGACGATTCGCACGATCGCCAACTCCGGCATCGACCCGGAGTCGATCGTCGGCCTGGGAATCGACACCGGCGGACGCGCGGTGATCGCCTACGGGCGCAACGGGCGGCTCGCCGTGCGTGTCATCCGGGTGAAGACGGGCTGGATGTCGGCCGAGGCGACGGTCGCCCCGCCCGCCGGACAGCGCCGGCCGGTCGAGATCGTCGTCGGAACCGGCGACCCCGGGATCGTCGTGCTCGCCTGGCGCGCGTATCCCGTGACCGAAGGCCCGACCGGGCACGTCGACGCCGCCGCGGCGATCATGCCCAGCGGCTCCAACCGGCCCCGTGCGGCCGTCTCGCTCGCCGAGGGCGACCTCGTCGGGTACCCACGGGGACCGATCGCCGCGACCGTCGACGCCGAAGGGCGCCCGTACGTGGCCTGGACCGTGCCGGCGCGGCCGGGCGTGTCGGTGCCGATGGTGATCGCCGCGAACCAGGCGGGCGTGTTCGGAGCGCCGGTGGCGCTGGACGCGTCGGGCTCGATCGGCTCGCTGATCCGGGTGGACGCCGGGGTCGCGGTGAGCTGGCTGCGTGAGTCGCCGGGGGCTGAGGGACACGGGAATCCGCTCGGGGTCTTTGCGGCGTTGACCGGGCCAGACGGTGTCTTTGGAGCTGCCGAGTTGATCGACGACGTGTCGTTGGGCAGCGGCTTGGACGGGCTCCAGCCGCCCGGGTTGGGGATGATGAACAACGGGCGGCCGCTGGCCGTCTATGCCGACCTCAACACCAACGCCGCCGGTGGGTCGACGCGCGTGAGTTCGCGCTGAACGCGGGCGAGCATGCAGTCGGGGCGGGTCGTCATCTCCCGCCAGGTCGTGCGAATGACCGTGAAACCAAGGCCTTCGAGGATTCGCTGCTTGTCGCGATCGTCCGCGCGGGCCAGCGGATGGTCGTGGTAGCGCCAACTGTCAGCTTCGAGGATGAGGTTGCGGTCGGGCCACAGGAAGTCGGGGATCTTGTTCGTACCGCTGACACGCGGGTTGACGAGGGGCTTCTCGATGCCTGCCTCGTGCAGCAGATGGAGGGCGAGGTTCTCGTTGTCGGAACGGGTCGGAGCGGCTGTGGCGAGAGTCTGCCTCAGATTCTTGGCGCCGCGGTGGCGCGTGGTGATGAGTTGCTGCGGGGTGATGAGGCGGCGGTTGAGGGCCTCGTTGACGGCGCGGCGGAGGGTCTTGAACGGGACGATCGCCGAGAGGTGGATCAGCGTCTGAATCGGCGTAGTGATGGGGATGCCGTGGAGGGTCGTGGCGTCGAGGTTCTTGCTCTCGTGGGTGTTGATCGTCGGGTGTTTCCTCGGCTTCGGCGCAGTGACGTCGGGATAGCGCGTGAAGGGCTCGAGCATGCCCCACAAGAAGGCTGCGGTGAAGTGCGAGATGACGGCTCCTGGGCCGCAGGCCCTGACCGCTGCGAGGCAGCGGCCTCTCAGTGAGATGGTCGGGTGGCCCACGGCGTAAACACCTCGATAAAGGGGGTGAAGTCGGCCGTTCTCGATGCGCCACGAGATCGCTTCGCGGGTCAGGCCGCACGACCGGAGATCGTCGATGTCGACGACGCCCCACTGCCTCGCGGCGATCTCTGCCACGCGAGCGTCGAGTTTTACGTGCTGGGGCTGACTAACTCGCGGTTCGCGCGGCATTGGCGAAGCCTCGCGCGAGTGGCTGCGACGAATCTACGCGCGACTGTGGCAATGTCGTCGTGTGTTCGTGCCAATTCTGTGCTGCGCGGCGATGACGGCGGCTCCGAGCGGGAGCGATGCGTACAACTTCGCCGTTTCGCTCGCTCGGCAAGGGCAGCGGCCCGCCGCGAGTGCGGCGGAGCGGAAGGCGCAGCAGCGCGTGGCCGCTCGGTTCAGACGCGTCGGTCTGCGGGTCGGGTACGAGCGGTTCCAGGTGCCCGGCAAGGGGCGGTCGCGGGACGTGATCGGGATCCGGGACTCGGCCGCGGACTGCCTGGTGATCGCGATGGCGCACGCGGACAGCGTGCCGCCGTCGCCCGGGGCGCACGACAACGCCTCCGGGGTCGGGACGCTCGTCGCGATGGCACGAAGCCTCGCCACGGACCCGGAGCCGGCGTGTGACGTGTGGCTGGTCGCGACCGGCGCGGAGGAGCGGCCGTACACGAAGACGCCCGACCATCTCGGGGCATCCGCGCTCGTCGCGCGGCTGAGACGGACGAATCGGCTCAAGGACGTCAAACTCGCGCTCTCCCTCGATGAAGTCGGGCGGGGGAGCCGCTTCGACCTGCACAGCACGGCCGCTGCACCCAGGGACGACGTCGAGCAGCGAATCCTCGACGCCGGCGGCAACCGTGTGAAGTGGGTCAAGGACCCACAGGGCGAGGGCAACTCCGACCACCGCGAGCTCGCTCGGGCCGGGGCGCCCGCGGCCAAGCTCGGCGTCCCGAGCGAGCCGTGCCGGCACACCGCTTGCGACACGCCCGATCGGCTGCAAAGAACGGCGTTCACGCGAGTTCTGCGCATCGTGTGGCCGTTGCTGCGAACCTGGCGCTGATGAGAGACCTCCGGCCCCTCGTCGTCGGCGCGGCCGTCCTGAGCCTGGTGCTCTGGCCGGTCCAGATCAGCAGCGCGTTCGGCCTGCCCGCGCACCCGCTCATCCTGCACGTGCCGATCGTCTTCGTGCCGATCCTCGGGATCGCCACGCTCATCGCGGTCGCGAAGCCGGACTGGTTCGGCATCCCGCTCACCGCGTTCGCGGTCGTCACGCTCGCGGCGACGCTGCTCACGGTCGGTGCCGGCGAGGCGTTCCTCGAGTCCCAGCCGCGGCTCGAAGGCAACCCGATGATGAAAGACCACGAGGGCGCCGGGGAGACCGTGCGCTTCTGCATGGTGCTGCTGACCGCCGCCCTGCTCGGCCTGTTGTGGGTCAAGAAGGGCGTCGCCGGCACCGCGCTGAAGGTCGTGGCGGTCCTGATGGCCGTGTCCGCGCTGGGCTTCACGATCCGCACCGGACATCTCGGAGCGAAGCTCGTGTGGGAGGAAGACCGGCCAGAGTTGACAGAGTCAATGAAGTAGTTGACTCTGTCAAACATGGCGACGACAGAACACGTCGAGGCCGTGCGCGCGTTCAACCGCTTCTACACGGCGAAGATCGGGCTCACCCGCGGGACGTACGCCCGCCCGCTGCCCGAGGTCCGGGTCATGTACGAGCTGGCGCACGGCACCGAAGAGGTGGCGGAGCTGCGGACCGCGCTGGACATCGACCCCGGGCAACTGAGCCGCGTGCTCGCGAAGCTCGAGGAGCAGGGCCTCATCACGAAGGCCCCCTCCCCTCTCGATGCCCGCCGGCACCTCGTGCGGCTCACCGAGGCGGGCGAGGCGCGGTTCGCGGAGATGGACCAAGACTCGGCCGACGCGATCGGCACCGTGCTGGACGACCTCGGCGACGCCGCCGCGGTCGTTGCCGCGATGCAACGCCTCCAGCACACGATCGAGCCGCAGGGCACGCTCACACTGCGCGAGTTCGGGCCCGGCGACTTCGGCTGGCTCGTGCACCGCCACGGCGTGCTCTACGCCCGCGAGTTCGGCTGGGACCAGAGCTTCGAGCGCCTCGTGGCGAAGATCGCCGCGGAGTTCGACCCGGACACGGACCGCGCGTGGCTCGCCACCATCGACGGCGACCCGATGGGCGCGATCATGTGCGTCCGCCTGGACGCGACCACGGCGAAGCTCCGCACCCTGCTCGTGGAGCCCAAGGCCCGCGGCAAGGGCGTCGGCAAGGCCCTGGTGGACCAGGTGATCCGCCACGCCACCGACAGCGGCTACACCACGCTCACCCTGTGGACGCAGAGCCACCTCCACGCGGCCATCCGCATCTACGAGAGCCGCGGCTTCACCCTCGACAAAGCGTGGCCGGACCCCGCCTTCGGCAAAGACGACCTCGTCTCGCAGACCTGGTCACTTACCCTCAAGCCATGAACCGCGACGAGCTGCGCGCGCTCCAGGCACCGCTGAAGAGCCGCTACAAGGAAGACCCGACCGAGGCCACCATCACGCTGAAGGCCAAGGGCACCGTCGGCGACGGCGTCTCTTGCAACGTGGAGACCGGCCGCGCCATCGCCCAGGCGGGCCTGCACCCGCTCACCGGCGGCGACGGCAGCCTCCTGTGCAGCGGCGACATGCTGCTCGAGGCACTCGTGGCCTGCGCCGGCGTCACGCTCCAGGCGGTGGCCCTGGCGATCGAGGTCCCGATCACCGAAGGCCACGTCTACGCCGAGGGCGACCTTGACTTCCGCGGCACGCTCGGTGTCGACAAGGAAGCGGCCGTCGGGTTCTCGGACATCCGGCTCCGGTTCGAGGTCGACACGCCGGCCGACGACGAGCAGCTCGCCACGCTGCTCAAGCTCACCGAGCGCTATTGCGTGGTGTTCCAGACGCTCAATCGCGCGCCGCAACTGCAGGCGGAAATGACGAGGGCCCGCACGGAGCGGGCCCTCGAAAGCACGACTTAGTTCAGCACGTACGGCTGCCACTGGGGATCGAACGGCGGGTACTTGTCGCCGATCGTCGGGTGGCGCGGGCAGGTCCGCGAGTTGCGGTCCGGCAGGCACGGGTTGAACGGGTTCACCAGCGTCTGCGAATGCGCCCAGATCGCCGGGTTGAAGACCGCCGCGCTGCTGTTGCAGAGGTTGTTGGCGGAGACCGAGAACGGGAAGTCGGTCATGTTGCGGCTGAGCTCCATGATGTTCGGCACGCCGTCGAAGTCCTGGTCGTCGGCGCCGTCGAGCACACCGTCGCCGTCGCTGTCGGCGTCGAACGGCTGGGTGCCCGCGTACGCGATCGGGTACGGCCCCTCGTCGCTGTAGCACGCGTTCCACCAGCCGGCGGTGAGCGGGCCGATCGCCTCGTCGTAGTTCGTGAGGCCGTCGGCGTCCTCGTCGCGCTCGTCGTCGGAGACCCAACCGTTGGCGTCGAGATCCCAGTAGGTCTGCTCGGCGCGCGCCTGATCGTTGGTGTTGCCGTTCTTCGCCGTGGTGGAGACGACGTTGTTGCGGTCCATGTCGTACAAGTTGAAGGGGTCGCTGGCGCGCGTCCCGTCCGGGTTGAACGAACCGTCGAGGCGAAGCAGGCGGACGGTGCCGAAGCCGGTCGCGTCGGCCCAGGTGCGGAACGTCTGCGGCGGGGTGTAGGCAGCCACGGTCATCGTCGGTGTGCGGACGCCGTTGCCGCCGGCGAGCACCGACAGCGAGTACTGCGCGCCGGCCGAGTAGGACAACGGGGACAGCGTGCGAGTCGCCGTGCGGTTGACCTCGTACGTGTACTTCCAGAGCCGGTACTCGACGGCGCTCGTGAGGCCGTCACCGTCGTAGTCGACGTCCGCATCCTTGAACAGCGGGTTCGGGTACGGCCGCTTGGTCGGGAACGGGATGGCGACGTTCGGCGACTGGTAATCGTCGTTGTTGAGATCGATCGCGGACTGGTACTCGAAGCCGTCCTCGACACCGTCGCCGTCGGTGTCACCGACGCACGGGTCGAGCTTGAGCGAGACCTCCAGCGTGTCGGCGAGCAGGTCGTTGTCGTCGTCGAGGTCGACGCGGTTGAGGATGCCGTCGGAGTCGCAGTCGCCGTCGGGCGCGCTCGGCACGCCGGCGCCGTCGGAGGCGTCGCCGCCGATGCGCTCGGGCGCGATGACCGGGGAAGCCTTGGCCGCGGTGAAGGCCTTGGTGAGCTTCGCGGCGAGCACGCGCACGCGGAAACGCGTTGCGACGGGCGCCCCGCCCTTGCTCACCATGTACTTCTCGAGCGTCTTGGGGATGACGACCGTGAGCTTCTTTGTCGTGCTCACGTCGGCTTTGACGAACAGGGCCTTGCCCCCGTCACGGCGGAACAGCACGCTGTTCTTGGCCTTTCCGCGCTTGAAGTTCTTGCCCGTGATCGTCAGCTTGGTGCCGACGTAGGCGGTCTTCGGCGTCACCTTCGTGATCGCCGGCGTCTTTTTCGTCGCCGCGCCCGCAGTGGCGGGCACGACAAGCGCGCCGAGGGCGGCCACGACGATGACGCGGCGCAGCTGGCGGGTGCGGGGTCGAAGTACCATCGCTCCCGGTATCGGCCACCTGACCCGTCGTCTTGAGCGCCGGTCGGTGGGGTGATGGCCCTAATCGACGGTCAAAAGCTCTTTAGAAGTGCTCGAAAGCACGTCGCGACCGTTCTCCGTGACCACCACGAGATCCTCGATCCGCACGCCGCCGACACCGGGCAGATACACGCCCGGCTCGACCGTGACGACGTTGCCGGCCACCAATGCGGTGTCGCCGGAGCGCGCGAGCCGCGGCGCCTCGTGCGTGACCAGGCCGACCCCGTGCCCGAGGCCGTGGCCGAAGTGGTCACCGTGGCCCGCGGCGGTGATGATGTCGCGCGCGATCGCGTCGATCTCGCGGCCCAGCGGGCCGGCCTTCACGGCATCGAGCGCCGTCACCTGCGCGCGCAGCACCAGCGCGTAGGCCTCGGCGAGCTCATCCGAGAGGTCACCCGTCGCCCACGTCCGCGTGCAGTCCGAGCAGTAGCCGTCGAGCACCGCGCCGATGTCGATCGTGACCAACGTGTCCCGCGGGATCGCCACCTCGCGCGGCTGCGCGTGCGGGAGGGCGCCGTGCTCGGCGGCCGCGACGATCGACGGGAACGACGGCCCGGACGCGCCGCGCACGCGCATCTCGTGCTCCAGGGCGACCGCGACGTCACGCTCGGTGCGGCCCACGATCCCGACCTCGAGCAGCCACCCGTAGATCTCGTCGACTAGCGCCGCGGCGGCGGCGATCCGGAGGATCTCCCCCGGCTCCTTCACCGCGCGCACGTGCTCCACCACGCCGGCCAAAGGCACCAGCTCCACGTTCGGGAGCAGCTCCCCCAGCCGCCGGTGCGTCTTCACCGACAGGTCGGCGTCGTCGAACCCGAGCCGCCCGGAGAAGCCCTTCAGCGCGGCCAGCAGCTCCTGCGGCCCTTGCTCGCGTTCGAAGTCCGGCACCTCGACCTTGGCCTGCTCGACGTACCGGAAGTCGGTCACGAACCGGCGCACGTCGGGCCCCACGAGCGCGAAGCCGTTCGAGCCCGTGAAGCCGGTGACGTACCGGAGGTTGGCCGGCTCGGTGACGAGCAGCGCGTCAACGTCCTCCAGACGTCCCGCGACCCGGTCCGCGCGACTCACGCCCACGCCTTCATCAGCAGCTCCAGCCCTTCGCGATAGCCGTCCACGCCCTTGCCGGCGACCTTCCCGTAGCGCACCGACTCCAGCACCGACACGTGCCGGAACGCCTCGCGGGAATCCACGTCCGACAGGTGCACCTCGACCATGGGCAGCCCGGCGATCTCCACCGCGTCGCGTAGCGACCACGCGTAGTGCGTCCACGCGCCCGGGTTGAGGATCAGCCCGTCCGCGTAGTCGGAAGCCTTGTGCAGCTCCTCGACGAACGCGCCCTCGTAGTTGCTCTGAAAGCAGTTGATGGACAGCCCGAGCTCGCGCCCGAAGCGGGTGATCTGCTGCTCGAGCTTCGCGTAGGTCAGCCCGCCGTAGTGCTCCGCCGGGCGCCGGTCCAGCGCGCCGAGGTTGATGCCGTGCAGGACGGCCACCCGGTTCCTCATCGCAGCTCTCCGATCGCGGCGCGGACATCATTCTCAGCCATCGGCACCCCCGTGCGGACGTCGCCGGGCGCGTCGACGACGACGAAGCCCACCCGTCCGCCGCGCCGCTTCTTGTCGCGCTGGACGGCGGTGAGGATCGTGGCCTCGTCGATGTCCGCGTCGAGCTTCGTGGGCAGCCGGTGCTCCTCGAGCAGCTCCGCCACCTCGCTCCGCAGTTCAACCTGCCCGGACAGCGTGAGCGCCGCGAGCAGGCCGAGCCCGACCGCCTCGCCGTGGCGGAAGCGCGCGTAGCCGGTCGCGGTCTCGATCGCGTGCCCGACGGTGTGGCCGAGGTTGAGCACCTGGCGCCGGCCGGCGTCCCGCTCGTCACGGGCGACCACGCCGAGCTTGGTCCGCGCACAGGCGAGCACCAGGTCGCGATCCACTTCCTGTGCGCCGCGTCGCACGCGCGCCCACAGCGGACCGCCGGCGATCAGCGCCGTCTTGATGACCTCGGCCCAGCCCGCCGCGAGCTCCTCGGGCGGCAAGGTCGCGAGCACGCGCGGATCGGAGAGCACCGCGCGCGGCTGGTGATAGACGCCGACGTAGTTCTTGCCCTCCGGCAGGTCCACCCCGGTCTTCCCGCCGTACGCCGAGTCCACCTGGGCCACGAGCGTCGTCGGCACCTGCACCACGCCGACCCCGCGCTGGTAGACGCCGGCGCAGAAGCCGGCCACGTCCCCCACCACGCCGCCGCCCAGCGCCGCCACGTGATCGTCGTGGTCCATCCCGGCCTCGGCGAGCCCGCGCAGCAGCACCTCGGCGTTCGCGAGCGTCTTGGCCTCCTCGCCCGCGGGCATGACGAACGGCCCGAGCGCGTCCGGCACACGGTCGGCGTACAGCGGCGCGACCGACTCGTCCGACAGCAGGAAGCGGCGGCCGCGCAGCGGCCAGAACGTGCCGTCGAGCACGTCACCGACGTAGACCGGGTAGTTGTGCTCGCCCGCGACGGCCCACAGCGCCTTCACGCCGGTGGGAATCCGCCGCAGCGCGCCCGCCGCGCGCCGGATCGTCTCCGCGCCGCCGTCGAGCAACACCGCGTCGGCGAGCGCCTCGTACTGGGGCGCGCGCTCGGCGTGCAAGGCCGCGAAGCGCTCACGGTCGCGGGCCAGCGGCCGCCGCTTGCCGCCCGCCCGGCGCCAGGCCGTGGCCTCGTCGACGTCCAGCATCACGACCGTGTGGCGCGCGAGCAACTCGCGCACCCGCGCCGACCCGATCGACCCGCCGCCCAGCGAGATCACGGGCGCCGGAACCGTCTCCAGCACCTCGGCGACGACGTCCTCCTCGGCCTCGCGGAACGCCCGCTCGCCGTGGGAGGCGAAGTAGTCCTCGATCGACGTGCCGAGCCGCTGCTCGAGCTCACGGTCGGTGTCCACAGCGCGCACACCCAGCGCCGCGGCTGCGGCCCGGGCGCCGGTCGTCTTCCCGGCGCCCATGAACCCGATGAAGACTAGTGCCGGGGTTTCCATCCGATGCGTGAGCAGTATGCGCTCACGGCGGCCTTCACGTCATCGATGTGGTCGCCGCCGAACTTGTCCCGGTACGCGCCCGCGAGCACGATCGCGAGCATCGCCTCCCCCACGACGCCCGCGGCGGGCACGACGCAGGAGTCGGTCCGCTCGCGCAACGCCTGCGCAGGCTCCTTGGTGGCGATGTTCACCGAGCGCAGCGGCTTGGTCAGCGTGGGAATCGGCTTCATGGCCACGCGCGCCACCAACGGCTCGCCCGTCGTCATGCCGCCCTCGATGCCACCGCTGCGGTTCGTCTCGCGGTAGTAGCCGCGCTCCTCGGAGTAGAAGATCTCGTCGTGCGCTTCCGAGCCAGGGCGGCCCGCGAGGTCGAACCCGTCGCCGAGCCCCACACCCTTCGCCGCCTGGATCGAAAGCAGCGCGCCCGCGATCAGCCCGTCCATCCGCTGCGTCCAGGAGACGTGCGAGCCGAGGCCCGGCACGAGCCCGTACGCGCGCAGCTCGAAGATCCCGCCGATCGACTCGTTCTTCTTGCGCAGGACGTTGATCTCGTTGACCATCGCCTTCGTCGCTTCGGCGTCGAGGCAGCGCACGGGCGAGTCGTCGACGGCGTCGAAGTCGGCCAGTGCGGGCTCCCCTGACGGCACGGGCGCCTTCTCGGACCCGATCTGGGTCACGTGCGAGACGATCTCGACGCCCAGCGCGCGCAGGAACTCCTTGGCGAGCGCTCCGCCGGCGACGCGCGCGGCGGTCTCACGGGCCGAAGCGCGCTCCAGGACGTTGCGCACGTCCGTGAAGCCGAACTTCTGCACGCCCGCGAGGTCGGCATGGCCGGGGCGCGGCAGATGGACCTCGGGCACGTCCGCCTCGACGGGCCACGGGTTCATCCGCTCTTCCCAGTTCTTGTAGTCGCGATTGGCGACCTGGAGCGCGATCGGGCCGCCCATGGTGCGCCCGTGGCGTACCCCGGAGGTGACCGACGCGGCGTCCTTCTCGATCTTCATCCGCCCACCCCGGCCGTGGCCGAGCTGGCGGCGGGCGAGGTCGCGATCGATCGCGGCTTGCGAGAGCTCCAAGCCCGCGGGCAGGCCCTCCACGATCGTGGTGAGGCCCGGCCCATGTGACTCGCCGGCGGTGACGACGTGCAGTGGCACGCCGATGATCCTACGAAGAGCGAAGGCGGGCACGTTGGCCCGCCTTCCGCATCGTCGGCTCCCGCCGAGGCTTTTACTTCCGGGAGTTGATCTTGATCAGGTCGATCTGGTACTGCGCGTCGGTCGTTTCGCTGCCCGTGTCCGTGACCGTGACGAACTCGGTCTCGCCGGCCCGCAGCTTGAGGATCTGGCAGTCCTCCGGCGTGGGGTGGCATTCACCGTCGCCCTCGACGGTGACGCTGCCGGTGAGTTCGAAGACCGCGACCTTGCCGCCGTCCTCGACACCGCGGTACACGAGCACCGGGTTCTCGTCGTCCGGGAGCACCTCGAGCCGGGTGACGGTCGCCGCCTTGGGCTCCTCGGCGGTCGCCCCGTCCGCTTCGACCTTGCTGAAGCGCACGCGGATCGAGTTCAGCGGAGCCGGCTTCGGGGTCGCCGTCGGCGTGGCGGTCGCGACCGGGGCAGTGGTCGGCGCAGTCGTGCCGCCGCCCGCGGAGGTCTCCTTCGACGACGAGTCCGACGACGAGCTGTCCTCGTCCTTGGTGGACGTCGTCGAGGCGTCCGTGGCCTTCTTCTTCTTCTTTTTGGCCTTGGGCAGCGGGGCCGGCTCGAACGGGTCCTTGGTCGCGCCGAGCGTACGGCGACGCTTGGTGGTCGTCTCCTCCGCGCCCTCGAGCTCGGCGTCGCCGGCAGAGGTCACGTAGGACGTCGAGATGTCCTCGTCAGCCGCAACGGCGGCGATGTTCGCCGGGGCCGGCTCGACCACCGGCTCCTTCGCCAGCAGCAGCGGGACGGCGGCCAGCGCGCCCACGAGCAGCAGCGCGACGGGCCAGAGCTTGCGCCGGACGAGCCCGCGCCAGGTTTCGGTGATCAGGTTCATCGGGTCTCAGTCCCGGGCTCGCTCGTAGTGGTGGTCGTCGTGGTGGAAGCCGTTGAGGTCGCCGTGGTGGCGGCCGCGTCAGCGGAGACCGCGGTCGTCTCGGGGACGATGTAGGCGCTCGCGCCGACCGTGGCGGCCAGGCCAGGCCAGCCGCCCTCGGCTGGGGCGAGCGTGAGGCTTTCGATGCGCACGAGGCGCCCGCTGACCGCGATCGACTCGTTCTTGAGCGTGACGAAGCGCTCGAGGCGAGCGAAGAAGTCGCCGAGCTCGCCGAACGAGCCCGTGAAGGCGAAGCTGAAGGGCATCGCCGAGAACGTGCCGGCGTTGACCGCGCCGGGCGCGGCCGGCGCCGCGCCGGTCGGGTCGGCGCTGCTGCCGCCGCCATTGAGGTTGATCGAGTCGAAGTCGGCACCGGCGCGCTTGGCGGACGCGTCGAGCTGCACGAGCAGCGAGCGCGTGTCGTCGTCGGTCGGGACGGCCTTGCCGAGACGGACGACCGTCTCGTAGTTGGCCTTGTAGTCCTTCTGCGCGCCGCGGTAGGTGTTCACGAGCGCCTGAGACTGCGCGACCTGGGCCTCGGCCACGGCGACGCGCTCGGCGAGATCGGCGGCCTCGACGCGCTTGGGCGCGAGCACCACCTTCCAGTACCCGCCGCCGGCGAGGACCGCCACGACGAGCACGAGCAGGATCTTGTAGGTACGGCTCACTTCGTCGCCCCGTCGGTGGTCGCGGTGGTCGTGGTGGTCGTGGTGCCCGAGCCGGAGTCGGTCGTCGTGCCGCCCTCGGGGGTCGGCGTGGCCGTGGGCACGGGCGTCTCGGCGACGCTGCCGGTCGCGGTCACCGGGGTGACGCCGACCTTGGCGGCGTCGCCCTCGAAGAACATGATCACTTCGAACGCGGGGCGCTTGCCCGTGCCGCAGGGCTGGGCGTTGCGGCGCTCGGTCGCGGTGCCGCTGGCGGAGGAGTCGATCTTCTGGTCGGTGGACTTGGAGAGCGAGACCCGGGTCACGCCGTCGATGTCGCGCAAGCGCGCCATCAGGCGAGCGACCTGCGTCTGACCCGGCGCGCAGCCCAAGATGGTGATGGCCGGCGCGGAGATCGCGCTCCGCAGCGTGCCGCCCTGGCCACCGGCGTCGGTGGCGATGTCGCCGCTGAGCTGGCGCAGGCTCACGTCCTGCGGGATGGCGCGCGAAAGGTCACGCAGCGCCTGCTCCCAGTCGAAGCGGGAGCCGGCGAGGTCGCGCACCGTCTGCACGCGGGCGCGGGCGGCGGTGTCGAAGTCGGCGTAGGGCTTGAGCTTGGTGACCTGCGCCTGGAGCACCTGCTGCTGCTGGGCGACGCGGTCGAGATCAGCGTTGCGCTGCTTGATGGTGTTGTCGGTCAGGACGACGCCCGCGACGCCGGCCACACACGCGGCAAGCACTCCGAGGACGACGAATGCACCAGCGCCGCCCTTGGCCTCCGGGCCAACGGCAAGCTCGGCGGACGACTTGGACGCGCCGCGCGTGTCGGGGGGAAGGAGGTTGACGGCTCTCACGCCCCCTGTATCGGCACACGCTCGTTGCGTCTTGAACCAGGTGGGGTTCCCGCCCTAGGGTCGCTACGTGAACGTGTCCAGGTACCAGTCGACGATCTCGTCGCCGGCGAACAGGCCCACGAGGCTGCCGAACGCCAGCCAGGGGCCGAAGGGGATGCCCTTCTTGCGGCCCTCGTCCATGCCGTAGCGGGCGATGATCACGCCGCCGATCAGCGTGCCGGCGATCAGCGCGGCGAAGATCGCGGGCACGACTGCCCGGCCCAGGAACAGGCCCATCACGGCCGCGAGCTTCACGTCCCCCATGCCCATGCCGGCCGGGTACACGATCGCGGCGAGCAGGAAGAAGCCGCCCGCCGCCGCCGCGGCGATCAGGTGCTCGACGAGCGAGTCCGAGTTGAAGGCGATCAGCAGCACGATCGCGCCGACCGCCCCGATCCCGCTCAGGACGTTGGGGATGATGTGGTGCTCGAGGTCGATCAGCGTGATCGGGACGAGCAGGAGCACGAACAGGAGCGGGGCCCAGACGTCGTTGTCGGCGCCGTAGACGAGCACGCACAACGCGCACAAGAGCCCTGTGAGCGCCTCGACGAGCGGGTACCGCGGGGAGATCGGCGCTTTGCACGCGCGGCACTTGCCACGCAGCCACAGCCACCCGAGGACGGGCACGTTGTCGTAGGGCTTGATCGGCGTCTCGCAGTGCGGACAGCGCGAAGGCGGATGCGACAGGGACTCCTTGCGCGGCAGCCGGTAGGCCACCACGTTCAGGAAGGAGCCCACGATCGCTCCGAAGACTGCGGCCATCGCGGCCGCCACACCGGCACTCACCGCGGAACCGTTACCGAGGGATTCCCTGACGGAACGCACTCATCGGCGGTGCAGTGTGGCGGACACGAACAATTGATGCGTTCTAGGCAGGGCGCTCGGCCACGGCGAGGCCGGCGGCGACGGTCAGGAGACCCGCGTTCTCGGTGTCATCGCTGTGCTCGACGACGCGCGCCTCGAGCGGCAGTCGCAACGCCTCGCTGAGCTTCTCGACGAAGCCCGGGATGGCGATCGCGGGGCCGGTGACGACGCCGAGCTCGACGGTCTCGGCCGCGTCCTGCGTGCGGTAGAAGTTCAGCGACGTGCGGATGCCGTCGGCGAGCTCGCGTACGCCGTCCTCGAGCGCGCCACGGGTGGCGGACACCAGGTCCATGTCGCCTTCGATGCCGTCCATCGGCGCGACGAGCCCGACGTGGCTCATCCAGGCCCGTGCGTGTTCGAGCGTGAGCCCGCGGCGGTCGGCGAGCGAGGTCGCGATCGTCTCCACGCCCCCCGAGGACGCGCGGGTGAACAGGCAGCTGTCCTTGCTCGCGACGGCGACGTTCGTCAGGCCGCCGACGTTGATGTAGAGCACCGCGCCCTCGTGTTCGGACGCGAGCGCGCGCACCATGCCGAACGCGGACAGGTCGATGCCCTCGATCTCGAGGCCGGCGCCGTCGATGGCGGCGGCGACGCGCTCGACCATCTCCTTGCGGACGGCGACCACCACGACCCGCGTGCGCGGGCCGAGCGGCGTGTCGACGGTGCCGAGCGACTGGAAGTCGAGCACCGCCTCCTCCATCGGCATCGGGATGTGATCGGGAGCGGCCTCGCGCACGGCGGCGGTGAGGGCCTTCGGGTCGTCGATCACCGTCGGGAGGTCCAGCGTGCGCACCACGATGCGCTGGTGGGCGATGCCGAGGCGAACCCGCTTGGGGAACTCGTTCTCGGCGAAGAGGGTCTTGAGCGCCTCCGCCAGGGCGATGGGATCGGCGACCTCGCCATCCCGGATCACGCCGGGCGCGAGCTCGGCGACCGCACCGCGGGTCAGCGTGAGGGTGCCATCGACGCTGACTTCAGCGGCGGCAAGGTGGCCGGCGTCGAGCTCGAGGCCGACGACGCTGCTCTGGGGAGATCGCTTTTTACGGAACACAGGCAGTTCATCGTCATACCCGCGGCGGGACTTGATACAGCCTGGACCTGAAGGTGCGTGGCGTTAAACAGACGAAGCGGGCCCGAGGGCCCGCTTCGCGGAAAGGACTGCTGTCAGCTCAGGAGAGCGTGATTACCACTTGCCGGAGGCGGGGCAGCCACCCTCGCCGGCCTTGTCGCACGTACGGGAGACGACGCCGTTGTTGTTCGCGATCTTGAACTTGGCGCCACTGGCGCCCGCGGTCGTGACGGTGATGGCGTAGGTCGTCGCCGTCGGAACACCCACGTCGAGGTCCTTGGCGTTCTTGAGGGCCGGCTCGATGAACTGCAGGCTGGCCTTGTCGAGGCCAGTCACGTCGGACTTGGCGCCGACGTACGTCTGGCTGTCCGTGAAGTAGGTCTCCATCGCGGTCTGAGCGGTGCGGACGTCGCTCTTGGCGGTCGAGTCCTGCGCCTTGGCGCGCTGGTTGAGGAACGCGGGCAGGGCGATCGCGGCAAGGATGCCGATGATCAGGATGACGACCAGGAGCTCGATGAGCGTGAAGCCCTTCTCGTCCTGGATGCGCGCGCGAAGCTTGTTGATCATGTGGGGTTGTCCCTCCTGAAGGGATCGTTGGGCCTGTGGGTTGTTGACTCGCCAGGTCCTTGGTCCCGTTCTGCCGGAAGTGGCAGCCCGGCCGGCTCCAGATCCGCTGGAGCCCCGATGGCTTTGCGCCTCACCCTCACGAGTGATTTGCCCTTGACACCTCGGTACTGGCTACTTCCTTTATCGGCACCTCCCCAGCCAGCTTTACCCCCGTCTAACCTCATATGGGGTGATGACCCGACGGATGATGCTCCTGGTGCTCGCGATCGTCGGCCTGATGGTGCTGGTCGTCACCGTCACGCCGCCGAAAACGCCGTCGCAGAGCGGTTCTCAAGCCGCTCCGGTGCCGCGCCTGGTGCCCGACGATTCCGGCGACTACGACGTCTCGGCCACGTTGTCGGCGGACGGCGACGCCAAGCCACAGACGATCGAGGCGGCGTTGCGCGACGACGTGGAGATCATCGTCGAGGGAGTGGGTCCCTCGAGCGTGAGCCTGGGCGACCTGCGAACGGCCGTCTACGAAGCAGGCCTGCCGGCGCGCATCACGTTGATGGCGGAAACGCCAGGTGCCTACCCGCTGGTGCTCGACAACGAGCGGCGGATAGGCACCTTGGAAGTTCGTTAGCGCCCCAGGCCGGGGCCGCTCAGGGTCCCGCTAGCTGCCCTTGACGACCTCGTGCGAGCGCACGACGTCCCAGGCGGCCGCGACGGGCGTGAGGAAGTACGGCGGCGAGCGGTAGCGGAACCGGTCGTCGTAGTAGTAGTTCTTCAGGTAGCCGGAGGCGATGCCGCCGCCCGAGCTGCCGGTGCCGACCGGCCCACGGAACTTCTGCACGATCGCGCCCGTGACGTTGAGCTTGGTCATCGCGTCGCCGCACTGGTAGTTGTCGACGATGAACGAGTGCTGCAGGGCGAGGACCGCGGCCTCGATCGTGACCGTCTTGAACACCGGGGTGAGGTTGTCGCCGCAGTTGGTGCCGACCCGGTGACCGACGCGGACGAAGTTGTTCGCGATCAGCCCGAGCGTCGAGTCCGAGCCGTCGACCTGGGTGATGTCCGGGGAGGATGCGCCGCCCGTGGGCATGATGACCACGTCGTTCTCGGCCGCGATCGTCAGCGACTTGGAGTAGGTGCCGCTCACGTAGACGTTGCCGCAGGTCACCGGCTCGTTGGCGTAGTCGGCGGCCGTCGGCGACTCGCCGTCGCACGTCTTGTCCGTCTGGACGTACACCACGCCGCTGGTCGGCCACTGTGCGGTGGTCGTCGCGCCGTTGTTGGTGATCGACATCGAGGCGCCGTTGAGGCGGATGTAGGTCACGCCTGTGTAGAGGCTGTTGCTCGTCTGGGCGACCGACTTGAGCTGCTCGTTGGACTCCGGCATCGCGAGCAGCTTCGAGTTCGTGGTGAAGCCCTTGGTCGGCGTGTTCATCGTCGGCTGGCTGCCCGTGCACGCCGACACATAGCCACTGTCGCCGCGGACCTCGACGGTGTCGCCATAGCTGCGGTCGCCGACCTTGGCCCGGCCGAACGTCGGCGAGCCGCACACCAGGAGGCTCTCGTCATTGGTGTGCAGCGGGCCGTTGACGGCATCGCCGGTGGCGAACTGGATCTCGGTGCAGCCCGTGCGCTGCGAGCGGTACTTGTTCGAGCAGTTCTTGACCTGCGTCGCGCGCTTGGCGGCGTCGGTCTCTGCCGCCGGGTCGCGGTTCTCGTAGTTGGTGAAGTAGACGAAGTTCAGGAAGCTGTCGCGCCGGAACGTGGCGATGATCGAGCGCGTGCGGGCGTTCGCGTTCGTGCCGACGCGGCCCGTGGCCCGGATCCGAAACGTGCCCGTGTTGTTGTCCACGAACGTCTGCTGCTTCTTGGGATCGCACGTGGTCCAGTACGTGTCCCCGGCGACCTCGTAGTTCTTGGCCGGCAGCAGCTCGATCTTGTACCAGTCGTTGGTGTCCGCGATCTTGCGCCAGCGCTGGGTGCTGGCGTTGACCTGGTTGACCGGGTTCTGCTCGGTGCCGTTCGGGGCGGCGCCCGTGTCGCACTTGGTCCAGTAGTCCGGATCCTGCTGCAGGCGCGTGAGGTAGTAGTTCAACCCGGCCTCGGCGGCGGCGTAGTCGGACTTGCGCTCCGCCGCAACGCCGGCCACGGGCAGATCGCCGTTGGCGGCCGCGAACGCGGCCGCGACGAACAGGGCCGTGATGAACATGGCCATGATCACGAGGAACATGGAGAAGCCGCGCTCGGCGCGGGCGTCGAGGCGCTTCAGTACGTCAGGCATGTGGGCTTCGGGCTCTGGGCGTTCGGGTCCGCGGTACGGACGTAGATTTCGTTCTGCAGCATCGTCGCGCCGTTGACGTTGCCGCTCTTGGGCAGCACGTCGAAGCTGATCGTGATCCGCGCGACGCTGAGGAGCTCGTCGTCGGTGAGGTTGCGGTAGGCGCCCGCGGCGATCTCCTCGTTGGGCAGCGCCGCGTTGGCGCCGACGGTGCCGGCGTCCGGGAACTTGTAGTACCGGAAGAAGATCGGCTTCGTCTTGTCGTTGTTGAGGAACTCCGCCGCGACGACGCTCGTCAGGAACTGGCGCGACGTGCCCGTCCCCGAGTAGCTGACGCTGTTGTCGGTGTCCTTGCGCGTGCCCTTGACGACGGTCTCGGTGAAGATGTTGTTCGCCCAGGAGATCGTGCGCAGGTCCGGCGCGGGCATGATGCCGCCGCTCACGTTCTCGTTGGTGAAGTCGGCGAAGACGGTGAGCGAAGCGGGGCCGGCGGCGTCGATCGAGCGGGCCGTGCCCATCGTCGCGCGCTTGGCGCAGACCTGCGAGCGCAGCTGGCGCGTGATCTGGTCCATCGCCGTGCGGCCGGTGGCGGTGGTCTCCACGCGGGCGCCGACGTCACCGGAGCGCTTCATCACGACCTCGATCAGCGAGAAGGTCGCGAGCGACAGGATCATCGCGATCACCATCGTGACCAGCAGCTCGGGGAGCGTGAAGCCGTCCTGGGAGCGAAGGCGGCGCATCAGCAGCCACTCGGCCTGGTCGTGGTCCAGTTGCCGTTCGAACCGGTCGGCGGGATCTCGCGCGTGTCGGCCTGCGCGGTCTTGGTGTTGTCGTAGTGGGGCTTGCCCGAAGTGCCGTCGGTCGTCCACCAGGAGCCGCTGTCGTTCAAGCAGACCTTGTAGGTGCCGAACGGCAGGCCGGGGTCGAAGTCCGTGCTGTTCTGGACAACCCAGTTGCGGGTTGCGGTCGCGGCGACGGGGCTGGGCAGGGTGGAGCCCCAAGTGCCGCCCGGCCACGTCTTGACGCCCATCTGCGTGCCCTGGAAGTCGTCGCAGCTGTCGGCGCCGACTTTCTGGAGGTAGAAGAAAACCTTGACGTTCGACGCGTCGACGCTCGCCGACGAGGAGCTCGCCGTCGCGCGGAGGCGGAGGTTGACGGCCGGCTGGTAGACGGTGGCCACCTGCGGCTGCGGCTTGGCGGGATCGCCGATGACCGCCGCGGCCGTGTTCGTCGTCGAGAAGTAGTTCGTCAGGCCGACCTTGACCGGGCTCTGGATCGCGCAGGTGCCCGTGAAGTAGCTGTAGGCGGTGGTGAACGGGAAGAGCTTGCTCGGCTCGACCGTGGCGGACGGCGTGGACGGCGTGTAGGTCCGCAACGTGCTCTGGTCGGCGGAGTTGTCGGAGATCGCGACCGCCTTGGACGGGTAGGTC
Organism: Solirubrobacter taibaiensis; assembly: GCA_027587225.1. Taxonomy (GTDB): domain Bacteria; phylum Actinomycetota; class Thermoleophilia; order Solirubrobacterales; family Solirubrobacteraceae; genus Solirubrobacter; species Solirubrobacter taibaiensis. The sequence continues at coordinate 23,844 of JAPDDQ010000050.1, forward strand.
GTGGCGCTGGTGCTGAACGTCGTGCCCGGCCGCAGGGTCTTGACGTTGACCTGCATGTTGACCGCGATGTCGTAGCTCATCGTCACGACGTTCACGAGGTTCGGCGAGACCGTGGTGGTCACCGTGGAGTCCTGCTCGGCGGCGCGGTCGACGTAGCCCGGCTTGTTGATGTTCACCGTGTAGGTGCCGCTCTCGATGCCCACGAACAGGGCGCAGCCGTCACCGTTGGTCGTGCCCGGGTAGCTGCGGCCCGTCTTCGCGTTGGTCGCGGTCACCGCGACGTTCGCGACGCCGACGTTGCGCGCCGTGAGCACCTTGACGACGAGGGAGCCACTGACGGGCGGCGAGACGAGCGACTCGATCTTGGCCGGCGCGATCCGGACGCCGACCATCGCCGAGGTCACGGTCGAGACGATGCGCAGGTACTCGTTCTGCTTGGCGCCGGCGGCGCCGCAGCCCGTGGTCGGGGTGCCGTCGTCGACCTGAAGCGTGACCTGCGAGTTGACGTTGTAGTTGACGCCGTCGACGTTGAGCGTCCGATTGATCTTGGCGTCGTCGACCTTGAGACCCACCAGCTTGGTCAGCTCGTCGAAGCGATACGAGCGCAGGCGCTCCTGGTCCTGCTCGGCGAGGGACGCGGACACGGCCCGGGCGCGTTCACGGGCGGTGGAGGCGGTCGCGCCATCGATGCCGGCGAACACCGCCAGCGCGATGATCGCGAGCACGGCGGCGGAGACGATCACCTCGATGACGGCGAAGCCGTCTTGATGGCGTGCGTGGGTCATCACGCACTTCATCGGCTGCTGCGACCCCCGAGTTGAGCCGGATGGGGTCTTCGCCGGACGGCGGGTCACCAGCGGTTGCCGCGCGCGTCGAGCGCGTCGTGGCAGCCGCCGGTCCCGGCGGGGGCGCAGTCGCGCGTGAGCTCGCCGTCGGCGGCGCGGGAGATCGAGTACGTGGTGCCCGTGACCGAGTCGACGCTCACCGTGAACGTCTTGCCGGCGCCCGTGACGGCCAGGCCGCGGGCAGCGTCGAGCGACTTCTCGAGCTTGATCAGCTCCGCCGGGGAGAGGTCGGTGTAGCCGTCCTGGTCGGTGCCGTACGCCGTCGCGGCCTTGGCCGCCGTCACGACCGCGGTCTTCGCGTGGGCCTCGTGCGCTTTGTCCCTTTGGGTCAGCAGCAGCGGGATCGCGATCGCCATCAGGACGCCGAGGATCAGGATCGTGACGAGCAGCTCGACGAGCGTGAACCCGTCATCGGCGCGGAGGCGGTGTCGCAACATGTCCCCGGGTCATCGACCGGGGGAGCGCGGGGTTTAGGAAGGGTTGTCGGCCGGGTGGCCTTCGCGCGCGGGCGACTGGGCGTCCCGCGTGACGTCGAACCGCCCGCTGCCGTCGCACCACGGGCAGCGCACGCGATGGGGTTCGCCGCCGAGGCCGGAGATCAGCTCGCCGCTGCCGCGGCAGGCGGTACAGGTACCGGGATCGTGCTCCATTGGGCGTGCAGGGTACTCAGAAGCCGGGCGGAGCCACCGAACTGCTGCGCGTCTGCGGGCTGCTGGCGATCGTCGGGTCGGCGGATTGGTCGGTCGGGAGCGACCGGCGCATCGTCGGCGGCACCTCGCGGTCGGTCAGCGGGCGGAGCAGGCCGTAGGCGCGGAACGCGGTCTCGGCGTTGGTGGCCTCGGCGACCCGGAACAGGATGCCCGGGATGGCGGGCACGCCGAGCGGGGAGCGGGCGGCGAGCGCCTCGAACGCCTTCGGGTCCATCGTCGGCTTGAGCTGCTCGGCCGTGAGCGGCTTGGTGAACAGCAGGGCGCCGCTGGGTGCGGCGTCCTCATCGCCCACGACGGTCAGCGCCGAGCCGCCGATGCTCGTCCACAACCAGCCCTCGATGCCCTGCTCACGCGGGACGACGGCGGTCGCGCTGAGCCGTTTGAGGATCGGGAAGCGGCCCACCTGGCCCTTGGCCTTCGCGCTGCCGCGGTCGACCATCCCCAGGTGCAGCTGCCCCAGCGTGAGGTTGAGCGGGGTGTGGAAGAACCCGTCGACCTCGAGCGTGGCGCCGGCCGGGTTGATGCGCAGCGCGTCCGGGGCCAGGCGCCGGCCTGACTCGAACTGGATCGTGAGCGTCCGGCCTGCAGGGTTGCCGCCGGCCGGCGGTGGAGCGGAAGGCATTACAGGGCCGAATCGTAGTCGCGCGCTTCGCCGAGCAGGCGTTCCACCAGGACGGTGTCGACCCAGCGGCCGTCGAGCTTCGCGTGGCGGCGTTGGATGCCGACCTCCGTGAAGCCCGTCTTGTGGTGCAGTGCCCGGGAAGCCGTGTTGGTGGCGAAGACCCGGCTGGTGAGCTTGTGGTAACCGGCCTGCTCGGCGGCGTCGGCGAGGGCGTTCAAGAGCGTCGAGCCGACACTTCGGCCGCGGGCGTCCGATGAGACGTAGACGGTGTGCTCCCCCACGCCCGCGTAGGCCTCGCGGGTGGAGTAGGCGGAGACGCGAGCAAAGCCCAGGATCGTGTCGCCGTCGGCGGCGACCAGGAACGGGCCGCGGGCGTCGAGCCAGTCCACGACCTCGTCTGGGGTCCGGGGGCGGGTTTCGAACGTGGCCTGGCGCTCCGCGATCCCGTGGTTGTAGATCGCGACGATCTGCTGGGCGTCCGTGGCCGTGGCGGGGCGGATCGTCATGCCGCCTGCACCTCCTCGAGCGCCTTCTCGAGCTTGGTGATCTCGGCGGTCAACTGCGCACGGCGGGTGCGGAGCTCGGTCAGGTCTGTGGTCTGCTGGGGCAGGGTCGCAAGGTGCTGGTTGAGATCGTCCAGGCGCCGTTGCAGCGTGGCACGCGCGCCCCGGTCGAGGACGTATTCGCCGGGCCGCGCGCCCTTGCGCACCGCCGGTGAGCGGGTGATCTGCGTCAGGAACACGGCCAGCGGGTCCTTCCCGGCCACTTCATGACCGGCTTGGGTGAGGAGGTCGAACCACTCCCGGTAGTGCAGCGCATCGCGGCCGGAGGCGACGAGCAGCGCCACCGCCGTGGTCCGGATCGCGGGGCCGCGCAGCGCCCGTGAGTCGTCCTGTTTCGGGACCTCGGGCGGCAGGTCGGGCTCCGGGGTATCCCGCTCCCCCCTGGGTGTTGTGGCCAGGTCGTCGAGGCGGGCGGTCAGCGCGTCGATCTCCGCCATGCCCGCCTCGATCCGCGCGAGCGAGGCGCGCAAGGCGTCCGCCTCGCGGGCGAGCTGGGCGCGTTGGCGCTCGAGCGTCTCGCGCTCGGCGACGACGGCGCGCAGGAGGCGGGGTGACGGTCCCATCGGTGTGAGCCGTTCTACACGGCGCGGTCGCCGAGACCCCACGTGGGGCTGTGCAGAACCTGTGCGTATCTCGCGATTTCGACCACTACGCGGTGCACAAGGTTGTGCGTAGCGAAGGCTTTCTGCGCAAAGTGCAGGGGGATTTCGTTCCGTCCGGAGGCGGCGCAACGCTACGCGGCCCTACGTGGATCCGTGTAGCACCCGGAAGGAGCTGTCGCATGCCTCGCCCGACGTCCCCCAACCCTTCGCCACGCCCGGAAGAGCACCTGCTCCGCGGCGACCTGAGCGCGCTGATCGCGCTCGGGCTCGTCGAGGAACGCATCGAGCCGCAGGGGCCTGTCTACGCCCTCACCGACCTCGGCCGGCACACGCCCGAGTTCGGGGATTAGGCTGAAGGGATGTGCCGCAACATTCGTCAGCTCCACAACTTCGAGCCGCCCGCCACGACGAAGGAAGTGCAGGAGGCTGCGCTCCAGTACGTGCGCAAGATCAGCGGCTCCACGAAGCCGTCGCAGGCCAACGCCCACGCCTTTGAGCACGCGGTCGAAGAGGTCGCGCAGGCCACGCAGCGCCTGCTCGATCAGCTCGTGACCAACGCGCCGCCCAAGGACCGCGAGGAGGAAGCCGCGAAGGCGCGTGCCCGGGCGCAGGCCCGGTACGCCGCCTAACGGCCGAGAAACGCCTGCAAGGAGGTCGGTTCGCGGCCGATGAGCTCGCGCACGTCGTCGGACACGTGCGCGAGGGACCCGTCGCGGATGGCCTGGTAGGACGAGACCCAGCCGGCGACCTCCCAGTGCGGTGCGTTGTACGAGGCGCGTGAGGCGTAGGCCTCCTCGTCGGTCTCGTCCACGTATTCGGCGCCCAGCCGCTCGGCGACCTCGGCGAGCGAGAACGCGGACGGGCCCGTGAGGTCGAACGTCTCCCCGTCACGTGGCGCTCGCAACACGGCCACCGCTGCCCCCGCGACGTCGTCGCGCAGGATCGCGGAGACGCGGCCGTCGCCCGCCGGGCCGCGGATCACGCCGTCGACGGCCATGCCCGGGATGAAGTCCATGTACAGGTTCATGCGCAGGAACGTCCAGGTCACGCCGCTCGCGCGGATGTGCTCCTCGGTGGCCCAGTGGTCGCGGGCGAGCGTGAACGTCGCGTCGGGCGCGGCGTTGAAGAACGAGAGGTAGACGATCCGCGCCACGCCGGCCGCCACGGCCGCGTCGACCGCGGTCTTGTGCTGCTGGACGCGGTCGGCGGACTCGCCGGCCGGGATCAGGAACACGGTCTCGACGCCCGTGAAGGCGGCGCGCATGCCGTCGAAGTCGCCGTAGCCGGCCGCGAGCCGCGCTTCGCCGTGCGGGCGGCGCGTGATCAGGATGGGGTCGTCGAGGCCGGCGACGACGCGGCGCCCGATCTCCCCCGTGGCTCCGGTGACGGCGATCACGGCAGGATGTGGTCGACGTAGCCGCCGTCCACCCGCACGGCGCCGCCGGTGGTGGCGGACGCGAGATCGGAGCTCAGGTAGGCGACGAGGTTCGCGATCTCGTCGGGCTCGATCAGGCGGCCGAGCAGCGAGTTCGGGCGATGCTCGGCCACGAACTTGCGCTGCGCGTCGTCCCACTCGAGCTCGGAGCCGACGAGCGAGTAGACGAAGTCCTCGACGCCCTCCGTGTGGGTGGGGCCGGCGATCACGGAGTTGACAGTGACGCCGCTGTTCTTCGCGGCCTTCGCGAACCCGCGCGAGACGCCGAGCAGCGCGGTCTTGGTCACGCCGTAGTGGACCATCTCCTCCGGGATCACGACGGCGGAGTCGCTCGCCATGAACTGCACCCGCCCCCAGCCGCGCCCCATCATCCCCGGCAGGTACTGCCGCGTGAGCCGGATCGCCGACATCACGTTGACGTCCCAGAAGCGCTGCCAGGTGTCGTCGTCGATCTCCAAGACCGGCGTCGGCGCGAAGATCCCGAGGTTGTTGACCAGGATGTCGACGTCCGCGAGCGCGTCGAACACCCGCTGCGCACCCTCCGCGGTGCTGACGTCCGCCGCGACGCCTTCCACGCCCAGCTCGTCCGCGACGGCACGGACCTTCGCCTCGTCGCGCCCGTTGACGGTCACCGCCGCGCCGCACCCCGCGAGCTTCGCGGCGATCGCGCGGCCGATGCCCTGGGTCGAGCCGCTGATGAAGGCCCTACGGCCCGAGAGGTCGATGTCCATGCGGGTTCAGGCTACGCCCGCAGGCGGTCTCGCAGCCCGGAGGCGCGGGCGATCGGCCTTCCCACCGCGGCGCGCACCGACGTCTCGGTGCCGACCAGCACCAGCTCCTTCTGCGCCCGCGTCACCGCGGTGTAGAGCAGCTCGCGCGTGAGGATCGGCGAGGCCGCCGAGGGCAGCAGCACGACGGCCGTCTCGAACTGCGAGCCCTGGCTCTTGTGCACGGTCATCGCGTACACCGTGTCCACGGCGGAGAGCCGGGTGGGTGCGAACGTGACGACTTCGCCGCGGCGCTCGAACGCCGCGCTGACGCTGCCCGGCGCCGTGGCGACGACCACGCCCGTGTCGCCGTTGCGCAGGTGCAGCGAGTAGTCGTTCTCGGTCACCAGCAGCGGTCGCCCCGCGTACCAGCGGCCGCGTTCGAGCTCGCTCTCCAGCCACGCCTCGATCCGCGCCATCCACACCGCCACGCCGTACGAGCCGTGCCGGTGCGCGCACAGCACCCGGAACGCGCCGAGCGCCTTCAGCGCCCCCGCGGCGTCCCCGGCCCGCGCCGCGGCGATGACGGCCCGCGCCGCCGCCAGCGCGGCCGCTCGCACCTCCCCGAGCTTGTCCAGGGCGTCCGGCGCGGCGATGTCCACATCGATCCAGCGCACGCCCTCCGGCTCGGCGCGCAGGACGGACAGCACCTCCTCCGGCTGGTTGCGGCGGATCGCGGACGCGAGGTCGCCGATCCCGGCCCCGAAGCGGAAGACGTGGTCGAGCGCCACGACGCCTTCGCGCCCGGCCTCGACGATGTCGCTGAGCACGGCGCCGGCCTCGATCGAGGAGAGCTGGTCCGGGTCGCCGACCAGGATGAGCCGCGCCTCCGGTCGCACGGCCTCGACCAGCCGGGCCATCATCGACAGCGACACCATCGACGTCTCGTCGACGATCACGACCTCGTGCGGGAGCCGGTTGCCGCGATGGTGGCGACGGCGGTTCGTGCCGGGCCGGGCGCCGAGCAGCTTGTGCAGCGTCGAGGCGCTGAGGCCGAGCATGAACTCGCGCGCGGCCTCGAACCGCGGGTCGGCGGCGGCCTCGTGCACCGCCTCCTCCAGCCGCTGCGCCGCCTTGCCGGTCGGCGCGGCGAGCGCCACGAGCGGCGGCACCCCGCCGGACTGCTCGACCAGCAGCGCCAGGATCCGCGCCACGGTGGTCGTCTTGCCGGTGCCCGGACCGCCCGCGACGACCGCGAACCGCCGTCGTACCGCGGCCTCCGCCGCCGTGCGCTGGCTGTCGTCCGGCCCGCCCACGAACAACCGGTCCAGCCCGGCTTCGAGCACGTCGGCGCGCACGCTGGCGGCCCCGAACGCGAGCAGGTCCTCGGCGACGCGGCACTCCTCGCGCCAGTAGCGATCCAGGTACAGCGACGAGCCGACGAGCCGCAGCGGCCGGTTCGGGAACCCGGCCTCACCGACCGCGACGAGCGGGCTCGCCGCCAGCCGGGCGAGCCAGTCCTCCGGCGAGGGCCAGGGCAACTCGGACAGGTCGATCTCCTCGTCCTCGCTGTCCACGCTGGCCGTCTCGGCGATCCGTCGCAGGTCCACGAACACGTGCCCGTGCCGGGGCGCGCGGACCGCGAGCGCCGCGGCCAGCGCGATCGCCTCGTCGGTCTCACCGGCCAGCGCCGTCAAGCGCATGGCCACGTGGACGTCGGCGGCGGCCAGCAGCCCGATGGCGTTGAACGGCTCCAGCAGCCCGTCCGCGCGGACGGCGCGGCGGCCGTCGAACGGGTCCAGCTCCGGCACGCTCATACCCCGTCCTCCAGCAGCCGGTCCAGCTCGAGCACGAGCGCGGCCGGCGCGCGCCAGGTGAAGACGCCGCACGGCTGCCCGTCGACGACCGGCGTGTCCGCGCCGATCATCCCGCGGATGAACAGGTACAGGACGCCGCCCAGGTGCGTCGCCGGGTCGTACCCCGCGAGCCGCCAGCGCAGGTATCGGTGCAGCGCGACGGTGTACAGCAGCGCCTGCAGGCCGTAGTGCGCGCGTTCCATCTCCTCCGCGAGCGCGGCAGGACGGTAGTGCCAGGCCGTGAGCGGCTCGCCGGGCGCGGCGAGCCAGTTCGTCTTGTAGTCGACGACGTAGAACGCGCCGTCCAGCCGCAGCGCGAGGTCGATGCTGCCGGTGAGGTAGCCACGCACCGCCGCGCGCAGGTCCGGGTCGCTCAGCCGGTCCGCGTAGCCCGCGAGCGGATCACCCGCCGGGAGGTGGCGGCGCAGGACGTCGCCGATCGCGCTCGGCGTCACGGTCCCGACCGGCGCGTCCCCGCCCGCCAGCGGCAGCTCGAAGTTCATCTCGTCGAGCCGGTCCGAGCGCGGCACGTCGCACAGCCGCACGTTGTTCACGAGCGGGCCGAGCGGCGTCTCCATCGCCGCCTGCAGCCCGGCGATGGCCGCCCCACGGTCTCCCAGCTCCACGGGCCGGCGCGCCATCGTCTCGCCCACATGCTCCGCCAGCTCGGCGCCCAGGTCGGGCGCCGCGAAGTCCGCCGCCTCGAACACGGTGTGCACGAACGTGCCGAACGCCGTGCCGCCCGGGCCTTCGCCGAGCAGCAGGGGCTGTTCGGCCAGCTCGCCCGAGGGGTCCTCGATCGGCGTCGGCGGCTCCTCGGGCTCGTCCTCGACGACGCGTTCCTCGGGCTCGCTGGCGACGCGCGACTCGTGCGAATCGGCCGTGATGTCCGAGTACGACGTCCGCCGCCACTGCTGGTCGAGCTCACGGGCCAGCTCCGCCGCCGACAGCGCGCCCGGCGGCGTCGGGTGGCTCACCCAGTACTCCGGCGCCGCGAGCGTGGAGCGCTCGAGCGAGATCGAGCCACCGGCGTCCGCCTGCAGCCGCATGAACGCGCGGATCGCGTCGTTGTCCAGCGGGGTGGCCGACCCCTCCGTGGCGATCGAGCCGTCGGGGGCGCGCGCGAACAGCAGCCGCCCGAGCGAGGAATGGCGCGAGTCGAACGAGCCCGCCCACCACACGATCGCCTGGTGCTGGGCGCGGGTGAGCGCCACGTAGGCCAGCCGCAGGTCCTCGCCGCGCTGCTCGAAGATGAACTGCTTGCGGTGCTTGTCGTAGGTGGAGCCGCTGAGCCCGACGTCCACGCGCCGCGCGTTGCCGGCCGTCGTGTCGTGGTACGCGACCGGCCCGCTGCGCGGGATGTAGCCCGGCTCCCACAAATACGGGTAGTAGACGATCGGGAACTCGAGGCCCTTGCTGCGGTGGATCGTCAGCACCTGCACGGCCTCGTCGTCGGACTCCAGCCGGCGGCTGCGCTCCTCGTCGGCCTCCTGCTCGGCCGAGGCGATCCGCGCGCGCAGCCAGGTGACCAGCGCGGCCGTGCCCATCTGCTCGGTCTTGACCGCGGCGTGCAGGAGCTGGCCGACGTGGCGCAGGTCGGTGAGCCGGCGCTCGCCGGACGTGTCCGCGAGCACGCGCCCGGGCAGGCCCTCGACCAGCGCGATCGTCTCCATCAGCGCTGCCACGCCCTTCTCGCGCAGCACGCGCGCCCAGTGGTGCAGCCGCTGGTGCACGTCCTCCCAGGCGTCGTCATCGGCCGCCGCGACCTGCTCCGCCGTCCAGCCGAGGAAGGGCGTCAGCGCGGCGGTGTGCGCGCGGCGCGGGTCGGCCGGGCGCTCGATGGACGCCAGCAGCCGCATCCAGTCGCGTGCCGCGAGCGTGCCGAACACGCTGCCCGCGCCGTTGATGACGGCGGGCACGCCGACCGCGTCCAGCTCGTCGCGGATGAGCGCCGCGTTGCGGTGCGTGCGCACGAGCACGGCGATGTGGCCCGGGCAGACCTTCACCCGCGAGTGCGCGGTGCCGTCCTCGTTGCGGCGCTCGATCTCCGCCCCCGAGTTCAGCAACCGGACGAGGTCCGCGGCCAGGTCCTTGGCGATGTGCTCGCGGGCGGGCGCGTTGGAGGCGTAGCCCTGGCGGGTCATCGTCACGTCATCGCGGCGCAGGAAGCGCACGCGCAGCGGCTCGCTGACCGGCGCACCCGTGAGCCGGGGCTCGCGGTTCGGTGGCGCCGCCTCCACCGTGCGGTACACGATCCCCTCGTCGCCGAGCTTGGCGCCGCCGAACATCGTGTCGTACGCCCGTAGGAGGCCTTCGTCGCTGCGCCAGTTGACCTGCAGCGTCGCCTGCGTGGTCGCGGCCCGCGCCGCGTCGAGGTACGCGTAGACGTCCGCGCCACGGAAGGCGTAGATGGCCTGTTTGGGGTCGCCGATCAGCACGAGCGTCCCGTCACCGGAGGCGAACGCGACGCGCATGATCTCCCACTGAACCGGGTCCGTGTCCTGGAACTCGTCCACGAGCACGACGCGGTAGCGGGACTGCAGCTTGCGGGCGACGTCCTTGCCTTCCGGGCCCGACAGCGCGGCCTCCAGCCGGATCAGCAGATCGTCGTAGGTGAGGATGCCCGCGCGGCGCTTGCGCGCTTCCAGTTCGGCCCGCACCGCACACGCGAGCCGGTAGCGCATCGCGGGGTCCGTGTCCTGGGGTGCGCCCTCGGGCTCGAGCGCCGCCGTCGGGTGCTCCATCGCCACGCGGGCGATCTGCAGCGCTTGCGCGCGGGTGATCCGCGGCTTCTCGTCCCAGTGGAAGCGGCGGACGTAGAGGTCGTCGACGACTTCCACGAGCAGGTCGTCGATCTCCTCCACGACGGTCATGTCGCGCTCGACGTCACCGGCGACGCCGAGGCTGCCGAGCGCTTCCTGGCAGAAGGAGTGGATGGTGGCGATCGTCGCCGCGTCGAAGTCGGCGAGCGCGCGGGCGAGGTTGGCGCGACGCTCCTCGACCTGCTCGGGCGTTCCCTGAGCGAGCAGCCGGACGACCTCGTCGCGACCGGGATCGGCGCCGGCCAGGAACGCTTCCAGCCCGGCTTCCACCGCGACCAGGCGCTCGCGCACGCGGTCGCTCAGCTCGCCGGTGGCGATCCGGGTGAAGGTGACCAGCAGCAACTGCTGCAGCGGCGTGCCCTCGGCGACATAGCGCGCGGCCAGTGCCGCGATCGTGTACGTCTTGCCCGTCCCGGCGCTGGCTTCCAGGACGGTCACGCCCGTGGGGAGCGGACCGCAGACGTCGAACGGCGGTGCGCTGCTCATGCCTCGTGCACCAGCAGCCGGTCCCACAGGCGGCGGGAGAGCCGCCCGAACCGGGTCGTCTCCCCCGTGCCCCAGTCCTCGCCGGCTCCGGCCGGCCGGGCGAGCAGCTCGTCGAACGTGAGCACGCCGTCGAACGCGAGTTGGTGCTCGGGCTTGACGTCCTCTTTGTCGAAGTTCCACTCCGACTCCCACTCGCGGCGCGCGGCGTCCTCCGGGTCGCGCTTGTCTCGCACGGCCTCCGCGTAGGCGGCGGTGGGCGCGCAGGCGATCGGCAGCGGCTCGCACATGCCGCGGTCGTAGAGGTCGGCGAGGATCGCGAGCTCAGCCCGCGCGTCCTGCGCGCTGAGCGTCGGCAGCTTGACCACCTTCACGCCGCCCTGTCCGCGGCCGACGATCACGGCCTCGTAGCCGCGATCCGGATACGCGGCGCACAGCGCGACGAGCCGCACCCACGCGCCGATCCGCTGGCGCGCCCCGACGCGTGAGTAGCCGACGGCGCGCAGCACCGTCCCGGTCACGTGCGGGACCGTTCCGCTCACGCGGCGCCCGTCGTCGAGCACCACGCGCACGTCGACCGAGGCCGTCTGCGCCTGGCCCGCGCGCGCCACGATCTCCTCCACGATCGGCCGGACCTCCGCGATGGTGATGTCCGCCAGCGATCCGGGCGGGAGCTCGCCGCGCGCGACCTCGGCGGCCACGGCGTCGTCCATCGGCACACCGGCGAGCCGCGCGGTCAGCATCCGGTCGCCGATCCGCCACCGGTCCAAGCCCTCGACCTCGACCGGCAGTGCGTCGGCCGGCTCGGTGGAGCGGTCGGCGACGCTCACCTCCAGCCGCTGGCCCAGGAACGCGCCGACCGGGTTGGAGAGGAACCGCGCCAGATCCTCGAGCTCCAGCACCGTGGCCGGCGAGCCGGGCAGCGGCGCATCCAGGAACGCACGCGGTTTCGGGCGGTCCGTCGCCAGCGCGCGGGCGCCCGCCAGCGTCACGTGATCGAAGCTCCACGGCTTGCCGTCGACGAGGCGGCCGGGCTCGTAGTTGCGCGGATCGAACGGCTGCAGCGGGTGCTTGACCAGCACGTGGTCGCGGACGCGCTTCCCGTCGACCCGTGCGGTGCGGTCCGCCATGTCCAGCAGCTCCCCGACTGGCACCGCGGGCGGGCGCGCGATGTTCGTGCGCTCGTCGTTGCCGGTGTAGGTGATGATCAGCCGGTCCGTCGCCGACATCAGCGCGTCGAGCAGCATCTGGCGGTCCTCGGTGCGCGAGTCCCGGTCCCCGACGTGCGGATCGGTGAGCAGCAGGTCGTCGCCGTCGCGCGGGGCCTTGCGCGGGAACGCGGCGTCGTCCAAGCCGAGCAGGCACACGACGCGGTGCGGCACCGAGCGCATCGGCACGAGCGTGCAGATCGTCAGGTGGCCGGTGCGGAAGTTCGCGCGCGTCGGCCGGCCCTGCAGGCGCTCGGCCAGCAGCGCGCGGATCTCAGCGAGCTCGAGCGTGCCGGCGTGGCCCGCCGCCTCGCGCACGACGTCGTCCAGCAGCCGCTGCAGCTCGCCGCGCTGCCAGCTGTCGCGACCGCTGGTCGCCGTCAGCGCGTCGGCCGCCGCCGCGATCGCCGCCGCCCACTCCGGCACGGTCTGCGACGTGCTCAGCGCGTCGATGGCGACGCCGAGGCGTTCGACGAGCTCGCTGAAGCGGCCGGCGAGGTCGATCGAGCCGCTCTCCACGTCGTCCAGCGGCAGCACGTCGGCGAACAGGCGCTGGTCCTGCTCGCTCATCGTCACGCCCAGCAGCAGGCGGTCCAGGCCCTTGCGCCAGGTGCCGCTGTCCAGCTTCTCGAGCTTGAACGGGGCGCGGTGGCCGGCGTCCAGGCCCCAGCGGATGCCGCTGTCGGCGATCCACTCCTCCACGCGCGTGAGCGCGTCGTCGTCGAGCCGGAAGCGTCGCCGGACCGGCTCGCGGTCGGCGAAGTCGATCACCTGCGAGGCCGTCAGCCGCTCCTCGGCGAGCTCCAGCAGCCGCGCGACGACGCCGAGCACCGGGTTCGTCTGGCGCAGCGAGCGGTCCGCGAGCCGCACGCGCAGATCCGGCAGCCCGGCCAGCTCCGGGTCACCCTCGACGACGATGTCCCCCGCGCCGAACGTGGCCTGGATGAGCGGCGCGAAGACCTCGATGTCCGGGCACATCACGATCACGTCGCGCGGTTCCAGCGCCGCGTCCTCCTCCATCGCGTGCAGGATCGCGTCGCGCAGGACCTCGACCTGGCGCGCGCGGCCGTGGCAGGCGTGGACCTCGACGCTGCGGTCGGAGGGGTCCAGCGGCGGCCGGGCGTCGGCGTGGCCGGGATGCGGCGCGCCCGCCGGGGCCGTGTCCTCGCGCACGCCGGCCTGGAGGCGGGCCAGCAGGGAGGTCTTCGGATGCTCGACCGGATGCTCGGTGGAGCTGCTGTCCGGGCCCAGCACGAGTTGGAGCTCACGCGCGTCGTGTCCCCACGAGCCCAGCAGCCGGTTCGCCGGCGTCTCGACCGTGGGGTCCTCCGCGCGGCGCGTGACCCGCGGGGCGCCTTCGAGCTTCTGCCACAGGGCAGGCGAGGGGTGCAGCAGGAACAGCCGGACGTCGCGATGGACGGCGAGCGCTTCCAGCACGCGCAACTGGCCGGCCGGAAGCCGCGTGAGCCCGAACAGCGAGAAGCGCTGCGGCAGGTCGGCGAGAGCCGACTCGGCGCGCAGGCGCGCGCACGCGGCCGCCACGCGGGAAGCCGGGTCGGGCACCTCCAGGCGCGCGTTCAGGCGGCGCCACAACTCCGGCTGCCAGTGCTCGCCCTCACCCGCGGCCCAGGCCTGGATGAGCTCCGGGCGCTGCAGGGCATAGCGGTCGAACAGGTCGGCGAGGTGACGCACGGCCGCGAACCGGCGCGCCCGGCTGGCCTGCAGATGCGAAGCGAGCGGCCGCATCCACGGCTCCCCCATGGCCTGATCGACCACCTCCAACAGCGGCCACACCATGCGCTCCGGCAGCCACGGGTCCGTCGCCGGGTCGATGCCCGAGGCCGCCGCCACCGCGTTGCCGACCACCGTGCGCGGGAACGGGAAGTCCACGTTGGCGCAGATTCCGAGCGCGTTGGACAGGCGCTGCGTGAGCCAGCGCTCCATCCCGCGCGTGGGGACGGCGATGACCTCGCGCGCGAACGGGTCGGGCGGTGGCTCCGCGAACAGGCCGTGGAGGGCTTCAATCAGGCCGTCGGCCCGGTCGGATCGGTGGACGTGGAGCATGGGTTCGATCAGGGAAGTCGCGCGCGTGCGTGCAGACCTGACAGCGCTAGCGCGAATACATGATGATCCCGACACCGGTCAGGCACACCAGCGCGCCGATCACGTCATAGCGATCCGGCTGGAAACCGTCGAAGACCACGCCCCAGAGCAGCGAGCCGATGATGAACACGCCGCCGTAGGCGGCCAGCACGCGGCCGAACTCGTTGCTGGGTTGGAAGGCCGCGATGACGCCGTACGCGGTCAGCGCCATCGCCCCCAGCGCGACGAACGCGACGCCCTTGTGCTCCTTGATGCCGAGCCACACCAGGTAGGCGCCGCCGATCTCGGCGAGGGCGGCAAGGGCGAACAGCGCGATCGAGCGGGCGGTCACGGCCCGTGATCTTGTCAGCCGATACGGCGGGCGGTCACGTACGCGCCGCCCCAGTACGCGTCGGTGCTCGAGTGCTCCATCACGCCACCACTCGACGTGGCCGAGACGACGGTCGTCTTGCTCGTGGCGATGCCGACGTGCGAGGCGCCCGGGCCGGCGGTGCTGAAGAACACGAGGTCGCCGCGTCGGATGTCGCCGCGGGCGACGGCGCGGCCCATGCCGGCCTGCGCTTGCGAGTTGTGCGGGAGCGCGACGCCGGTCTTGCCGAAGGCGTACATCGTCAGGCCGGAGCAGTCGAAGCCGCCGGGCCCGGTGCCGCCATAGGCGTAGCCGTCGCCGATCTGGGCGCGCGCGGCGTCCACGACGCCGTCGGCCTCACGCGCCTCGGCGGCCTCGGCGCGCCGCTGCGCGCGGCGGAACTCCTTGCGCTCGACGAGCTCACGCACGGTCGTGACCTTCGCCGTCTGGATGGCGACGGCCTCGTCGCGCGGCGACGGGGAATCATTGGCGGGTAAGGGTGCGGCGCTCGCCCCGGCGCACGGCAAAGCGCACGCGATCAGCGCTGTCATCGGGACGAGCCGCAGCCTGGAACGGCGCGGCATCACTTCGGTCCTTTCGGTGGCAGGCCCGGGGCGCGAGGACGCGCGACCGTCACGGGCCGGACAGAGCGAAACACCGTAGCAGCAGGGCTTTTTGCCCCGCTGCCACGGTCCCCCATCAGGGGGTCAGAGCCGCGCGCACTGGTCTTCCTTGTTGCCCTGCACGACGTTGCCGGAGCCCTTGGGCGCCGGGCGGTTCTCCTTGCACTGCAGGTTGCCGTCGACGCGGTTGGACGTGATCGTCACGCCGCCCGTGTTCTTGACGACCTGGATCGAGCCGCCGACCCGATTGCGCAGCGCCGACAGCGCCGAGCGATTCTCGTCGAACTGGATGTCGCCGCTGATCGTGCTGTCGAGCACACTGGCGCCGCCGCCCTGCTTGACCTGGACGGACCCGCCGATGCGCGAGCCGGCCTTGACCGTCACGCCCTTCGCGTTCTCGCCTTGGACGCTGCCGACGACGCGGATGCCGGTCGCGACCAGCGTCGCGCCCCTCTCGACCTTGAGCGTGCCCTTGATGGACGTGCCGTTGAGCGTGCACGTCGCACCTTCAGGGACGCGCACGTTGTCGACCGTGATCGCGCCGAGCGACCCGCGACACGTGCGCTCATCCGCGGACGCCGCCGGGGCGAACGAGAGCGACGCCGCGAGGGCCGCGGCGATTCCGAGCACCTTCTTCATGTGAACCGACCTCCTGGTGGTTTGAGGAGGCCGCAATCTCCCGCCGCGCCGTGAGCGTTTCGTGAGCAACGCGTGAGAGGTCCCTCACGGAGGAGTAACTTGACAGCGTGCTGTCATTTATGACAGAATGCTGTCAATGACGAACGCACAGACCATCCACGTGGCCCTCTACGACTCGCTCGCCGATTGGGAGGTCGGGCACCTGCTCGCCGAGCTGCGTACGGGTCGCTTCACCGATACGCCGTTCGAGGTCGTCACCGTCGCGGAGACGACCGACCCGATCACCACCATGGGCGGCGTGCGCATGCTGCCCGACATCACGCTCGCCGAGCTTGACCCGGCCGCCAGCGCGCTGCTCGTCCTGCCCGGCGGGGAGGTGTACGACGCAGGCGGCGGCGAAGCGTTCGCCGCCGCGGCCCGTCGCTTCCTCGACGCCGGTGTGCCCGTCGCCGCGATCTGCGGCGCCACCGCCGGTCTCGCCCGCGCCGGCCTGCTGGACGACCGCGCGCACACGAGCGCCGCCGCCGAGTACCTCGCCTACACGGGCTACGCGGGCGGCGAGCACTACGTCGACGAGCGCGCCGTGGCCGATGGCAACGTCATCACCGCCGGACCGCAGTCACCGGTGCAGTTCGCCCGCGCGACGCTGGCGCACCTCGAGCTGGCCTCCGAGGCCAAGCTCGACGCGTACGAGGCCGTGTTCGACCGCGGCGACGCGTCCGGCTACCCGGCGTTGATGGCCGCGTGAGCTCACACCCGCCCCGCGAGGAGTGGCCGGTCCCGGCGCCGCTGAGCGATGCCGGCACGGTCCTCACCGACGTGATCCTCGAGACGTTCCGCCTGAACGCGCGGCTGCTCGAGGTCGCGCAGGGATTCGCGGCACAGGGAGAGATGACCGCGGCGTGGTGGCAGGTGCTGGGTGGCGTGATCGACGAGCCGCGCAGCGTCGCGGACGTCGGCCGCCGCATGGGCGTCACGCGCCAGTCGGTGCAGCGGATCGCCGACGTGCTCGTCGAACGCGGGCTCGCCGAGTACCGCCCGAACCCCGCGCACCGGCGCGCGAAGCTGCTCGCCTGCACCGAGGCGGGCTACTGGGCGATTCGGCGGATCTCGATCGCCCAGCATCCGTGGGCGGAGCGCGTGGGCGACGAGATCGGCGCCGACCAGCTCCAGCAAGCGCTCGCGACGCTGCGCGCGCTCAACGAATCCGCGTGATCGTCCCGCATTGCGACGCGTCGTCCGCGTACGTGCGGCCGGCTGACTTGTACCGCGCGTAGAACTCCCACTGCCCGGTGCGCGACGGCCGCAGATTCGGCACGCTCCACACGCCGTCGCGGACCCGCACGGACGCGAGCTTGCGTGCGCGATCAGCGCCGGGCGCGTAGCCCCAGAGCTCCACCCGGCCCGAGCTCATGTCCCGGTCCGTCGTCCCCGCGACCGCGTAGGCGCCCGGCGAGCGGCGCACGAGCGTGAAGTCGAGCTGCACGCCCATCCCGCCCCGGTAGTCGGGGGCCGTCGAGGTGATGAAGAACGGGCTCCCCTGCGCCGGCGTGACGTCCCACACGGCGTCGAGCGTGTCACTCGCCCACGGCGCGTCGTCGTACGCCGTGACGGTCTCGACCACGGCAGTGGCGCCGGGCGCGAGCGTGAGATCCACCATGAACCGCGTCGACAGGTCGCGCGCCCCGTGGTGGCGAGACCACTTCGTCCCG
This sequence comes from Solirubrobacter taibaiensis, assembly GCA_027587225.1. GTDB lineage: Bacteria > Actinomycetota > Thermoleophilia > Solirubrobacterales > Solirubrobacteraceae > Solirubrobacter > Solirubrobacter taibaiensis. Next base: position 41,123 of record JAPDDQ010000050.1, read on the forward strand.
CAGTTGAAGGTCGCCGAGACGGCCCGCTGCTGGCCGACCGCGACATTGGCGCCGGACGCGGTCATCCGCTCGGTGGTGGTGAGCGTGAGCGTCTCCGGCGTCGCGCCCGCGGTCATCGTCAGGCGGTGCGTGACCTTCGACGGCAGGTTCCCCGGCACACCTTCGGCCGCGACGTCCACGGCGAACGAGGGATTCGCGGCCGCGGACGACGGCAACGCACACACAACAAGGGCGGCAAGCGCCAGGCGACGGAGCATGGCGCTACTGAAGCACCTCTCAGCGGTTGCTGCTCAGCCCACCTCGAGCGGGAGCCGCTCGTCCGCGGTCCACTCCCGGAGTGAGCCGTCGTAAACCGCGACGTCGGTCTCCCCCAGCACGTACAGCGCCAGTGCGTCCGCGGTGGCGGCGATCCCGCCACCGCAGTACGTGATCTTGCGTCCGGGGCGCGCGAGCACGTCCGCGAAGTGCTCACGCAGCTGCTCGGGCGAGCGGAAGCGACCTTCGCCGTCGAGCAGGTCGAACACGGGCACGTTCAGGCTGCCGGGGATGCGGCCCGGGCGCGCGTAGCGGTCGGTCTCCGTCGCCGTGAAGTCCTCGGCCGTCAGCGAGTTGATCAGGCACGCGCCGCCGTCGTTGACCACGGCGAGCACCTCGTCGGTGTCGGCGACGAGCTCGGTGTGGTCGACCGCGGTGAACGTGGCCGCGGGCGCCGGGGCCGTGGACTCCGCGGTCGTCGGGCGACCCTCAGCCTTCCAGCGGCTGAAGCCACCGTCCAGCACGGCGACGTCCTCGAAGCCGAACGAGCGCAACAGCCACCACACGCGCGCGGCCCACATCGACGCGGCGCGGTCGTAGACGACGACCTTCGTGCCGTCCCCCACGCCGAGGCGCTCCACGGCGGCCTTGAAGGCGTCCGCGTCCGGGCGCGTGAACCAGCCGTCGTCGGAGGAGAGCTCAGAGACGATGTCGGCGTAGCGGGCGCCGGGGATGTGCTCCTCGGCGTGCGCGGCGTCCCCGCGCTCCTGCGTCCAATCCGCGCCGGGTTCAGCGGGCGGCGCGAGGAAGATCGTGGCGTCGAGGAGGCGCAGATCGGCGTCGTCGAGATGCTCGGCGAGCCAGTCGGTGGAGACGAGCGGCGTGGGAAGCGAACTCATGCAAACGGACAATATTCGATCGGCTTAATGCTCTTTATGCGATGAGCGGCACCGCCGCCGGTGCCCACCCCGCGGCGAGCGTGGCCACGAGCGAGGGCGGAGTGATCACGCGTGCGGGAATCGACGGCCGCGGCAGCGCGTCCGTGTAGCCGGCCGGCGTCCAGCGCCGGAGCCGGTCACCGTGGACGAGCCACGCGGCGCCGTCGCGCACGACGAACGCGCCGTCGGGGAGCGCGTCGAGGTCGGCTTCGTGGTGGCGCTGGCTGCGTGTCTCGTCGAGCCGCTCATCGTGCAGCCGGGCGTTGATCTCCGGCGCCCGCTCGCCGGGGTACGGCCACGTTGCGAGGAAGCGGTTGTAGTCCTCGCGCCGGCACTCCGCGCACGGCCGGTGCCCGGCGGCGAGCGCGGTCGCGTCGTCGAGGAAGAACAGCTCCGTGTACCGCCCGGGCCGCAGCAACGGGCGGCGACGGTCCTTGAACTCCAGCCGGCACGCGATCCAGAGCTTGCCCGAGTACGTACGGCGAATCCGGCCCTCGGCGTCGTGTAGACAACCGCGGTTGCCGTACACATGTCCGCGCGCGGGGTCGGCGACGATCTCGCCGAGCGGCGTCACGCGGTTCTGGAGCGGCATCGGCCGAGTATCGCTGATCGGTCAGACCGCGAACCCGCCGGGAAACTGGGAAAAGGCGCGCTGGAGCGCCTCGACAGCGCCGCGAGCAAGACGGTGCCGACAGGCGATAGCGTGCGCGTGTGGACCGGCAACGGGAACGGCCCGAAGAGCTCGACGTCAAGGTCGACACGCACGCGGCGCCCGCGCCCGGCGCGGCCCACGGGAACGCCGCGCTCGCGCGTATGAGCGCCGCCGATCGCGCGCTCGCCCTCTCCGGCCGCGCCGGCGGAAACGCAGCGCTCGCCCGCTCCGTGCGGACGCTCGCCCGCGAGGACACGGTGACCACCGCCCCGCCCGGGCGCGGCCAGAGCACGCCGTTCGGCGAGTACTGGATCGTTCCGGACGGCACCACGCAGTCGCTCGCGGGCATCACCGGCGAGCAGATCACCGAGACCGAGTTCGCTGCCGCGCAGGCCGTCTGGGACAAGCTCAAGGACGGCACCGGGAACGTCAAGGTCACCGAGACCGACGACAAGGGCGGCGACCACAAGGGCTTCAAGGACAAGGTCCTCGGCTACTTCGGCACGATGATGTCCCAGCCGAAGGGGCGTGCGTTGGCCGCCGGACTGGTCAACGGCAGCCAGGCCGTGACGATCGGCCCGACCTCCTCGAAGAAGATCGCGAACGCGAGTCGCGGCGCCGGCTCGCTCGAGAACGCGGACGGCACCGCCGGAGCCGGCGGCACGACGACGATCCGGATGGACGCCGACCTCACCGACACGAGCGTCACCGTCTTCGACAAGACCGGCAAGGAGATCCCCGCGCCGGGCTGGTCGGTCCTCGCCCACGAGCTCATCCACGCCGAGCACAACGCCGCCGGACGCAACCGCCGGAATCTCGCGGCGACCGACGGCGCCTACAGCAACCGCGAGGAAGAGGAGACGATCGCCACCGGCAGCGGCGTCACCGAGAACAAGCTGCGCGCCGAGCACGGGATGCCCGACCGCCATGGCCACGCCGGCACCGTGAAGTAGATGCAAGTCGCCACCACCCTCAGCGGCGCGTCGCTGCACGTCCGGATCGAGAACGACTCCGACGCCACCGTGCACATCTTCGACAGCGCGCGCATGCCGTACTTCATCCTCGACGCCGCCGACCTGCTCGTCCTGTTCGGCGTCAACGCGCCTGACCCGGAAGTCGACTACTTCATGATCGAGATCCCGACGACGCGCCCGCTCGAACCCGGCGCAGTCGTCGAGCACGACCTCGCGCTCGACGCCGTGACGCTCGGCGACCACTACGAGACCGACCGCGAGACCACGCCGCTCGAGCCGCCGGTCACCGTGCGCTGCGAGGTGGGTTGGGGCACGACGCCGATCGTGGAGTCCGAGCGGCACCTCTACTCGATCGAGTCCGTCCTGGCCTGGCAGCAGCTCGCCAAAGCCGACCCGATCACGCTGGACTGAGGTCGTGCAACAGCTCGACCGCGTCGCGGTCGGGCCGTACCAGCGGCGTTGACTGGCCGGCCCAGAACCCGATCAGGTCGGTGCGTCCCTGCTCGTAGGCCGCGGCGATGATCGGCCGCATCAGCGCCGATTGATACGGGAACGGCGCAACCGCTTCGCGCGTCGTGATCGCCGTCTCCAGGCCGCGAGCGAGGCGACCGGAGAGCGCCTTTGTGAGGCGCGTCGTGCGGCGGCCGTGCGCAAGCTGCTCGCGATGGAGCGGATGAGCCGCGGACTGGCGGGTGGCCAGGAACGCGGAGCCGACCTGGACCGCCTCGGCGCCGAGCGCGAGCGCCGCCTGCACCTGGCGGCGGTCCGCGATCCCGCCGGCAGCGATCACCGGCGCCCCGACGGCGTCGACGACGGCGGGAACCAGCGCAAGCGTCCCGATCAGCGAGTCCTCGGCCGCGCGCAGGAACGCGACCCGGTGCCCGCCGGCCTCGAAGCCGGACGCGACGATGGCGTCGACGCCCGCCTGATCGAGCGCGACCGCCTCTTCGACCGTGATCGCGGTCCCGACCGTCACGATGCCGGCGGCGCGGCAGGCCTCGAGGACCGGCGCCGGCGGCACGCCGTACACGAAAGAGAAGACGGGCGGCCGCGCGGCAATCAACGCCTCGACCAGCGGGGTGAAGGCGTGGGCGGCGGGCCGAGGCCGCGCGGGCGCCGGGACGCCCAGCTCGTCGTAGAGCGGGCGGAGCTTCGCCGCCGCCTGGTCCCAGCCGTCGTAGTCGTCCTCGGGGACGTCGTGCGTCGAAACCCAGAGGTTGACGTTGAAGGCGCGGTCGGTGGCGGCGTGCAGCGCGCGGATGGTGGCGGTCAGCTCCTTCGGAGCGAGGTGCTGGGCGCCAAACGAGCCCAGCCCACCAGCGTTGGAGACGGCGGCCGCCAGCGCGACGGACGACAGCCCGCCGCCGAACGGGCCCTGCACGATCGGATGCTCGAGGCGAAGGAGGTCGGTGATCCTGGACACGCCCCGCAACCTAGGCGGTCACGGTTCCCGTTGGCAACTGATTGCCGGTGGCCACTTGGTAACTTGCGGTTACCGTGGTGCCGTACCGCCCCAGCCGCGTCGACGCCCCGCCGGAGGGCTGCCCGCTGACCGAGTGCATGGCGCTGCTCGGCGGTGCATGGACGCCCAACATCATCTGGTACCTGCGGGAAGGTCCTCGGCGCTTCAACGAGCTGCGAGGCGACATCGGCGGCGTCAGCGCGAAGGTGCTCTCCGCCCGCCTGCGCCGACTGGCCGCGGACGGCCTGGTGACCCGCGAGGTCAAGCCCACGACGCCGCCCACCGTGGAGTACGCGCTGACCGAGTTCGGGCAGGAGCTCCTGCCCGCTGTCGACGCGATCGTCGCGGTCGGGCACCGGATCAAGCTGCGCGCCCGTTCAGGCTGACCTTTCGTGCAGACCGGGGCCGACCGGCCCGGTCGCGCCATATCCTCCGCGCGTGCTCGCCGTTGCCTCAGCCCTCATCCTCGCCCTCGCCCCACCCGCGCCGGTCATCTCATCCGGCCCCGCCGAAGGCGCCCAGACCACGCGCTCCAGCGTGACGTTCGAGTTCCGCGCGATGAGCGGCCGGACGTACGGCTACGAGTGCAAGATCCTCGGCCGCGGGGACTTCCAGGACTGCAGCAGCAGGACGTACACCGCCACCGGCCTGACCGTCGGCTCGAACACGTTCGCGGTCCGCAGCTACGACGTGGACGAGTCCGTCAGCGAGACCGTCCTGCGGACCTGGACGATCACCGCGATCGACGATGACGCGGACGGCTTCGCCGTGCCCGCCGACTGCAACGACGGCGCCCCGGCGATCAACCCCGGAGCGGTCGACGTCGCGGCCAACGGCATCGACGAGAACTGTGACGGCACGGACGCGCTCCCCGCCCCCGTCACCCCCGCCGCTCCGGCCCCGACACCCACCGCCACCCCTGGTCCGACGGCGCAGCCGACCAAGCTCGAGTTCACGCTGTCGTATTTCATGCGCGCCCGCAAGCGCGACACACGGTTCTCCACCCTCAGCCTCAAGGGCATCCCCTCGGGCGCGACGATCGACGTCACGTGTACCGGCGGCTGCCCGCGCAAGCGCGTCACGCTGAAGAACCGCGCCGGCACCGTCGCGCTCACGGCCTACCGCAACCGTGCGATCCGTGCCGGGGCGAAGCTCACGATCAAGGTGACCAAGCCGGGCACGATCGGCATGTCGAAGGTGATCACGATCCGCGCGAGCAAGCGCCCGACGATCGCCACGAAGACGCTTACCTGAGCGGCTCAGCGCGCGATCACTTCGGCGCCACGTATGCCTGGGTGGAGTCGAACAGGACCGCATACTGCGACTCGTGCGCGAGCTTGAGCGACTGGCGGACCACCGCCTCCAGCGCGCCCGGATCGAACGCGACGCCCAGTTGCAGGTAGAAGCCGCCGAGCACCGGGTACGTGGCGTTGTCGCTTCCCTGGATGCGAAAGACCTGGTAGCGACGGTCAGCCTGGATGGCCTCGCCGTCGAGCCGGATGGTGATGTCGGTGATGACCGTGCCCTTGGCCGCCTCGAGGAGGCTGCTGACCTGCCGTTCGTTGCCCAGTGTGCCGTGGTTCAGCTTGCCGGCCCACTCCTGCATCAGCAGGCTCTGTTCCTTGTTGGAGAGCTTGGTCTTGAACCCGCCCTTCGACTTCTTGACCGCCGTGAGCGCCCAGGTCATGGGTGCCGCCGGCTGTGCCGCGCCCTCCGCCCCTGGCTGCGGGCGTGGGGCCGCGGGCCGCGGGGCTTCGGCCCGCTGCTCCCAGCCGGTCGCGACAGCGAGCGTCGCGGACCCGCTCTCCAGCAACTTCGCCATGTTGTTGACCGCGCTCTCGAGGTCGTCCCATTTCTTGCCCGTCAGTGCATCCCCGATCGCCAGCTCCATCGTGCTGATGGCCGCGAGGTTCTCGGGTGTCCGCTTCTTGTCGGCCTTGGCGGCGTTGAGCGCCGCGGTGTACCCCGACTCGATCCGGTAGTTCCGGAAGTTCTCGCTGTCCGCCTTCTTGCCCTTCGCCGTCAGGAAGCCGCTGAACGACGGGAAGCGCGCGATCACGCGGCGGCCGAGCGTGCGCGCGACCGCCTGGTTGCCTGCTGAGCGCTGCAGGGCGAGCACCGCCTCCGCCGATGGTCGGCGAGCGTGCTCGGGCTCGCGCCGGGGTTGCTCTCGCTCGCGCTCGGTGCTTTCGTCCAGCCGTGGGGAAAACATGCTCCGAGCCTCCCGCGACGCCGCTCGCGGGACATCTCGGCAAACCCTAGACGGACACCCCAGGATTTCAGCTGGTCAACATCGCCCTGGCGTTCACGGATCGGTATTAGCCACCGCCGACGCGCCGTCCTCGGCCTCCGACGGTCCGTGGCTTCGCCGCACGCCGTAGTCGTCGCTGAGGGGTAACTCGGCCTTCCGGCCCGGGTTCCCCGCTATGACAGGAGGCCTCCATGGCCAACGTCAACGCGTCGATCAACATCGACGCTCCGCTCCAGGATGTCTGGGACGTCGCCACCGACGTCGGACGCATGGGCGAATGGGTCAGCATCCATCGCGAGTTCCCGGAGGCCACGCCCACCGACCTCGCCGTCGGCACGACGTTCAAGCAGACGCTCAGCGTCGCCGGCACACCGTTCGGCGTCGAGTGGACCGCGACCGAGGTCGACGGTCCGCAGTCCCTGGCGTGGGAAGGCAAGGGTCCGGCCGGCGCCACCGCCAGCACGCGCTACTCGCTCAAGTCCCAGAACGGCGGCACCCACTTCACCTACGAGAACGACTTCAAGCTCCCCGCCGGCAAGGTCGGCGAAGCGGCGGCCGGCGTCGTCCACGGCCAGGCCGAGCGCGAGGCCAAGGACTCGCTCGCCGCGCTCAAGCAGTTGATCGAGAGCTGAGCGAGCCGTGGACCGACGCCGTCTGGGGGTGACGCTGTTTCTCGTCGCCGCCGGACTGTCGTTCGCGCTGTCAGTCGGACTGTGGTTCGCCGGCAACCGTGACGAGGGCATGTTCGTCGGGCTCTGGGTGCCGTCGATCCTCGCGGCCGGGGCGTTCTGGATCGCCGCGAAGGCGAGTGTCGGATGAACGCGCTCGAGATCCTGCTCGTCATCGCCGGCTTCTCCATCACGGCGCTGGTCATCGCCGGCATGGTGCTGCTCACGCCCTCAGGAACCAAAGACGTGCACGCCGAAAAGACGGACCCGGTGGCCGACAACCTGAGCCAGGCGCAGCCTGCGGTGCCTTGACGGTCGTGGAGCGGGCGCCGCTTCGGCGCCCGCGCGATCGCCCTACTTGATGGCGTCGTAGACCTTGAACATCGGCATGTACATCGCGACCACGATGAAGCCGACGATGCCGCCCACGAGGATGATCATCACGGGCTCGAGGATCGAGGTGAGCGCCTTGACGGCGGCCGAGACCTCGGCCTCGTAGAAGTCGGCGACCTTCGAGAGCATCGAGTCCAGGTTGCCGGTCTCTTCGCCCACGGCGATCATCTGCGCGACCATGCCCGGGAAGATCGGGGCGGCCTTGAGCGGGTCCGCGATCGAGCCGCCGGACTTGACGGACTCGATGACGTCGGCCATGGCCTTCTCGATGACCGAGTTGCCCGCGGTCTGGCCGGTGATCTCGATCGCCTGCATGATCGGCACGCCGGCGGAGTACAGCGCGGCGAAGGTGCGCGACCAGCGGGCAAGCGCGATCTTCTGGACGGTGACGCCGATCTTGAACGGGAACTTGAGGCGGATGCGGTCCCATTGCGGGCGCCCCATCTTGCTCGTGCGCCACTTCTTGAAGGCGATCGGACCGCCGATGGCGGCGATGACCAGCAGATACCACTGACCCGTGACGACGTTGGACAACTCCACGGTGAACTTGGTGATGAGCGGCAGGTCGCCGCCGAAGTCCGCGAAGACCTTCACGAAGACCGGGACGATGAACGCGATCAGGCCGATCAGCACGCAGAGCGCGAAGGTGAGGACCACGAGCGGGTAGGCCATGGCGCCCTTGACCTGGCGCCGCAGCTCGTCGTCCTTCTCGAGCTGGTCGGCGATCCGGTCAAGTGAGGACTCGAGCACGCCGCCCGTCTCGCCGGCGCGCACCATGGCGACGTACAGCGGCGAGAAGATCTTGGGGTGCTTGGCGAGCGCGTCGGAGAAGGCGAGACCGGACTCGATGTCCTCGCGCACCGCGCTGATGCAGTCCTTGAGCTTCTTGTTTTCGAGCTGGTCCTCGAGCACGTAGAACGCGCGCAGGAGGGTCATGCCCGAGGTGATCATGGTCGCCAGCTGGCGCGTCATGACCGTCAGGTCCGTCGCCTTGACGCGCTGGAAGAGCGTGATGTCGCCGCTCAGCGCCGACTTCTTCTCGGAGACCTCCATCGGCTTGAGGCCGAGGGCGGAGAGCTGCTGCTTCGCGTCGTCGCTCGAGGACGCCTTCAGCTCGCCCTTGGACGGGACACCGGCGCCGTCGAGCGCCTTGTAGGTGAAGACCGCGGCGCCCATCAGACGGCCACCGGGGGAGCCATCGTGCCGACGCCCTGCACCAGGCGGCGCATCTCGGCCGGTTGGGAGGAGCGGCTCTCGGCCGTCGCCATCGTGATCTTGCCCTCGCGGACGAGGCCGGCGAGCGAGGAGTCCATGGTCTGCATGCCTTCGGCGCCGCCAGTCTGGATGAGCGAGTAGATCTGGTGCGTCTTGCCTTCGCGGATCAGGTTGCGCACGCCCGGCGTGGGGATGAGCACCTCGGCCGCGACGCAGCGGCCCTGACCGTCGGCGGTCGGCAGCAGCGTCTGGGTGACGATGCCCTGGAGGCCGATCGCGAGCTGCGCGCGGATCTGGCCCTGCTGCGAGGGCGGGAAGACGTCGATGATGCGGTCCACGGTCTGCGGCGCATCCTGCGTGTGGAGCGTGGCGAACACGAGGTGGCCGGTCTCGGCGGCGGTCAGCGCGGTGCCGATCGTCTCCATGTCGCGCATCTCGCCGACGAGGATCACGTCGGGGTCCTGGCGCAGCGCGGCCTTCAGGCCCATGGCGAAGCTCGGGGCGTCCTGGCCGATCTCGCGCTGGTTGACGATGCAGCGCTTGTGGCGGTGCAGGAACTCGATCGGGTCCTCGATGGTGAGGATGTGCTCGTCGCGCGTCTCGTTGATCTCGTTGATCAGCGACGCCAGCGACGTCGACTTGCCGGAGCCGGTCGGGCCGGTCACGAGCACGATGCCACGCGGCTTCCTGGCGAACTCGCGCACCACCGACGGCAGGCCGAGGCGCTCGATCGGCACCGTCTCGGACGGGATCAGGCGGAACGCGGCGCCGAGCGTGCCGCGCTGGAAGAAGGTGTTGACGCGGAAGCGCCCGACGCCCGGGACGGAGTACGCGAAGTCCAGCTGCCAGTCGGTCTCCAGCATCTGGCGCTGGGAGCTCGACAGGATCGCGTAGACGATCTCGCGCGTGTCGGTCGGCGTCAGGTTCGGCATGCCCTCGAGAGGAACCAGCGAACCGCGGACGCGGATGGTGGGCGGTGCGCCCGAGGTGATGTGGAGGTCGGAAGCCTTGTGCTCGACGACCTTGAGCAAAATGTCCGCGAAGTCGAAGTTCATGCCATCCCTGGTATCGGCAGGGACGGCGCGCGCCTGAAGTGGGGCTTAGGCCCTAGCGCGTGCCGGCGACGCGGGCGATCTCGGCGATCGACGTCAAACCGCGCCGGACCTTCTCCAGCCCGTCCTCACGCAGACGCATCATGCCCTCGTGCACGGCGGCGTGCGCGATCGTCTCAGCGGGTTCGCGCGCGACGGCCAGAGACCGGATCGTGTCGCTGACCCACATGACCTCGTAGAGGCCGATCCGGCCCTTGTAGCCGGAGCCGCCGCAGCGGGCGCAGCCCACGGGCTCATAGGCCTCGAGGTCCAAGCCGACGTTGAAGCCGTTCGCGCGCATGACCTCGGACGTGATCGTCGTGCGGCGCTTGCACTCCTCGCACAGCAGGCGGGCGAGGCGCTGGGCGACGACGCAGTCCACGGCGGAGCCGACGAGGAAGGGCTCGACGCCCATCTCGATCAGGCGGCTGACCGCGCCCGGGGCGTCGTTCGTGTGCAGCGTGGAGAGCACGAGGTGGCCCGTCAGCGCCGCCTCGATCGCGATCTGCGCGGTCTCGCGGTCGCGGATCTCGCCGACCATGATGATGTCCGGGTCGGCACGCATCATCGAGCGCAGGCCGGAGGCGAACGTCAAGCCCGCCTTGTTGTTGACCTGGACCTGCGTGATGCCCGTCAGCTGGTACTCGACCGGGTCCTCGATCGTGATGATGTGCTTCTCGATCGTGTTGAGCTGGTTGAGCGCGCCGTACAGCGACGTCGACTTGCCCGAACCGGTCGGGCCGGTGACGAGCACCGCGCCGTGCGACTGCGAGAACGCCTTCGTGAAGCGCTCCAGCGCCTGCGGGAGCATGCCCAGCTGCTCGAGCTGGATCATCACCTTCGACTGGTCCAGGATGCGCATGACGCATTTCTCGCCGTACTGCGACGGCAGCGTGGCGACGCGCAGGTCGATCGGCTTGTCCCCCACCTCCATCGAGATGCGGCCGTCCTGCGGGATGCGACGCTCGGCAATGTCCAGGTCCGCGAGGATCTTCACGCGCGAGACGACCGCCGGGATGGCGCTCACCGGCACGGTCGCGGCCTCCTGGAGCACGCCGTCGATGCGGTAGCGGACCCGCATCTCCTCTTCCTGGGGCTCGAAGTGGATGTCGGACGCGCCGCGATCCACCGCCTCGGCGATGACGCGGTGCACGAGCTGGATGACCGACGAGTCCTCGCCGGCGGCGCCGAAGTTGATCGGCTGGTTCTCGCGGAAGTCGTACAGCGGCGCGGCGGGCGCGGCCGGCGCGGACGCTGCGGCCGGATCGTCGGAGATCTCGAGCTCTTCGGGCGCGACCGCGCCGTCGCCGAAGTTCGGGTCCTCGAGGCGCTTGAGCAGGCGCTCGACGTCCGCCAGGCTGGACACCGCGGGGCGCACCTCGTAGCCCGTCATCACGGCGATGTCGTCGATCGCCAGCACGTTCGCCGGGTCGACCATCGCGACGATCAGGGTGCGATCGCCGGTGAAGGACACCGGGACGGCCTGGTAGCGGCGGACCGCGGCGGGCGTGACGAGCTTGGCGGCGTCGGGATCGACGCGGTAGAGCGCAAGATCGATGTGGTCGAGGCCGAAGCGTTCGGCGACGGAGCGGCTCAGCTGCTCGTCGGAGAGCGTGCCGTCGATGACCAGGACGCGCTCAGGGGCGGAGCCGTTCGAATTGCCGCGCTCGATCGCGAGATCCATCGTGCCGCGGTCCACAAAGCCGAGGTCCACGATCACGTCCGTCAGGACACGGCCGGAGCCGCCGCGCCGAGTGGGCGTGGTAATGCCGTTGCCGCGCCGCGGCCGGGGTGTGGTTTCGAACGTGGAGCTCATCTGGCGATGTCCGCGACAGCCTCCCGCATCGCCTGATCGGGAGCCGTCCGGCCGGTCCAGCGCTCGAGTGAGGCTGCGCCCTGGGCGACCAGGATCTCCAGACCGTCGACCACCTCTGCCCCGTTCGCCTTCGCGACGTTCAGAAGAAGTGTGCCGCCGTTCCGGTAGACCATGTCCACCACCGTGCATCCGGCACCCAGGTCATCGGCCTCGATGGGCAGTTCCTTGAAGGTGGCGGACGGGTCGTGGAGGCCGACGCTCGTGCAGTTGACCACGATGTCGGCCGGCTGCGCACTGACGACGGCGCCGAACTCGTCCGCGAGCGCTTGGGCTTTCTCCTCGGTGCGGTTCCACACGCGCAGTTCGCTGACTCCCGCCTGCTGGAGCGCGTACAGGATCGCGCGGGCCGAGCCTCCCGCGCCGAGGACGAGCGCGGTCTTTTCGTAGGCGGAGGTGTGGAGCGAGGTCAGGAAGCCGGTCGCGTCCGTGTTGTCGGCGTGAATCCGGCCGTGCTCGAACGTGAGCGTGTTGGCGGCGCCGATGGCCTTGGCCGTCTCGGTGGCGTCATCCGCGAGCGCGAGCGCCGCTTCCTTGTGCGGGATCGTCACGTTCACGCCGCGGAAGCCGGCGGCTGGCAGCGCTCGGACGGTCTCCGCGAACAGGTGCGGCGGAAGCGGGAGCTTCTGGTACCGCCAGGTTGACAAGCCCAGGTGGGCGAGCGCGGCGTTGTGCATCTGCGGCGACCGTGAGTGGGCGACGGGCCAGCCGCACACACCCAGGCGCATCAGCCGTCGCCGCGGGACGCGTTGTAGCGCGCGAGGTCCTTCTCGAACTCCGAGTACGTCGTGGAGAACGCGTGCTCGCCGGAGTCGTCGTTCGCCTTGCGCACGTAGTACAGGTACTTCTTCGAGGAGGGCTTGGCAGCAGCCTTGAGCGACGCCAGGCCGGGATTGCCGATCGGTGTCGGGGGCAGCCCTCGATTGACCCGTGTGTTGAACGGCTCGTCCTTCTCGATCTCGGACTGCTTGATCGGCTTGGTCCAATTGTTCGTCGAGTAGCGCGTGGTTGCGTCGATCCCCAGAGGCATACCCTCTGCGAGCCGGTTGTAGATGACCGCCGAGACAAGTCGGCGCTCCCTCGCCAGCTGCGCCTCACGTTCGATGAGGCTCGCGATGATCAGCACGTCGTAGCGGCTGAGGTTCTTGCGCTTCGCGTAGGTCATGTCGACCTCTTTGAAGTTCTGCTCGAACGCATCGAGCTGCTGTTTGACCAGATCGTTGGCGGACGAGCCCTCCGGCAGCTCGTACGTGGCCGGGAACAGGAACCCCTCGGCCGTCTTCGTGCCCTTGGGGGCGCCGAGCTCGCGGATCCGCTCCAGCGTGGCCTTGGAGCCGCTCGCCTTCGCGTACTCGCCCTCGACCTTCTCGGACTTGTCGACGACGGGCGCGTTCTCGCGGCGCGACGGGCCCTCGACGAGCGTGAGCGACACGGTCGGGACCGGTGTCTTCGCCGCCGGAGCGGCGGTGAGCTTGGCGATCGCGTCGCCGTTGCTCATGCCCTTCTGCAGCGTGTACTTGCCGGGGCGCAGGCTGCCGCGGCTGCCGTCCACCGTGGCGCTGAGCTCGAAGAACCGGGCCGAGTTCACGACGCCCGCCTCGGCGAGGATGGTTCCGATCTCGCCGGCGTCCGAGTTCTCGGGGATCGTGACGGCGACGTTGCCCTCGGCGTCGCCGTGGAACGGCTGGAAGGTCGCGTTGGCGACGTACAGCAGGCCGAGGAGGATCGCGAGGGCGATGACGGCGAAGATCCGGCGGCCCCAGTGCCCGTTGCCCGTGCCGCGACCGACGTTCGCGGGCGGCGGCGTCTTGCGGGCGCGGCGCGGCGCGTTGGGCGCGGGGCGCTTGCGCGGGGTCGCGGCGGCGGCACCAC
>JAPDDQ010000529.1 GCA_027587225.1 Solirubrobacter taibaiensis
TACTTCACAACAACAAAATTCCTCTTTTTCAAATAATCAAATAAAAAAACAAGAAAATCTTTACAATTAATAGTAATATAGAAAATAGACAAGTTTATCAAAATAGTGGAGGCTTTTTCAGTCATGTTGCGTGCGCTTCGTTTAAATATAAAGCAAGCTTTTTGTAATCGTGTTTCTTTAATTATTATGTTTAGTGGATTTGTTCTTATTTGTATTTATCATTATTATTATGTAATTCGTTATTTAGGAGACGCTGCGAATGGACCTATATCGACGGATATTAAATGGATTGGATTTCGTGGAAATGAAATGGATGTTTATTTATTATTAATGCCAGTTATTGCAAGTCTTCCCTTTAGTACAAGTTATAACTCGGATAAGTCCGATGGTTTTAAACCGTTTGTCAGTAAAGAAATTTCTTTATTTTCTTATTCAGTAACGAAATATATCGTTACATTTTTTTGCGGCGGACTTCTTTATACATTTCCATTCATCTTATCGTTATTATTTTGCAAATTAACCATTCCAGACGGAGTACCAACGGCTGGTTCAGGCATTATAAATGATAACCGGATGTTCGCAAACTTATATGAAACTTCTCCCATCACTTA
>JAPDDQ010000530.1 GCA_027587225.1 Solirubrobacter taibaiensis
ATCACCTTAATTCATGTATTAAGGTGATTGAAATATTATTCAGCTGGAGGCGTAAATGTACGTTTCTCTAATTCAGCATCTAGCATAAACAGTGCGTTTGAATCGCTTGTAATACGTTTTAATTTTTGAATGATGCTATCGAATGAAGCTTCTTCTTCAACTTGTTCGTCAACGAACCATTTTAAGAATGTAATTGTTGCATGTTCACGCTCGTCCCAAGCGATATCAGATAAGTTGTAAATACGTTTCGTTACTTCACGCTCGTGCTCAAGTGCGACTTCAAAAGCGTTTAATACAGATTCGTATTCGTTATTCGGATTATCAAATCCAGTAATAATAGCGCGTTCTCCGCGGTCATTAATATAGTTGTAAAGCTTCATTGCGTGGAAACGTTCTTCTTCAGCTTGTACAAGGAAAAAGTTAGCGAATCCATCATAGCTCTCAGCTGTACAGTAAGCAGCCATTGCCATATAAGCATGGGCAGAGTAAAATTCAAAGTTCATTTGTTCATTTAATGCGTCGTGCAATTTTTTTGATAACATAAAATCCCCCTTAGTATTGTGACAAGAATATTATACCATAATTGATAATATTCTCATTTAGATACTTC
>JAPDDQ010000531.1 GCA_027587225.1 Solirubrobacter taibaiensis
AGGTGTAGACAGATTGTTAAGTTGCGTAACCAATACAGGTGATGCCCTCTTAATGGATGGGAAAAAACTAAAATCCATAAATCAATACTTCAACAAAATGATATGTAATCTAGGGCAGAAAAATATGGACAATGGAATTTCAAAACGTATTGTAACAAATAAAATGGCCGCACTTTGGCATAAACGAGAAAGACAAATAAACGGTTATATTGCACAAACAGTAGGTCTGTTGTTCAAAAAAGTGAAAGAATTCGATATAGATACGATTGTTGTAGGGTATAACGCTGGTTGGAAACAAAACTCTCATATGGGGAAAAAGAATAATCAAAAGTTTGTTCAAATCCCATTTCAGAAATTGATTGCAGCGATTGAGAATAAATGTGTAAAAGAAGGCATTCGCTTTTTCAAACAAGAAGAAAGCTATACTTCAAAAGCTAGTTTTCTTGATAAGGATCCGGTTCCAGTTTGGTCTAAGGATGATAAGACGCAATATCGCTTTAGCGGCAAACGAATTACGCGTGGTCTGTATCAAAGTAAAGCAGGAACATGTATCCATGCTGATATTAATGGTGCGCTGAATACATTGAAAAAGTCAGGAGTTGTAGAATT
>JAPDDQ010000532.1 GCA_027587225.1 Solirubrobacter taibaiensis
TTTGATATCCGCTTTTCCGAAGTTTCTTGATTACGACTCCTGCTAAAGCAGCCCCTACCAATCCAGTACATAGAATAAATACGTCTGCTTGTCCTAAGTGCGATACACTTGTCCCAAATGAAGAAAATGTTTCTTTCGGTTTTGAAAAATAATCCCACATACTCGCTTTATTAATAATAAGCATACAAACAATCGGATACACAATAACCATTACCCAAGTAGCTCGCAAAATCATGTTGAGTAAAAATCCAATTCCAAAGAACAAAATAAAGAATAACATCATTGAAATAAGTAGTACCGGTATACTCACTCTTTTCCCCTCTCCTTCGCACGTGCCGTAAATACGTGATAAGCTGTATAACCAAATGGTTCGCCTGGATTTAATGTTTTGTCCACTTCAAGATGTAGTTCTGATCTTCCTTCTAACAAATATTTAATAAGCACAGACGTATTCGGATCGTCCGCAATCTTATCCGGATGTAAGAACGCCACTTCAGACAATTCTTTCTCCTGTATAATAATATTTTCTCCTTCAGGCTCCAAAAGAAAAATAATCATATTATCACTAATCTCATTACGAATAACACCCGATCGAACACCAATGATCCC
>JAPDDQ010000533.1 GCA_027587225.1 Solirubrobacter taibaiensis
ATTACTTTTCGGTATTCCCACACATTCAATCCTGTTTGTTTCAAATCCCAGTGCCAATAATATTCAGTCGTCAATATAATGTAATCTTCCATATAATCGTCCATCATAGAAACCTCTAGTAAGTTCTTTCCGACAGAACTCCCGCGGAAGGCTGGGACTACTTCAATTGCCCCAAGCTCAATTAAGTTTTCCATTTTTCCTTCTGACCATCGTTCAAGTGGATCAGGATACAAGTATGTAACATATCCAACAATTGTTTGGTCATGTCTAGCAATAATGAGACGAGCTTCTGGTAATTTAGAAATTTCGACAATTGCTTTATATTGTTGCTCGGCAGGACGAAACGCAATTAAGTCTGGATGAAACTCATACATTTCTAAGTTATGTGTAGAGACAGGACCTTCAATAATTAAAGTGCCTTTCGCTGTTTTTAAGTTTCTAGCATTATATATTTTTTTATGAATCAATGTATTGCTCACCACCTTGAGGGTTTGTGAATCTATTAATATCGTACTTTATAATATATGCGATGTGAATCGAAATTTGTCATTAAAAATTTGTCTAAAAATCAACAAATATACTGAAAATTTTAAATAATATCATTATAAT
>JAPDDQ010000534.1 GCA_027587225.1 Solirubrobacter taibaiensis
CATCCGAATCCATCAATTCCATACCCTATTTTCATTTCATGTCTTGCCATATGTAGAGCTGCATTCTTTTCAAACGAAAGAGATGATATGTAGTGAAGGAAATGCTCTCCCTTATCTCTATTACTTAATTTCTGGGAGAGCCAAAATATATATGAGTCATAAAAACGGGAAGGTTTCATTAATTAATTTTATTCAAGCACCATCTTTTATCGGGGAATTAGGATTAATAGGGGTAGAAAATATTACTAAGTCCGTTGAAGTACTAGAAGATTGTGTGTGTTTGGCACTTCCTCTTAAAGATTGTCAGCAACTTTTATTACAAGATGCAACGTTTTTACAGCACTTATGTAAATTTATTGGAGAAAAGACAATTACTCGCACTGAAAATTACGCAAAAAACTATAGTTATCCTTTTGAAAATCGATTAGCTGCTTTTATTTTATTAACAGAGCAAAATAATTGTTATATAGAAAAGCATACCGAGGCCTCGGAATATTTAAATGTCAGCTACCGTCATCTTTTATATGTATTAAATCAGTTTTGCCAACAAAATTATTTAAGAAAAGAAGGCCGAACATATTATATACAAGATCGAAATACATTAGAAAA
>JAPDDQ010000535.1 GCA_027587225.1 Solirubrobacter taibaiensis
AAGTTTATTACTTGAAAAAACCATTTTTACAGGTGGATTTTTAAACCCCTTATATATGGGGATGATTTTCTCGATTGGTGGAGCGCTACTAATCGAAAAGTTACGAACTGTATATAAGCACTATCAAGAATTAGCAATTCCAATTATCCTTTCGGCAGGGATGGGGGTTGGAGTTATTTTCATTTCACTTGCAAATGGATTTAACACAGACTTATTTAGTTATTTATTTGGTAGTGTCAGTGCTGTAACAAGTACAGATTTAATTATTATTGGGATTGTAGCAATTGTTGTTGTTGCGACAATTATTTTATTATATAAAGAGCTGTTTCTATTATCATTTGATGAGGAATACGCAGTATCAACTGGTTTAAGAGCGAAATGGATTCACTTTATTTTCATTATATTAGTTGCTCTTGTCATTGCAGTATCAATGCGTGTAGTGGGGGTTCTTCTCGTATCATCATTAATGACATTACCAGTTGCAGCAAGTATTCGTATTGCTAAAGGATTTAAACAAACAATTTTCTTTTCCATTTTATTTGGTGAAATTGCAGTAATTGGTGGAATGTTTGCTTCGTATCAACTTGATCTAGCGCCAGGTGGTACA
>JAPDDQ010000536.1 GCA_027587225.1 Solirubrobacter taibaiensis
TTTAACATTTTCTAATACTTGAGTCATCCTAATCTCCTCCATTTTTGATTAGTACAGGACTAAGATTTTTTATATAACAGCTTACACACTTAGAATACTACTTTTTTACGAAAGTGAACGAAATAGTTGTGACATGTTTGTGAAATGTTGAGCAAACTACTATATATATAGTGTTAACTTCATTTAAAAGTCTTTAAAATTAACCCTTTCCTTAATTGTATTTTTTTGGTATCCTTATATACGAGTCCTATTTTGTAATATAAGAACAATACCCATTGTAGAGCTGTAATACTCTTATCTCCTAATCTGTTATAGTTTTTATAACAGAACAAAAAAGTGTACGCATGTTGTACACTTTTTTTGTTACTTCTATAAAACATCTCTTTTTCTATTGCCATCATAGAATCCGCCACGATTGTCTGTTAATGCAATTATTTGATCTAGTCCTTCTATATGATCACCTATAATTCGAAGTACAGCTGGTGGATGACCTATTTTAGCAAAATGTTCACTGGGACGAATACGGTTCATCTTATCGACCTCAACACGACTTACACATGCAACTTCAAATCCTGAAAGAATAGCTTTCACTTGGGCTACACACGGC
>JAPDDQ010000537.1 GCA_027587225.1 Solirubrobacter taibaiensis
TGTGATTGTAGAACTTGGGCAGCTTCCGCATGCACCCATAAGGCGTAATTTTACGATACCTTCTTCAATGTCTACTAATTCAACGTCTCCGCCATCGCGAAGTAAGAATGGACGTAATTTATCTAATACTTCTAATACTTGTTCTTGCATATGTGGGTTTTCCATTTTTATCGACTCCTTTCATCAGTTTTATTATAATCAAGATAGAGGGGAAAATCTATTTTTTCTCTTCTTGTTTTATTGTCGAAATATTGTATCGTGTTTTTTCAGTATAGGGGTATGGAATAAGTTTGTAAAATGATGTGCTTATGTAATAAGACATCTGAATATACTGTTGGGACAAGAAGTGGGGGAGAAGAAATGGTTAATGTTCAAGTGTATGGGACGAAAGTAATTTGTGCGAGCTGCGTCGGAATGCCATCTTCAACAGAAACGTTTGAATGGTTACAAGCGGCAATTGGTCGTAAATATGAAGGACAAGAAAATAAATTTAATTTCGAGTATATCGATTTCCAAGAAGAACAAGAAGATGCAGATAAAAAAGCATTCGCAGAGCGCGTAGTGGAAGAAGATTTATTTTATCCGGTCGTTCTTGTAAATGGAGAAA
>JAPDDQ010000538.1 GCA_027587225.1 Solirubrobacter taibaiensis
GTACAGCTGGGATTGTTACAGTAGAAGATATTTTAGAAGAAATTGTTGGAGAAATTCGAGATGAATACGATGAAGATGAGAATCCTCCTATAGAGCATATAAGTGAAGGTTATAAAATCGTAGAGGGAAAAGTGCTTATTAGTGAAGTAAATGATTTGCTTGGCATACATTTAATTGCTGATGATGTAGATACAATTGGTGGCTGGATTATGGTACAAAAACAAATCGTTGCTGAAGGAGATGTTATTGAGAAACACGGTTTTTATTTTAAAGTCCTTGAAAAGGATATGCATCAAATTAAACGAGTGGAAATAAGGAAAGTAGAAGAATGATTTTCTATAAACTTTAATAAAAAGGATATACAGAAAAATAAATGTTGGCGCTTTCAAACAAGGTGCTATATAGTGAAGGTGGATACTGAAAAATTCTTCTGAATGATACTCGTGTTTTTAGAGGGCGGATTTTTTGGATAAGGATTTAGAATGAAAAAGTATAGGTGATAAAAATGATAGCAACGAAGGATATACGTATAGAAAAAGATTTTTTAGGTGAAAAAGAAGTACCAAGTGTAGCTTATTATGGTGTACAAACATTACGTGCCGTAGAA
>JAPDDQ010000051.1 GCA_027587225.1 Solirubrobacter taibaiensis
CGCGGCGGCGGCTACGGCGGCGGCCGTGGCGGCGGCGGGTACGGCGGCGGCGGTCGCGGTGGCCGCGGCGGCTACGACCGTGGCGGCGCCGGCCGAGGCGACATCGAGCAGCACGGCCGCGACGGCGGGTTCAGCTCGCGCGTCCGCATCATCGGCCTCGAAGCCCTCCAGGACGCGGTCTCGAACAACGCGCCCGCCGAGTCCGAGGACTCCGGCAACGGCAACGGCAACGGCGCCGAGTCCAACACCACCGAGACGCAGAACTCCTAGCTGGTTGGTTGGTGCGCCGCGGCGGCCTCGGTCGCCGCGGCCGCGCTAGCCGCGTGAACGGCCGAGCACACCGTCGGGCGTCGCGCGCTTGTGCGGGTGAGCCGGTTGCACCGGGTGCGCCCGGGCGCGGCCGGAGCGCCTGCTCGGCGAGGGTTAGGCACGATCCGGTCCTGACAGGACCGGTTTGTTCCTCGCTCCCCGGCGAATGAGCGGCAACGCGCCACCCGGGCACGCGAACCGCGAGTTCGGACCGTATAACGGTCCGAACTGATCCCTCGCGTGGCGAGGACCGTCCCTCGGCGTGAAACGACGTGAACGCCGAGGCGTTCACGCAGTGCGGGGCACCCGCCTCACCCGCACAAAGCACGCCCGCCCCGACGGGTCAAGAAACCCGTACGCGAAGCACGAGTTTCTTGACGCGGCGGACAGCGGGTGTGCTCGCCGTTCAGCCCGGCTCGGCCGCCGGCGGCGGCGGGTGGCGTGGCAAGAACCACGCCGGGATCAGGGCCAGCGCGGTGAGGCCCACCGCCCACCAGAAGGTGTGGGCGAAGGCGTCCGCGAGCGCCCCGGCGGTCTCAGTCGACGATCGCGGCAGCTCACCGCCGAGCTGGCGTTCGAGCACGACTGTCAACACCGCCACACCGACGGAGCCACCGACGGTCCGGATGATGTTGATCAGGGACGTCGCGCGGGGGACGGCGGCGCGTGAGAGGGTCTGGTAGGCGGCGGCCATCGACGGCATCATCGTCATGCCGAGCCCGATGCCGCGGACGAAGAGCGCACCCGCCAGCACGACGAGGCTCGTGGACGCCGAGAGCTGGGTGAACACCAGCGTGCCGGCCAGCGCGATCAGCACGCCGAACGGCACGATCCGCCCCGCGCCCAACTTGTCCGTCAGCCGCCCCGCGATCGGCATCGCGATCGCCGCTCCGATCCCCTGCGGCGCCAGCAGCAGACCGGCCGAGAGCGCGCTCTCCTCCCGCACCACCTGGTAGTAGAGCGGCAGGATCAGCATCGCGCCGAACAGGGACACGCCGAAGATGAACGTCGTGCCGGACGCGGCGGCGAATGCGCGGTCCTTGAACAACGTCAGGTCGACCAGCGTCCCGCGCCCGCGCAGCGACCAGAACGCGAACGCCACCAGCAACGCGGCTCCGCCGAGGATCCCGATCAGCACGCGCGGGTCGAGCACGGTCCCCGCGGTGCCGACCTCCGAGAGCCCGAAGATCAGCAGCGCGAGCCCGGGCGACAGGAGCAGCATCCCGCGCACGTCGAGCCGGGAGTTGCCCGCCCGCTCGGCCCGCGGCAGGATCCGGTACGCGAGCGCCAAAGCGATCGCGCCGACGGGCAGGTTGACGAAGAAGATCCAGCGCCAGGAGAAGTGGTCGACGATCAGGCCGCCGATCACGGGGCCGAGGATCGGGCCGAGCAGCGTCGGCACCCCGATCACGCTCATCACGCGCCCCATCCGCTGCGGCCCGGCGGCCTGGGCCAGGATCGCCTGCCCGACCGGCATGATCATGCCGCCGCCGAACCCCTGCAGGACGCGGAAGACGATCAGCGACTCGACGCTCCAGGCCAGGCCGCACAGCCCGGACCCGAGCAGGAACAGGGATACGGAGACCATCCAGACCCTCCGCCCGCTGAAGCGCTCCATCGCCCAGCCGGTCAGCGGGATCACGGTCGCCAGGGCGAGCAGGTAGCCCGTGGAGACCCACTGGATCGACGTCAGCGACGCGTCCAGGTCACGCGCGAGCGTCTCGATCGCGACGTTGACGATCGTGGTGTCGAGGATCGACATGATCGTGCCGAGCACGACGACCGACGCGAGCCGCCACAGACCGCGATCCATCGCGACCACGCTACCCGCCGAGATGAGAGCATCCTCGGATGCCCTCCGTCTCGGCGCAGTACTCGATCATCCTCCGGGTCGAGATCGACCACCGGCCGGGAATGCTCGGCCGGGTAGCGACCGCCATCGGCGACGCCGGCGGCAGCATCGGCTCGGTCGACCTGATCGGGATCGAGGGCGGGCACACGCTGCGGGACATCACGATCGAGACCGCGGGCGAGGATCACGCGATCCAGATCGGCCAAGCCGTCGACGAGGTGGACGGGGCCCGCACGGTCGACATCACCGACCGCACGTTCCAGATGCACGTCGGCGGGAAGATCGAACAGCGCAACAAGCTGCAGATCCGCACCCGGGACGACCTCTCCCGCGCCTACACGCCCGGCGTCGCGCGCGTCTGCATGGCGATCAACAAGGACCGCGACCGCGCGTTCCAGTACACGATCAAGCGCAACACCGTGGCCGTCGTGTCCGACGGCAGCGCCGTGCTCGGCCTCGGCGACATCGGTCCCGAAGCCGCGATGCCCGTGATGGAGGGCAAGTGCGTGCTGTTCAAGGAGTTCGGCGGCGTCGACGCGTTCCCGCTGTGCCTGTCCACACAGGACCCGGACAAGATCGTCGACATCGTCACCCACCTCGCCCCCACGTTCGGCGGCATCAACCTCGAGGACATCAGCGCCCCGCGCTGCTTCGAGATCGAGGACCGGCTGAAGGCGACGCTCGACATCCCGGTGTTCCACGACGACCAGCACGGCACGGCCGTGGTCACCCTCGCCGCGCTCCTGAACGCCGCCAAGCTCACCGGCAAGGAGCTCAAGGACCTCAAAGTCCTGATCGTCGGCGTCGGCGCCGCCGGCATGGCCGTGGCCAAGATCTTCCAGTCCGCCGGCATCGAGCACATCATCGGCTGCGACCGCAAGGGCGCCCTCCACACCGACCGCGCCGACTACCAGGACGCCACGATGCCACCGGTCAAGCGCTGGTTCGCGGAGCACACCAACGCCGACAAACGCGACGGCAGGCCCGAGGACGTGATCGACGGCGCCGACCTCTTCGTCGGCCTGTCCGGCCCCAACTCGATGCCGGCCACCGCGCTCCAGAAGATGAACCGCGACGCGATGGTGTTCGCCATGAGCAACCCGACGCCGGAGATCGCGCCCGAGGAGGCCGAGCCATACGCGCGCGTGATCGCGACCGGCCGCAGCGACTACCCGAACCAGATCAACAACGTCCTGTGCTTCCCCGGCATCTTCCGCGGCGCGCTGGACGTCCGCGCCCGCGACATCACGGAGGAGATGAAGATGGCGGCGGCCCGCGGGATCGCGAGCATCGTCGCCGACGACGAGCTGCGCGAGGAGTACGTGATCCCGTCCGTCTTCAACCGCAACGTGGCCGACGCCGTGGCCGACGCGGTCGCCGCCGAGGCCAAGCGCCAAGGGGCGACGAACGTCCGCGGCGACGAGATCGGCTATACCCGCGGTGAGACCGGTGAGTTCCGCGCCATCCGACCATGACCCCAGGCCCGTAGACGCGACATGCGAGTGACAATCACGGGCGCGAGCGGCCTGATCGGAACCAAGCTGCGCGCGGCGCTCGAGGCGCGCGGCGACGAGGTCATCCCTGTCTCCTTGCGCGACCGTGGCCCGATCGAGCTCGGCGACGTGGTCGTGCACCTCGCCGGCGAGAACGTCGCCCAGCGCTGGACGGACGAGAGCCGCAAGCGGATCGAGGAATCACGCGTGGACGGCACGCGCCGCGTCGTCGAGGCCATCAACGCCGCCGAGACGAAGCCCACCGCGTTGATCAGCTCCAGCGCCGTCGGCTACTACGGCAAGCACGGCGACGAGAAGCTCGACGAGAGCACCCCGCCCGGTGACGACTTCCTGGCCCGCGTCTGCGTCGCCTGGGAGCACGAGGCCCAGCAGGCGCAGACGCGCGTGGTGCTTATCCGCACCGGCGTCGTGCTCGACAAGAGCGCCGGCGCGCTGGCGAAGATGCTGCTGCCGTTCAAGCTCGGTGTCGGCGGCCCCGTCGCCGGCGGCGACCAGTACATGCCGTGGATCCACCTGGACGACGTCGTCGGCATCTACCTCGCCGCGATCGACGACGCGAGCTGGACCGGCCCGGTCAACGCCACCGCGCCCGAGCCCGTCACGAACAAAGAGTTCAGCCGCGCACTCGGGCGTGCGCTGCACCGCCCGGCGATCGCCCCGATCCCCGGGTTCGCGATTCGCAGCCTGTACGGCGACATGGCGGAGATCGTCACCGAGGGCCAGCGCGCCGTTCCGAAGCGCACCTTGGAGCTCGGCTACCGGTTTCTGTACACCGATCTCGAAGACGCACTCAAGAAGGCGACATCAGCGCCCGCCTGAGGGCATGATTGAAGAGGAATGGTTCTTCCGCCGGAACTGGATCGGCTCGGCGCGGTGCTCACGCACGCCGCGACGCGTCAACGCACCCGCGAGCGGCGCCGCCGCCGCATCACCGGCGGCCTCGCCGCCGGTCTGCTCGTGTTCGCGGCGATGGCGCCTTCGCAGATCGAACGCGCCGACCAGCCGATCCTGCGGCTGGCGGCAGGCGGAAGCGCGCAGGCCGCGGAGCCCTGTGATCAGCCCCGCGGCGCGCGCTTCGATCTCGTGAAGACCTGCGGGGAGGGTCCAACCCCCCCGCAGGCAGTTCGCTAGCTGCTCGCCTTGGACGGCACGCGCTTCTGCGCGCCGAAGGGGCCGAGCTGCTTCCACTTCGATTCCGGCTTGGGCGGAATGACGAGCCAGATGATCGTGCCGACGATCGACAGGATCAGACCGGTCGCCAGGCCCGGGCGGTCGCCGTAGCCCTTGCGCTCGGACAGGTACGACGCGGCGATGGTGGAGACCAGCCAGAGGTACATCCAGAACAGGTTCCAGGCGCCGTCGGTGAGTCCCGCGTAGATGAGGGTCATGTTCCGAGGTACGCCTTCTGGACGTCGGGGTTGGTCCGCAGCGTGTCGGAGTCACCCGTCATCGCCACCTTGCCGGTTTCGAGCACGTACGCACGCTTGGACACGTCCAGCGCGAAGTTCGCGTTCTGCTCGACCAGGAGGATCGTCATGCCCTCCCGGTTGATCTCGGCGATGGTCTCGTAGATGCGCTCGGTGAGCACGGGCGAGATGCCCATCGACGGCTCGTCGAGCAACAGCACCTTCGGGTCGGCCATCATCGCGCGCCCGATGGCGAGCATCTGCTGCTCACCGCCGGACATCGTGCCCGCCTTCTGGGCCTGACGTTCCTCCAAGCGCGGGAACAGCTCGAAGATCCGCTGGAGATCCTTCTCGATCTGCGCGGAGTCCCGGCGCAGGTACGCGCCGAGCTCGAGGTTCTCGCGGACCGTCATGCGCTGGAAGCACTTGCGGCCCTCCGGCGACTGGGCGATGCCCATGCCGGTGATCTCCTGCGCGGGGAGATGCGTGATCTCCTCGCCGTCGAGCACGATCGAGCCCGTGCGAGCGGGCGTGAGCCCGGAGATGGAGCGCAAGGTCGTCGACTTGCCGGCGCCGTTGGAGCCGATCAGCGTGACGCACTCGCCCTCTTCCACGGTCAACGAGATGCCCTTGAGCGCCTGGATGTTGCCGTAGTAGGTGTGGATGTCGTCCACCTGCAGGAAGCTCATGCCTTCTTCCTCCCTGCTTCTCCGGTCTCCGCGGCCGCCTTGCCCAGGTAGGCCTCGACGACCTTCGGGTTGGCCCGGACCTCGGCGGGCAGGCCCTCGGCGATCTTCTCGCCGTGGTCCAGCACCGTCAGACGCTCGGACACGCCCATGACGACCTTCATGTCGTGCTCGATGAGCAGGATCGTCATCCCCCGCTCGTCGCGCAACTGGTGCATGAGCTCGGTGAGCGCCGCAGACTCCTGCGGGTTCATGCCGGCCGTCGGCTCGTCCAGCAGCAGGATCTTCGGGTCCGACGCGAGCGCGCGGGCGATCTCCACCCGGCGCTGATCGCCGTAGGACAGGTTCGTCGCCATCCAGTCGTGGTGACGTTCCTTGATGCCCACGTACGTGAGCTCGGCTCGCGCCTTCTCGTTGACCTCACGCTCCTCGCGCCGCGTGCTGGGCAGACGCAGGATCGAGCCCACGAGCCCGGACTTCATGCGCGAGTTGGCCCCGATCATCACGTTCTCGGTGGCCGACATGGTCGAGAAGAGGCGGATGTTCTGGAACGTCCGCGCCATCCCGGCCTTCATCACGAGGTCCGGACGGGCACCGGTGATGTTGCGGTCGCCCAGGGCGATCGTGCCGAACGTCGGGCGGTAGAAGCCCGTGAGCATGTTGAAGAACGTCGTCTTGCCTGCGCCGTTGGGTCCGATGATCGAGACGATCGACTTCTCCGGCAGGGTGAACGAGACGTCACTGACGGCGGTAAGGCCGCCGAACTGCTTGGTGATGTTGGCCGCGTCGAGGATCACCGGGTTGGAGAGCGACGGGGCGGGCGTTGAACTCTGCGTGGCGCTCATGCTCGTGCCGTGTAGAGGTTGTCGTCCGTGGTCTCGACGTGATCGACGAGCTCCATCTTGTGCCTCCGCTCTGGGAGCAGGCCCTGCGGGCGCAGGATCATCATGATCAACAGCAGGAAGCCGTAGACCGCGAACGTGATCTGCGTCATGTCGAAGTCCAGCCCGACGTTGGACGGGAGGTCGTTGATGACGTCCGGGATCAAGTAGTTGTTGATGATCGAGAGCACGATGGCGCCGATCACAACGCCCCAGATCGAGCCGAGGCCGCCGAGGATGACCATGGCCAGCACCAGGATCGAGAACGAGAACTGGAACTGGTCGGCGTTGACGGTGTTCAGCAGCGACGCCAGGAAGGCGCCCGAGATGCCGCCGAACGCCGCGCCGGAGGCGTAGGCCATCAGCTTGGTCTTGACCGCCGGGACGCCCATCGCCACCGCGGCGATCTCGTCCTCGCGCAGGGCCACCCAGGCCCGGCCCATCCGTGAGTCCCGCAGGCGGAAGTTCACGAACAGCACCACCACGACCAGGAACAAGGCGAACCAGTACCAGGGTTTCTTGTCCAAGACCGTGAATGGGTCCAGGAATGGCAGATCGATCCGGTCGACCGGCGAGATGCCCTGACGGCCGGCGGTGATCGGCGTGCCGCCGAGAATCGTCGTGCCGTCCAGGTTGACCGCCAGGCGGCCGATGATCTCGCCGAACGCCAGCGTCACGATGGCGATGTAGTCGCCGCGCAGACGCAGGGTCGGCAGGCCGATGATCATGCCCGCGATCGTGGTCAAGATGATGGCTATGACCAGGACTATCAGGAAGTTGACGTGGATGCCTGGCAAGTTCAACGCGTTGCCACCGACGAGGATGTGGATGCCTTCCTCGTTGTTGACGTACGCGAAGTGGCCCGACGCGAACCAGCCCACGGCGAATGCGCCGAAGGCGAAGAACGCCACGTAACCCAGATCCAACAGGCCGGCGAAGCCGACGATGATGTTCAGGCCGAGCGCCATCACCACGTAGGCGAGAGCGACGGCCATCTGCTGCATGAGGTTGGCCTTGTCCCCGATGGCGGGGATGAGCGGCAACAACGCCGCAATGGCCAGGAAGATGCCCGGGATGAGGCCCTTCTCGGCCCAACCGGGGAGCTGGAAGCCTGACTTCTGGCCCGTGGGATCGGGAGGCGTCGGCTGCGCTTCT
The DNA here is from genome assembly GCA_027587225.1 of Solirubrobacter taibaiensis. Lineage (GTDB taxonomy): Bacteria > Actinomycetota > Thermoleophilia > Solirubrobacterales > Solirubrobacteraceae > Solirubrobacter > Solirubrobacter taibaiensis. Next base: position 7,804 of record JAPDDQ010000051.1, read on the forward strand.
GAGGCTGCGACGCTCATCCTGCGTCCCTTGTCTGCTCGCCGAGCAGACCCGACGGCTTGAACACCATGATCAGAACGAGGTAGCCGAACACGATCGCCGGCGTCCACTCCGAGCCGATGCGGTTATCCGACATCTGCTGGATGCAGCCGATGATCAGGCCGCCGAGCACGGCGCCGCGCAGGTTGCCGATGCCGCCCATGACGGCCGCGGTGAACGCGATGAGACCACCCGTGAAGCCCTGGAAGAACCAGATGGTGGTCTGGTACATGGCGTAGATCAGGCCGGCCGCGCCGGCCAGCATGCCGCCGAGCAGGAACGTCAGCGAGATCGTCGTGTCCACGTTGATGCCCATGAGGCGCGCGGCCTCCGGGTCCTGCGCCGTCGCGCGCATGGCCTTGCCGAGGCGCGAGCGGTTGATGAAGGTGGTCATCACGATCAGCAGCGGGATGGTGACCGCGACCGAGAGGATGTCAGCGTTCTCGATCGTGATGCCGAAGACCGTGAACAGCGTGTGCTGCGCGTCCAGGAGGTCCGGGACGCCCTGCTGATTGCCGCCCTTCCACAGAAGGCCGACGTTCTGCAGGATGAAGCTCATGCCGACCGCGGTGATCAGCGGCGCCAGCTTCGGCGCGCTGCGTAGCGGTCTGTACGCCACTCGTTCGATCAGCACGTTGAGCGTGCCGGAGCCGACCATGGCCACGACGAGCGTGACCAGGAGCCCGAAGAACACCGGGATGGCCGCCGAGTCGATCGTGAGCCCGAGCGTCGCGATGAACGACGCGGAGATGAACGAACCGATCATGAAGATCTCGCCGTGGGCGAAGTTGATCAGCTCGACGATGCCGTAGACGAGTGTGTAGCCGATTGCCACCAGCGCCCAAATGGCGCCGTTGGACAAGCCGGTGACCACGTTCTCGCCGAGGCGCGTCAGGTTGCCCTGATCGCTGAGGTCCTGAATCGCGAACACAACGGGCAGGACCAGGAGGACTGCAATGAGTCCATAAGTCCCGATCGCCTGCTTGATGCGTTGCGAGGCCGGCGTGCCGGCGGGGATGCTGGCGGCTTCCATTCAGTCCGTATGTATGGGTTGAGGTCCGACCGGAAATAGGCGACCGGCCGGGAGCGGAAAGGTCCGCTCCCGGCCGAGCATACGCCTATGTGCGGCGGTGGCCTATGGCCACTTGGGCGCTTAGCCCGCCTGCGCCTTGATCGTCTGGTCGAACGTCAGCTCGCCGTCCTTGACGCTGTAGGCGCCGTAGTCGGTGAGCGTGGTGTCGCCGTTCTCGTCGATCGAGTACGTGCCGAGCACCGAGGAGCGGTCCTTGGTCGCGAACAGCGCTTCCTTGATCTTCTCCTTGGAGGCGTCGCCCGAACGCTCGATGGCGTCGAGGGCGAGCAGCATGGCCTCGTAGCCGTAAATGGCGTACGGGTCCGGGTTGTCCACGCCGTACTTGGCCGTGAACTCCTCGAAGAACTTCTGACCCTCCGGCGGGTACTGGTCCGGGGAGAGCGTGGCGACGGTGACCTTGACCTGCGGGTTCAGGGCCGCGGGGATGCCGCCGTCCTTCTCGGAGACGAAGCCGGTCTCGGCCACGCCGTCCGGGCCGTACAGGCCGGCTTCGGAACCGAGGGCCGCAGCGAAGTCCTTGAACTGCTGGACCGCGTTGTTGGCGGTGATGCCCGAGTACACGAAGCAGTCAGCGCCGGCAGCCTTGGCCTTCTGAGCGAGCGAGCGGTAGTTCGACGCGTTCTTGTCGATCGCGTCGTTGCTCGACAGCTCGAGGCCCTGCTCCTTGGCGGAGATCTCGATGACGCGAGCCAGACCGGCGCCGTAGACCTCCTTGTCGTTGGTCATGGCGACCTTGGTGCAGCCGTCCTGCTTCATCAGCGTGACGAGAGCCGCAGCCTGGATCGTGTCCTTCGGAACGATGCGCGTGTAGGTGCGATCGCCCGTCGGGTAGTACTTGTCCGGCTCGCCGGGCTCAGAGCCCGGGTCGTTCGTGGTCAGGCCCACGTACGTGTTGGCCGGGGAGATCTGCGGAACGCCCGCCTCAGAGAGGATCGGGATCGAGACCTTCGAGGCGCCCGAGTTGAACGCGCCGATGTAAACGGCGGTCGACTCGTCCTGGGCGGCCTTGAGCGCGTTGGCCGACTCGGTCTCCGGCGTCCACGAACCAGCCTGCGCCGTGGAGTCGTCGAGCGACTCGTACTTGACCGAGTGCGGGCCGGCCTTGCCCTGCTTCTGCTCAAGCGCGAGCTTGATGCCGTTGACCATGGCCTCGGTCTGGACGCGGGAAGCGCCCTGCAGCGGCAGCGACGAGAAAACCGTCACGCTCTTGCCTTCGGCCGTTTCGGTCCCGCCGCCACCACCGGTGGTCGGCTCTTCTTCATCCCCACAGGCCGCAACGCCGAGCGCGAGCGCGGCCACCAGGCAGCTGGTAGCTGCCATGTACTTAGAACGCAAAGAACCCCTCCTCATGAGGCTCGTATTCGGGCGGCGATTCTACGCATGCCCCGTACAGGCGGCAACAGCGTAGACCTCCGTTCAGCGGAACGTAGCGCTCCGCGGAGGGGCTTAGCGCGACCGCAACGAAGGCTTAATCGTTGCCGCGCGGCAGGTACTTAATGACGATCACCGCGGTGGCCGCCAGAAGCGGCAACATCATCGCGATGAGGAAGGCGTCAAAGGACTTCATCAGGCTCGTGCCCCAGAGCACGACCCAGAGGACGAGACCCACGATCAATGACAGGAAGATCCCCATGTCCGGCAGAGGCTAGCGGACCAAGGCTTGAGCGAGCTCAGTGACCAGGGATCCCGCTGCCACAGCGGGATCCGCGCCCTGCTCGACCGCCTCGGCGACCGCCCGGACGAGGCGGGATCCGACGATCACCCCGTCCGCTCCGGCGTCCGCCGCGGCCCTCGCCTGAGCCCCGTCGGAGATGCCGAAACCGAGGGCGACGGGCACCGTCGAGTGCGCTTTGACTCGCGCCAGCAAGGTGGATGGGTCCGACTGGTTCGAGGTGCGTTCACCGGTCGTCCCCGTGACCGAAACCGTGTAGACAAATCCACGCGCAGTCCGTCCGATTGCGTTTAGCCGATCGTCTGGGGTGGTCGGGGCCACGAGTGGGACGAGGGCCACGCCGTGCGCGTCACACGCGGCGAGGACCGGCTCGGACTCCTCCAGCGGGAGGTCGGGGACGATCAGGCCGCTGATCCCGCGCTCGGCGAGCTCGGCCGCGAAACGCTCGGGCCCCCGCGCCAGGATCGGGTTCACGTAGACCATCAGCACGACCGGGATCAGCTCCGCGATCCGCGCGCCGGCTTCCAGCACCGTATGCACCGTCGCGCCGCTCTCGAGCGCCGCCGTCGCCGCCGCGTGGATCACCGGGCCGTCCGCGAGCGGGTCGCTGAACGGCACGCCGAGCTCGATCAGATCCGCGCCGGCGTCCGCGTACGCCGCCGCGATCCGGACCGAGGACTCGATGTCGGGGAAGCCCGCCATCAGGTACGGCATCAGCGCCGCGCTTCCCCGCGCGCCCTTGAAGGCCGCAGCAATTCGATCCTGGCCTGTCTCGATCTCCGCCGGCCGCTGCCCGCCGGTGCCGGCGGCAGGCGCCGCGCCCCCGCGGGGCGGGTCTGTGCCGGCTTCCCCGCCGGGCTTCGTCGCATCCGTCATGCGAGGCCCAGTTTGTCGAGGGCCTCCGCCAGGTCCTTGTCGCCGCGCCCGGACAGGCAGATCAGGTCGATCGTGCTGTCGTCGGCGGTCTCGCGGCCCGCACCGAGCACCCACGCCACCGCGTGCGAGGACTCGAGCGCCGGGATGATGCCCTCCAGCTCGGCGAGGCGCTTGAACGCCGCGAGCGCCTCCGCGTCCGTCACGCCGGCGTAGTGCGCGCGGCCCGTGTCGCGCAGCCACGCGTGCTCAGGACCGGTGCCCGGATAGTCCAGGCCCGCGCTGATCGAGTGCGCCTCGAGGATCTGGCCGTCCTCGTCCTGCATGATCGCGCTGAAGGACCCGTGCAGCACGCCGCCGCGGCCGCCGACGGTGAGTGGCGCGCCGTGGCGCCCGGACTCGATCCCGTCGCCCGCCGCCTCGGCGCCGATCAGCTGCACCGACGCGTCGTCCACGAACGGCACGAACGTGCCGATCGCGTTCGAGCCGCCGCCGACGCAGGCGATCACGCGGTCCGGGAGCCGGCCCGTCTTCTCGAGGATCTGCGCGCGCGCCTCGTCGCCGATGATCCGCTGCAGGTCGCGCACGAGCGCGGGGAACGGGGCCGGGCCGACGCACGAGCCGATCACGTAGTGCGTGTCGGAGACGTTCGAGACCCAGTCGCGGATGGTCGCGCTGACGGCCTCCTTCAGCGTCCGCGAGCCCGCGTCGACGGGCGCCACGCGTGCGCCGAGCAGCTCCATGCGCTGCACGTTGGGCGCCTGGCGGCGCATGTCCTCCGTGCCCATGTAGACGATGCACTCCAGGCCGAGCAGCGCGCAGGCCGTGGCCGTCGCGACGCCGTGCGAGCCCGCGCCGGTCTCGGCGATGATGCGCGTCTTGCCCATCCGCTTCGCCAGCAGCGTCTGGCCGAGCGCGTTGTTGATCTTGTGCGCCCCGGTGTGGTTGAGATCTTCGCGCTTGAGGTAGACGGCGTGGCCGGCCTCCTCGGACAGGCGCGTCGCCAGATACAGCGGCGAGGGGCGGCCGACGTAGTCGTTCAGGAGCGCGTTGAGCTCGGCGCGGTAGCCCGCGTCGTCGCGCGCGGCGACCCACGCCGCCTCGAGCTCGACCAGCGCCGGAATCAGCGTCTCCGGGACGTACTGGCCGCCGTAGGGCCCGAAGCGGTGCTCGACGGCGCTCACCGACGGGCTCCTCGAGGGCGTGGCGGGCGGGCGCCGCCGTCCGGGCGCGCGAGGCGCGCGGTGTCGCGCTCGTCCTCCTCACGCGGCGGGTACACCAGCACCTCCGCCGGCTCGCGGGCCACCGGCGCGCGCGAGTGGTCGCCCACCGCCGCGAAGAACGCTTCGAGCTTCTGCGCGGACTTCACGCCGGGCGTGTCCTCGACGCCGCTGCTGACGTCCACGCCCCACGGCTGCGTGGCCGCGATCGCGTCCGCGACGTTGTCCGGGTTCAGCCCGCCCGCGAGCATGAACGGGATCTTGTTGCGGCGCTGCTTGAGCAGGTTCCAGTCCCACGTCTTGCCCGTGCCGCCGAACTCGCCCGGCTCGGTCGGGGTGTCCAGCAGATGCACGGCGGTGTGGAAGCGGTCCATGTCCTTCAGGTCGGCGGCGTGCGCGATCCGGCCGGCCTTGATCACCTTCGCGCCCGTGCGCTGAGTGACGGCCTGGCAGAAGGACGGACCCTCGTCGCCGTGCAGCTGCACGTAGCTGAGCCCCAGCACGTCGACCAGGCCGGCGATCTCGTCCAGCGACTGGTTCACGAACACGCCCACGAGCTCGACCTTGCGCCGCAGCCGGCGCGCGATGCCCGCGGCCACGGCCGGGTCCACGTAGCGCTTGGACTGCGGCCACAGCATCAGGCCGATCCCCCACGCGCCCAGCGAGATCGCGAGCTCAGCGTCCTCGAGCCGGGTGATGCCGCAGATCTTGACGTTCACAGGAGCTCGCCGAACCCGGTCAGCTCACGCGCGGCGGCCTCGATGTCGGGGGCGCGCATGAGCGTCTCGCCGATCAGGACCGCGTCGACGCCGACGCGCTCGAGGTCGTCGAGCTGGTCGCGCGTGCGGAAGCCGGACTCGCTCACGACCGTCTTGCCCGCCGGGATGTCCGCCAGCAACTCGAACGTGCGCTCGATGTCGACCGTGAAGTCCGACAGGTCGCGGTTGTTGATGCCGAGCACGTCGGCCTCGACCTCCAGCGCCTTCTCGAGCTCGCGCTCGTCGTGAACCTCCACGAGCGCGTCGAGGTCGAGCTCGGCGGCCTCGTGCAGCAGGTCCGACAGGTCCGACTTGTCGAGCGCGGCGACGATCAGCAGGATCGCGTCCGCCCCGGCCGCCGCGGCTTCGTACAGCTGGTAGCGGTGGACGATGAAGTCCTTGCGCAGGATCGGCAGGCGTACGGCGGCGCGAGCCTCGCGCAGGTCGTCCAGCGAGCCGCCGAAGTGGAACGGCTCGGTGAGGATCGACAGGGCCGCGGCGCCGCCGCGCTCGTAGGCCTGGACGATCTCCGTGACCTCAGAGCCCTCGCGGATGGCGCCCGCGCTCGGGGACCGCCGCTTGTGCTCGGCGATCAACGACACGCCCGGCCGCGTCAGCGCCTCGCTGAACGGCCGCGACCCCTCGGGCCGGACCTCGATCAGCTTCTTGAGCTCCTTGATCGGGAGCTCCTTCTTGCGCCGTTTGACCTCGTCGCGGGTGTCGTCGACGATCCGGTCGAGGACGCTCAAGGCGCCAGCTCCTTCGTCAGATTCACAAGGTTTTCCAGCGCCTGCGTCGCGCGGCCATCGTCGATCGCGGCCTCCGCGGCGCGTACGCCCGCTTCCAAACTGTCCACGGTGCCGGAGACGTAGATCGCCGCGCCCGCGTTGAGCACGGCGACATCGCGCGCCGGCCCGTGCTCGCCCGCGAAGATCCGGCGGGTGACCTCGGCGTTGACCTCCGGTTTGCCGCCCTGCAGCGCGTTCGGCTCGGCACGGGCGATCCCCAGGTCCTCCGGCGCGACCTCGTAGGCGCGGACGTCCTCGCCGTCCACCTCCACGACGCGCGTTGATGAAGACGTGCTCATCTCGTCCAGACCGTCGCTGCTCGACACTACCAGCGCCTTGTCCGCGCCCAGCCGGGCGAGCGCGCCCGCGATCGGCTCCAGGAAGTTCGGGTCCGACACGCCGATGACCTGACGCTTGGCCCCGGCCGGGTTCGTGAGCGGGCCGAGGAAGTTGAAGATCGTGCGGACGGCGAGTTCCTTGCGCACCGGGACCACGAACCGCGTGGCGCCGTGGTGGGCGGGCGCGAACATGAAGCCGAACCCGACCTCGTCGATGCAGCGCGCGACCGCGTCCGGCTTGAGGTCGATGCGGACGCCCAGTGCCTCGAGCACGTCGGCGGAGCCCGACAGCCCGGTGGCGGAGCGGTTGCCGTGCTTGGCGACGGCGCAGCCGTGGCCGGCGGCGATCAGGGCGGCGGTGGTGGACACGTTGAAGGTGGGCCTACCCCCGCCGGTGCCTGCCGTGTCGATGAGATCCGGGCGGGTGGGCGTCACGGGCGTCGCGAACGCGCGCATCGTGGTGGCCAGGCCGACGAGCTCGTCGATCGTCTCGCCCTTGGTGCGGAGGGCGATCAGGATGCCGCTCGTCTCCACCTCGGAGGCGTTGCCGCCCATGATCTCGGCCAGCACGGCGGCCATCTGCTCGGTCGACAGGTCCTGGCGGGACGCGAGGTTGTCCAGCGCCGCGGTGAGGATGGGGTTAGGCAAGGAAGTTCTTGAGCAGTTGCTTGCCGTCCGGCGTGAGCACGGACTCGGGATGGAACTGCACGCCGATCGCCGGCAGCGTCTTGTGGCGCATGGCCATCAGCACGCCGCCGCCGTGGGCGGTGGCCTCCAGGCAGTCGGGCAGGTCCTCGTGCACCACGAGCGAGTGGTAGCGCGCGACGGGCAGCGGGTTCGGGAGCCCGGCGAAGATGCCCTGGCCGTCATGGGTGATCTCGGTCGTCTTGCCGTGCACGGGCAGATGCCGGATGACGGTGCCGCCGAACGCCTGCCCCATCGACTGGTGGCCGAGGCAGACGCCGAGCGTCGTCACGCCCGCCTCCGGGAAGCGGCGCATGGCCTCGATGCTGATCCCCGCCTCGTTGGGCGTGCAGGGACCCGGGCTGACGACCACGCGGTCGTAGTCCTTCTCCAGCAGCTCGTCCACGGTGGTCACGTCGTTGCGCACGACCTCGAGGTCCGCACCCAGCTCGCCCAGGTACTGGACGAGGTTGTACGTGAACGAGTCGTAGTTGTCGACCATCAGGACCCTCATGGCCACGCCGCCTGCCGGGCCGCGAGCTCGATCGCCTTCACGACGCCGGCCGCCTTGGCCTTGGACTCCTCGTACTCATAGTCCGGGCGCGCGTCGGCGACGGTGCCGCCGCCGGCCTGGATGTGGGCCATGCCGTCCTTGGTCACGACCGTGCGGATGCAGATGCAGGTGTCCAGCTCGCCCGCGTAGGAGAGCCAGCCGACGGCGCCGCCGTACGCGCCGCGCTTGACCGGCTCGAGCTCGTCGATGATCTCGATCGCGCGGATCTTGGGGGCCCCGGAGAGCGTGCCCGCGGGCAGGACGGAGCCGAGCGCCTCGATCGCGCGCACGTCCTCACGCAGCGTCCCCGCCACCTGGGAGACGATGTGGATCACGTGCGAGTAGGTCTCGACCTCCATCAGGCGCTCGACGTGCACGCTGCCGTTCACGCACACGCGGCCGAGGTCGTTGCGGCCGAGGTCCACGAGCATCACGTGCTCGGAGCGTTCCTTCTCGTCGGCGAGCAGCTCCGCGGCGATCGCGGCGTCGTCCTCGCCGCGCGGCCGGGTGCCGGCGATCGGGCGCGTGGAGACGTGGCGGCCGTTGACCGTCAGCAGCGGTTCCGGCGAGGCGCCGACGATCTGGAAGTCCTCGAAGTCCAGGAAGTACATGTACGGCGACGGGTTCACCGCCCGCAGGCCGCGGTAGATCGAGAACGGCTCGACCGGGTTGGGCGCCGTCCAGCGCTGGCTCGGGACCACCTGGTAGGCGTCGCCGGCGCGGATGTACTCGATGATGCGCGCGACGTTGCCCTCGAACTGCTCGCGGCTCATGTTGGACTCGAAGTTCGGCTCCGGGCGCGCGGCGTGCGTCTCCAGCGGCGGGAGCGGGCCGGCGAGGCGCGTGCGGACCTGGCGGATCGCCTCCACGGCGCGGGCGTGCGCGGTGTCCAGGTCCGTGTCCTCGTCCAGGTACGCGTTGGCCAGGATCGTGACGGTGTGCTTGAGGTGGTCGAAGGCGACGATGACGTCGGTGAGCATCAGCGCCATGTCCGGCAGCCCGAGCACGTCCGGGTTGGGCTCGGGGAGGCGCTCGACGGAGCGCACGCAGTCGAACCCGAAGAAGCCGACGGCGCCACCGGCCATCGGCGGCAGGCCCGCCACCTTCGCCTGACGGACCGCGGAGACCGCGTCGCCGGCGATCGTGTACGGGTTGCCGTCCTCGCCCAGGCTCCAGCGGATGACCTGCTTCGGACGCCAGCCGATGAACGACCAGCGGCCGACCTGCTGGCCCTGCTCGGCGGACTCCAGCAGGAACGCGGGACCGTCGCCGCGCAGCTTCAGGAACGCGGAGACCGGCGTCTCGCAGTCCTCGATGAACGAGTGCGTGACCGGGATGAGGTTGTGGTCGCCCTCGAGCGCCCGTGCCTCTTCGAGCGTCGGCGACACCTCCAGGTGCTCAGCGACGGCGGTAATTGAGCACCTCCTCGGCGTCCTCGAGCGTGAGCCCGCGGCTGTGGAGCAGCACGGTGAGGTGGTAGAGCACGTCGGCGGCCTCGTTGGCCACGCGCTCGTCGGTCTCCTCGCGCGCGGCGCGAGCGACCTCCTCGGCCTCTTCCTGGACCTTCTCGCCGATGAACGGCGGGTCCGAGAGCAGCTGGTTGGTGTACGAGCCCTCGCGCGGGTTGGCCTTGCGGTCGCTCAGCGTCCGCTCCAGGCCGGGCAGCGCCTCGTGCGGCGCCGTCGTCAGGTCACCGGAGAAGAAGCACGTGCGCTCCCCCGTGTGGCAGGCGGGACCGGCGGGTTCGACGAGCGCGAGCACGGCGTCGTTGTCGCAGTCGACGCGCAGGGCCTTGACGGCCTGCGTGTTGCCGGACGTCGCGCCCTTGTGCCACAACTCGTTGCGCGAGCGGCTGAAGAGGTGCAACTCGCCCGTCTCGCGGGACAGGCGCAGCGCTTCCTCATTCATGTACGCGAGGGTCAAGACCTCCCCCGAACGCCAATCCTGGATGACGCAAGGGACGAGGCCCCGGTCATCAAAACGCAACTCTGGACTGGGAGGCTCCATTTCGGAGCGTGCAGTCTAGGCGACCCAGGGAGAGCGGCGCCCTTGCGGAGCGGAGCGGCCGACGAGCGGGCGGCGATTCCAGTCCCGCAGGGAGCCGCTGTGGATGCGGTGCACGGCCCACAGGAAGTAGAAGGAGGCGGGCACGCCGATGTTGTCCAGGGCGATGCTCCAGGCGTCCGCGTGGGTCATCATCCCGGCCAGCAGGTGCGAGCCGGCGCAGGTGAAGAAGACGCCGCTCATGGCCACGCCCGACAGCGACCAGCCGCCGAGCAGCGGGCGGCGCGCGATCTGGGTGCGGGCGGTGAAGAGCCCGACGAGCGAGTAGTTGACGAACAGGAACAGGTTCGGGATCAACGCGCGCAGGTCGACGCCGTGGGCGTCGGCGTGGCGCAGGCCCTCCCACAGCGTCGCGCCCGCGGCGGCCGCCATCAGGACGGGCAGGCCCTGCAGCCACCACGGCGTCCGGACCAGCAGGCGGTCGCCGCGGCCGCCGCAGAAGGCCTCGACACGCAGGGCGATGAAGATGACCGCCGGGGCGAGCCCCAGCGTGAGGGCGGCGACGTGGGGTCCGTGTGCAGCCTCGCCCGCGATCAGGTGCCGGTAGGCGTGTATCAGGTGGTGCGGCCCGCAGGTCGCCGCCATCACCAGGAAGGCGACGCCGAAGTGGCTGAAGCCGCGAGCGCGGTGACGAACGAGCTCGTAGGCCGTGACCGCGCCCAGCGCCGTGTAGGCCAGGCCGGTGACGAGCGCGAGGATGCCGCCGAAGACCGTCACGCGACCGCCTCCTTGGCGATGCCGAGCTGGTGCATCATCTCGTCGACCAGCGACCGTTCGCCGCGATGGCCGCGGACGCGCGGGTGCGCGGCCGTGGCGATGCCCGTGAGGCCGCGCAGCTCGGCGGCGGGCACGGCCGGCGACCACAGGAAGCCCTGGGCCACGGAGCAGCCCAGCGCGATCAGTTGGTTGGCCTGGAGCGGCGTTTCCACGCCCTCGGCCACCACGTGCAGGCCGAGCGCGTGGGCGAGGCTGAGGATCGCCGCGACGACGGCGGAGTCCTCGGGCTCGGTGCCGAGGCCGTCGACGAACGAGCGGTCGACCTTCAGGACCTCCACCGGGAGGTCGCGCAGGCGGGCGAGGCTCGAGTGGCCGGTGCCGAAGTCGTCGATGCCGACGTAGACGCCGTGCGCCTTGCACTCGCGCAGGCGGTCGAGCGCGACGCTCTTGGCCGCCATCAGCGCGGATTCGGTGATCTCGAGGCAGAGGTGGCTCGGGTCGATCCCGGCCTGCTCGATCGCGTCCTTGACCAGGACCGGGAAGTCGGGGTCCTCGAGCTGACGGGTGGACACGTTGACGGTGATCGTCAGCGGCTTCAGGCCGTCGGCGTGCAGTCGCGCGAGCGTCTTGGTCGCCGTGCGCAGGACGAACTCGCCGAGCGGGGCGATCAGGCCGGTCTCCTCCGCCAGCGGGATGAACTCCACCGGCGAAGCCTCCGACCAGCGCACGAGCGCCTCGGCGCCGACGAGCCGGCCGCTGCCGAGATCGATCTGCGGCTGGTAGCTGACCGTCAGCTCCTGGTGCTCGATCGCGGTGCGCAGGCGCTGCTCGAGGTCCAGCCGGCGCAGGAGCTTCGCGCGCGTCGCGTCGCTGAAGAACTCGACACGGTCCTTGCCGGCCTCCTTGGCCTGGTACATCGCGGTGTCGGCGTCGCGCAGCAGCACGTCGGCGTCGGACTCGTCCGGGCCGGCGGCGCGGCAGCCGATGCTCACGCGGATGTGGCGGCGCTGCCCGGCGATGTCGAACGGCGCCGACAGCGCGCCGCGGATCCGCCCGGCGAGGATCGTCGCGCCCGTCTGGTCGGCGTCGTGGCACAGCACGGTGAACTCGTCGCCGCCGATCCTGGCGACGAGATCGCCGTCGTGCACGGCGCCGCGCAGGCGCTGGGCGACCTGGATCAGCAGGCGGTCTCCCGCCTCGTGGCCGAAGCCGTCGTTGACGAGCTTGAAGTCGTCCAGGTCCAGGAAGAGCACGGCCAGCCCCTGCTGCATGCCCATCGCCGAGCGCAGCGCGGCGATGAACGCGGCGCGGTCCGGCAGTCCGGTCAGGGCATCGAAGCCCGGGCGGGTATGGAAGACGAGGGTCGACACGTTCCCCCATCAGTCGGACGAACTCAGGGTCCGTTAAGCGTTTGCGAACTTTGGGTCGGCGACCGTGAGGTACCAGCCGAAGAGCGCGTGGCAGGGACGCTGACGCCCCGTGAGGCTCAGCAGGCGCGTGAGCGTCTTCGGCGGCAGACGGGGAATCGCGTGCTGCAGCGCGAGCGCGGCCGTGAACGCCGGGCGGTGACGCGCCGAAAAGCGGTGATACGTGGCGAGTGCGCTCGAGGGCGACTGCTCGCCGGCGAGCGCACGGCGGATCTCGCGGGCGGCCGCGATCCCGAAGTAGAACGCCGGGCGGATGCCCTCGCCCGAGAGCGGGATGCAGTGCCCGGCGCTGTCGCCGACGAAGTAGACGCCGTCCTCGGTCGCGGCGCGCAGCTTGTGCGGGAACCAGTTGCCCTGGTAGCGGACGGCGTCTCGGTCGAGCCGCTGCGCGATGTCCTGCGTGGGTTCCTTGACGTGATGGGTCGGTTCGTAGGAGCCGACGCCGATCCGCTGCTCGCCGTCCGCGGGCACGCTCCACGCGTACCCGTAGCGGACGAGGGAACGGTCGATCCACACGTCCAGGTCGGTGGACGCGCCGTGCGGGTGGACCTCGAGGCCGCGGCTGAGCGGCGCCTCCGGCGGCTGGTAGTGCGTGGCCAGCACGCGCCGCCAGCCGAGCGCGTCGACGATGTACGGCGCGGTCAGCTCACCGCGGTCGGTGACGACCGTGCGGCCGCTGCGCCCCTCGACCTTGGCGATCGCAAAGCGGGCGTCGGTCTGGGCGAAGAGCTGCTGGCACAGGGCTCTGTACTCGAAGCTCGACCAGCTCCACGGCAGCCGGAAGCGCGCGGACCCGTGCGGCGTGTGGAACGCCATGCACGGGATCTCCTGGCGGATGCTGTCCTGCACCCCCATCGCGTGCAGCCACGGCGTCGGGGCCGCGCACGCGCTCGTGGCCCGCTCGCCGATCTCGTACCGGTCCACGATCAGCACGTCCGCGCCGGAGCCGGTGAGCTCCCGGGCGAGCGCGAGCCCGGCGAAGCTCGCGCCGCAGATCAGCACGTCGGGCCGCTCGTCGAGCGGGGTTCGCTCGCCGCGGGCGAGGGTCGCGCGTTTCATAAAGAGGGACAGTCCCTCTTTATGTTCGCGGCCTCCAGCGCCGCTCCCGGCAGATGCCACACGCGCACGCCCGTCGGGCGCGGGCTGTCGAGCATCCGGCGGTACAGGCCGACCGCCAGGCGCACACCGGGCCGGACCGAGGCGGGCGCGGCGGCGATCGCGGGGCCGGCGGCCGCGAACAGGGCGCGGGCGCGCTCGGACTCGTGGCTGAGCAGGGCGCGCAGGCGCGGGCTCGAGCCGGTCAGGTCGGCGTCGCTGACGCCGAACGCGTCGCGGTCCTCCGCGGGCAGGTAGATGCGGTCCAGGCGTCGGTCCTCGCGCACGTCGCGGATGAAGTTCGCGAGCTGGAACGCGACGCCGAGCCGACCGATGTCGGCGTGGTGGTGCGGCGGGACGCCGAGCAGCGCGGCCATGATCCGGCCGACGGTGCCGGCTGAGCCGTCCATGTAGGTCACGAGCTGCTCGTAGGTCTCGATCCGGATCGGCGGCTCGCAGTCCACGCGCATCGAGCGCATGTACGTGCTCAGCTCCTCGAGCGGGAGGCCGTGGCGGTCGGCGGCGTCCGTGAGCGCCAGCGCGACGGGATGTCGCGGCGTTTGCAGCTGCGCCTCCCACGCGTCGAGCGCCGCGCGGCGCTCGGTCGGCGAGGGCGGACGGCGGGGTCCGTCGACGAGCTGGTCGGCCGCGCGAACGTAGCCGTAGAGCGCATACGTGGCGGGTTGGATCGGTGCGGGCAAGCGGCGCGTGGCGAGGTAATAGGTGGGGTCGTGGCGACGCAGCATGCGCCTGGCCGTCTCGTATCCCTCCCGCAACGCCGGTTCCATTCCTCCCACTAGGGTGCACTACGGTGGACGCGCTGTTGCGAGATCGCTCGTTGCTGTACGTGACGGGCAAGGGCGGAGTCGGAAAGACGACCGTTGCCGCGGCGTTGGGACTGGCCGCCGCGCGGACCGGCCGGCGCACGATCGTGTGCGAGGTGGCCGAGCAGGACCGGATGTCGCGGGCGTTCGCGCGCCAGGGCGTGCGGCCCGAGCAGGAGGTCGAGCTCTCCGACGGGCTGTGGGCGATCACGATCGACCCGCAGGCGGCGCTGGAGGAGTGGCTGGCCAAGCAGGTCGGCGGCACGGCGCTGAAGGTGCTGGGGCACTCGCACGCGTTCCAGTATTTCGTCGCGGCCGCGCCGGGCGCGAAGGAGCTGATCACGATCGCGAAGGTGTGGGAGCTCGCGCAGAAGCAGCGGTGGAACTCCAGCAACCGGCTCTACGACCTGGTGGTCGTGGACGCGCCCGCTTCCGGGCACGGGATCGGGATGCTCACCACGCCGCGGACGTTCGGGGAGATCGCGCGCGTCGGGCCGATCCGCCGCCAGGCCTACAAGGTGTCCGAGATGCTCTCCGACCCCGCGCGCACCGGCTACGTGGGCGTCGCGCTGCCCGAGGAGATGCCGGTGACCGAGACCATCGAGCTCGACGGGCGGCTGCGCAAGGAGGTCGGGCTCGGGCTGGAGACGATCTACATGAACGCGATGTGGCCGGAGCGCTTCTCTTCGAGCGACGTGACCAAGCTGCGCGCGGCCGAGCCCGCGGGCGCCGTGCGCGCCGCGCTGTCGGTGCACGAGCGCGTCAAGGCGCAGCGGGCGCAGGTGCGGCGGCTGGAGGGCGCGATCGACGCGCCGGTCACGCCGCTGCCGTTCGTCTTCGAGTCCGAGCTCGAGCTCGAGCACTACGAGCACCTCGCCGACGCGATCGCATGAGGCAGCTCTCCCCCATCGCCCGGCGTGTCTGGCGGCTCTCGGCGCTCGTGTTCTGGCTGATGGTGCTGATCGCCGGCGTGATCGTGGCCGTGCTCGTCGACGGCGCGGCGCCGTGGGCGTGGGTCGGGCCACTCGTGCTCGGGGCTTTGTGGGTCGGTGTGGTGCCGGAGCTGCGCTGGCGGCGCTGGCGCTGGGACCTGACCGACGAGGGCATCGATATCCAGAACGGCGCGATCTCGGTCAACCGGACGCTGATCCCCTGGGTGCGCGTGCAGCACGTGGAGACGCAGCGCGGCGTCTTCGAGCAGATCTTCGGGCTGGCGACGGTGATCGTCCACAACGCCGCCTCCGCGCACACGATCCCGCTGCTCGCGCAGGCCGACGCCGAGGAGCTGCGCGAGCGGATCGCCGCGCGGGCGAAGACCGACGATGACGCCTGAGCGCCGCAAGCTGCACCCGGCGGCCATGGTCGTGTACTCCGCGGCGGCGCTGCGGAGCGGCATCTTCCCGCTGCTGATCATCGTCGTGATGCCGCTGCTGGGCGGCGACTTCGACGCTCGCGGGCTGCTGCGCGCCGCCGTTTACGGCGTGATCGGCATCGGGGTCGCGGGTGTGGCCGGCTACGTGCGCTGGAGCACGACGCGGTGGTGGATCGACGAGACCGCGGTCCACCATCACACCGGGCTGCTGCGCAAGAGCGACACCAAGGTGCCGCTGGAGCGGATCGAGGGCCTCGACGTGCACCAGGGCCCGCTGCAGCGGGCGTTCGGCGTGTTCGCGCTGGACGTGCAGACCGGCGCGGGCAAGAAGGGCGGCGAGATCGCGCTGCCCGCCCTCACCCCGGCCGCGGTCGAGGACCTGCGCGCGGCGCGCGCGTCCGGCAGCGCGGTCGCCGTCGATGCCGAGCCAGTTGAGCGCCATTCGCGACGCCTGTCGCGGCGCGAGCTGGCGATCACGGCGGTCACCGCGGGGCAGCTCGGCGTGCTGCTGCCGGTCCTCGCCGCGCTCGGACAGGTCGTCTCGCAGGTCGGCGAGAACGAGCAGGAGGACGCGTTCCGGTTCCTCCCGCACTCGGTGACCATGGCCGTGCTGATCGTCGTCGGACTGCTGCTGGCCGCCTGGCTGATCTCGATCCTCGGGTCGGTGATCGCGTTCGGCGGGTTCACGATCGTGCGCGAAGAGGAGCGCATCCTCGTGCGGCGCGGGCTCGTGGCCCGCAACGAGGCGACGGTGCCGGTCGGCCGCGTGCGCGCCGTGCGGGTGGTCGAAGGCCTGCTGCGACGGCCGTTCGGGCTGTGCGCGCTGACCGTCGAGGTCACGGGCTACGCGAACGAGGCGAGCGCCGCGCGCACCCTGTTCCCGGTCGTGCGCGTGAGCGACGTCCGCGCGTTCCTGGACGAGTTCCTGCCTGAACTGGCCGACGATCCCGGCGCGCTGTCGCGCCCGCCGGCCCGCGCGGCGCGGCGCTACGTCGCGCCCTCGCTCGCGCTGGCCGTGCTCGTCGCCGTGGGCCTGTGGTTCCTCGTCGGCGTGTTCTCGCTGCTCGCGCTCGTGATCACCGCGTACGGCTGGGCCCGCTGGCGCGCCGCGGGCTGGCGCCTGCGCGACGGCCGGCTCGCCGTGCGCTCACAGCGCCTCGCGCGCGTCACCGTGCTCGCCCCGGCGCGGCTGCGTGAGTCGCACACCCGGACGCAGAACGTCTTCCAGCGCCGCGCCGAGCTGGCCGACCTCTCCGTGTCCTTCGGCAAGAGCACCACGGCCCGCATCCGCCACCTCGAGGCCCGGCAGGTCATCGAGGCGGCGGCGGCGCTTGGACGGCCAGCACCTCGATGAGCTCCGGCTCCTGCGAGACGTCCCTGAGGCCGACGACGTAGACCGTCAGCGCGTCCGTGCCGTCGAGCTTGAAGCGCAGGAAGTGCTTGTAGTCCTCGCGGTGCTGGGCGGCGAAGACCTCGTTCGCGTGCCACCGCGGGTTGATCCGATGGCTGAGAAAGAGGTAGGCGACGAGCAGCCAGCGACCGACGACCACGCCCACGACGGCCATCACCAGCGCGGTGAGGTAGCCGTGCCAGAACCCGTCGTCCGCGAGCCCTTGCGGGAGCAGGCCGAGCACGAGGATCGTGCCGAGCCAGGCGACCGCGAACTGGGCGGCCCAGTGCAGCAGCCCCATCGCGCCTCGCGCTTCCCCATAGATCGCCCAGGCGCGGAGCCCCGCGGCGAGGCCTATGGCGGCCAGGACGAGCCAGACGGTGATCGAGTCGAGCACGAGCGCGCCGAAGCCGGCGTCCAGGCTGTCCGTGAAGCTCGTGTCACGGTCCTTGACGCCGACGGCCACCAGCAGCGCGGCGAGCAGGTAGACCACGGCCAGGACCTTTCCGAGCTTCCAGGTCTCGGCGGGCGACAGATGCCGCAGGAACCCCAGGGCGAGCCGGCGGGAGGTGTCGACGTCAGGCCATTCCCGGCGGCGCGTGTACACCGTCGTCGCCGGCGGTTCGTCGCTTCCGGCCCGCGTGCTCGCCGGGAGGTCGACCTCGAGCGGCAGCTGGTGCGTGGGTGAGAGGAACGCTCCGCCGCCACCGGCCGTCAACTTCGCGCCCACCGTGGTCACCACGCCGTCCTGCTCCTCGGCACTCTGGTCGTAGCGCGCGTAGTGATGCAGGTCGCCGGTGATGGTCAGCGCCAGCCTCGCTCCGTTCTTGCAGATCACGTGGTCGTCGAACCAGGCCAGGCTCTTCCACGACTGTGGCGGCGGCTTGTCCGCCTCGACCTGCACCCAACTCGGCTTTGCGGTGGCGAGGATGATCTTGTCTCCCGCCTCCGTCTGCTCCGCGACGCGCGTGAAGTAGTCCACTTGCGGCCCGTCGATGTAGGCGTCGAACTGGATGTCGATCCCCCACAGCCACCAGTTGTACGGCAGCTTGATCGCGAAGTACGAGCGCCCCTGCCGCGTCTGCCACGCACCGATCGAAGCCCGCTGGCAGAACAGGCGCGTGAAGCTCGTGAGCCCGTCGTACCAGTCGTGATTGCCCGGGATGACGTACATGTCCGCCGGATCGAGGCCTTTGGACGCCTCCTCGTACGGGTACCGGAAGCGCTCGTCGTAGCGCTCCCAACTCGCCGACGGGTAGACCTGGTCGCCCCCGAGCACGAGAAAGCGACCCCGTTCGGTTTCCGTCGGCGAGTTGCCGGCGAGCAGTCGCGCGATCGCGTAGGTTGGGTTGAAGCCGTCACCGACGTCGGAGGCGTAGTCGAACCAGAACGTGCCGCTGTCTTCACCGGAGTAGTCGAAGCAGAGGCCGCCGTGGTCGGTCGGATCGGCCCCCGCCATCGACTCGCGCTTGTCGGCGAAGTTCGCGAACAGGCCGGAGAGCACGACCTCCTGCGCGGAATGCAGAAGGACGCGCGGCTCCAGCCACTTCGTCATCGGCTGAGGCTTGCGGTTCATGGCGCAGTCTCTTAGGACCGCGCCGCCGGCGTCAAGTGATGCCGAGCCGGTCCAGCAGCGCGTCGTCGGCGCGCCAGGACTTGCGGACGCGGACGGAGAGGTCCAGGTGGACGTGCTCGGCCAGCTCGCGCTCGATCTCCTTGCGCGCGGCGACGCCGATCGACTTGATCATGCGGCCCTGGTGGCCGATCAGGATGCCCTTCTGGGACTCGGTCTCCACCCACATGATCGCGCGGACGGTGACGCCGTTCTCCCGCTCCTCGATCTCGTCGACCTGGACCTCGACGGCGTGCGGGACCTCCTGGCGCGTACGCAGGAGCACCTGCTCGCGCACGAGCTCCGCGAGCATGACCTTCTCGGGCTGGTCGGAGTGGTCCTCGGGCGGGAAGTAGAACGGGCCCTCGGGCAAGAGGCCGGCGAGATGATCGACCAGGGCGGGGACGCCCTTGCCGGTCCGGGCGCTGATCGGGAAGACCTCGGCCTCGGGCAGGTCGAGCACCTCCGTGAGGACCAGCGACTTGACCGTCTTGGCGTGGTTCATGCGATCGACCTTGTTGACCGCGATCACGATCGGGATCTTCGCCTCGCCGAGCGCCTCGGCGATGAAGCGGTCGCCCGCGCCGCCGATGCCCTGGTCGCCGTTGACGACGAACAGCGCGGCGTCCGCTTCGCTCAGCTCGGACTCCACGCGCTTCTGCATGCGCGAGGTGAGCGCGTCGCGAGGCCGCTGGACGCCCGGGAGGTCGGTCAGCACGAGTTGGAACTCGGGGGTGGTGAGCACACCGCGGATCGCGCGGCGCGTGGTCTGCGGCTTGTCGGAGACGATCGCGACCTTGTGACCGATCATCTTGTTGACGAGCGTCGACTTGCCGACGTTCGGCCGCCCCGCGAGCGCGACGAAGCCCGACCGGCTCATGGGACACGCCTCTCCGCAGGATTCCCTGACGGCACGCTCATCGCAGCCACCCCATGATCTCGGCCTGCACCGCGAGCATCTCGCCCTCGTCCGTCTCGTGATCCATACCCGTCAAGTGCAGCACGCCGTGGACGACGGCCTCCATCAGGTCCACCGTGTGCTCGGGGCAGATGAAGACGTCACCGAGCTCACGCTCGCCGAACGGGTCCTCGTCGTCCTCGTCGATCGGGAAGCTCAGGACGTCCGTCGGCCCGACCTTCCCGCGCCAGGTGAGGTTGAGCTCCGCGATCCGCTCCGGGGAGACGAAGGACACGGCGACGTGCCCGTCGTTGAACCCCGCGGAGGCGGCGGCGTAGGCCACCGCCTCCTCCACGCGCTCCGCCGGGAGCGCGCTGCCGATCACGTCCACCTCGAGCACGCTATGCGGTTCTACGCGCGGGACGCAGCCCGCTGGGCTGTTCGACGGCGTGCTTGTCGTATGCCTCGACGATGCGCTGCACGAGCTTGTGGCGGACCACGTCGTCCCCGCCGAAGCGCACGAACTCGATGCCTTCCACCGAGTCCAGGATGTCCTTGACCACGACGAGACCGGACTTCTGGTCGCGCGGGAGGTCCACCTGCGTCACGTCACCGGTCACGACCATCCGCGAACCGAACCCGAGGCGGGTGAGGAACATCTTCATCTGCTCGGGCGTCGTGTTCTGCGCCTCGTCCAGGATCACGAACGCGTCGTTGAGCGTGCGGCCGCGCATGAACGCGAGCGGCGCGACCTCGATCACGCCCTTCTCCAGGTGCGCGGACACCTTCTCCGGGTCCATCATGTCGTTGAGCGCGTCGAACAGCGGCCGCAGGTACGGGTCCACCTTGGCCATCAGGTCGCCCGGGAGGAAGCCGAGCCGCTCGCCCGCCTCCACCGCCGGTCGCGTCAGGATGATCCGGTTGACCTCGCGGCGGCTCAACGCCGCCGTGGCCATCGCCATCGCCAGGAACGTCTTGCCCGTGCCGGCCGGCCCGATCCCGAAGGTGACGGTGGAGCGCCGGATGGCGTCCACGTAGCGCTTCTGGTTGACGGACTTGGGCGCGACCCGCAGGTTGCGGTGGCGCCACACGGTGTCCTCGAGCACGCGCGCGGGCGACTCGCTGGACTCCAGCACGCGCGTGACCGCCTCGATCGTGGCGGGCTCGATGTCGTGCCCGCGATCGACCATGGCCGAGAGCTCGCGGATGACGGTCGCACCGGCCTGCACAGCTTCCGCCTCACCGTCCAGCGTGACGATGTTGCCGCGCAGGAACACCTCGCAGTCGAGTTGCTCCTCGAGCGTGCGTAGCGCGGCGTCGCGGGAGCCGGCGAGCTCCGCCGCGACCTCGTTCGATACCTCCAGCTGCCGACGTGCCATCTAGTTGAGCGCTTCCTTCACCTTGGTCGAGACCCTCTTGCCGTCAGCGCGGCCGCCGGCGGCCTCCATCACGTGCTTGATCACCCGGCCCATGTCTCGCGGGGACGACGCACCTGTCGCCTCCACTCCCGCTTCGACAAGGGCTTCCAACGCCGCATCGTCGAGCTCCTGGGGCAAGTAGCCCTCGATCAGCTCGGCCTCCGACGCTTCCTTGGTCGCGAGCTCTTCACGGCCCGCTTCCCGGAACGTCTCCTCGGCCTCGCGGCGCCGCTTGCGCTCGCGCCGCAGGACCGCCAGCTCGTCCGCTCCGCCCTCCTTCTCCGCCTTCTGCAGCTCGGAGAGAATGAGCCGGAGCGCCGCCACCCGTTCGCGCTCCCCCGCCTTCATGGCGGTGGTCACGTCGGCTCTGATGCGCTCGGCAATCTGCAACTCCTCCAGTGTACGTCCCCGTCCGGCAGGATCTGCGTCCGTGACCGCACGTCTCGACGCATTACCAGGGCGCGAACTCCCCGGTGGACTGAGGATCGTCGAGGCTCGAACCCGCCGTACGCGGGGCAAAGGCCTCGCGCGGATGGACTCGATGCCCGCTTCCGTCGGGCTCGAGCTCTCGCCGTGCCGCTCGATTCACACGTTCGGGATGCGGTTCGCCCTCGATCTGATCTGGCTCGACCGGGCCGGGCAGGTGGTGCGGGTGGATGAGGCCGTGGCGCCACGCCGGCTGCGGACGTGCCTGCGCGCTCGGTCGGTGATCGAGGTCCGGGGCGGAAGCGCCGAGCGCTTCACGGTCGCGCTCACCCAGCCCGGGTGACCCCCGCTCACCCGCGTCCGTGTGAGGGTGCGTGCGATGGCAGAGCGTGAGGGAGGACGTCGCCTCGGAGTGATCATCGGCGCCCTGCTGCTGGTGATGCTGCTCGCGTCGCTGGACCAGACGATCGTCTCGACCGCGCTGCCGACCATCGTCGGCGAGCTGGGCGGGCTCGAGCACCTCTCCTGGGTCGTGACGTCCTACATGCTCGCCGTCACGGTCGTCACCCCTCTGTACGGCAAGCTCGGCGATCTCTACGGGCGCAAGCTGGTCCTGCAGGCCGCGCTCGTGATCTTCCTCATCGGCTCGGCGCTGTGCGGGATGGCGCAGGGCATGACGGAGCTGATCGCCTTCCGCGCGATCCAGGGCCTCGGCGGCGGCGGGCTGATGGTGAGCGCGCAGGCGGCGGTCGGCGATGTCGTCTCACCACGTGACCGCGGCAAGTACACCGGGCTCTTCGGCGCCGTGTTCGGCGTCTCCGCGGTCATCGGGCCGCTGATCGGCGGCTTCTTCACCACGCACATCTCGTGGCGCTGGATCTTCTACGTGAACCTCCCGCTCGGGCTCCTCGCGCTGGCCGCGATCGCCGTCGCGCTCCCGAGCGCCTCCGAGCGCGTGCAGCACGCGATCGACTACGTCGGCGCCGCGCTGCTCGCCGTCGGCCTGAGCTCGCTGGTGCTCCTCACGACGCTCGGCGGCAACCAATACGCCTGGGGCTCGGTGGAGATCGTCGCGCTCGGCGCGGTCGCGGTGGTGGGGATCGGCGCCTTCATCTGGCAGGAGTCCCGCGCCGCCGAGCCGATCCTCCCGCTGCACCTGTTCCGCAACCGCGTCTTCGCGGTCACGAGCGCGATCGGCTTCGTGATCGGCTTCGCGTTGTTCGGCGCGCTCACGTACCTCCCGCTGTTCCAGCAGGTCGTGCGCGGCGCCACCCCCACCGAGTCGGGGCTGCAGCTGATCCCGGTGATGGCCGGCGTGCTGATCGGCTCGATCGGATCGGGCCAGGCGATCACGGCGACGGGCCGCTACAAGGCGTTCCCGATCATCGGCTGCGCGATCGCCACGGTCGGGCTGCTGCTGCTCTCACGGCTCGACGCGGGCACGTCGACCCTGTTCGCGAGCCTCGCCATGTTCGTCCTGGGCCTGGGCCTCGGGTTGGTGATGCAGGTGCTCGTGCTCGCCGTCCAGAACGCCGTCGAGTACTCCGACCTGGGCGTCGCCACCAGCGGCGCGACGCTGTTCCGCTCGCTCGGCGGGTCGCTGGGCACGGCGGTGCTCGGAGCGATCTTCACGGCGCGGCTCACCGACGAGCTGGCGGGCTCCCCCGCCGGGCAGCTGGGTGGCTCGGTCGACCCCGCCTCGCTGCAACGACTGCCGGCCGCCGCCCGCGACGCGTACACCGGCGCGTTCACCGACGCGCTGTCCACGGTCTTCCTCGTCGGCGCGTGCTTCGTGGTTCTCGCGTTCCTGCTGGCCTGGTTGATCGAGGAGCGGCCGCTGCGGCAGACCGTCGAGACGGGCGGGGTCGGGGAGGCCTTCGCGTCCCCCACGAGCGGCGATTCCCTCCGCGAGCTCGCCACGTTGGTCGGGCGCAAACGCACGCAGGCGTTCATCGAGGGTTCCGTCGCCGCGGCGGACGTGGACCTGCCCGTCGGCGCCGCCTGGCTGCTCGTCCAGGCCGCGCAGGGAGAATCGCTCGATCCCGAGGTGGTCGCGAAGGGACGCCCGATCGACCCGGACTGGGTGCGGACACAGCTGGACGTGCTGCGCGGGGAGGGCCTGCTCGAGGGCGAGGCCGTCACGCCCGGGGGACAAGAGACAGCGCAGAAGCTGATCACGGCGCATCGCGAACGCCTCGTGGCGCTCGTGGCGGACTGGAGCCCGGACGCCGACCCACGCGTCAACGACGCGATCGCCCGCCTCGCGCGGGAGCTCACGCTCGAGCCGGTCTAACCGAAGACCACGGCGGCGATACCCGCGACGACGAGCGCCGAGCCCGCGAGCCGCCGTCGCCCGCCTCCGACGCCGGCGAGCAGGATGCTCGTCTCCCGGAGCGCGGCGACCGGCGCCGCGGGCGCCCGTTCGAGCGCGGCCAGCACCAGGATGTACGCGGCGGCCATGCCGACGCCGGCGGGGAGCGAGCGGCGGTCGACGGCCTTGCGCAGCCGTTCGTGGCCGACGACGATCGCGTACGGAATGGCCGACAGCAGCAGGACGATCTCGAAGTACGGAATCGGCGCCGCGTGCTCCACGCCGCGGTCGTCGACGAGCGTGTAGCCCGCGATGCACGCGCCCACGCCGAGCGCGAACAGTAGCGAGGTGACGTCCACGGCCTCGGTCCCGACGCCGCGCACCAGCAGCACGCCGCCGGTCACGGCGATGATCCCGAGGATGGCGAGCGCGGAGATGTCCGCGCCGAGCGCGATCGTGGAGATGAGCAGCACGAGGATCGGCGCCGACCCGCGCGCGACCGGGTACGCGAACGAGTAGTCCGCGCGGCTGTACGTCGCGGCCAGGAGCGCGAAGTAGGCGAGCTCGAGCGCGGCCGACGCGGCGATGAAGGGCCACGCCTCCGCCTCCACGCGCCACGTCAGCGCGGCCGGGATGGCGAACACGACCACGCCGGTGAGCATCGCCACGGCCGCCGTCGCGTGCTTGTCCTGCGCGCCCGCGACCAGGGCGTTCCACCCCGCGTGCAGCACGGCCGACGCGAGGACGAAGACGAGCGCGGTGGCGCTCACGCCACGAGTTCGGCGAACCGCGCGGCGGTCACGTTTCCCCCGGAGATCGTCACGCCGACACGCAGGCCGTTCGCCTCCACCTTGCCGGCGAGGAGCGCGGCGAACGCACAGGCGCCGCTCGGCTCGGCGACGACCTTCGCGCGCTCGAACAGCAGCTTCATCGCGGTGACGATCTCCGCGTCGGACACGGTGATGACCTCGTCGACGAGCTGCTGGATGACCGGGAACGTCAGCTCCCCCGGCATGTTGGTCTGCTGGCCGTCGGCGATCGTCCGCGGGACCTCGATCGCGACCCGCTCGCCGGCGGCGAGGGAGCGCACGAAGTCGTCGCCCGCCTCCGGCTCGACCCCGATGATGCGGGTGTCGGGCGAGAGCGCGGCCGTCGCGGTCGCGCAGCCGGACAACAGCCCACCGCCGCCCAGGCAGACCAGCAGCACGTCCAGCGGGCCCGCGTCCTCGATCAGCTCCAGCGCCACGGTGCCCTGGCCGGCCATCACGTACGGGTTGTCGTACGGGTGGATCGGTGTCAGGCCCCGCTCCGCGACCAGCTGCTCCAGCAGCTCGTCGCGCACCACGCCGTACCGGTCGAAGGGCACGACCTCGGCGCCGTAGCCGCGCGTGGCGGCGAGCTTGCCCGCGGGCGCGTCCTCGGGCATCAGGATCACCGCGGGGATCTCATGCAATCGCGCCGCGAGCGACACCGCTTGCGCGTGATTGCCCGACGACACCGTCGCCACGCCGCGCGCGCGGTCCTCGGGCTTCAGCGTGGAGATCGCGTTGTAGGCGCCGCGGAACTTGAACGCGCCCACGCGCTGCAGGTTCTCGGCCTTCAGCAGCACCCGCCCGGCCCCGGTGGCCTCGTCGAGCGCACCCGAGGTGATGACCGGGGTGCGGTGCGCGACCCCGTCGAGCCGCCGCGCCGCGGCCTGGACATCGTCAAACGTGATCACAGGGCAAAGATAAAGGGGCCAGGCCCCTTTATCTTTTCAGTAGGGCGCGCGGATGAGCTCGATCGCGGCCCAGCCGCCGCCCTCGCGCCGCGCGCGCTCGATCAGGTTGCGGCGCTTGAAGGCCAGCAGGACCTCCTCCACCTCGGGCAGCTCCAGCCCGGAGATGATCATTCGCTCGGGCGTCTCGGTCATGGTCTCGGCCACCTGCAGGAGCAGCGGCCGGACGAGGTTGGCGAGCACGGTCGGCGTGGACGGGCCGCCCTGGCGCACATCGCAGCGCGAGACCTCCACGGTCACCCCGTTGGCCCGCGCGCTGTCCGCGGTCTCCGTCACGGACTCCGGCTCGATGTCGCACGCCAGCACCGGGTCCCAGCCGAGCTTCGCGGCCGCGATCGCGAGGATGCCGCTGCCGCAGCCCCAGTCCGCGATCGGGCCCTCGGGGGTGAGCTCGACCAGCAGCTCCAGGCTCAGCCGCGTCGTCGCGTGCGAGCCCGTGCCGAACCCCTGGCCGGGCTCGATGACCACGTCCAGCGCACCATCGCGCGCCTCGTGCCACGGTGGGCGCACGCGCAGCGGCCCCACGTCGATCGGCACGTGGAACGAGTGCCAATCGATCTCGGGCACCTCGCTCGTGGACACCTCGACCACCGCCTCGCCGGCGACGGCGGTCACGTCGCCGATCTCCGGCAGCTCCCCGGGCGCCCCGTAGAGCACGTACTCGACGTGCTCGCCCAGATCGACCTCCTCGAGGCCGCCGGGCGCGAACGCCATCAGGTCCAGCAGCACGACTTCGGCGTCCTCGCGCCGGACCTTCACCGCCAGGCGGATCAAGCGGTCTCCAGCAGCACGGCCGCCCAGCCGTCGCGCTCGCGCCGTTCGCGCTCGACGAAGCCGAGCGGCCCGAAGGCCGAGAGCGCGACGTCGGCCTGATGCGCGATGAGGCCGGACGTCAACAGCGTCACCGGCTCCGAAGGCCCTTCGGTGAAGCTCGCGATCAGCCCGGCCGTGAGGTTCGCGACCACGGTGCGCGCCCACAGCGGCTCGGCGACGATGTCGCCGACGTGCGCGTCGATGCCGTTCTTGACCGCCATCGCCACCGCACCCGGGTCGAGCTCGATGCCCACCACGGGCTCGAAGCCGAGGTGCTTCGCGGCCACCGACAGCACGCCGCAGCCGCAGCCCCAGTCGGCCAGCGGAGTGAGCGGCAGCTCCTGCAGCAGCTCCAGGCACAGCTTCGTCGTGGGATGCGAGGCGAGCCCGAACGTCTCCCCCGGGTCCACCACGAGCCCCGGCCCGGGCAACCACGGCGGCCGGATCGTGATCGCGCCGACCGTCACCGGCGCCAGGTGCTCATGCCAGGCCGTCTGCCAGCCGTCGGCGATCGGCTGCCGCGATACCGAGACGAGTTCCGGGAACTTGATCTGACGGTCCTCGCCGTAGACGACGAACTCGACGTGCTCGCCGTCCTCCACCTGTTCGAAGCCCGCCGCCAGGATCGGCTCGAGTCGCGCGTACGCGACCTCCGCGTCGACGGCGCGAACGCGGATGCCGAGCCGGATCACCCGGCCAGCGCCCGTTTGAGCTTGGCGATCATGCCTTCGTTCTCACGCAGGTTGTCCTCGGTCAAAGTCTCGGAGAACTGCTCGAGCAGTTCCTTCTGCTTGCGCGTGAGCCGGCGCGGGATCACGACATTCACGACGACCTTCAGGTCACCCGTGCGGCCGCGGCCGACCGGCGGCATGCCGCGCCCGGACATCACGATCGTCTCGCCCGGCTGCGTGCCGGCGGGCACCTCCAGCGGCACCTCACCGTCGAGGGTGGGCACCTGGATCGTCGTGCCGAGGGCCGCAGACGGCGCCGCCACGTCCACGACGGTGATCAGGTCCTCACGATCGCGCAGGAAGCGCTCGTCCTCCTTGACGCGCACGACCACGTACAGGTCGCCGGGCGGTCCGCCACGCTCGCCGGCGTGCCCGCGGCCGGTGACCCGCATCCGCTGCCCGTCGGCGATGCCGGCCGGGATGTCCACCTTCACGCGCCGCTCGCGCGCCACCATGCCGTGGCCCTCGCAGGTGTGGCACGGCTGCTCGGCGATCCGGCCGTCGCCGCCGCACTTGTCGCACAGCGCGGTGCGGACCATCTGGCCGAAGCGCGTGCGCTGCACGGCCTGGATCTGCCCCGCCCCCTGGCACTTGTCGCAGGTGACGATCGGCGTGCCCGGCTCGGCGCCGTTGCCGTGACAGGTCTCGCACAGCGCCGTCGCGTCGTACACGACCTCCACCTCGGCGCCCTGGGCGGCCTGCAGCAGCGTGATCTGGACCGCCAGCGCGACGTCCCCGCCCTGCACGGCCCCGCCGCGCATGCGCGTGCCACCGAACGCGGCGTCGAAGCCGCCCGACCCGAAGAAGGCGCTGAAGAGGTCGCTGATCGACCCGAAGTCCTGGAAGTTCGGCGAGTAGCCGCCGCCCTTCAGACCCTCGTGCCCGTAGGCGTCGTAGGTCTGCCGGCGGTCGGTGTCGCTGAGGACCTCGTAGGCCTCCGCGGCCTCTTTGAACTTCTCCTCGGCCTCCGGATCGTGCGCGTTGACGTCCGGGTGCAGCTCGCGCGCGAGCCGCCGGAACGACTTCTTGATCGTGGCCTCGTCAGCCCCCCGATCCACGCCCAGCACTTCGTAATAGTCCCGCGGCACCTAATACAGCTCCTCGACAAAGCGCGACAGCTCGTGCGCGGCCTCGCGCACCGAGCGAATCGCGCGGGAATAGTCCATCCGCGTCGGCCCGATCACCGACACGGTCCCAAGATTGCGTTGCGGCAGGCCGTAGTTGGCGGCCACCAGCGAAAGGCCCTGGAGCGCCGGCTCCGGATTCTCCATCCCGATCCGCACGTAGGCGTTGCGGGAGCCCAGGGCTGTGGAGAGCACGCCGAGCATCGAGACCCGCCGCTCGAGCATCTCCATCAGCGCGTTGAGCTGAGAGACGTCCTGGAAGCGGTACTCGCTCACCAGCCGGTGCGCCCCGTCCACGTACAGCGAGTCGTCGGCGGTGTCGACGAGCTCCAGGAACGCGGGCGCGAGCTCGGTGATGAACGCGCGCTCCGTGGCCGGCAGCGATGCGTCGTTCAGGCGCGAGCCGAGCATCCGCGCGCCCAGGCCCATGCTCACCAGCCGGTCGTTGAGGTACTCGCCGGCCCAGTCCGCCAGCCCGGCATCCACGGGCCGGTCGAACGTGAAGACCTTCTTCGACACCCCGCCCGTGGACGTGATCACGACGACCATCAGCACCTGCGGCTGCAGGAGCAGGACCTCGATGTGGCGGATCGTGGTCGTCCCGATCGGCGGCGCGGTGACGAGCGCGAGCAGATTCGTGACCTGCGACAGCGTCTCGGTGGTCACCTTCATCGCCTCGTCGACCTGGCGCCGCACGAGCGACATCCCCAGCGCCTCCCGCGGCGCCTCGGGCATCAGCTGATCCACGTAGTAGCGGTAGCCCGCGTCGGTCGGGATCCGGCCCGCGGACGTATGCGGATGGGCGAGCAGCCCGTTCTCCTCGAGCGCCGAGAGCTCGTTGCGGATCGTCGACGGCCCAGCGGTCACGTCCGGGTCGGCGGCGAGCGTCTTAGAGCCCACCGGCTGGCCTGTGGCCGCGAAGCCGTCCACCACTTTGCCGAGGAGGAGGGCCTGACGGGGCGTAAGCACAGCGTCAGATTCTAAGAACTGCTTTGCCGCGGCGGACGAGCTTGTTGCCGTCCTGCACCGCATCGCAGTCGAAGACGGCCTCGCCATCGCCTGAGGACTTGAGCTTCGACGTGATCGTGATGTCCTGCTCGGGCACGCCCATCCCGCGGAACTGCACGGACAGCGACTTGAGCGCGAGCGGGTCGCCGACCACGTCGGTCTGCGCCCGCGCGACCTGCGCCATCGTCCACAGGCCGTGCAGGATCTTCGACGGCAGCTCGACGCTCTGGGCGAACTCGTCGTCCAGATGGATCGGGTTGAAGTCGCCCGATGCGCCCGCATAGTGGTACGTGGTGTACCGGTCGGGCGTGATCGTCACCTCACGAAGTTCGTCCATGTCCCCTCGCAGACGAGTTCGCCGCGCTGATTCGTCGAGCGCGAGCTGAATGTGAAGACCTTGATCTCGCCCCGCTTGACCTCTTCGACGAAGGCGGCCTCGGTGGTGATCTCGTCGCCGGCGACGACCGGCAGGTGCCAGGTGAACTCCTGGGCGCCGTGGACCAGGCGGGAGAAGTCGATCCCGATCTGCGGATCGAGCACCGCGGGCTTCATCGCGCGCCACTTGTAGACGGCGGCGAACATGGGCGGCGCGACGACGTCCTCGTAGCCGGCCTCACGGGCGGCCGCGACGTCGTGGCACAGCGGCGACTGCTCGCCGACCGCGGCCGCGTACTCGCGGATCTTCTCGCGGCCGACCAGATACGTGTCCGAGTGACTCATTTGTCGTCCGCGAGCTCCAACACCGCGAGGAAGGCCTCCTGCGGGACCTCGATCCGTCCGACCTGCTTCATCCGCTTCTTGCCCTCCTTCTGACGCTCGAGGAGCTTGCGCTTACGCGAGATGTCGCCGCCGTAGCACTTGGCGGTGACGTCCTTGCGGAACGCCTTGACCGTCTCGCGGGCGATGATCTTCGCGCCGACGGCGGCCTGGATCGGCACGTCGTACTGCTGGCGGGGAATCCGCTTGCGCAGCCGCTCGGTCATCTGCTTGCCCTGCTCGTAGGCCTTGTCGCGATGGACGACCATCGAGAGCGCGTCCACGGCGTCGCCGCCGAGCAGCACGTCGAGCTTGACGAGGTTGGAAGGCCGCAGACCGATCGGTTCGTAGTCCAGCGACGCGTACCCCTTCGTGCGCGTCTTGAGCTGGTCGAAGAAGTCCAGGACGACCTCCGCGAGCGGCAGGTCGTAGGTGAGCTGGACGCGCTCGGAGCTCAGGTAGTGCATCCCCGAGTGGTTGCCGCGGCGGTCCTGGCACAGCTCCATGATCTGGCCGATGTACTCCTTCGGCGTCAGGATCGAGGCGCGGATGTAGGGCTCGCGGACCTCCGCGATGCGCGCCGGGTCGGGCATGTCGGTCGGGTTGTGGACCGGGACCACCGACCCGTCGGTGAGCGTGATCTCGAACTCCACCGACGGCATCGTCGCCATCAGCTCGAGGTCGTACTCGCGCTCGAGGCGCTCACGCACGATGTCCATGTGCAGCAGGCCCAGGAAGCCGCAGCGGAAGCCGAACCCGAGCGCGTCAGAGGTCTCCGGCTCCCAGCTCAGGGCCGCGTCGTTCAACGTCAGCTTCTCGAGCGCGTCGCGCAGCTCGGGATAGTCGTCGTTGTTCATCGGGAACAGGCCGCAGAACACCATCGGCTTGACGTCGCGGTAGCCCGGGAGCGCCTCGCTCGCCGCGTTCTGCTTGATCGTCAGCGTCTCACCGACGGCGAGCTGCGTGACGTCCTTGATCCCCGTGATCAGGTAGCCCACCTCACCCGGCCCGAGCTGCTTGGCCGGAAGCTGGGCGGGCGTGAAGAAGCCGATGTCATCGATCTCGGCCTGCGTGCCCGTCTGCAGGCCGAGGATCGTCTCGCCCTTGTGGAACGTGCCGTCGACGACGCGGATGTAGGCGATCACGCCGCGGTACTGGTCGTACTCGGAGTCGAAGATCAGCGCGCGCGGCGAGGCGTCCGGGTCGCCGGACGGCGGCGGGACGCGCTGCACGATCTGCTCGAGCACGTCCATCACGCCCTCGCCGGTCTTGGCGCTGATCCGCCGGACCTGCTCCGGGTCCTCGCCGATCAGCTCCGCGATCTCCTCCCCCACCCGCTCGGGCTCGGCGCCCGGCAGGTCGACCTTGTTCATGGTCGGGATGAGCTCGAGCCCCGCGTCGATCGCCAGGTACGTGTTGGCGACGGTCTGGGCCTCGACGCCCTGCGAGGCGTCGACGACGAGCAGCGCGCCCTCGCACGCGGCCAGGGAGCGTGAGACCTCGTACGTGAAGTCCACGTGGCCGGGCGTGTCGATCAGGTGGAACTGGTAGGTCTCACCGTTCTGCGCCTCGTAGAAGACGCGCACGGCCTGCGCCTTGATCGTGATCCCGCGCTCGCGTTCCAGGTCCATCGAATCGAGCAGCTGGGCACGCATCGCCCGGGGGTCGACGGTGTGGGTGAGCTCGAGGATCCGATCGGCCAGCGTCGACTTGCCATGGTCGATGTGGGCGATGATCGAGAAGTTGCGGATGTGCTGCTGGTCGGCCAAAGCCCTCTTAGATTAGGAGCGACGGCGCAGTCTTCGCGCGAAGAGGTCGAGGATTTGTCTCGCCTCGGGGATCTGGAGTCCCAGAACAACAGCCGTGTAGGCCGCGGATCCGAGGCCCAGGGCGGTGAAGACGCTCACGATCTGCGCGATCAGCGCGTCCCCGAGCAGCGCGTCCAAGCCGTACCAGACGCCGTAGCTGACGGCCGCCAGGACGCCCGCGCCGACGAGCATCTTCGCGACCGCGAGCAGCGTCTCGCGCGTCTCGAACCCGCCCAGCGCCCGGCGCAGCAGGACCGCTTCGGCCAGCACGAGCGCGACGTTGGACGCGATCGTGCCGAGCACGATGCCGGCGATCCCGAACGGCTTGGCCAGCAGGTAGGAGCCGACGGCGTTGATCGCGAGCGAGCCGACGGCGAGCTTGGTCGGCGTCAGTGGCTGCTGGAGCGAGAAGAACCCGCGCGTGAGCATGAGCACCCAGCCGCTGAACGGGAGGCTGAAGGCGAACCAGAAGAGCGCGTCGGCGGTGAGCGCCGTCGACTCCGCGTTCCACTCGCCGCGCTCGAACACGAGCCGGACGAGCGGGTCGGCGAGCACCGCCATCGCCGCGCCGGCCGGGATCAACAACAGGCCGATCTGGCGCAGGCCGGTGCCGATCGTGGCCCGCATGCCCGCGTAGTCGGCGCGTGCCGCCAGCCGGGCGAGCTGCGGGAACAGCACGGTCGCGACCGCGACGGAGAACATCCCCTGCGGGAGCATGTAGATGCGGAACGCGGCGTCGATCGCGCGGGGCACCTGGTTGGAGACGCCAGAGCCGATGACCGTGTTCAGCAACAGGTTGATGTTGATCAGCCCGAGCCCGATCGAGACCGGGAGCATCAGCAGCAGCACGCGCCTGACGCGCTCGTCGCCGCGCCGCGGGAGCCGGATGTGGCCGATCGGGAACCCCATCCGGCGCAGCGTCGGCAACATCATCAGCAGCTGCACGAGCGTGCCGGCGACGACGCCGATGGCGTACGCGTAGAGCTTGTCGTCGCCCGTGAACAGCGGCGCCAGCCCGACCATCCCGGCGATGATCACCAGGTTCCAGACCAGTGGCGCGATCGCCGGGATCGTGAAGTGGTCGTGGACGTTGAGGATCCCGGTGACCAGGCCGGTAAGGCCCAGCAGCACCACGATCGGGAACAGCACCTGGCTGAGCCCGACGGCCAGCGTGTCCAGCGCGGGCGTGAACTCGTCGCCCGTGAACAGCGGGATCAGCCAGGGCGCGATCAGGATGAACAGCAGCGAGACGAGTGTCAGCGCGACGAGCATCAGGCCGGCGAGAGCGCCGGCGAGCTCGATCGCCTCCTTGCGCTTCTTCTGCTCGAGCAGCTCGGAGAAGACCGGGACGAACGCGCTGGAGAGGGCCGCGTCGGCCACCAGCGCGCGGATCAGGTTCGGGATCTGGAACGCCAGCGTGAACGCCGACGCCGCGCCCGCGGTGCCGAAGTAGGCTGCCGCGACGACCTCGCGGATCAGGCCCGCGACGCGGGAAAGCCCGGTCGCGACCGAGAAGATCAGCGTGTTGATCGCCGTGCGGCGAGCGTGTCCTGAGTCCGGTGGTGAAGCCAACCGGCGCGCTATAGTACGCGGCCGCTGCAGCCAACTGCGGCTCTTTCACCATGGCCAACATCAAGTCACAGATCAAGCGGAACAACCGCTCCGAGCGCGAACGCGTCGAGAACCGCCAATACACGTCTGCAATCAAGACGTACTTCCGGCGCCTCGAG
This sequence comes from Solirubrobacter taibaiensis, assembly GCA_027587225.1. Lineage (GTDB taxonomy): Bacteria > Actinomycetota > Thermoleophilia > Solirubrobacterales > Solirubrobacteraceae > Solirubrobacter > Solirubrobacter taibaiensis. Next base: position 41,120 of record JAPDDQ010000051.1, read on the forward strand.
ACCGCCGTGACCGAGGGTAAGGACGAAGCGGAGCTCACCGCCGAGCATCGCAAGCTCGTCTCCCTGATCGACAAGGCCGTCAAGCGCGGCGCGCTGCACGCCAACACGGGTGCCCGCAAGAAGGCTCGTGCCGAGCGGCTGCTGCGCAGCACGCCCACTGCCTAAAGCGAAGCCGGGGCATCCCCTCCGCCCCACCCCGATCATCCGACCTCGCTCGGAGGTCCATGTCGAAGCGCCGGCCTAGCCGGCGCTTTTGCGTTTAATGGGCCGCATGCTCACCGTGGTGGACCTCGGTCCGACTCCCCGGCAGGTCATCGAGACCATCACCACGGTCACCGACATCGGCCCGCGCCGCGCGGCGGAGCTCGTCGAGTGGCTGCCCGCGTACCTCGGGCGTGACGTGCGCCCCGAGTTGGCCGACGTGCTGCGCGAGGAGCTGCGGCGGGCGGGCGCCGTCGTCGAGGACCGTGAGCCACCGCCCGGGCCGGTCGTGCCGAGCGCGACGCCGACCGGTCCCGCGTCGGTCACGCTGCTGGACGCCGGAGCGGACCGTGTGCGCGTGACCAAGCTGATCCGGGCAGCCACCGGACTGCAGCTCCGCGAAGCCCGGCAGCTCGTCGACGCCGCCCCGGCCGTGGTCGCCTCCGGCCTGAGCGCTGACGCCGCCGCGACGCTGCGACGCGAGCTGGAAGCGGCCGGTGCGGACGTCGACGCCTAGGATCGGGCCATGAGCTTCCTCCGGCGCCTGTTTGGACGAGACGATGCAGTCGCGGACAACGGCCTGCCCGCCGTGCCGCGCTCCTCCGCTCCCCGGACGGGCGACTTGGTGCTGCTCGACGCCGGCCCGAAGAAGATCCAGGTGATCAAGATCGTGCGCGAGGCGACCGGGCTCGGTCTGAAGGAGGCGAAGCACCTGGTCGAGCGCACGCCGGCGGTACTCGACGCGGCGCTCGGCCCCGACCTCGAGCGCGCCGGGGCGATCGTGCAGTACCACCCGACCGGCGCGCCGAAGCCACCGACGCCGGCCGGGCCCGGCACAGACGTCTTCCTCGCCGCCGCCGGGCCGAAGAAGATCCAGGTGATCAAGGTGGTGCGCGAGGCGACCGGTCTCGGGCTCAAGGAGGCCAAGGACCTCGTCGAGGCCGCCCCGACGCTCGTCGCGTCCGGGCTGGGCCCGGACGCGGCGGCGGCGCTCGTGCGCGCCCTCGAAGGGGCCGGCGCTACGAGCGCTTCTTCTTCGCGGGCACCGCTTTGACGGGCTCGGGCACCAGGTCCTCGTGAGCTGACAGCGGCTGTAGGCCCGCCGCGAGCTTCGCGTCGGCGCGGATCACGTGCATCACGGCGTTGATCAGCGCCAGGTGCGTGAACGCCTGCGGGAAGTTGCCCAGGTGGCGGCCAGACTTCGGGTCGATCTCCTCCGCGTACAGGTGCAGCGGGGACGCGTAGCCGAGCAGCTTCTGGCACAGGTCGCGCGCGAGGCTGTGCTCGCCGATCTCGCTCAGCGCGCTCACGAGCCAGAACGAGCAGATCGTGAACGTGCCCTCCTCGCCCTGGAGGCCGTCGTCGGTCTCCTCGACCTTGTACCGCAGCACGAGGCCGTCGACCGTCAGGTTGTCGGCGATCGCCATCACCGTCTTGCGCACGCGCTCATCCGTCGGCGGCAGGAAGCGCACCAGCGGGATCAGCAGCGCGGACGCGTCCAGCGCGTCGGTGTCGTAGTGCTGGGTGAAGATGCCGTCCTTGCAGCCGCGCTCGAGGATGTCGGCCTTGATCTCGTCGGCCTTCTCGCGCCAGATCGCGGCCTGCTCGTGGTTCTCGCGCAGCGTGGCGAGCCGGGACCCGCGGTCGCACGCGACCCAGCACATGACCTTCGACGAGGTGAAATGCTGGTCCCCGCCCCGGACCTCCCAGATGCCCTTGTCCGGCAGCTGCCAGTTCTCGATCGCGGCCTCGACGAGGCTCTTGATCAACGGCCAGCGGCGTTCGGGTAGGTGGTCGCGGGACTTCGCGTGCAGGAAGATCGAGTCCAGCATCGTGCCCCACACGTCGTGCTGGCGCTGGTTGTAGGCGCCGTTGCCGATGCGGACGGGACGGGCGTTGTCGTAGCCGCTGAGGTGGTCGAGCGTCTCCTCGATCAACTCGCGCTCGCCCTGGATGCCGTACATGACCTGCAGGTCGTCCGCCTGCGCGGCGTCCTGCATGAAGTAGAAGTAGTCGTTGGCCTCCCACTCGAAGCCGAGTGAGTGCAGGCCCCAGAGCATGAACGTCGAGTCGCGGACCCAGCTGTAGCGGTAGTCCCAGTTGCGCTCGCCGCCCGGCGTCTCGGGCAGCGAGGTCGTCGCCGCCGCGATCATCGCGCCGGTCGGCGAGTACGACAGGCCCTTCAGCGTGAGGGCAGAGCGCTGCAGGTACTGGCGCCACGGGTGGTCCGGGAAGGTGCCGTGCGCGAGCCACTGGTGCCAGTAGTCGGCGGTCTTGACGAGCCGGTCGTAGGCCTCGTCGTAGGTCTTCGGGCCGGGGTGATCGGAGAACGCGAGCGCGACGAACGCCGTGTCGCCGTCCTTGAGCGTGCTGACCGCGCGCAGGCGCGAGCCCTCGAAGCCGACGCGCAGGTCGGTCGTGAGGCGGAGCTTGGTGCCCCACCCCTCGGCGGAGGCGACGGCCTCGTTGTAGCCCTTGCCCTCGTACTCCCATTCGGCGTAGCGGCGGCCGTAGTCGAAGATCGGGTCGCACTCCATCTGGACCTCGACCGACCCGTTCACGCAGCGCATCGTGCGCAGCAGGACGTGGTCGGCGTCGTAGTCCGTGGGGGCGCGGCGGTGGGTCGTGGAGCGCTCGTCCTTGTCGTGCCACGGGCCGACGAGCAGCACGTCGCGCACGATCAGCCACCCGCGGTCGGTGCCCCAGGTGGTCTCCAGGATGTTCGTCCCGGGCAGGTACCGCCGAGCGGCGGGGACCATCGTGTCGGCCGGGCCGAGCCGGAACGTGCCGGCGTCCCGGTCCAGCAGCGCGCCGAACACGCTCGGGCCGTCGTAGCGCGGCAGGCACATCCACTCGATCGCGCCGGACGGCGCCACGAGTGCGCACGTCTCGCAGTCCGAGAGGAAGCCGTAGTCCGCGATCGGCGGGAACGGGGAGTTGAGCGGAGGGTTCGCGTTGTCCAGCGACATTGCCGCCGGATGTTAGGCCGCGGCGGCCAAAACCGTCCTGAGGGCGACCGTGTCCTCGTTGAGCCCGCCACCCATATGGCCTCGCGTCGCGGCTTCCAGGTCGGCCATGGCCGCAAGCGCTTGGCGCAACGAGTCGAGGTCGCGGGCCTGCACGTCCTTGATGAACTTGTCGGCGGCGCGGGGCGGCATCCGCAGGGTGCGCTTGACCTGGGCGGGCGCCTGGCCCTGGTGCAGCGCCTCGGCGACCGTGACGGCGTCCCGCAGGCGGCGGACCATGTTGTAGATCAGCCCCGTAACCCGCTCACCCTGCTGGCGCAGCTCCAGCAACAGCTCGATCGAGGTCTGCTTGTCGCCGGCGACCAGCGCGTCGGCGAGCGACCAGACCTTCTTCTCGGACGAGGTGGCGCAGGACTCGATGACCTCCTCGGCGCCGATCGCGGCGCCCGGGCCGTGCTCCAGCGCCAGCTTCTCGAGTTCTCTGAGCAGGCGCTGCTGACGGTCGCCGACCTGCGCGACGAGCGCCTTCGCCCCCTCGCGGTCCAGGTCGATCTTCAGCGTCTTGGCCTGGCCTTCCAGCCACTTCGGTAGATCCCACGCCTTGACGTTGTTCTCGGCCGCGATCTGGCCGCCGACCTTCTCGACCGCCTTGTGGAGCTTGTCCGGGGCCTTGTAGCGGCCCTCCTCGCGGGCGAAGAACGCGACCGTGAGCGTCTCAGGGTCGGCGGACTGCAGCGCCTTGATGACCGGCTCGACCTCCGAGTCCTTCCAACGTTCGACCCCGTCCGCGATCACGAACCGGCGGCCCATCGCGAACGTCATGGTGCTCAGCGCGATCTCCACCGCTCCGGGCGTGCACTGGTCGCCCTCGTAGACCTCGACGCCCGCGGTCCCGGCCTCCTCCTCGGCCATCGCCCGCAGGCGTGCACGCCGTTCGGCGATGCGACCGTGGTCGTCGCCGTGGATGAGGTAAGCGGCGCGGAAGGCGGGCACGGCCAGTGAGGTTAGAGGCCGCTCCAGCGGTACCGATGTTCCGGCCGCCCGCCGCCGTACCTGAGCTCCAGCTCGACCGTCTTGGCCTCGACCAGGTGCTCGAGATAGCGTCGCGCCGTCACTCGCGACAGGCCCGCCGCCTCGGCGACTTCAGCAGCGCCGAGGGCGCGTTCGGCGTGCTGGATCGTGCGCTTGACGAGGTCCAGCGTCTCCTTGCTGAGCCCCTTCGGCAGCGGAAGCGCGCTGGAGGAGCGCAGCTCGCCGAGCATGGCGTCGATCTCGTCCTGCTCGGCCTCGCCCTGGCGTTGCACCTTGGCGCGGAACGCCTTGTAACGCTCGAGCTTCTCGCGGAAGGTGGCGAACGGGAACGGCTTGACCAGGTACTGCACGACGCCGAGTCCCACGGCGTTGCGGACCGTGTCGACGTCGCGCGCTGCGGTCACGGCGATGATGTCGGTGAGGTTGCCGGCGGCACGCAGTCTTCTACACACCTCGAGTCCGCCGAGATCCGGCAGGTAGATGTCGAGCAGGATCAGGTCGGGCTCGTCGTCCAGGACGCGCCGCAGCGCCTCGGTCCCGCGGTGCGCGACACCGACCACCTCGAAGCCGTGGACCTTGGCCACGTAGCCGCAATGGATGTCGGCCACGCGGACGTCGTCGTCGACGATGAGCGTGCGGATCACGGCGCCGCCGCCACTTCGCGCTCGTGCGGCAGCGTCACCGTGAACACGGCGCCGCCCTCGTTGCGCGCAGCCACGGTCCCACCCAGCGCCGCCGCGGCTCTTCTCACCAGGGCGAGCCCGAGGCCGCGACCGACCGGGCCCGGCGGCTTCGTGGTCACACCCGGTGCGAACACGTCGAGGTCGGGCAGGCCGGGGCCGTCGTCGCGGACGGTGATGCGCGCGGTCGCTCCGTCGTCCTCGAGCGCGACCTGCACCGTGCCGTCACGGTCCGGGCCGAGCGCGTCGAGCGCGTTGTCGACGAGGTTGCCGACGATCGTGGCCAGGTCCGTGGGCGGGAAGCCCGCGCACAGGCGCGCGCCGGGCTGCACCGTGAGCGTCACGCCGCGCTCGCGCGCCGTCGCGGTCTTGCCCAGCAGCAGCGCGACGAGCACCGGCTCCTCGATCCCCTCCCCCAGCCGGCCGAGCAGGTCCTGCGCGCTCGCCGCTTCGCTGCCGGCCAGCTCGATCGCCTCCCCTGTCCGGCCGAGCTCGACAAGCCCCGCGATCACGTGCAGCCGGTTGGCGGCCTCGTGCGTCTGGGCGCGCAGGGCGTCAGCGAGCGCTTTCGTGGCGCCCAATTCCCGTGCGAGCGTCTCCACCTCGGTCCGGTCGCGGAGCGTGACGACGGTCCCGACGCGCTGGCCGTCGCGTTCGACGGCGCGGGCGCTCGCGAGCAGGACGCGGTCGCCCGCGATCAGCGGCGTGTCGTCCCCCAGCGTGTCCGGGTGCAGCTCGGTGTCGCCGAGCAACGTCTGCGCCTCGTCGTTGGTGAGCGCGGGCCGGCCGTGCTCGTCGAACACCACGACGCCTTCGCGAAGGCTGTGGAGCGTCGCGTCGTGGTGGGCGTAGAGCGTCGCGATCTCGTGCGGCTCGAGGCCGAGCGTCTGACGCTTGAGGCGGCGGGCGAGGATGAGGCTCAGGCCGCCGCCGACGGCGAGGATCGCCAGCGCGAGACCGATCAGGCCCGGGAGCAGCGCCGCGACCTCGCTCCCGATCGTGTCCGTGAGCACGCCGACGCCGACGAGCGCGACGATCCGCCCGTCGTCGTCGCGCACCGGCACGACCGCGCGCACGGAGGAGCCGAGCGTGCCCTCGTAGGTCTCCGTGACGGTCTCGCCGCGCGCCGCGGGCTCGAACGTCCCGACGAAGCGCTTTCCGATCTGGCTCGGTGTCGGGTGCGTGAAGCGGATGCCCTCGGGGCTCATGACCGTGATGAAGGACACGTGGCCGTCGCGGCGCAGGCGCTCGGTCAGCGGCTGCAGGGCGCGACTGGGCGTCTGGACGTCCGGCAGCGCGGCCACCGTGTGGGCGACCGTCAGCGACCGCTCGCGCGCAGCCGTCTCCGTCCGCTCACGCGCGACGCGCACGGTGATCAGCGCGCCCGCGGCGACCGTCACGGCGACGACGACGAGCTGCAGGACGAGCAGGCGACCGGCGAGGGAACGCACCCGCATGCGGCGCATCTTTCCACGCGGGCGCGTCGGTGACCGGCGATCAATACGACACCTACGACCACAACGACCACAAGCGCGACAGGCGCTTGTGCGGTTCGTAGCTTCGCCCTCCTCGCGGCAAGAGGGTCGCGGGACAGGAGAGAGACGAGAGGAGACCGCTGTGAAGCGGCAACTGTGGTTCTGGGTGCTCATCGCCATCGGAGCCGGCATCGCGTTCGGGCTGGTCGCGCCCGAGCAGGCGAAGGACTCGAAGTGGCTCGCGGACGCGTTCCTGCAGCTCATCAAGACGGTGACCGCGCCGGTCATCTTCGTCACGGTCGTGATCGGCATCGCCTCGCTCGGCGACATGGCGCGCGCCGGCGGCTTGGCGCTGCGGGCGCTCGGCTACTTCCTGATCGCGACGGCGACCGCGCTCACGATCGGCCTCATCGCCGGCAACCTGATCAAGCCGGGCGCCGGGTTCGACACGTCCGCGGCGGCGGCGAACACGGAAGCCGCGCAGGAGAAGATCGCCGAGGCCGGCGAAGCGGGGTCCGGGCTCACCGGCTTCCTGATGAACGATCTGATTCCCACGTCGTTCGTGCAGCCGTTCGTCGAGAACGAGATCCTGCGGGTGCTCGTGATCGCGATCCTGGTCGCGGCGGGCGTCTCGATGCTCGCAGTCCGGCAGCGTGAGCAGGTCGTGGCCGTGTTCGAGACGGTCTCGAAGATCCTCTTCGGCGTGATCCGGCTCATCATGTGGGCCGCGCCGCTCGGCGCGTTCGGCGGCATGGCGTACACCGTCGCCCAGTTCGGCGGCGGCGCGCTGTCGAACCTGGCGCTGCTGATGGTCACGTTCTGGGGCACGTGCGCGATCTTCGTCTTCGGAGTGCTCGGGCTCGTCGCGCGCTGGAGCGGCTTCAGCATCTTCAAGTTCGTGCGGCTGCTGAAGGACGAGCTGCTGATCATCGTCGGCACCTCTTCGAGCGAGACGGTGCTGCCGCGGCTGCTGAGCAAGCTCAACAAGGCCGGCGCGTCCAAGCAGACCGTGGGCGTGGTGCTGCCGACCGGCTACTCGTTCAACCTCGACGGCACGTGCATCTACCTGACGCTCGGCGCGCTGTTCATCACCCAGGCCGCCGGTCAGTCGATGTCGATCGCCGAGCAGATCGCGCTGTGCGGCTTGATGGTGTTGACGAGTAAGGGCGCGGCGGGCATCACCGGCGCCGGCCTGGTGACCTTGACCGCCTCGCTGCAGGCGTTCGGCGGCACGTTCTTCACGGCTGAGTCGATCGCCGTCGGGATCGCGCTGGTGGTCGGTATCGACCGGATCATGAGCGAAGGCCGGGCGCTGACGAACTGCATCGGCAACGGCGTCGCGACGATGGTGATCGCCAAGCTGCAGGGTGAGCGCGACGACGAGCGCTTCCAGGCCGTGCTGAACGATCCGTCCCTGGCCGATCCGGATCGGGTCGAGGACTCCGAGGCGCCGGCCGAGCCACGGTTCGAGCGCCCGGAGGCGCGCGAGCCGGTCCTGGCGTGAGCTTCGGGGCGCCGCGGATTTGTCCCGCGGCGCCCCGTCACCGCTCTACGGGTTGGTGGTGCTCAACGTGAACGTGAGCGTCTTGGCGTACGAGCCCGTGCGCAGACCCTCATCCGCCGCGATCGACTGCTTGAACGCGATGTCGACGTTGCGGGAACTGATCGGCTCGGTCCAGGCCGCCAGCGCGAGCGGGCCGTTGTCGGTCCGCAGCGGCGCGAACGCCGCGCCGTTGGCGCTGATCTGCACCGGCGAGCGCAGCGCGTGCGCGCCGTTGACGAGGCGACCGGTCGCCGTGCTCGAGGCGTCGATGACGCTCAGCGCCGCGTTCTCCCCGGTCGACGTGACCGTGGCGACCATCGACGCGTCGTAGGTGCGGGCGATCGCCGGGGTGAACGCGCCGAAGGACGCGTTGCCGATCGTCAGCGCCAGCGTCGCCGGGACGCTGCCGGAGAGGTTGCTCGGCTGCGACACGCTGGCGCCGTTCTGGAGCTCGAACGTCACGACCGGCGGGTCATGGTCCGAGATCCCCGTGCCGTCGCCGTCGGGACGCTCGTAGTAGTCGTTGTCGAAGTGGACGTAGCGGAAGTCCGTCACGCGTGACTCGAGGCCGGCGGTGACGAAGATGTGGTCCAGCGTCTGCAGGTGGCCGTTGAACTTGTACGAGTAGGCCAGCCCCGCCGGAGCCTTCGTCCACAGGTTGGACAAGACGTTGTTCTGGGCCAGCGTCTGCAGCGCGGTCGAGAACTCGAAGTCGTTCAGGTCACCGGCGACGAGCACGTTCTTGCCGGCGTCCTGGAACTCCTTCGCCTTCTTGGCGACCCAGTCGGCCTCCGAGATGCGGCACGCGTTCTCATGCGACTGCGAAGCCCAGTGGTTGCTCATGGCGACGAAGGACAGGTCGCCCTTCTTGAGCTCGAGCTTGTACGGCGCGCGATCGAACAGCGGCCCCGGATGCAGGTCGCACACGCTGGCGTTGCCCCACGGGCTGCCGACTTCCTCGCCGATGACCTCGCCGCCGGTCGCGGTGGTGCCGTTCTTGACCAGGAAGCCGGTCGCGATGCCGCGGCCGTCGTTGTTGGGCGCGATGTAGCCCGTGTAGTTGCCGAGCGCCGCGGCCAGGCCCGTCAGGGCGTTCTTGCCGTTGATGACCGCGACCTCCTGGACCGCGATCACGTCCGGCTCCTTGAGGAAGTTGCGGACCGCGAGCACGATCGTGCGGACGCGCTCGTCGTACTCGGCCTGCGTGATGGTGTGCCCGTCGTTGGACTCGCCGACCGGGAACAGGTTCTCGACGTTGAAGCTCGCCACCCGCAGCGTGTTCGCGGCCGGCGTCGGGACGGCCGGCGGGTACGCGGCGTTGATCGGACCCCGCTCGATCGTCGGCGCGGTCGCGCCGGCGAGCTGCGGGACGATCTTGAAGTAGCTGAAGCTGTAGCTCAGCGGGCCGGTGACGCCGCGGACGACGTCGAACAGGTCGAGGTCGACCTGCGTGGCGCTGCGCCACGGCAGGCGCGGGTCAGCCGGGTTGCCGGCGCCGCCGTCGGGCGAGATGCCGAGTTCCGCGGGCGCGTCCGACCACGGCGTGGACACCGCCGCGGCGTCGCCCTTGCGGAACAGGCGCGTGGCGTCGGTGCCGGGCTCGACGAACACGTCACGGAACTTCGTGGTGCCGCCGCCGGTGGCGATGCCGACCGGGAGCGTCACGCGCATGCCCTGCAGCGCGCGGTAGTACGGGCGGGCGATCGGGTCCTGGCCCTCTGCCGCCGTCTGGTCGAGCACCTTCGCGGCGGGAAGCGCGTTGCCGGTCGAGTTGATCGTCGCGACGTCGGCGAGGTTGACCTCGTTGGCGCACGGGCACGTCGTGGAACCGACGCCGGTCGGCACGACCTCGATCTGGCCGAACTTCGCGCCGGCGCGGCCGGTGATCGTGATGTCGCTACCGATCACGGCCTGGGGGTTCGTCGCCGCGCGGCGGATGCCGGGGATGAAGACGGCGCTCGACGTGGTGGCCGCCGGGTCCGGGTTGGCCTCCTGGATCCAGAGGCCGGCGTCGCCCGGGTAGAGGGCGTCGTACGTCGAGCCGACGAGGTTGTCGATACCGGTGACGATGCCGCGGACGGTCACCTGGTCGCCGTTGCACGCGGACTGCGCGCCCATCGTCTGGAGGCTGGTGATCGGCGTGATCGTGCCGGCCGGCTTGCAGGGGCCGCTGCTGGTGGGCACGCAGTCGGTGCCGCAGTTCTCAGGGGCCATGGCCTGCGGGCCGGTGAAGTCGTTGGCGTTGTTGTCCGTGTCCGGCTGCGCCTTGCGGATGAAGGCGTCGTTGCCGTTCGCGGTCGGGAACGCCAGGCCCGTGCCCTCCTTGTAGGCGGCGATGACGCCGGTGTGGCCGACGGCGTCGATGACGGTTCCGGCGTCGTTGCGCAGCTGCAGGCCGCCGGTGTCGCCGATGCCCTGGGTGAAGATCTGGTCACCGGGGACCGTGCCCGAGTACTCGCCGCCCGCGCTGGGGAGCGGGGTGCCGGGCTGGTCGTTGATGAACAGGAAGGACTTGCCAGCGGGCAACGTCACGCCAGGGGCGATCTTCGCGCGCGAGCCGACCGCGGAGCCGGTCGCGTTCGAGCCCCAGATCTCCCAGCCGCCGATGGCCTGCGGGCTGGTGGAGATGTTCTTGATCTGGATGTACTCGTCGTTGCCGCCCGTCGGGCCGCGGAACGCCACGCCCTGGATTACGACGGTGGTCGAGGGCGCCGCTTGCGCGGCTGGTGCCGCGACCGCGGCCGCCATGAGCGCCGCCAGCGCGAGCTTGAAGAGACGGGGTTTCACGATTTGGGAGTCCTTTCCGCGAGGGAATCCGTACGACTTTGGGGTGGAACCTACACGTGAGCGCGGCGCTCACGTGACGGTTTCGTGACCATCGCCCGTGGTTGCGCGGTCCGGGCGTGTCCGCAGACGGACACGTCATTCGCGGGTGACGCGGCCGTCGTCGGCGTGGATGACCGTCGTGCCGTCCCGGTCGGTCCGGATTACGGTGGCTTTGGCCCGAATCAGGGCGGCGAGGGTCGACGGCGCCGGATGGCCGTACGTGTTCTCCGCTCCGACCTCGATCGCCGCGAGCTTGGGCCGGATCTGCTGGAGCAGCGTGGGCAGGCCCGGGTCCGCGCTCCCGTGGTGGGACACCTTGAGGATGTCCACCGGCTCCGGCCGCAGCGGCAGCAGCACGTGGGACTCGGCGTCGGCGGTCAGCAGCATCGAGATCCCCTCGGCCTCGAGCCGGGTGACCAGCGCGTTGTCGTTCGGGTCGCCGCTGGCGCGCCAGCCCGGTGGGCGCTTCGGCGGCCACAGCACCTGGAAGGTCAAGCGGCCGAGCGTGATCGTCTCGCCCTGCGCGGGCGCGTGGAGGTTGGCGGGGTGCGCGGCCAGCACGCGCTGGGTGGGCGAGTCCCAGCCCGCGCCACCGTCGACGACCAGACGCGGCCGGTGGCGTGCGATCACCTGCGCCGCGGCACCCTCGTGGTCGGACTCGGCGTGCGTGAGCATCAGCGCGTCCAGCCGGTCGATCCCGGCCTGCTTCAGGCGCGCCAGGATCGGGCCGTCGGGCACGCCGGTGTCGACGAGGACGCTGATGCCGTCGAGCTGGAAGAGCGTCGCGTCGCCTTGGCCGACGTCCAGGAACGTGACGCGCAGGACCCCGGGCGCGGGCGGCGCGTCCCCGCGCTGCGCCTGCGCGACCGTCGCCACCGTGACGGCGGCGGCCAGCGCGATCGCGAAGGTCGTGCGCCGCCTTCGCCGCCGCCGCGGGCGATGGGCGACCTGGCGCAGCGCGAGCGCGACGACGCCCATCAGCACGGCCCAGGCGGCGAGGATGATGGGCAATGTCGCGTTGACCTCGATCGTCGCGAGCGGCAGGCCCGCCGTGTGGTGCGCGACCTGCTGGATGTAGACGAGCAGCGGACCGGTCAACGCGGTGAACGGCGCCGCCAGCGCGGGCGAGACCTGGGCGGCGGTGGACGCCAGCACCCCGAGCCACATCACCGGCGCGATGGCCGGCGCCGCCAGCAGGTTCGCCGGGAGCGCCGCGAGCGACACCTGCTGGAAGTGCAGCGCCATCAGCGGTGCCGTGCCGAGTGTCGCGGCGATCGTGATCGCGGCCACGTCAGCCACCGGCCCGGGCAGGCGTCGAGCGAACGCGGCCCGCAGCGGCTGCGCCCCGGCGAGCAGCGCCGCGACGGCCACGAACGACAACTGCCACCCCGGCTCCTCCGGCGCGCGCGGATTCAGCGCGAGCGTGACCGCGGCCGCCAGCAGGAGGCCATACCAACGGTGGCCCGGCCGCCCCGCCAGCGCCGCGACGAGCCCGGCGATCCCCATCACCCCGGCGCGCTGGATCGAGGGCCCGGCGCCGGTCAACGGCACGTACAGCGCGACCACCGCCACCGCAAGCACGATCCGCGCCGTGTACGGCACCCCGATGAGCGCGCACGCCGCCAGGACCAGCACCACGAGCAGCATCACGTTCTGCCCTGACACCGCCAAAATGTGCGCGAGCCCGGACGCCTGAAAGTCGTCCTTGACCTTCTCGCTGAGCCGCTCGTCCGCCCCGAGCACCATCCCGCGCAGCAGCGCCGCCTCTGGCCCCTCGAGCCGCTCGCCCAGCCCGGCCTCCGCCCGCCGACGCACCCCGTCCAACCACCCGGCGAACCCACCCCGCCGTTGCCCGGTGGCGGTCACGCGCCGCGCATCGATCGCCGCGTGCGCATTCCGCGGGCGCTGATACGCGTCCGCGAACCCGAGCGGCGCCACGCGCCCGGAAACCGCCACGATGTCCCCCACCCCCACCCCAGCGGGTGCCGGCCCGGCCCCGTCGAAGGGCGCCGGCGAGAGCGCCCCGCCCGCCGCTGCGCCGACACCCGCCGCACCGCCGCCCACCGCCGCACCGGCACCCTCCGGACCGCCGCCCGTCGCCTCACCGCCGTCCGCCGCCGCGCCGCCCGCCACCGCTCAAGTCGGATCGTAG
>JAPDDQ010000539.1 GCA_027587225.1 Solirubrobacter taibaiensis
AAAACAATCCAGTGTTAATTGGAGAGCCTGGTGTAGGTAAAACAGCAATTGCTCAAGGCTTAGCACAGCAAATCGCAAATAATGAAGTTCCTGAAACGTTAAGAGATAAGCGTGTTATGACACTAGATATGGGAACAGTGGTAGCTGGGACGAAATATCGTGGTGAGTTTGAAGATCGTTTAAAGAAAGTAATGGATGAAATACGTCAAGCAGGGAATATTATTCTATTTATTGATGAACTTCATACATTAATCGGTGCAGGTGGAGCAGAAGGTGCAATCGATGCATCGAATATTTTAAAACCATCTTTAGCACGCGGAGAATTACAATGTATTGGTGCGACAACTTTAGATGAGTATCGTAAATATATTGAAAAGGATGCAGCTTTAGAGAGACGTTTCCAGCCAATTCATGTTGATGAGCCGAGTCTAGAAGAATCAACTCAAATCTTGAAAGGGTTACGCGATCGTTATGAGGCGCATCACCGTGTGTCTATTACAGATGATGCAATTGATGCAGCTGTAAAACTTTCAGATCGTTATATTACGGATCGTTTCTTACCAGATAAAGCAATTGATTTAATTGATGAAGCTGCTTCAAAAGTTC
>JAPDDQ010000540.1 GCA_027587225.1 Solirubrobacter taibaiensis
CCGAAGCTCATCTATTGTCAATTGTAACTCTTGCTGCACAGTTCCTTGTTGCATTAATTGCTTTTTCGCAATTTCATATAAATATTGAGCACTCCATTCGCCATCCACACTTCCTATAACTGGCTGATTCACTTGACTTAAAAACGAATCAATTTTTGGATCGTATGAAATCCCGACCATTGGAGTTTTGGCTACAGCAGAAAAAACTAGTGCATGAAGACGCATACCAATTAGTAATGAACATTGTGATAAAATGAATATTTTCTCGTCGATATCCATTTTATATGGAAGCATATACGTCTCTTCTCCCATTAAGTCTACTACTTCACGCGAAGCTTTTTGATCAAATGGCTCATGCATTGGAACAAATAGAATTTGGTATCCTTCTTGCTTTAATTTTTTTAATGCCGCAGCTAATTTTTTTATATAATCTTCTTTTGCATTCCAATAACGCACACTAACCGCAATTACTTTTCCATGTATCGAATGCTTTTGCAACCAATCCGATTGTTTTGTCCGTTTCCATGTTAAAACAGGGTCTGGAACAATTTCAATATCGTTTTTTATGACAAGTTCTTTTAAATATAAAAACGAATCCTCATCTCG
>JAPDDQ010000541.1 GCA_027587225.1 Solirubrobacter taibaiensis
AGTGTGGTTTTTCCGACACCATTATCACCGACTAAACCGATACGATCACCACGAAATACGATTGCAGAGAAATCTTTAATGAGTGGTTTACTATCATAGCTAACACTTAAGTTTTCTATCTCAAAGACCAACTTACCTGAACGGTTAGCCTCTTGTGTCGCCATGCTAACTTTGCCTTGTTGGAAGCGACGAGCTTTAGATTCTTCACGCAAAGCTTTTAAAGCACGAACACGACCTTCATTACGGGTACGACGTGCTTTGATACCTTGACGAATCCAAGCTTCTTCTTCAGCAAGTTTTTTATCAAATAAAGCATTCTGTTTTTCTTCAGCTTCCATTTGCTGAGCTTTAAGTTCTAAGTAACGTGAATAGTTACCTTCATAGCCACGCAGAATACCACGATCAAGTTCAACAATACGGGTCGCAATACTATCTACAAATGAACGGTCATGTGAGATAAATAAAAGCGTGAGATTGTTTTGATCTAATAGGAATTTTTCTAACCATTCAATACTTTCCACATCCAAATGGTTGGTCGGTTCGTCGAGTAATAAAACATCTGGTTGAGTGAGTAGCGCGCGCGCCAGTAGTACACGACGTTTACGA
>JAPDDQ010000542.1 GCA_027587225.1 Solirubrobacter taibaiensis
GGATTAGCTCGAATTGAGCGAGAAGTAAAAGTAGAGAAAGAAGAAGTATTTCGTGAATATAAAGTGATTCACGAGCCAGATACTATCACGTATGCAAACGTTTTGGAAGAAACCCAGATTTCAAATGTCTTTTTAACAGGTGCTACTGGTTATTTAGGATCACACATATTATATGAATTGTTGAGAGATACATCTGCTACTATTTATTGTTTAGTAAGACCAGCTAAAGATGTGCAGCAAAGAATTATAGATACATTAACAGGCTACTTTAATGATATATGTGAAGAATGGTTACAGCGTATACAGGCCGTAGCTGGTGATCTTGGAGAAGAGTATCTTGGGATGAGCGAAGAAGAATTTATGTTCATCAGTTCTAAGATGGATACGATAATTCATTGCGGTGCAGATGTAAGACATTTTGGAGATGTAAAACAATTTGAAAATATAAATGTCCAAGGAACTAGCCGTATGCTAACATTAGCGGAGAAAGGTGCTACATTCCATTTTATTTCTACAATTGGTATCCCGTTAGAATTAGCGGTAGATCAATGGGATACATACATGAAAACTGGTGATTTTAATTACAGTGTAGACTTAGAGAATGTA
>JAPDDQ010000543.1 GCA_027587225.1 Solirubrobacter taibaiensis
ATTTGAAAATGGCAAATTAAATGATTTTTTCGAACCGGTACCGTTTCCTAAATCACTTTCAGCATCTGATAACTTTACTTCCTTCTCAATAAAATATTGGTTAAATGTAAAGAAAATCATATCATTATTCGGTTCGTATGCATCATTTGTTAATCGATACTCACAGGTGATTTTATCTCCTTTTGCAATCGCTTGATTAAAAATAACTTTCCCCGCTTTAGCATCAACTTTATATTTATCCTTTTCTAGTAAAATGCTATTTACATACACTAATAAAGAACTTTCAACTACAGGAAATGTCGGAATTTGAAATTCCTTTTTCACTCCATCCCCCATGCCTAGCTTTCCTAATGGAGAATCCACAGGAATAAATCTACCATCTGTGAAATCAGAATCGCTCGTATCATAAGCATTCGCCACTCCAAATCTGCGCCATTCTCCATCGCTACCTAACGATTCAAATAATCGAACATCAATAAATTTATTGATACCACTTCTAATTTTAAAGTATAACTTTCGACTCCATCCTCGCTCTGTAATCATTTTCTCTAATTCAACTGGTAATGTTTGTAAATAAGCTACTTTATCAAACCACATGTTTTTCT
>JAPDDQ010000544.1 GCA_027587225.1 Solirubrobacter taibaiensis
GTTTTAAAGAGCGTTGGGATCTCCTTAAGGTCAATGTTTTCGGTCAGAAAAAGCTGCTGAAAGATAAGAGAAGCGGCATCATTCACGTTATGTTCTTTTACGGATTTATTCTTGTCCAATTTGGAGCAATTGACTTCGTTTGGAAAGGACTCGCACCAGGATCACATCTTCCACTTGGACCACTATACCCTGCATTTACATTCTTCCAGGAAATTGTCACACTTGTTATTTTAATTGCAGTATTTTGGGCTTTTCATAGACGTTATGTAGAAAAGCTTGTTCGTTTAAAACGTAACTTCAAATCAGGTCTTGTTCTTATTTTTATCGGTGGTTTAATGATTTCTGTGCTACTTGGTAACGGTATGGGACTTATATGGCATGGCGAGGAGCTTTCATGGAGTGAACCAATTGCTTCTGCAATCGCTTATGTTTTTAGCGGGATAAATGAAACCGTAGCCATTTCAGTGTTCTATTTTTCTTGGTGGGTGCATTTACTAATTTTGTTAACGTTTTTAGTGTATGTTCCACAATCAAAACATGCGCATTTAATTGCAGGACCAGCTAATGTATTCTTCGGTCGTCTTTCAAACCCAGGGAAGCTTGAA
>JAPDDQ010000545.1 GCA_027587225.1 Solirubrobacter taibaiensis
CAATAGCAGAAGTATCCCAACCAGTTGCTTTAGCTGCAAGCATAAGTTGCATTGGTGCTAAAGATGCATTTGAAAAGGCAGCATCTCTTGGGAATTGTTCACGAGCATATGCAGATTCAATATTTTTAGCTAAGCGTTCTTTTGCTTCTTCTTTCATAAATCCTTGTTCTACAATTGGACCATATACTGGCTCAACATTTTTATAAGCTTCTAAATCACCTAAAATAGCGACTACTGCAGAAGCATCAAGAATTTGTTGTTGGTTATAAGCTATTGGATGTAATCGTTTTTGTACATCTTCACCTTGAAAAACAAGGAATTTCGCGTGTTGTAAGTTGCAAGCGGAAGGTGCTTGTGTTGCTGCTTTTAAAATCTGATGTAATTCTGTAGATGAGATTTCTTTATTTGGGTTGAATACACGTGTAGATGTGCGTTCATATAGAACGTTAAAAAAGTTGTCGTTTGTCATAATATATCCTCCAAATTGTATATAAAATTATCGGGAAAATGCAATGTATATTACTTACATTTTGTAAGTTATGGAATTTAAGAATATAATATCTTTATTTTAATTGTCAAGTTTTAAGAAATAAGCTAGGGCATTC
>JAPDDQ010000546.1 GCA_027587225.1 Solirubrobacter taibaiensis
GACTGCATACTTAGTATCAATGAATCTTAAGCTTGCTAAAAATATTACACCATACATATCTAAAATTTTTAGTCCTCTCGTCCTGATTACCTTGCTTATCTATCTTATAACGGTAATTTGGGTCGGGAAAAATCCATTCTTGGATCGCAATTTCCTAATGGCCTTCAACGGAATACTGCTTGGCGTATTGGCTGTTACTATATTTTCTATCGTTGAGAGTGACTCGGACGAGAAAAAGAACATTTCAGATTATATAAATTTTTCCTTAATTGTTCTGGCGCTTATTATTGACACTGTCGCATTGTCAGCCATAGTATTCAGACTTTCTTCTTACGGGATTACACCTAATAGACTTGCTGTTTTAGGAGTAAACATACTGATTTGGGCAAATCTCATTTGGATTATGTTTGCCTATATGCGTTTCTTGCAAAAAAAATCAGGACTAAAAGCTATCCAAGATGCCGTTACGAAGTATTTGCCAATATACGGACTTTGGGCAGCTTTCGTTATATTTACGTTTCCTATCATTTTTAATTAGAAAGGATCTGTTAATGCGGGAGTGGTGAGGGCTAATAATCATTGGGGGATGAATAAAACCCCCAATG
>JAPDDQ010000547.1 GCA_027587225.1 Solirubrobacter taibaiensis
GATACAGTAAATTTGGTTATTATGGTGAATCGTTTTTTGATGTGAAATATAGAGCTTTAGAAGAAGAACAACAATTAACTGAAACGCTATTTCAATTTTTAACGAGTATGACTATGCGAGAAATAAAGTTGAAAGATGAGGAATTACTTTTTGAATCTTGTCAGCAGTTTATAGGATTGTGGTGGCAAGAAGGGTATGAAAAAGGTGAAAGAAGATATCGATTAAAGCTTCATTAAGACAAGCATAAACTTTCCTCTTGTCCCATATAAGTAATTAGAGGGACTAGCTGGAGGAGGAAAGGTATGAAGAGAATTCGAATTATCTCTTTTGCACTCGCTGCGGTGGTATTGTTTTTTTTAGTCAAACAAGAATTTCAAATTACAAAATCGTGGCGAGCTTGGAATTTACCCTTATCAGGGAAAGTGATTGTATTAGATGCTGGACATGGTGGACCAGATGGAGGGGCTGTTGGTGGAAAGGATATTATAGAAAAGGATATTACGCTTGAAATTACAAAAAAGGTACAAGACTATTTACAAGAACAAGGTGCACTAGTTATTTTAACGCGTGAGGGAGATTATGATTTAGCTAACAAAGATACAAA